>CAYMPV010000012.1:0-156487 GCA_964392305.1 uncultured candidatus Brocadiaceae bacterium
GTCTCGAGGATCTGCCCGACGTTCATGCGGCTCGGCACGCCGAGCGGGTTGAGCACGATGTCCACCGGGGTGCCGTTGGCCAGGAACGGCATGTCCTCGACGGGCAGGATCTTGCTGATCACGCCCTTGTTGCCGTGGCGGCCGGCCATCTTGTCGCCGACCGAGATGCGGCGCTTGGTCGAGACGTAGACCTTCACCATCTCGAGCACGCCCTGCGGCAGTTCGTCGCCGCGCGAGAGCCGGTTGACGAGCTTGTTCTTCTCGGCCTCCGATTCCTCGATGCGGTCACCGAACTCCTGCAGGACCTCGAGCAGCGACTGACGCTTCTTGGCGTCGGTCTGCTCCTCGGCGACCTGGCGGACCCGGTCGCGGATGGCGCGCAGATCGAGGATCAGCATCTCCTCGGTCACCGAGAGCTTCTTGCCCTCGGCGCTGGTCGGCGCCGCGCCGAGCACTTCCTTGCTGCTCTCGAGCAACCGCTTGGTGTTGCTGCGGAACTGCTTGAGGAACTCGATCTCGGCGTTCTTGATCTCCTCGAGATTGCGGGTGCGCTCGAGTTCGGTGAGGTTGACCTTGCGGCTGTACTTCTCCGCGCCGATGACGATGCCCTCGACGCCAGTCGGCACCTCGAGCGAGGCGTTCTTCACGTCCTCGCCGGCGCGACCGAAGATCGCGTGCAGCAGCTTCTCTTCGGGAGTCAGTTCGCTCTTGCTCTTCGGCGCAACCTTGCCGACCAGGATGTCGCCGGGCTTGACCCGGGTGCCGACGCGCACGATGCCGCTCTCGTCGAGGTGGCGCAGCGCCTTCTCGGAGACGTTCGGGATGTCGCGCGAGAACTCCTCGCGGCCGAGCTTGGTCTCGCGGATCTCGATCTCGAACTCGTCGATGTGGATCGACGTGTAGACGTCGTCCTTGACGAGGTTCTCGCTGAGCAGGATCGCGTCCTCGTAGTTGTAGCCGTCCCACGGCATGAAGGCGACCGTGAGGTTCTTGCCGAGCGCGAGCACACCCTGCTTGGTGGCGGCGCCGTCGGCGATGACCTCACCGGCCTTGACCTTCTGGCCGAGCACGACGATCGGCGTCTGGTTCTGGCAGGTGCGCTCGTTGAGCGCCTCGTACTTACGCAGCTTGTAGACGTCGTCGCCGACGACGATGCGGGTCGCGTCGACCGCGGTGACCGTGCCCGCCTTGCGGGCGCGCACCACCATGCTCGAGTTGCGGGCGACGACCTCTTCCATGCCGGTCATGACCAGCGGCGCCTCGGACTTGAGGAGCGGCACGGCTTGGCGCTGCATGTTCGAACCCATCAACGCGCGGTTGGCGTCGTCGTGTTCGAGGAACGGGATCAGCGACGCCGAAACGCCCACCACCTGCTTGGTGGAGACGTCCATGTACTGGACGACCTTGGCATCGACGAGCGCCGGATCGCCCTGGACGCGTGCGATCACGCGGCCCTGGTCGTCACCGGTGAGACGACCATTCTTGTCGACCTCGGTGTCGGCAGGCGCGAGGATCGCGTCGTTCTCTTCGTCGGCGCGCAGGCGCACGACTTCGTCGGTCATCTTGCCGTTCTTGATGACGACATAGGGCGTCGTCAGGAAGCCGTAGTCGTCGAGCGAGCTGTAGATCGACAAGCTCGAGATCAGGCCGATGTTGGTGCCTTCGGGCGTCTCGATCGGGCACAGACGCCCGTAGTGCGACAGGTGCACGTCGCGCACTTCGAAGCCGGCACGCTTGCGGTTGAGGCCGCCCGGCCCGAGGGCCGACAGGCGCCGCTCGTGCGTGAGCTGCGACAACGGGTTGGTCTGGTCGACGACCTGGCTGAGCTCGCCGCGGGCGAAGAAGTACTCGATCGCGGACGAGAACGTCTTGCTGTTGATCAGGTTGCGCGGCGTGACCGTGTCGACGTTCTCGAGGTTCATGCGCTCTTGCGCGGTGCGCCGGAGCTTGAGGAAACCCTTGCGGAACTCGTCGCCGGCCAGCTCGTGGATCGTGCGCACGCGGCGGTTGCCCAAGTGGTCGATGTCGTCCACTTCGCCGACGCCGGCGCGCAGGCCGAGGATGTAGCGGATCGCCTGCACGAAGTCGGACGCGGACAGCGTCTGCTGCGTCTCGGCCGTATCGGTCTCGAACTTGCGGTTGAGGCGGAAGCGACCGACCCGACCCAGGCGATAACGCGTCTCGTCGAAGAACTTCTCGTGGAAGAGCTCGCGCGCTTTCTCGAGCTGCGGCGGGTTGCCCGGACGCAGGCGCTGGTAGATCTTCAGCAACGCCTCTTCGTGACTGTTGGTCGAGTCGTCGCGCAACGTGTTGAGGATCAGGAAGTCCTCCGGCGCGCGCAGCACTTCGACCTCACGCAGTTCGCTGCCTGCGATCGCGCGCGCGGCCTCTTCGGTGATCTCCTCGCCGCTGCGCACGAACGGGTCGCCGCTCGCGGCGTCGACGATGTCGCCCACGGCATAGCAACCGACCAGCGCCTTGGCGAACTTGGCCTCGGGGTCGGTCTTCTTGCGGCCGACCTTCTCGACTTCGTAGAACTCGCGCAGGATCGCCGCGTCGGTCGAGTACTTCTGGTCCATCGCCCGCAGCAGCGTCGAGCACGAGAACTTGCCCGACTGATCGATGCGGATGCTGATCACGTCCTTCTTGGTGACGTTCAGCTCGATCCAGGAGCCGCGCTCCGGAATGATCCAGCAGCTGTGCAGCTTCTTCTCGCCGGTGTGCAGCTCGACCGAGAAGTCGACACCCGGTGAACGGTGCAGCTGGCTCACTGTGACGCGCTCGCTGCCGTTGACGATGAACTCGCCGCCGCCGATCATGATCGGGATCTCGCCGAGGTAGATGTCCTCCTCGACCGGCTCGGGCTTGACCAGCCGCACGCGGATGCGGAACGGGTAGCCGTAGGTGACGCGCAGCTTGCGACACTCCTCGACCGTGTAGCGCGGTCGACCGAGCTCGTAGCTCACATACTCGAGGCACAGAGTCTTGTCGTACGAGTAGATCGGGAAGATCTCACGTAGCAAGGCCTCGAGGCCGTCGTTCTTGCGGCGATTCGGCGCCGTCTCCGGTTGCAGGAAATTGAGGTACGACTTCGTCTGCATCTCGACGAGGTCGGGGATCTCTGCAACGGACCTAGAACGTCCGTAGACTACGGTCTCCATGCGGTTCCACCTGAGGGCCCGCGTCCGGGCCCAGCGCTTTTCGATCCGACTGTGCTTTGCAAACCGGGACTTTGCAAACCGGGACGCTGCATGCTGGTCGACGAATGGACGCGCACGTACCTCACGTCAGGTGAGGGCCGTGGGCCATGCAAAAACCGAACCGGCAGCGGTGCAAGAGTACAGACCCGAGCCACTCATCCGCAACGCAAATTGCGAAGGAGTCGCCGGGCAGCGAGAAGGTTGTGACTGGGTGCGCAACCGGGACCCCTGGACCCAAGGTCCCAAGGCCCCGGTGCGCTCGCGGACGGGCGACCCACTACTTGAGCTCGACCGTGGCACCAGCCTCGGTCAGCTTCTTCTGCAGCTCGGCTGCCTCGTCCTTGCTCACACCTTCCTTGACTGGCTTGGGAGCCTCGTCGACCAACGCCTTGGCCTCCTTGAGGCCCAGGCCGGTGATCTCACGAACGACCTTGATCACGTTGATCTTCTGCGCGCCGCCTTCCTTGAGGATGACGGTGAACTCGGTCTGCTCTTCGGCAGCGGCAGCGCCGCCGGCGGCCGGAGCCGCTGCAGCAACAGCCACAGGAGCCGCCGCCGAGACACCCCAGCGAGCTTCCATGGCCTTGACGAGCTGGGCGGCCTTGCCGAGGCTCAGGCTGTCGATCTTGGTGAAGATTTCCTCGAGATCTGCGTCGAGGACCACGTTTTCAGCTTCCGACATGATGGCTACAACCTCCGGTATTCTGGAATGCGTTTTGGTGAGAGACGCCGTAAGTGGCTAGTTTGAATCGGCTTCAGCGCGACGACCAAGCCCTGCCTGGCCGCGAGATCCATCTGCTGAGATCTACTCGGCTGACGCCTTGTCGACGCGCGCCTGGATGCAGCGCGCGAGACCGCCGGCCACGGCATTGAGGACTGAGGCGAGCGAGCGGGCCGGCCCGCTGATCGCAGTGACGATCTGAGTGTTGACGGTGTTGCGATCGGGAAGATCGGCGATCACCTCGGCTGCGCTGCCGAGATAGGCCTGCCCCTCGACGATGCCGCCCTTGATCTGCAGCGGCGCGTCCTTGGTGGCCTTGATCCATTCCCGCAGGATCTTGGCGGCGTGGATCGCCCCCTCCTTGTCCGCGATCGCGATGGCGCAGCGACCGACCAGGGCGTCGCCCATGTCCAGGTCGATGCTCGCGAAGGCCTTCTTGGCCAGGCGGCGCCGCACGACGCGATAACGGACACCGGCCTCGCGCAGCTTGGCGCGGATCTCGATGTCCTGCTTGGGCTGAACGTTGCCGTACTCGACGACGACGCAGGAGCCCATGCTCTGGAACTCCTTCTGCAGCTCGTCGAGGAGGATGTTGTTGACCAGGTTCGGCATGACAGGGCTCCTTAGTCGACCGCCAGGGTCACGCCCGGGCCCATCGAAGTGGAAACGACGACCTTGCGGATGAACGCGCCCTTGGCCTGCGAGGGACGCAGGGTGCGCAGGTGGTCGACGAAGGCGGTGATGTTGGCGGCGAGATCCTCGGCGCCGAACGACTTCTTGCCGACGGCCGCGTGCACGTTCGCGCCCGCGTCGGTGCGGAACTCGATCTTGCCGGCCTTGAACTCGCGCACTGCGTCGGCGACGTTCGGGGTGACCGTGCCGGCCTTGGGCGAGGGCATCTTGCCCTGCGGGCCGAGCACCTTACCGAGCTTGCCGACGTAACGCATCATGTCCGGCGACGCGATGGTCATGTCGAAGTCGGTGAAGCCCTTCTCGATCTTGTCGGCCAGGTCCGCCGCACCGACGAAGTCAGCGCCGGCGGCGAGCGCGGCAGCAGCCTTGTCGCCCTCGGCGAACACCGCGATGCGCACGGTCTTGCCGGTGCCCTTGGGCAGGCTGACCGAACCGCGCACCAGTTGATCCGTCTTCTTCGCATCGATGCCGATGCGAACGACCAGATCGACGGCCTCGTCGAACTTGGGACCCGTGAGAGACTTGATCAGCGCCAAGCCTTCTGTGAGGGCGTAGCGCTTGGTGCGGTCGACCTTGGCGGCGACCTTCTGGTAGCGACGGCTGCGCTTGCGTGCCATGAATGCTCCTGGTTTCCTGTGTCGAGGCGACGATCCGGGTTGCGACGGGGCGCACGGCGCCCGCGGCACTCAGCGTCGACCGACGAATCTCAATCGACGACCTTGATGCCACACGAGCGCGCGGTGCCTTCCACCATGCGCATCGCCGCTGCCTCATCCACCGAGTTCAAGTCCTTGATCTTCAACTGGGCGATCTCGCGAACCTGCGCGCGCGTGACCTCACCAGCGATCTGACTGCCGGGCGTCTGCGCCGCCGAGGCGATCTTCGCCGCCTTCTTCAGTAGCACCGAAGCTGGCGGGGACTTGTAGGCGAGGGTGAACGTCCGGTCCTTGTAGACCGAAACGATCACCGGGATGATCAAGCCTGCCTGCGCGCGCGTCTCGTCGTTGAACTGCTTGACGAACAGTCCGATGTTGACGCCGTGCTGGCCGAGCGCAGGGCCCACGGGGGGCGCCGGCGTCGCCTGCCCTGCGGGGCACTGCAACTTGATCTGAGCGGTTACTTCCTTGGCCATGTCGTTCTCTCTGCGGTGCTGACGGATGTCGGCAGGAAGCCGGCACCCTCCCACATGAAGAGTCCTCGAGGGCTGGGGAACAGCGTTCTCGAGGATCCGATCGGAGCGATTCCGTTCGGGAAAGGGGGGCGAAGAGTGAACCAGAACGGCCACTCGCTGTCAATCGGGGAATCTGCAACTTCCGCGAAATCCCGCGGCCCCTGCCCCGCGGACGCCGCGTCGATCGCCCTCGGGCGACCCGATCAGATCAGCTCGACTTCCCAGTAACCGAGCGACATCGGCGTCGGTCGACCGAAGAAGTTCACGGAGACGTCGAGCGTGCCCTTGTCGGCATGCACCTCTTCGACCGTGGCATCGGTGTTCTCGAAGGCGCCGGTCTTGATCTTGACCCGGTCCCCCTTCTTGAAGGTCACCGCGACCTTGGGCTGCTCCTTGCTCGCGTCCATGCTCGCGAGCACCTTCTCGACGTCCTCGGAGGCTGCCGGCGTCGGCTGAGTGTGGCCGCCGACGAAGTCGCCGAATCCCGGCGTCTCCCGCAGCACGAACCAGACATCGTCCGAGAGGTCCATCTCGACCATCAGGTAGCCGGGATACAGCTTGCGGCGCTTGACCACCTTCTTGCCCTGACGGTGATCGGCGATGATCTCGACCGGCACCACGATCTGCGGCACCAGGCTCTCGATCCCCGCCTGCTTGAGACGACGCACCATGCTCTCGCGGATCCGGTCTTCACGACCGACCTGGACCCGAAGAAAATACCACTGCAGCGCCATCAGCCGTTGCCTCCGGAACCATTGCCTCCTGGCATCAGCATCCCCATCACCGTGATCAGCACCAGGTCGACGCCGGTCAGGAACAGGAACAGAACCACGACCATCGCGGTGACCGCCATCGTGCCCTGCCAGGCCTCGCCCCAAGTCGGCCAGGTGACCTTGCGCATCTCGTTCTCGGTCTCGACCAACGCGTCGGCGACCTTGGGGCGGGCCAGGATCAGGTGGAAGACGAATCCCACCGCGATCAGGACTCCCAGGGAGATGATGCTCGAGGTCTTGAGTTTGCCGAGCAGCGGGAACGGATCGATGTAGGTGGTGTTGGCGTCGCCGAGCCACCGATCCAGCACACTGACCAGCCCGCCGCTGTAGAAGCAGCCGTACATGACGAGCAGCGTCAGGCCCCAGAAGGAGAGCATGCGCGCGTAGCGTCCTTGGTCCTTGCGATAGCTCACAGTGGTCTCCGATCTTGCATCAAACGGGTGCCCGGCGCCGCGGAAGTCGCGGCGGTTCGAGCCGAATCGAGGGCGAGCATTCTACACACGGGCACCCGCGTGCCCAGCTTTTGCCTTGGATTGCCGAGCGGTGCCGCGTTGACACCGCCGCAATACAGAACGCATCAGGCGAAGCGGTCGCGCACCTGCGCACCGCGGTCACGCCTGTGAGGATCTTCCAGAGGCCGCCGCCAAGGCTCGGCGCCATGGCGACCACGAGCATCACCACGGAAGAGTCACCACCGAAGAGCCATGAAGTTGGCAGGGCAGGAAGGACTTGAACCCACAACCGGTCGATTTGGAATCGACAGCTCTACCAATTGAGCTACTGCCCTGTGTTGCGAAGCGAGTCGTAGGCCATCGGCCACGTGCTCGCAAAGCGACAAGTCGACACCGCATTGCTGCGGCTGCCAGAGTTGAGCGAACCCCCCTCTCGACGCGGCGAAGTCCAGCAGGCGGGGAAGCGCACCGCAGCGCGCCTCCCCACTTCGAAGATCACTTGATGATCTTCGTGACGCGACCGGCGCCCACGGTGCGGCCGCCTTCGCGGATGGCGAAGCGTTGGTGCTCGTCCATCGCGATCGGCATGATCAGCTCGACCGTGATCTCGACGTTGTCACCGGGCATGCACATCTCGGCGCCCTTGAGCTGGGCGGTGCCGGTCACGTCCGTCGTGCGGAAGTAGAACTGCGGGCGGTAACCCGACATGAACGGCGTGTGACGGCCGCCTTCTTCCTTGGTGAGGGCGTAGACCTGAGCCTCGAACTGGGTGTGCGGGGTGACGCTCTTCTTGGCCGCGAGCACCATGCCGCGCTCGATGTCCTCCTTCTTGAGGCCACGGAGGAGCAGGCCGACGTTGTCACCGGCGATGCCCTCGTCGAGCGTCTTCTGGAACATCTCGACGCCCGTGCAAGTCGTCTCGCGCGTGTCGCGGATGCCGACGACCTCGATCGCCTCACCCACCTTGATGCGGCCACGCTCGACACGACCGGTGGCGACGGTGCCGCGACCTTCGATCGAGAACACGTCTTCGACCGGCATCAGGAACGGCTTGTCGATCTCGCGCTCCGGCTCCGGGATCGCCTTGTCGATGGCCGCCAGCAGGTCGAAGATGCACTTGCTGTCGGGGTTGTCGCGACCCGGGTTGGGGGTCTGCAACGCCTTGAACGACGCACCGCGCACGACCTCGGCGTCGTCGCCGGGGTAATCGTACTTGCTGAGCAGTTCGCGGACTTCCATCTCGACGAGGTCGAGCAGTTCGGGGTCGTCGACGAGGTCGCACTTGTTGAGGTAGCAGACGATCGCCGGCACACCGACCTGGCGGGCCAGCAGCACGTGCTCCTTGGTCTGCGGCATCGGGCCGTCGTCCGCCGCCACCACCAGGATGGCGCCGTCCATCTGCGCCGCGCCCGTGATCATGTTCTTCACGTAGTCGGCGTGTCCGGGGCAGTCGACGTGCGCGTAGTGACGAGTCTCGGACTCGTACTCGACGTGCGCCGCCGAGATGGTGACGACGCGGGTCGCGTCGCGGACCGTACCACCCTTGGCGACAGCGGCGTACTCCTTGTACTTCGCCATGCCAACCGCGGCGAGCGTGTAGGTCAGCGCCGCAGTGGTCGTGGTCTTGCCGTGGGCAACGTGCCCGATGGTCCCCACGTTGACGTGGGGCTTGTTTCTCGTGAAGGTTTCCTTGGCCATGGTCTCGAACTCGGGGGCCGCGCGGCCCACCAACACTGAAAAGGATGATCAACTGTCGCCCGCGACCGGAAGGATGGCCGGAACGCGCACGACGATGGGAATGGATGCCGAAGATGGAGCTGCCAGTGGGACTTGAACCCACGACCTCCTCCTTACCAAGGAGGTGCTCTACCACTGAGCTATGGCAGCAGACGCAAACGGGGAAAGAGCGAAGCTACAGAACGAAGACGCAGGAGACGGACACGAAACTGGAGCGGGTGGAGGGAATCGAACCCTCACAGCCAGCTTGGAAGGCTGGAGCTCTACCATTGAGCTACACCCGCATCCCTCTGCCGGTCGACCCCGGAGGGACGACCATCAGAAGAAGGCGTAATCGAACCGACGGACTGCGAACTGACGAACACGAACCGACGAACAGCGAACCGAGCGCACGACGACCACATCATCCGGATCCAGAAGGTCCAGATCCCAGAGATCCACCGACCTCGACGGCTTGCCGCGTCGGCCGAAGGAAGACTGGTGGGCGGAGCAGGATTCGAACCTGCGAAGGCTGAGCCGCCAGATTTACAGTCTGGTCCATTTGGCCGCTTTGGTATCCGCCCGACGATGCACGTCCGTGCGTCCTTCCCCGAGCCGTGCGCCAACCGGTGGTCGGGCCCACCATCTGGTGGAACCGCTCACCCCGCGAGCATCCGGACCGATCACCTGCCGATCTGGAGCTAGCGATGGGAATCGAACCCACAACCTCCAGATTACAAATCAGGTGCTCTACCAGTTGAGCTACGCTAGCGGGCTAACTGCTAGGGAAAGGCCGAAGGAAGATACCGACGGCCGAAGGCAGTTCAAGGTCGGCCGTGGCCTTTTTTTGCGACGGGCCGACCAGACCTGCGCGCACACCTCATCCGCCCCACCGGCGGTCAGCTGCCGTCGTCGGCGTCACCTGCGCCCAGGCGGCGGGCCGTAGCCAGGAACGTCTGCAACCGGTCCTGGAACTCGACGATGGTTTCGCCGCCGATCCGCTCGAGCAACGCGTCGGTGAGCACCAGCGCCACCATCGCCTCGGCGACGATCGCGCACGCCGACACCGCGCACACGTCCGAACGTTCGTAACCGGCGAGCGACGCCGCCCCGGTCGAGAGATCGACGCTGGCGAGCGGTCGCCGCAAGGTGGAGATCGGCTTCATCGCCAGTCGCAGCACCAGCGGCTGGCCGTTGGTCATGCCCCCCTCGAGGCCACCGGCGCGGTTCGACGGCCGGGCGAACGCAGCCCCACCGAGGCCACTGCGCTCGGGAGCGATCGCGTCGTGCACCTCGGATCCGAACGCTGCCGCGGCGGCGAAGCCGGCCCCGACCTCGACACCCTTGACCGCGGGAATCGACATCAACGCCCCTGCAAGCCGCGCGTCGAGCTTCTCTTGCCACTGCACGCAGGAACCCAACCCAGGAACGACCCCCGCGGCGACGACCTCGACCACACCGCCCACCGAATCCTCGCGGCGCGCGGCCTCCTGCACGCATTCGAGCATCGCCGCATCCGCGTCGGCTCGCAGGGTGTACAGGCGCGAGCCATCGCGCCGGACCCGCCATTCGGCGAGCCCGCCCCCCTCACCATCGAACCCTGCACCCGGCAGGTCGGCAGACAACGCCGCGGCCTGCACGGCGCGCACGAAGCCCAGCACCTCGGTGCCGGCGAGGCCCAGCAGCTGCGCGCACACGGCCCCGGCGGCGACGCGCGCGCAGGTCTCGCGCGCCGAGGCGCGCTCGAGCGTCGAGCGGATGTCGGTGTCGAGCCAGTGAAAGCAACCGGCCAGATCCGCGTGCCCGGGGCGCGGCCGCACCGGCTCGGGCAATTCGTCGATGCGGTGGTCGCGATTGGCGATCGCCAGCACCAGCGGCGAACCGATGGTGCGGCCGCGGCGCACGCCGCCGAGGATCTGCACATGGTCGTCCTCGATCCGCTGCCGGCCGCCGCGGCCGGCACCGCCTTGGCGCAGACGCAGCATCGCGTCGATCGCGGCGAAGTCGATCGGCAGCCCGCGCGGCAGCCCTTCGAGCAACGCCACCACCATCGGCCCGTGTGATTCACCTGCCGTGCGGAAGGTCAGCCGCCGCAGTTGACCGCTCAAGCGCCGGCCTCACCCAGGGCCGCCGTTCCCTCTCCTGGTTCGGCCGCGAGTTCGCGCACCAGCTGGGCGAACGCCATCAGATCGAAGGGCTTGCGCAACACGGTGCGAACGAACGGCAACTGCGCCAGACGGGCTTCGATCGCCGCGTCGAGATAACCCGAGATCACCAGCGTGGGCGGCTGCCGCGGCTGGTCGCGCAACGCCTCGAGCACATCGATGCCCGACATCTTCGGCATGTCCAGGTCACAGACCAGCACATCGGGGACCGCCTCGACGGCGCGCCGCCGCGCGGCTTCACCGTCGAACACCTGTTCGACCTCGACGCCGGCGCGCCGCAGCACTTCGGCCAGCAACCCGCTGACGGCGGCGTCGTTGTCGGCGATCAGGACGGAAGGGACCATGGGCTGGCTCGCGGCAGGCGCGGTCGCGCCGCTTGCTTCGGCGCGCGACACCGGGGCAGGTCTGCCCACCGGGGCGGGCGATGCTACCGGCCCGGGCAGACGCGGCAAGCCGGGCAAGGCATTCCCGCATTCCCTGATCGGGTTCATTCCCCGAGCGGCTGCAGCCAGGAGACGTCTTCGAACGGCACCTCCATGCGGACCTTGCCGTAGTCGACGGTCAGGGTCTCGCGCACCTTGTCGACCTTGTGCACGATGCAGAGTCGGCGCCAACGCGGCAGGAACACCTGCGCGCCCTTCTTCAGGCCGTTGCAGAAGCGCACGCGGCGGCGATGCAGCGCGGCGTTCTTGAGCAGGCCGTCGACGACCACCTTGAGGGCACGGGCACTCTCGCCGTGTTTGCCGGGCGCGCTGAGCAACCCTTGCAGCGGCGGCTGTAGCGCCGCGTGGGCGGCGCGCAGTTCGGCCTCGACGACACCATCGGCCTCCTCCTGCAACCAGTTCTCCTTACGAACGGCTCCTGCCAGGCGCTCGTCCAGTTCGATCTTCTGCGCGGCGACGCTGCGGCTGATGTCGGCGGTGCGCTTGCGGTCCTCCTCCGCCTGGCGCCGCGCCACCTGCACACGCTCGATCACGTGGTCGAGCGTCTGATCACGCGGTCCGAGCAACTCCCGCGCGCGCGCCACGACGCGCTCGGGCATGCCGACCCGCGCGGCGATGTCGAGCGCGTGGCTGTTGCCCGGAATGCCGACTTCGAGGCGGTAGAGCGGCCGCAGCGTCGCGCCGTCGAACGCCATGCTGCCGTTCTCGGCGCCGTCGTGCTGGTACGCGAAGTCCTTGAGGCGGCCGAGGTGCGTGGTCACCACCGCGTAGGCCTGCGCCGCAACCAGCTGTTCGAGCACCGCGTAACCGAGCACGCCGCCCTCCTCGGGGTCCGTGCCGGCGCCCAGCTCGTCGAGCAGGATCAGAGCCCGGCCGCCGGCCTGTCGCAGACAACGGGCGATGCGCTGCACGTGCGAACTGAACGTCGACAGGTTCTGCGAGATGCCCTGCTCGTCGCCGATGTCGGCCTGCACCGCGACGAAGAACGGCAGCTGCGCGCCGACCGCAGCCGGGATCGGCACGCCACTGAGCGCCATCAGCGCCAACAACCCGACGGTCTTGAGCACGACGGTCTTGCCGCCGGTGTTCGGCCCGGTGACCACCAACAGTCGGTGCGGGTCGCCGAGCGCCAGGTCCAGCGGCACGACCTGGTCGGGCGCCGATCCACGCAGCAGCAACGGATGGCGGCCTCCCGACAGGCGCAGCGGTCCTTCGGCGTTCACTTCGGGAACGGTGTAGCCCTCGGCGACCAGACGCGCCTTGGCCTGCAGCAGGTCGGCGGCAGCGACGAAGTTGACGGCCGCGTGCAGCGACTCGGCGAGCCGCTGCAGCGCGCGCGCGACGGAGGCGAGCACGACCTGGATCTCACGCGCTTCCTTGGCCTGCAGGTCCGACAGCTTGTTGGCGGCATCGACGACCTCCTCGGGCTCGACGAACACCGTCGCCCCCGAAGCGCTGCGGTCGTGCATCACGCCCGCGACCTTGTGGCGCAGCTCGGCCTTGACCTGCAGCACCGGACGACCGTGGCGCCAGGCCGGCTCGGGCGACTGCAGCACCTTGCGCACCTCGGCGTTGGCCAAGACCCGCACCACAGCGGTGTCGACCACCAGCCGCGCCTGCTCGATCTCGCGCCGCGCCGCGGCCAGCTTGGGTGACGCCGAATCGAGGACCTCGCCGCGATCGTCGACGATCTGCTCGAGTTCCTCGACGAGGTCGGCGAGTTGCGGCGCCGCGCTGGCGAATTGCTGCAGCGCGGCCGCGCTGGCGCCGAACCACAACCGGCACCGCTCACCTGCGCGGACCAGTCGCTTGAGCTCGGCCAGATCGCGCGACAACAAGGCGTGCTCACCACGCAGGAAGCCGTCGAGCCAGCGCACCTCGAGCGCCCCGCCGAGCGGCAGCGACTCGCGCGGCCCGAGCTTCTCGGCCAGGGCCGCGACCGCGGCGAGTTCACGCTGCAGCGCCGGCAGGTCGCGGTAGGGCGCGAGGCGTTCGACGGCCAGGCGCCCCACCGGCGTGCCCAGGCGCTCGTCGAGCAGGGTGCGCACGACCCCGTATTCGAGCGCGTCGAGCGCGAACGCTTCGTCGCGACGACCTTGATCCGTCAGCTTGGGCATGCATCAGCATGTTGCCCGCCCGTTCCTGCTTGTAAACTCTTCGCCCTCGATGAAGAGCCAACGCAAAGCGGGCTTCGGCACCCGCGCCATCCATGCCGGCCTGTCCCCCGACCCGAGCACGGGGGCGATCATGACGCCCGTGTTCATGACCAGCACCTACGTGCAGTCGGCGCCCAACGTCACCAAGGGCTTCGACTACTCACGCTCGGGCAACCCGACGCGCAGCGCGATGGAGGCCAACCTCGCCGCGCTCGAAGGCGGCAGACACGGCATCGGCTTCGCGAGCGGCATGGCCGCGATCCACTGCGTGCTCAACCTGCTGCAATCGGGTGATCACGTGGTCGCCGGCAACGATCTCTACGGCGGCACCTACCGGATCCTGGCCACGCTCTACGCCAAGTTCGGCGTCGAGACCACGTTCGTCGACATGACGGACCTCGAAGAGCTCAAGGCCGCCTTGCGACCCAACACGCGCCTGGTGATGCTCGAGACGCCGACCAACCCGCTGCTGCGCTGCAGCGACCTGGCCGCGATCGCGAAGATCTGCCGCAAGCAGGGCATCCTGACGATGGCGGACAACACCTTCGCCACCCCCTACCTGCAGCTGCCGTTGGCGCTCGGCTGCGACATCGTCGTGCACTCGACCACGAAGTACCTCGGCGGCCACAGCGACGTGGTCGGCGGCATCCTGGTCTGCGACGACGACGAGCTCTACACCCGGCTCAAACACTTCCAGAACTCGTGCGGCGGCACGCCCGGGCCGATGGACAGCTTCCTGGTGCTGCGCGGCACCAAGACCCTGCACGTGCGCATGGAGCGGCACTGCGAGAGCGCCATGCAGATCGCGCGGTGGCTCGAGAGCCACCGCAAGGTCGAACGCGTCTACTACCCGTGGCTGAAGAGCCACCCGACCCATCGCATCGCCAAGAAGCAGATGCGCGCCGGCGGCGGCATGGTGTCGGTCGAGCTCAAGGCATCGGTCGCCAAAGCCAAGCGGTTCCTCGCCGACCTGCAGGTGTTCTCGCTCGCCGAGAGTCTGGGCGGCGTCGAGAGCCTCGTCGACCATCCGGCGTCGATGACCCACGCGTCGATTCCGGCGGCGGCGCGGCGCAAGGCGGGCCTCGGCGACGGGCTGGTTCGCCTGTCGGTCGGCATCGAAGATCTGGACGACCTGGTCGCGGATCTCGAGCAGGCGCTGCAACGCGTGTGAACAACCATCCGGTCAGGACGACCGGCATGCTACGACGCGCGCTGGCGCGGACTTGGGTTCGGACGCGCGCCGCCTACGCCATGCCGGTGGCCTCGTGGCCGCCGACGGCGCGCGGGCGCGGCGACGGAGCGTCGTCGTCGTCGTCGTCTTCGAGCGACAAGCCGCCGACGTCTTCGCCGGAGACCTTCTTGCGCATCAGCCTGCCCACCTTGAACTTGACGATGCGCTTGGCTGGCACCGGCACCTTCTCGAGCGTGCGTGGATTCTGCGCCAGTCGAGCGGCGCGTTCGCGCGACTCGAAGACGCCGAATTCACGGAACTCCAAGCGGTTGCCTTCGGCCAGTTCGTCGATGATCGAGTTCAGGAAGGACTGGATCACTTCCTTGGCTACGACCTTCGTCACGCCGGTCTTCTCGGCGATGCGATGTACGAGCTCCTTCTTGGTGACGGTCTTCACCTCATGGTCTCCTCGCTTAGGATCCCGGGGGCGCGCGTTAGAGACGAGGAACGAACGGTTGTCGACGGCAACCAAGGCGGCCCGGGGGATCGACAAGTGAGGCCGGACTATACTCTTGTGGAATCCGTGGTGACAAGGATCCCCAGTTCTCAACCGAAGATCATCGGCGCAGCGCAATGGCCCGAGGACATCACGGGCCTGCCGCCGCTCGAGTCGTTGGGCAACCGCGAGCAGGGTGCGCCGGTCACCGACCATCGCTCCAGCTGGGTACGCCGACTTCCGCATGCCAGCGGCGATTTCTACGTAAAGACCTACGATTTCCCGACTTGGGGATCACGTTTGCGCGCGCTGCTGCGCCGTCCCCTGGCGGGCTGGAGCAGCCGGGCCAGGCGCGAGTTCGCGGCCCTGCAATGGCTGCGTGCCGCGGGCTTTGCGGCCCCCGAACCGATCGCGGTGCTGACCTGGCGACGCGGCGGCCTGATCACCCGCGCCGTGCTCGTCACGCGCGAGCAGCCCGGGGAGCGCACCGACGAACTGCTGAGTGTCCTGCCCGAGGCCCAGCGCCGCGATCTCGCCGCCGCGATCGGCAGCTTCGTCGCCGCTCTGCACGCCGCGGGCTGGCGCGATCGCAACCTCGATCTTCGCAACCTGCTGGCGCGACCGTCCGCGTCCGGCTGGCAACTCGCCAAACTCGATTCACCGCGCTTTCGCCTGCGCGCCGCGGGTCGCGTCGACGACCGGCTCACGCGCGCCGACTGGCGTCGGCTGTTGCCGCAGTTGCCCGACGACCTGGCAGCGATCGCGCGCGCGGCAGCTCACGAATCGCGCCAACGCAACGCATCGAGCAGCGGCGGCCAGGGTGGCGTCTCCGCAGTCGGCGCACCGACCAGTTCGGCGATGCGCGCCAAGCGGTAGGGCACCGCGACGGTGCGTTCGAACTGTTCGTGTCCGTCCTGCGGCTCGTCGCACTGCAGGAACCACCGGAACGCGAGCTCGGCCTGTGGCCACAGTCGCCGCTGTCCCTCGACGCCCTGCGGCAAGACTTCGTAGTAGAGCAGACCGATGTTGAGCAACGCGCGCGCGTGACCGGGATGATCGGCGAGGATCTTCAGGTAACCATCGAGCGCCTGCCGCGGCCGCTTGCCCAACCAATCGATCGCCGCCATCTGCATGTTCAGCTCCACATCCCGCGGCGCGACGGTGAGCATCGGCCGCAGCAATTCGAGCGCGCGATCGAGGCGGCCAAGGCGGTAGATCAGCAGGTCGATGTAGGCGCGGGTGCTGGCGTCGTCGTCGGGGGCGAGACGCAGATAGGCCTCGTAGTCGCGCGCGGCCTCCGCGAAACGTCCCAGTTCGTTGAGCACCTGGCCTCGCTCCAGGCGTGCCTCGGGCAGCGCCGGGTCATAGGCACTGGCGCTGCTGAACGAGTCGAGTGCCTGCAACATCCTGCCCTGGCGACGCGAGACGCGGCCGGCGGACAGATGTCCCCAGGCGAAGCCCGGATGGCGCCGCAGCAGATCGGCAAGCGCGTTGCCCTGGGCGTAGGAAGTGTCCGCGAGCCGCGCCTGCAGATAGGCGGTCACCGGCGACCCAGCACCACCCGCCGAGCCGCCACCCTGGGCCGCCACCGGCAACTGTCGGTAGTAGGTCAACATCGCGGTCGCCGCCTCGCCGCCGAGTCCCCGCGCGACATCCTGGTAGAGCCGGTGCGCGCGCACGTGGTCGGGACACAGCTCGATGGTCTTGCGCAAGCCGACCAACGCGGCGGCGCGATCACCGCGGGCCAGGGCCGCCATGGCGCTGGCGTAGGCAGCCGAGCCCTGGGGGTCGTCCAAACGTGAGTAGCGGTCGATGGCGCTGTTGGTGTCGAGCCGGTTCGGCGCCGACTCACAGGCGGTGAGCAGCAGCAACAGCGTCGCCGCCGCGCACGGCGCTCGACGCCGGCGCCTTGGCGATGGCTCGCCGGCTGGCGCAACGGCTGACTCCACCGCGCCCCATCTCATTGCTTACGCATCACGCCGTCGGCGATCTCGAACCTGGTCACCTCGCTCGGTCGGGCCGAAGCCTCTTGCACGAGCAAGATCGGGCCGCTCGCCCGCGCGTTGAGCGTCAGCGCGCGCTGGTCTTCGTAGACGCGCAGCCGGACCTGATTGAGCACCTTGAAGCGGGTCTGCTGACCGTGCTGCAGCCCCTTCTCGGTGAACTGCGCCGCCTCGCCGATCGTGACCGCGAACGCCGACCCGACATCGCCCAACTTGTTGGTCCAGACGGTGTCGACGAAACCGTCGCCACGCTCCTTGCGGAACTCGTGCACGGTCTGGTCCACCGCCGGCTGGCCGACGTTGCCGTGGAAGTTGCGGGTGATCTCGATCACCAGCTCGTTGGCCACCACCTGGACATCGCCCAGGAACGGGCCGAGCAACCGCCGTTCGGCGAGTTGTCGCTGCTCGGGGGTCGCGGGAGTGCCCGCGCAGGCTGCGCCCAGGACCACCAGTCCGATCAAGGTCACCGCTGCTCGCATCGTTTCACCTCTGCTCACGGTCGTCACACGTCAAGTTCAGCGGCGCGGCGCGCGCAGACCGACGCGCTCCCGCACCATCACCATGGTCGTCTCGGCCGCCGCCCGCGCCTTGGCGGCGCCGGCGGCCAGGATCTCGTCGAGCCTCGCCGGGTGCTGGCGCAGGTCCTCGGCGCGCTCGCGGATCGGCCCCTTCACCGCCTCGAGGTTCGCCGCCAGCATCTTCTTGCAGTCGACGCAACCCAACTGTGCCGAGCGGCAGCCGGCGTCGATCTCGGCGCGCTGCGCGTCGCTCGAGAAGAAGCCGTGATAGCTGAAGATGTTGCAGACCTGGGGGTTGCCTGGATCGGTCTTGCGCAGGCGCGCCGGGTCGGTCTTGGCACCGCGCAGCTTCTGCATGGTCACGTCGGCTGGCTCGAACAGACCGATCTCGTTGTTGCGCGACTTCGACATCTTGCTCTCGCCGTCCAGGCCCATGACCCGCGGCGCGTGGCTGCGCACCACCTGCGGCTCGGGGAAGGTCTCGCCGTAGACGTGGTTGAACCGCCGCACGGTCTCCCGCGCGAGTTCGAGGTGCTGTTCCTGGTCCTCGCCGACCGGCACCCGCTCGGCCCGGTAGAGCACGATGTCCGCGGTCTGCAGGATCGGATAGGTGAACAGCCCCGCGTTGATGTTCTCGGGCTGCGCGGCGCTCTTGTCCTTGAACTGCGTCATGCGGTTCAGGTCGCCGAGCGGCGTCAGGCAGGTCATGATCCAGGTCAGCTCGGTGTGCTGCGGCACCTCGGATTGCACGAACAGCGTGGCGTGCTCGGGGTCGACGCCGCTGGCGAGGATGCCGAGCGCAACCTCACGAACCGCGGCGCGCAGCACCTCGGGGGCCGGGCGCTGGGTCAACGCATGCAGATCGACGACGCAGAAGTAGGCCTCGTACTGCTTCTGCAGCTCGACCCAGTTGACCAGGGCGCCGAGGTAGTTGCCGATGTGCAGGTTCCCGGTCGGCTGGATGCCGGACATGGTGCGGAACATGCGCAAGGGTATACCGCAGGCGCCGCGCGTCACACCAGCGCGCGATCGACGATCGCAGCAACGACACAACGCGGCGCCGCGGGTGCCGCTGGGCGGCGCCGCTCGACGGCGCCGTGCGAATCGAATCACGCCGCTGCTGCGCGGTACCGCCAGTCCTGGAATCGCGCATGCCACCACCGACGTCCGCCGCTATCCTGCCGCGCCACTGATGGGTGTCTTGCGCCGCATGCTGGTAGGCCTCCTCGCGGCGACGTGCTCGAGTTGCAGTCTGATGCCGCGTGAGCTGAACCTCGCACCGCTGTGGTTCCACCGGCTCGACGAAGACGGCGAGGTGCTCGAGTACGACTTCCTGTGGCCGATCGTGCACTACGAACGCACCGCCCAGGGCGGTGACGACTTCCGCATCCGGCCGCTGTGGCGCCGCGTCACCGAACCCACCTCCGAGGCCGAGCCCGCCGAGCACGGTTCGACAGGCGATGGCACTGCCGACGACGGCGCCGTCGAGCACCAGTTCTTGTGGCCGCTGGGACACGTGCGCTCGGACCGCCAGGAGAGCAGGAGCCGCCTGTTCCCACTGTGGAGCTGGCGTTCGCGCCTGAACGAGGAAGGCCAACGCGACGTCGATTGGTACGCGCTGTTCCCGTTCATCTGGGGCGGCGCCAGCGCGGACGGGCGGGAGGACTACCTGGCGGTGTTGCCGTTCTACGCCGACATCCCGCAGTTCTTGTCGTACGACCGCTTCCGCACGGTGCTGTTTCCGCTGTTCGTGCAGGTCGACAAGGAAGGCCACCGCCACCGGCTGCTGCTGTGGCCGCTGATCGGCTGGAGCGCGTGCGCCGAGAACGGCCACCAGTGGTTCCGGATCCTGCCCTTCTACGGTCACGACATCGAGCCCGGCCAGCACGACCGCCGCTTCGCGCTGTGGCCGTTCTTCGCCTGGAGCGACGAGAACCTCGACTTCGAGGATCCCGTGCACAGCGTCTGGATCTGGCCGCTGGTCGGCTGGCGAACGGGTCGGTCGGCGGGCGGCTGGATGGCCCTGTGGCCGCTGTTCCAATACACATGGAAAGCCGACCACTTCACCAAGCTGACGGTGCTGTGGCCGTTCTTCCACTACTACTGGAACCGCGCCCAGGACCACATGACCCAGTATTGGTTCTGGCCGTTCGCAGGCCGCGTGCAGAGCGACGACCAGCGCGCGTGGTCGTTCCTGTGGCCGCTGATCTGGTGGCGTGAGTACGACGACCCCGACGGCACCACCAGGCAAAAGTGGGTGCTGCCGTTCTTCTGGCACTTCGAGAACGACGCGAACGACGGCACGCACGAGGACCACCTGAAGATCTGGCCGCTGTTCCACCGCACCGTGCAACGCGACGCCGCCGGCAACCGCATCGGCAGCGAGTTCTCGCTGCTGTCCCCCGTGCCGTGGCGCCGCGGCAACGCCGACGGCATGACCGAGCTCTACGGCTTTGCGTGGGAACTGTTCGCGACGCGCCAGCGCGCCGACGACGACCACGCCGTCGACGTCGCCGGCCGTCTGTTCACGTCGCGCGAACGCGGCGGCGAGACCACCGCGAGCGTGCCGTTCCTGGGCAGCTACGAACGCGACCGCACCGGCCACCGCACGCTGCGGCTGTTCGGATTCCTGCCGATCTCGCTGGGTGGCGGTGACGCGCCGGCCGAGTCACCGACCGTTCCCGCGTCGAACCCACCCGCCACCGCGGAGGCGCCGCGATGAGACTGGTCACTGCCGTCGGTCGGGTGGTGCGCGAACGCGCCGATGGCGCCGGCTACGTCTGCGATCTGCTGCTGCGGTCGTTCCTGGCGCTGCGCCGGCTGCCGCGCCGCTGGCGCTTCTCGCTCGACATGGCCTTCAACGCCGGCGTGCGCTCGCTGCCGGTGACGCTGGTCGTGGCCGCGTTCGCGGGCGCGATCCTGGCGCTGCAGACCGGCATCGAACTGCGCCGCTTCGGCGACACGGCCGTGCTCGGCACGATCACCGCGCTGTCGATGTGCCGCGAGATGGGGCCGTTCATCACCGGCGTGATCCTGGCCGCCACGGTCGGTTCGTCGATGGCCGCCGAGCTCGGCACGATGAAGGTCAGCGACGAGGTCACCGCGCTCGAGGTGATGTCGGTCGATCCGATCGACTACCTGGTGATGCCGCGCGTGCTGGCGCTGGCGATCATGTGCCCGACGCTGACGGTGTTGTCGAACCTGGTCGGCATCTACGGCGGCAGCATCGTCGCCGAACAGAACCTCGGCGTCAGCCGCGACCTGTTCTGGATCAGCGCGCGTGAGGCTCTCACGACCTCCGGCACGCTGCTGCCCAAGGAGATCTACGCCGGGCTCTTCAAGTCGCTGGTGTTCGGCACCACCATCGCGGCAGTCAGCTGCGCGGCGGGCCTGCGCGCCGCCGGCGGCGCGCTCGGCGTCGGCCTCGCGGTGCAGGCCGCGGTGCGCAACTCGGTGATCCTGATCATCATCTTCGGCTTCGTGATCACCTGGTTCTTCTACTTCCTGGCCTGATGATCGAACTGCACGACGTCTACAAGGCCTTCGGCAAGCGCGAGATCCTGCGCGGGCTGACGCTCACCGTGCCCAAGGGCCTCAACTTCGTGTTGATGGGGCCGTCCGGCACCGGCAAGAGCGTCACGTTGCGGCACATCATCGGCATCCTCTCGCCCGACCGTGGCTCGGTGCGCGTCGACGGCCAGGAAGTGCCGGCGATGAACCACCACCAGCTCATGGAGCTGCGCAAGCGCATGGGTTACCTGTTCCAGAACGGCGCGCTGATCAACTGGCTGTCGGTCGCCGAGAACGTCGCGCTGCCGCTGCGCGAACACGGTCTGCTGCCCAAGGACGAGATCGACGATCGCGTGCACGAGATGCTGCGCCTGGTGCACCTGGACGCCGCCGCCCAGCAGTTCCCGCCGAGCATCTCGGGCGGCATGAAGCTGCGCTGCGGCCTGGCGCGCGCGCTGGTCACCAAGCCCGAATACGTGCTCTACGACGAGCCCAACGCCGGCCTCGACCCGATCATCAGTCGCGAGATCCACGAACTGATCGTCGATGTGCGCGACACCTTGCACGTCACCGGCTTGATCGTCACGCACTCGCGCGCCTGCGCCACGCACTGCGGCGACCGCATCGGCATCCTGCAGGATGGCAAACTCGGCATCGAGGGCACCATCGACGAACTCGTGCACAGCGACAACCAGCTCGCCCGGGACTTCCTGGGCGAAGGCTCCGACTGACTTTCGATCGCAGGTCAAACCCATGGAACGAATCCGCCGCGACACCCTGCTCGGCCTCGTCTTCTTCGGCACCCTCGCCTTCCTGCTGTGGGCCACGGTCAACCTCACCGACCTGTCGCTCGGCGCCGTGCCACCGCTCGAGGTCTACTTCCCCGAGGCCGGCAGCGCCGACGTCGGCACCAACGTCATGGTGCTCGGCAAGAAGATCGGCAAGGTCGGAGCGATCGACGTCGTCTACGAGCGCAGCGAGCACCCGGTGCGCATGCAGTTGCTGCTGCGCGAGAAGATCCCGCTGACCAGTTCGATGCTGATCGAGGTGCGCGACGCCGGCGTGCTCGGCGGCAAGCAGATCTACATCGATCCCGGGCGCGGCGCGCCGCTGCCGCCCAACACCGAGCTGCGCGGCAAGGCCGAGAAGGGCGCGTTCGAACGCATCGGCGACATCGCCGACGGCCAGGGCGCGCTCGGCGAATCGCTCAACGGCACGCTGGCGTCGATCCGGACCTTCTTCGACCACATGAACGACAAGGAGTCGACCGTCGGCCAGCTGACGCAGAGCCGCGTGCTGCACGACGAGATCCTGGTCACGGTGCAGCGCCTCGACAAGATCTTCGAGGCGATCCAGGGCGGCCGCAGCCCGATGGGCCGGCTGGCGATGGACACCGCGATGGGCGAACGCGTGCAGTTCCTGATCGACAACCTCGCGTCGGCCAGCGAGACGCTGACGCGCAGCGACGGCACCATCGGCATGCTGCTCAACGACCAGGCGACGGCGAACAACCTTCGCAGCATCGTCGCCGACATCGCCGAGCTGACCGCGCAGGCCCGCGCCGGCGACGGCACGATCGGCAAGCTGTTCACCGACAAGGTCATGGCCCAGCACCTCGCCGACTCGTTGGCCAGCCTCGACACGCTGCTGCAGAAGGCCAACGATCCCAACGCCGGCGTGATCGGCGCCTTGACCAGCGACCCGGCGACGGCCGAGAACGTGCGCGTCGCGCTCGCCAACGTGCGCGACGTCACCGACAGCCTCAACCGCGGCGAGGGCGCGCTCGGCGTGCTGATCAACGACAAGGACGTCGGCATCCGCCTGCGCCGCATCTTCACGCAGGTCTCGCGCGCGCTCGAGGACGCCCGCGAAGCGGCGCCGATCTCCAACTTCGTGCAAGTGCTGCTGGGGACGTTCTGATGGGTTGCTGCACACGGCTGTCGTCGGGCGCGTTGGCGACGCTGACGACGATGATGTCGCTGCTGACCGCACAGACGCCGATCGATCCCGCGGGTCTGCCCGGCACGCGGTTCCTGGTCGGCGGCGGCAAGGCGCCGGCCGCGGTCTACGCACGTTTCGTCGAACTCTGCGGCGGCAAGGACGCGCGTGTCGTGCTGATCCCGACCGCGTCGAGCAGCGCCGACACGCAAGCCGGTCGCGAGAAGACGCTGACCACGTGGCGCGAAGACCACCCCGGGGTGCACTTCGAACTGCTGCACACGCGCGACCGCGCCGTGGCCGACGACGAGGCGTTCACCGCGCCGCTGCGCGCCGCGACCGGCGTCTGGCTCGGCGGCGGTGCCCAGGAACGGCTGGCCGCTGCCTACCTCGGCACGCGCGTCGAGCGCGAACTGCACGCGCTGCTGGGGCGCGGCGGCGTGGTCGGCGGCACGTCGGCCGGCACCGCGATCCAGACCCGGCCGATGATCCAGGAGGGCATGGACCCGCCGGTGCTCGCCGACGGCTTCGACTTCGTGCCCGGCGCGATCAGCGACCAGCACTTCCTGGTGCGCAAGCGGTTGCCGCGGCTGCTGCTGGCGCTGGCCGCGCGACCGGGCCACTTCGGTCTGGGCATCGACGAGGGCACGGCCGTCGAGATCGCCGGTCGCGATCTGCGGGTACACGGCAAGAGCAAGGCGCTGCTGGTGCTCGGCAAGACCGCAGTGCACGACGAACGCATCGTCGAACTGCAGGCCGGCGACCGCGCCGATCTCGTCACCTGGCAGCGCGCTGCCCATGCCCGCACCCTGCCGCAGTGGCCGCCGGCCGAAGTGCCGCCGCCCAACGTGCCGAACGGCGCGCTCGTGCTCGTCGGTGGCGGCCACATCCCCGACGCGATCGTGCAGCGTTTCGTCGACCTCGCTGGCGGCGCGGCGGCCAAGGTCGTGATCGTGCCGAGCGCCGCACCGCGCGCCGAACGCCGGCCCGATCCGTTCGCGGCGCTGCTGCGCGAACGCGGCGTCGCCGACGTGCATGAGCTCGACTGCACCACACCAGCCGAAGTGACCCGACAGGCTCTGGCCGTGCTCGACGACGCCACCGCCGTATGGTTCGGTGGCGGCAGGCAATGGCGCCTCTGCGACGCGTTCGCCGGAACGGCCGCGCCCGCGCGCTTCGCCGCCGTGCTCGCGCGCGGCGGCGTGATCGGCGGCACCTCCGCCGGCGCCACCATCGCCGGCGAGTTCCTCGTGCGCGGCAACCCGCTCGGCAACGCCGAGATGTGGTGCGAAGGTTACGACCGCGGCTTCGCGTTCCTGCCCGGCTGCGCCGTCGACCAGCACTTCGTCGCGCGCAACCGCCTCGCCGACCTCGCCGCGCTGCACCGGCGGTTCCCGCAGATCACCGCGCTCGGCATCGACGAAGCCACCGCGGCCGTCCTGCAGCGCGACACCCTCGAGGTGGTCGGCGCCGGCAAGATCGCGGTGTTCGCCCCGGGCGCCGAGCAGCCGCGCTGGCTCACGCCGGGCGAACGGCACACGTGGTGAGGGTACGGTACCGGGTACAAACGACAACTCGCCGGCGGCAGAGCCGCCGGCGAGTTGTCGTTTGAACCGGGTACCGTACGCAACCCCGCGTTCTACAGGCCGCGCGCGGTGAGCAGGCGCTCGACGTACTTGGCCAGCACGTCGACCTCGACGTGCACCGGGTCGCCGGCCCGCCTGGTGCCCAGGGTGGTCACCTGCGCGGTGTGCGGGATCACGGCGATGCGCACGGTGGCGGCGGGCGGACCGGCGATGGTCAGGGAGACGCCGTCGAGGGTGATCGAGCCCTTCTCGACACAGTATCTCTGTAGCTCCGGGGGAACGGCGACCTCGAGTTCGCCGCCGGCTGCTGGGTCGATCGCGGCCACGACCTGACCGACCCCGTCGACGTGGCCCTGGACCATGTGGCCACCGAGCGGCTCCCCGGCGCGCAGGGCCCCTTCGAGGTTGAGGCGGTCGCCGACGCGGGCCCGGCCGAGCCAGGTCCGGGCCAGGGTCTCGGCACTGAGATGGAACGTCACCAGCCCGCCCGCCAGGTCGACCGCGGTGCAGCAGACCCCGGACAAGGCGATCGAGTCACCGATCCGGAAGGCGCCGTCGGCACCGGGGCCAACGAGCCCGGCGAGATCGACCTGCAGGCGCCGCTCGGCACCGACCGGCTGGACCGCGGTGACCGTGCCGACCGCCTGGACGAGACCCGTGAACATGGCGGCAGGCTAACCCAGCGACTTCGGCGCGCCAGCCATCTTGACCGGCCCCCACCTCGCCCCTACTCTTCTCACCCCTTCTTTCGCGGCAAGGCACCTTGCACTGCGTCATCCTGACACTCTTTCCGGAGGCCATCCGGCCCTATCTGGACGAGAGCATCCTCGGGATAGCCCAGGCACAAGGCAAGCTCCGGGTCGACGCCGTCGACTTCCGGAACTACGCATGGGACCAACATCGCACGGTCGACGATCGACCGTTCGGTGGCGGGCCCGGCATGGTGCTGAAACCCGAACCGATCTTTGAAGCCGTCCAAGACGTGGAACGCACTCACGGTGAGTTCCACAAGATCCTGCTCTGTCCGCGCGGTCGAACCTTCGACCAGCGGCGCGCGCGCGAACTCAGCCGATACGAACGGCTGCTGTTCCTGTGCGGCCGCTACGAGGGTTACGACGAACGCATCCGAGAGAACCACACCTGGGAGGAGATCTCCCTCGGCGACTTCGTGCTCGCCGGTGGCGAACTCGGCGCGCTCGTCGTCCTCGAAGCCGCCGCGCGGCTGATCCCCGGTGTGCTCGGTTGTGCCGACTCGGCCGTCCTCGAATCGTTCGAAGGCGAGCTGCTCGACTACCCGCAATACACCCGCCCCCGCGAGTATCGCGGCATGGCCGTTCCCGACATCCTGTTGTCGGGCGACCACGCCGCGGTGGCCCGCTGGCGGCAGCAGCAGGCGCGTCTGTTGACGGCGAAGAAGCTCGGCGCGGCAGCGTCATCCATCAATCAAGCATCAGCCACCGATCAAGCGTCAGCCACCGATCACGACTGAAACCCACCAGAACCGCCCCCACCGCCATCGCACATCGCCGCCGCGCGCACTCCGCGCCGACCGGCGCCGCAGGAGCCAACTATCATGAACATCCTCCGTCAGCTCGAACTCGAGCACATGAAGGCGACGATCCCCGACTTCGGCGTCGGTGACACCGTCGACGTCCACTATCTGATCAAGGAAGGCGACAAGGAGCGCGTGCAGATCTTCAGCGGCACGGTGCTGTCGCTGCAGGGCGGCGGCACCCGCCGCAGCTGCACGGTGCGTCGCATCGTCTCCGGCGAAGGCGTCGAACGCACGTTCCCGCTGCACTCGCCGCGCGTCGCCGACATCAAGGTCAAGGAACGCGGCCGCATCCGTCGCGCCAAGCTCTACTACCTGCGCGATCGCGAAGGCAAGGCCACGCGCCTGCAGCGCAACCTCGGCAAGCTGCAGCACCCGCGCTCGGGCAAAGGCAGCGGTATCCAGGCCGCCACCGACACCGCGTCGGCCGAGTAGGCCGACGAACCAGTCATCGCGTCTTCCCGGGGGTCTCCTCGACCCTCACCTGGCGGCGTGATCCGGATGGGTGGCCCATCGCCGAACGCGTTCGGCAGCCGCCCCGATGGCACCCGCCAGTCGTTGTTTTCCGATCCTTCGTGCGTCTGCTTCGGCCAGTGTCCTGACCGTCATGCTCGAGAACGCCAGTCGTCAGTTCTTCCTGGTCCTGCTCGCGCTCGTCGCGGGTGTGATCGCCATCGCTTTCCTCAAGCCGGCGCTCGGCAGCGACCTCAAGGGCGGCACCCAGCTGCGCTACGAGGTGCCGCGTGAGGTGCTCGACCAGCTGATCACCAAGGAGGGCGCCACCATCGACCAGGTGATGGAGCAGACGCTCGCCGTGATCACCGAGCGCATCGACCCGGACGGCACGATCGCGCCGCTGGTCACGCGCAGCGGTGAGACCGGCATCCTGATCGAACTGCCCTACTACGAGGACAAGCAGGACCTCACCCTCATCGAGCAGCGCATCGCCAACCTCGGCAAACTCGAGATGCGCATCGTCGCCGACGGCGACTACATCAACGGCGAGGTCAAGTTCAACCTCGACGTCGAGAAGAAGAAGCTCGAGGCCTGGCTCCAGCAGCCCGGCAACAAGGACCTGCTCTACGAGGACCACCGCAACATCCGCCGCTTCAACGACGACGCGATGGCCGGGCCCAAGCCGTTCGGCAAGCTGGCGTGGTACCCGCGACTGATCGTCCCGGACGCCAGCGGCGACCGCTGGGAGCCCTCCTACACGAACGTCACGCTGCTGGCCCCGGCCACGGTCAAGGTCTTCGACGACGCCGAATACACCAGCGGCGTGTCGGCGGCGATGAAGGCCAAGCCCCAGTCCAAACGCTTCCTGATCGAACTGATCGCGCTCAACATGGACGAGCGCCACTTCTCCGGTGAAGACCTCGATCCGGCCGGCGTCTCGGCCGGCGTCGGCCCCGGCGGCGGCCTCGCGGTCAACTACCGCATCGTCGACCCGTTGACCGGCGACTACGGCGATTGGTCGGAGAAGTACATCAACAAGTGCAGCGCGATCGTGCTCAACGGCGTCGTCAAGTCGGCGCCGCGCTTCGAGAGCAAGATCCCCGGCCGCGGCCAGATCCACGGCGACTTCACCAAGGCCGAAGTCGAAGAGCTCGTCAAGGTGCTGCGCACCGGTTCACTGCGTGTCGAACCCGAGCTGCAGAGCCGCCTGATCATCGGTCCGACGCTCGGCGAAGCGGCGATCAACCGCGGCGTGCTGTCGCTGGCGATCGGCAGCGTGCTCGTGTTCCTGTTCATGCTCTGGTACTACCGCATGCCGGGCCTGATCGCCTGCGTGACGCTGCTGCTGAACATGATGCTGCTGTACGCGGCGATGCTGTTCATGCAGGCGACGCTGACGCTGCCGGGCCTGGGCGGCATCGTGCTGACGATGGGCATGGCGGTCGACGCCAACGTGCTGATCTACGAGCGCATCCGCGAGGAGCTCGAGAAGGGCAAGGAGATGCTGCAGGCGGTGCGATCCGGCTTCGAGAAGGCGATGAGCGCCATTCTCGACTCCAACATCACCACCTTCCTGGTCGGCATGGTGCTCTACAACGTCGGCGTCGGCCCGGTGCGCGGCTTCGCCGTCACGCTGATGTGCGGCATCGTCACCACGGTGTTCACGCAGGTGTTCGTCACCCGCGTGCTGTTCCACTGGGCGCTCGAGAAGAACAAGCTCGTCAACTACAAGCCGCGCTCGCTGTTCGGCAACCTGGGCATCGACTACGTGTCCCGCGTCAAGATGTGCGGCGTGACCAGCACGATCGTGATCGTGTGTGGCATGGCCTACGCGCTGTTCGGAGTGCCCCGCGAGGAGATGCTCGGCCTGGACTTCACCGGTGGCGCCAACCTGCGCATGGTGCTGGCCGAACCGACGACCCGCGCCGAGGTGCTCGCCAGCATGGAAGGCGACGCCAGGTTCCACGCCGCCTACCCCAACGTCACCGTCAACACCGTCGGTGAACCCGACGCCCAGGGCCGCACCGCCCAGATGAACGTGCGCCTGAAGTTGACCGACGCGCAGCGCGCCACGGTCGAAGCCGGTCGCGTCGCCTGGCGCGAGAGCCGTAAGCAGGCCGAGCAGCAGGGCGAGGCGCCGCCGAGCACCTTCGAGCCGCCCTACGTCACCGAACTGCGCCGCGTGTTCGACGGCAAACTGGTGCGCCCCGCGTTCAGCGACGCGCAGACCATCGCCGACGCGAACCAGGGCAGCAACCTGAAGTTCGCCTCGATCAACCTCTACTTCGCCTCGCCGATCAAGGTCGCCGACGCGCAGCAGAAGGTGATCGAAGCCCGCCTCTCCAACGGCCTGGTCACCGCGCTCGACGGCGAAGGCACCTCGATCACGCGCAACGTGCGGGTCGAGTGGCAGACGCAGAGCTCGACCCGGGACTGGGAACTGTTCGACATCGCGCGCGCGTCGCTCGAGAACCTCAAGGACGCCGACGGCAAGGACCTGCTGCTCTCCGATCCGTTCCCCGAAGCCCAGGAGATCCAGGGCCGCCTCGTCAACGACCTGCGCAACGCCGCAATCGGCGCGCTGATCCTGTCGTGGCTGCTCGTCGTGCTCTACCTGCGCGTTCGTTTCCACGAATACCGCTACGGCATCGCGGCGGTCATCGCGCTGGTGCACGACGTGCTCGTCGCGTTCGGCGTGGTCGTGTTCGTCAACCACATGGGCTGGGTGCACGTCGAGATCAACCTGGCGATGATCGCGTGCTTCCTGACGATCATCGGCTACTCGGTGAACGACACGATCGTCATCTTCGACCGCATCCGCGAGAGCCTCATCGACAACGCCCGCATGGGCGTCACGGAGGACTTCGGCAAGCTGATCAACCGGTCGGTCAACCTGACGATGTCGCGCACGCTGCTCACGACCGGCCTGACGCTGTTCGTGGTGCTGGCGCAGTTCCTGGTCAACTGGGGAAGCGACAGCGACCTCGAGTCGTTCGCCTTCGCGATGATCATCGGCATGATCTCGGGTGTCTACTCGACCGTGTTCATCGCCGCGCCGGTGCTGATCATGATGCACAAGGACAGCGACGTGATCCTGCCGCCGAGCGAGGTCGAAGACCCCGCCGCCACCCCCGCGACCTGAGCGCCGCGCCGCCCCCGGGAGGCCCCGGTGGCGGCGCCTCCTCGGCCCGACATGCGCGCACCCCACGGCACCGGCCACTTCCCGCACCGCCTGGCGCCGTTCGACCTGCGCCGCACGCCGGTGTTGCGCACCGAACTGCTGGTGGTCGGTGCCGGCATCGCCGGCGCGTGTGCGGCCCTGCACGCCGCCGACGCCGGCGCCGAAGTGCTGTTGATCGTCAAGGATCACCTCGACGAGACCAACACGGCCTGGGCGCAGGGCGGCATCGCCGTGGTGCAGCGGCCCGACGACAGCCTCGCCAACCACATCGCCGACACCCTGCGGGTCGGCGCCGGCATCGCCGAACCCGACGCCGTGCGGGAGATCGTCAACGCCGCCACCGACGCCGTCGCCTGGCTCGAAGACCTCGGCACGCGTTTCGACCGCAACCACGGCGCGCTGCTGTTGTCCCGCGAGGGTGGCCACGGTCACGCGCGCGTCGTGCACGCCAACGGCGACGCCACCGGCGCCGAGATCCAACGTGCGCTGATCGCCGCGCTGGCGGCGCACCCCCACATCACCGTGCGCAGCGGCGTGTTCGTGCGCGACCTCGTGGTCGAAGCCGGCCGCTGCGTCGGCGCGATCGTGTTGCAGGACGAACTCGAGTTCGCGATCGAGGCCGGGGCGGTGCTGCTGGCGACCGGCGGCACCGGCCAGATCTACCGCGAGACCACCAACCCGCCGGGCGCGAGCGGCGACGGCCAGGCGCTGTGTTTCCGCGCCGGTGCGCGCCTCGCCGACTGTGAGTTCGTGCAGTTCCACCCGACCACGCTGTACATCGCCGGCGCGTCGCGCTTCTTGATCAGCGAAGTGCTGCGCGGCGCCGGCGCGGTGCTGCGCGACCGCAGCGGCCAGCGCTTCATGGACGCGGTGCACCCGATGGCCGAACTCGCGCCGCGCGACGTCGTCAGCCGGGCGATCCTCGACCGCATGGTCGCGACCAACGACACGCACGTCTACCTCGACCTGTCGGGCATCGACGGCGACGTGCGGCGCATGTTCCCGTCGATCGCACGCATCTGCGCGACCTTCGACCTGGACCTGGCCCGCGACCCGATCCCGGTGCGGCCCGGCGCGCACTACTTCCTCGGCGGCGCCGCCACCGACCTCGACGGGCGCACCTCGATCCCGGGCCTGTTCGCGGTCGGCGAATGCGCGGCCTCGGGTGTGCACGGCGCCAACCGGCTGGCCTCCAACTCGCTGCTCGAAGGTGCGGTGCTCGGCCGCCGCGCCGGCATCTCCGCCGCGGCCTTGGCGCAAGAACCCCACCCCGGCCTGCCGCGCCGCGGCGAGGGCCCGGCGATCGCGACCGACCCGCCGCGTCTCTTGCACGACGACCTGCTCTACTCGCTCAAGAGTCTGATGTGGCGTCAGGTGGGGCTGCGCCGCGATCAGCAAGGCCTCGACGACGCGCGCACCCGCATCGCGTTCTGGCATCACTACCTGCTGCGCGCGCCGCTGCCCAACCGCCGGGTCTGCGAACTGGCCAACATGCTGACCGTGGCCGCCCTGGTCGCCGAAGCCGCCTCCACGCGCAACGAATCCCGCGGCACCCACTTCCGTAGCGACCAGCCGCATCGCGACGACGCCGGTTGGTGTCGCCGCATCCTGCTCGAGCGCACCGGCGACGGACGCATCCACGCGATCGCGGGCCCCGTGCACGCTGCGACCGATCCCGAACCCGACCCGGCCGTGCCCGGCGTCATCGAGCACCCTGCACCGTGAAGAACGAGAACATCGTCAACACCCGGTCCGGTCACGGCACCGAGGCGATCCTGTTCGGCCTGGTGCCGATGGGTGACCCACGCACCGCCGCCGAGGCCCTCAACGAACTGCAGCTGCTCGCCGAGACCGCGGACTTCGTGCCTGCCGGCTGCATGGTGCAGCACCGTCGCCACGCCGACCCGCACACCTATCTGGGCAGCGGCAAACTCGACGAGCTCGCCGAAGTCGTGCGCCTCGCGCACAGCGCCGCGGTCATCTGCGACGACTCGCTGACGCCGAACCAGGCCAAACACATCGAGGCGGCGATCAAGGTGCCGTGCATCGACCGCAGCGAGCTGATCCTGCAGATCTTCGGCATGCACGCGCGCAGCCCGCAGGCCAAGTTGCAGGTCGAGCTGGCGGCGCTGCAGTACGAGATGCCGCGCCTGCGCCGCCGCTGGACCCACCTCGAGCGGCAACGAGGCGGCATCGGCGTGCGCGGCGGCGCCGGCGAGAAGCAGATCGACGTCGACCGCAACCTGATCCGCACGCGGATCTCGGCGGTGAGCCGCGAGATCAAACGCATCGAGCAGCACAAGGAACGTGAGGTCGCGAGCCGCCCCGACATGTTCACGATCGCCGTGGTCGGCTACACCAACGCCGGCAAGTCGAGCCTCATGAACCGGCTGACCGAGGCCGGCGTGCTCGCCGAGAACAAACTGTTCTCGACCTTGGACACGCGCACGCGGCCGTGGCGCCTGCCCGGCGGTCGCACCGTGTTGCTGACCGACACCGTCGGCTTCCTGCGCAAACTTCCGCACCAGCTGGTGGCGAGCTTCCACGCGACCCTGCAAGAAGCGCTGCACGCGGACCTGCTGCTGGTGATGGTCGACGGCAGTTCGCCGGAGGCCGCCGAGCAGCTGCATACGGTCGACGAGGTGCTCGACTCGCTGAACGCCGGCGATCTGCCGCGCGTGACCGTTCTCAACAAGCTCGACCAGGTCAAGGACATCAGCGACCTGGCGCCGCTGTGGCAGATCGATCCGGGCGCGGTCGCGATCTCGGTGCTGCGCGGCGACGGCATGAACGACCTCGACGCGGCCATCCAACGGCACATCGCGGCGGTCGAGAATCGCGTCGAGATCCTGCTGCCGCACACCGCCCGGCATCTGCTCGGCGAGATCCGCGCCAAGGCCACGGTGTTGTCGGAGTTCTACACCGAGGACGGCTGCCTGATGGAACTGCAGGCCTCGCCCGCACTGCTGGGTCGACTGCTGGCCGAAGGGGCGCGCGTCGCGGAGTCCGGGTCGGGCCCCAAGACGCCACCGCCCGGTCGGCCAGATGGCGGTGACGGTCGCGGGCCCGACGACGAAAGGTGAGTGTGCCGCGGCTTCGTCGCCGCCCGCTCCCGGTGGCTCGACCGCAGGCGCGACCTACGTGCCCGCATCGATCACCACGAGCAGGTCCTGCGCCTTGACCTGCTGCTTGTCGTCGACGCACAGCTCGCGCACGGTGCCGTCGATCGGCGCACGCACCACGGTCTCCATCTTCATCGCCTCGAGCGTCAGCAGCGGATCGCCGGCAGCGACCGCGGCACCCTCGGCGACGTGCAGCGCGATCACGCGGCCCGGCATCGGCGAGCCGACCTCGCCGGCGATCGCGGCATCGGCGCGGCGGCGGCTGTCGACCTCACCGCCCAGCGACCGGTCGCGCACCAGCACCTGCCGGTTCTGGCCGTTGAGTTTGAAGTAGACGGTGACGTTGCCTTCCTCGTCGGGCTCCCCCATCGCCTCGAGCGACACCACCAGGGTCTTGCCCGGCTCGATCTCGACCCAGACCTCCTGGCCCATCTCCAGGCCGTAGAAGTAGACGGGCGTGGGCAGCAGGGAGACGTCGCCGCAGCGATTGCGGAACGCGAAGAAGTCGTCGAGCACGCGCGGATAGAGCGCGTAGCTGAGCACGTCCCGCGTCGTCGCCACCCGACCGGTGCGCTGCTCGACGTGTTCGGCGGCGGCGGCGAGGTCGAGCGGCGGCAACCCGTCCGACGGTCGCCCCTCGAGCACCGGCAAACCCTTGAGCACGGCGGCACGCAGCTCTTCGGGATAACCACCCGGCGGGTGCCCCAGGTAACCCTGGAAGTACTGCACGACGCTGAGCGGGAAGTCCAGACGGCGGCTCTCGGCGAGCACCTTCTGCCTGGTCGCCGCCACCGAGCGCGGCAGGTCGCCGTGCAGCACCAGCAGGTCGTTCTGCACCAGGAACACCGCGAAGTCGCCGACCATCTTCGAGCTCGGGGTCACCTTGGGGATGTCGCCGACCAGCTGGTTGACGATCGCGAAAGCGTGTTTGACGTCGGCCCAGCGCTCGAGCAACCCCAACGACGCCGCCTGCGGTCGCAGGTTGCTGTACTGCCCGCCGGGGATCTCGTGGTAGTAGACCTCGCTGGTGCTCGACTTCAGCCCGCACTCGAACGGCGCGTAGAACTCACGCACGGCCTCCCAATAGTCGGCCAGCGGCTGCATGACCTTGTTCATGAGCCCGGTCTCGCGCGGCGCACCGCGCAGCGCCGCGATCAGCGCGTTCATGCTCGGCTGCGAAGTCAGCCCGGCCATCGGCGAGAACGCGACGTCGACGATGTGCACGCCGCTCTCGATCGCCGCCATGTAGGTAGCGATGCCGTTGCCCGAGGTGTCGTGCGTGTGCAGGTGGATCGGCAGCTCGGTGACTTCCCGCAGCCGCGAGATCAGCATGCGCGCCGCCTGCGGGCGCAACAGACCGGCCATGTCCTTGACGCACAGGATGTGCGCGCCGAGGTCCTCGATGCGCCGGGCCAGGTCGGCGTAGTACTCGAGCCCGTACTTGGTGCGCGCCGGGTTGTCGACGTCGCCGGTGTAACAGACCGAGACCTCCGCGATCTTGCCGGTACGCAGCACGCGCTGCACCGACACCGTCATCGAGTCGAGGTCGTTGAGGCTGTCGAAGACGCGGAACACGTCGATGCCGGCCGCCGCCGCCTCGTCGATGAAGCCCTCGACGACGTTCTGCGGATAACTCGTGTAGCCGACCGCGTTGGCGCCTCGCAGCAGCATCTGGTGCAGCACGTTCGGGATCAGGCGCTTGAGCTGTTCGAGCCGATCCCACGGATCCTCGTTGAGGAAACGGTAGGCGACGTCGAAGGTCGCGCCGCCCCACGTCTCGAACGAGAACAGCTGATGGCCCAGGTGCGCGGTGGCGTGCGCGACCGCGGCCATGTCCTTGGTGCGCACGCGCGTCGCCAGCAGCGACTGGTGCGCGTCGCGCATCGTCGTATCGGTCAGCAGCGGCCGCTTGTGCTTCTTGATGAACTCCACCACCTTGGCGGGACCACCTTCGGCGAGGATGTGGGCCGTGCCCGGCGGTGGCGCGCCGATCGGCACCGGCGGCACCGGTGCCGGCAGACAACTCGCCGGCGCCAGTCGCTGCTCGGCCTTGATCGTCGGGTGGCCGTTGACGACGACGTCGGCCAGATAGGTGAGCAGCTTGGTGGCGCGATCCTTGCCGAGCTTGATCTCGAACAGCTCGGGCGTGTCGTCGAGGAACCGCGTCCAGGTCTCGCCGCGCAGGAACGCCGCGTGGCCGAGCACGTTCTGCAGGAACGCGAGGTTGGTCTTGACGCCGCGGATGCGGAACTCACGCAGCGCGCGCTGCCCCTTGACCGCGGCCTGCGCGAGCGTCGGGCCGTAGGTGATGCACTTCACCAGCAGCGAGTCGTAGTGCCCCGACACCACCGTGCCGGCGAGCCCGTCGCCGCCGTCGAGCCGCAGCCCGAAACCGCCCGGTGCGCGGTAGGCGAGGATCGTGCCGGTGTCCGGCAGGAAGTCGTTCTGCGGGTCCTCGGTGGTGATGCGGCACTGGATCGCGTAGCCGCGCGGTCGCACGACGTCCTGACTGCCGAGTCCGATCTCGGCGCTGTCGAGCCGGTAACCCTGCTCGATGCGCAGCTGCGTCTGCACGATGTCGACGCCGGTGATCTGCTCGGTGATCGTGTGTTCGACCTGCAGCCGCGGGTTGACCTCGATGAAGTAGTGCTGCTCGCCGGCGACCAGGAACTCGAACGTGCCCGCGTTGTGGTAACCCGCGTCCTTGGCCAGGCGCAGCGAATCGGCGAACAGCGCCTCACGCACCGCCGTCGACAGGTTCGGTGCCGGCGCGACCTCGACGACCTTCTGATGCCGTCGCTGCACCGAGCAGTCGCGCTCGTGCAGGTGCACGACGTTGCCGTGCTGGTCGCCGAGCACCTGCACCTCGACGTGCCGGACCTTGGGCAGGAACTTCTCGAGGAACACCACCGGGCTGCCGAACGCCGCCAGCGACTCGCTGCGCGCCTGCCGCAAGCTCGACAGCAGCTCCGGCAGCGCCTCGACGACCCGCATGCCGCGGCCGCCACCGCCGTGCGCCGCCTTGACGATCGAAGTGCCGTGCTGCTTGAAGAACGCCTCCGCCGCCGCGAACGCCCCGCCCTCGTCGCCGGGCAGCTCGATCCCGGGCACGGTCGGGATGCCGAGCCGCTCGGCCTCCTTGCGGGCTTGCACCTTGTCACCAAGGTGCTGGATCACGTGCGCGCTGGGCCCGATGAAGGCGATGCCGGCGGCCCGCACCGCGGCCGCGAACGCGTGGTTCTCCGACAAGAAGCCGTAGCCGGGGTGGATCGCGTCGACCTTGGCCTGCTTCGCGATCTTCAGGATCTCCTCGCCGTCGAGGTAGGCGGCGACCGGCGCCTTGCCCTTGCCGACCAGATAGGCCTCGTCGGCCTTGTAGCGGTGCTGGTTGGTGGCGTCTTCCTCACTGAAGATCGCGACCGTGCGCATGCCCAGCTCGGCGCTGGCGCGAAACACCCGGATGGCGATCTCGCCGCGATTGGCGCAGAGCACCTTGTGGAAGAGGCGAGGTTCCATGGCGACGAACGTACGAGGTGGGCCGGGGAAAACCCCGACTCCAACGGGCGTTTTCGACCGTCGTCCCGCCGGGGCTGAACCCAGGGCGCTCCGCTCTCGCCGTAGCCGGGGTCGCGACTCTCAGTGCCGCCCGTTCGGATGACACTGATAGCAGTTCGCGGAGGCCCAGACGTAACCGTTCACGCCCTGGTGATCGTTGTTCATCTCGGACTGCCGGTGTTCGTGACAGTCGATGCACGAGAACGCGAGCCGGTTGCCGGCGTTGTTGTGGCAGTCGAAACAGGCGAGGTTGCGGTGCGCCCCCGACGTGATCGGGAACGTGTGCACGAACGAACCGTTCGACCACACCGTGGTGCCGTGGCACTGCTGACACTGCTGCCCCATCTGGAACGACACGTGCGGCGGATTGGTCGTCGCCTGGTATTCGGGCAGGTGACACGTCGCGCAGGCCGGGTTCAGGCCCGCGTAGACTCCCGGCGTCGTGTGGCACGCCGAACACGCGCGCGCGTGCGAGTTCTCGAGCGGGAAGGTCGCCGGGTGGCTGGTGCCCGCGCCGCGCCAGGCCATCGTGTTGTGGCACTGCGTGCAATCGGTCGGGTAGTTGGCGGTGACGTGATTGGGGTTCTGCGTCGCCTGGTAGGTGTCCAGGTGGCACGAACTGCACGTCGACGACGTGCCGGCGTAGACCTGGCCGACGTGGCACTCGGTGCATTGCCGCCCCGCGTGGCCGAAGGTCAGCGGAAAGCTCGTGGGATGCGGCCAGTTCGACGTCCGGAACGTGCGTGTGTCGTGGCACTGGCTGCAGTCGGTCCCGAAGCCCGCCGCGGCGTGGCTGGGCTGGGTGGTCACCGCGTGCTCGTCGGTGTGACAACTCGAGCACGCCGTCGACTGCCCCGTGAACGAGTTCGGCGTCGGGTGGCACTGCCGGCAAGCCCGTCCGGCGTGGCCGTTGCTCAGCGGGAACGACGGCGTGTGTTCGAAGCGCGCCGGGATCCAGCCCGTGGGCAGATGGCAACGTGAACAATCGGTCGAGTAGCCGAGCGCGACGTGGTCCGGATCGGTCGCGCGCGCGCGGTCGTCCTGGTGACAGTGCACACACTCCGAACTGGCGCCCGCGAAGTTGCCGACCGGCGCGCCCGGGTGACAGCGGAAACAGCCCACCGCGGCGTGCGCACCGACCAACGGGAATCGCGTGCGGTCGTGCCGGGCGATCGCGTCGCGCGGCAACCAGGTGCGTTCGTCGTGACAGTCCTGACAGTTGCGACCGAGCTGCTGACGGTGCGGATCGGCGTGGCAACCCGCGCAACCCTGCACCGCGAACTGCTGCACCGGACCGCGATCGTTGTGACAGAGCAGGCAACCCGCGGTCGCGTGTGCACCTTGCAGCGGCACGCCCGTGCGCGCCGCGTGATCGAAGGTGAAGTCGGCGCGCAGCGTGTGCCAGTCGCCCTTGGCGTGGCACAGCGAACAGTCCGCGGGGAAGGTGTCGTGCGGCACGACCGGGCCGAACGACTTGCTCCAGCCGTGCTGTGGCACGAACGTGGCACAGGCGACGACCAGCACGTAGAGCAACACGCTGCAGACGAACGTGCGCCGCCAGGCACGCCGGCGCGCGGTATCGGTGCGGTCGTTCATCGGATTGCCTCGTCGCGAGTCGCCATCGTACTGCCCCATCAGAAGCGCCACTGCAGGTAGAGGTTCAAGGCCCACGCGTCCTCGTCGTCGCCGAACCAGTGTTCGAGCGCGCAGTCGAGGTCACCGTCCAAGCCCAACGGCACGGACACGCCGAGTTCGATCGATTCCCGCGTGTAGCTCTCGGGGCCCGTGACCAGACTGGTGAGCTCGTAACGGTGCCACCGGTAACCGGCTCGCCAGGCGCCGGCGCCGAGCGGCGCCCGCAGACCGAGCCGCAACCCTGGACCCTGTGAGTAACCGCCGTCGCTGCCGAACAGCGACAGCGACAACGACGAACGTGGCCCGAACACGTCGTAGAGATCGCCGTCCAGGCCCCACGACGTGCCGTCGCGGTCCTGGTCGCGCCAGATGTCCGTGCGCGCCGCGAGCCGCATCGCATCGCTGACGCGCCACCAGCCGTTCCAGGCCAGCCGGTCGACCTTGCCATCGGTGACCAGCTCGACGGGCAGGTTCTGGTACTCCTCACGCAGCAGCTCGGGCCAGGTGAAGTGCGACGCGGTGAGCCCGGTCCCGACGCTGCTGCCGTCGAGTCGAACCGCACCGTAGGCCTCGGTCACTTCGACGCCGCTGCCCTTGATGCTGTCGCTGCCGGTGTAGACGTCGATCTTGGCGCTGCCGTAGAGCGACAGGGAATCGCTCGGCCGCCCCTCGACGCGCAGCAGCACCAGGTCGCGATCGGCGGTGCCGCGGTGCCAGGTCTTCTGCACGCCGATCGTGGTCGCGAAGCTGCGCCGCGCGTCGGCGGCGTAGTCGAAGAACGCATGCACACCGAGGTCGTCGCCGGTGTCGCGCGCCGGGAACGGCAGCGGGTAGGCGCCGAAGCCGGCGCCGAAACGGATGCCGCCTTCGTAGCGGCGCACCACCTCGACGCCGTCGACGAGGCCGATCTCGGGCAGGAACTGCGAGTAGAAGCGCCCCGCCTCGATGCCCGTGGGCGCCCACGACTCGGTGCCGAACGCGACCGAGAGCAGGTCCAGGCGCGCGTTCTGCTCGTTGTCGTCCGGCGCGTCGGGCAACGACACCCGCCGGTCGTCGATCTCACCGGCGAAGCGCACCCGTTCGCCGGTACCCAGGTAATTGGTGGCGTCGGCGCGCACGCCGAGCCGGGTGTAGTAGTAGTCGCTCGACCGGTCACCGCCGTCGTCGCGGCTCCACTGGGTCGACGCGAACAGCCGGCCGTCGAGCCGCGGCGGCCGCTGGTTGGGATGCTCGCCGAACGTCGGCACGAGCAGCGGTTGGTCGGCGCCACGCGCGCCTTCCTGCCTGGTCCACGGCGGATGCTCGGGAGCGCTCGGCGACACCGGCGCAACCGGTGTCGTCACCTGCGTCACCTCGGTGACGTTGGCCTCGCCCGGAGTTCCGGTCGGCGGCGCCGCGAAGCCCGGCGGCAGTTCGGCGCGTGCCGAGGTGTTGCTGATCGAACGGATCTCGACTTCGAACGGCGCCAACCCGGGCGGGAACAACCGCACGAACGTGCCCACCGACAAACCGACATCGCGGCCGTGGTCGAGGTAGACGCTGCGTTCGGCCACCGAGGTGACGTTGACACGCACCACCTTGCCTTGCCCCTGGGCGAGCAGCGTGCCGGTGAGCCACAGCCCCACGGCGACGGTGGGCAACGATCTCATTTGCCACCCGCCTTCGGCACGCCGAGCTTGTGGCAGTCGCCGCACGCGGTGCCCAGCGGCCGGTACCGCACGATGGTCGCCGGACCGTCCGCGTAACCGAGATGGCACTTCGCGCACGGCACCGGCCGGTGCACCTCGTCGAGCGGGAAGCGGCTCTTGTCGTGATCGAAGTGCAGTTCGGCGAACGACGCGGGCACGTGGCAGCGCGTGCAGTCGGTGGCGCCGCCGACCCGGAACTGACCGGCGTGCGGATCGCTGTGGCAATCGCTGCAGTTCGTGCCGCGGGCCGGGCCCAGCCGCCGCGCCGGCCGTGCCGAGGTCGCCGCGACCGCCGGGTGACAGCCCGCGCAAGCGACCTGCGTGTGGGCACCGAGCAGCGGATACTTCGTCCAGCGTGCGTGATCGAACCGCACCACCGGCGCAAACGCCGCGGTGTCGTGACAACGCGCGCAGCCCGGCGCCGCGGCACCGAACGCGCCATCGTGCACGTCGTCGTGGCAGGTGACGCAATCGCCGCTGGTGCCATGGAACGAACGCACCCCGTCCTGCACCGTGCGGTGACACGCGGCGCAGGCGACCGCGTCGTGAGCACCGGTCAGCGGGAAGGCTGTCGCGGCATGCGCGGTCACGCCGAACTGCGGCGGAGCAAAACGCGTCGGCAGGTGGCAGGCCGTGCACTGCGCGAAACGATCTTGCCCGTCGAACTGGCCGCGGTGCACGTCGTCGTGGCAGGCGCGGCAGTCCTCGGGCTTGCGCCCCGGAAAACGCTGCTCACGACCGACCCCCTGGTGACACTTGGCGCAAGCCAACTCGGCGTGCGGCTCGACCAACGCGAACCCCGCCGCCGCGTGCACGGCCGCAGGCATCTGTCCGGCCTGCCAGTCCGCGTCGGTATCGGTGTGACAGCCCGCGCAACCGTTCGCGGGGGGCGTCGATGCGGTCGCCGCGGTCATCATCACGCGGCCGTGATCGTGCTCGTGACAGACCGCACAAGCCGCCAGTGGCGGAGCCGCGCCGCGCCAGCGCGGTTCGCGATCGCCGTCACCGTGGCAGGTGACACACGCCGCCGCGGCGTGTGCGCCGCGCAACACGAAGCCGAACTCGGCGTGCTGTTCGGGCGTGACCTCGGCCTTGGTCCAGCTGGTCGCCGTGTGACACGACGCGCAGTTGCCGACGTCGGTGAGCCGCAGCGCCGTGACCGGCAGCGGCGGCGCACCGTGTGGGTTGTCGTGACAGTCGGCGCAGCCGCGCGACGGCAGCGGCTGCTCACGCAGCGCGGCGACCGAATGCGGGCCGGTCTCGGCGTGACAACCCGTGCACGCCACCTGCCGGTGCGCCTGCGCGAGCGGGAACACCTCGTGCGGGAAGCTCGGCACCTCGGCCCAGGGGCGCTCCTGGCCGTGGCAGCTGGCACAGTCGGCGCCGAACACGCCCTGGTGGGCGTCCTCGTGGCAGCTCGTGCAACGTTGTGAGGCGCCCAGGAAACGACCACCCGCCGACGGCTGGGGGTCGTGTGCGTGTTGATGACAGCGCGCGCAGTCGAGAGCAACGTGCGCACCAACGAGGCCGAAGCCAGCGACGTGTTGGTGAGCGTAGGCCGACGCATCCGGCACATCCGCGCGCGACCAGGCATGGGGCGCGATCAGCGGCGAAGTGTCGCCGTGGTGCTCCCCGTGACACGCCTCACAACGGCTGGCCAGATCTGCGGCGAGGCTGCCGTGCAGACCGGTGCCCTGCTGTCGCTGCGCGCCGATCGCGGCGTGACAACGCATGCACAACTCGGCCCCGACGCCGGCACCGACGCGGTGACACCCTTCGCAGTTGGCGCCCTGCGCCAGCTCGGCGACGGCAGCATGCGCGCTGTGCAGCGGCCCCGGGCCGGTGCGCGCGCCACCGACGTCCCACCAGGTGAAGCCGAGCACCAGCAGCAGCGTCACCGTCGGCAACAGCCAGCGTGCCCACTTCATCGACCACCTCCGAAGAACGGCAGCACCGACAGGTCGACGCCGCCGTAACGCACCGCCGCGACCACGTGCACGATCACCAGCAGCGTCAGCAGCAGGGCCAGCCAACGATGCATGTAGCGCCACGTCGACATCAGGCCGCGCACCTCCTCGAAGTGCACGAGCTGCAGGGCCAGGCGATACGAACGCTCGGCCAACGACAACACGTGCCGGACCTCCGCGAGCGGGATGCCTTCGGCGCGCCCCTCCTGGCGCAGTCGGTCGAGTTCGCGCCGCAACCGCCACTGACCGTGCAGCAAGCCGCCGATGCGCGCCACCAGGCTGCGGCCGAGCTGCGCGCGGTCGGCGAGATCGTCGACGCGCTGCCGCACGCGGCCGCCGAAGCCGCGACCGTGTTCATCCCACTCACTGGCGATCGCGGCGACCTGGGTCTGCAGTTCTTCGAGGTCCTGCTGGCGGCCGTTCTGGGCCCGTGGCACGAACGCGTAGAACCAGCGGCCGACGACGCCGGCGACGACGACGACGACCATCGCCAGCAACGCGTGGCCGCCGGCGCCCTGGCGCAGATGGAAGCCGCTGTGCAGCATCGCCAACAGGCACGACGCGAGGCCCGTGGCGACATGCAGGCTCATCCAGTTCTTCAGCGAACCGGGCAGACGCCGGCCGATGCCCGGCGCGCGGCGGGCGAGATAAGCCAGGTTGACCAGCAACAGCGCGACCGCGACGAGCCCGGCGGAGAGGCCGACGCTGCCCTGGGGACGCAGCAGGTCGTGTTGCGTCGAACCGGGCCGCAGCGCCGGCGCCAGACCGTAGTAGTCGGCGTTGACGAAGCGCACGAGCAGGAGCACCAGCAGGCCCAGCAGCGTCGCCGACAGCGCGACCAGCAGGCCCGTGCCGCGATCGGCGTCGGGCAGCGCCTGGGGACGCAGTTCGGGATCGAACGACACTCCCGCCGCCTCGAGCAGCGGGAACGGCGGCGTGCCGCCGGCAAAGACGAACACCTCGTCGTTGGGCAACTGCAGGCAAGTCGCGGTCGCCGTGCCGCCACCGGCAGCGCCACCTTGCACCTGCGCCGCACCGCTGGTGCGCAGCACCACCTGGTCCTCGGCGATCGTTTCGACCGTGCTCTCGAACAGCACCCGCACCTGACCATCGGCGATCGCCGCGGCGATGCGTTCTTCGTTGCGCGCCTTGAGCCGCGAGAAGGCGTTGCGCCGATAACTGATCGTGACCTCGTTGCCGCGCTGCTCGGCGAGCGCGAGCGCCGCTTCGATCGCGCTGTCGCCACCGCCGACCACGAGCACGCGCCGGCCGCGATAGCTCTCGGCGTCGAGCAGCGAGTAGGCGACCTTGGGCAGGTCCTCACCGGGCACGCCGAGCTTCTGCGGGCTGCCGCGGCGGCCGACCGCGAGGCAGACATGGCGCGCGCGCGTCTTGCCCTGATCGGTGAACACCGTGAACACGCCGTCGCCGCCGCGTTCGACCTTCTGCAGCACCACGCCGGTGCGCACGGGCAACCGATGCTGCGCCGCGAGACCCTGCCACATCTCGACGAGTTCTTCCTTGGTGTATTCGAGCCGCGTCAGCTTGCCGTGCAGCGGCAGGTGCATCGGCTGGGTCATCACCAACTTGCGCCGCGGATAGGCGGCGACGGTGCCGCCGAGCTCGGCAGCCTGATCGATGCCCAGGCTTCGCAGCCCCTTCTCCTTGGCGGCGAGCAGGCAGGCCAGGCCCGCCGGCCCCAGTCCCACCACCAGCAGGTCGAGCGGAGCGCCGCCGTCCGGCTCACGACCGTTGCCAGCAGGAACGTCCGCAGCAGCAGCGTCAGGAACAGGATCGGCAGCGTTCGCGGCACAGCGCGCCGCCACCTCGTGCGCCACCAACGTGCCGTGTTGCACCGCCGTGCGCACCAGCGCGAAACCCGTGATCTCCCCGGCCAGGAACAACCCCGGCGTGCCCACGGCCTGCAGATGCTCGTCGACGGCCGGCAGATCGCGTCGCCCCTCGAGATCCGCCAGCGTCAGCGCGATCGCGCCGGTCGGACACGCCGCGGCGCACAGGCCGTGACCGACGCAGCGGGCGCCGTGCACGACCACCGCCTGGCCATACGCCAACGCCAACACGCCGTCTTCGGGGCACGCGCGCACACACGCCCCGCAGCCGATGCACTGCGACAAATCGACCTTGGGATGTTGCAGCCGCGCGCGATGACTGCCGCGCTCCCGCGCCGACTGCCGTTCGGCGAGGTTGTTGGCGTACGAGTGCAGTTCGAGGCGACGCCGCAGCAACGCGGCGATCGCCAGGACCAGCAGCCCCACAGGGACGAGGAAAGCGAACCAGTTCACGAAGGGAACACGGGAGTCGAAAGACGTGCCGCGGAAGTGGGCCCCGTTCGCCCCTCTACGCCGTCGCGCCGCACGCCGGCCGTTACATCTTCGACAAACTCCTTCGTGGGCTGGAGTTCGCACTACTCCCCCAAGCGACCGCAACTACGACGAAGGCGCCCTGGGACGGCGCGTTCCCGCACCCCGTGTGCAGTTTCCGTGCACGGATCGTGCACGGCCCGAGTTTGCCGCGGTCGCGCCAGCCCGCGCACGGTCGGGAGAGCCGGCCACGCGTCTGCTCACGAGTCGCGAGGCGGCGCCGCCACGGCTTGCTCGACGACTTCGTGGTAGCGCATCGCGAGAGGGCGAGCGCGAGATCACGCTCGCGGAAGTCGACGAGCCGATCGACCTGACACCGTCCTCGATGCCACCGCCACGAAGATGCCGAGACTTCCACCTCTCCACAAATTGCTCACCAGAGAATCCACGCAGGATCCTGGCGATGCAGGCATCACCACAGCGACTTCACGGCGCCGTTTTCTTTCGCACCGCGCTCGCTAGACTCCTTCGCCGTCGTGGTCGCGCGCCCTCCGTCCACCTCGCTGTGGCTTCTGTTCCTGGCCGCCTTGATGGGCGGTTGCGCCAGCGGTCCCGACATCGCGTCCGCCCCGCGCCTCGAACCCGGACGCCGCACCGCGGTGCGCTTCGTACAGTTCGCGAGCGGGCAGGCCTTCACGATGCAGAACGCATCGAGCGGCTCGCCCGACGAGATCTACAGCGACAAGCGCGCCGACCGGCTGACCAAGGTCATCAGCGACGGCGAGGTGCAGGCGCTCGTCGACATCCTCGCCGACCACGGCATGTTCACCTACGGCGCGCCGGCAGCGCCGCCCGACGCGCGCGAAGCGCTGGTGGTCGAGTTCCCGGGCAAACGCTGGGTCTGGACCCGCAGCCGCCGCCCCGGCGACCCCGCCGAAGCCTCGTTCCAGGACGCCCGGGGCTACTTCCTGGCGCTCTACAACAGCGCCGTGGCCTACCACTCGGCCCCGACCGACAGCGTGCCCGATCTCGCCGGCCAGCGCGAACGCATCCAGCGCGACGCCGCGATCGCGCGCGAGAAGCTCCTCCGCCTGGGGCGGCAGCAATGAGCGCCGGACGCGAGATCGCCGCGTTGGCCATCATTCCCGTGCGTGTCGGCAGCCAGCGGCTGCCCGGCAAGGCGCTCTTGACCGAGAGCGGCCAGGAGCTGTTCCTGCACACCTGTGATCAGGCGAAGAAGGCCCGGAACATCGACCGCGTCTGCGTCGCCACCGACGACGACCGGGTGCAGGCCGCCGCTGAACGCGCCGGTTACGACGTCGTGCGCACCAGCGCCGCGTGCCGCACCGGCAGCGAACGCTGCGCCGAGGCCGCCGCGCAGATCGACTGCCGCGCCGTGCTCGACATCCAGGGCGACTGGCCCGAGGTCGCCGCGACCGACCTCGAAGCGCTCGTCGACCAGTTGTTGCGCGGCGAAGCGGTGACCAACACGCTGTGCGCGCCGGTGCACGACGCGGAGATCCAACAGAACCCCAACGTCGTCAAGGTCGTGCGCGGCCGTTCGGGCAAGGCGCTGTACTTCAGCCGCGCGGTGATCCCGTTCCAGAGAGAGCAGCCGCCCGCCGGCCCGCTGCCGATCCTGCGCCACATCGGCGTCTACGGTTTCACGCGCGACGCCCTGCTGCGCATTCCGTCCCTGCCGAGCAGCGGCCTCGCCGAGACCGAGAGCCTCGAGCAGTTGCGTTTCCTCGAGAACGACCTTCCGATGCACGTGCTCGACGCGCAAGGTGACCCGTGGGGCATCGAGACCCGATCCGACTACGACGCGTTCCTGCAGCGACTGCACGCAGGACGCCAGCAACAGCAACCATGACCAAGTACCTCTTCGTGACCGGCGGCGTCGTGTCGTCCCTGGGCAAGGGCCTCACCTCCGCGGCGATCGGCTGGATCCTCGAGCGGCACGGCCTCAAGGTGTCGATGCAGAAGCTCGACCCGTACATCAACGTCGACCCCGGCACGATGTCGCCGTTCCAGCACGGCGAGGTCTACGTCACCGACGACGGCACCGAGGCCGACCTCGACCTGGGCCACTACGAACGCTTCACCCACGCGCGCATCAACAAGGACTCGAACTACACCACCGGCAAGATCTACAAGTCGGTGATCCAGAAGGAGCGGCGCGGCGACTACCTGGGCAAGACCGTGCAGGTGATCCCGCACATCACCGACGAGATCAAGATGGGCATCCGCGCCGGCGCCGCGCCGAGCCCCGGCGAGCCGCCGCCCGACGTCGCGATCACCGAGATCGGCGGCACCGTCGGCGACATCGAGAGCCTGCCGTTCCTCGAAGCGATCCGTCAGTTCAGCCTCGAACACGCGCCGGGCGACTGCATGTTCATCCACCTGACGCTGCTGCCGTTCCTGCGCGCGTCGGGCGAACTCAAGACCAAACCCACGCAGCAGTCGGTCGGCAAACTGCGGGAGATCGGCATCCAGCCGCACGTGCTGATCTGCCGCACCGAGATCCCCATGGAGCCGGACATGGCGAAGAAGATCTCGCTGTTCTGCAACGTGCGGCCGGAAGCGGTGATCGAGGAGCGCGACGTCGCCTTCTCGATCTACGAGGTGCCGCTGATGCTGATCGAGTCCGGACTCGACCAGCGCATCCTCAACCACTTCGGCGTCGAGCCGCGGCAGAAGGTCGACACCAGCGACTGGCAACGCCTGCTGCAGATCGTCAAGCACCCCGAACACACGGTCGAGATCGCCGTCGCCGGCAAGTACATCGAGCTGCACGACGCCTACAAGTCGATCTACGAGTCGCTGAGCCACGCCGGCATCGCCAACCACTGCAAGATCGTGCTGCGCAAGGTGTCTGCCGAGCAGATCGCCAACGAGGGCGCGGCGAAGATCCTCGCCGGCGTCGACGGCATCCTGGTGCCCGGCGGCTTCGGCGAGCGCGGCTTCGAGGGCAAGATCGCGGCGATCCGCTACGCGCGTGAGCAGAAGATCCCGTTCTTCGGCATCTGCTACGGCATGCAGGCCGCCGTGGTCGAGTTCGCGCGCCACGACTGCGGCATCACCGACGCCACCACGACCGAATACGACCCCAACGCCAACAGCCCGCTGATCTCGCTGATGGAGGATCAGAAGCGCACCAACGAGAAGGGCGGCACGATGCGCCTGGGTGCCTTCGACTGCAAGCTGACCGAAGGCACCAGGAGCCATGCGGCCTACGGCGAGACGCTGATCAGCGAACGCCACCGCCACCGCTTCGAACTCAACAACGCCTACCGCGAGAAGCTCGCCGCGGCGGGCCTGGTGATGGCCGGCGTCAACCCCAAGCTCGACCTCGTCGAGATCGTCGAGCTCAAGGACCACCCGTGGTTCGTCGGCGTGCAGTACCACCCCGAGTTCAAGACGCAGCCGCTCAAGGCGCACCCGCTGTTCCGCGACTTCATCTCGGCCGCGGTCGAGTACCAACGCGGCAAGAAGTAGCCGCGGCGATGCGCACCTACAGCCATCGCGAACTGCGCGCCGCCGACCTGTTCGCGATGGTGCTCGCCGGCGCGGGGGCGGTGCTGCTGCTGTCGGCCGCTGTGCCGTTGCTGCTGGACGGCGGCGCAGCGGACGGCATGGGCAGCCCCGTGCCGTGGGCGCTGGGCGGCGTGTTCTTCGTCCTCGGCGTGGTCCTCAACTTCAAGGTCAAGCAGCTGCAACGCAGCGGCGGCCGTGAAGCGGACGGCGACTGACGCAGCGACTCACGGCAGGCGCAGCACCAGCCCGACCTCGCCGGCGCGCGTATCCGCGCGCGTGACCTGGCGGAAGAACTGGTCGGGGTCTTTCGCCGACAGCCGCCCCACCGCGCCCGGGGGCACCTCGAACGAGAACTGCCCGTCGTGGTCGGTCGCGAAGCTGCGCGCCACCGTGTCGCCCGTCGCGAAGAAGTTGATCGCGACGCCGCGCAGCGGCTTGCCAGCGCCGTCGACGACCTGACCCGAGATCCTCTCGGCGGGTGCGAGCAACAGTTCGAGATCGTCGGGGCCCGGTGCGACGCGCTCGCGCGGCACCAGCGCGAAGCCGGCGGGCGCATCCATCGCGCTGATGCGATAGGCCGCGCCCTGCATGCGTTCGAAGGTGAAGCGACCGTCCGCGGCGACCTTGGCCCACTGCAGCTCCTCACCTTCGCGCTGCGCGATCAACGCCATGTGGCAACCGTCGGGCAGACCGCTGCGGCCCGGCACGCGCACCACGCCGCCGAGCGTGCGCCCGATGTCGACGACGATGCGCAGGTCGCAACGCAGTTCGCCGGCCGCGAGACCGCCGACCTGCTGTTCGTGGCTCCATTCCTTGCCCGGCTGCGTCACCGACAGGTCGTAGTCACCGGCCGCGAGCCCGGCGATGCGGAACACGCCGTCGGCGGCGGTGTGGGTGCGGCGGTGCGCGAACGGGAACAGCGGCGTGGCCTTGGTCTCGCCCGGCAGCAGCGCCGCGAAGTCACGGTCGCTGCCGAACAGATGCACGTCGGCGCCGGCCACCGGGCGGCCGTCGACGTCGACCACGACGCCCTCGAGCAGCGCCTGCGGCCGCAGTTCGATCGCGCCGATGTCGCGCAGCGCACCGGCCGGCACCTCGCCGGGCAGGGCCAGGGTGCGGGCGCCGTAGCCCGCGCAGCGCACGGTCAGCTGCTGACCGCTTCCCGGCCCCAGGTCCTCGACCACGAACCAGCCGTCCGCGCCGACCGCGGCCGCGCACCACTCGGTGTGCACCGAGTTGGCGCGCATCCAGACGTCGCGCGCGACCGCCACCGTCGCGGCGCCGAGCCCGTTGCCGGCGGCATCGACGACGCGCCCACGCAGGCGGCCGCCGCGCACGAGGCCGAAGTCGACGCGCGGCGCGTCCGTCTGCGTCGGCACCAGCAACGCGGCCGCGACGTAACCGGCCGCGCGCACGTGCAGTTCTTCACTCTCGCCGAGGCCGTCGAGCGAATAGCTGCCGTCCGCGGCCGACACGACCGGATCGACGAACGTCCAGCTGCGGCTCAGCGTCGCGCCGGCCACGGGTTGATCGCTGACCGCGTCGCGGACGACGCCGGTGACGCGCCGCCCGCGCGTCAGTTCGAACTGCAGCTCGGCGATCTGGCCGGCGCGCAGCTCGACCTCCTGGTGTGAGGTCGCGCAGCCCGGCGCCGATGCGGCCGCGAGCGATGGGCCGCACGGCAGGTCCGCGAAGAAGAACGAGCCGTCCGCGGCGGTCGTCGTGTGCACGCCGCCGGGCAACCCCTGCAACTGCACCACGACCTCGGCGCCGGCAACCGGCGCGCGATCGGCCGCGGCCGACACCCTCCCACGCAGACCGGCGCCCGCCTCCATGCGCACCAGCACCTCGCTGCCGCCCGTCACCAGCGGCTGCACGTGCTCGGGGAACCCCGGCGCGACGACGCGCAGGCGATACTGCGTGGCCCGCGCCACCGCGAAGCGAAAGCGCCCCTCTGCGTCGGTGACCGCGTCGCCGAGGTGATCGATGCGCGCCGCCTGGGTCACGTCGAGCACCGAGAACTCGTCGGCGAGCCGGTAGTCGAGCGCCACCGCCGCACCCGCGAGCGGCGCGTTCGTCGCGGCGACGACGACGCGGCCCCACAAGGTCGTCGGTCCCGGCGTCGCGTTCGCTTCGGTCGCCGCCACGACGGCCGAGCGCGCCGGTTCGGCGTCCGCCGTCGTCCTGGCCGGTTCGGTGTCCGCCTGCGCGATCGTGACCGGTACCGGGTCCGGCGTGGGGCCCGGCGGGACCGGCCCAGGCCCGAGCGGCAGGACCCTCCACAGCAGCACGAGCGCCAGCGCCGCGACCGCGAGCACGCGCCAGCCGAGGGCGACGCGCAGCAACACCGCGACGGCGCCGAGCGGCGCCGCACCTGCGTGTCCCTGCCAGGCCGCGAGCGGCGCGGCCCACGCGCGGCGATCGCCGTGCTGTTCGTCGAGCCGCGCGCGCAGCCGTTCGAGTCCCTGCTGCAGCCGCGACCGCACCGTGCTCGCCGGCGCGCCGACCACCGCACCGATCGCGGCCGAGTCGAGCCCTTCGTAGAAGCGCAGCAGCACCACGTCGCGCAGCGGCGGTGGCAGTTCGAGCACCGCGGCCACGACCCGGGCGCGGATCTCTTCGCGCGCGACGATTTCGTCGACGGCCGGCACGCTGGCCACGGTCGCCGCCCGCGCCTCGTGCACCTGCCGCCGCCGCGCGCTGCGCCGCTGGTTGTGCGCCAGGTTGCCGACGATCGCGCCGAGCCAGCCGCGCACGCTGCCGCGCTGCGGCGCCGCCGCGGTCCAGGCCCGGACCATCGCCTCCTGGGCGACGTCGTCCCCGTCGCTGCCGAGCAGCCCGCGCGCGAGGCGCTGCACGAAGGGCAGGTGGGTCGACAACTGCAGCGCGTCGGCTTGGTCGGGGTTCATCAGCAGCACGACACCGGTGCCGGCGCCGCTGACGACGGATTGTGCCGGAAATCCGCATGCCGTTGGCGGCGTTCGTCCGTGACCGGCCGCGCATCCCCAACCCCGTGTCCCGCGAAGACCCCGCCATGCCCGTTCTCCAGCCGCCCCGCTGGGCAGCCCCGGTACTGCTGCTCGCCGCCGCCTACAACCTCGTGTTCGGGGCCCTGGCCGTGCTGTTCCCGCTGGCCTGGTTCGAGTTCGCCGACCTGCCGGCGCCGACCTACCCGGCGCTGTGGCAGTGCATCGGCATGATCGTGGGCGTCTACGGCATCGGCTACGCGATCGCCGCGCGCGACCCCGTGCGGCACTGGCCGATCGTGCTCGTCGGGCTGCTCGGCAAGGTGTTCGGCCCGCTCGGCTTCGTCGACGCCGCGCTGCGCGGCGACCTGCCGTGGCGCTGCGGCTGGCTGATCGTCACCAACGACCTGGTCTGGTGGCTGCCGTTCGCGGCGCTGCTGCTGGCGGCGCGGCGCGGGCGCACGACCGACGCATGACGCTCGCGCTGGCGTTGGTGCTGCATGCCGCGGTCACCTGGTTCCTCACCGGCCTGATCTGGTGTGTGCAGCTCGTGCACTACCCGCTGTTCGCGCACGTGGGCGAAGCCCACTTCGTCGCCTACGAACGACGCCACACGACGCGCATCACGTGGCTCGTGCTGCCGACCATGGGCATCGAAGTCGGGCTCGCGCTGCTGTTGAGCTGGTACGCGCCGTCGCTTTGGACCATGCTCGGCTTGTTGCTGCTCGCCGCGATCTGGGCGTCGACGTTCTTGCTGCAGGTGCCTGACCATCGTGTGCTCGCGCAGCGAAACGACGCGAAGGCCATCGCCCGGCTCGTGCGCACGAACTGGTTGCGCACCGGCAGCTGGACGGCGCGGGCGGGGATCGCGGCGTTGCTGCTGTTACGCTCGGTGGAGCCATGACCGGAACCCACACGTTCGCGTTCCTCGTCGACACCTACCGCACCGAGATCGAGAAGACCCTGTCGGTCTGGAGCATGTTCGACGACGCCCGACTCGACACGCGCCCGCGACCCGGCGACCGCCGCGGCCGCACACTGCGCGAACACATGGTGCACCAGTGCATGAGCGAGAGCGGCTGGTTCACCAACATGCTCGGCATCGGCGTCACCGAGACACCGTTGCCGACCGAACCGACGCGCGTGGCCTTCCTGCAGCGCTACGCGACGGATGCGGCGGCGCGGCTCGCCGCGCTCGCGGCGCGCGACGACGCGTGGTGGCTAGGCGAGACGCAGTTCTTCGGCGAGGTCCGCAACCGCGCCTGGGTGATGGTGCGCCGCATCGCCCACACCGCCCACCACCGCGGCCAGCAGACGGCGCTGCTGCGCATGTTCGGCGCCGATCTGCACAGCACCTACGGACCGACTGCCGACACCGGCGGCCTGCCCAAGGATCAGCCCGCGGTCGTCTACCCCTACGCGGACGTGCCGACGCTGCTGCGCGAAGAACAGGGCGCGCGGCGCAAGCAGCCGCTGCCGGCGCCCACGGGGCGCGCTGTCACCGAACGTGCGAGCGGATGACGCGGCTCAGGCGCGCCACAGCGTCACCGCGCCGATGGCCAGAAAGCCGATGCCCGCGACGATCTGCAGCGCGCGTGGGCTGATCCAGGCCGACAACACCTGCCCCGCGACCACACCGAGCGCCGTCGAGACCACCAGCGCCAGCGACGCAGCGAAGAACACGTTCCACTTCGAGACCTCCCCCTTGGCGGCGAACAACATCGTCGCCAGCTGGGTCTTGTCCCCCAACTCGGCGACGAACACGCTGGCGAAGATCGTGGCGAACAGCTTGAGGTCCATGCCCCCGCGAGCGTACCGAACCGGGTACAAACAACACGCCCGTGGCCGCTCCGCGGCCACGGGCGTGTGGTTTGTACCCGGTTCCGTACGCTACTTGCTGCCGTCGACCCAGCGCTTCTTGGCGTTCTTGAGGTTCTCGTTGTTGGGGTCGAGTTCGATGGCGCGGTCCATCGCCGCGAACGCTTCCTTGCGCTGGTTGGCGACGATCAGCACCGAGGCGTGCAGGTAGAGGGCGTTGGCGAGCCAGACGTTGTCGGGGTTCTGCTTGTGCCGCTTCTCGACCACCTCGAGGGCCTTCTCGCTGACCTCGACGGCGCGCTTGAGCACGGTCTTGTTGATCTTGTCGAGCTCGGCGTAGGCCTCGTAGGCCTTGCCGGCGACGTTCTGCCCCCACTCGAGCACGAACTCGGGCGGGATGTTCTTCCACGCCTTCTCGGCGGCGGCGACGGCGGCCTTGAGGTCGTCCTTCTTCCACTCGGCGGCGGCGACGCGATCCCAGCCCAAGAACAGCACCCGCTTGTGTTTGACCTTGGCCAGGAACGAACGCAGCGGCTTGGTGTCGTAGTCCTTGGGCTCGATGCCGGTCTTGAACACCTCGTCGGTGATGCGCATCAGCATCGCCTCGGCCGCGGCTTCACTCTTGCCGTTGGGGTCCTTCTTGACGATCGCGTCGAGCGTCGCGGCAGCACCCATGAAGTCACCCGAGCGCCGCAGCTTCTGCAGCAGCGCCAGCTGCAGCGACAGGTCGTCGGGCGCCTTCTCGATCGACTCGCGCAGCGCCGCGATGGTGTCCCTGCCCGCCCGCACGCGTTTGACCTCGTCGAGGAACTCCTGCACCGGCAGGTAGCCGACCAGCACGTCGACGACCTTGCCGTCCGGATGCACGAACAGGATCGTCGGCACCTTGGTGACGCCGTACTTCTCGACCACGGCCTTGGTCGCGCCCTCGTCCTTGGCGCCCATGCAGACGAACTCGGCGAGCACCGGTTCGGTGGCATTGTCCGACAGCGTGCCGCTGAACATCGAGGTGCAATACCCGTCACCCTCGCGCCAGCAGTACAGCAGCACCATGCCGGCCTTGCAGTCGTTGGCGGCGACCAGCGCCTCCTCGAGCGTCTTCTGCCACCACTCGACTTTTTGCGCGGGCAGCAGCGCGGTCGTGACCAGCAACGAGCAGAACGCGAGGTGGGAGGAACGCATGGCCCGGGCATCATGCCGCGGGAGCCGGACCCCGGAAAGCGCTCCCACCGCTGGCGCAAGGCCCGGCGCCGCGCGATCCTGCCCGCCATGAAGTTCTCGCCCACCACCCTCGGCATGCTCTGCCTGCTCACCGTCCTGCCCAGCTGCGTCGCCGCGATCGGCAACACCGGCTACGCCGGTCTCTACACCAAGGGCACCCGATCGCTGATCGAGCAGCGCGTCGCCTCGGCCACCCGCATCGTCGAACTGCGCCAGCAGCATCTCGACGGCCTGCGTGTGCAGCAGACCGCCGGCAACGTCGAGGCCCGCGCCGTGATCGAGGCCGAGATCGCGCTCGAAGAGGCGCGCATGGTGCTGCTCGACTGCAAGGCCCAGCTCGAGTCGACCGGCAAGAAGGACCGCGACGACGACTGAAGGGAGCCGGGGCCCCGCGCCCCCCGTTTGGCGCTAGCATGCCGCGATGCGGGAACGGCTGCCCCTCACCGTCCTGATGCTGGCGTTCGCCTTCGCGCTGCCGGCCCAGGTTCCCCAGCTCCCCACGGCGCGCCTCGAGGGCGTCGTCGTCGATCCCATGCAGCGCCCGGTGGCCGGCGCGACGGTCGTCGTCGAGGTCGACGGCGAAGAACGCGCCCGCACCACCAGTGACGGGGTGGGCACGTTCGTGATCGGCAAGCTGCCGCAGGGGGTCGTCGTCGTGCGCGCGACCACCAGCACACCGGACATCGGCGGCACCTGGGTCGACCTGCTGGGCATCCACCGCGGTTTCGCGCGGATCACGCTGATGCCGGCGCGCAAGGTCACCGGCATCGTGCGCGACGACCAAGGCAAGGCCACCGCCGGCGCATGGGTGGTCAGCGCACCGCACGACTGCGTCGAGTTCAGCCACGCCGCGTGCGTGGCGCAGGCTGACGCGCAGGGTCGTTACGAACTCACGCACGTGCCGTTCGGCAGCGTGCTGCTGCGCGCCTGGGCGCCGGGCTGCGACGCGGGCGAGGTCACGCTGGACGGCGACGGCGATCGGCAACAGGATCTGATCGTGCAGAGCGACGGCGTCGACGCGCAGACGTTCCACCTGCGTGAGGCCGATGCCGCGCAGCGAACCACGGCGCGGCTGGTCGTGACCGCCTCGCGTCGCGGGTTGCCCGTGCCGCTGCCGCCGCCGCTGCGCCGCCTGTCACCCGACGAACACGGCGACGTCGTCGTCGCGGGTTGGCCACGCAGCGATGTGATCAAGGCCTGGTTCGAGGTTCCTGGTGCGTTGGTGACGCCACCGCGGCACACGACGGTCGCCGACGTCAACGACGCGAACTGGCGCTTCCACGTCGGCGCGACGGAATCCTGCATCCGCGGACGCCTGGTCGGCAACGGCCTTCGTGTCGATGGTCGCCTGGTGCTGGTGCAGCCGATCGCCAGCGAGGGCTCGCTGTGGCGCGTCGTCGGCCGCACCGCCGCCGACGGATCGTTCATCCTGCCCAGTCCGGTCGATCGTGGCCTCGACTTCGCGCTGCGACTGGGTGACGGCGACGCTACCGTCGACGGCCAGCAACCCGACCCGTGCTGGTATGTCGCCCGCCACGATTCGGCCGAACACCGGGTGCCGATCGTCGCCGGGGCGAGTGTGTCCCTGCGCGCGCTCTCGCACACCGGCAATCCCGCACCTGGCGCCGAGGTCCTGGTCTTCAACGCCCTCACCAGGCCACGGAGCTACCCGGGACTCGACGAGCCGCTGTTCGCGCACGGTCCGGTGCTGGCCCGGGGTGTCACAGACCTCGACGGTCAGGTCACCATCCGCGGACTGCAACTGGCGGCAGAAGATCGCATCGCCTGCGTCGTACTCGGCGGCGACGGCTGGGCAGAAGTCGTCACGAGCGTGCCGACCACGCGCGCGGCAGACTGCGGCACTTCAACTCTTCGCACGGGGGGAGAACTCGATTGCACCGTCAGCGGCACCGAAGACGCACCCGCGCCCGGCGGGCGGCTCACGATCGCCCGAGGGGACAGCATGCTCGCCGCCAGATTCACTCTCGCCGCGGGACGCGACGGCCACGTGAGTTTGCGGGGCATGCCCGCCGGCAACTACTACTTCGCGAAGGTTCCGCCCGAACGCCACGTGTACCAGCGCATCCAAGAGGGCTTCAACCAGATCACCGTCCGGTAGCGCCCTCGTCGCCAACCCCTCAGCGCGCCATCATCTGCAACGACAGTTTCTCCATGCACAGCGTGCGCAGCGCCGCCATCACCGGCCCCGCCGTGCTGGTGTTGAACGCGCCCAACGCACCCGTTCCCGACGCCGGGTGCACGTAGAAGAACGTCACGAAGTCGCGCTGGCCGCCGGTGTGCGTCGCGAACGTCGAGCCGGCGCGCGACTGCACGAAGAACGTCAGCCCGATGTGTTCGTCGCTGCTGCCCCGCGTCGGCAGCAGCGGTTGCCACATCTGCTCGAGGGACGCACGCGCCAGCACGGCGGCCGCGTCCCCTTCGACCGCACCGAGCAGGAACGCCAGATACCGCGCCATGTCCGGCAACGGCGCATTGAGGCCACCGTTGCTGACGGTGATGCCGGTGTCGAAGTCGGGTCCGTGATCCGTCAGCAACTCGCCGCGCCGCGCGTAGCTGTGTGAGCGGCACCGCTGCAGGTGGTACGGCGTGACGTCGAAGTAGCTGCGGCTCATGCCGAGCGGACGCAGCACGTTCTTGTCCATGTAGACCTCGTAGTCGTCGCCCGACAGTCGTTCGATCGCGCGACCGACGAACACGATGCCCGGGTTGCTGTACGAGAACTTCGAGCCCGGCGCGAACTCGACCTCGGTGTAGGGCATCATCGCCACGAGCTGCGACCACTGCGTCGGTTCGTGCGGGTGCCAGTCCTTGTCGCCGCCCCACGGCCAGGTCGCGCCGCGGAAACCGGCGCTGTGCGACAGCAGGTGCTGCACCGTGATCGCTTCGATCTTGCCGAACGGATCACGCACCGCACGCAGTTCGGGCACCAGTTCGACGATCGGCTGGTCGAGCAGAAGGCGGCCGCGGTCGCGCAGCTGCAGCACGGCGATGCCGGTCAGCGTCTTGGTGCAGCTGGCCCAGTGGAAGATCGTGTCGCGATCGACCGCGCGGCCGCCGTCGCGGTCGGCGAAGCCGTGCGCCTCGAAACCGATCACCTCGGCGCCGCGCACGAACATCAGGCTGCCGCCGACGACGCCGTGCCGATCACACTCGGTGTGCAGCGCCGCGGCGGCATCGCGCCACGCGGCCTGTACGTCGAACGGAGGTTGCTGTGGGTGGAAAGCGGCTACCGCCAGGGTCAGGGCGACGAACATGCGCGCATCCTACGGCGCGCGGTCGTGTTCCTGACCCGGGCTCGCTCAGCGTTGCTGGGGCTATTGTTGGCCGGGCCATTCCGCATCGAGCACGAAGCTGCCGACGTCGGTGGCGAGGATCACGTCCTGCAGCACCACACCCTGCGCGTAGATAAACAGGCCGGGCGGCACGTTGGCGACCGGGATGGTGGCCTTGTAGGTCTGCTCGGCGAAACCGACTCCGAGCACCGCGAAATCGGTGAGCAGCGGCGGCAGACCCTGCAAGTAGTGCGTCTGGTTGGGCGACAGCGACAGGATCACCGCGCCGACGAACGGCGACTGCGGGCCGGACACGCCGAGCGAGACGGCACCAACGCCGACGGCAACGGCGAGCGTGGGCTGCACGCCGTCCGACGGCGAGGACTGGGCCGAGACGGACGGAGCCGACAGGGCGCCGGCGCAGAGCAGCGAGAACAGCGAGCGGGCGAGCTTCATGATTCGCTCCCTTGGGTGCGAGGGGTCACGAGCTGGAGGGGGTTTCCGACTCACCAGCGACTATCCCTGCTGACCGGCGCGGTATCCGAGAAAGTGCGATGGGACATCCGGCGCTTTACCCGCTGTTGACGCGATGGCCCGCGGGAACAGTTAGCCTGCGCGACGCAATGACCCACAGTGGTCCGACCCGAACCCCGATGCCGCGCCCAACCATCACCGTCCTGCTGTTCTGCCTGCTACCGGCCGCGGCGCTGCCGCCACTGCAGACACTGCCGACCGCGCTGCACAGCGTTACCGCCGTCTACCTCGAGGACGCCCCCGGCGCGCGGCCCGTGGCCGCGATCGACGCGGCGCTGATCGGCGCCGCCGCGGACACCCGCCTGCGCCTGCAGGTTCGCGCCTGCGGCGACCAGGTCGTGCCGGTGCCGGGCTTCGACGGCGTGCACGGCGCCAACCTGCGCACCGCCGAAGAACTTCACCGCCTGCTGCGTGAGGACCAACTGCGGCTGGTCGTGCGCGTGAACGGCAGTTCGCAGCCCGGCGAACTGCTCGCGGTGGAGTATGCACCGCTGCCGACCCGACGCCTGGGCGCGGACGGCACGCTGACGCCGAACGCCATCACCGCCGGAGAATGGCCGGTCGCGGTGACGTTCTTGTCGCCGCCGCTGTCACCCGGAGAGACCTGGTGTTACCTGCTCGCCGAGGACTCGCCACGACTCGCCGTACAGGTCATCGGCATCGGCGGCGTCGGGCGCATCGCGGCGATCGAGAGCCTCGCCGAAAGCGGGGCCGCCGTCGGCGGAGGGCGTCGATGAGAACGTCTTCGCGGTTCGCATTGGCGTTCCCTCTGTCACTGATCGCACTCCTGAACGCAATCCTGCCGGCGCAGAAACCACCGCCGATCCAACCCGCGACGCTGCCGACCGATTGGGCCGAGCGCGACCTCGAAGGCAAGTGGGTCGCCTATCGCGCCGCGGTGACGGACAGCGCCAACCCCGCCAACACCACCGCCGCGTGGGCGCTGTCGTTGGGCGCAGCCGAGGAGTTCGAACTGCTCGAGCAGATCGCGCTCTACGAGGGCTGGCGTCACGTCGGCAAGCAGCTCGTGCAACGCAAGGCCCCGCAGTGGGTGCGCGCTGCCATCTGGAACCTCGGCGCCTACGACAGTCACGACAAGGACAGCGCCAATCAGGTGCTGCTGCAGCACGGCCCCGAGGTGCTCGCGTGGTTCGCAGCCCACCCCCAGGCCGCCGTCGACAAGGCCGCGACGCTGCGCGACAAGCTGCGCGAGCAGAAGATCGCGCCGGCGGCGACCACCTCGCAGCTGCCGCCGCTCGAGCCGCTGCCGTTCCTGGTGCCACAACTCGACCCGCCCGCGCTGCTGGCCGAATTCGGTGATCGCCGACGCGCCGAGCCCGGCGTGCGTTACCTGCATCAGGTGCAGCGCGCACTCGGTGCGGTGATCGTGCACGGCGAAGCCGACGACCTGATCGTGCGCAAGGTGATGAGCCTGACGCGGCACCAACACCCGGACCTGCGCCGCAGCGCGTTCGCGACGCTGGGTCGGTTGCCCGGCGGCGTCGTGCCGTATGCCGAATTGCTCGAGGTGGTCGACGACGCGCAGGCGGACGACGAGCAACGCCGCCGGGCCGCGATGGCGTTGTCGTTCTCGGCGCATCCGCTGGCGTTCTTCCGCGTCGACGCGCTGGCGCGCGAATGGGACCATCCCGCCAACGCGATCGCCATCAACCGTCTGGCCGAGATCGGCGACCTGACCACCGACACGGCGCGCTTCGACGTCGAAGCGGCTCCCGCGGCGGCGCGGCCGCTGCTGACCGATGCGGCCAGGGTGTTCGCCACGCGCCGGCAGAACGGCGCCGCCCACCAGGTGATCCCGACGCGCCACCTGCTGTGGCGCCTTGCCTGGTTGCGCCTGCACGGCGACCCGCGTGCGGCGGCACACGAGGCGGCGGCACTGTCGATCCTGACGCCGCAGCTCGGGGACCGCACGCTGGCGCAGGCCGTGGCCGGCACCCTCGGCGAGCCACCCGCACCGTCGCCGTTCCGCGGCGAAGAACAGCGCCAGGTGTCGGTCGAGTTGCAGCGCTGGATCGGCGCGCAGAACCGCTGAGTGTCCACCGCGGGACCGGCCTCAGCGCCGGTGCCAGAGCATCTGCAGGCGCACGCCGCCGGGACCGACTTCCTGGATCGCGATCGACTTGCCGTCGTAGCCGCAGCCGACAACCTGCTGTTTGCCCTTGTCGTCGGTGAGACGCAGCGTGATGCCCTGCTTGTCGAGTTCCCAGGTGCCCGTGCCCGTGGTGCTCATCAGCAGCTGCAGCTGCATCGTCGCGGTCTTGTCGGCGCGCAGTTCGATCGTGCCGCTCGCCGATTCGGCCAGCCGCTGCACCATCGGCGCCGCGAGGCCCTTGCTCACCTGCTCGAGGCTCTTGGCCAGGGCCTGCCGATCGAGTTCGTAGGTGCCGACGGCGGCGGCGCTACCGTCGCAGGCGGCGAGCAGGAAGACAACGCACAGCAGGGCGCAGCGGAGCAGCATGGCGGTAGACGATGCCGCGGCAGGCCGCGCCTGCCAAGGGCGCGCCGCGACCTCGGGCCCGGCGTTACCATGCGGGCCATGCGTCGTCCTTCGTTCCGGCTCCTGCTCCCCCTGCTGTGGCTCGGGGCCGCCACCGCGGCACAGGCGCCGACGCGCCTCGAAGGCCCGACGCGCCTCGAAGGCCTGGTGCTCGACCCGTTGTCGTTGCCCGTCGCCAACGCGCGACTCACCGCCGAACTCGACGGCGCGGTGCTGGCCGAGACGCGCAGCGACGCTTCGGGAACGTTCGTGTTCGCGAACCTGCCCGAGCGCACGATCGTCGTCCGCGCGATGACCACGGCGCCCGATGTCGGCGCGACGAGGGTCGACCTCGACGCCCAGCCTCGCGGCTTCGCGTTGGTGCGCACGATGCCGGCCCGACGCGTGCACGGGGTCGTGCGCGGCGCCGACGGCGAGGCCGTCGCGGGCGCGTGGATCGGCTGCACACCGCTCTCCGCACCAGCCTTCGCGACCGCCGCCAGTTGTACGACCAGCGACGAACGCGGCCTCTTCGAGCTCACGCACGTGCCCTTCGGCCGCGTCGCCTTGCGCGTCTGGGCGCCGGAACGCGCTGGCTTCGCGACCACCCTGGAGGGCGAGGCGGACGCGCGACTCGACTGCGCCCTGCCCGAAGAAGACCCCGCCGAGCGCGGCTTCCATGTCGTCGACGCCACGCCGGCACAGTTGGCGACCGTGCGGATCCGGATCACGGCGGCCTTCGCGGCGATCGACCTGCCGCTGCCGACGGCGCTGCGCCACCCGCCCGTGGGTGAAGACGGCGTCTTCCGGGTTCGAGGCTGGCCGCGCAGCGACCGGATCCTCGCGCAGCTGAGCAGCAGCGCCTTCGCGCTGGATCCCGCGGAGGCCCGTGTCGAGGCCGATCTCCCCGATCGCATCAAGCTGGTCTACGTCGCCGAGGACGGCGACGAGAGCCTCGTGCGCGGACGCCTCACCAGCACCGACGGCACGCGGGTCGGCGGCGTGCGCCTCGCGGCGAGCCACGCGGACACGCGCCTGTCGTTCGTGACCGCGGCCGACGGCTCGTTCGAGTTCCCGTCCCCGGTGGCGCAGGGAGATACCTTGGCGCTGCGATGCCTCGATCCCGATCTGGTCCTGCACCTGGGCGCAGCGCGCATCACCTACCGGGAACTGGCGCCGCCAAGGCAGCTGCTGGTCCAGCACAGCCCGCGCAAGTCGCACACGATCGGGCTGCGCGCTGGGCGCACCGTGCGCGCGCGCCTCGAGGACGCCAGAGGCGCACCGGTGGTCGGCGCCGAGGTCCGCTTGCTGGGCGCGCAGCGCACGCAGGTGACCGGCGGCAAGGTCGGCGGCAAGACCATGAGCTACACGCAGGCCAAGGTGCACGCCCTGGTCCGCTCGGGCCTCGACGGCTCGGTGGAGATCCGCAGCCTGGATGTCGACGCGGACGCCGATCTGATCCTGCAGGCGATTGGACCGGGCTGGTTCACGGAGACACCGTTCGCCGTGGTCGACCCCGTCGAGGACCTCGGCACCATCCGGCTCAGCCCCGCAGCTTCGCTCGCCGGCAGCGTCGTTTCGGCGAATGACCGGCCGGGTCCCGGCGCGCACCTGAGAATGGAGAACCCAGCCGGCTGCTGGCGCGAGGTGTTCGCGGCGTGCGATCGTTCGGGGGCCTTCGTGATCACGGACCTGCTGCCCGGTCCCTGCCGCACAGGCATCGCCGACCAACCGCGCAGCGAAAAGATCGAACACCTCGTCGCCGGCCAGACCATCGAAGTCACCCTCGTACGCTGACACGCCATGCTGCTACGCCCGCTCGCCGCCATCCTGCTCGCCGCGCCACTCGCCGCACAGGCCACCGCCTATCCCCACCTGGTGCTCACCCGCCTGCCCGGCACCAACCCCGCCGCCGCGATCGTCGCGGTCGACACCGCGACCAGCACGATCACGCCGCTGGGTCGCTTCGCCACCGACAACCTGCCGCCGCTGGCGATCACACTCGACCCGTTCGATCGCCACCTGCTGGTCGCGCTCGACCTGGGCACCGGCAACAGCCGCATCGTGCGCCTCGAACGCATCGGCAGCGCGTTCATCGAACACCCGATGTTCGATCTGCCCGGTCGGATCACGGCGATGACCGTGTCGGGCGAAGCGCTGCTCGCCGCCAGTGACGGCGGCGGCGGACTGTGGCGCGCGCCGCGGCGCGGCGGCCAGACCACGCTCGCCTACCCGCAGGTCAACCTCACGGCGATGCACGGCTACGGCTACGGCGGCACCGCCTTGTTGCTCGCCTGGACCGGACGGCCCGGAACCGCGGCGCCGGACTGCGGCGTGGTGATCGTCGATGCCGCGACCGGCACTCCGTTCCTGGGCCCACACACGTTCGCCAACCCCACCGGCCAAGAACTCACCGGCGCCGTCGATCTGCCCACCGGGGTGCCGCGGCAGCTGCTCAGCTTCGCCGACGGCTCGTTCTGGTTGTTCGCGGGCCTGATCGGACCGCCGACGCAGGTGCCGACCAGCGTGATGATCCCGCCGGGTGGCGCCGCGGCGCTGGCGCCGTCCTCACCGTTCGGCAGCCCCGGACTCGCGCTCGGCGGCAGCGCCTTTCCTCACCTCTACGAAGTCGACTTCTGGACCGGAACCGTGACCTTGCGTTGCCCGGCGCTGCCCGGCGATCCGGTCGACTTCTGCAACGGCGGGGAACGCGCCGCGCAGGCGCTGGTGATGAGCGAACGCTGCGGCCCCGTGACACTGCAGCACGGCTGGTCCGGATCACCGCAACCGGGCAGTACTTTGTCGATCGAAGTGCTCGGCCCGCCGACGGCACCGCTGTTCCTCGTCGTCGGCCTCAGCGACTTCCCCGGTCTGCCGATCCCGCTGCCCGGCGGCTGTGTCGTCGACGTCGCCCCCGACGCCGTCTCGTTCGTGCTGTCGTCGCCGACGACGGGCCTGGCCTCCCGCAGCATCGCGGTGCCGCCGGGCCCCGCGTTCCTGGGCACGATCCTGTTCGCGCAGTGGCTGCACCTGGGCCCCACGAGCCTCTCGGCGTCGAGTGCGATCGCCTACCAGATCGGCCAATGACCGCGATGCGCCAGGTAGCGGTGCGCCAGGTTCAGGCCGCCGCGCGCCGCTGCCGGTGTCGCCGCCACTTCGGCCACAGCCACATCACGTAACCGCTGCCGGCGAGGTAGACGAGGATCAGCGCCGCGATCGGCATGACGGTGCCGTGCGCGAACCCGCCGAAGAACGAGCCGTCGTGCAGTTCCTCGAGCCAGTCGCTGCGGCGCGGGCTGGGCCCGCTGGTGCGCAACGTCGTCGCACAGACCTGGACCTCGAGGTGATCGTGCACGCTGACCACCTTGTGCACACGCTGCGCGGGCCGGAAGTCGATGCGGTCGATGTCGGCCTCCGTGCGGAACTGCGGCAGCCCCAACGCGAACACCGCGCCGTAGACCGCCGGCAGCGGTTGCAGCGCCGCGACCGGCCCCGGCTCGCCGCGCACCACGGGCGGTTGCAGCCACGCGTAGTCCTTCTTGATCAGCAGCAGCAGCCCGGTGCCCGCCGACAACAGCAGCACCAGGCCCGCTGTCACGCCGAGCCAACGATGCAGCAGCCAGAGCCAACGAAACCAAGGCATGCGCAGACGATGCCCGCGCCGGGCGCCATGAGCCAGCGTTCGTCTGCGACGATCGACACGATATGGTGCGGCGATGCGTCACCTGCCCACCGCCGTACTGCTGCTCGCGGTCGCGGTGGTGTTCTGGCCCGCGCTGGCGGGTGACTACGTCTACGACGACGCGCTGCTGATCGCCAAGAACGCCGCCGTGGTGCAGTTCGACCTCGGCGCGCTGCTGACCACGCCGCTGTTCGGCGCCGACGCGCCTTACTGGCGACCGCTGACCTCGTTGACCTTCGCGATCGGCCACCACCTCGGCGGACCGGCCGGCATCCACACGATCGCGCTGGTGCTGCACGCGGCCAACACGCTGCTGGTGTTCCGTCTGGCGCGCCGCTGGCTCGGCGCGACGTTGCCGGCGTTCGTCGCCGCGCTGCTGTTCGCGGTGCACCCGGTGCAGACCGAAGCCGTCGCCTGGTGCGCCGCGGTCAACGACCCGCTGTGGGTGTTCTGGGCCCTGCTCGCCATCGCCTCTGCCCAGCGATGGCGCGATCGCGGTCCGCCCCGCGTGCCGTGGCTCGTCGCCGGATGTTGCCTGTTGGCGCTGCTCAGCAAGGAGAACGCCCTGGCCGCGTTGCCGTTGCTATGGCTGCTGCTGCGCAGCGAAGGCCCGCTCGCCGATCGCCGGCGCCTGCCGCTCGCGCTCGGCGCCGCGCTGCTGGCCTGGCTGGTGCTGCGTATGGTCGTGTTCGGCGAGTGGAGCGGCGGGCTGCTGCGTGGCCCCGACGGCCCCGACCTGGCGCCCAACCAGGTGTTCGCGCCGTTCGACCTGCTGGTCCAGCACCTGCAGTTGTTGGTGGTGCCGAGCGGCCTGACCGTGTTCCACGACTATCCGGGCGCGCCGCTCGGCCGCTCCCTCGTCAGCTTGTGTGTCGTGGTCCTGATCGGCGCGCTGTATTGCAGGAACTTCCCGCGCCTGCCGTTGTGGACCCGCGTCGGCGGCCTGCTGCTGGTGTTGCCGTTGCTGCCGACGTTGCTGCACTGGCGCAGCATCGGCGCCCACCCGATCGGGGAACGTTACCTCTACCTGTGTGTCGCCGGCTTCGCCGTGTTGCTGCTCGGGGCCGCGCGACACGCCTGGCGGCACGGCCCGCTGCTGATGCTGCCGCTGGCGATCGCGGCTGGCGTCGCTGCGCACCTGCAGGTTCCGGTCTGGCGCGATCAGCAACAACTCGTGTCACGCGGCCTGCAGACTTCGCCCGCCGACCCCAAGGTGCACGTGATCGCCGGACAGATGGCGCTGCAGACGGCGCAATCGGGTGACCGCCACGGTTTGGCCGCGGCGCGGCAACACTTCACCGCGGCGGAGCGACTCGCCGCGGGCCACGACCACGCCGCCAATCGTCAGCTGGCCGAAGCACGCCTGGGTCTGGCCTGGTGCCTGGCGATCGAACAGAGCCATCACGGTCGCGCCGCGGGCGCGCTGCTGGTCGAGGCCTTCCAACGCGCCGTCGACACCGATCGCAACAACGCCGCTGCCTGGATCGGACTGGGCGTCGCGCACGGCATGCACGAAGACCCGGCGTCGGCCGAGCGCGCGCTGCGCAAGGGACTCGAGCTCGATCCGGGCAACACGGAAGGCTGGTGCAATCTCGGTTTCCTGCAGCACCGCACGGGCCGGCACGACGAAGCCATCGATTCGCTGCAGCGCGCGCTGCAATGCGATCCCGGCAACGCCCGCGCGCGGCAACTGCTCGAGCAGGTCCGCAGGTGAGGCATCGGCGCTCCGCCTGCTGTCACCAATAGCGCACAGCCCGCTACCCGCCGGACACGGCCAGGCGTTGTCATCCCCTGCCTGCGGGCGTCGGCACGACCATTGCCTTGGTGCGGACCCAAGGAGTCCGTGTCATGACGAGCGTATCGATCTGCCGACGTTGGTGGCTGCCGCTGATCCTGATCCCTGCGATCAACGCGCAAGGGCCGGGCGGGGCCGATCCCTACACCGGCGCCGACGAGCAGGCGATGGCGGGCGCCGGCTACGTCTCGTTCGGGCCGTTCCCGTTCGGCACCAACCACGACAGCGAGGACGTGCAGGAACTGCTGCCCGACGAACCGCTGCGCTGGCTCGAGACCGCACACTTCCGGATCGGCTGTGCGCTGCCGGCCAGCGAGGTCGGCAAGGACAAGGTCTGGGCAACGCAGCTGCGAGGACAACTGCAGCAGCTGTCGCGAACGGTGCCCGGCGTCGATCTCAAGGTTACGCAGCTCGACCCGTGGCTGCGTGTGCATCTGATCGCGGCGTTGGCCGAAGGGTTGTACGCCGAGGTGTCACGCGAACTCGATCGCAGCGACGCCGACTTCCCGGCCGCGCCCGGGCACGAAGCCGGGCTCGGTGAGCAGTTCCTCGGCTTGGGCCCGTTCCTGGGACTGCCTCACAAGTTCACCATCCTGATCGTGCAGCGCCCGGCGAGCCTCGCCAAGTACACCGCCGCGCACCACAGCTGGGCGACCACCGTGCCGACGCGCCACCACGACCACCGCTTCGGCAACGCGTTCTTCGGCGTGGCCGCCAACGGGGCGCTCGCCGGCGACGAAGCGCTGCAGACGCACGTCGCCTTCCACGTCGCGCACAACCTCTACACCAGCTACCGATCCTATGGCCACAACCTGCCGGCGTGGCTCGTCAACGGGCTCGCGCATCGGCAGAGCCGCAAGGTCAGCACGCGCGTGCCGGTCTACGACCTGCGCGAAGGCCCAGGCAGCAGCGAGCGGGACTTCCTGACCTGGAGCAGACGCTGGACGACGATGCTGAAGCGGAACGAGTTCGAGCCGCTGCCGACGTTCGTGCGGCGCATGGACATCGACGGCTTCTCGATGGACGACCACCTGCAGTGTTGGGCGCTCGTCGACTTCCTGATGGCGGCGCGCCGCGACGAGACCCGTCAGTTCGTCGAGCGCATGAAGGATCCGTTCCACGAACGGCTGCGCTTTCCGACCGACGACGAACTGTTCACGCGTCAGGAGGTGGCGATGCGCACCGCGTTCGGCACCGACGCAGCCGGCCTGGAAGTGGCGTGGCGACGTTACCGGCCGACGCAGGTCGCCAGTCGCTGAACGCGGCGCTCAGCACGCCGCGTTCGTCGCCGAGGGGATGGACACGGACTCGCGCCGCCGGGGGTCGCGCGTCGATAGGGATGCAGCCAATGCGACCGCCCGACCCATCCTCGACCCTCGCGCGCGTCCTCGGCCTCGTCGACCTGCTCGTCGCCGCGGGCTTGGCCGTCGTGCCCGAGTCAGGCCTGCACGAATTCTTGGGGCTGCCGGTGGCCGGCTGCAGTCTGGGGATGGGCGTGCTGTTCTGTGCCTGGGGAGCCGGGGTCGTCGTCGCGGTCTGCGGTTTGCTCCTACTGGCGCAACCGCGATGCGGCGCCCGCGCGGCGCTCACGCTCGGCATCCTGTCCGGAGCTGGCGCGCTCTGGATCTCGATCCAGTCAGCGGCCGGCGTGACGTTCTTCGGGTTGCTGTCGATGCTGGTGGTCCTCGTGCCCGCGATCGGACAGGCCGCGATCGGCTGGCTGCTACTGCGGCACGCCGGAGTCGGCGCCGCACAGTGATGCGTGACCGGGCAGGCGGCAGATTGCCGCGGCCCTGGCGACCACGGCGGACAGCCGGCTGGCAGCGCGACGGCCTGGCAGTACTTTCCTGGGACGCTCGGAGAGCTGACCATGAACCCGCGAAACCCCGCTCTTCCCCTGCCCCTCATCGCCCTGTGTTCGACCTTGGCAGCCGTCGGCGGCGGTCTGGTCGCCACCCTGTTGACGCAGGGTCCTCCGTCCCCGGCGGGCATCGCCCCCGGGACCCCAGGGGTGACCGACACCGCGGTGCGAACGCTGACCGAGCGCATCGCGGCACTCGAGCAGCAGCTCGCGGCACCGGTCGCCGAACGGGCCGATGGCGACGCCGTGGTGTTGCGCGCCCCCGCCGATCCCGAACTGCGGCAACGCGTCGAGCAGCTGGAGCAACGCCTCGACGAACTCGCGCAACGGCCGGCGACCCCTGCGTCGGCGGTGCTGCCCGACCTGCGCCGCACCGAGACCACACCCGAACAACGACTCCTGGCACAACAACAAGAACGGCAGCTCCACCAGACCGCGCTGCTCGACCCGGCCGCGACCGAGCAGGCGCGAATCGAGGCATGGCGCGGCCTGCGCCGCATCCCGGACAGCTACGACGACGCGGTGGTCGCGGTGATCACCCAGCTTGGACTGTCTTCCGCCGACGCGGCGACGCGTGCCGATGTCTGGCGCCAGGCCGACAGCCGCTCCAAGCACCCGGCGATTGCCACCGCGCTGCTGCAGGCGCTGCAGAGTGACGCCGCGGCGAACGCGCGCGAGGAGGCTGCCGAGACGCTCGGGATCTACCTCGACTCTCCCGGTGTGCGGCAAGCGCTCGAACTCGCAGCCCAGAGCGACGCCGACGAGAAGGTACGCCGCCAGGCGAGTTCTTCGCTCAACGCCAGCAAGCGCTGACGCACGCGTTACCGCCCCGCCGAGCCACACGCCGATCCGTTCACGACGAACCGGACGCCGCACGCCGCGCAACGAATGCCGCATGCTCCGGATCTGCGAGCCCCGCCTGCACCGCGCGCAGCATGCCGGCATCGTCGCCGCACAACAGCGCCGCGGTGTCGAGCCAGAGCCCGGGCAGCGTGCTGCTGCGCAGGAGGCCCGCCGCATCGGCGACACTCGGCTCGTAGACCCCGTCGCGCTGTACGAACCAGTCGACGCTGCGATCGAGGGTGCGCAGCACCAGATACTCGGACACGCCGGCGCGACGATAGACGTTCTTCTTCTGGTGCAGGTCGTAACTGACCGAGCTTGCCGCGACTTCGACGACGAGCTCCGGCGCGCCTTCGAGATACCCGTCGTTGGCCAGGTGCAGCGAGCCCTGCGGCGGGAACGAGAACAGCATCAGATCGGGCTGGAACTCGTTGTCGGCGTCGAGGCGCAACGTCGTGTCGACGGCGACCTGGAAGCCCGGCGTGCCGCGCACGTAGTCGCCAAGCCAACGTGCCAACAGGGCGTGTGGCAGACCGTGATGGGTGAGACGGACCGGTGACGGCATGAAGACCACTCCTTCGACGAGTTCGGCCTTCTTGACGTCGGGCATCAACTCGTAGCGCCGCTCGAACTCGGCGCGTGTGAGGTTGTCACCCTGGTGCAGACGTTGGAGCTGCGGACTGGTAGCCATCAGGAGGGCCATACACTACCAAGTCGCGAGACGGGGGCAGAGTGGCCGGGGAATGCGTCACCGGCGCGTTGGCCGCGCGGCGACCGCGACGCCGCCGAGGATCGACAGGCCGCCGATCAGCAGGCGCGTCGTCATGACTTCGCCGAGCAGCAGCACGCCGAGACCGCCGGCGAGCACGGGCACGAGCAGCTGCACGACCGCGGCCTGCGACACCTGCAAGCCGCGCAACGCGCGATACCAGATCACATAGCCCAGACCCGAAGTGACGACGCCCGACGCGAGCGCAAGCCAGATGCCGCTGCCCTGCGCGTGCAGCGAACCGGCGGCGGGCCACAGCAGCAGCAACGCGAACGGCGCGGCGCGCACGAAGTTGCCGGCCGTGCTCGCGATCGGCGCGGCGACGCCGCGGCCGCGGATCGAGTAGACGCCCCACGCGACGCCCGCGACCACCATCAGCAGCACGCCGAGCGGGTCAGGGGTCGAGAGCCCGGGGAATACGAGCGTGACGAGCCCGGCGACCGCGACGACGAACCCGCCCCACTGCCCAGCGCGCAGTCCCTGGCCCGCGCACACCGCGAACGTGAGCATCGTCAGCTGCACCGCACCGAACAGGACCAGCGCGCCGACTCCCGCCGGCAACGACACGTAGGCGAACGAGAACGCGATCGCATACGCGAACAACGCGGCACCCGACAGCCACGACCCGGCGCGTTCGTGCTCGGGCCGCCGTTCGCCGACGCACCGCGCGAGCAGCCACAACACCAGCGCACCCGAGGTGAGCCGGATCGCCGTGAACGCCGCCGGATCGATCGAACCGCCTGAGAGCGCCGCCCGGCACAACAGCGAGTTGCCGGCGAAGGCGAGCAGCGCGAGGGCAGTCAGCAGGAACGTCATCGGCAGCGCGGTAGCATGCGCCCCCATGACCGACCGATCCACGAACGTCGCGCGCTACGAACGAATGGTCGCGGCCCACGGCGAGTTCGCAGTCAAGGGTGACAAGTCCCGCTACACGGCGATGAACGGCAACATGTTCTCGTTCGTGACGACCGAGGGCGAGATCGCGGTGCGGCTATCCACCGCGGAGCAGACGGCGTTCCTCGGCAAACATCCGGACGCCACCGTCGTGCAGTACGGCGCCGTGATGCGCGGTTATGTGCGAGTTCCCGAGTCCATCGCGAGACGCCCCGCAGCACTGGCCGAACTGTTCGCGAGCAGCGTCGCGTTCGCGCGCACCTTGCCGGCCAAGCCGACGACCCGCGGCGGCAAGGCCGCGGCCGAGCAGTCGGCCGGGAAGAAGCCCGCCGCGCCACGAAAGAAGGCGACGAAGAAGGCCGCCAAGAAGACGCAGAAGAAGTGACCGCTACCGCCCGACCGGCTCGAGCTGCTTGCGGTGCTCGGCGAGCGCGGCCCTGACCAGCGCGTGCATGCCCGCAGTGTCACCCGCATCGAAGGCGGCGAAGATCGCCTTGCGCATGCGCGGCTCCCAGAACTTCTGGATGTGGTTGGCGACGCCCGCGACACCGACCTTGGCGTCGGGTTCGGCGGCGAAGAAATCGGCGATCTGATTCGCCATCCTGACGAGCTTGCCTGCGTCCATGGTCACTTCGCCGGTTGGGAGCGTTCGGCGCCGGGCAGCAGCGACTCCTGCGTCTCGCTGAACTGTTCGAAGCGTTCCTGCCACTGCGATCGGTCGGCGGTCACCTTCGTCACCTGCACCGCGGTCACCTTGTACTCGGGGCAGTTGGTCGCCCAGTCGCTGTTCTCGGTGGTCACCACGTTGGCGCCCGACTCGGGGTGATGGAACGTCGTGTAGACGACACCGGGCTGCATGCGTTCGGTGACGACCGCGCGCAACGTCGTGTCACCCTTGCGGCTGCCCAGCGACACCAGGTCGCCATGGTTGATCCCACGCTGTTCGGCGTCGTGAGGGTGGATCTCGAGCACGTCGGCATCGTGCCAGGCGACGTTCGGCGTGCGGCGCGTCTGCGCGCCGACGTTGTATTGCGACAGGATGCGGCCGGTCGTGAGGATCAGCGGGAACTTGCGCGACGTGCGTTCTTCGGTCGCGACGAAGTCGGTGACCATGAAGCGGCCCTTGCCGCGCACGAACTCCTCTACGTGCATCGTCGGCGTGCCGTCCGGCGCGGCGTCGTTGCAGGGCCACTGGATGCTGCCCAGGCGCTCGATCTTCTCGTAGGTGACGCCCGTGAACGTCGGCGTGAGCTCGGCGATCTCGTCCATGATCTGGCTCGGATGGTCGTAGTGCATCGCGTAGCCGAGTTTGTCCGCCAGCGCGACGGTGACCTCCCAGTCGGCCAGCCCGGCGAGCGGCGGCATGACCTTTCGCACCATGCTGATGCGCCGCTCGGCGTTGGTGAACGTGCCGTCCTTCTCGAGGAACGAGCTGCCGGGCAGCAGCACGTGCGCGTACTTCGCCGTCTCGTTGAGGAAGATGTCCTGCACGATCAGCATCTCGAGGGACTGCAGGGCCTTCTGCACGTGCTGCGTGTCGGGGTCCGACTGCGCGATGTCCTCACCCTGCACGTAGAGCGCCCTGAACGAACCGTCGATCGCGGCGTCGAACATGTTCGGGATGCGCAAGCCCGGTTCGTGGTCGATCGTCACGCCCCACTTCCTGCCGAACAGCTCGCGCACCGCCGCGTCGCTGACGTGGCGATAGCCGGGCAGTTCGTGTGGGAACGAGCCCATGTCGCACGAGCCCTGCACGTTGTTCTGGCCGCGGAGCGGGTTCACGCCGACGCCGGGCCGGCCGATGTTGCCGGTCACCATCGCGAGGTTGGCGATGGTCATGACGGTCGTGCTGCCCTGGCTGTGTTCGGTCACGCCCAGGCCGTAGTAGATCGCGCCGTTGCCGGCCTTGGCGAACAGGCGCGCGGCGCCGCGGATCTGCGCCGCGGGCACGCCGGTGTCGGCCTGCAGCGCCTCGGGCGAGTTCTTCGGCAGGCTGATGAACGCCTTCCACTTCTCGTACTCGGCCAGGTCGCAGCGCGCCCGCACGTAGTCCTCGCGCGCCAGGCCCTCGGTCACGACGACGTGCGCGAGCGCGTTCATCACGGCGACGTTGGCGCCGGGCTTGAGCTGCAGGTGGAAGTCCGCTTCGACGTGCGGCGTGCGCACGAGGTCGATGCGGCGCGGATCGATGACGATCAACCCCGCGCCTTCCCGGAGCCGCTGCTTCATGCGCGACGCGAACACCGGGTGGCCATCGGTCGGGTTGGCGCCGATGACGATGATGCAGTCGGTCTGTTCGACGCTGTCGAAGTCCTGCGTGCCCGCCGACTCGCCGAGCGTCGTCTTGAGGCCGTAGCCCGTCGGCGAGTGGCAGACGCGCGCGCAGGTGTCGACGTTGTTGTTGCCGAACGCGGCGCGCACGAGCTTCTGCACGAGGTACGTCTCCTCGTTGGTGCAGCGTGAACTCGTGATGCCGCCGGCCGCGCCGACGCCGTACTTCTGCTGCACGCGCCGGATGCCGTTCGCCGCGAACGTCAGCGCCTCGTCCCAGCTCACCTCGCGCCACGGGTCGGTGATCTTCTCGCGGATCATCGGCGCCTTGACGCGGTCGGGGTGCGTGGCATAGCCCCACGCGAAGCGACCCTTCACGCACGAGTGGCCGTGGTTCGCCTTGCCGTCCTTGTGCGGCACCATGCGCACCACCTCGTTGCCCTTCATCTCGGCGCGGAACGAGCAGCCGACGCCGCAGTAGGCGCAGGTCGTCACGACCGCGTGATCAGGCTGGCCCTGGTCGGCGATCGACTTCTCCATCAGCGTCGCCGTCGGGCAGGCCTGCACACACGCGCCGCACGACACACACTCGCTGTCGAGGAAGTTCGTCGGCCCAGCCGCGATCTTGCTGTCGAAGCCGCGGCCCTGCACCGTCAGCGCGAACGTGCCCTGCACCTCGTCGCAGGCGCGCACGCAGCGTGAGCAGACGATGCACTTGGTCGGGTCGAACGAGAAGTACGGGTTCGACTCGTCCTTCTTCCCCACCAGGTGGTTCTCACCCTCGTAGCCGTAACGCACCTCACGCAGGCCGACGACGCCGGCCATGTCCTGCAGTTCGCAGTTGCCGTTGGCCGGGCACGTGAGGCAGTCGAGCGGGTGGTCGCTGATGTAGAGCTCCATGACCCCGCGGCGCAGGTCGGCGAGCTTCTTGCTCTGCGTCCTGACCTTCATGCCGGGTTCGCACGGCGTCGTGCACGAAGCCGGATAACCCTTGCGGCCCTCCACCTCGACCACACAGAGCCGACAGCTGCCGAACGCCTCCAGCGAGTCGGTGGCGCACAGCTTGGGCACCTTGACGCCGGCATCGATCGCGGCGCGCATCAGCGACGTGCCGGCGGGGACGGTGACGGTCTTGCCGTCGATCTGCAGGGATACGGTGGTCTCGCTGCTGCGTGCCGGGGTGCCGTGATCGAGGACCTTGTTGGAATACATGCGCGCTCGGGGGAACGGCCCGGCGCGGCGGCCAGCCGCCGCCAGGGGTTCGGCGGGCCAAGTTACGGGCTGCGCGAGGGCACCTCAAGCCCGTTCGGCGGCAAGCGGTTGCGGCGGCGCGCTGCAGTGTCGGCACTCATCGCAGGACTCTCCCGGCGGCGAGTTCCCGGACGAACTCCGCGAACGGCAACACCGTGATGCCACGGTCCTTCAAGCGCTTCGTGCCGCCGTAGACCGCGACGCCGCGGGTGAGCTGCCCGCCCGCCAACAGGTCCGCCAGCGAACTGCCGAACTCACGACGCCACTCCTTGGCAGCCTTCACGTCGATGCCGATCCGTTTGCTGCCGCGCTCGGGGACCGGCGCGGAACGGATCCCGCCACACCGTCCGCACGCGTTCGGCTTGCGCTGCCCCGCCACCCGGCCATGCTGCCCGCCGAGGCCGCATGCGTTCACCCCGGTTCGCCACCCTGTCCCTGACGCTGCTGCTCGGCGCGTTGCCCGCGCAGCAGCCGTCCCCCGGCGCCGTGAGCAACGAGACGCCACAACCAGCCTCACCGCGCATCGGCCTCGTGCTCAGCGGCGGCGGCGCGCGCGGCGCGGCGCACGTCGGTGTGCTGCAGGTGCTCGAGGAACTGCGCGTGCCGGTGCACTGCGTCGTCGGCACCAGCATGGGCTCGATCGTCGGCGGCCTCTACGCCTACGGGCACTCGCCCGCAGCGCTCGCCGATCTGGTGACGCGCAACGGCTCCGACCGCGACTGGGACTACCTGCTGCAGGACGGTGACGGACGCCCAGGGATGGCGTTCCGCCGCAAGGAGGAGTCGAAACTGCTGACCGGCCGCATCAAGCTCGGCCTCAAGGGCCTGACCCTGCGGCTGCCCAAGGGCTGGATCCAGGGGCAGAACCTCGAGACCGAACTGCGTTTCTCGACCGACCAGGCGCACGACCTGCGCAGCTTCGACGATCTGCCGCTGCCGTTCCGCTGCGTGGCCGTCGACATCGGCACGGGTGAGCAAGTGGTGCTCGATCGCGGCAACCTGGCCTTGGCCCTGCGCGCCAGCATGTCGCTGCCGGGAGTGTTCGCGCCCGCGGTGATCGACGGGCGGGAACTGCTCGACGGCGGCCTCGTCAACAACGTGCCGGTCGACGTCGCCCGCGCGCTCGGCTGTGACGTACTGATCGTCGTCGACATCGGCTCACCGCTGGCCAAAGCCGAGGATGTCGTCGACCTGCTCGATGTCACCACCCAAACGGTGGCGATCCTCACCCAGCAGAACGTCGATCGCAGCCTGGCGAGCCTCGGCGGCGAGGACACGCTGATCCAACCGCCCCTGGGCGACATCACCTCGATGGACTTCTTGCGCGCGCAGGAAGCGATCGACATCGGCGCCGCAGCGACACGCGCCGTCGCCGAGCGGCTGCGCCGCTACAGTGTCGACCCGGTGGCCTTCGACGCGTTCCTGCAACGCCAGCGACGGGCGCCATCGATGCCGACGACGATCCGGGGCATCGTGGTCGACAACCGGTCGAGCTTCTCGGACCGTGCCATCATTTCGCGCGTCGGGGCCGAGCCCGGCAAACCGATCAGCCAGCAATCGCTGCGCGACGGCCTGGCGCGGCTCTACTCGACCGACGACCTGCAGCGCGTCGGTTTCGCCTTCAAGAACCGCAAGGGTGACACCGCCGACCTCGAACTGCGGCCCGAAGACAAGTCCTGGGGCGTCGACAGCCTGCAGGTCGGCCTGCGACTCGAATCGAACTTCGAGGACCTGTCGCGCTACGAACTCGGGCTGCTCTACACCAAGAAGCACCTGAACGCGCTCGGTGGCGAGCTGCGGTTGTATTCGTTGATCGGCAGCGAATCGGCTCTCTACGGCGAGTTCTACCAACCGCTCGCCGAGGACGGCTCGTTCTTCATTGCGCCCAACGGCTTCGTCGCCCACGACTCCGGCGACGCCTACAGCGGCTCGACCAAGATCGCCGTGGGCACGGTCGACTACATGATCGGCGGCCTCGACGTCGGCACCACCATCGGCTCGATCGGCGAACTGCGCGTCGGCGCGTTCCGCGCCCACGGCTCGGTCGACATCGACCTCAGCGTGCTGCCATTCCCGGTCCCGAAGGTCGACTTCGACGACGGCGCTGCCCACGTGCGGCTGCGCCTCGACACCCTCGACGACGCCATCTTCCCGCGGCACGGCCTGCTGTCGTCGGTCGAGTACATCCTCGGCAGCACCGAGCTCGGCGCCGATGCCGACTACCAGTTCCTGCAGGTGACCCACAGCCAGGCGGCCTCGATCGGCGACTCGAGCGCCGTACTGCTGCTCGAGGCGGACTTCACGCTCGACGACACCCTGCCGTTCTACGCACGACCGTCGCTCGGCGGGTTCCTGCGCCTTTCCGGCCTGCCGCCGGACTCGCTGTCGGGACAACACGCGGCCCTCGGCGCGCTGATGCTGCGCCAGAAGCTGACGCACGGCATCGCCCCGCTCTACATCGGCGGCTCGGTCGAGGCGGGCAACGCCTGGCAGCAGCGCAGCGAGCAGTGGGAGCAATGGCTGATCGCCGCCAGCCTGTTCCTCGCGGTCGACACGCCCGTGGGGCCGCTGCACTTCGGCGCCGGCATCACCGAGGGGGGCCACACCACCGGGTTCATGTTCCTGGGGCCGACGCGATAGGAACGGGTTACGGCGGATGGTGTTTGCGTCGATGCAAGGCAGCGGATCGCAGCACTTCACGATCACGGGCCACCGGCTACTGTGCGAGGCCCCTCGCTCGAGTAGTCCGTGTCAATTCCTGAACAAGAACCCGTGGCCATCGTCGGCGCCGGCTTCGCCGGTTCCGTCGCGGCACTGTCGCTGCACGCGCGCGGCATCGCGGTTCGCGTCATCGACCAGGCGAGCGCGAGCGCGCCGCTGTTCCGCGCCGAGAAGCTCGAGCCGGAGCAGGCGGACGCGTTGCGCAGCCTCGACCTGCTGCAAACGGTCTTGCCGTGCTGCACGCCGATCCGGGAGATCGCCGCCTGGCGCGACGGCCGCCTCGAGCGACACCGGCAAGTGCGGCAGTACGCGATGCGCTACCAGGACCTCGTGAACCTGTTGCGCCGCGAAGTGCAAACGCGCGTCGGCATCGAAGTCGCGCGCGTCACCGCCATCACGGCGCGCGACGACGGCTGCCACCTGCAACTCGCCGACGGCTCCTCGAAGCACTTCCGGCTCTGCATCCTGGCAACGGGCAGCGCGACCGCCGCGAGCCGCGCGGGCCTCGTTGCCGCGACCGACGAACACCTCACCAGCCTCAACTTCGGCTTCGACATCCGACCACTCGGCGCGCGCGACGTCCCGCTCGCGTTCAATCATCACTCGCGGCACCCCCATCGCGACGGCCTGCACTACGCGACGTTCTTCCCGCTCGGCGACATCGTGCGCGTCAACGTGTTCACGGCCTGGGCCGCCGACGACGCACGCGTGCGCGCGTTCGTCGCCGATCCGCGCGCAACCCTGCTGGCGCTGCTGCCGCGCTTGCGCGAGTTCTACGGCGACTGGCAGTGCGTCTCGCGCGTGCAGACCGCGCAGACCCGTTTCCACCGGCTGGCGGGAGCGCCTTCGCCCGCGCTGCTCGCGCTCGGCGAGGCCTACCAGTCGGTGAGCCCAGCGACGGGCATGGGACTCAGCAGGTGCCTGACCGACGTGCGCGCGCTGCTGCGCCACGCCGCCTCGTGGCCCGCGTCCGGGGTGATCTCGGCGGCGCAGATCGCCGCCTTCCATGCCGACCCCGAGAAGGTCGCCATGGACGAACAGGCGCGCACGGCGTGGCAGTGGTTCCACGACAGCGTGCACGGTCGTTCGTTGCGCTGGCGAATCAAGCGCGGCCCGGTTGGCGCGGCGTTGCGCTGGCTGTCGCACGCTCACGGTCGGGCCCGCCCCCGCGAGGTCATGCAATGAAGGGGCTGGCGCGCGACACGGTGTGGAGCACAGCGGGGCTGCTCGGCCTGACCCGGCTGGCGCGGCGCCTGTCACAGCACCGCGTCCGGATCCTGATGTACCACGCCGTCGTCGCCGACGACGCGCCGTTCTCGCGCTGGACCCATCTGCCGCTGTCGCGCTTTCGCTGGCAGGTCCAACACCTCGCACAGAACTACGATGTGCGCTCCCTTTCCGAGATCGTGACCGCGATCCGGGACGGCCAACCGCTGCCCACCAACGCTGCGGTGATCACCTTCGACGACGGCTACGGCAGCGTGCACCAGCGTGCGTTCCCCGAGCTGCAGCGGCACGGCCTGCCGGCGTCGGTGTTCCTGACGACGGAGTTCGTCGACAAACAACAGCTCATGTGGACCTCGCGGCTGTTCCTCGCGCTGCGCGCCACGCCGCGCCAACGGCTGTCCCTGCCGACGTTGGGGTTCGCCGATCTGCGCCTGGGCACCGAAGCCGAGCGCGACCGCGTCGACGAACAACTGCGCCGACGGCTCAAGGGCATGACCGACGCCGACCGCGTCAGCGCGCTGCGCCTGATCGAAGACGAACTGCAGGTGCAAACCTACCTGGACTACGCGCGGGAGTTCGCGCCGATGACGTGGGCGCAGGTGCGCGCGATGCAGGCGACCGGGCTGTTCGAGTTCGGCGCGCACAGCGTCACCCATCCGATCCTCAGCCGACTGCCGCAAGCGCAGCTGCAGCACGAGGTGCTCGACAGCTGCGATACGATCCGCCACGAGCTCGGCCAGCCGCACGTCTGCTTCGCCTACCCGAACGGCCAGGCCGACGACTTCAACGAAGCGACCAAGATGCTGCTGCGCCACGCCGGCGCGCCGTGCGCCCTGTCGACGATCGAAGGCCTGTGGCGCCCCGGCGACGACCTGTTGGCGTTGCCGCGGATCGGCATCGGCAACGACATGAGCAACAGCCGTTTCGCCGCCGTGTGCAGCGGCCTCGAGAGCGGCTGCAAGCGCCGCCTCGGCAGGCTGTGAGCGATCCGATCACCATCGAACGCGTCGCCGACTTCGACGCCGTGTCCGCCGACGACTGGAACCAGCTGGCCAGGCGCGGCCCGACCGGAACCGTGTTCCAGACGCTGCAGTGGCACCGCGCCTGGTGGCAGGTCTACGCCGAGGGCGCGGAGTTGCTGCTGCTGCTCGCGCGTGCAGGCGGCGAACTCGTCGGTGCGCTGGCGCTGTGTCTGGGCACCGACCGCCATCTGCGATTCGTCGGGCACGGCCGCAGCGACTACGTCGACGTCATCGGCGATCCGCCCGAGACGGTGCGCCGCGCCCTGTGGCAACAGGCGCTGGCCCTGGCGCCGTCGTGGCGACGCCTGCATCTGCGCCACCTTCCCGAGGAATCGCCGACGCTGCCCGACCTGCGGGCGCTGGGCCTGCGCTGGCTGCTCGACCAGCGCGTGCCGTGCCCCTGCCTGCAGGTGCACAACCCTGGCGACCTCGACGCCGCGCTCGGCAAGCAGAGCGTGCGGCGCCACCACCGCTGGTTCGCGCGACAACCGCGCGCCGCGGTGCAGCACCTGTCGCGGGCCGACGAGATCGGACCGCAGCTCGACGCGTTCTTCGACCAGCACGTGCGGCGCTGGGCGCAGACACCGCATCCGAGCCTGTTCGGCGACGACCGGAACCGGCGCTTCTACCGCGCCTTGACCACGCAACTGGACGACACCGGGTGGCTGTGCTTCACGCGGCTGGCGATCGACGGCCAACCCTGCGCGTTCCACTTCGGGTTCCGGTTCGGCGGGCGCCTCGTCTGGTACAAGCCGAGCTTCGAGATCGAACTGGCGCGGCGTTCGCCCGGCGAAGCGCTGCTGGCCGAACTGCTGTCGCTGGTCGGACGTGAACGGCTCACCGAACTCGACTTCACGGTCGGCGACGAGGCCTTCAAGAGCCGCTTCGCCAACCACGTGCGCCACAACCTCGAGCTCACGGTGTTCCGCAGCGGCGCCGATCGTCTCTGCACCCTCGCAACGCGCCGGGTCAAGGCGGCGGCGCGGGCGCTGCTGCGGCGCTGACCGCTGATCAGCGCGGGCCGACCGTCGTCTTGCTCTGCAGTTCGGGCTGGACCACCAAGGGCAAGGACAGCAGCTTCGCGAGCGAGGCGGCCTCCGCGCCGGACAACCCGTGGACCACCCCGCGGCCCGGGATCCGGCTCTCGAAACGCGGCGCCGACTTGACGACGCCGTTGAGCACGATGGCGCAGCACCTGCCGATGTACTTCTCCGACCAATCGCCGTAGTCACTCGCGAGGGCATCGACGATGCGGTACTTGACGACACCCGGGCCGACAGAGATGCCGACCGGATCCAGGTCCGCACCGGTGAAGTGGCGCTCGTCCATGTTGAGCGCGAGCAGCTCGATCAGATAGCGCTTGTTCTCGGGCCTGGCCATCATCGCTTCGCTGACGCCGCCCGAATACTCCGCGTCGTCGTAGACCCTGACGGTCGCTCGCGCGAGCATCGGGTTGTCGGCGTAGGAGGCGTCCCAGCGCTTGCCGTCGGCAGCCGGTACGACCAGGTGTGGATACCAGGCCAGCTTGCCGAACGGCTCGGGGCCGTTCGTCGCGTCCTCGTTGAACCGGCGGATGTAGAGCGGGTTCTTGCAGAGTCGCTCCTTGTTGCCGGGCTGCTCGAGCCAGGCCTCGAGCTTCTTCTTCTCGGCGCCGAGACGGAACCTGACGTCGCCGTTGCGGTAGTCGTCGTCGGCGACGATGCGCATCTGCAGGTCGACCTCAGCCGCGATCAGCGATTCCACCTTCCGGAGGTCTTCCTTCGGCCTCTTGGCGTCGACCGTGACCGTGACCGTGGTGCCCTCACCGCGCGTGACCTTGGCGAGGTCGCCGACGCGGCGCTGCATGCAGGCGACGGCCTCGGCGATCAGCGACTCGGCGTCTCGGCCGACCTTGCCGGCCACCGCGCGCTGCAACTCGTCGGCAGGGAACTCGTAGACGAGGCGCACCGCGCCGTTCGGCCCGATCGGGTCCTGCCCCTGCGCCTCCACCGTCTCGTCGCGGGTGCCGCCGCGGTTGTTGTGCTGCACGAGCACCGCGGTCGTGACCGCGATCGCCAGCAGCGCCGCGACCGCCGTCAGCCAGCGCCACGGGGCACGCGCAGCGCGCGGCTCGGACAGGGTCAGCCGGCGCAACACCTCGTCGCTGACGTCGGGCGCACGCTCGACGCCGTCGAGTTCCCGCAGGCCTTGCGCGACCCGCGCCACGAACACCTCGTCCCGTTGCCGCTCTTCGTTGGCCATCATTGCTCGCCTCCTTCACTCGCACGGATCCGCTTCTCGATGCACGACCGCAACACCTCACGCGTCTGCGCCAGCAGGTTGCGCACGGTGTTGGGCGAAAGACCCAGTTCGTCGGCGACCGCCTGTCGGCCCAGGCCGTCGCGATACGCGAGGTCGAGCGCACGACGGGCCCGCTGCTTGAGCTTGTCGCGACACGCGTGCAGCGCGTCGAGCCACAGCTCTCGATCGGCATCAGCCGCGCTCGCCAGCGCTTCGTCGACCTGTTCGGCCCACTGAACGACGCGCCGCCGCTGCAGCCATCGATGCCGGTCGACCCACAGGCCGCGCGCGATCGTGCGCAGGATCGCGCCGATGTCGGGGTGCGGAGCGGGCCGGCGCAGCAGCCGCAGGAAGGTCTCCTGCAGCAGGTCGTCGGCGGTCGCCGGGTCGGCGCCCAGCAGGCGCAGGTAACGCCACACCGCGGTCTGGTGTTCGCGAACGAAGGCGCCGACGTCGGGCGGCGGCGCTGGGGGCGCGAGCGGAACTCGTGGCATGGGCACCGAACACAGGGAAGTCACGACGACAGACCGCCCCGGGCGCGCCAGGGTACCCCACCATTCCCCAAAAACCGGCGCGCGCCCCTTCCTCAGTCGGCCGCGAAGTCCTCGGCGAAGTGGTCGAGCGCGCTGAGCACCGGCAGCGGCGTCAGCCCACCCATCGCGCACAGCGAGGCGTCCTTGAGGGTCGTGCACAGGTCGCGCAGCAACGCTTCCTGCTGGCCGCGTTCCTCGCCACGCATGCGGTCGATGACCTCGACACCGCGCGTGCTGCCGATGCGGCACGGGGTGCACTTGCCGCACGACTCGATCGCGCAGAACTCCATCGCGTAACGCGCCTGCGCGCGCATGTCGACGGTGTCGTCGAAGGCGACGATGCCGCCGTGGCCGACCAGCCCGCCGATCGCCGCGAACGCTTCGTAGTCGAGCGGCGTGTCCCACTGGCTCTGGGGCAGGTACGAACCGAGCGGGCCGCCGACCTGCACCGCGCGCAGCGGCCGGCCGCTGGCGCTGCCGCCGCCGAAGTCGAACAACAGTTCGCGCAACGTGACTCCGAACGGCAACTCGACCAGCCCGCCGTGCTTGATGTTGCCAGCGAGCTGGAACGGCAACGTACCTTTGCTGCGACCGACGCCGAACGCGGCGTAGGCGGCACCTCCTTCGGCGAGGATGCGCGGCACCGCCGCCAGCGTCATCACGTTGTTGACCACGGTCGGCTTGCCGAACAGGCCGACCAGCGCGGGCAGCGGCGGCTTGGCGCGCACCACGCCGCGTTTGCCCTCGAGGCTCTCGAGCATCGCCGTCTCTTCGCCGCACACGTAGCTGCCCGCACCCATACGCAGGTGCACGTCGAACGCCTTGCCGCTGCCGAGCACGTCACCGCCGAGCCAGCCGGCGGCGCGCGCTCGCGCGATCGCCGTCGACAGCATCAACTGCGCGTCGGGGTACTCGCTGCGCAGGTAGACGTAACCCTCGGTCGCGCCCACCGCGAGGCCGGCGATCGCCATGCCTTCGAGCAGGCAATAGGGATCACCCTCCAGCAGCATGCGATCGCTGAACGTGCCCGAATCGCCTTCGTCGGCGTTGCAGGCGACGTACTTCTGGTCGCTGCTCGCGCCCAGCACCGTGCGCCACTTGATGCCCGCCGGGAATCCGGCGCCGCCGCGGCCGCGCAGACCCGATGCCGCGACTTCTTCGACGATCGCCGCAGGCGCCAGCGCCAGCGCCTTGCGCAGCCCGGCGAGGCCGCCGTGCGCCTCGTAGGCCGCGAGGTCGAGCGGATCGGTCAGGCCGACGCGGCTCATCGTGAAACGCTGCTGTCTGGCGAAGTACGGGATCTGCTCGGTCGGGCCGTGCGCGAGTGCGTGCTCGCCGCCCTGCAGGAAACCGGCATCGAACAGTCCCGGCACGTCGGCCGCGGTCACCGGCCCGTAGGCGTGGCGTCCGGTCGCGGCCTGCACTTCGATCAGCGGTTCGAGCCAGAGCATGCCGCGCGAGCCGTTGCGCACGATCTGCACCGGCTGCCGGCGCGCCGCGGCGACCTTGACGATCGCGTCGACGACCTCGTCGGCACCCATCGACAACGCCGCGCTGTCGCGCGGCACGTAGACGGTGACGGTCACGAACGACCTCCCTTCGCGGCCGCCAGCAGCGCGTCGAGGCGCTCGGGGGTCACGCGCCCGTGCACCCGACCATCGAGTTGCACCGACGGCGACAGCGCACAGTTGCCAAGGCAGTAGACCGGCTCGACGGTGAGCGCGCCGTCGGCGGTCGTGCCGTGCAGCTTCGTCAAACCGGTGCGTTGCTCGACGTGCCGTTCGAGCTGGTCGCACCCCATGGCCTGGCACGCCTCGGCGCGGCACACCTTGAGCACGTGCGCGCCGGGCGGCGTGCTGCGGAAGTCGTGGTAGAACGTGACCACGCCGTGCACGTCGGCAACCGACAGGTTCAGCGCCGTGGCGATCGGCGGCAGCGCCGCCGGCGGCACGAAACCGAGTTCGGCCTGGATCGCGTGCAGGATCGGCAACAGGGCACCGGGGAGATCGCGCAGCCGGTCGATCGCGGCCGAAACGGCCGCCGACCAGGCAGGATCGAGGGCGCCGGCATGGGCGCTCGGGGCATCGGAAGGCATGCGTTCGGGTCGGGGATTGGGCCGCCCGTTTGTAGCAGAAAGGCACGTCAGGTTCGCCCTTGTCGTCAGGCGCAGCGCCGTCGGCGCGGCGATGCGACTTCGGACGGCGCGACGGCTGTGGCATGCTGCGCCCCGTGTCTGGTCGAGAGCAACGCGCCGAACGCGCCGCCGAACGCCGCCAGCTCGCTGCCGGACGCGCCGCCGCCGGACGCGATGCGGGCTGGCGGCGGCGCTGGCGCACGCTGCGGCGCGGCATCGGCCAGCGCCTGCTCGACTGGTTCGCGCCGACGTTGCTTCGCCTGCTGGCACGCACCTGGCGCGTGCAACACCGCGGCGCCGCAGGTTTGCAGGCGATGTGCAGCGACGCGCCGCTGGTGATCGTGCTGTGGCACGGACGCATGCTCGCGGCGATGCCGATCTGGCCGCACCGGGGGCGCGGCCACGCCGTGCTGGTTTCGCCCAGCGACGACGGTGCGCTGGTGACCAGGGCGCTGGCGAAATTCGGTTATCGCGTGGTGCGCGGCTCGGCGAGCCGCGGCGGCGCGCGCGCGCTGCGGGAGTTGGCCGCGGCGCTCGACCGCGGTGCGAGCATCGTGCTGACCCCCGACGGCCCGCGCGGTCCGCGGCACACGATGAACTCGGGCGGTGCCTGGCTGGCCCGCGACGGCGGCCGGCCGATCGTCACGCTGGCGATCGCCGTCGACCGCGCCTGGCGCCTGCGCAGCTGGGACCGGTTCACGATTCCCAAGCCGTTCGCGCGGCTGCTGGTCACCTACGGCGATCCGCGGCCGGTGCCGCCCGGTTGCAGCGACCAGGACCTCGAGGTGATCGCGGGGCAACTCCGGCAAGCGCTGCTCGACGGCGAACGCGACGGCTTCGCCACACTCGGCGCCGCCGGCGACCTGTGAGCCACCACCGGTGGTTCCGCTTGCCTTGGGTGCACCACCGCGCGACGCTCTGGCCCGCGCCATGACCACCCCCTCCGCCACCTCTCCAGCGCCGCGCGTCGGCGTGATCATGGGTTCTCGTTCGGACTGGGAGACGATGCAGCACGTCGCCGCGACCCTCGACGAACTCGGCGTCAACCACGAGTGTGTGGTCGTCTCGGCGCATCGCACACCCGATTGGCTCATGGAATACGCCGGCACCGCCCAGTCGCGCGGCTTGTCGGTGATCATCGCCGGCGCCGGCGGCGCCGCGCATCTGCCCGGCATGTGCGCCAGCAAGACGATCCTGCCCGTGCTCGGCGTGCCGATCGAAGCGACCGCGCTGCGCGGCATGGACGCGCTGCTGTCGATCGTGCAGATGCCGGGCGGCGTGCCGGTCGGAACGCTCGCGGTCGGCAAGCCCGGCGCGATCAACGCGGCGCTGCTCGCGGCGGCGATCCTCGCCACCAACGACGAGGGCCTGCGCACGCGGCTGCAGGCGCGCCGCGATCGCATCACCAAGGACGTGCTCGACCACCGCGACCCGCGGCCGGAGCCGCGCGGATGAAGCTCGGCATCCTCGGCGGCGGACAGCTGGCCCGCATGCTGGCCCTGGCCGGCCTGCCGCTCGGCATCCGCTGCAAGTTCCTCGACCCCTCCCCCGACGCGGTCGCCGGCCACTGCGGCGAACTGCTCGTCGGCGCCTACGACGACCCCGCGATGCTGGCGCGACTCGCCGACGGCGTCGACGCCGTCACCTTCGAGTTCGAGAACGTGCCGGCCGCCGCCACCGAGTGGCTGCTGCAACACGTGCCGGTCGCACCGACGCCGCGCGCTCTGGCGGTCGGCCAGGACCGGCTCGCCGAGAAGACCCTGTTCGCCGAGCTCGGCTTCGCCGTGCCGAAGTTCGCGCCCGCGGACAGCCTCGACGAGCTGCGCGCCGCGGTCGCCGCGGTCGGCCAACCGTGCATCGTCAAGACGCGGCGCCTGGGCTACGACGGCAAGGGCCAGTATCGGCTGCGCGCTGGCGACGGCGACGACGCGGTCGCCGCGGCGTTCACCGGACTGCATCAACCCGGCCAGGGCGGCTTGATCGTCGAAGGTTTCGTGCCGTTCGATCGCGAGCTGTCGGTGCTGGCCGTGCGCGGCCGCAACGGCGAGGTCGCGACCTACCCGTTGGTCGAGAACGTGCACGACGGCGGCATCCTGCGCCGCAGCCGCGCGCCGGCGCCCGACGTGCCGGACGCCGTGCAACAAGCCGCGGAGCGGTTCGTCACGCGCCTGCTGACCCACCTCGACTACGTCGGCGTGCTGGCCGTCGAACTGTTCCTCGTCGAGGACCGCCTGCTCGCCAACGAGATGGCGCCGCGCGTGCACAACTCGGGGCACTGGACCATCGAGGGTTCGGTTTGTTCTCAGTTCGAGAACCATCTGCGCGCGGTGCTCGGCCTGCCCCTGGGCAGCACCGCGATGGCGGGCGGCGGTCACGCGACGATGCGGAACGTGATCGGTGCGATGCCAACGCGCAGTTCGTTGCTGCAGATCGCTGGCGTGCACCTGCACGACTACGGCAAGGCGCCGCGCGCGGGGCGCAAGCTCGGCCACGTGACGATCGTCGGTCCCATTCGCGATGCGGTCGACAGCGCTGCGGCGCAGGCGGCCAGACTCCTGACCGACCCCACGGAACACGGCAGCTGACGGCCGGCGTCGAACGGCCCGAGGAATCCTTCCTCGGCGGCGTGATAGCCTTCGCCGCCCCCATGGTGGCATGTCACCACCCTGCTCTCCCCACCCCCGGATCTCCATGCGTCTTCTGTATGCACTCGCAGCCACCGCTGCGCTGACGACGGTCTCGATCGCCCAGTCTCCCCTCAACACGTTGTTCGCCGCGAACAACGGCGGCGGCAATGGCTGGACGATGTAATTCAACATCACGGTCAACGCGCCCCTGCAGTTCACGTCGCTGGACGTGAACCTCTACACCGGCAGCGTCTCCGGCACGGTCGACATGTACTGGACCCCCAACACCTACGTCGGCAACGACACCAATGCCGGTGTGTGGACGCTGGGTGGTTCTGGTGCGGTCACGGCCAACGTCATGGACACGCCGTCGACCGTTGCGCTGTCGGCGTTCACGCTGGCACCTGGTAACTACGGCATCGCCCTGGTGCACAACAACGTCGCACCGGCTTACACCAACGGCGACGGCACCGTCGGGATGCCGGGCTCGGGCACGAACCAGACCTACAGCACCGCCGAGCTGAGCCTGTTCGCGGGCGCCAGCGCCGGCGGCGGACTGGGCACGGCGATCTGCTGCGACCCCCGCGTGGTCAACTGCTCGATCGGCTACGTCGTCTCCGGCTCGGGCACCGTCGCCAACAAGACCCTCTACGGCACCGGCTGCGTCGCCCAATACGGCTCGTTCTACGAGCGTTTTGCGAGCACCCCGTCGATCGACCTCTCGAACACCGCGTTCCGCATGCTGAACACCGGCACCGGCTACATCGTGCTGCCGGGCACCAACGCGTTCCTCGCGCCCTCGGCGACCGCCACGAATCTCGGGCTCGGCGACGACGCGGAGACGACCGTCAACCTCTCGGTCCCGCTCGCCTACCCGGGCGGCTCGACCCCGTCGTTGAACGTCTGCTCGAACGGCCACATCTCGACCGCCAGCAATGCCGCGGTCTTCGACTACACCCCGACTCCGGGCGAGTTCCTGAACTGGGCGAACGCGACCTGGGCCGTCTGGCGCGACCTGATCCCGGGCCCGACCGGTGGCGGTGACGTCTGGTTCGAAGAAGTCGGCGGCGTCGCCTACGTGACGTGGCTCAACGTCGTCGGCTACGTGGGTACCTCAGCGGGCACGACGCCCAGTACTTTCCAACTGCAGTTCGAGCTGGCCACCGGCCACGTCGACTTCGTGTTCGGCAGCCTCGACACGGTCAGCATCAGTGGCTGGGCCGGCGGCGACGGTTGGATCGTCGGCTTCTCGCCGAGCGGCGCGTCGCTCGATCCGGGCAACATCGACCTGAGCGCCACCGTGCCGAACACGATCGTGCTGACCAGCACCGACATGGCCGCGCTCGCCCAGAACGCCTCGGCGCGGCCGCTGGTGACCACGTCGATCAACCTGCTCACCACCAACATCCCGGCCGGCACCCCGTTCGGCGCCGTGCTGCTGGGCTTCAACCAGTTCAACCCCGGCCTCGACCTGAGTGGCATCGGCATGAGCGGCTGCCGCCAATACAACGAAGGCGCGGCCACGCTGCTGTTCCTGCCCGGTGCCAGCACCAGCAACTCGCTGGCGTTCACGGTCCCCAACTACATCGGCTGGCAGATCGAAGCGCAGTCGGTGGTGTTCGCGCCGGCCGCAGGCCTGACCCAGCTCGGCGCGATCGCCTCGAACGGCATGGCGCTGTTCCTCGGCAACCTGTGAGTCGGGTGCATCACGACGGGCTGCGGCCCGTCGCGATGTCGCCGACAGCCACCAGCGGCCGTCATGCGCCCGGCGCGTGACGGCCGCTGATGCGTACCGGAGGATCACGCTGCCAGCGAAGGGTCAGCGCGGCACCACGCGCACCGGCGTCGTCGGTGTCGCCACCTGCGACTCGTCGAACGACTTCGGCAGTCCCGCCTGCAGCCAGTGCAGGATGCGCGCCACGCGGTAGTAGTAGCGGTGGTGCCTCATCACCAGGTCGTGGCCCTCGGCAGCGACCCGGGCACGGTCGTCGTCGCGCCGCAGCCAGTCACCGATCTTGACCAGGGCGTCTTCCTCGTCGCTGTACCACGCGAGGTGCTGACCGTCCCCGAACACGCGCTCGAGTTTGGGCACGTAGTGGGTCAGATGGAACCCGCCGCAGGCCAACGTCAGGAAGGTGCGGTTGCTGAAGTAGTAGATGTCGTCGTTGACCTCGTTGACCCCCAGCACGATGCGCGACGTGGCGCAGACGCTGGCGTAGCCGCGCGGATCGACCGGCCCACGCACGCGCAGATCGCCGTGCAGGTGTGGCCAGCGATCCCAATGCAGCCCGAAGACCTCGGTGTCGAAATGCCTGGCGACCTCGGCCAGGAACGACGCGCGCTGACCCTTGCGGCCCGGTCCGCCGATGAACGCGACGTCGCGGCGCTTCTGCTGCGGCGGAGCCGGATGGTGGTAACGAGCGGAGAATCCGCTCATCAGGAACACCATGTTGTCCAGGCCGCGCTCACGCAGCCAGGCGAAGCGCGCCGGGTTGCTCATGCAGACCATGTCGGCCAAGGCGAAGTAGTCGACGATCGAACCATCGAGCGACTCGAGAGCCTCCTCACACCAGATCACCAGCCGCGCGTCGCGGCGGAACTCCTCGGCGAGCACGGCCGGCAGGTCACGGAAGAACACGAACACGACATCCGGCTTGAACCGGCGGAACTCCGCACGCGCCAGCTTCAGCGCCAGGTTCGAGCCGAACCAGCGCCGCATCGTCGCCATGTTGCGCCAGCGCACGTCGACGCCGTGCTCGCGCCAGGCATCGACCAGAGCACCCGTGCAGCACGTGCGCGACATGCTCTTGCCGAAGAACATCACCCGCCGCACCGGCCCGGTCGGTCGTCCGGCGGTCGACTCCGAACCGGGCAAAGCCACCCTGGGCAATTCCGCCCGGGGTGATTCCGCGCTGGGCAGCACCACGTCCGGCTCAACACGCCGATCGTCGTCGCGCGTGTCCGCGAAACCGTCGAACTCCACCGACTGCGGCTCGCGCGGTGCAGACCGGCTGCCGTCGTCAGGAGGATTCACTCCCCTTGGTTCGCCCGTCCCCATGCGCCTTCGTACCCCCTGGTTGGAGCAGCCAGCCGTGGCGCATCAGACCGTTCCGCGCCTCTGCCAGTTCTGCTGCTTTGCGATGCTCGCACGGCCCGGGAACATACAAGGAACAACCGCCGCCGAACCACCACCAGTTGCGGATCAGCGCCACAAACACTGGTTGGCGGCCCTCGAACACCTCGAGGGCGCGCTGCCCCAACCACGCCTCGTGGAGCTCGGGGCCACCGCGCCACCAGCTCCCCGGCGGCAGCGGCCCGCGCCGACGATGCTCGACGCCGCGCAGGCCGAAACGGCGCGTGAACTGGGTCGATTCGTGCAGGCAACGCAACACCCGGCCGCGATCGAATTGTCGTTGTTGTTGCACGCCGCGCTGCCGCGCCGCCTCGACCTCGGCCTGATCGTGCAGCAGGCCTCCCGCCAGCAGCGCCGCGGCCGCCGCGCCATCGTCGACCCCGCTGCCCTGCCACAGCCGGGCCGCGGCGGCGACGCGCCAGCGCGCCGCCGTCAGCGCCGCGGCGTGCCGGCTGGCCGACTGCAGGTCCAGCACAGCCAGTTCGCCGTCGGTCAACATCACGAAGTTGGCGAAGTGCAGGTCGCGATGTTCGATGCCGGCGTCGAGCAACCGGCGCGTCAGCCGCGCCGCGGCCACGAAGTCGCTGGCCGCGTCGGCCGGTCTGGCCACGGGCAGGGCGCGCAACACCAACATCGACCGGCTCGGCAGCCCCCAACGCCGTTGCGTGCGTACGGCCAGCACCTGCGGGCAGGCGATACGTGCCGCGTGCACCGCTGCGAGCATTCGCGCCTCGTGTCGGGCCGGCAATGCGCGATGGCAATAACGCAGACGGTCCTTGGCGCGCGGGAACGTCATCACCTTGACGAACACCTCCCCCGACGGCAGCAGGGACTTGTAGACGGCGCGAATCAGGCGGCGCTGCACCAACAGCAGCTCGCCGGGAACCTCGCCGTGTCTGGCGAAGTGCGACCACCAACGCGCCACCGCCGCCGCATCGCTCGCCGCCACTTCACCTGCGGAGGACGTCACCGTTCCGACCCACCGTTCGCGAGCAGTTGGGCATAGAGGTCGCGCGTGCGCAACGCCGCGCGCACCGGGTCCATGTCGAGACTGGCGCGCTGCAGCGCGGCGTGTCCCCAGGCGCGCCGCAGTCGGTCGTCGCCGAGCAGGCGCAACAACGCCGCCGCCATCACTTCCTCGTCCTCGACGCAGGCGACGCCGGGCGTCTCGCCGGCGCGGCGCTCGGCGAGCAGCTCGGGCAGGATGCCGCGCTGCGTCGCCACCACCGGCAGGCCGAACGCCATCGCCTCGCAAACGGCGCGGCAGGTGCCGTCGCTGCCGGGCACCAGGAACAGGAACGCGTCGAGCGAACGCAGCGCCGCCGAGTAGTCGGGTTCGCGCTGGTAGCCGGGCAGCACCACGTGGTCCACCAGGCCCAGGCGCGCGATCGGTGCCGTCACCAGCTGCGCGGTGTCCTCGGCGTTGCCGCGGCCTAGCAGCACGAAGCGCGCCTGCGGCATCGCGTCGACGACGCGGCGGGCGATCGACCACAGCAGCTCGAAACGGCGGTGCGGCTGGATGCGCGCGGTGATGCCGACCAGGCGATGCTGCGGCCCCAGCCCCCAGCGCCCGCGCAGATCGTCGCCGATCCGTTCGCGCGGCTCGGTCACCGGCTCCTGCAGCAACACCTGCTCGGGTCGCAGCCCGAACCGCTCGATCACGCCCGACCGGCAGCTGGCGGTCGGCGCCAGCACCGCCGCGGTGCGCGCGAACGCGTACCGCTCGCGCCAACCGCGCGGCGGCGGCACCGGTTCGTAGAGCGTGCGCACGACCTTGGGCGGCGACGGCAGCCGCCGGCAGACGATCGTCGCCAGCAGGTGGTCGGCGGGCAGATGACAGTGCAGCACGTCGAAGCGTCGTTGCGCCAGGATGCGCCGCAAGGCGCGCACGTCGCGCAGCAGCGACGCGACGCGGAAGTGTTTCCGCAGCTCGAGCCCATCGAGCGCCGGCAAGCGCCAACGTTCGAGTTGTTCGGCGATGTGGTGCTGACCGCCCGGGTGCACGAACCCGGCCCTGGTGAAGGTCACGTCCAGACCGAGGTCCCGCAGTCGCGCCGCCGCGCGGATCGCCGGGTCCGCGGGCCCGGTCCACTTGTAGTTGGCGAACAGATGCAGGATCCGGGCGCCGTCGAGGCCGTTGGCGGTCATCCGTTCCCCCGCGGCAACCACAGCAGTCGCCAGTACTTCATCCAGTCCGTGTACGCGGCCATGGTCGCGATCAGCAGACCCCGCCAGCCGTCGAGAAAGCCGCGTTTGAGCAACAGGCTCTTGCAGAACACCGCCGGCGGCCGCACCAGCAGATCGAACGGATTGGTGCGCCGGCCGGCATGAGCCAGCGCCGCCGCGGCGATCGCCGTGAACGAATCGATGGTGCGCAGGTGGTGCCGGAAGTCGCGATAACTGAGGTGTTCGATCGGCGCCTGCAGCGGCGACACCACCGCGCCGGCGAACGGCTCGACACGATCGTGCGGGTTGACGCCGCCCCACCGCGCCCGTCGCCGGTCGAACAACCGGATCTTGCGATCGGGCCAGTAGAGCCCGCGGCGCACGATGCGGCCCAGGTAGTGGTTGCGCCGCGGCATCTCGTAGGCGTCGGCCGACAGGCCGCGCTCACGCAGCGCCGCGAGTTCTTGCTGCAGCTCGGGCGTGACCCGCTCGTCGGCGTCCAGGCAGAACACCCAATCGTGCGCCGCCTGCTCGATCGCGAACTGCTTCTGCTCGCGGTGCCCCGGGAACGGCGTGTTGACGACCACCCTGGCGCCGAGCGCCGCGGCGATCTCGCGGGTGCCGTCGTCGCTGCCGCTGTCGACCACCAGCACCTCGTCGCAGAAGTCGAGCGAACGCACACAGTCGGCGATGCGGTCCGCCTCCCGGTAGCTGATCACGCAACCGCTGAGCTTTGGCCGGGAAGGTTCAGGATGCCCCATCCGCCGCCTCCGCGGCGCTGCCGAGCATGCGCGTCTGGATCTGTTGCAGGGTGTCCTGGATCTCGCCGAGGCGCCGCCCCCAGTCCTGGAAACGCCGATCCTGCTCGACGGCCGCCGCGGCGGCACGCATCACACGTTGTCGTTCTTCGGGCGACACCTCGAGCTTCTCGTGCAGCAGGTACTGGTTGCTGTAACCGAGCACCTGGCCCCACCGCAGCAGCTCGAGCACCTCACCGAGCAACTCACAGAGCTGCAGTTCGGCTTCGGTGAGGCCCTGCGAACGGGCCTTCTGCTTGCGGCGACGGTGGGACGTCAATCGGGGCTCTCGGCTCGGGGCTCGCGGCTCAGGCCTTGGCTAGGTTGGCGTTGGCGAAGTCCCAGTTCACCAGGTGCCCGAGGAACGTCTTGATGTAGTCGGGGCGGCGGTTCTGGAAGTCGAGGTAGTAGGCGTGCTCCCAGACGTCCATCGTCAGCAGCGGCGTGTTGCCGGCGGCCGTCAGCGGCGTCTCGGCGTTGGGCGTCTTCTTGACGGCGAGTTTGCCGTTCTCGAGCACCAGCCAGGCCCAGCCGCTGCCGAACTGCGTCGCGCCGGCCTGGCTGAACAGCTCGACGAACTTGTCGTAGCCGCCGAGGTCCGCGTCGATCTTCGCGGCGATCGCGCCGGTCGGCTTGCCGCCGCCACCCGGCTTCATCGAGTGCCAGTAGAAGGTGTGGTTCCAGACCTGCGCGGCGTTGTTGAAGATGCCGGCCTTGTCGGCCTTGCCCGCGGTCGCCTTGACGATGTCGACCAACGCCATCGAGGCATACTCGGTGCCTTCGATCAGCTTGTTGCCGTTCGTCACGTAGGCCTGGTGGTGCTTGCCGTGGTGGATCGACAGGGTCTGGGAGTTGATGTGGGGAGCCAACGCGTCGAGCGCGTAGGGCAACGGGGGGAGTTCGATAGCCATGGCAGGTAGTAGGTGGTCAGCGAGGGCCGGGCAAGCCGACCGCAGAAGAGGGGCACCACGTTACGGAACGTCGCCGCCGTCGCACGTGCAAAGGCCAGAGCGGACCGGCGCGAGCCGCGGAGGGCGAGAACTGCGCCGGTCACGACCGGTTGCCTTGCGGGCTGGGTTCCTGCCGCGCGCCGCGTAGCCTCAGGGGCATGACCGACGCCCCCACGCCGCTGCCGGGCTTCGCCGAGCTGCTGCAGACCGTCGCGCGCCTGCGTGCGCCCGACGGCTGCCCCTGGGATCGGGAGCAGACCATGGCCAGCATGGCCCCGCACCTGATCGAGGAAGCCTACGAAGCCGCCGACGCGCTGCGCCGCGGCGACGTTGCGGCGGCCGAGGAACTCGGCGACGTGCTCGTCAACGTCACCATGATCGCCCAGATGGCAAAGGAAACGGGTGCCTTCGACGCCGACGGCATCGCCGGGGCCGCGGCCGCCAAACTCGTGCGGCGCCATCCGCACGTGTTCGGCGACGCCCGTGCCGACGGCGCCGAGATGGCGTATCGAAACTGGGAACGCATCAAGCAGGCCGAGCGGCAAACGCAGGACGGGGCCAAGGGCGTGCTCGACGGCGTGCCGGCGACCCTGCCGGCGCTGCTGCGCGCGTTCCGTCTCGGCGAGAAGGCGGCGCGCGTCGGCTTCGACTGGCCCGATCGGCAGGGGCCGCGCGCCAAGCTCGACGAGGAACTGGGCGAACTCGACGCTGCGATCGCGGGCGGCGACCGGGCCGCGATCGTCGACGAACTCGGCGACGTGCTGTTCAGCCTCTGCAACCTGGCCCGTCACCTCGGCGCCAACCCCGAAATGGCGCTGGCCGGAACGGCGGACAAGTTCCAACGCCGCTTCGCCAGCGTCGAGCGGCAGTTCGACCACCAGTTGCAGGGCCGCACGCTGGCGGAGCTGGACGCCGCCTGGAACCGGGCCAAGACCGCGGAGTGACGCCGGGAATCAGCCGGCACGACGGGCGGGTGACGGCCTTTCGACGGTCCGACGGCGCCCCGACACGGCTCGCCGACGGGGCCCGGCCGGAGCGTGTTGCGCGCCCCGATACCGCGGCGGGACAACATCGTAAGTCGCTACAAATAAGCAACCTGAGCACGCTGGCGAAAAATCGCCACCAGCACCCCGAAACGGCACGAAACCTGCTCAAGGGCGGCCGGTGGAAAGAAACGCCTGGGCATGGGCCCAGTGGCAGGGATGGGCCTCGGTGTGGGGTGGTGCCTCACCGAGGCCCGCTTTTTTTCGCGGGCGAACGCGACAGCGGGCGGCTCACTCGGGCCAGCCGACGCGATCTTCAAGCCAGCCGCCGTCGCCATCGGCGCGCAACAGCAGCAGGCCGAGCGGGCCGAACCGCTGCAGCTGCGGCTGGACCGACCGGGCCTGGTCCGGCCCGAGCACCATCAGCGCCGTGCCGAGCGCGTCGGCGACGGCCGCGGAGTCGGCGAGCACCGAGGCGCTGACCACGCCGTTGTCGGTGCTGCGGCCCGTGCGCGGGTCGAACACGTGGTGCATGTGGTGGCCAGCCACCGCGATCGCGTTGCGGTAGTCGCCGCTGGTGCACAACGATCGATCGACGAGCGGCAGGCTGATCAGCGGCAGGTCACCGCCGACGAGGTCCGAAGACGGATCGACGACGCCGACCACCCACGGCACCCCGGGGGCCTTCTCGCCGCGCGCGAGGATCTCGCCGGTGATCTGCAGGAAGAACGAGGTGATGCCGAGCTCGGTCAACCTCCCGGCGATGCTGTCGGCCACCGCGCCGGCGACGATGCCGTCGAGGTCGAGTTCGACGTCGGGGCGTTGTTTGACGACGGCGCCGTCGCGAACGGTCACGGCGCGAAAGTCGACCCTGGCACGCGCGGCATCGAGGGCCGCCGCGTCGGGCAGCGCGCCGGGGTCCTGCTTGGCGCGGCGATACAGATCGCTGAGCGGCTTGACGGTCGGGTCGTAGGCGCCGCCGGTCGCCGCGGCGATGTCGAGCGCCAACTGCAGCACGGCCGCGAACCGCGCACTGACCGCGAACGGCGCGGTGCTGGCGTGGCGGTTGCACTTCGCGATCTCGGAGTCCGGTCGCCAGTTGCTGAACGCCAGATCGAACGCCGCCAGTTCCGCCTCGACGACGGCGCGCACTGCGGACACCGGCCGCGCGCCGACGTACTTGATCTCGTAGCTGGACCCCATCGTCGGTCCGGAGAAGACCTGCACCGGCGGCGAGGGGGCCTGGCACCCGGGCAGGCACAGCGCAGCGAGAACGAACCAACGGCAGGCGGACATCGGCGCGGCATCGTATCCGCGCGCCCGACAGGGTAGACCTCCCGCAATGCCGATCCGGACCCTGCTGCACGATCCGCGGCTGCATCGTCTGCTGCCCTGGCTGTGTGGCCTGGTGGCGTTCGGGCTGGCCGCCAAGAACCTGATCGGCGGCTACGGCGACCTCGGCATCTACCTCGACGCGGGCCACGAACTGCGCGCCGGCGGCATGCAGCTGTATCGCGAACGGTCGACCTCCGACCCGTTCCCCTATCCACACGTCGTCGCGCTGCCGTTCGCGTTGCTGCAGACGGTCTGCAGCGACGCGGTGCTGCGCTGGTCGTGGTGCGCACTGCTCGGCTGGTGCACGGTGGTGCTGCTCCGGGCCACGGCGCGCGCGCTGGTGCCGTTCGGCGGCCTCTCGCCATGGCAGTGGTTGGCGTTCGGCGTGCTGTTCCAGCGCTGCATCGCGCAGAACCTCACGCACGGCCAGCTGCACCTCGTCGTCGGCGCGTTGCTCGCCGTGGCGGTCACCGACCTGCAAGGCGGCCGCGACCGGCGCGCCGGTGCCTGGCTCGGACTCGCCGCCGCCATCAAGCTGACGCCGCTGCTGTTCCTGCTGGCGCTGCCGGTGATGGGCCGTTGGCGCGCGGCCGCGGCGATGCTGCTGACGACGCTGGCCCTGGTGCTGGTGCTGCCGTGGCCCTACTGCGGCACCGGCGAACACGTGCGCCACCTCGACGAACTGGTGCGTTTCCACGCGGTGGGCTTCGCCGGCGAAGAGGTCACCTACGCCCACACCGGCGCCGGCCCGAGCATTCGCGGCACGCTCGACTACCTGCTGCAGCCGCGACCGACCGACAAGAGCGGTCACACGGTCAACCTGTTCGACGTCGGCGACGGCACGCTGCTCGGCGTGCGGCTGGCGTGGTCGGCGGTGCTCGGCGGCCTGCTGCTGACGTGGTTCTGGAAGGCACGTCGCCACCCGGTCGGTCAGCGCGTGGCCCTGCAGGCCGCCGCCGTCGAACTGGGCATGGCCTTCTTCTCGCCGCTGACGCGCGTCTACCACCTGGCCGGCACGCTGCTGGCGTTCGCGCTGTTCTGCCGCGGCCCGCGCGACCGGCGCGACGCCCTGTGGTGGTGCGCCGCGGGCGCGGCGCTGTTCGCCATGACCCTGAGGCAGAAGAAGCTGATCGGCGAGATGCTGTGGCGCGCCTTCGACACGGGCGCGCTCCTGCATCTTGCCATGGTCCTCTCGCTGGTGTGGCTGCTGCGGCAAGATGGCGGCTCCGCCCACGACACGACCCGATGAACCTGCCGCCTCGATCCGTTGCCGCCTGCCTGTTCGCCGCCTGCGCGTTGACCGGCTGCGGCCTCGCCCCCGACCTGCCGATCAAGCCGGCCGGCGGCGTCTGGCAACACCTGCAGGCCGCCGACTTCCCGGGGGCCGGCCGACTGCTCGAGGGTTTCGACGCGCCCACCGCGGACGGCGAGTGGCTGCAGCAGGACCGTCTGCTGTTCGCGCTGCAGCTGCGCAAGGGTGAGACCGTGCATCGCTGGCTGCTGCACCTGCAGGTGCTGATCGGCGACGTGATGTCGACACGCCTCGGTGACGACCAGCCGACCGAAATCAAGCTCTGGAACGACCGCAGCTGGACCTACACGACCACCGTCCTGGGCGAGAAGAGGGAGAAGCGCGTTTCCTCGCGCATGTTGCCCGTGGTCGTGCGTGTGCACGACGAACAGGGCAAGCAGCTCGGCAACAGCCTCGTGCAGCTGCCGGCGGACCTGCTCGGCGCGGGCCTGCTGCCCGGCATCGACGCGGCCACCACGCTCTACGCCGGCACCGACCCCGAAGCCAACCCGATGCCGCGTGAACAGCAGGAACAGCACGTCGACGCCATGGTGCGCAGCACCCTCGCACTCGTCGCCCTGCTAACCATCGTGCAGGAGGACAACGTGCTCGCCGACTACTTCTGGCAGGTCATCGAGAAGCCGAGCATCTGGTCCGTCGTGTCGAGCTTCGGCGTCAGCGCCTCCCTCGTCACCGCGCTCGAACAGAGCCAGCCCACCACCGACTTGCCTCCCGGCATGCCCACCACCAGCCGCGCCTTCATCGCGCCGATGCGCGTCGAGGTCAACGGCACCCCGGCCCTGCTCGCCGACATCCTGGCCACCGACGCCTCCCGCCCCTACGCCCTCTGCGGCGGCATGGTCGCCGCCAGCGCCCGCCACCCTTCCCGCCCCGACCTGCACTTCGACGTGCAACTACTCGCCGCGCGCCTTGGCACCGAACGAGCCAAAGCCCGCGTCACCGTTCCGAACAAGTAGCTCAGCAGCAGCAGCAGCAGACAGAAGAGAAGAGTAAGGAAGGGAACAGAGCAGAGCAGAACGGAGAGAAGAGAAGAGAAGAGAAGAGAAGAGAAGAGAAGAGAAGAGAAGAGGAGAGCAAGGAACCCACCGGTTCCGACGTCAGGCGCGCAGCGCCTGACGCCTCTCTGCTGGCGCTGGCGCGCAGCGCCAGCCGCCAGGCCCTCCCCGCGGTTGCCTCGTGCGTCCCGCGCGCCCCTGGGGCGCGCCCCCCGCCTGCGCGTCGCGGCGCGGATGCCCCCACTCGCCCGCCGCCGGCCACCGCAGCGCAGGCGGAGAAAGGCGTTCGATGCTTTCGGCGTCTGACGCTGGCGCTCCGCGCCAGCTCAGCCGCCGAAATCATCGAACGCGATCATCTCCTTCTCGACGCCGAGGTCGCCGAGCATCTTCTGCACGGCGCTGTTCATCATCGGCGGTCCGCAGAGGTAGAACTCGATCTCGTCGACGTTGTCGTGGTTCTTCAGGTAGTTGTCGAACACGACCTGGTGGATGAAGCCCACGAAGCCCTTCCAGTTGTCCTCGGGCTGCGGCTCGGACAGTGCGACGTGGTACTTGAAGTTCGGGAAGTCGCGTTCGATCGCCTCGAACTCCTCCGTGTAGAACATCTCCCGCTTGCTGCGCGCGCCGTACCAGTAGCTGACCTTGCGGGTCGTCTTCTCGGTGTGGAACAGGTGGAAGATGTGGCTGCGCAACGGCGCCATGCCCGCACCACCGCCGATGTAGATCATCTCGCGGTTGGTCTTCTTGATGTGGAACTCGCCGTACGGGCCCGAGATCGTGATCTTGTCGCCCTTCTTGAGCGAGAACACGTACGACGAGCAGATGCCCGGCGGCAGGTTCATCTGGCGCGGCGGCGGCGTGGCGATGCGGATGTTGAGCATCACCATGTTGCCTTCGGCCGGGTGGTTGGCCATCGAGTAGGCGCGGAAACACGGCGCCGGGTTGTTGGCGACGAGGTCCCAGAGCTTGAACTTGTCCCAGTCGCCGCGGAACTGCGGCTCGACGTCGAAGTCCGAGAACTTCAGGCCGTGATACTCGGGCACGTCGATCTGGATGTAACCGCCGGATTCGAAGTGGATCACCTCGCCGGCCGGCAGATCGACCGCGAGTTCCTTGATGAACGTCGCGACGTTGCGGTTGCTGCGCACGGTGCATTCCCACTTGCGGATGCCGAAGATCTCGTCGGGCACCCTGACCTTCATCGGCCCGCGCACCTTGACCTGGCACGACAGCCGCCAGTGCTCCTTGGCTTCGCTGCGGGTGATGTGCGTCATCTCGGACGGCAGGATGTCACCGCCGCCCTCGAACACCTGGCACTTGCACATCGCGCACGAGCCCTTCCCGCCGCACGCCGACGGCAGGAAGATCTTCTGCTGGCTCAGCGCCATCAGCAGGTTGCTGCCGACGGCGACCTCGGGCGACTTGCTCGGATCGTCGTTGATGAGCAGCTTGACCTGCCCCTTCGTGACGAGCTTCTTCTCGCAGAACATCAGCACCAGCACGAGGAGCACGATGACTCCCGTGAGGGCCAACACACCGGTGAGGATTTCCATCGTCGGTCCTGAAAGCTCTGCCTATTCGAACTGGATGCCGCCGAAGGTCATGAACGCCATCGCGACCAGACCCGTGGTGATGAACGTGATGCCCAGGCCCTTGAGCGGCCCCGGGATGTGCGCCGTGCGCAGACGCCAGCGGATCGCCGCCATGCTGACGATCGCGAGCATCCAGCCGAGGCCCGAGCCGAAGCCGAACACCACCGCCTCGCCGAACGCGTACTTGCGTTCGACCATGAACAACGACGCACCGAGGATCGCGCAGTTGACGGCGATCAGCGGCAGGAAGATGCCCAGGGCGGCGTAGAGCTTGGGGCTGAACTTGTCGACCGCCATCTCGACGATCTGCACCGCGGTCGCGATCGAGGCGATGAAGGTCAGGAACTGCAGGTAGCTGAGGTCGCTGTCGGGGATGCCGGCCCAGTCGAGGGCGCCCGGGTCGAGCACGTAGTGCTGCACGACCCAGTTGATCGGCACCGTGATGCCGAGCACGAACACGACGGCGACGCCGAGGCCGAGCGAGCTGTCGACGCGCTTGCTGACCGCGAGGTAGCTGCACATGCCCAGGAAGAACGCGAGCAGGATGTTCTCGACGAACATCGAGCGCATCGCGATCTGGAAGTACTTGGCGAGGATCGAAGGATCGTCGGCGAGCAGGGTCAGGATCATCGGTGGTTCCTCCTCACTTCTCCGTGTAGCCCGAGATCGAGCGCTGCACCCAGACGATCACCCCGAGCAGGATGAACGCGCCCGGTGCGAGCACCATGAGGCCGTTGTTGACGTAACCGGCGTCGTAGAACGCCTGCGGCACGAGCTGGTAGCCCAGCAGCTTGCCTGCACCGAGGATCTCGCGCACCGCGCCGACGACCACCAGGATCCAGGCGTAACCCAGACCGTTGCCGATGCCGTCGAGGAAGCTGCGCCACGGCGGGTTCTGCATCGCGTAGGCCTCGAGGCGCCCCATCACGATGCAGTTGGTGATGATGAGGCCCACGAACACCGACAGCTGCTTGCTGAGGTCGAACATGTAGGCGCGCAGGATCTGGTCGAACACGATCACCACGCCCGACACCACGACCAGCTGCACGATGATGCGGATCTTGCTCGGGATGAAGTTGCGCAGCAGCGAGATGATCACGTTCGCCATCGCGGTCACGAACGTCACCCCGATGCCCATCACGATCGCCTTGTCCAGGCGCGTCGTCACGGCCAGCGCCGAGCAGATGCCGAGCACCTGCAGCGCGATCGGGTTGTTGTCCCAGAGCGGGTCGAGAACGGCCTTCTTCTCTTCCTTGCCCAGCAGCGACTTGGCGACGGGCGGAGTTGCGGTGGTCGTCATGTGGTCCTCAGTTGTTGCTCAGGTAACCGGAGAACGCGGCCAGATCCGCCGCCACGAACTTCGTCACGCCGTTGCTCGTGATGGTCGCGCCCGACAGCCCGTCGACGTAGTGCGCCTTCTCGCGCGCGACCGCCGGGTCGACCTTGCCCTTCTTCACCGTGACCGAGGTCAGCTTGCCGGCCTCGTCGCGGATCGTCTTGCCGTGCCATTGCGCGGTCCATTCGGTGTTCTCGACCTCGCCGCCGAGTCCCGGCGTCTCACCGTGTTTGTAGAAGGTGATGCCGCGCACGGTGTTCTTGTCCGCCTCGAGGGCGAGGTAGCCGTAGAGCGTGCTCCACAGGCCCTTGCCCGAGATCGGCAGCACGTAACTCTCCACCTTGCCGTCCTGCACGGTCGTCGCGGCTACGCGGTAGCGCGACTCCGCCTTTCGGACCTCGGCCAGGGACTTCTTCGCGTCGACGGCCACCTTCTTCGCGGCCTTGTTGAGCCGGTCGGCCTGCTCGGCCAACGTACCGCCGGCCTTGCCCTCGAGCAGCCGCGTGAGCTCGTCCGCGGCGACGGCCTTGCCGGTCTCGGTGTCGACGATCGCCTCGCGCACGCGCTGCGCGTAGAGCTCCTCGAGCTCCTTGCGCGACCGCGTGTCGGTCGGTGTGCACAGGCCGGCGGCGATCATGACGTTCTTCTGCCGATCGAACTCGGCCGCGGCATCCTGGGTCGGCTTGAGCGCGGTGTAGATGGACGCCAACACGGCGCTCACCACGACACACATGCCGATCGAGAAGGCGAGCACGTAACCGTTGCTGTTGAGGTTCATGAGCGAGCGAGCCTCCGCTTGATGTTGGCGGCGACGACGAAGTGATCGATCGTCGGCGCGAACGCGTTGAGCAGCAGGATCGACAACATCGTGCCTTCGGGATACGCAGGGTTGATCGCGCGCACCAGCCACGTGACGAAGCCGATCAAGAAGCCGTAGATCCACTTGCCGGTGTTGGTCTCGGGGCTCGACACCGGGTCGGTCGCCATGAACACGACGCCGAACAGGAACCCGCCGATCAGCAGGTGATCGAACGGCGCGAGCGTCAGCGGGCCGCCCAGGCTCGCCGGCAGGATCGCCTGCATCACGAAGCCCGTGCCCAACAGGCCGATCACTCCGGCCAACATCACGCGCCAGCTGCCGACGCCCGTGAAGATCAACCAGAACGCACCCAGCAGGACCGCGAGCTTGCTCATCTCGCCGGCGCTGCCGGGGATGTTGCCGAAGAACAGGTCGGCGCGCGAGAACGTCTCGGCCAGGGTCGCCGACGCGTCGGTCACCGCGGTGGGCTTGACGATCGCGAGCGCCGTCGGCGCGCTGTAACCGTCGATCAGGTGGCTGGGGTTGTTGCCCGCCACCCAGACCGAGTCACCCGACATCTGCGCGGCGAACGAGAAGAACAGGAACGCGCGCACCAGCATCGCCGGGTTGAAGATGTTCATGCCCGTGCCACCGAACACTTCCTTGCCGAGCACCACCGCGAACGCGACGCCGACGGCCAGTTGCCACAGCGGGATCGAAGCCGGCACGATCAGCGCGATCAGCATGCCCGAGACGAGGTAACCCTCGCTGACCTCCTCGCTGCGCACCACCGAGAACACCATCTCGATGCCCAGACCGACGCCGTAGCTGACGATCAGGATCGGCAGCATGCGCTGCAGTCCGAAGACGATGTTGTCGAACGCGGTCACCGCGCCGAGCGTCGGCGCGCCGAGGATCGCCTGCAGCCAGCCGAGCGTGTAGGCATCGTGGGCCACCTTCAGGGCCTCGATCGCCTTGAAGTGCTGCACGCCGGTGTTCCAGATCGCCCACAGCAGACACGGCAGCATCGCGACGATGACCGTGTTCATGACCCGCTTGAGGTCGACGTAGTCGCGCACGTGCACACCCTGCTTGCCGGCCCGGTGCTCGGGCGCGAACAGGAACGTCTCGAACGCGTCGAACAGCGGCCAGGCCTTGTGGAACCTGGCGTCCTTGGCGTGGTAGAGCTGGCGCTGCTTCTCGATCAGATTGCGTAGGAACTGCACGGGCTCAGCCCTCCTTCTCGAACAGGTCGAGGCCCTGACGAACGATGCTGCCGACGTCGATCTTGCAGGGATCGACGAACGTGCACAGCGCCACGTCCTCTTCGGTGACCTCGAGCAGACCGAGCTTCATGGCCTCCTCGATGTCGTTGGCTTGGATCGCGCGCACCAGGTACGCGGGGTGGATGTCGAGGGGCGTCACGCGCTCCCACGCGCCGATGTTGACGATCGGCCGGTGGCCGCCGTTGAGGCGCGCGTCGACGACGTATTCCTTCTTGGGCATCAGCCAGCTCATCACGCTGCGGTGGAAGCTGAGTTTGCCGAACTGCGGCAGCGCCCAACCGAACAGGTCGCGTTGGCCTTCGCCCTCGGGGATCACCGTGACGGTCGTGCAGCGCAGACCGAGGCTGCCGTCGGCCGGCAACACCGTGCCGTTCAGCACGTTGCCGTCGATGATGCGCGCGTCGTGCAGCGGCTGGTCGCCGAGCAGCGCGGTCAGCGCGGCGCTCTGGCGCACGCGCAGGTAGCGTCGACTCGGCGCGGCGCTGCCCGACAGCGCCACCACCGTCTTGGCGGGATACCGACCGGTCTTGGCCCACGAACCGAGCCGCGCGACATCGGCGAGGCGCAGCGAATAGGCGATCTCGGTCGGCTTGAGCGGGCGGATGCGGCTGATGTGGGTGCCGACCAGACCCGACGGGTGCGGGCCGTCGAAGTCGTGTGTCTCGACGCCGTTCAGCGCGCGCACGTGGCTCTGGTGGTCGCCCGCGGCGCGCAGGCTCAGGTAGACCTTGCCGCTGGTCAACTTCTTGAGCAGGTCGATGCCGGCCTGCAGTTCGCCGGCCTGGTCCTTCGCAGCAAAGCACGGGTCGGCGGCGAGCGGCGCGCTGTCCATGCCGTTGACGAAGATCGCGACCGGCTCCTTGTCGGTCATCGGCATGCGGCCGACGGGCCGCTGCGTGAACAACTGCCACAGGCCCGCGTTCTTGATCGCCTTGACGAGCGCGGCGCGATCGCCGGCCGGCTTGATCACCTCGGCGAAACGTTCGGTCCCACCACCCGCGAGGCTGTTCTCGACCACCACCCGCCGCAGGAACCGTCGTTCCCCGAACTCGAGCGTGCGCACCGTGCCGGTCGTCGGCGAACACCAGACGATGTCGCGATCGCGCTTGTCGAGGAACAGCGGCTGGCCGGTGACCACCTGGTCGCCCTCCTTGACCAGCGCCTTGGGCTTGATGCCGGGGAACTCCGCGGTGTGCAGGCTGACGAAGGCCGGTTCGGCGGCATCCGCGAGCACGGGTTCAGGAGCGCCGGCCAGGCGCAGGTCGAAACCTTTGCGAATCGTGTGAGTCGTCATCCGAGCGGTCGCATCGAGAAGACACGGAATGAAAAAAAACGCCAACGCGGCGCACGCAAACGCGCGCCAACGCCGATCGAGCCAGCCAGGGTTGAACCAGACAACGTCGAACGCCAACTCAGTTCGACCTGCAGTTCGAGGCCTCGGGCTCCGGCTCGCCTGCGGCCTTGCCGCAGCGAGAGCACGAACCGTCGGCACTCAGCCCGCCGCACGAACCCGACAGGCGCCGCCCCCCCATCGCCAGGAACACGATCGCCAACACGGGCACCGTGAACACCAAGATGGGCAGAAGGACGCTCGACACCGGATCTGTGCGGAAGAAAGGGTCGAAAGAAGGTAGCGATTGCGGCTGCAGATTCGAGAGGCAAGGCTCACGCCGCTGACCGGCGCGGACCTGCTCTCACCAGAACCCTCAGCCGCCGCGACGGCTCTGGACCAGCTCGGTCAACCCCAGCAGCGTGTTGCAATTTCGCAGCGAGATGTCCGCGTCGGTGAGCAACACGCCGAAGCGCTGCTCGAGAAACTCGACCACCTCGACCACACCGGCAGAATCGATGATCCCCGAGGTGACCAGCGGCGTGTCCGGGTCCAGCCCGTCTTCACGCCCCTCGCGAAACCACTGGGCGACGAAGCCGCGGATCTCGGCGTAGATCTGGTTCTCGCTCGGTGCCGGGCCGGTGGACATGGGGGCCGGGCATCATGCCGACGGCGACGCTGCAGGCAACCCGGAACGAACCGCCTGTCGCCGCCGCGACCGGTGGATAGCCTCTGCCGCGTGCGTCTGCGCCCCACCAACCTGCTGGCCCTGCTGTGCTTGCCGGCGCTCCCCGTCGCCTTCGCCCCGTGGTTGGCGTCGGCGCACTGGCTGTTCGACCTGCTGGCCTGTTTCGCGGTGCAGGCACTGTGGTGCCTGCTGCCGACCGCCGCGGTGCTCATCCTGCGCCGCCGCCTGCGCCTTGCGGCCACGTTCGGGGCCGGCGCGCTGTCGGCCGCCGCCGCCTGCGCGCTCGCCGCCGGCGATGGCGCCGTCGCGGCCCCGCACCCACCCGCCAACGGCTTCGCCCTCGAGGTCTTCGGCGCCAACCTGCTGTACGGCAACGAGGGCCAGGCCGGCGCGTTCCTGACCGCGGTGCGCGCCTGCAACCCAGACGTGTTGTTCCTCAGTGAGGTCACCCCGGCCTGGCTCGAGGCCATCGACGCCCAGTTGCTCGACTACCCGTTCCGCTGCACGCGCCCCACCCCAGGTTGCTTTGGCGTGGCCCTGCTGTCGCGCCTGCCGCTGACCGAAGCCACGGTGGTGCCGCTCGGCTACGCCTGGTCGCCAGCGGTCCGGGCGACGGTGCAGACCGCGGCCGGGCCGATCGGCTTGCTCGGCGTGCACCCGCCGCGCCCAGGGGGCGCCGAGCGCAACGCCGAACGCGACCGCGGCCTCGCCGCGCTGCCCGGACTCCTGGCCGGCCTGCCACCACGTCGCGTCGTGATCGGTGACTGCAACGCGACGCCGTTCAACCCGACCTTCGCCGCGATGCTCGAGGCGGCCGGGCTGCAGAACGCCGCCGGCACGCGCTGGCTGCCCAGCTGGCCGCAACAACTGCCGTGGCCGCTCAGGGTTCCGATCGACCACGTGCTGGTGACGCCGACCGTGCAGGTGCTCGAGATCGACACCGGGCGGCCCTTTGGCAGCGACCACGCGCCGATCTTCGCGAAGCTGACCTGGTGAGCCGGTTTTCGGCGGATCGCGCAGGTGACGACCACTGCACCGCCAGCTAGTCACGCGCATGGAAGATCGTCCCCTTGCCCCATCCCTGCTCGTGACCACCCTGGCCGCGATCGCCGTGCATCTGCCATCGACGACCAACGCGCAACAGCCGGCCGGCCTGCTGATCGGCATGCCCCCACCGCAGGTGGTGTCCTCGACGCTGTTCTCGGGCCTGCACAGCGAGTTGCTGTTTCGCGTCCCGGGCGAGGCATACCGCGGCATCGGCGAGTACGTCGCGCCCGGCCGGCACCGCATCCGCGGCGCCCTGCTCCGCCTGGTCGACTCCTCGGTCGCCGACGGCGAGACCTTCGACGTTCACACCTACCTCGAACTCGGAGCCAGCAACCGGCCGACGATCCTGGGCCCCGACGCGCCGGGTACGACCTCGGTCAGCAGCGTTCTGGGAGTGACCACCCCGCAGGGGATCGTCGAGCACGAGATCACCGTGCTGTTCGACCCGCCCGTCGATGTGCCGGTCGGCTCGGACCTGTTCGTCTCGCTCGTGTTCCAGACCCCCGGCCTGCGCATGCGCACGATCACCGGCAGCAGCACCCCGGGTCTGTCGACGACGTCGCTCGACGCCTGCGGCGCCGGGCTCGACCCGAACGACGCCTTCGCCTACCTGCACGACGTCGGCGCGATCACGCCGCTCGGCAGCGGCCTGGTCGGCTGGCAGCCGCTGATCGAACTGCTCGTCGACGGCAGCAGCGGGGTGGCCGTGTCGCGACGCAACAGCACACTGGGACCGACGGCGTCCATGTACTCGGGGCTGCACCCGGACAGCGCCGCACCGTCCAACCAACCCGGCCGCGCCGATCAGCCCGGCTACGTGTTCTTGGCCAACGGCACGATCGCGATGGGTTCCCCCGTGTTCCTGCTCGGCTCGGTGATGCCGTTCGCAGGCCCGCCGTGGATCGTGCTGTCACCGGGCGACGCGGTGCTGCACCTGTCGCCGGTCGGTCTCGTCGGCCTGGGCTTTGGCGTCGTCGACGGCAGCGATCGCGCGACGATCTACTGGTCGATCCCGCACAGCAGTGCGATCCGTGGTCTCGACGTGCGTAGCCAGGCGTTCGGCTTCGACCTGGCGACGGGCATCGCCGCGGCGGGGGCGGCGACGCGGCAGCGTTTCTGAGGTGCGGCGCCGCTCTCGAGGTGCGCCGGCGGGAGAGAAGAATGGCGGGAGTGCATGGGAATCGAACCCACCGGGAGCCGCTCTAGGCGACCCCCCACAGGTTTTGAAGACCAGGCCGAACACCAGCTCGAATGCACTCCCGCAGGTGTTGGGCCGAGGACTCTACGAGCTGGGCGAAGCAGGTCAACTTCTCACATCGTCGCGGCGCGCATCCTGCTGCGGCACCCGCGCATCGCCGCTCGCGCGCCCATCGACCCTGGGAATGTCCACCAGCGGCTCGACCACCGGCAAGACCAGCACGAACGTGGTACCCGCGCCGAGCGCCGACTCGATGTGGACGCGCCCGCCGAGTTGCTTGGTGATGCCGTAGACCGTCGCCAGTCCGAGCCCGGTGCCGCGGCCGGTGCGTTTGGTGCTGAAGAACGGCTCGAACGCGCGCTGCAGCACCTCCTCACTCATGCCCACCCCGGTGTCGGCGACGCGCATCTCGACGCCGGCGGCGACGCGGCGCACGCTGATGCGCAGCAGACCGCCGTCGGGCATCGCGTCGCGAGCGTTGATGCACAGGTTCGACAACACCTGCTCGAGCTGGGTCGGAGCCGCGCGCACGGTGCACGCTGCCGCCGGCAACTCGAGCTCCAGACGCACGCCGGAGCCGACCAGCTGCGTCAGCAGGGGCAACTGCCCACGCACCTGTTCGACCAGATCGACGACCTCCGTCTGCACGGTCTGCCGGCTCGCCACCGTCAGCAGGTGCCGCGTCATGCGGCGCCCCTGTTCGGCCGCCTCACGCATGCGTGCCGCAAGTTCGATCTGCGGGCCGCCGGGAGGCAGCTCCGCCTCGAGCAACGAAGCGTTGCCGAGCACCACGGTCAGCAGGTTGTTGAAGTCGTGCGCGACGCCGCCGGCCAGCGCGCCCAGGCTCTCCATGCGCTGGAACTGCTGCAGCTCATGCTGCAGCTGCAGACGCTGCTGGTGTTCGAGCTGCGACTGTTCGAGGGCCGCGCGCAACTCGGCGGTGCGGTCGGCGACGCGCTGCTCGAGCACCTTGTGCAGTTCACGCAGTTCGAGGGTGCGTTCGTCGACGAGTCGGCGCAGCAGTCTGGCGCGACGCGCCGCGCGGCGCCCGCCGAAGCGGATCGCGAGGCCACCGAGCAGCAACACCAGCACCACGAACCCGATGCGCGTCGAGGTGCGCTCGAGCAGGCGCGGCTGCACCTGCAACGACAACGACGTGACCGGACCGCCGCGACCGTCGACCGACCACGCCTGCACCTCGAAGCGGTGCAGACCCGGTGTCGTGACCCCGAACGAGATCTGCCGCTCGGCAGTCGGTTCGGTCCACTCCGGCTGTTCGGGCAACAACCGCCAGCGATGACGCTGCAGCTCGGGCGCGTCGAAGCATGGCGCGGCGACCTCGACCGTGATCACGCGTTCGACCGCGGTGCCGAGCACGACGTTCTGCTGATCCTGCAACGACAGGCGCCGGCCGCCGGCCGCGACGCCGTCGATCGTGCACGACCCGGGCGGCGGCCAGCGATGCAGACGCTGCAGATCGACGGTGAGCAAGCCGCGAACGCCGCACAGCAGCACCTGGTCGCCGGCGCGCGCGATGCTCGGGAACACACCGCCACTGGCTTCGGCCGCGGCGCCGCGCGGCCCGAACAGCGGCCGGCACACCACGCGCGGGTGTTTGCCGTCGACGACGCGATCGAGCGCCTCGGGTTCGATCAGGAACGTGCCGCGATTGCTGCCGACGACCCAGCGGTCGTCGACCGGCAGCACCGAGCAGACGAACGGATCGAACAGACCTTCGGGTGCACCGACGCTGCGCAGCTGGTCGCCGTCGACGGCGACGAAGCCGCCGCCATAGCAGCCGAGCCAGACACGATCCGACGCGGTCGGCAACACCGCGCGAACCTCGCCATGCGGCAACTCGACACCGTTCTGCAGCCGCAGCGTGACGCGAAGGTCCGGCGCCAGCCGCAACAACGATCGGTTGCTGGCGATCCACAGGTCCCCGCCGGGCAGTGCGACGATCAACTTGACCGTTTCGCCGCGCATCACCAACTCGGCGGGCGGCTCGGCCCAACGACCGCCCTGCAGCCAGCGCACACCGTCTTCGGTGCCGCTCCACAGGCGCCCGCTGGCATCGAGGTGGATCGCGCGCACGCGACCGGGCGGCTGCTGACCGAAGTGCTCGAGCTGGTCACCGCGCAGCCGGCTGACACCCCCTTCGACGCCGACCCACAGTTCGCCCCTGCTGCTCAGCACCAGGCCGCCGATGGCCGTTCGCTGCAGACCGTGGACCGCCTCGAACTGCCGGCCATCCGACCGGAACAGGCCACGTTCGGTACCGACCCACCAGGTCCCTTCGCCGGCCGCCAGCACCGAATGCGGCTCCCTCAGCTCTTCGTCGGCCAACTGCAGCGGCAGCAGTTCCACCTCGCTGTCGACGAGACGCACGAGCCCACCGCCCTCGAACCCGACCCAGACGGCGCGATCCCCCTCGACCAGCAAGCTGCGCACCCGGTGCCCGATGCGCAGCACCAGCGGAGGTGCGCCACCAAGGGGATCGATGCGGCACAACATCCCAGCGCACCCGACCCAGAGCAGCCCGTTGGCGGTCGCGGCCAACGCCGTGACCGTTCCCATCTCGGGCACATCGGGGGTGGCCAGCACCCGGTACTCGCGGCCGTCGTAGGCGAGCAGCCCACTGTCCATGCCGACGAACGCCCGGCCGTCCACCATCACCGCCGACGTGCACGCCTCGGCGATCACGGGCGCGGCGCCGAGCGCATCGATCCGGAACACACCGAGCCGGGTGACCAGTTGCGGCCCGTCGTCGAAGGGCAACAACGCGCGCGCGTCGCGGCGCTCGCGATCGGCGAGTTCGACCACGCTGCCATCCTCGCGCACGGCGAACAACCCCTCCGAGGTTCCGCACCACACCTGACCCGGTGCGCCCGCGCCGGCGTAGCGCATGTTGTTCCCAGGAACCTGCGCGAGCCGATGGAAACGGCCGTTGCGACGCGAGAACAGGGTGCCCTGCTCGGTCCCGACCAGCAGTTCCCCAGCGGCATCCTGGCTGATCACCGTGATGCGCTGATCCTGCAGGCCGCCGCCACTGGCATTCTCGGCCCGCCACGCGACGCCGTCGAACCGACACAGACCACCGAAGGTCGCGACCCACAGCATGCCGTCGCGATCGAACTGCAGACCGCTGACCGTGTTCTGCGGCAGACCCGAAGTCGCGTCCCACGCCTGCACCTGCAGATGGGAGTGCGCCGGCACGTCGATCACCGGCTGCTGCGCGCCGCCGAACGCCACCAGGCAGGCCGACGCCGCGGCCCGACCCAGGGTGCTCAGTGGCGGCAGGCGCATGGCGCGGCACCATACCTTCGATCCGGTTCGACTGGCGATCACACGGCCCGTCTCATCGGTGTTTCGGCCCTGGCGACGAAAGCCGGGTTGCTCAACCGCGCCCCCTCGCTAACCTGTTTGCCCATGCAAGTCGCCGCACTCGAACTCCGCCCCGGTGTCCTGGTCTCCTACGAAGGCCGCATGTGCACGGTCGTCTGGTGGAACATGCTCCGCAACGACCGCCGCGCGTTCGTGCAGATGCGCATCAAGGACCTGATGACGGGCCGCGTCACCGAGCTCAAGGAACAGACCGACAGCCGCTGGGAAGTGCTCGACAAGGAGGAGAACGACCTGAGCTACTCCTACCGCGACGGCATCGACGAGGTTTTCTTCTCCGAGGCCGGCGAGGAAGTGCGCTGCCCGGTGGCCGCCGCCGAAGACGCGTTGAAGTGGCCGTCCGACGTCTACAAGGGCTTCTTCGTCAACGGCGCGCTGGTGGCCGTGTTCCCGCCCAAGCACTCGGTGCTGACGATCACCGAGACCGCGCCGCCGATGCGCAACGCGGGTTCGGGCAGCAAGGAGGCCGTGCTCGAGAACGGCATGAAGGTCAAGGTCAACCTGCTGTGCGACATCGGCGAGAAGGTGCGCATCGACACCGAGACGCTCGAGTTCAAGGAACGCATCGCCAAGTGATGGCGTCGGGAGACCCTTCGCCCGAGGCTGAGAGGCAGGCGGGCTCCGGGTCGACCACGGCAAGGTCTGTTGCCCCATGAGGGATCGGCGTCCCTGGCGCCGGGATCGCCCCCTCAGAACGCGAAGATGTGGAACGCGTCCGAGACGCGCACGGCCGGCACGAAGTCGACGAGCTGCGCGTGCAGGGTGATCGGCCGGAACGCCTGGGGAATCTGCAGACTCCAACGATCGGTGTAGTGGAGCGCATCGGGAGCCGGCACCAGGAAGCACGGCAGCGGCGCGAGCGTCAGCGACGGCGGCAGCAGCTGCATCGGCGCGCTGAGCCCCAGGACCTGCAGCGCGGGTTGGCCGGCGCGCAATTGGACATCACCCGTCGTGCGATCCCACGGCGTGGCGACCGCCAGCGTGTTGAACGTGCCGCAGTTGGCGGCGACTGGCAGCGTGTGGATGCCGTAGTCCGGACGCAGCCGCAACTCGAATTCGACTTCGAAGGTGCCCTGCAGGTGCGAACTGGCGTCGAGCAGCACGCGCATCTGCAGCGGCTGCGCGACGAGGTCCGCGGCGGCGCCGCTCAGCGGCGCGAACCCGGGAAACCAGTCGAACGTGCCGTCGTTGCCGACGTCGACGGCGACGGACGTCGACAGGCCGTTGCCGGTGACGCGCACATCGCCCGTGTAGCGCACGGGGATCGCCGCGGGCCCCGCGCCGGCGAACGAGACCACGAACTCCCCCGTGCCGACGTGCGCGAACGTGCCGCTGCCGAGGATCGTGGTCAGGCTCACGCGAAACGTCGCGTCCGCCGACGTGACCGAGGCATCCCAGTCGACCGCCGCGGCGTTGTAGCCCGGCCCGCCGCCGACCACCGAGAAGACACCCTGGTTGCCCACGGGACCAGCTTGCAGGGTCTGCGTCGCCACCTGCGTGCCGACGGTGACCGCACACGCCACGGGCGCGGCGACCAGCACGGTCGGGACGACCGTCTGGGCGGTGAGCAGACTCCCCAGGGAAACGACACACGCGAGGTGGAGCACCATGGCGGGGCCAATTAGGAACGCAGAATGCACCGGTAACGCCGCACACTGGCACCCCACCGGGCGCCCCGGCAGCATGCGCACCCATGCCGTCGCTCGCCCTGCTGCTCGGTCTGTGCCTCGTCGCGTTCTGGCTGGCGCACCGCTTCTACGGCCGGCTGCTCGCGCGCCTGTTCGGGCTCGACGCCCAAAGGCGAACGCCCGCGCACGAGCACGAGGACGGCGAGGACTTCGTGCCGACGCCGCGCTTCTACCTGCTCTCGCAGCACTTCTCGGCGATCAGCGCCGCCGGGCCGATCGCCGGGCCGATCCTGGCCGCGCTGTGGTTCGGCTGGGGCCCCGCGTTCTGGTGGATCGTGCTCGGCTGCATCTTCATCGGCGCGATGCACGACTTCGCGGCGCTGGTCGGCTCGGTGCGCCACGGCGCGTGCTCGGTGGCGCAGCTGCTGCGCGAGAACCTCAACCCGCGCAGCTATTCGGTGTTCACGGTCTACATCTGGCTGGCCCTGATCTACGTGATCATCGCCTTCACCGACGTCACCGCGCGCGCCTTCGTCGAAGCGCTCGACGTCGTCGTGCCCGGCAGCGACGGCGGCCAGGTGCAGGTCGCGGGCGCCGGCGTCGCCAGCAGTTCGATGCTGTATCTGGCGCTGTCGCTGCTGATGGGCGTGGTGGTGAAGTACCTGCGCCCGCCGCTGTGGCTGACGACGCCGGTGTTCGTGCCCGCCGTCGGCGCCGCGATCTGGATCGGCCCGTCGATCCCACTCGATCTGTCGGCGGCCGGCGACATCCCGTCGCTGCACTGGGCCTGGCTGATCCTCGCCTACTGCGGCATCGCCTCGGTGCTGCCGATGTGGCTGTTGCTGCAGCCGCGCGGCTACCTGGGCGGGTTCTTCCTCTACATCACGCTCGGCGGCGGACTGCTGGGATTGTTGTGGTCGAACCCACAGATCACGTGGCCGACGTTCACGGGTTTCACCGGCACCAACAACGCGCCGCTCGTGCCGTTCCTGTTCATCACCATCGCCTGCGGCGCGTGCAGCGGCTTCCACGGTCTGGTGTGTTCGGGAACGACCAGCAAGCAGATCGACCGCGAACCCGACGCGCACCTCGTCGGCTACGGCGGCATGCTGCTCGAAGGCGTCGTCGCGCTGCTGGCGCTCGCGTGCGTGATGACGATCGCGCCCGGCAGCGAGCTCGCCGGCAAGGGCCCCGACAAGATCTTCGGCGTCGGCGTCGGCTCGTTCCTGCACCAGCTCGGCGTGCCGCTGACGTTCGCGGTGACCTTCGGCATGCTCGCGTTCGCGACGTTCGTCTACGACACCCTCGACGTCTGCACGCGCCTCGCGCGTTACCTGTTCACCGAGTTCACGGGCTGGAAGACGCGCACCGCCGGCGTCGTCGGCACCGTGATCTCCCTGCTGCTGCCCGCGTGGTTCGTGGCGCAGACCGTGATCGGCCCCAGCGGCAAGATCGTGCCCGCCTACATGGTCATCTGGCCGTTGTTCGGCTCGACCAACCAGCTGCTCGCCGGGCTCACGCTCGTCGGCCTGTCGCTGTGGCTCGCCAACACCGGCAAACCCGTGCTGCTGCGCTGGCTGGTCGGCGTGCCGATGGTGTTCATGATGGGCATGACGATCAGCGCGCTCGTGCTGCAGATCGCCGCGGCGACGGACAGGATGCTGATCGTGGTCGCCGTGGTGTTGCTGGGGCTGGCGCTTTGGATCACGATCGAGGCTGTGATCGCGCTGCTGCGGCGCACGCCGGCACGGCCTGCTGCAGCGCCGTGACTGCAGTCACTTGACGTGCGGGATCGCCAGCTGCAGGGCCAGCTTGTTGAACGCCGCGACCTGCTCCTTCTGCACCGCCTCGAACTTCACCAGCTCGGCGTCGATCGCCGCGATCAGCTCGTCGGCGACGGCACGCTGGCCGGCGGTCGGCCCGAACTCGGCGCGGTCGGTGGCCGACAACACCCCGAGCAGCTTGTCGGTGAGCTTGATCGGGTAGTTGAGCGGGTCCTGACTGCTCTGGCTCTTGGTCTGGTAGAGCACTTCCTCGATCGCGGTGAGTGCGGCGGCGGTTTCGGCGCGCTGCTGGTCGAGCCGGTCCTTGGGCTCACCCTCGGCGCGATCGGTCACGGCCTGCATCTGCTCGCGCAGGCGCCGCATCGCCTCGATCGCCTCGTGCGCCTTGGTGACCGTGTCGCGGCAGCGCCGCGACAGCCGGTAGCGGTCCTGCAGTTCGGCGACGGTCGCGGTCGACCGCGGGTCCTTGCCGATGCGGCCCGTGACCGAGACCTCGTGTTCGCCGAGCGTGAGCTTGACCGGGTAGTCGCCCGGTGCCGCGCGCGGCGCGCCGCCGCGGCCGTTCCACAGGATCATCTTGTCGAGGATCTTGGGCGGCTCGGACTTCCAGGTCACGGTCACCTCGTTCATGCCGCGCTTCACCTGCCACTTCTCGTCGTCCTTCTCGGCGTCGGTGGCGCGGCGGAACACGACCTCGCCGTCGAAGTCGCGCACCTCGAGCACGGCGCGCTCGGTCACCGGCTCGTCCTGCCTGCCGCCGACGTGGAAGCGCACGCGGTAGTCCTGGTCGGGGTTCTGCCCCTGGCCCGGCGCGTCGCCATCGCGACCGGGGAACTGCACCGCGGTCACCGGCTCGTACAGGTGCAACGGCTCCTGCGCCTGCTCGGCGTGCAGTTGGCGCACGTGCTGCAGGCCGTCGAACGACCAGAGCGCGCGGCCCTGCGTTGCGGCGATCAGACTGTGGTCCTCGATCACCAGGTCGGTGATCGGCACCAGCGGCAGCGAGTTGGCGAAACGCTGCCAGCGGCGACCGTCGTCGAAGCTGACCCAGACCGTGCGTTCGGTGCCGCAGAACAGCAACCCGGGCCGCTGCGGATCGGGTTGGATGCAGCGCGTGAACCAACGCGGGTCCAGGCCCCCGACGATCGTGCGCCAGGTCGCGCCGTAGTCGTGCGTGACGTAGAGATACGGATGGAAGTCGTCGAGCTTGTAGCGCGTGCCGGCGACGTAACACGAACCGTCGCCGTGCGGGCCGGCGACGATGTCGTTCCACTGCATCCACTCGGGCGCGTCGGGCGGCGTGACGTTCTTCCAGCTCTTGCCGCCGTCGGTGGTGACGTGCACGAGGCCGTCGTCGCTGCCGGTCCAGATCGTGCCCGGCACACGTCCTTCGCAGACCGTGAAGATCGTGCCGTAGTACTCGACCGAAGTGTTGTCCTGCGTGATCGGTCCGCCCGACGAGCCCATCTTGCTCTTGTCGTTGCGCGTCAGGTCGCCGCTGATCGCGGTCCACGTCGCCCCTTCGTCGCGGCTGACGAACAGCACCTGCGCGGCGGTGTAGAGCACCTCGGGGTCGTGCTGCGAGAACAGGATCGGGAAGTTCCACTGGAAGCGATAGGTGAGATCCTCGGCGCCGGCCCCCATCGGGTTGTCGGGCCACACGTCGACGCGCCGCGACAGCCGCGTGCGATGGTCGAGCCGCACCAGATAGCCGCCGTAGCTGCCGCCGAACACGATCTCGGCATCCCCGGGTTTGGGCGCGATCCAGCCGCTCTCGCCGCCGGCGGTCGATTCCCAATCGTCTTCACCGATGCCGGCGCCGCGGCTGCGATGCGCGATGCGCACCGTGCTGTTGTCCTGCTGCGCGGCGTAGATCCGGTACGGCGCCGCGTCGTCGACGGCCACGCGATAGAACTGCGCCGTCGGCTGGTTGCCCTGCGAGCTCCAGGTCTTGCCGCCGTCGGTCGTGATGCACGCGCCGCCGTCGTTGCCCTCGATCATGCGCAAGGGGTCCTTGGGGTCGATCCACAGGTCGTGGTTGTCACCGTGCGGGGTGCGGATCGTCGTGAACGTCTTGCCGCCGTCGGTCGACTTGTGGAACTGCACGTTCAGCACGTAGACCGTGTCCGCGTCCTTGGGATCGGCGTAGACCCGCGTGTAGTACCAGGCGCGCTGCCGCAGGCTGCGGTCGTCGTTGACCTTGGTCCAGGTCGCACCGGCATCGTCGCTGCGGAACAGGCCGCCCGCTTCGGCTTCGATCTGCGCATAGACACGCTGCGGATCGGCCGGCGACACACAGATGCCGGCGATGCCCAGCGTGCCCTCGGGCAGCCCCTTGTTGCCGTGCATCGGCAACCAGGTGTCGCCGCCGTCGGTCGACTTCCACAGGCCCGAACCCTCACCGCCCGACTCGAGCGACCACGGCGTGCGGATCGCGCGCCAGGTCGTCGCATAGAGCGTGTTCGGATCGTCGGGGGCCAGGCACACGTCGACGGCACCGGCGTGCGCATTCACGAACAGGACACGCTGCCAGTTCTTGCCGCCGTCCTTGCTGCGGTAGACGCCGCGTTCCTCGTTGGGGCCGCTGACGTGCCCCATCACCGCCGCGAAGACGATGTCGGCGTCCTTGGGATGCACCCGGATGCGGCTGATGTGGCGCGAGTCGGAAAGCCCCGCGAACTCCCACGTCTTGCCGGCATCGAGCGACTTCCACACGCCATCGCCCGAGCTGACGTTGCCGCGCCAGGTCTTCTCGCCGCCGCCGACGTAGACGACGTTGCTGTTGCTCGCGGCCACCGCGACCGCGCCGATCGAGCCGCCGAAGGTGCCGTCGCTGACGTTCTTCCAGGTCTTGCCACCGTCGGTGGTCTGCCACACACCGCCGCCCGTGGCGCCGAAGTAGTAGGTGTCGCGCGAGCCGGCGACGCCAGCGACCGCTGCGACACGCCCACCGCGGAACGGGCCGACCAGCCGCCAGTCGAACGTGTCGAACAGGACCTCGGGCACGGTGCCGGCGCCGATCGCGGCGGGCATCTCGGAGGCAGCCGTCTGGGCCGCGAGCGGCAGGCACGAAGCGAAGAACGAGGCGGCGGCGAGGGCCGCCGTCAGCGTGGGGCGAGTGCGCATGGTCGGGATGCTACGCAACCGCACGGCGCACGGAGAGGTTCTTGCCGACGCAACGGCCGGCTGATGTCGATCACCGGCGCGGCGAACAACGCTCCGCGGAGCAGTCCTCGCCGGTCGACGTCGCCGTGCCGCGGCGCCTCCCGAACCAGCGACCCAGCGGCACGCGATAGCGAGCGAACTGCCGGTAGCCCAGGTCGGCGAACCAACGCAGCACCGGCCACCCGGTCGGCGCCATCACCCAGCCCAGACCGACGGCGCGCCACGCGCCGCGCATCGCCGCCAGGCCCTCGACCACGTCCCCGTCGCCATCGACGCCGTGCAACCGCGCGTGCACCCGATCGTGCGTCAGCCCCAGCGGCGCCGGATCGAAGCCCGGCGCGGCGATGTCGATCACCGCCAGGCGCCCGTCGCGGTCGCGCCGACGCAGCCACTCGACCTCGCGGCGACAGAACGGGCACTCGCTGTCGTAGAGCAAGGTGAAGGATGGCGCAGTCACGCCAGCGGGGTTCGCGGCGGCCGGCGCCGCGGATGCGTGCAGTTCGTCGTTCATCTGCCGCCGACCATGACCTCGGCGGCATCGGAGACGACCGCGCCCAGGACGTTGCCGGCTCCGGGATCGAAGACGAAGGCCTGCAGGTGGAACTGCAATCCGACGAACGCAACCGCGGCCGGGATCGGCAGGGCGAAACGCGCGTTGCCGTTGGCGCCGGACACGAAGGCCGAGGCGTCGAGCGAGATGTGCCAGTCACAGCCCGGCGCACCGAAGCCGGTGAGCGACTGCGGCGCCGTCTGTTGCCAACCGAACACCACGACCAGCGCGCTGGCCGGCAGCGGCCGGAAGTCGACCGAGAGCGGCGCGCCGATGCGCGGCAAGGCCAGGGGTCGCAACCCGCACGGAGCCTGCGTCCCCGCACAACCCGACGCCACGGTGACGAACCGCGCCGCGGCAGCGACGCGCGCGAGGCTGACTTCTTCGCCGGCGTCGATCTCGACGTAGCCGGTCGCCGGCAGCAACGGCGGCACGTCCCCTTCGCGAACCCACAGATAACCGGTGACCTCCACTTCGCCATCGGAGCGCAACACCACGGTGTGTGAGTGCCCACCCGCGATGTCGACGTAGGCGACGCCGGGGGGCGGCGGCGGCAACGGCCGGAACGCGCCGCTGGCGATCGGGTAACGCCCCCAGAACACCAGCTGCCCGTCCGAACGCAGCGCGGCGTGGTGCGTGGCACTGGCGGCGATGCGCTCGTAGACGAGCCCGGGCGGCAGCGCCGGCACGTTCTGCTGCCCATCGCCGTTGTCGCCGCGCACGATCACCTGACCATCGTCACGCAACAGCAGCGTCTGTTCGTCTGCGCAATCGACGGCCGTGTAACGCAACCCGGGCGGCAAGGCAGGAATCGCAGTCGCGTTGCTCACCGTCGTTCCGAACGCGACGACCTCGCCGTCACTGCGCAAGGCCGCGCTGTGCGTGCGGCCGGCAGCCATCGCCACGAACTGCACACCCGGCGGCAGCGCCGGCACGTTGCACTGACCCGCGCGGTTGTCGCCGAAGGCCACCAGACTGCCGTCACTGCGCAGGGCCAGGCTGTGATCGCGCCCGGCCGCCGCGGCCACGTAGACGACGTTCGGCGGCAACGGCGGGACGTTGCCCTGGCCGAAGCTGTCGTTGCCGAACGCGCGCAGCGTGCCGTCCGAAGCCAACAGCAGGCCGTGGCCACCACCCTGGGTGATGGCTGACCATTCATTTGCCGCACCGGGTCGCGGCGGCGTGCTCTGCACGCGATCGTTGCGGCCCCAACCCACGACCTCGCCGTTCGACAACAGCGCCACGCTGTGGTCGTTGCCGGCCGCCAGCTGCGCGACCGTCACCCCGGGCGGCAGCATCGGCATCGCGCCTTCGCCGTACGAGAGGTCACCGAGCGCGACGATCACTGCGTCGGAGCGCCGCAGCAGGTTGTGGCTCGATCCGGCGGCGATCTCCACGTAGGTGACGCCGGCGGGCGCACCCGGCACGTTGCCGCGACCGTCCGGATCGAAGCCCCAGGCCACCACCACGCCATCGGAACGCCTCGCCAGGCTGTGTGGCCCGCTGCCGCTGCTGATGTCGACGTAGGTGACGCCCGCCGGCAGCGGCGGCACCTGCAGCTGCCCCACGGAGTTGTCGCCCCAGGCCGCGATGCTGCCGTTCGCGAGCAGTGCCAGCGAATGGGCGGAACCGGCCTGCACCTTGATCGCCGGCTGTGCCAGGGTCGGCACCGACGCCTGACCGAAGGTGTCGTCGCCCCACGCGACCACGGCGCCGTCCGACCGCAGCGCCATCGCGTGATAGAGCCCCGCTGCGACCGCCGTGTAGCTCGTCTGCGGCGGCAGGACCGGCGGCGGCTGGAAGGGCAGGATGAAGAAGCTGCCCCAGCCGCTGATGCCGCCGTCGCTGCGCAGCGCCATGGAGATCGAGCCGCTGGTGGTGATCGCCACGAACGTCGTTCCCGGGGGCGGCAGCGGCGCCGAACACGCGCCACGCACGCCACTGCCGTGCGCGAACACGAGCCCGTCGTTGCGCAACACCAGTGTCGTGTCGTTGGCCGCGGCCACGGCCACGAACACGCCGTCGCGCGCCTCGGTGGCGAAGGCCAACCGCGACCATGCATGCACAGCCGACTGGCCGGTCGCGCAACGACACGTTCCCAGGCCGTAGACCCACGGGAGTATCGCGCACCAGTACAGGAGGATCCGGATCGTGCTCATGGGCTCCTTCGCGGCCGCCCATGATCAGGATCGGCCCATGGCATGGCAAGTACGGCCCGACGACCGACCCACGACGCAAGCCGCCGCGACTAACGCCGGCGCGATCGCTGCTGCGCGCGGGTGATCGCGTCGAGCAGCGAGGACTCGGGTTGCGGCGGCGCGGCGGGCGGTGGCGGTGGCGGCGGCGCCTTGCGCGGCGCGGTCGGCTTGGGCGCATCGCGCAACTCGGGCACCGGATCGGCGGCGCGCCGCTGCAGGAATGCGGGCATCGGCAAGGTCACGTGGAAGCGGCGCACGGCGATCTCCAACAGCCACAGCGCCAGCAGCGCCCAACCGCACCACGGCCCGAACTCCTGCCGGCCCCAGCTGCGCCGATCGCCGGCGAGGATCTGGTCGACGCCAGGCTGCACGTTGCCGCCCGTCGCCAGCGCCAGTCGCCGCAACGTTCGTTCGCCGCCGCGCGGATCGGCGACGGGCGCCAGTTCGGGTGAATACGGCAGCGCCAGCGGCGGCAGACGGAACACCGCGTCGTCGACCTGCAGCGCGGCCCGATAGACACCGGCGCTCGCCAACGGCACACGAGCCACCAGCCGCGCGGCACCGATGCGCTCGAACACCAGCGGCGCGGCGCGCCCTTCGGGCGGCGACAGCACCCCGCGCACCAGATCGAGCAGGCTCGCCTGCGCCTCTTCGACCTCGATCGTGAACAGGCCGTCGGCGCCGTCGCGGCGCGCATCGACATAGACACCCGGCAGCTGACCGCCGCCCAGCCAACGCACCAGCGTGCCGAGGAACGTCGCGAGCTCGGGCCACTCGGCCATCGGCCCGGTGGCGGTGCCGTCGACCTCGGCGAGCAACGCCGCCGAACGGCCGAGGCCGGCCTGCCAGTAGCTGAGCACGGGCGAACGCTGTTCGTCTTCGGTCTGCAGCGCCAGTTCGCCGCGCGGCCGTTGCCACGCCACCGAGTAACCGCCGATCCTGGGAAAAGTCAGCGGCATGTCGCCGAGCGCGGCCAGCGGCGGCAGGGCGCGCACCGCGGTTTCGGCTTCGACCATCGCCGAACGCGCCACCTGGATCGTCTCCTGCGCGAACACGCGCGGCAGGTCGGTGGCCTCGGCGACGAAGTGGCAGCGCCCCTTGCCCAACCGCGCGATCTCGACCAGCAGGTCGGCGTCGCTGTCGGCGGGCGTGCCCAGGCCGATCACCGAGACGGTGATGCCGGCAGCGGCGAGTTCGGGCACGAAGGTCCGGTAGTCGCCGGGCTGCTCGGCGTCGGCGGCGTCGGCGAACAACACGATGTGCCGGTTCTGCTGCGTGCTCGCCTTGAGTTCAGCCGCCGCCGCCTGCAGCGCCGCGTCGACGTAGATGCCGCCACCCGCCGACTCGATCTGCCGCACCTGATCGGCGATCGCCTGCCGGTCCTTGGCCGACTGCAACGGCACCACCACGTGCGCCTCGGAGTCGACCGCGATCACCGCGACGGCGTCGATCGGCGACAGCAGTTCGACCGCCGTCGCCGCGCCGCGATCGGCGAGCTGCATCTTGGTGACGCCGCCGGCGTCGGCCTGCATCGAGCCCGAACGATCGAGCGCGATCGCCATCGCCAGGCCGAAGCGCCGCTGTTCCTCACGCAGCTCCATGGTCACCGGCAACACCTCCTCGACGGGCGACCGGTGGTAACCGCCGACGCCGAAGCTCGCTTTGCCGCCGGTCATCAACAGGCCGCCACCGAGTTCACGCACCCAGTGCGCCAGCGTCGGCATCGCCCCCGCCGGCAGATCCGCGGCCGCGACGTCCTCGAGCACCACGCAACGCACCGCGTCGAGTTGCTGCAGCGTCAACGGCGCCTGCTGCGGCGCGGTGACGACGACGTCGATGCCGAGCCCACGCAGCGTGCGCGTCAACCGGTCCTCCCGCCCACCGGGCGTGACGCAGACCACCCGCGTGCCGGCTTCGCCGCGCACCACGGCCAGGCCGCGGTTGTTGCCCGGCACCGGATCGTCGTCGCGCTGCACCTCGATCGCGACCTCGTGCAGACCGGCAGCCTGCAACACGCGGCGGAACTGCAGCACGTTGCGCCCGGCCTGCAGCTGCACCACCCCTTCGCGCACCACTTCCCCCTCGCCGAGCAACGAGTACCGCGCCGGCCCGGCGGTGCCGGCCGTGACCACCGCGGTGACCGCGAACGGTTCGCCGACGGCGATGTGCGACGGCACGCTCAGGTCGGCGACGGCGAGATCGGCGCCGACGCCGCGCGCGACGAAGTGCGTATCGACCCGCACCCCGGCGCGCACCGCGGCGCGCGCTGCAGCTTCGAGGTCGCCGCCGTTGGCTTCGCCGTCGCTGAACACCAGCAACGAGCCCTGCCGCCCGGGCGGCACGAGCGTCAGCCCGGCGGCGACCGCCGCGGCCAGATCGCTGCCGTCGACGTCGATGTCGCGTCCCAGTTGCGGCCACGAGAACGGTCGCTGCGGCACCCGTTCGATCGCCGGCTTGCGGCCGAACGTGACCACGCCCAGACGATCGCCGGGCTGCAGCCCCGCGGCGATGCCGTCGGCGAGTTCTTGCGCGCCGGCCACACTCGCCGCCGGCATCGACCGCGAACGATCGAGCACCAGCACCAGGTCGCGTCCGTCCTCGGCACCGGGTCGGTACGGCGACGCCAGCAGCGCCGACAGCGCCAGCAGGCACAGCACCCGCAGCGTGCCCAGCAGCGGCCGCGGCCACAGGCGCCGACGCAGCAACAAGGCCGCGAGCGGCACCAACAAGAACGCCTCGGGCAACGCGAACTGGATCATGCGATCCCCCGCCGCGCGCGCGTCGACCACGACCGGTGCTGCAACCACCACCAATCGAGCAGCATCACCAGCGCCAGCAGCAGCGCCACCACACGCCGTTCGAAGGATGTGTCGCGCGCCGCCGCCGCGGCCTCGGCCAGCCGACTGCCACGCTCGGGCGCGAACACGCGCGCGACACGGCCCTGCAGATCGGACTCCCCGGCGTCGAAGAAACGCGCCGCGAACGCGCCGAGTTCGCGACCGGTGCGGCCGCGCACCGTGTAGATGCCCGGTGCGTCGATCGGCCAACCGACCGCGCCGATGCCGCTGCCGGCACGTTCGCTGCCGTCCGGCGCGACGAGGCGCAACTCGGCGTCTTCGGCACCGGCGATCAGGGTGCGGCGGTAACGCGCTTCGCCGCCGACCAGCACGTGCACCCGTTCGGGGCCGGGCACGCTGTTGCGACAGACGTCGACGACGTTGTCGAGCAGCACCGGCCAGTCCGGCGCGCGCACCAGATTGCCGCGGGTCGCGTCGACGTCGATCCACAACCGGCGTCCCTGATCGAGGAACTCCTCGGTGATCAACGCCTGCTCGCCTGCGGCGACCAACACCTGGCCGGGCAGCGAGCGTGCTTCGGCGAGCCAGACCACCCCCTGCAACTGCACCCCGGCGAGCCACGGATGCGTGCGTTCGATCACGAACGGCCCCGCGTAGGCGTGCCGTTCGCCGTCGCCGAGCGCAAACACCACCTCGGTCTGCCCCGCGACCGGACTGCCCGGCTCGCCGGCGAGCACCAGCTGCGCATTGAGCGGGTCACGTTCCGCCCGCACGCCGTCGAGCGAGCCGATCACGCGGCCCAGCGCCAGCTGCGCGCGGCGTTCGGCAGGCAACAGGTCACACACGGCGACCGTGCGTTGCGGTTCGGGCAGCAGGAACACCGCATCGTCGATGGCCAGGGCATCCGCGGACAGCTGCACCTGCACGGCGCCCGTGCCCGGCGGCAGCGGCAGCAACACCCGCACCGGCTCGGCACCGAGCTGCAGTTCGCGCCGGGAGAGTTCCTGACCGCTCGCGGTGATCGTGCAGGTGGTGCGCTCGGCGCCGCCGAAACCGCCGATCGACAACCGCAGGTCCTCGCTGCCGTCGGCGAGCGAAAAGCGCTGCGCCGACAGGATCGCGGCGTTGGGCAGCTCCGCGCCACAGGCGACGACCTCGACGTCCTCGGCTCCGGCCGGTCCGGGCCGATCGCTGCAGAACACCACTTCGCCGCCGCCGCCCGCGAGTTCGCGCGCCAGGTCGAGCGCACCGATCACGTCGTGGCCGGGGCGCGCCGGCTGCCACGCCGCCAGCGCCGCGGCGACCTCGCCGGGCAACGCGCGCGGACCCAGCAGCACCTCGGGGCGAAGGCCGGTGCGCAACACGGTGACGCGATCGCTGCTGGCCAGCGACGCGACGCGATCGTGCACTGCGGCGACGGTGTCGTTGCGGGTCTCGCCCGCGCCCATCGAGGCCGAGTCGTCGAGCACGAACACGACGTGGCGCGAGGTGATGCCGCCGAACGACGGCCCCGCCAGCCACAGCGACAACAGCGCCGCGGCCAGGCACTCGAGCCACAGCGACGGCGTGCGCAGCAGGCGCGTGCGTTGCCGGCCGGCGTCGGCCGCGAGCCGATCGCCGAAGAACAGGAACACCGCGGCGACCTTGCGGTCGGGCAAGCGCCGCCGGAACAGGTGCAACAGCACGATCGCCGGCACCGCCAGCAGCCCGAGCAGACTCCACGGCGAAGCGAAGGTCATGCGGGCTCCACCACGCCTGCTGGCAAGAGGTCACGCGCGCACATCGTCGCCAGATCGTCGGCCGGCACCTGCACGTGCACACCGCCGCCGGCCAGCACCGCGCCGCGCAGCGCGTCACAGAGCCGCTGCAATCGTTGCCGGTAGGCCACGATCGTGGCGCGGTCGAGTTGCAGTTCACGACGTTCACCGGTCTCGGCGTCGACCATCGCCACCGCACCGATCGCCTCGGGCTGCAGTTCCCAGGGGTCGAGCACCTGCAGACACACGAAGCGTTGCGCGGTCGCCATCATCCGGTGCAGCAGCGGCGCGGGATCGGTGACCCACAAGCCGTCGGTGAGCAGCACGCGCACGCCGCGCGGTCGCAGCGGCACCAAGGGCAGGGCCGGCGCGGTGGCGGCGTCGTCGAAGCGCAACGAAGTCTCGTCGAGCGGCCCGCCACCGAGCGCGGCGCAGCGCACGCCGACGCCGGCCGAGGCGCCCCAGTGGCGCAGTGCGCCGACCAGCGAACGCACCGCGTGTTCCTTTCCCGGCGTCACCGCCAGCGACGCCGAGGTGTCGACGGCGACGTCGACGAACGGCGCGACCTCCTCCTGGTACAGCCGCACGCGCAGCTTCTCGGTGCGCGCGTAACCGCGCCAGTCGAGGTGGCGCAGGTCGTCGCCGGGCGCATAGTCGCGGAAGTCGAGGAAGTCCTGCGAACTGCCGACGCCGCTGCCGCGATGGCTGCCGTAACCGCCGCGATAACGCACCGCGCCCAGCTGCAACCGGTACCGCCCGGCCACGGCGGCGAGCGCCGCGGCGTCCGGCACGCGTTCGGCATCGACCGGCAACGGCTCAGCCCTCCACCGCGGTCGGCGGCGCGCCGGCTGCCGCCTTCGTCCGCCGCACCGCCGCGGCCGCCGCCACCTCGCGCCAGCCGCTCAGCATCGCGGGCACCTGCACCAGGAGGCAACCCGCGCCGAGCGTCCAGACGAAGGCGCGGATCGCTTCGCCGGAGTCCCGCGCCGCGCGCTCGATCGTCCAGAACGGGTTGAGCAGGTGCCCGAAGTGCCAATTGTCGACGCCGCCGATCACGAGCACGTCGAACAGCAGCGGCAGCAGGCAGCCGACCACCACCAGCAGCGGCATCAGGAAGCGCGCGCCGTGATTGAACGCCACGGCCTCCGGCAAACGGCCGCGCAGCCACTTGCCGAGCGTCAGGAAGATCGCCGCGTAGGCCATGGTCAGCAGCGAGACCCGCGCGAGCTGCTCACGCATGTTCAGGAAGCCGCTGCCCGCGGCCGGCCACAGCAGCAGCGCCAGCAGGCCGAGCAGCACGTAGTAGGCGATCCAGCAGGCCATGCCGCGGTCGCGACCCGGCAGGAAGATCACGCTCAGCGCCGCCAGCGTGCCGTTGCGCGGCACGTGGGCGCGGACCCGCGGCGACAGCTTCTGCTGCTCGCTGACCATGAAGATGCCGAACAGGATGCCCAACAAGGCCAGCAGGAAGGTCGCCACCGGCACGAACTCGTTGCGATGCGACGCGGGCCCGAACGTGAAGACCCACGCGAACGACAGCGGCGGTGCCAGCATCAGGAACACGCGGAACCCCGTCGAGCGGTTCTCGAAGGTGTGCGCCAGATAGGCCTGCGCCACGAGCGCCATCAGGGCCGTGCCGGCGACGGCGCCGCACAACACCGCCGACGTGACCATGCCGAAGTCGTTGCTGCGCAGCAGCCACCCGACGTCGCGCAGGCACTCGCCAGAGCCGATGTAACCGACCATGCCCAGGCTCGCCGAGCCCAGGCCGAACGCCATGCCGAGCATCGCGATCGGCCGCATCGCCGGCAGCATGCCCTGCAGCGCCGCGGCGATCGCGAACGCCGTCGCCGCGACGCAGAACACCAGCGCGCACGACAGGCACACGGCGATCGTCGGCAGGTCGACGCCGCGCAACAGGTAGCTGGTCGCGAGCAGCGGCGACAGCACCGACAGGTAGAGCACGAACTGCACCATCGCGGCGCCGAGTTTGCCGGCGACGATGCGCAGCGGGCGCAGTTCGCTCATCAACAGCTGCTCGATCATGCCGCCGCGCAATTCCGACTGCATCGACTGGTAAGCCTGCATCGGCACGATGAACAGCAGCAGCGGCGCCAGCGTCGCCAGACCGGCGTCGAACGCGCCGCGGCCGCCGGTGGCGCCGCCGCGATGGTTGCTGGCCACGACCAGCGCGATGACCACGTTGACGAACAATGCGCCGATCACGGTCAGCATGAACACGCGGCCCTTGACCGCCTGCTGTACTTCACGCACCAGGATCGGGTTGAGCCGATCGGACAGCCGCGTGAAGAAGTCCAGGCGATCGGGCAACGGCGCGACGACGACGGGGGCGGCTTCGGCGGTCATTGCAGGTTCCCCTTGGTGGTCTGCAGGAAGATGTCCTCGAGGTCGGCCTCGATGCGGCCGAACTCGGTGATGCGCAGGCCGGCGCCGATCGCGCGCGCCAGCAGCGCCGCCATCTCCTCGTCGCCGCCGGCGAAGGTGAAGCGCACGCGGTCGCCGTCGACCACGACCTCACCGACGTCGGGTTGCGTGGTGAGGAACCGTTCCGCGGCCTGCACTTCACCGAGCAACCGCAGCAACACCGCCTGCTGATGCTGCACGCTGCGCTGGATCTCGGCGATCGTGCCGGCGACGACGCGCTTGCCCTTCTCGAGCACCACCACGGAGTCGCAGGTCTCACCGAGCTCCGGCAGGATGTGCGAACTGATCAGGATCGTCTTGCCGGCGGCGGCGAGTTCCTTGAGCAGCGCGCGGAACTCGATGCGGGCGCGCGGGTCGAGGCCGGCGGCCGGTTCGTCGAGGATCAGCAGCTGCGGGTCGTGCAACAGCGTCTTGGCGAGGTGCAGGCGCTGGCCCATGCCTTTCGACAAGCCGGTCGCCGGACGATCCGCGAAGCTGGTGAGGCCGCAGAAGCCGGCCACCGTGCGCACCGTCTGCAGCCGCCGCCGACCGCGCAGGCCGTGCGCACGCGCGAAGAAGTCGAGGTACTGCAGCACGTCGAGGTTCGCGTACGGATGGAACTGATCCGACATGTAGCCGATGCGTTGCCGCACCGTGCGCGGTTCGACCAGCACCGAGACGCCGTCGACGAGCACGTCGCCCTCGTCGGGGATGTCGAGTGTCGCGGCGATGCGCATCGTCGTGGTCTTGCCGGCGCCGTTGGGGCCGACGAAACCGGTGATCTGGCCGCGCGCCATCGCGAACGACAGATCGTCGACCGCACGCACCCGACCGTAGGAACGCGACAGATGGCGCACTTCGAGCAGCGGCGTGGTCATGGCAGGAAGTCCTCCGGCGACAGCAGCCCGAACACGAGGTGATCCCCGCTCAGATGTTCGGCTCGCAGACCGTCGCCGTCGAGCCACGGCGGCGCATCGAACCGACCCAGGTAGCTGCCGATCGGCAGCCCATCCTTGCCGCCGAGCTCCCGCACGAACGACAGCATCACCCGCGTGCTCGAACTGTCCGAGAGGTCGATGCCCTCGTAGGCGGCGGCGCCCCAGCGCAGCTGTCGCACGCGGGCCTCGGCATCGCGTTCGCTGCAGCGCTGCAACACGCCACCCGCGCCGCGCCAGTAGGTACCGTCGCGATCACGCAGCAGCAGTTCGCCGCGGGGCCGCAGGTCGTCGCTGACGGCACGCAGCGACCCGTCGGTGTTGGTCTTCACGCGCAGGCGTTGCCGACACGCTGTCTGCGCGCCGGTCAGCAGCGGGGTCACCGTGCGCGACGGCAGGATGCCGCCGTCGATGCTGTTGGTGTCGCCGTCGAAGTGCCAGCGGTGGGGGCTGCGCTGGTTGTCGCGCTGCTGCGCCATCGGCGCGAGCAGCAGACGGTCGGCGGCGACCGGGAACGCTCCCGGCGTGAAGCCCGAGAACAGCGCTTCGGTGGCCACGGCGGCGACCTCGTGCCGCCGTTGGTCGAGCAGGCTCCAGCTGCGGATGCTGCCGCGCACGCCGAAACCGTCGTGCAAGAGACCGTAGAGCAGCATCACCGCGGTGGTGCCAAAACCCAGCAACGGCACCGTCAGCAGCGCCAGCATCGGTTGCTTACGGCGCCGCAGGTAGAAGAAGTTGACCGGCCCCGCGACCACCGCGAAGGCCAGGATCACCAGCAGGAACACCGTGACCGAGACGTTGCCGAGCCCGGGGATCTCGACCGGGTCGCGCAGTTCGCGCGGCAACGGCCAGATGCCGCCGCCGGGACCGGGCAGCAACCGTATCGTCTCCGCAGTCGCTTCGCCGGCGAGCCGCACGTCGAGCGCGACGCAACGCCCCAGGCCGTGTCGGGCGACACCGTCGCGCAACGCCAGTTCGCCTAGTTCCCGCAACGCGCCGGCGGGCAACAGTTCGGGACCGCCGATCGCGACGGTGCCGCCGGCGTGTACGAACCGCCGCAGCGCCTCCTGCTGCGGACCCGGCACGTTGCTGCGGCCGTCGACCAGCACCACGTGGAAGGCCGTGAACATGCGCCAGTCGTCGGGCAGGTCGCCGGGGGCGCACACCTCGACGTCGGGTTTGACCTTCGTCGACCGCTGCAGTTGTTGCATCACGTCGATGGCGCCCGCGAGCAGTTCGGAGCGATCGGTCACCAGCAGACCGGCGTGGCCACCGCCAGAACGGTTGCCGCGCAGGTCGCCGAATTCGGGATTGCCGTCGATGGTGACCCGCAGGTCGAATTGCTGCGTCGCGGCCGTCGGGAGCAGCAGGAACACGCGGCTGCGCTCGCCGGGCTGCAGCAGGACGACCCGATGCAAGGCGACGTCCGCGGGCACCCACGGTTGGGTGCCGATCTCGATCTCGATGCGGTGTGGCTGGCTGTCGACGCCGACCGCCTCGACGCGCACGAACGACGCGCCCCAGCCGATGCCGCTGCCGAAGTACGGCGTGACCTGCACCGAGCACAGCTGCCGGCCGTCGACCTGGCGCGTGAACACCCGTTCCTGCGCCAGCGGTGCACCCAGGCCGAGACCGATCCAGGACAACAACAGCGGCAGCAGCCTGCCGCCCCACCCCCTCACCGCACCCCCTCGGGCAAGGGCCGCTGCACGGCCGGCACGCTGTCGAGCGCGGCGGCGACCACCGCCTCGGCGTCGACGCCGCGCACCGTCGCCGCGTGCTGCAGCACGATGCGGTGCGTCAGCGCGGGCCGCGCGACGCGCGAAACGTCGTCGAAGTCGACGTTGGGGCGGCCGGCGAGCAGCGCCGCGGCGCGCGCCGCTTCACCGATCGCGATCGCGGCGCGCGGCGAGGCGCCGAAGCGCACGCTGTCGCGCACCAACTGCGGGGCGCCGTCACCTGCGGCGTGGGTCGCGGCGACCAGGCGGGCGATGTAGTTGGCGACCGCGTCGGGCAGGAAGATGCCGTCGACGAGCTCGAACAGTTCGTGCAGTTCGGTGCTGCTGCAGGCCACCGCCAGCGCCGGCGGTTCACCGCGGCGGCGGCTGGTGAGGATGCGCGTCATCACGTCGGCGTCGACACCGGGCACGGTGACCTTGAACAAGAAGCGGTCGAGCTGCGCCTCGGGCAACGGGTAGGTGCCTTCGAGTTCGATCGGGTTCTGCGTCGCCAGCACGAAGAACGGCAGCGGCAGGTCGTGGGTCTCGCCGAGTACGGTGACGCGCCGCTCCTGCATCGCCTCGAGCAGGGCCGACTGGGTCTTCGGCGACGCGCGGTTGATCTCGTCGGCGAGCACGACGTTGGCGAACAGCGGCCCCGGCTGGAAGACGAACCGGCGTTGGCCGTCCTGTTCCTGCAGGATCGGGCCGCCGGTGATGTCACCGGGCAGGATGTCGGGAGTGAACTGGATGCGGCGGAAGTGCAGGCCGAGCAGGCGGCCGAGCGCCTTGACCAGTTCGGTCTTGCCGAGTCCCGGCAACCCCTCGAGCAGCAGGTGGCCGCGCGCACACAAGGCGATCACGGCGAGGTCGATCAGTTCTTCCTGACCGATCAGCACCGTGTTGCAGCCGTCGCGCAGCCGATCGAGCAGTTCCTTGCCGCGCTGGACCGCCGCGGCGCTGAGCATCTTCGTCATCGTTTCTCCCTGCCAGTCGTGCTGCCGCCAGTGGGCTCGTCCGTGCCGACACCCTCGGTGCCGAAGTAGCGCCGCACCACCGCGCGGTGACGTGGCGCCAGATCCAGTTGCCAGGTCGCGCCGCCGGCGCCCTGCGCCGCCGCGCCGCCGGCGCCGGTGTTGGCGACCGGCGCGGTCTCGGCCGGACGCGTGGTGCTGCCGACCGGCACCCAGTCCCCGGGCAAGGGGGCTCCCGGCGGCAGGCGCAAGCTGGTGTTGGCGCCACCCTGGGCATCCTCACTGAGCTGCAGCGCGGCGTGACCGGGGCCACGTCCGACCTCACCGTTGCCGCGCCCGAACTGCCCGTCGCCGCCCTGCCCCTGCCCCTGGCCCTGCCCCTGCCCCTGGCCCAAGCCGCCGCCTTCGCCGAACGCCTGCGCCAGGCGCTGCAGTTCGCGCAACGCCGCGGGGTCGAGCTTCTCGGCGAGCGGCCCCAGCTGTTTGGCGAGATCGCCGAGCTGGCCGAGCATCTCCTGCAGCGCCGCGGGATCGAGCGCCAGCAACGCCGGGTCGAACGAACCGTCGGGCAGCTTGGCGTTGCTCAGCAGTTCCTGCAGGTGCGGCGCGAGCTGGCTGAGCATGCCGGTGTCGGCGAGGGTCTTGGCCAGCTCGGCGAGTTGTTTGGCCGACGGCACCGCGGCGCCGGCTGCGCCGCCGCGCGCGCGTTCGGCGCCGCGCGCCATCGTGGCCAACTCCTGCAAACGCTTCTCGCGATCCAGGCGCAGTTCGAGATCGTCGAGGTCGCGCCAATCGGGCGCCTGCCCGGCTTCGGCGCGTTGCTGCAGCGCACCGAGGCGTTGCTCGAGTTCCTGCCGGACCTCTTCGGGAACGGCACCGCGATCGAACAGGTCGCGCATCGCTTCGGCGAGCTGTTCGAGTTGGGCCGTTGCCAGTTCCGCAGGAGCGGGAGTTCCGAGCCCGGCCGGCGGCGGCAGCAGGGCCAGGACCGCGGCCAGCGCAACGGCTGCCAGAGGGCGCGGCATGGCGCGCGACCACTCGGCGTGCGGCGACGCCGCGCCGGCACCCTGCAGCGCCCTGTCCAGCTGGGCAGCGTAGGTCGCGTCGAGTTGATTGCCGGCGTGCGCGGTGAGCAACAGCCCGCCCAGGCCCAGACGCCGGTCGAGGTGCGCGGCCGCCAACGCCGGTGACAAGCGCTGCCGCCGCGCGCGCCACCACGCGTAGGCGATGATCGGCGCCGCCGACCACGCCCAATGCCAGCTCGGCGGCAGGTAGCCCCCAGTCAACCGCACGCCGAGTTGCATCGCGGCGAACCCCAGCGCGACGACCAGCAGGCCGCGGGCCAACGACACACCGAACACCGCCGCGGTGGAGCGACGCGCAAACGCGGCGATGGCGAGGTCGGGCGAGTGGGTCATGAACGACGGGCGGTTGGCGCGGCAGCCGGCGGGCGCGCTTCGACGGGCGGGCGGTCGTTTTATTTGCTCGGGCTGCTGGCGGCCATGCCCGAACGGCTCAGGCGGGAGGAGTTTCCGCCGCCTGCCGTGCGGCCGGATCCTCGGCCACCGACTCGGCCACCGACTCCGCGACCACCGGATTGCGCAACACGCCGAGCCCTTCGACCTCGACCTCCATCACGTCGCCGGCCACGACCGGGCCGACACCTTCGGGCGTGCCCATGGCGATCAGGTCCCCGGGCCGCAGCGTGGTGCAGCGCGCCATCGCCGCGAGCGCAGCGCCGATCGGGAACACCATCGCGCTGGTGCGCGCGTCCTGGCGCACCTCGCCGTTGACGCGCATCACCACGCGCAGATCGTCGGCCGACAGCGCGTCGGCTGGCACCACGAACGGACCCACCGGACAGAACGTGTCGAGCGCCTTGCTCCGCAGCCACGGATACTTCTGCTCGCGGTCCTGCCCCTGCAGCTTGCGCGCGGTGACGTCGTTGAGCGTCGTGTAGCCAGCGACCAGCGCCGACGCCTGCGCCTCGCCGACGTACTTACGCCCGCGCTGCTCGGGGTCGGCGAAGCCGAGCACCAGGCCGAGTTCGGCCTCGTGATCGACGCGCGTCGTGAGCCAGTGCGGAATCACCACCGGGGCGCCGTGCGCGACCAGCGTGTCCGGCAACTTGGCGAAGAAGATCGGCTCGGCCGGCGCCTGTCCCCCCATCTCCTTGGCGTGCGCGACGTAGTTCTTGGCCAGGCACAGGATCTTGCCGGGCCGCGGCACCGGCACCGCGAACTGCACCGGCGCGGTCATGCGCGTGGCCCGCGCCATGCGCGCGGCGAGGTCGGCGGCGCGCAGTGCCCCCTGGTTGAGCAGGCTGTGCACGTCGAGCGGACCGAGGTCGAACCAGTGTGGCCCGGCGGGATCGACGGCGCCGACGTGCTCCGCGCCAGCGCGCACGAACCGGAACCAGGCCGGCACGGCCGGCAGGCCGGCCTCGTCAAGGGTCACCGGCAGTGCTCCAGCGCGACCATCGCGTAGCAGGTGCAGAGCAGATCGAGCCCTTCCATCCAGCGCGTGTTCTTGCCGTTGATCCAGGTGCCGTCGGCGCGCTGCATGCCCTCGAGGTGTGCCCGCAGTTCCTTGCGCCAGGCGACCTCGGTGGTCTTCTCGGCACCTTCGATCATCTCGACCTTGTTGATCGTCTCGAGGCCGGCGGCGTCGAGCGCCTGCGCCAGCACCATGTAGTAGTAGAACAGGCCCTGATACTGCACCTTCTCACCGAGCGCCGGGTCGGCGCCGGGGTTGACGGCCAGGGTCCAGTTGCGGCGGATCCAGTCGACCGCCGCCACGACGCGCGGGTCGCCACCCTTGACGCCGGCGAGCGTGTACGACTTGAGCAACGCGTAGGTCATCGAGCCGTAGCTGCGCGCCACCGACTTGCCGTTGGGCAGCACCACGTAACCCGCCGCGCTGTTGCCCGGGTAGTAGGACGCGCCGCCGTCGTCGCCCGAGGTCGCGTCGAGGATCACGCCCTCGCGGTCGGGATCGGGCAGCTTGCCGGAGAAGTCGTTCACGGACTTGAGGTTCTGGGTGCGCTGCAAGAACACCAGGGCCTTCTGGAACGCCTCGTTGTCGGGCGGCAGGCCGGTCGCACGCAGCGCTTCGAGCGAGAAATGCAGGTTGCTGAGATCGCCGCGCTGCGCGCCGCCGTAGCCGATCGAGCCGTAGTCGCGATCGCTGCGTTGATAACCACCGGCTTCGCTGTTCTGGAACGCGAGGATCGCGCGCTGGGCCTTCTGCAGAGCGGGCGCCACGGCCGGGTCGTCCCAGCGCGACAGCGCGCCGACCACCACGCAGGTGGTGTAGTTGAGCACCTGTTTGCCGAAGGTGCCGTCCTCGTTCTGCTGCGTCAGCAACCAGCGCAGACCCGCCTCGATCGCCGCCTGCTCGTCCTTGGTGCGCTGCGCCTTGGGCTTGCTCTGCAACGCCATCAGGCCGAAGCCCGTGAACGCCGGATCGGGAAACGACTGCCCGCCCATCGACACCGAGAACACACCGTCCTTCTGTTGCTGCATCAGCCAGCCGAAGGCCTTGGCCTGCACCGGTGACCACGTCGCGGCGGCGGCGGCGGGATCCTGGGCGCCATCGAGCTTGCGGTTGGCGGCCTGGCAGGCGACGAGGTGCAGCAGCGTCTCGGCGGCCTGGGCGCGGTCGAGCGCGACGCCGCCGTCGATCCAACCGCGCGCGCGCTTCGCCGCCTCGGCGCCGAGTTGTTCGGGGAACACGTCCGCGCGCACCTGGCCGAGCACCTGCGAAACCCGCGCGTCGAAACCGTCGAGCACCTCATCGGTGCGGCGCGCCTCGAGCCAGGCGCGGGCCTTGTTGACCTCCTCGCGGTAACCGTCGGGGTTGATGCTCTGCAGCGCCTCGACCACCCAGGCGGTGGTGTTCACGTCGCCAAAGCTGCCGTCGGCGGCGCGCGCCTTGAACAGGAACGCGATCGAGGGCCGCACCACCGGGCCGTCGCTGATGTGGTAGTGACGGTGGCAGTGCGCCATCGCCGCGAGCAGCTTGGCCGTGGTCAAGGCGTCGTTGCCGAGCGCTTCCATGCCGGCCGTCAGGGCGCTGCCGCGCACCGTGTTGATCAGCGAGTCGACCTCACCCTTGTAGATGGTGCCCTTCTTGCGCGGTGTGCCTTCCTGGGCGCACAGCACGGCAGAGGTCAAAGCGAGCAGTCCGAGAGTCGTGCGGAGGATCCTGTTCATGATGGCGGGGTCGGAAGTTAGAACCGGCCGGATGGCGCAGCCAACGGAATCCGGTACGGGTGGTTCAAGGGCCGGCGAACGCGGGCCGGCGCTCGCCGTGCTGGCCACGGCGCCGCGCCCCGGACTGGTGCTGCAGGGTTGCTGCCCACCGCTCACGCCCACCGAAGCCGGGGCGCTGCAGACGGCGTGGCTCAAGCAGGTTGTGCAAGAACTGCCCGGCGCCGCGGTGTTCCTGTTCGGTCGACCCGCCGACGCCATGCCGATGCTGCGCTACTTCGCCGGCCCGGGTGTGGAACTCCGCGAGTGGCCGGCCACGGTGAGCCCGGGCAGCGGCGCCGAGCCGATGCTGGCCGCGGCCGCGGCGCTGTTCAACGCCGGCCACGGCCCGGTGCTGGTGCGCGGCGTCGACGCACCGCAACCGCAGCAGGCAGACCTGCTCGCGTGCCTTGCCGCCTGCCAGCGCGGTGAGTTCGTCTGGGCGCCCGACCAGCGCGGCGACCCGTGGCTGTGCGGGTTTGCCGACGCCGCGCAACTGCAGGCACTGCTGCAGGCCGGGCCTTCGGGCCGCGCGCTGGCGGACGCGGTGGCCGTGCGCCGCGGGCCGTGGGCCCGCACGATCCGCGACCAGCTCGACCTGCCGATGCTGTGGCACGAACGCTGCGGCGCCGACGCCGGCCCACCGACCCTGCCGGTGCGCGACCTGCAGAGCGCGCTGCAGTTCTTCGAGACGGTGTTCGACACCGAACTGCGGTCGCGCGACGACAACCAGGCGCTGATCGCCGCGCCGACGTTCCCGCTGCGGCTGCAGCAGCGCGGCCTGGACTTCGTCGCCAACGGCGTCTGCCTGCAAGTCGACGACGCCAAGGCCTTGTTCGCTTCGCTACAGCCGCACGACGTCGTCGCCCCGGGTGATCGGCCGGCGCTGGCCACCGATGGCCGCTGGGACTTCACCACCACCGATCCGTTCGGCAACCGGTTGACGTTCCGCGGGCCGGACTGAGCGTTGCGACGCGACCTCGTTGCCATCGGCGCCGCGACGCACGGGGCACCATCCTGAGAAGCGATTCGGCCCGGCGCGGGTCGGCCTGTTATCCTTCCTGCGCCGCATGTTCCGCGACCGGTCCGTTTCCCTCGTCATCCCCGCCTACAACGAGGAGGAGACGATCTCGCAGGTGGTCACCGAGTTCCGGGATCAACCGCACCTCGACGAGATCGTGGTGGTCGACAACAACTGCCGCGACCGCACCGCCGAACTCGCCGCCGCCGCCGGCGCACGCGTGGTCGCCGAGAGCCGGCCCGGCTACGGCGCGGCGCTGCTCGCCGGCATGGACGCGGCCAAGGGTGACATCCTGGTGCTGGTCGAGGCCGACGGCAGCTTCCGCGCGCGCGACGTAGAGAAGCTGCTCGTCTACCTGGAGGACGCCGGCATGGTGCTCGGCACGCGCACGACGCGGCAGATGCTCGAGCAGGGCGCGAACATGCGTTCGATCCTGCGGTGGGGCAACGTGTTCATGGCGAAGTTCCTGCAGCTGCTGTGGCTGCGCCCACACGAGCCGCGCTTCACCGACGTCGGCTGCACGTTCCGGGCGCTGACCCGCGAGACGTTCGCGAAGATCCGCCCGCGGTTGTCGCAGACCGGCCCGGCGTTCTCACCCGAGATGATGTGTGCGGCGCTGCAGGAACGCTGCCGCATCATCGAGATCCCGGTCACCTATGCGCCGCGCATCGGCGGTGAGAGCAAACACTCCGACACCTTCTGGCGGCAGGCGCGCACGGCCTGGATGATGTGGAAGACGATCTGTCGCAAACGATTCTTCGAACGTTCGCGGCCGGTCCGTCAGGGCGACGATGCCGACCGCGTCGGGCGACGATAGACTGCTGCGCCGCAAATGCGTGACCTTCGCCCGATGAGGACGACACCGGACCGTGAGGGCTGCTGATGCAGACCCCTTCGAACCCGCGTCCGAACCCGCTCTCGGCCGAGGCGCTGCAGCACACCGAGCCGATCACGCACTGCCAGATCTGCGGCAGCGAGCGGCGCACGCGCAACTTCCAGGACGGGCCGTTCGAGGTCGTCACCTGCAGCGACTGTGGCCTCGTCTACGTGACCCCGCGCCTTTGCGGCGAGGTGCTGCGTGAGGTCTACAACGAGGACTACTGGAAGAGCGACAATCCCAAGATCCGCGGCTACGCCGACTACGCGCGTGAGTCGGCGCTCTACCTGCGCACCTTCGAGAAGCGCATGGCCCTGGTGCGCAAGTGGCTGCCACCGAAGGCCCGCATCCTCGACGTCGGTTGTGCCGCAGGCTACTTCCTGCGCGTCGTGCAGCGCTACGGCCACGACGTGCACGGCGTCGAGCTGTCGCCGGCGATCGCCAAGGAGGCCGTGGCCGCTCTCGGCCAGGAACGCATCCACGTCGGCACCCTCGACGACGCGGTCGCAGCGATGGACTACCAACCCGCGTCGTTCGACCTGATCACGCTGTGGGACGTGATCGAACACGTGCCCGACCCGCAGTCGGTGCTGCGCAGGATCCGCGAGCTGATCAAACCGGGCGGCCACCTGCTGCTCGAGACCCAGAACGTGGCCTCGCGCTGGGCGCGCCTGCTCGGTCCGCGCTGGCACCACTACAAACACCACGAACACCTCTACCACTTCACCCCGGCGACGATCCGGCGCCTGCTCGGCGACTGCGGCTTCGCGGTGCGCCAGGTCGGCAGCGCCTACGCGGGCAAATACGTCTCGTTCGGCTTCCTCAGCGAACGCGCCGGGCGCCTGGGCCGGATCCCGGGCCTGCTCGCCAGGCCGTTCGCGCTGCTGAAGTGGGCCAACCTCTACGTCAACCCGCACGACGAGATCATCGTCGTCGCCGACCCGGCCTGATCCGGCGATGGACCGCATCGCCTACCAGACCTTCGCCGAACTCGAACACGACCACTTCTGGTTCGTGAGCCGGCGGCGCATCTTCTTCGAACTGCTCGACCGCGAGTTCGCCAGGGAACCGGCGCGGTCGCGCGCGGTGCTCGAGATCGGCTGCGGCGCCGGCGGCATGCTCGGCCCGCTGTCGCGCTACGGACAGACCACCGGCCTGGACATCGACCACGAATACGTCGCGTTCTGCCAGGAACGGGGCTTCACGCAGGTGCTGTGCGGCTCCGGCTACGAACTGCCGTTCGCCGACGCGAGCTTCGACCTGGTCTGCCTGTTCGACACCCTCGAACACATCCCCGACGACGTGATGGCGCTGCGTGAGGTGTTCCGCGTGCTGCGACCCGGCGGCAGGGTGTTCCTGTCGGTGCCCGCCTACCAGTGGCTGTGGTCGCAGAACGACCGCATCGCCCACCACTGCCGGCGCTACACCACCGGCAGACTGCGCGCCGCGCTGTCGGCCGCGGGCTTGCAGCCGCAGCGCGTCAGCTACTTCAACACGGTGCTGCTGCCGCTGATCGTGCCGGCGGTGCTGCTGCAGAAGCTGCGCGAACGACTCGGCCTGCTGCCGCCCGACTACAACAACATGAGCGTGCGGCTGCCGCGGCTGGTCAACGGCGTGTTCACGGCGTTGATGTCGAGCGAACGCCTGCCGCTGCGGTCCCTCGACCTGCCGTTCGGCCATTCGGCGTTCGCGCTGGCGCGGCGACCGGACTGACAGCCCGGCCGCGCCGCGCTCCCGCCTCCCGCTCCGCGGGGCCTACTGCTCTTCCTGCGTGCCGACCGCGCTCTTGTAGTCGTAGCGCTCGGTGAGGGCCTGCTTGGTGAACGCCTGCTGGTAGGCGGTGAAGGCCTGCTGGTCGGCGAAGCTGAAGCCGAACGTGGTGCGCAGCATCTCGAACTCGCGACGCGTTGCGTCGGCGGCGGTCAACGGCGCCTCGCTCAGGCACGCGGCAACCACCCAGCGGCGGTTGGTGCGGTCCTGCTCGACGTCGGTCGCGGCGCCGACCTCGAGGTCACTGTGGTTCTGCCACAGGTAGACGACGGTCTTGTCGAAGGCCTTGTCGAAGCGCGGCCGGCGCGACAGCTCGCGCGCGTAGGGACCGTATTCGGCGACCGTGAAACCGGCTTCGGCGGCTGCTTCGGCCATCACCTCGCCGTAGTACTTCTTCGCCTCGGCGGCGATGTCGGCCTCGATCTTCTTGTCGACCTCTTCGCCGATCGCCTTGGTCTTGCCTTCCTTGTCGGCGAGCTCGGCCTGCACACGTTCGAGCTTGCCCTGCCAGGCCTTCTGCGCCTGGGTGCCGGGCTTGGCCCTGCTCAGGGTGGAGGTGGCCTCGTTGATGTCGGCTTCGAGCCTGCTCTGCCATTCGGCGATGCGCTTGTCGATCTCGGCCGCGCGACCGCCTTCGATCTCGGCGACCTTCTCGGGCATCTTCGCCTTGGCCAGGCGCAGCAGCGCCTCCTCGAGCACCTTCTTCTTGGCCTCACCCTGCTCCTTGGCCTTCTCGGTGAAGTAGGCGCCTTCGAGCAGCGGCTTGAGCTGGTCCCACGGCTTGAGCGGCTGAACTTCGACGTCGCTGGCCTGGTAGAGGATCACGGCCTTGGAGGTGCGACCGGGCATGTTGGTCAGGGCACCGACATCACGCAGATACTGCGCCTGCGGCATCGCCCACTGACCCAAGCCGAGGTCGTCCTTGTCGAGGTCCTTGAGCTGTTCGCCGTTGCGCTTGTCGGTGAACTCCTTCTGCACGAAACCGGCCTTGGGGTTGCCCTCGGCATCCTTGGTGAGCTCGGCGAACGCGGCCTTGAAGTCGAACGCGGCGCGCTGCGCCTTGACCGCTTCCTCGGCCGCCTTGCGCGCGGTCTCCCTGGACGGCAGGGCCTCTTCGGCGAGCCGCAGCTCGTTCTTGGCGGCCTCGTCCTCGGGGCTCTGCTCGAGCTTCTGCTTGGCCGCGTTGACGGCGTTCTGGCTCTGGTAGAACTCGTCGCTGCAGCGGCGCAGATCCTCGTTCGCCGCCTTCAACGCCTCGTTCATGCGCTCGCGCAGTTTGCCCAGCAGATGCTGCATGACCTGCTCGGCCTGCAGCAGCTTGGTCAGCTCGGCCTTGACGGCCTCGTCTTCGAACGGCTTGAACTCACCCGCCGTCTCGGCGGCAAAACGCGTCGCCTTCTCCTGCTCGTAGGTCTTCTTCAGCGTCTCGTCGCCGATCGTGAAGTCCTTGAGTGCCTCTTCCTGCCACTGCGCCGGGTCGAACGACTCGAGCATCGCCGCACCGATGCGCAGCGCGACCTTGTTGGTGTCGAACACCTGCAGCATCGTCTTCTCGGACTGGGTCTTGCCCTCGAGCCACTTGTTGAGGTCCTCGTCGGTGATGCCGCCGGCCGCCTTGAGCTCCTCCTCGAGCGCCTTCTCGTCGAAGGTCGCCGCGCGCAGGGTGATCTTCTCCTTGTCCTCGATGACCTTGTCGAGCACGTGCGCGTCCGACGAGTCGAGCGCCAGCGTCTGCAGGCGCACCAGGTTGCCGATGCGCATCGCCTCGCGCGTCAAGGTGCGATACTGGGCCAGCGACGCCATGCCGCGCTGCGCGGCGAACTGCGCCGCGCTCATGGTCTGATTGCCCTGCGAACGCATCGCCTCGATCGCGTTGTCGACCTCGACCATCGACACGTCCAGGCCCAGCTCGATCGCGACGCGGCGCAGGATCGCCAACGAATCGGAGAGTTCGGTCTGGCCGCCTTCGCCGGTGCCCAGCTGCGGCAAAACGGTGCCGAACGCAAAGGCGTTGCGGGCCAGCAGCTCGCCGAACTGGAAGTCCTCGGTCTGCATCGACACGCGCTTGCCGCTGACGGTCAACGTCGGCATCGACTGGGCGCGGCTGAACATCGATTCGAACATGCCCATCATCGGCCCGGTGACCGAGAAGGTCAGCAGCGTGAACAGGCCCGCCGTGTAGAGCAGCTTCTTCTGGTGACGGCGGAACCAGGCGTAGACGCCCGAGTCGATGTGAGTGTCGGCCGGCGATTGGCCCTGAGCAGGTGCGCCGGGAACGGGCTTTTGATCGGAATGCGTCGACATGAGAGTCAGAGGCGGAAGGATACTGGCGAATCGGCCGCAGCCGCAGTGCGACGTCGCGTTATCCGCGTCGCCACCGCGGGGCACCGGGCGCGCCGACCGCCAAACCCGATGTCATCGGGATCGGGACGAACGGGGCAGCGAAGCGGCAGGGTGCGGCGTCGGCGACAACGTGGACTGGAGATCGGAACGGGAAAGAACGAGCGACGCCGCGGCGCGGCCGTGCTCACTTGGCGGCCGCGGCCAGCAGGACGGCCTCGGCGGACAACAGGATCGGGATGCCGTCGCGGATCGGGTAGAGCACCGCGCCGTCGGCGGGCACGAGCCCGGCGGTCACCGGTTCGGTCACCGCCACGCCGCCGCGCGTCTTCGCCGACCCGGCCGCGATCGCGGCCGCCACCGCCTGCAGTTCCGCAGCCGTGGCCTCACGCAGCGGCTGGCGGGTCGCGGGACAGACGAGCATGTTGAGGAACTCGGGAGCGATCATGCGGATGGCCTGGATGGTGCCACGGCTTGGATGGTGCCACGACGGAGGACAGCAGGCGCGGACCAGATTGGTGAGGGCGGCAGGGCTCGAACCTGCGACCACCGGCTTAAAAGGCCGCTGCTCTACCGACTGAGCTACGCCCCCGTGCGTCCGCGAGGGGCAGAGATGAAACCGCTCCGGGCGGCCGGACGCAAGTACCGCAGCGGCCCCAAATCGGCGCCGGCACGAGTTCCAGGGCTGCTGCGGCGACGCCGGGTCACCGCCTCACTCCTCCATGATCTCCTTGGTCTTGGCCTTGAGGATCTCGTCCATCTTCTGCTCGACGACCTTGAGCTCCTTGTCGACCGCGTCGTGAGCCTTCTTGGCCTGATCCTCGGTCAGGGTCGCGTCCTTCTTGGCCTGATCGACGTGCTTGAGGGTGTCGCGACGCTCGTTGCGCAAGGCTACGCGGTTCTGCTCGACGATGTCCTTGACCTTGGCGGCGAGCTTGCCGCGCTGCTCCCCCGACAGCGGCGGCATCATCAGGCGCAGCACCTTGCCGTCGTTCTGCGGATTCAGGCCGAGGTCGGACTTCAGGATCGCCCGCTCGATCTCCTTGATCACCGGCGGCGAGCCGTCGAACGGCTTGATCATCAGCTGCCGGGGCTCGGGCACCGAGATGTGCGCAACCTGCGCCAGCGGCGTCGGCGAGCCGTAGTAGTCGACGCGGATCGTGTCGACCAGCGTCGGCGAGGCGCGACCCGTGCGGATCGAGCCGAGCTGCTCCCGGAGGTGCTGGACGGTCTTGTCGGTCTTGTTCTTGAGTTCCTGCAGGAAGGGCGCGATCGGGTCCATCGTGCCGGCGACTCTAGCCCGGACTCTTCATGAGAGAAAGGCTGCGAACCCGCCCTGCCCCTCGCTGCCGGCGTTGCGCGGCTTGCGGGCTCTCGCACCTTCCCTCAGGAACGGTCCGGGCTGGCGCCGCGCCCGCCGCGGCGCGACCTTCGTCTGCGCGCGGTGCGGCCCGCGCATGGAGCTGGAGCGACCGATGCGGGCGCGGGTCGCACAGACGCGCCGTCGGGTCAGACGACCCAGGTGCCGATCGGCTCGCCGCGCACCGCGCGCTCCATGTTCCCCTCGACGAACATGTCGAAGACCATGATCGGCATGCGGTTCTCCATGCACAGCGTGAACGCCGTGCGGTCCATGACCTTGAGATCGCGATCGAGCGCTTCCTGGAAGCTGAGCTGCGCGAACTTCTCGGCCTTGGGGTCCTTCTTGGGGTCGGCGGTGTAGACCCCGTCGACCTTGGTGGCCTTGAAGATCGCGTCGACGCCGAGCTCGGTGGCGCGCAGCGCCGCGGCCGTGTCGGTGGTGAAGTACGGGTTGCCGGTGCCGCCGGCGAGGATCACGACGCGACCACGCTCGAGGTGCCCGATCGCGCGGCGCCGGATGTACGGCTCCATCAGCGTCTTCATCTCGACCGCGCAGGCGGCGCGCGTCGGCACGCCGGCGCGCTCGAGGCCGTCCTGCAGCGCCAACGTGTTGATCGCCGTCGCCAGCATGCCCATCTGGTCGGCCATCGCGCGGTTGGTGCCGAGCTTGGCGAACTCGGCGCCGCGCAGCAGATTGCCGCCGCCGACGACCACCGCGACCTCGACGCCCAGGCCGTGCACGCGGGCGATCTGCGCGGCGACCTTGGCGATCACCGCCGGCGCCACGCCGGCGCCGTCCTCACCGAGGCTCTCGCCGCTGATCTTGAGCAGGATGCGGCGGATCTGCTTGGGGGCGGAGCCGGTCATGGCAAGCCGCCGATCAGGCGCCCAGTTCCAAGCGCACGAAGCGGCGCACGATGATGTTCTCGCCGATCTTGCCGACCAGCTCGGTGCGGGCCTGCTCGACGGTCTTGCTGTCGTCGGGCACGTACGGTTTCTCCATCAGGCACTTCTCGGCGAACCACTTGTCCATGCGCCCCTCGACCGCCTTCTCGACGACGTTCTCGGGCTTGCCCTTCATGTTCTCCTGCGCCATCTCGGTGACGATGCGGCGCTCGTTGGCGATCGCCTCGGCGCTGACGCTCTCGCGGTTGAGCCAGTCGGGCGCGTAGGCGCACGCGGTCAGGGCGACGCCATGGCAGAACGCCTTGAAATCCGTGTTCATCGCCACGAAGTCGGTCTCGCAGACGACCTCGACCAACACTGCGATCTTGCCGTTGTGGTGCGTGTAGGAGTAGATCAGCCCCTCCTTGACGTCGCGGCCGGCGGCCTTGTCGGCGACCTGCTTGCCGCGCTTGCGCAGCACTTCCTTGGCCTTGTCCATGTCGCCGCTGGTCTCGACCAGCGCGCTCTTGCAGTCCATCATCGGCGCCCCGGTCATCTCGCGGAGCTGGCGCACCATCTGGGCAGTGATATCGGTCATTGGATTCCTCGCAGAGTTCTAGCGGCAGATCGGGTTCTGGCAGCAGATCGTGTAGCAGCAGATCGTGCGGAGCCGGGCGTCGCGCGGAGCGGCGTTCGCCGCAGGTCACGCTGCGGATCCGCGGTCAGGTAACGAACGCGGCGCCAGGGGCGCCGCGTCGCGATACGAAGGTCGATCAGGTCGACTGCGCCGGACTGGCGTCGCCGGCACTCTCGGTCGGTGCGGCATCGCCGCGATCGGTGCCGATCGACACCGAGTCGGCGTGACCGCCGCCGGTGAAGCGACCGCCGCCGGGGCTGCCGCGACGACCACCGGGTCCACCGCCGGGTCCACCGCGCCGGCCGTCGCGGCCGCCGCGCTGGTCGCGCTCGTTGCTGCGCCGGCCCTGGGCCTGGCGGCAACGCACGTCTTCGCTGGCGGTGCGTTGCGCGTCGCGCAGCGTCGAGTCATCGCACTGCTGACGACCTTCGAGGATCGCGTCGGCGAGGCGGCTCAGGATCAGCTGCACCGAGCTCATCGCGTCGTCGTTGGCGGGGATCACGATGTCGGCGAGCGACGGGTCGCAATCGGTGTCCAGCACGCAGACCACGGGCACGTTCATGCGCTTGGCCTCGCGCATGGCGTTCTCCTCGCGGCGCGGGTCGACCACCACCAGCGCGCCCGGCAGGCCGTGCAGATCGCGCACGCCCTCGAGGTTGCGGCGGATGCGCTTCATCTCACGACGCATCGTCGACTGGTCCTTCTTCTTCCAGCGCTCGATCGCGCCGGAGGTCTCGAGCTGCTCGAGCTCGATCAGACGCCCCAGCCGCTCACGCACGGTCGAGAAGTTGGTCAGCGTGCCACCGATCCAACGCTCGGTGACGGGCGGCATGCTGCAGCGCCGCGCCTCCGACTCGACCACCTGGCGGATCTGCTTCTTGGTGCCGAGGAACATGATCTGTGCCCCGGTCGCCGCAAGATGCCGCAGGAAGTGCGTCGCCCGGTAGAGGCCGCGGATGGTCTCCTCCAGGTTGATCACGTGGATCTTGTGCCGCTTGCCGTGGATGTACGGCTTCATCTTCGGGTTCCAACGGCTCGACTGATGGCCGTAATGGACGCCGGCGTCGATCAATTCCTGGGCGGTTACGAGCGGCACTTGCGATGGGCTCCTTGCCTGCGAATGGGTTGCGTGCGATTCTGAAGAAGGCTGCGAAACGCTGACGCCGCGGGCCGAACGGGCTCGGGCGCCATCTAAGGGGCGGAGGATTGTAGAGACGACCCGCCGGGGATCAAGACGGATCTACCCACAGAATGCCAAGGGCTGCGTGGCGGCGACGAACACCCGGTTGCATCGCGGACTCAGGGCGCTAGAAGGTTCACCCCCGCAACTGCGCCGGCCCACCAGGCACTCGCCCGAGTCTCGCAACTCGATCCCTGGGAAGCCCTTCCGCACGAACGCATCCGTGCACATCGACCGCGTCCGGAGAGTCAAAGAGGTGATCAACCCCCTTCCTGTCGCCCCCCATCCAAGGGAGAATCCCAAGATGGCCGGCGGTCTCAAGCGACAAGACGAATCGGCAAGTGACCGCATCAGCCGCGCGGTCCTCGTCATGAACCACGGCCGCGACCAGCTCGCCGAGCTGTGCACGGCCATGGCGAACGCCGGCTACGAGGTCCACGTCGGCGATTCGCTGGCGCAGAGCCATCGCATCCTGGCCAAGTTGCGACCGGACGTGGTCGTGCTCAACCCGCTGGTGCTGTGCGCCGGCGGCATCGAACTCGAACTGCTCGAGAGCCTGCAGCGCGACGACGATCCGGTGCCGGTGATCCTGCTGGTCGAGGACCTGGAGGCGCTGGCCGACGCCAAGCAGATGCGCATCCCGTTCCGCGACTTCGTGCTCAAGCCGTACTCGCCGGCGGAGTGTGTGCACCGCGTCGAACTGGCGCTGTTGACCCGCACCAGGATTCGCGGCCTGCACGTGCGCGCTCGCCAGCTCGAGAGCCAGGTCAGCATCGACTTCAAGACCGGCCTGATCTCGGAGCTGTACTTCAAGCGCATCCTCGGCCTGGAGTGGAAACGCGCCCAGCGCCACCAGAACCCGCTGTCGCTGCTGCTCGTCGACGTCGACAACTTCAAGGGCGTCAACGACACCACCGAATACGCGTTCGGCGATCACGTGCTGTCGAGCGTCGCCGAAGCGCTCAAGGCGAACATCCGCGAGACCGACTTCGCAGCCCGCTGCGGCGGCGACGAGTTCTGCGTGCTGCTGCCACACACCAGCCCTGCCGAGGCCGTGCAGACCGCCCTGCGCATCCGCCAGCGCATCAGCGGCATGGTCGTGCAGAGCAACAACTACGAACGCCAGGTCACCGTGTCGATCGGCGTCGACAGCTATGACGGCCGCACCCCCGGCACCGTCGACGGCCTGCGCCGCAACGCCAACCGCGCCCTGCACGAGTCCAAGCGCCGCGGCAAGAACCAGGTCTGGCTGTTCACGGGCAAGGAGAGCGAGCTGCAGGGCTCGCCGCAGGGCTGATCGTCCGCAGCGCGAAGCGGGAACCCGGCGATCAACCCGCGACCGGCAGTTCGATGCGCACCTTGAAGCCGGCGCCGCGCGCCGATTCGACCGCGATCGTGCCACCGTGGTTCTGCACGATCGAGTAGCAGATGAACATGCCCAGGCCGCTCGCGTCGGGGCGGTCCTTCTTGCTGTAGAACGGGTCGAAGACGTGGCCGAGGTCGGCGCTGTCCATGCCCGGCCCGTCGTCGGCGACGACCAGTTCGAGCCGTCCGTCGTGCGTCGCCGCGCGCACCTCGATATGGCCGCCCGAGCCCCGTGACTCGAGCGCGTCGAGCGCGTTGAGCAACAGATTGAGCACCACCTGCTGGATCTCGTGCGCGTCGCCGCGCACCGTCGGCAGGTCCTCGGCCACGTTCACCTGCAGCTCGATGCCCTGTCTGCCGATGCGGTGCTCGACCAGTGCCAGCGCGCTGTCGACGGCCTTGCGCAGCGTGAACTCGCCGGCGGCGACCTGCCGCGGCGAGAAGTCGAGCAGGCGGCGCGCGGTCCGGGCGATGCGCGCCAGACCGTCCTGGACCAGTTCGAGGTAGGTGCGCTGGCGCGCCGGCAGATCCGGCGACTGCAACAACCGCAGCACGGCGTTCTGCATGCCACCGATCGGGTTGTTGATCTCGTGCGCGACGCCGGCGGCCAACGTGCCGATGCTCGCCAGCCTGGCGCTGAGCACGAGCGCTCGTTCCTTCTGCTTGGCCTCCTCGACCGCTGCGCGCACCTCGGATTGCAGCAGCGCCGTGTGCCCCTGCACCTGCGACGCCATGCGATTGAACGTGGCGACGACCGGCGCCAGTTCGCCGAGGCGCTCGGCCGCCGGCAGCCGCACCTCGTAGCTGCCGCTCGCCACCTGCTCGGCAGCCCGGCTCAGCGCCTGCATCGGCTGCCCGACCGTGCGCCGCACCACCCAGACCAGCAGCAGGCCGAACAGCCCCGTGCTGACGATGATCGCCGCGAACGCCGCCCACAGCAGCGGCGCGGTCGGCGACGACTCGGGATGCCGCGGCACGAACCACAGGTACCCGGCGACCTCGTTGCCCTGCCGCACGCAGTAGCAGTAACCACCGGCCACCGGCAGGATCCCGCCGACCGACGCGGCGCGCTCCATGCCGGCGAGGATCTCGGCGCGCGGGAACGTGTCCGGATCGCGGTGCACGGCACCGCGCGGGTTCAGGTCGATGACACTCTCGTAACCGGGCCGGCCGCTGGTCAGGATCGCGTCCTCGTAGACCTCGCGGATCGCCGGGCTCAGCACCAGCGGCCGCACCTGACGCGCGCTGCCGATGCGCGCCGGGGAGTAGACCCGCTCGAGCAGCGACAGGGAATCGAGCACCGGCTCGAGCAGCGCGTTGCGTTCGCGGCGGAACCACGCCTCCTGCGACAGGTAGACCACCACCTGCACGACGCCGACCGTGAGCAGGTTCAGCAGCAGCGAAACCAGCAGGATGCGCCAGGTCAGCGACAAGGAATCAGGTCGACACGAGGAAGGTCCGGGCCACGATCACTTCTTGCGGCTCATGCCCTGCATCATCGTCAGCAGCGGCATGAACAGCGCGAACACGATGAAGCCGACGACCACGGCCATGACCACCAGCAGGATCGGTTCGATCACCTTGAAGGCGGTCTCGATGGTGCGATCGACCTCGGTCTCGTAGCGGTCGGCGACCTTGTTGAGCATGCGGTCGAGTTCACCGGTCTGTTCGCCGACGTCGACCATGTTGACGACGATGTCGTCGAACATGCCACTTTCGCCCATCGGCACGGCGAAGCCCGCGCCCTCGCGGATCGAGCCCTGCACGTCGGCGACCGCCGCCTTCATGTGCACGTTGCGCGTCGAATCGCGCAGGATGTCCAGGGCCTCGAGGTGCGGCACACCGCTCTGGATCAGCGTGCCGAAGGTGCGCGCAAACCGCGCCACCAGGCTCTTGTGCACGAGCGTGCCGAACACCGGCACCTTGAGCGAGAACCTGTGGATGAAGCTGCGATAACCGTCGACCTTGGCGAGCAGCAGGCGGTGCAGGCCGATCAGCAGCGCCACCGCCAGCAGGTAGGACCACCACCACACCTTGAGGTGGTCGGCCATGTCGATGAGCAGACGCGTGGTCCAGTGCATCGAGTCCTTGCCGCCCATGCTCTCGAACACCGGGATGAACTTGGGGATCACGAACGCGAACACCAGCAGCAGCACCAGCGACGCCACCGACAGGATCGCGATCGGGTAGGCCATCGCGCCCTTGACGCGCGATTTGATCGTCTCACTCTGTTCGAGGAACGAGCTCAGACGGTTGAGGATCTCCTCCTGCGCGCCGCCGGCCTCGCCGGCCCGGATCATGTTGGTGTAGAGCGCGTCGAAGACCAGGTCGTGTTTGGTCATCGCCTCGGACAGCGCCGTGCCGCCCTCGACGTCCTCGACGAGCCCCGCCGCGATGCGCTTCATGCCGCCCGGCGGCATCTGGCCCTCGAGGATACGCAGGCTCTTGGTGATCGGGATGCCGGCGTTGAGCAACACCGCCAGCTGGCTGGTGAACTCGGCCAGCACCTTGGCGGTGACCCGGCTGCGGCCGAACGAGAACCGGCTCTCGCCCGCCGATCCACCGCCGCGATTGACGGTGGCCACGGCGGCGGTCTTGGGGACGGGGAGCTTGCGCTGCAGCTTCTTGGGCATGCGGTGATCGAGGGGCCGACGCCATCGTTGCGCAGAGCAGGCAGAAGGGCAACCCTGGGGGAACGGCGGCGGCGCCGGCCCGGCGGCGGGGTGAACAGTTCCGGCCCTGTCTACGCCACGATCACGGCTGCCGTCGGTCGGTCCGGCCGCGACCATTCCCCTGCCAACCCAGCCTCACCGATGTCGACGCGCCGCACCCTCTGCCTCCTCCTCGCCACCGGGATCCACCCTCTCGCCGCTGCGCAGGAGCAGCAGCAGCGGGTCGCCCCCACCGCAGCGACACCGACGTCGTTCGCGATCGTCGTCGACGCGGCCACCTGGACCGTCAACGAGGCGCCGCTGCGCGCCTATCGCGACGCCGTCGAGGCCGACGGACTGGCGACCTGGATCCTCGTCGACGACTGGCGCTCGCCGCAGACCGTGCGCGAGGCGCTGCACGAACTGCACCGGAAGACACCGCCGCTCGAAGGCGCGATCCTGGTCGGCCGCATCCCGGTGGCGATGCTGCGCGGCGCCCAGCACCTGACCACGGCGTTCAAGATGGACGAACAGCGCTACGACCGCGAGCGCTCGTCGGTGCCGTCGGACTGCGTCTACGAGGACTTCGACCTGCGGCTCGAACCGCTCGAACCGGACGAGGCCCAGCCGCTGCGACACTACTTCCGGCTCGCGCCCGACTCCGCGCAACGCATCGACCGCGAGATCTATACCGCACGGCTGCTGCCGCCGACCGATGGTGCCGCCGGCCAACAGGCGATCGCCGCGTGCCTGCAGCGCTTCGCACGCGACCGGCAGGCGCCGCCTCGACTCGACCGCGTGCTCACCCTGATCGGCCATGGTTACGTCAGCGAATCGCTGCAGGCGTGGGCCGACGATGGCCTGGCGCTGGCCGAACAGCTGCCGGCGACGCGCCGGCCCGGCGGCGCGCTGCTGGCCTTGCATCACGACCGCGGCGACGCCCTGCAGGAAGTGTTGCTGCGCGAGTTGGCCGACCCGCAGCTCGACCTGGCGATCCTGCACAGCCACGGCGACGACGATCGGCAGTACCTGCTGGGGGCGCCGGCACTGCCCACCGCCGCGGCACAGGTCGACGCCGTGCGCCGACACCTGCGCGACCGGTTGCGCCGCGCCCGCGACCGCGGCCAGGCCACCGACGAGGTGCAACGCGAGCTGCGCGAACGGCTGCACGTGCCCGACGCATGGTTCGCCGATGCCTTCGACGCGGCGGTCACCGCGGCCGACACCGCCGCCGAGGCCCCCAAGGAACTGCTCGCCGACGAAGTCGCGGCGATCGCCTGCGGCGCCGAAGTCGTCGACCTCGACGCGTGCTTCAACGGCGCGTTCCTGAGCCGCCCCTACCAGGCCGCGGCGTACCTGTATGGCGCGGGTTCGACGCGCGCCGTGGTGGCCAACTCGGTCAACATCAACCAGGACGTCTGGGGGGAGCGCTACCTGGGCATGCTGGCCCAGGGCCGGCGCGTCGGCGCCTGGCACCGGGCCCGCCCACACCTGGAGTCACACCTGTTCGGCGATCCGACGTTCCGTTTTGCTCGAACGGACGGCAACGGCGCAGTCGAGCGGCAGCTGGCGCTGACGGTCACCGGCGCGCTGCCCGACGGCGAGGCACAGCTGCTGCACACGCTGCGCACCGACTCCGCGTCGGTCGTGCGCCTGCAGGCCCTGGCGCTGTTGGCCGAACGACGCGGACCGGGGTTGCACGAAGCGTTGCTCGTCGCCGTCCAGGATCCGGCAGAGCCCGTGCGCCGGGCCGCCGCATCGTTGATGGGTGACGTCGATCACCCCGAGTTCGTCATGCCGCTGCTGCGCGCGGCCCTGCGCGACACCGCCGAACGCGTCGTCTACCGGGCCCGCGACGCGCTGGCGAAGTACGACGCCGAGGCCGTGGCGCGAGCTTTGCCTGCCGCGCTGGCCGAGCTGCCGCTGCACCCGACGGGTGACCTGGCCGTGCTGCTGCGCAGCCTGCAGTCGCCGGGTTTCCTCGACGAGTATCGCGTCACCGCCACGGATCGCACCGCGCCGACCGACAAGCGCGTCGCCGCGATCCGCACCTTCCGCCTCTATCGGCAACACCTGATCGTGCCGTACCTGCTCACCCTCGCCGGTGCCGGCGACGACGCGGCCGACGTGCGCACCGCGGCCATCGAAGCGCTGGGCTGGTTCGGCTACTCGTCGCAGCGCAGTACGATCAGCGCAGCAATCGCCGCGCTCATGGACGACGCCGCCGTTCCCGAGCGGGTCCGCGCCGAGGCGAAGAAGACGTTGCGCCGCCTGGCAGCAGGCGCCAACGACCCGCTGCTGCCATGAGACGACGCGCGCCCCGGGAACGGATCGCCTGAGTGTGGAATCGGTCTCACTCGCGCAGCGTCCACGTGCCGCGCTGCCCACGCGTCTCCTCGACACCGACCGACAGACTGCGCACGTGCAGGCCTGGCCAGGCGGTCCTCATGCGATCGCGCAGGGTGCGGCCCAGCCAGGCAGCCAGGTTCTCGGCGCTGGTGTTGCTGATCGGCAGCACCAGCACCTCGTTGGCCGGGATCAGGTAGCGCCGTTCGCGATAGCGGATCTCGTAGGACTCGCCGCGACGTTCGGCGGTGAGTTCATGGTGCTTGCCCGGGATCAGCACGAACTCGTCGAGTTCGTCGCACAGCTGGCGCACCAGCGGCTTGATCTCCTTGAAGTTCACGACCAGGCCGTGGCGATCCAGGCCGCAGTGCAGATCGACGAAGACGCGGTAGTTGTGGCCGTGCAGCCGCTCGGCGGACCCGTCCGGGAAGATCAGGAAGTGCGCCGAACTGAACTTCAGGTAATCCTTGTCGATCGAGATCGACCAGCTCTCGCCTGGGACGTCACTCATGCAACCTCACGATGTCTAGAGAACCCTTCGCCGACGTGCCTTGGCGACAGACGCGGTATCCGGGAGTGGCGGTGCACTTCTATGCCAGCGACCGCCGCACGGGGAGAGTGGTCGCCCTGATTCGCATGGAACCCGGCTGCGGCTACCCCGCCCACCGGCACCGCGCGGCCGAAGACGTGGTCGTCCTGCAGGGCCGCTACCGCGACGAACGCGGCGAGCATCCGGCCGGCACCTTCCTGCATTACGAAGATGGCTCGAGCCACGGCCCGGTCGGGGCGGCCTCACCGGACGGCCTCGCCTGCGTGCTGCTCGCCGTCGCCCACGAAGGCGTGGATCTGCTCGGCGGCTGAGGAAGTACCCGTGCAGTGTACCCGTGCAGTGCACCCCAGCAGTGTCGACCGCCTGGGCGGCCGACATGCTCTCTCAGGGCTTGACGACTTCGGCGAGCACCTTCTCGGCGATGTTCGGCGGCACCGGCTCGTAGGACGCGGGCTCCATCGTGTAGGTGCCGCGACCCTGGGTCAGCGAACGCAGCGTCGTCGAGTACTGGAACATCTCGGAGAGCGGCACCTTGCCGCTGACCGCGGAGATGCCACCCGGCTTGGCGACCATCTCCTCGACGATGCCGCGGCGCGAACTCAGGTCACCGATGACGTCGCCGGTCTTCTCCTCGGGCGCCTCGATCTCGATCTTCATGATCGGCTCGAGCAGCTGGGAGTTGCCTTCGGCAGCCATGCGGAACGCGAGCACACCGGCCGCCTCGAACGCCATCGCGCTCGAGTCGACGTCGTGGCTCTGACCGTCGTAGAGCTCCGCGACGATCTTGACGTAGGGGAAGCCGATGCGGCCGCCGCCCTTGACCGCCGCCTCGATGCCGGCTTCGACCGCCGGGATGTACTCACGCGGCACCGCGCCGCCCTTGATCGCGTCGATGAACTCGAAGTCGTCGGCGATCGTCGGGTCGGGACGGAACTTGACGCGCGCGACGGCGAACTGACCCGAACCACCCGATTGCTTGATGTGGCGGGCTTCGACCTGCTTGGGACCCTTGAGGGTCATCTTGTAGGCGACCTTGGGGCGACCGACGATGACGCCGATCTTGTGGTCGTTCTGGATGATGTTGCACTTCACCTCGAGGTGCAGCTCACCCATGCCGGAGATGACCATCTGGCCGGTCTGCTCGTCGGTGCGCGCCTTGAACGTCGGATCCTCGCGCACCAGCTTGCCGATGACGGTGGAGAGCTTGTCGCGGTCGCCGCCGGACTTGGGCTCGATCGCCATGCTGATGACGGTCTCGGGGAACGCCATCGCCTCGTAGATCACCGGATGCTCCTTGGTCGACATCGTGTCGCCGGTGATCGCCTCCTTGATGCCGACCACCGCGACGATGTCACCGGCGCCGGCGGTGTCGATCGGTTCACGTTGGATGGCGTGCATGCGCATCAGGCGGCCGACGCGCTCGTAGCGGCGCGTGCGGGCGTTGTAGTACTTCTCGCCCTGGCTCATGACGCCCGTGTAGATACGGATGAACGTCAGGTCGCCGTTCGGGTCGCTGATGGTCTTGAACACCAGTCCGGCGAACGGCTGATCGGGCAGCAGCGGGCGCACGACCTTCGAGTCGTCCTCGGGGTTGAAACCCTCGATCGGCGGCACGTCCAACGGGCTCGGCAGGAAGTCGATGATCGCGTCGAGCACGTTCTGCACACCCTTGTCCTTGAAGGCCGAGCCGCAGAACACCGGCGTGATCTTCAGATCGAGCGTGCCCTTGCGGATCGCCATCATGATCTCGGCGACCGTGACCTCTTCGCCCTCGACGAACTTCTCGAGCACGTCGTCGTGGCACTCGGCAACCGCCTCGACCATCTGCTCGCGGCGCTTCTTCGCTTCGTCGAGAAGGTCGGCCGGGATCTCGCCGATCGACATCTCACGGGCATTGTCGTCGTCGGCCCAGGTCATGGTCCGCATGTTGATGAGGTCGACGATCCCCTTGAAGCCCTTCTCCTTGCCGATCGGCATCACCAACGGCACGGGGTTGGCGTTGAGGCGCGTGCGCATCGACTCGATCGCCTTGTAGAAGTCGGCGCCGGTGCGGTCCATCTTGTTGACGAACGCGACGCGCGGCACCTTGTAGCGGTTGGCCTGGCGCCACACCGTCTCCGACTGCGGCTGCACACCGGCCACCGCGCAGAACACGCCCACCGCGCCGTCGAGCACGCGCAGCGAACGCTCCACCTCGGCCGTGAAGTCCACGTGTCCGGGCGTGTCGATCAGGCTCATGCGGTGCTCACGCCAGTAACACGTCGTCGCCGCCGACGTGATCGTGATGCCGCGCTTACGCTCCTCCTCCATGTAGTCCATCGTCGCCGCGCCCTCGTGCACCTCACCGATCTTGTGGCTCTTGCCGGTGATGAACAGGATGCGTTCGCTGAACGTGGTCTTGCCGGCGTCGATGTGGGCGATCACACCGAAGTTGCGGTAGGTGCGGATCGTCTGGACGTCCTTCGACTCCTTCTTGTCGGACATGGCGGGGTTCGTTGGGCTCGGGGCGGACATGTTGGTTCGCACGTCGTCGACGTGCCGTGCGGCGCGTGCAGCCCCCTGACGCTGCCGCGAGCGACCGGGAACCCCGGACCGTGCGGCCGGGAATGAAGCGCGAAGAGGTTAGCGGCGCCGGCGGCCGGGTCAATGGTCGGCGCGGCGAGAGCCCCTGGATGACCCTGATGCAGGCCCCGGACCACCACCATGGCATGGCCCATACCCGACCGCTGTATGGCCGAAGGACACCCCTGGCCGATGTCGTCGTTCGATTGGACACCAGGGACAGCGCACCGATGCAACACACCACACGTCCGAGCCTCGTCGGCCTCTGCCTCGCCGCCGCCAGCCTGTTCGCCGGCTCCCTGCTCGCGCAGCGGACTCCCGACGAGGCGTTACGCGCCCTGCAGGACGGCAACCGCCGTTTCGCCGACGGCAAGTCCGTGCCGCAACCGCTGGGCGAAGGCGTGCGCCGCACCCTGGCCCGCGGGCAATCGCCGTACGCCGTCGTGGTGACCTGCGCCGACAGCCGCGTGCCGCCCGAACACCTGTTCAACTGCGGCCTTGGCGAACTGTTCGTGATCCGGGTCGCCGGCAACGTCGCCGACCCCGAGGTCATCGCCAGCATCGAGTACGCCGTCGAGCACCTGCAGGCACCGCTGTGCGTCGTGCTGGGCCACGAGGACTGCGGCGCGGTCGGCGCCTCGATCGCGCAGGTCCAGACCCTCGAACGCGACCACGCCGCCGCCAGCGCGAGCCCGGCGATGCAGCACCTGCTCGAACGGATCGAGCCGGCAGTGCGCCGCGCGCGCGCGCGGGAACTCGGCGGCAAGGAACTCAGCATCGCCTGCGAAGAGGAGAACGTGCACTCGTCCGTGACCGAGTGTGTGCGTCGCAGCCCGCTGCTGCGCCGCTACTCGCAGATCGGCAAGTTCCGGATCGTGCCCGCGCGTTACCACCTGGGCAGCGGCGAGGTCGAGTGGCTGTCACCGCGCCCGATGCCGCCCGAACCCAAGGCTCAGGACACCCTGCCCGTTCACGTCGTGCCGATGGGCATGCCGCCGCACGTCGCGCTGCGACTGCTGCAGGCCGGACACCGCCGCTTCCTCGGCGACGGCCTGCCCGCGGGCGACCTGTCGGCGACGCGCCGCGAAGCCTTGACCCATGGCCAACGGCCGTTGGCGATCGTGCTGACCTGCGCCGACTCACGAGTGCCGCCCGAGCACGTCTTCGACGCCGGCCTCGGCGATCTGTTCGTGATCCGCGTCGCCGGCAACACGCTCAACGACGACGTGCTGGCGAGCATCGAGTATGCCGCGATGCACACGGGCACCTCGTTGCTGGTGGTCATGGGGCATACCCACTGCGGTGCGATCAGCGCCGCGGCCCATCTCGCCTCGGGCCAAGGCAACCGCGAAGACCTCACCCCGAGCATGCGTTCGCTGCTCACCCGCCTCGAACCCTCGGTCGAGAAGGCGCGCGGCACGGGTACGCGCGGCGAACAGCTGATCGACCTGGCCGTGCGCGGCAACGTCCTGCGCACCGTCGCGGAAGCGCGCGCCCGCAGCGCGGTGCTGCGCCAGCTCGAGAGCGAGGGGCGCTTCGCGGTCCTGGCCTCGGTCTACGACATCGGTTCGGGCGACCTCTCGTGGCTCAAGGAGCCCAGCAGCCCGGCCGAGATGCCGGCCGCCGCGCCGATGGGCGAAACCGCGCCGGCGCACGGCGGGCACGGACAATCCGCGCCGACCGGTCACGACGAGGACGACCACACCACCGAGCCTGGTTCCGATCACGGGGCTGGCCCCGAGTCCGGGCACGAAGCGGGTGAGACCAAGCGCGACCCTGGCCACGGCCAGGACCAGCAACAAGCAGCGACCCCGCTCGATTGGGCCAACCACGACCTGCACATCGCGCCCACACCGCAGCAGCCCGCCGCGCACCCGCGCAGCGAGAACGACGCGACCACCGGCGCACATGACGGTCACGGCAGCCCGGCGCACGACGCACCCGCGACGCCGCACGAGATCACCCACTCACCCAACAGCGATTCGACTCACGGCGCGAGCGGTGATAACGATCCGCACGCCGAGGCCAATCCCTCCGAGCACGGCCGCGCGCCCAAGGAACGCCGCGACCCGATCCCGCTGGTCGGCATCATCGGCATCGCCTCGCTGTTGCTCGCCGGCGTGATCGCGGTGTCGTCGCGGCGCTGAGCCGCTACTTGCCGGCCCGCCGGCGCCGCTGCTGCGCCGCGACGCCCAGTTCGTAGACGATGTCGCTGGTCAACAGCACGTAGCCGACGACGAACGGCAGCGCCACGAGCAGCAACAGCCGACCGAAGTCGAAGCCGCCGATCAGGGTCGAGCCGAGCCCGATCAGGCCGGTCACGAACAGGGCGAGCCCCGCGATCTTCGTGGCGCACCAGAACAGCATCGAGAAGAACGGGAACCAGTCGTTTTCCATTGGTAGATCTCAGGTGATGAGGAAGAGGAAAGCAATCCGACGCCCCACC
>CAYMPV010000013.1:0-153718 GCA_964392305.1 uncultured candidatus Brocadiaceae bacterium
AGCACTGCATCGCGCGGCGGTAGTTGCCGATGTCCTCGTAGAGGATGCCGAGGTTGACGACGCACGCGGCGTTGACCGGCGGCAGCATCAGGGCGCGTTCGTAGAGTTCACGCGCCTCTTCGTCCTCGCCGCGCAGGTCGACGTTCACGGCCAGGCGGAACAGCGCGTAGCGGTGGTTGGGGTCGAGCGCGAGCACGTCGTCGTAGCAGGCGATCGCGCCTTCGCTGTCGCGGCGCAGTTCGCGCACGCGGCCGTCGAAATACTTGCGGTCGGTCTCACCGAGGTGCGTGCCGAGCTTGGTCAGGTCGGTGGCGAGGCGTTCGCCGTCGCCGATCGAATCGAGCGCGCGCAACCACGAGATCGCCTGCCCTTGGTCGGTGCTGCGTTTGGCGAGGATCGCGTCGACCTGATCGATGTTGCCGAGCGCAGCGTGGTTGTCGGCGAGGCACAGGGCCACGGCGGGGTTGCTGCGTTCGGGCTCGAGCAGCGCCACGGATTCGGCGTGGCGACCGAGCGCCCACAGCGCGATGCCGCGGGCGACGCCCTTGGCCATCGGCGTGCCGAGCCAGTCGCGCAACTCTTCGACCGAGTCGACCGACTGGAAGACCGCCTTGCGGAAAGCGCCGAGCTTGGCCTGGTTGATTTCCCCGGCGAGCAGCGCCGAGGGGTCGAGCGAAGGAAGGGGTTCGTTCGTGACCGTGTCCGTCATCGATGGTCCTGCGTGTACACACCGCGACGGTCTGCAGCGACATGCTGCACCCGGCGCGGGCGGCCGAATTGGGGCGGGAAGGTTAGGGGAGGGGCCCCTATCCGGTCAAGCGCGGCGCGGAACTGTGGCACAAACCTTGTGGTAGACGTCCAGCAGATCCGCGGTCATCGCCGCAAAGCCGCGGGCGCAGGCGCGCGCCGCGCCGGCGAGGCGCCGGACCTCGGTGCGATCCGCGGCGAGCTCGCCCAGCGCCTGGGCCCAGGCTGCGACGTCGCCGGGCGGCAGCACCCGCCCGGCAACCTGGTCCTCGACCGCATCCTGCAGGCCGCCGACGCGACTGACCAGTACCGGCCGGCCGGCGGCGAGCGCTTCCCGCACCGTCAGGCCGAAGGCCTCGTGCCACAGCGCCGGTGCCGCCAGCACGTCGATGCCGGCCAGGATGCGCGGCAACTCGGCCAGACCGTAGGGGCCGTGGTAATGCACGTCGTCGCCGGGCCGCAGGTCGGCGAAACAGCGGGTCAGGTAACCGTCGTCGCCGTGGTAGGGCACGCTGTTGCCGAAGACCTCGATGGTGATCGCGCCCGGCGGCAGCAGCCGGCGCGCGGCCAGCAGCACGTGCAGGCCCTTGCTCGGCAGCAGCGTGCCCAGGTAGCCGATGCGCAGCGGCCCGGGGCCGGCCGCGGGGGGTGGCAGGCTCTGCAGGGCCTCGGTGTCGACGCCGTTCTCGACCACCGTGAACCGCGCCGGCGGCACACCCAGGGTCACGAACGGGTCGATCGCGCGCCGGCTCGGTACGACCAGCGCCTGCGGCAGCGCCAGCGCCTGCAGGGCGCGCGCCTGCAGCGCCGCGACCTTCGCATCGCGGTCGGCGTCGCCCAACCAGAACGGGAACGTCGCCTGCAGGCACGACGCACAGCGCTCCGGAGCCGCCGTCTCACACCGTTCCTGCCGGTGGTGGAACATCTGGCCGCGCGGGCAGAACAGCCAGTAGTCGTGCAGGGTCAACACCGTCGGCACACCGGCGTCGCGCAGCACCGCCAGCGAGTCGATCGACATGCCGGTCAGGTGATGCACGTGGGCGACGTCGAAGGTCTCGCCCGCGGCGGCACGTTCGGCCAGGAACGTGGCCAGCGCCGCCCCCATCGGTGCACACGTGTACATCGCCTCGAGCGAGTCGACGCCTTGCCAGCGGTAGGCGACCCGGGTCACGCGCGGGTTGGTGGGGGCGCCGAGGCGGTATTGCCCTTGGGGCACGAGCGGTCGGTCCTCGCGCGCATACACATGCACCTCATGGCCGGCGTGCACCAGTTCGGTGGCCAGGCCGTGAACGTGCTGTTCGACGCCACCGATGCTGTCGGGCGGGTAGCCGTGGCAGAGCAGCAGGATGCGCATCGGGCGCACAGTGCCGCGCCTGCGGCGGCCCGTCAAACGTGACCGGCGCGGCGCCGCGCGGAGTTGCAGACCCGGCCGGGTTGACGTTTGACGGCGGTGCGTCGCGACGCTACGGTTCTCGCCCCGCATTCCCGGTGGGGGCTCGAGCGAGCCCCGCCACCGGCCCCGGAGTCCATCGCATGAAGCTCAAGGTCCGTCGTTCGAAGATGAAGCGCCTGAAAATGGTCGGCTTCCGTACCCGCAGCAAGACCGCCGGCGGCCGCAAGGTCATCAAGCGCAAGATTCGTCGCTCGGGCAAGTTCCGGGTCGGCTAGTCCGAACGCGTCGCGCTGCAACCGCTGCCCAGGGTCGCGTGGCCCCGGGCAGGTGTATGTACGGACCTCTGGCTCGAGTCACGCACCTGACGGTTCGGCGCATCGCGCCCCCTTCCTTGCTGCGAAGATCCGTCGCTCGCCGATCCCTGCCGAAGTTTTTCTCGCCTGGCCGCCAGAATCCAGCAGAGGAAACCGGCGTTCGGGGATCCATCCCCATGAGCGTCGCTGGCTTTGGCTGTCGGCGCTCGGCCCCCGCAGAGAGTTCTCCCGAGTCGAGGCGCGGTTCAAGGTGCGCGACGGCTCGTGGCGGGAGGGGGCGGCCTTCGGGCCCGGCCAGCCCCGCGATCAGCCCGGCAGCGTCCGCCCGGCAGCGATCAGCCCGGCAGCTGGTTCTTGAGGAACGCCATGTCGGCCGCAAACTGCTGCAGGGCGCCGCGGTCCGCTTCGCTGATCTTCGAGAACTTGGCGCTGACGCGGATCGCGTCGTCACCCGAGGGCTCGGTCGCATCGACCACGGCCGTGAGTTCGAAGAAGCTGCGCTTGATCATCTTGACCTGGAACTTCAGGTGCACGTCGCCGCCGGCGAAGAACAGCTGCTTGGCCTGGTCGGCGCTGATGCCGGCCTTCTTGCCGCTCCAGACGAACTGCACGCGCGCGCCGTCGACGTTCAGCATGGTGCCGAGCAGCGTCTTCTTGCCGCCGATCATCTTGTTGCGGATCTCGTCCTCGAAGGTGATCAGCACGCGCTCGCGATCGACCGGCGCTTCGCCCGTCAACTCACGTTGGTTGAGGTGCTTGATGATCGCCTTGGTGGCGTCCTGCTCGCTGTCGTAGAGGGTGATCAGCTTGTCGATGCCGACCTTGCCGATGACGTCGCGCACGAACGGCGACGGTTGGGCGACGACCAGTTCCCCACCTTCGGCGCGGCAACGCTTGAAGGCCTTGATCACGGCGCCCAGCGCGGTGCTGTTGATGAACTTCACCAGCCGCATGTCGAGGATCAGGTGGTTGATGCCACGATCGACCAGGCCTTCGACTTCCTCCATCAGGGCTGGACAGTAGAAGGTGTCGAACTCGCCCTTGAGGGTGAGGACGGCGTAGTCATCGTGCTGCGACTTGTCGATCTTCATGGTTGGCTTGCGGCTGGGTCTGCGGCTTGAGTCCGGGGCGCAGATTCTGGCCAAGGCCCTGCCCATCCGCAACGGCGGCGGGCTTTTCCCTTGGTGCGCGCAGTGGCGCTCCCGGCTAGATTGGCGCCGTCGATGAAACGGTTATGGTTCTGGAAGCGGGCCGAGGTGAGCAAGTCCGAACGCGGCCCGACGGACCCGCGCGAAGGGTCGACCCTGCTCACCGGGGACCCCGACGAGGACTCGCGTTCGCTCGAGATCCTGCTCGACACGATCGCGGCGGTGACGCTCAACATCGACCTCGACGCGGTGCTGCGCGACATCGTCTCCCGATCGTTGCTGGTCACCCGGGCCGAGCGCGCGATCCTGCTGCTCGGCGAGACCCCCGACGACCTCAAGGTCCGCGTTGCCCAGGACCGTGACGGGCAGGCGCTGCAGGGGGACCTGCAGTGGAGCCGCAGCCTGGTCCGCAAGTGCCTCGAGGAAGAGGTCGCGGTGCGTTCGGTGGTGCAATCGGACCAGCAGGCGCTCGAACTCGGCCAGTCGGTCTACGACCTCAAGCTGCGCGCCGTGATGTGCGCGCCGATGCTCGCCCGCGACCGGGTGATCGGCGTGATCTACGTCGACTCGCGCGCCGTGCGGCGCGAGTTCTCGGCCCGCGACCTGGCCCTGTTCGGCGCGATCTCGGCACAGCTCGCGATCGCCGTCGAGAACGCCCGCCTGCACGCCGATTCGCTCGAGAAGGTGCGCCTGCAGAAGGACGTCGAGATCGCCCGCCGCATCCAACAGCACCTGTTGCCCAAGCTGCCCGAGGACTGCGACGGCCTCGACATCAGCGTGCGATACGAAGCCGCGGAGCAGGCGTCCGGCGACACCTATGACCTCGTGTCGTTGCCCGACGGCCGCCGCGCCTTCGTCATCGGCGACGTCACCGGCCACGGGGTCGGCGCGGCGCTGCTGACCCACGCCGTGCAGGCCGCGCTGCGCAGTTACCTCGAGACCATCGACGACCCGAGCGAGATCATCACCAGGCTCAACCGGCGCCTCGTCGACGGTGTCGAGACCGGCAACTTCATGTCGCTGCTGCTGGTCATCGTCGATCCGCACCGACGCACCCTGCAATACGTCAACGCCGGTCACCCGGGCCTGGTGTTGTGCAGCGAGAGCGGCTGCCGCGTGCTCGACAAGACCGGCATGGTTCTCGGTGTCGTCGGCGACCAGACCTACGAAGTCAGCCCGGTGGTGCAGCTGGCGGCCGGCGACCTGCTGTTCCTCTACACCGACGGCGTCGACGAGACGATGTCGCCGGCGCGCGAGACCTTCGGGCTCGACCGCCTGTGCGCGCTGCTGCAGCAGCATCGCGGCGACTCCGCCGAGGCCGTGCTCAACCGCGTCGACGCGGCGATCGCGGCGCACGTCGGGGATTCGGTGGCGCACGAGGACGATGTCACCATGATCGCCGTCAAACTGCTCTAGGGCTGCGTGTGGGGCGCGAGTTCGCGCGCCCGATCCCGCCGGCCGTGCGCAAACGTGTCAAGGGACCAACAGGCGAGTGCCGTGAGTCCGGCGAATGCCAGGTAGCCCACCGGGTTCCCCACGGCGAAGAACAGAGCCATGACGGTGCAAACCCCGGGTCGACCGCCCACGGGCAGGGTCCAGGGCAGCAGGATCACATCCGCCAAGACGCCGGCAATCACGGGCGCCAGCAGGCAGCCCAAGACGAGCCTGCGCAGGCGGTGGGGCAGGTGCGCCTCGACGAACACGGCCACGGCTGCGCCGGCCAGTGCAAACGACGTCGCGAAGAGGAGCACGAAGCCGCTCCACTCCGAAGGTTCCATCCCGGCTTCCGCGGTCGGGAAGAACCTCAGCAAGAAGCTGAGTCCGCAGGCCAGCGCATACCGGCCCATTCGTGCCCGGCCCTCACGAATCAGTCCTGCTCGACGCGCCCGTTCGGAGATCGGTGTCAAGAGCGGGTGCTCCGTTCGCGATGTCTGTCGCCCGGGCATGGGTTGGTCATTTGGTTGGTCTGCGCCGACGAATGGGCTCGCATGATACCCTGCGAACAAGCTGCGTCGCTTTGCCCGGCTCATGCCGGGCCTCGTGCTTGCGACCAGAACCGAGCCCAGGTAGACCGGTAACCTGACCCTTGGACTCCTCGCTGCCGACTTGGGTGACGAACTGGGTGATGCACGTATCGCGCAGCAAGTCCGATGCGTGCGTGAGAGCAGTAGCCAGGCGTTTTGCGAAGCGACCGCAGAACCAGCGTGGACGAACCCGAGGACCGTCGCCGTCAAACTGCTGTGACCAACAAGACCATCACACCTCGCTCGCGCCGCCGCGGGCCGATCGTATTCCTGCCGCTGCTGCTGCTGGTCGGGGTCGGCGGTTACTACGTGTTCCAGTGGTTCTCGGCCCGCAGTGAGGCGGCTTCGGCGCGCGCCGAGCTGCTGCGTGAGGTCGACGAGGAACTCGCGACGGAACCCGTCGACACCAGCGCCTTGTCGCGGCTGATGGCACGCATCGACAAGCTCGAGGATCACACCTTCGCCGCCGACTTGCTGTCGGCCCAGGCGCGCATCGAACTGGTGCGCGGACGCCCCGAGCGCGCCTTCGACCTGTTCTCCTCGATCGGCAGCCAGCCCGAGGCCAGCGAAGCGGATCGGCGCCTGCTGACCGCGATCCTGCTGCGCCGCCACGAAGCGGGGGGAACCGACAAGGCCATCACCGAAGGTTGGCTGCGCGACGCGGCGACACGGGCCGTGGCGATCGCCGAACGCACCGGCGCGACGGACGACTGGTTCGTCGCCTGGCAGGCGTCGGTGCGGCTCGACGACGCGGACGCGGTGAAGCGCTGCCGCGAACAGTTGACCGCGATCGACGCCGAATCGCGGCAGGCGCGGCTGGCGCGGGCGGCAGCGGACTTCCGCCCCGAGGCGCCCGCCGACGCGCTGCACGCGATGCGCGGCGAGTTCTCCGTGGTGCCCATCGAACTCGCGGTGATGATCGCGATGGTGCAGCTGCAGGCGGGGGAGACGGCCGCCGCGGTGACCGAGATCGAGGCCCTGCTGAACCGCGCCCCCGGACTGATCGGCGTGCGGGTCGCCGCCGCGATCGTGTTCCACGTCTGCGTGTTGAACAGTCAGGACGAGGCCGGCAAGCAACGTTGGCGGCCGCGCCGCAACGCCCAGCTGGATTGGTTGCTCGACAACGCGTCACCCGAGGACACGCGCCGGGAGACGTGGAGTCAGATGCGCAGCCTCTGAGCCTCGCTGCTCAGCGGTGTTGCAGTGACTCGAACGAGAACATGCCGCTCGCCAGCAGCGCCGCGACCGCGGCCAACAGCGGCGCGACCAGCCACCGCGGCACGCCGCGGTGGTGCAGGATGTGCGACAGGTGGCGCCGGTCGCCGACCCACGGCGGCAGGCGCAGCCACAGCCGCGCGGTGATCACCTGCACGAAGTCGGCGAGTTGCACGGCGGCGGCGAGCAGTTCGGCCGGCGCGACCAGGGCGCGGGCGCCGACGGCCAGCCCGGCGGCCATGCCCAGCAGGTAGGCACCGGCGTCGCCGAGGAACAGCTTGGGGCTGGGCCAGTTCCACGGCAGGAAACCCAGCGCCGCAAAGCCGATCGCCGCGAAGGGTCCGTCGCCGCCGACCGCCAACAGGGTGACCGCCGACAGACTGGTGGCGACGCCGTCCATGTTGTCGAGGAAGTTGGTGGCGTTGCACAACACGAAGGCCAACGCGGCCAACAGCAACCAGTCGCCAGGAGCCTGCAGCGGCGCACAGAACCACGCGGCGCCCAGCAGCGACGCGATCGCGAGCAGGCCGCCCTTGACGCGCCAGTCGAGGCCTCCGCCGTGTTCCTTGCCGCGATCGTCGGCAAAGCCGGTGGCGGCCGCGATCGTCAGGGCCGCCGCGATCCCTGCCTCGTCGAAGGACGCGAACCACCACAGCACACACGGCAGCAGCACGATGCCGGCCAGCGGGATCGGCCGGCCGTGTTGTTTGCGCGGCAGGCTCGGCGGGTCGTCGGGCAGGAAGCCCCAGTAGCGGCCGTTGATCCACAGCGCCAGCCCGCAGCCGGCGCCCGCGATCAGGGCGGCGTAGGCTGGGTGCGGCATCAGGGTCGGTAGAGCCCGTGTTGGTCGATGTAGGTCAGCACGCGCGGGTCGATCTCGGGCAGCGAGCGGAGGCCGGTGCGCAGGCGGGTGCGCAGCGCCGTCGAATTGACGTCGTCGGCGGGCAGTTGCAGGACGTGGTCCAGCAGGTGCTGCTTCTCGTCCGGTGACAGGTCGAGGCCATCGAGCCGGGTCGCCACCACCGGGTGTCCCGCGCGAGGGTAGGTGACGATGGTCGCCAGTTCGAGCAGACGGTGGTGCCGGTACCAGGTCGGCAGCAGCGGCAGGTTGTCGCTGCCGATCAGGAAGTAGATCGCGCGGCCGGGGTGTTCGCGGCGCAGTTCTTCGAGCGTGTCTACCGTGAACGACAGGCCGCCGCGCCGGATCTCGCGCGCATCCACGGTCACCTGGGGCAGTGCGGCGAAGGCCAGTTCGCACATCGCCTGGCGGTCGGCGGCAGGCGTGACGCCGCGATCCTGCTTGTGAGGGTGGTCGCCGGCCGGGATCACCAGCAGCTGGTCGATCGGCAATTGCGTCAGCGCCGCTGCGGCCAGCCGGACGTGGCTGGTGTGTGGGGGATCGAAGGTGCCGCCGAGCACGGCCAGGCCCGGGAGTGTTCCGGGGGCGGGGTCAACAGCCGCGCGGTCCATGTGCGAGGCGAGCGTAACTGCCCGGATCCGCCCACAGGAACGGCGAAGTTGCGCCGATCAGGGGTTGCTTGCCGACTTTCGGGTCGCTAGTTTCCGCCTCCCCGGCGCGATCTCCCCGCGCTCTCTCCCTGTCGCAGACCCCTCTGTAGTCCGAGTCTGCTTACCCAAGCCTCTGCTTACCCAGACCCCGCATGAACATGCGCAAGCTTGCATTCGTCCTTTGCCTGCTGCCCCTCGGTGCTTGCTCCCTGACCTGGGAAGGGCAGGGCAACAACCTCACCGAGGAACAGAAGAACCGCGGCATCAAGGACGTCGCCGCATTGAGCAGCGACTTCGAGACGCAGTCCTTCTATCGGGGCATGCGCCGCCGGACGGACGGCATCAACAACGCGTTCGGCCGCGACCTCGGCAAGATCCAGACGTTCTTCGATCGTCACTTCTGGAACTACGACGAGAACGACCCGGCCGTGAACTACCCGTCGGACACGGGCAAGCTCGACCACTCCGGTCGCTTCCTGATCGGCACTGCGGCGGGCTTCGTCTCCCCCAGGTGACCAGTGACCACACTGGTCGGCTCAGGCCGACCAGGATGGTCAGTGTTGTTTGGCGGTTGCGCCGACAACAACGGCGATTGAGCCAAGAGGCGACGCAACCGCGGTGGGGCTTCGCCCCGGGCCAGGTTGGCCTCGCTGTGAGTTGGCGGTTGGGCTGACAACAACGGCGATTGAGCCGACCGGCGACGCAACCGCGGTGGGCTTCGCCCCGGGCCAGGTTGGCCTCGCTGTGAGTTGGCGGTTGCGCTGACAACAACGGCGGTTGCGCTGACAACAACGGCGATTGAGCCGACCCGCGACGAACTGCGGCGCTCAGGCTGCGCCGCCTACCCTTTGCCACGCTGCCACACAGCGATCACGCGTTGGCGCGCCGCGGGTGCTGGCAGTTCGTAACGCAGCAACTGCGTGCGGCGGAACGGGCCCAGGCGTTCAGGAGCGTCGGCATCCGCATCGAGCCACAAGCACAGGTGGCCGCCGGGGCGGGTCAGTGGCGCGGCGAGTTCGGCGACGACTTCGGGTTTGCCGACCGCGCGGGCCGTGACCAGGTCGAAGGCGTGGCGCAGTTCGCGCTGCAGGGACGGCGCCTGCGCGGCGTCGAGATGCACGGCGTCGGCGTTGCCGATGCCGGCCGTCACCAGGCACGCGCCGATCGAGCGCACCTTCTTGCCGGTGCGGTCCATGAGGGTGACCGTGGTGCGCGAATGCAAGGCGGCGATGGCGACGCCCGGAAAGCCGTTGCCGGTGCCGATGTCGAGGGCGTGTTGGGGCGACAGGCCGGTGCGGGCGAACGCCAGTCCGTCGAGCGCGTGCAGGACCACGGCCTGTTCGCGGTCGCGCACCGCGGTCAGGTTGATCTGCTCGTTGAGCAACAGCATCGCGTCGAGGTAACGCAGCAGGCGTTCGGCGCCGGCTGGCTGCAGGTCGGGCGCGAACGGCGCGGCCATGGTGAGCAGGGCAGCGGCATCGGTGGGGGCGGTCACGGGCGGGATCTTGGCGGTAACGCGCGCCGGCGCAACAGCCGGCTGCTGCGGATCAGGTCGGGCCCTGCAGTGCCGCGAGCAGCGCGGCGGTGCCCGCGTCGGGATCGAGCCAGCGCGCGTGCTGCAGGCGACGCAGCCAGGTGGTCTGGCGGCGGATCAGCCGATGCGTGTTGCGGCGGATGCGGTTGCGCAGTTCTTCGCGGTCCTTGTAGCGCCCGCGCAGGAACTCCCGGCACTCGGCGTAACCGATCGCAGCGCCCGCGGTCACCGAGAAGCCGCCCTGCTGCTCGATGCGTTCGGTTTCGGCCAGCAGGCCGGCGTCGAGCATCCATTCGGTGCGCGCCTTGACGCGCTCGTGCAGGTCGTCGCGCGGCCGCTGCACCGCGACGATGCGACACGGCCGCTGCCATTCGTCGCGGTCGAAGTGCTGTTGCTGGCTGCTGATCGACTTGCCGGTCAGCTGCAGGACCTCGTGGGCGCGCACCAGTCGGCGCAGGTCGTGGCGGTGGATGCGGGCGGCGGCGTCGGGGTCCAGGCGCTGCAGTTCGGCGTGCAGGCAGCCGGGCTCGGCGCGTTCGCGGGCCTCGAGCGCCGCGCGCAGTTCGCCGTCGGCAGGGGGCGTCTGCATCAGCCCTTTGAAGAACGCCATCAGGTAGAGCGGTGTGCCGCCGACGAACAGGGCCCGGCGGCCGCGCTCGTGCACTTCCTGCAGCGCGGCGGCGGCGGCTTCACACCAGCGGGCCGTGTCGAACGACTCGCTGGGCTCGACCAGGTCGAGCAGGTGGTGGGGCACCGCGGCGCGTTCGGCGGCCGTGGGTTTCGCCGTGCCGATGTCCATGTGCCGGTAGACCGCCATCGAGTCCATCGACAGGATCTCCAGGCCCTGCTCGGCCGCGAACTGCAGGGCCAACGCGGTTTTGCCCGAGGCCGTGGGGCCGGTGACGACCCAGAGTGGCGGTGCTGCGGAGGCGGGGTCCAAAGTCGAGCGGCGAACTTACCGCGTGGGCCTTTGCGTGCCAGCGCCCCGATGCTTACCGTTCTCGCCCCCGATGATCGCGTTCGTATCCGACATCCACAGCAACATGGCGGCGCTGTCTGTCTGCCTGGCGGAGATCGAGCGCCTGGGGTGCTCCCGGATCATCTGCCTGGGCGACGTGATCGGCTACGGGCCCGAGCCGCGCGAGACCCTGGCGACGATCATGGATCGCGCCGAGTTCTCGCTGCTCGGCAACCACGAGCACGGGGCGATGTTCTACGCCTCGGACTTCAACCCGCGCGCGCGCGCCGCGATCGACTGGACCCGCGACCAGTTGAGCCGCCGCGACCGGCCGCGCGAGGAGAACATGAAGTTCTGGAACTACCTCGACGGCATGCCGCGCGAGCATCGTGAGGGCCGCATGTTGCTCGTGCACGGTTCGCCGCGCGATCCGGTGCGGGAGTACCTGGTGCCGCGCGACGCGGCCGATGCGCAGAAGATGAGCGAGTGCTTCGCCAAGATGGCGGACGCCGATCTGTGTTTCGTCGGCCACAGCCACGTGCCCGGCGTCTATCTGGAGTCCGGCCAGTTCCTGCTGCCGAGCGACATCGGCATGCAGTGGCAGGTCAGCGGGCGCGCGATGGTCAACATAGGTTCCGTCGGTCAGCCGCGCGACGGGGACCGCCGCGCCTCGTTCGTGACCTACGCCCCGGGAACGGGCCCGCTCGGTACCAGCGGCGTCGTGCGGTTCCACCGCGTCGAGTACGACGTCGAAGGCACGATGGCGAAGATCCGCGCCATTTCGGAATTGCCGGACTACCTCGCCGATCGCCTCGCCCAGGGGCGCTGACCTCGGGACGACGGCCTGGCTCGATGACATTCACGGGCGCCGCCACGACGCCTCCCTGCCGCTGCGATTTCCCTCGATGCTGACGCTGCTCCGATCGTTGTTCGTTTCGTCGTTCGCGACCCTGGTCCTCGCGCAGGGCCAGCCGCCGGCGCCGGAGCCCTTCATCCACGAATTCGGCCAGCCCGGCGACGTCGGCAGCTTCCGTGCCCAGTTCACCCCGGTCGGCGGCGGCATGGTGTTCCTGCAGACGATGGACCACTTCGTCACGCTGGCCGCTTCGCGTCACGAATCGCCAACGCCCGAGGACTATCTGCTGCTGGCCTTCAACGGTCGCGACCACGGGCTGCGCCTGGCGGGCAGGCCGTCGGCGACGAAGTTCCCCGAAGAACTGTTCGCCGCGGTCTGGCAGGTGACGACGACGCCGGACTCGGTGACGTTCACGCTCGACTCGAGCGGCGGCCAGGGCAATGGTCTGGTGCTGCGGCGCACGTTGCGCCACGACCCCAAGAACCGGGGCTTTCTGCTCGAGATCGCGCTGCGCAACGACGGCGCGGCGCCCGGGGGCCAGATCGAGTTCGAACTGGTCGGACCGGCGCTCGTGGTGCAGCAGGGTTCCCAACTGATCGGCCAGCAGTCGGTCGGCATCGTCGCGCTGCCCGACGGCACCAGCGAACACGTCGCGCCCAAGGCCGGCGTGGTGCAGCGGTTCGAACTCGATCCCAAGCAGATGGTGTTCGCGGGTTCGACCAACCGCTTCTTCGGCGCGTTCCTCGACCCGCGCGACGCGGGCGGCCGCGCGGCCCTGACGTCGATCGCCGCCGACACCGTGCCGATCGAGGGGCAGCTGGACAAGTCGATCGAGCAGCACGCCCACTCGGCCGTGCGCCTGCGCTACGGCATGGCGCTGACCGTGCCCGAACAGGGCGCCGAGACCGTCGCGACCTACGGTCTCTACCTGGGGCCCAAGTCGTTCCGCGAGTTCGAGAAGCTCGACGCGCCCGAGCGTTACCTGCCGATCCTCGACGTCGACCTCAATCCGCCGTGTTGCGGTGGCATCACGATCCCCGGCGGTCGGTTCATGGCCAAGCTGCTGCTCAAGCTGCTCGGCTGGTTCCACGACATCATCGGCAACTGGGGTTTGGCGATCATCATGCTGACGGTGCTGGTGCGCGGCTTGATGTCGCCGCTGAACTTCCGCATGCAGAAGTCGATGCGCGCCTACTCAGCTCGCATGGCCGTGCTCAAACCGAAGATGGACGCGCTCAAGAAGCAGTACGGCGACGACCAGAAGGCCTACCAGCAGGCGATGATCGCGTTCCAGCGTGAGCACAAGCTGATGCCGCCGCTCGGCGGTTGCCTGCCGATCTTCCTGACGATGCCGATCTACATCGGCCTGTTCACCGCGCTGCGCACCGCCTACGACGTGCGTCAGCAGCCGTTCGTCGGTTGGATGACCGACCTCAGCAGCCCCGACGCGCTCTTCGATCTACCTTTCGGCCTGTCGTGGCTGCCGCACTTCAACCTGCTGCCGCTGCTGTGGATGGCCTGCTTCGTCTATCTGCAGACGCGCACGCCGCTGCCGACCGATCCGCAGCAGCGTCAGATCCAGTCGATCATGCGGTGGATGCCGCTGATGTTCGGCGTGATGCTCTACGGCTACGCCTCGGCGCTGATGCTCTACATGGTCGTGTCGATGTTGTGGTCGATGGTCGAGTCGGCGGTCGTGCGCAAGATCCTCGGGCCGGTCGATCCCAACGTCGCGTCGATGACGCCCACGGTGATGTAGCGGCGCGGGCCGGACGGTCAGGCCGGCAGCAGGAAGTCGATCGCGATCGCGGAGCGCCCGGTGCGGCGCGCGGTCGCCTGGCCGCGATGGCCGAGCACGACGGTCTGGACCAGGAACAGGCCCAGCCCGTGGCTCTGGCCCTGCAGCAGCCGGCTCGGGTAGTAGGGTTCGAAGGTCTGCGGCAGGCGCCACTGCTCGAGCGGCGGGCCCGCGGCGGCGAGGCGAAGTTGCACGATGCCGGCCCGCAGCTGCAGGCTCAGCTCGACGCGCGCGCCGCTGCGCGCGAGGCCGTCGGCGAATTCGAGCGCGGCGTGCGCCGCGGCGGCGAGCTGTTCGGGATCGCCGTCGAGCACACACGGCTTGCTCGGCAGGTCGACGTCGGCCTGTTCGGGTTGTTGGCGCGGCCGGGCCGCGATCGCCTGCTGCACCAGGTCGGCGAGGTCGACGCGGGCGCGCCGCCGCGGGCCGCCGGCAGCCACCGACAACAGGCGCAGGCGATCGACCGACGCCTGGATGCGCGCGATGCCCAACATCGCCGCGTCGAGCTGGTCGCGCCGCGACGTGTCGGTCGGGTCCAGGCCGGCGCGCAGCAGCTGCAGGTGCCCGGACAAGAACATCAGCGGGTTGTTGATCTCGTCGGCGATGCCGTGGGCGAGGTCGACGAACTCCTCCGCGCGCGGGCGGTCACTGCCCTGCAGCGCCTGTTCGACGACGTCGGCCAACTGGCCGGGGGTGTGTGGGTAGAGCAGCAGGCGGCCGCCGATCCTGGTTGCGTGGGCGGCCTGCTGCAGTTCGCCTTCGGGACTGGTGACCAGCACGATCGCCAGCGTCGGCCACAGCTGGCGCAGCAACCGCAGCGCGCCGATCTCCTCGGCGGGTTCGGGGCCCAGTTGCACCAGCAGCAGTTCGGGCTGGTAACGCGCCAGGCTGTCGCTGTCGTCGCAGACGTTGGTGAAGCAGCGCACCTCGGGGCGCAACGGCAGCTGCCGCAGCGCACCGACGAGGTCGTCGGCGACGCCCCCGACGACGGCGATGCGCACGCTGCGTTCCATGGTTGCGAAGTCCTGGTTGCACCCATCCCGGTGCGGCGCGCGGGGATGGAAGTGCCGGAGGGTAGCGGGGGGCGAGTCCGGTGTCACCATACATGCGCCGGCGGCAGCCCGTCGGGCTATAGCCGGCAGCCGTCTGCCTCCGATACCAGCGTCGTGACCGGCGATCGGGATCAAGACTCAGGCGGCGCTGGCGGCGGCGGTTCCGACGGCCCCGGTGGCCCGAGGTTTCGGCTGCGCAGGGTCGACGGTCCGGTTGCCGGTGGGGAACCCGCCCCCGAGGTGCGTCTGCATCGTGAGTTCAAGGGGCTCACCGTCGCCGACCTGATGCGGCTCGAGATCGCCGAGCGGCTGCCGGGGCAGGTGCAGCGGGCGCTGCGGCAGATCCAGAACGGTCAGTTCGCCGCTGCCGACGACGCGTTGCCGGGTGCGTTCCCGCCCATCCATGCCGGTCCGGGTTGCCAGCGCGGGCGCCGTCGCGGGGTGTGGCTGGTGGCGGCGGTGCTCGGGCTCGCGGCGGTCGCAGCGGCCTGGTGGTGGTCGTGAAGGTTGCACAGAACGCTCGCGGATGTGCGGCTCGCGATGCACGATGCGGGGCCGCATGGTGACCCCGGGCCCAGTGCCACATGCCGATCCCGCCGCCGGCCGCGCCGTCCCTGACGTCGCGCCCGAGATCAGCGTCGTCGTGCCGATCTACAACGAACGCGACAACATCGCACCGTTGCACTCGGCGCTCACCTACGCGCTCGCCTCGCTGCAGCGCAGCTACGAGATCCTGTTCGTCGACGACGGCAGCACCGACGGCACGGTCGACGTGATGCGCGCTTGCGCGGCCACCGACCCGCACCTGCGGTTGGTGTTCTTCCGCCGCAACTACGGCCAGACGCCGGCGATGGCCGCAGGTTTCCGCGCCTGTCGCGGCCGCATCGTCGTCTCGATGGACGGCGATCTGCAGAACGATCCCGCCGACATCCCGCGGCTGATCGCACGGCTCGAGGACGGCTTCGACGTCGTCTGCGGCTGGCGCCGTCACCGTCAGGACCGCATGGCGACGCGCCTGTTGCCGAGCCGCATCGCCAACTTCCTGATCGCGCGCGTCACCGGCGCGCGCATCCACGACACCGGCTGCTCATTGAAGGCCTACCGCGGCTGGGTGGTGCGCAGTCTGCATCTCTACTCCGACATGCACCGGTTTCTCGCGGCGCTCGGGGCCGGCATCGGCGCGCGCATCACCGAGGTGCCGGTGCGCCACCATGCGCGCCGCGCCGGTCAGTCGAAGTACGGGCTCGGTCGCATCTTCCGGGTGCTCGCCGACCTGGTCGGCATCAAGATGCTGATCCAGTTCGCGGCGCACCCGATCCGCTGGTTCACGTTGCTGTCGCTGCCGCTGTTCGTGTTGTCGCCGCTGATGTTCCTGCTCGGCGTCGTCAAGTTCCGCAGCAACGGCGATTGGGAGTGGTTCGTCGACTACGACATGGCGGCCGTCGCCGCCGGCGCAGTGGCATCGCTGTTCGCTGCCAACGTGTTCCTGCTCGGGTTCCTGGCTGAACTGCAGATCAAGGTCTCGAAGTTCTTCCGGCAACGCATCTCGGTCACCGCGCGGGAGGCCAGCCGATGAACGCCTCGGTTTCGCCGGTCGCGTTGCCTGGCCCGATGGTCTCGGTGGTGGTCGCGATCAGCGGCCCCGAAGCGCATCCGCGCCCGTTGGTCGAGGGCATCGGCGCTGCGCTGTTGCGCGGCGGCTACCGCTGCGAATTCGTGTTCGTGCTCGACGGTCCGGTCGGCCGGCTCGAGACCGAACTGCGCGATCTGGAGCGCGACTGGCCGCTGCGCATCGTGCAGCTGCAGGGCGGTGGCCTCGGCGAGTCGATCGCCTTGTCGGCCGGCGTGGCCAAAGCCGGCGGCGACTACATCCTGAACGTGCCGCCCTACCTGCAACTCGAGCCCGAAGAGGTCACCAAGGTGATCGCCGCGCTCGAAGCCGGCGCCGACTGCGTTGCGACCTGGCGTCGCGCCCGCATCGATCCGTGGCTCAACCAGCTGCAGTCGCGGCTGTTCAACTGGGCCCTGCGGATGATCATGAAGACCTCGTTCCACGATCTGAACTCGGGCACGCGCGGCTTCCGCCGGCAGGTGCTCGAGGAGGTCGCGGTCTACGGCGAGCTGTACCGCTTCCTGCCCGTGATGGCGCAGCGGCAGGGTTTCAAGGTGGTGGAGGTCGAGGTCCGGCACCGCGAGGAGAAGGGGCGCGCCGGTTTCTACGGCATCGGCGTCTACCTGCGCCGCGTGCTCGACATCCTCGCGATCTCGTTCCTGACGCGGTTCACGCAGCGACCGCTGCGGTTCTTCGGCTACCTGGGGTTCCTGGCGTCGCTGGCGGGCGTGCTGATGGCGGCGTGGCCGATCTACGAGAAGCTGGTGCCGCCGTACCTGAGCCTCACCGACCGGCCGTTGTTCGTCGTCGGCGCGATCCTGGCCGCGTTCGGCGTGCAGATGATCGGGTTCGGCCTGATCGGCGAGATCATCATCTTCACGCAGGCGCCGAACCTGCGCGACTACAAGGTCGACGAGATCGTCGAAGGCGGCGCGACGGCCGCCCACGCCGTCGGCGGTGTGGCCCACGGCGAAGGTTCGCGACGCGAAGTTGTCAGCGACGCCGGCGGTGATTCCGGCAATGCGACCGGCAATGGTCCTGGCACCGTCACCGTCGAGGAGTCGCCGCCGCACGTGCGGGAACTGCTGCCCGGCGAAGACGCGCGTTGGGACGCGTTCGTGAGCCGCCACCCGCAGGGCACGTTCTTCCACCTCAGCGGCTGGGCGCGTGTCGTGCAGGAGACCTTCAAGCACAAGCCGTATCCGCTCGTCGTCGAGCAGGGGCGGCGTTGGCTCGGCGTGCTGCCGATGTTCCTGGTGAAGAGCCCGTTCCTGGGCCGCAACCTGATCAGCCTGCCGTACGCGGTCTACGGCGGCGTGCTCAGCGAGAGCAACGCGGCGCAGGTCGCGTTGATGGCCCGCGCCGAGGCGCTCGGCAGCGAACTCGGCGTCGGCTACGTCGAGTTGCGGCACCTCGAGGCGCGCAGCACCGAGCATCCGCGTTCGGATCTGTACGTGACCTTCCGTTGCGAACTGCCCGACGATCCGGCGCAGGTGATGGCGCGCATCCCCAAGAAGGCGCGCGCCGAGGTGCGTCGCGCGCGCGCGCCGCTGGCGCCCGCGACCGACAAGGCGCCGCCGTGTTACGGCATCGTGGTGACGCCCGACGGTTCGGTCGACGAACTGTTCGCGCTGTTCGCCGAGAACAAGCGGCGCCTCGGCTCCCCGACGTTGCCCAAACGCTGGTTCCAGGCGATGGTCGACGAGTTCGGCAAGGCGGTGGTGATCCACCGCGCCGTCGATCCGAGCGGGCGCACGCTCGCCGCGGTGATGAGCTTCTGCTTCCGCGACACGGTCTACGCCTACTACTCGGGTTCGCTGACCGGCATCAACGACACCGGCGTCAACAACCTGATCTACTGCGCGATCATGGAGTGGGCGGTCGAGCAGGGGTACACGCGTTTCGACTTCGGCCGCAGCCGCGTCGATTCGGGCCCGGCGAAGTTCAAGAAGAACATGGGGTTCGCCGCCGAACCGCTGCACTACGAGTACCTGCTGCTCGGCGACGGCGCCAAGTTGCCGGAGTTCCACCCCAGCAATCCGCGCCTGGCGCTGCCGCGCCGGTTGTGGTCGCGCCTGCCGATGCCGATGGCGAACTTGCTCGGTGCGCGCTTCTCGCGTTACCTTCCCTGACCGCCATGACCGCCGCGAAACCTCCTGCGCCTCCCAGCCGGCCGTCGCGCCCGCTCGAGACCGGACCGATGAACGTCGAGCACACGAAGTGGTCGCCGGGTTTGATCGGCTTCTACCTGAGCTGCGCCGGTGTCGCGCTCGGGGCGACGTTCGCCGCGTCGGGGCACTTCTTCTTCGGCAACGACGCCTGGCTGGTGGTCGGCGGCCTGCTGTCCGGCGTCAGCTGCTTCACCTGCTACTACTCGCTGCGCGCGGCGCGCCGGGCGCCGGGCTCAGGCGCCGACTAGCCAGTCGACGGCCGCCGCGAGGTCCGCTGCGGCATGGTCGGGTTCGAACCCCGCTGCGCGCATCAGCGCCAGCTGTTCCTCGGCCGGCTTGCCCGAGTGCAAATGGATCGTGGTCAGCGGCAGGTCGCGGCCCATCACCAGATCGCGGGCGCTGTCGCCGATCAGCACGCCGCCTGCGAAGTCGAGCCCGAGCAGCTCCCGGGCCTGGTGCAACAGCCCGGCCGCCGGCTTGCGGCAGTCGCAGACGTGGCCGTAGCCGTGGCCACCTTCGGGCAGGTGCGGGCAGTGCAGGTAGGCGCGCGGCAGTCGGTGCAGACGTTCGTGCAGCACCGCGTGGATGCGGGCCAGGTCGGCTTCGGTGTAGAGGCCGCGCGCGATGCCGCTCTGGTTGGTGACGACGACGATCTCGAAGCCACCGGCCGCGAGTCGCTGCACGGCCTGTAGCACCTTGGGCAACACGACGAGTTGGTCGGGGGTGCTGACGAAGCTGACTTCGGCGTTCAGGGTGCCGTCGCGATCGAGGAACGCGACTCGCCTCCTGGCCGGCGCCTGCTTCACGGCAGACGCGTGACTCACGGCTGGCGCAACGGCGCGCTGCCGCGGCCCTGCTGCAGCAGTTCGAAGCCGAGCAGTGGCTCGTCTTCACCGTAGAGCTTGCAATGCAGCTCGCCGGGCACGATCGCGGCGCGCACGGCGAACGGGAACACGAAGTCGCCGGCGGTCCAGAACAGGGGCAACGGCGGCAGCGCGTCTTCGTAGGCGCCGTCGATCCACTTCGAGGTGTAGGTCTCGGTGTACTGCACCAGCAGCCGGCGCTCGGCGCGATAGCCCTTCTTCTCGAGCCGGATCTCGTGGTTGCCGCCGAGGATGTCGCCCACCGACAGATTCGCGGGCGTGGTCAGGCCGGTGTCGACGTCGTCGACCAGGATCCGGGCGCCCAGCGGGTCGCTCGTCACCAGCACGTATTCCTCGTTGTGGAACCACGTGCAGCTGCTGCACAAGGCCAGCAGGGCGACGGTCGAGAGCGCGCGCATCGGCATGGTCGAAGATCCTATCGGCTGCCAACGGTCCGGTCGCGCAGCAGCTCGGGCCAGGCGCGGGTCGCGGCCGCCGGTGAGCGCGCGAAAGACCGCTCGCCTTTGGTCGAGAATCCGGTAGCATCGTGCCCTGTCAACGTCTGCCGGTCGCAGGGCGGTCATCCCGGCGAGCCACTCCGGTCGGCGCACCACGAGCCCAGGGCGGGCTCCTCGGAGGTCACATGGTCGTTCGAAACATCTGGCGAGCCGCCGCGGTCACGGCGCCTCGTCTCGCCGCGGCGCGCGCCGCGACTCTGCTCTTCGTCGTTGCCCTGGGGGCGCTGCAACTGCAGGCGCAAGAACCGGGCAAGGAGGCTCCGGCCGTGCCGGTCGATGCCAGCGCGGTCAAGGCTGCCGACGTGCAACTCGGGCGCATCGTCGCCGACAAGGTGCAGCTGCGCTGCTGGCCGAGCCAGGTGGCGACGCCGCCGGTGTTCGAGGACGAACTGGTCAAGGACGAGGTCGTCAACGTCGGTGCGGTCGAGGGCGGGTTCCGCCAGGTGATCTTGCCGCTGGGTCCCGTCGGTTACGTCAGCAAGAAGTTCACCGTGACCTCGGCGGAGGGCGCGGTCGTCACCAAGGGCAACGGCGTGTCGTTCCGCTATCGGGCGCGCAGCAGCGAAGCGCCCGTCGACTACCTGTCCGACGCCACCCCGCTGGCGATCGTCGGCGAAGACGGCGACTGGTGGCGCGCGCGCGCGGCCGGCGTCAAGGCGTGGTTGCCCGAGGCCGAGGTGCAGCTGTTGACGGCGCCGAGCGCCGCCGATCGCGCCGCGCTGGCCAGGTCGGCGACGAAGTACCAGGCCGAGGTGCAGGCGCGCCTCGACGCGATCGCGCAGCAGGCCAAGGTCGCGCAGCAGAACGAAGCCGACCTCGCCGCCGTCAAGGTGGTCGAGGATGCCTTCGCGGCCGAGATCGCCAAGCCGGCGACCGAGCAGAAGTTCGAGCCCCTGACGATCGCGCTCGACAAGTTGACGGCGACGCTGAGCGAGGAGTCGGCGGCGCGCCCGGCGATCGCCGCACTGAGCAAGCGCATCGAGACGCAGCGCTGGATCGCCGAAGCCCTGGTCCTGCAGCAGGACAAGCCGGTGCCGGCCACCGACGTGCAGCCCGTGGTGCAGCCCAAGGACCAGCTGGACCGGTTCCAGTCGATCGGTTGGCTGCGTTACGAGTCGAGCTTCGGCGCGCCCGGGACCTACTTCCTCGAGAAGGGCGGCAAGCGCCTGCACATCGTCACCTGCGCCAGCGGGCGGTACGACCTGGCCCTGTTCTTGGACCGCGAGGTCGGGCTGATCGGCCCGCGGCGGCGACCGGACGCCGCGGGGGTCAGCACCTTCGACGTCGAACGCATCGAAGTGTTGGGTGTGCCGAAGCGATGAGTCGCTGATGCCGCGCCAGGACGCGGCATCCACCTGGCGAACAGTTGCGGCGTCGGCGCCTTGTCATGGGCCGATGCCGCGTCGCGGAACGGGACCGTAGCCGGGCGGCGCGGATTGCCGAAGGAGGCTGACGAGCCCCTTCGTTCCGCACCGAGTGTCCACGACCGATCACGATCCCGCCGCGCCGCGTCCTGCCTGCCCATCGCGGTGGGCGGTGGTCGTCGCGCTGCTGCTCGTCACGGCGCTTGCGCCCGCGCAGGCGCCGGCGCCGCCCGGCGCGTCGGTGCCGCATCTGCACTGGCTGCGCGAAGGTGAGGCCCGGCTGCAGCGCGAAGACCCGCTGCTCGCGTGGCAGGCCTTCGAACGTGCGCTCGCCGAAGGCGCCGCCTCGGCCGCCTGCCAACTCGGACTTGGTCGTGTGCACCTGATGCTGGGTCGCGCGGCAGCTGCCGAGCGTCACGCGACGGCTGCGTTGCTCGCCGATCCCGACAACCAGAGCGGCATGGCCCTGCGGGTCCTGGCCCAGATCCGGGCGCGGGAGTTCGACGCGGCAGCGCGCACCGCGGGGCAGTTCGTGTTGCGTGTCGACGATCCCGGCGCCGAACTGCTCGCGGCGCGCGGTTCGGCCCTGTTCCGGGTGCAGCGCACCGACGAGGCCGCGACCACCTACCAGGTGGTGGTGGGGCTCGATCGCGATCACGCCGAGGCGCACCTGCGCCTGGGCTCGGGGCTGTTGCCGCCGACCGAAGTGCACATCGGCGAGGATCTGCGCGCCGCCGTGGCCGCGGCGCGCAGCGGCGAACTGCGGCGCTGCATCACCACGTTGCAGCGCGTCGTGCAGCAGCAGCCGGGCAACCCGGTCGCCCACCGGCTGCTCGGCGAGGCGTTGTTCAACCAGCGGTTCGCCACCAGCATGGCCGCGACCGACGAGGCCTTCCGGGACCTCGCCGCCGTCTTGCCCAAACCAGCGGTTCGTGAGCTGCCGATCGCCGACTTCGTACGCGGTTACGCCGAACTCGACCGGACGCGCGCGGCGGTCGTCGACGGCGCGGTGGCGTTGTTCGCGTCCCGCCTGCCCAAGTTGATCGCCGTCGGCGGTAGCCACGACCTGCTGCGCGAACTCGACCGCACCACCGACGCGCCGGCGCGCGCCAGCCTGCGCGGTCGGCGCACGTTCGACGGCCGGGTCTGGGACGACGTGCGTGGCATCGGCGGCCTGACCGCCGCGACCGGCATCGAAGCGCTCGACGAGAGCGCGCAGTTCGGCTTCGACACCCTCGCCCACGAGCTGGCGCACCAGGTGCACTTCTTCGCCTTCAGTCCGTTGCAGCGCGCCCGCATCAAGGCGCTCTACAACCGCGCACTGCAGGAGGACACGTGCCTGGACTACTACGCCGCCAGCAACGAGGCCGAGTACTTCGGTCAGGGCGTCGAGGCGTTCCGCAGCCTGGCCAAGCGGCCCGGCGGCGAGACCACCCACGGGCACACGCGCTTCGAGCTCTACCGCGTCGATCGCGCGCTTCACGACTTCATCGCTGGCCTGATCGACTTCGACCCTCTCTCCGGCAAGGAACGTCCCGCGGTGCTGCGCGCCGCGCACGCGGTGGCGCTGCGTTGCGGGCGCCCGGCCGATGCGGTCACCGCCGCGCAGATGATGGATGACGGTCCCGAGCGCGACCGGTTGCTCGAGCTGGCGCTGGCAGCGGTTCGTGAAGCGGAGCAACGGGTCGAGGAGCGCTGATCTTTCCCGCGGTTGAGTGTCATCGCCGGGTGTGTTCGGGGCACATGGCAGCGATGACCGAACTCGATTTCTACGGGCCGCGCGAACGGATCCTGCAACTCGGTGAGCCGCGGCTCAGCGACGCCGAGTGTCTGGCGCTGCTGCTGCGCACGGGTGTCAAGGGCGAGGCGGCCGAGCAGATGGGGCAGCGCCTGCTGCGCCGATTCGGTGGCCTGCCGGGGCTGGCGCTGGCCAGCGTGCGGGAGCTGGCCAAGGAACCCAAGGTCGGTCAGGTGCGGGCCGCGGCGATCGGCGCGGCGTTCGGTCTGGCGCGGCGGCTCGGCGAGTCGGCGTTGCGTCCCGGGGCGGTCGTGCGGCACAGCGCCGACGTCGCGCGCGTCGTGCGCGACTCGGCGCGCGGCTCACGACGCGAGAGCTTCTTCGCAGTCCTGCTCGACACGCGGCACCGGGTGCAGGGGCTGCACGTGGTCAGCACCGGCGGACTCGACGGTGCGCCGGTGCATCCGCGCGAGGTGTATGGGCCGGCGCTGCGCGATGGCGCAGCGGCGATCGTCGTCGCGCACAATCATCCCTCGGGTGATGCCTCGCCGAGCCCCGAGGACCGCGGCGTGACCGGCCGGCTGCGTGAAGTCGGGGAACTGGTCGGCATCGAGTTGCTCGACCATCTGGTGGTCGGCGCCGAGCGCTACTTCAGCTTCGCCGAGGAGCGCTTCCTGGCGCTGACCTGAACGGTGTGGTCAGCGCGGCCGCGCGAACAGGCTCGGATCGAGCTCGGCATCGACCGTCACGTCGGTGCGCTGTTCGCGGAACGAGGGTGCGGGCGCGCCATCGAACGAGCCGGAGACACTCCGCGGCACCGACAACCCCGCCACCTCGGTGTAGTCGTCGTAGACCTTGACGACTTCGCCGAACCACAGACCCGGCCCACGTCCGCGGTATCGCGCCGTGCGCACGCGGCCCTCGGCATCGACGCCGAACGTCGTCAGGCAGTCGTCGAGCCACAGCGAGAATTCCTCGACCTGCAGCCCGGCGACCTCCCGTTTGCCGAGCGCGGTGACGACCGGCTTGCCGTCGAGCGCGGCGCGCAGTGCGAACGCAGGTTCGCGCAGCAACGTCTCGCGGGCCTCGCGTCGGGCCACGGCGTGCATGTCGCGCACCTCGGTGTCGCTGACGAAGAAGCCGCTCGTGGCCGTGAACACGCGGTGGAACCGCCAGGTCTTGTCGCCCTGCATCCAATCGTGATCGCTGCGCACGGTCTGGGGCAGGCGCACCGACAGGCGCCGTTCCTGGCGCGTGTCACCGTCGCTGGAGTTGTGTTGATGGCGGTAGCTGCGCCACTGCCGCAGGCGCTCGGCGCCGCCGTGGGCGGTGACCGCCGCGGCCAGCAGTTCTGCGCCGCGCGCCAGCGCCTCGGCGTCGCCGGACGGCGCGGGGGCGGGTTCCGGCAGGAACTGGGCGGCGCGTTTGGCGAAGCCGTCGCGGCAGGCGTTACTGGCGAAGATGTAGATGCGCTGCTCGTGCACCAGCCAGCGGTCGTCGTCGCCGACACCGCTCAGCGGTCCCATGCGTGCGCACGCGCCGCCCCACTGGATCGCGTAGCGTTCCGGATCGGCGCGGAACGTCGCCTGGCTGGCGGCGGTGGCGAAGCGATAGGTGTAGGCGCCGTGGGTGAGCTGCAGCGTGGCCTGTCCGGCCTGTTCCTCACCGCGGCACAGGGCCACCGGGTCCAGGCCGCGCAAGGCCGGTCGCACGCCGGTTTCGGGTTCCTGGCCCGGCGTGACCGGGCCGAACAAGGTGGTGACGAAGACCAGGCAGAGGCGCTGCCAACGCAGGGAGTGATGGTTCATGGCTTGTCCTGGCGGACGAGTGAGGGGCGCCACAATCGACAACGGCGTGCCTCGTTCTGCATGGGATCGAGGCGGCGGCGCTTACGCAAGGCCGCGTTGGGCCTGGCCATCGTCATGGCGGAGTTCCCGGCTACACTTCCCGACCTGCTCCGGATCCGCCACATGTCCAAGTCAGTCATCGAAACCGGCCTCGCCGTCGCCCTCTTCGTCGCCGTCGCGAACCCGATGCTCACCGCCCAGGACGCGGCACCGACCGGTCAGCCCGCGCGCTGCGCCACGCCCAACACCTTCGGCGGCGGGGCGATGCTCGACAACCCGGACTGCGACTACTACCAGACCAACCCGAGCCAGACCTACGCGCCGACCAGCGTGCAGCGCATTCCGGTGGTCGTGCACGTGATCCAGAACACCTCGGGCACCGGCAACCTCAGCAACAACCTGGTGCAGAGTCAGATCACGGTGCTCAACGAAGACTTCCGGGCGCTCACTGGCACCGCCGGGGCGAGCGGCGTCGACAGCCAGATCGAGTTCTTCCTGGCGACGACCGATCCGAACGGTCAGCCGACGACCGGCATCGTGCACTACACCAACAACACGTGGTTCGCGGACGCCGGCGGTTACTACAACTCGATCGCCTGGAACCCGCAGCGTTACCTGAACATCTACACCAACAACGCCGGTGGCGGCGGCGTGCTCGGTTATGTGCCGGCGATCCCGCAGTCGACCAACATCGCCGGCACCGCGGCCGATCGGGTGGTGATCCTCTACTCGGCGTTCGGTCGGCCGGGGATCGGCGGTTCGCCCTACAACCTCGGTCGCACCTGCACCCACGAAGTCGGGCACTACCTGGGGCTGTTCCACACCTTCGACAACGGCTGTGGCTCGAGCTCGGCGTGTTACACGAGCGGCGATCGCATCTGCGACACCAACCCCGAATCGCAACCGCGCTACGGCTGCCCGACGTCGGCGACCAGCTGCGGCAGCCTGGATCCGGTGCGCAACTACATGGACTACACCAACGACTCCTGCATGACCGGTTTCTCGGCCGAGCAGGTGCGGCGCATGCGTTGCACGTTGGTCAGTTATCGCCCCAACCTGGCGCAGCCGGCCGGCCCGATCGCGTCGGCGACCTCACGCAGCGGCGCCGGCAACCTCAACTCCGCGTTCTTCGCGACCCCGCCGCGCCTTGGGCTGCAGGCCTCGATGAACGTGGTGACCTTCAGCACCCCCTATTCGCTGGCGATGGTGCTGGGCTACACGGGCGCGGCCAACCAGCCGTTCAACGGCTACACCGTGCTGATCGACACGCTGTCGGCGCCGGTGCTGCAGATGCCGCTGATGGCCAGCTCGACGGTGGTGTCGTGGACTTATGCCGTGCCCAACGATCCGGCGCTCGGCGGGCTGCAGATCAAGACGCAGGCGTTGATGCTCGGCCAGACGTTCGCGCTGACCAACGCGATGGATCTGGTGCTCGGCAGCTGATCGACATGGCGCTGGCACCGACGCTGCGGTATGTGACGAGACCGCGTTGAGCGACTCGTCCCGAACGTCTGACCGGATGCCGGCCGAAACCCTGCCCGCCGCGGACCACGGTGCCGGCATGGATGTCCAGCCGCGGTTCACGCTGCGCCATGGGCTGTGGCTGATCGCGGCAACGTTGCTGGCGGCGGCGCTGCGCATGTGGCACCTGGGGGAGTGGTCGGTCTGGGTCGACGAAGGTTACACCTGGCGCGATGCCACCCTCCCGCTCGAGGGTGGGCTGAGCTTCTTCAGTACCGACCGCGCCAACTACCCGTTGGCCTTCCTGATGCTGCGCGGCCTGCGCGACGTGGGCCTGACCGGCGACGACGAGTTCTCGCTGCGGCTGCCGTTCGCGCTGCTCGGCATCGCCTCGGTGCCGCTGCTGGCGTTGTGCGGGCGCCGGCTCGTCGGCCCCACCGCGGCCGTGATCGCGGCGCTGCTCTGCGCGGTGCACCCGTGGCACATCTTCTGGAGCCAGAACGCGCGCGGCTACATGCTCGTGTTCGTGGCCTCGATCGTGGTCGTCGACCGGGCCGTGCGCTGGACCCAGTACCACCGCAAGTTCGACGTGGTGCTCGGCGTGCTCGCGCTGCTGGTCGCCGCGCTGAGTCACCCGACCGGTCTGTTCCTGGGCGTCGGGGTTGGCGCGTTCGTGCTGCTGCGGCCGTTCGCGGGCGCTGATGGGCACCGGCTGTTGCTGGTCGCCGGCATCACGATCGCGGTCGTGATCGCCGGTTCGGTCCTGTTCGCGAAACTCTCGCCGTACCAGGAGTTCATGGCCTCGAAAGCCGCGCCCGAGGCGCTGCACTTCCTGCAGACCGTGGCCTACTACTTCCGCCCGGCGCTGCTGCTCGCGGGGCTCGCCGGTCTGGTGCTCGGCGGCTTGTGGTGGTCTTCGGTGCGCGGCCTGCTGGTCACGTGCCTGTTGCTGGCGCCGTTCATCGTGCTGCTCGCGATCGGCGGTTCGCTGGTCAAGGCGACCGCGCGGTATGCGTTCTGCACCATGCCGATGTGGCTGCTGCTCGCGGGCAGGACCTGCGCGCCGTGGTTTGCCGGGCTGCGCGTCGAGGCCGCAGTGCGGCTGCTGCCGGCGGCGGCGGTGGTCGCGATCGTCGGCCTCGACCTCGTCACCGAGACGTTCGACTACCACGGTGCGCAACTCGGCCAGCGCGCCGACTGGCGGCAGGCATGTGCGTTCGCAGCGACGCGCGCCGGCGACGGACCGCTGCGGCTGGTGACGATGAACCAGTCGTCGGCCGAGTACTACCTGCGCCGCGACGTGTGGATGTCCGGCGGCGAGCGCAGATACCCCGGCGTCGCGGTGTGGGGGCTGACCAGGTGGAACCTCAACGACGGCAAGGCCGACGAGGTCCAGTTGCACGAGCCGGGCGGGCGCAACCACCTGCACTGGCAGCGAGAGCAGGCCGCCGCGCAGCATGCGGCGCTCGTGGTGCTGGTGAGTCTGCCCGAGCTCGGCGAGATCGACGGTGGCGGCGCGTTCTGGCGCGCGCTGCAGGACGAGTTCGAACTGGCGCTGTACCTGCCGTGTTGGGTGGGTCCCAAGGACGAGAGCCTCTACGTGTTCGTGCCGCGCAAGGAGGGTGGATGAACCACGCAAACTGCATCGATCGCCGTGCGGCGCTGCTGTTGACGCTGCTCATCGCGTTGTTGAACGCGTGCTGTGGGGTTCCCGAACGCGCTGTCGCACCGGCCGTCGACGTGGACGTCGACGTCTGCGTCTACGGCGCCACCTCGGCCGGCGTGATCGCCGCGATCGAATGCGCGCGGCAGGGCCGTTCGGTGGTGCTGCTCGATGCCGACGGCTGGATCGGTGGACTGACGACGTCGGGGCTGGGCGCGACGGACGTCGGCAACAAGGATGCGATCGGTGGTCTGGCCCGCGAGTTCTACCGGCGGGTGCGGGCCCACTACGACCGGCCGCAGGCCTGGACTGCGCAGCGCCGCGACGAGTTCCGCGGGCGTGGCCACGACGCCGGTGGCGACGCGGCGTGGACGTTCGAGCCGAGCGTCGCGCAGGCGGTGTTCGCGGCGATGTTGCTCGAACAACGTGTCGACGTGCGCACCGCCAGGTTGGATCGAGGCCCTGGCGGGGTGCACAAGGACGGGGCGACGATCCGGTCGTTGCGCTGCGAAGACGGCACCGTGGTCGGCGCGCGGATGTTCCTGGACTGCACCTACGAGGGTGACCTGCTGGCCGCAGCGGGCTGTGCGTTCGTCGTCGGCCGTGAGTCGAACGCGCGGCACGGCGAGACCCTCAATGGCGTGCAGACGGCGAACGCGACCAAACACCAGTTCACGGTGCGCGTCGACCCCTACGTGGTGCCCGGTGACCCGGCGAGCGGCCTGCTGCCGCACGTGCAGGCCGGCGGCCCGGGGGTGGAGGGTGCCGGCGACCACCGCGTGCAGGCCTACTGCTTCCGAATCTGCGCGACCGACGATCCCGACAATCGCGTGCCGTGGCCCAGACCCGAGGGTTACGACGCCGCCGAGTTCGAGCTGCTGCTGCGCTACTTCGCGGCCGGCAGCACGCTGGCGCCTTGGCATCCGGTGTGGATGCCCAACCGCAAGACCGACAGCAACAACAACGGCGCGTTCTCGACCGACTACGTCGGTGCCAACTACGCCTACCCGACCGCGGACTACGCCACCCGCGCGGTGATCGTCGCCGAACACCGGCGCTATCAGCAGGGGCTGCTGTGGACCCTGGCCCACGATCCGCGCGTGCCGGCCAAGGTGCGCGCCGAGTTCGAGCGCTTCGGACTGGCGCGGGACGAGTTCGTGGACCACGACCACTGGCCGCCGCTGCTCTACGTGCGTGAGGGTCGACGCCTGCTCGGGGAACACGTGGTCACCGAGGACCACTGCATGGGCCGCGTCGTCGATCCCGATCCGGTCGGCATGGGCGCCTATGCGATGGACAGTCACAACGTGCAGCGTCACGTCGCGGCGGACGGCAGCGTGCGCAACGAAGGGGATGTGCAGGTGCGCGTGCCGGCGCCCTACGGCATCTCCTATCGGGCCCTCGTCCCGCAGCGCGAGCAGGCCACCAATCTGCTGGTGCCGGTTTGCGTCAGCGCCAGCCACATCGCCTACGGCTCGATCCGCATGGAGCCGGTGTTCATGGTGCTGGCGCAGTCGGCGGCGATCGCGGCCGACCTGGCGCTCTCCGGCGGGTCAGCCGTGCAGGACGTCGACTACGCGGCGTTGCGCGACCGCCTGCTGGCCGCGGGGCAGGTGCTCGCGTGGCCGCCGGGCGAATTGCGATGAGCGCGCGACTTGCGCCCTGACGTGGTCCTGGCCGATCATGTCGGCATGAAACACGCCGTGCGTTTGGGGCTGATCCTGGGGGCGCTCGCGCCACTCGTCGGCCAGGAGCCGGTCAAGTTCGAGGCGAGCGAGTTCGTGCGTTTCGTCAAGGAAGGAGACGGCGGCCATCTCGACACGGCGGTCACGACCTACAAGAAGGGTGACGTCGAACTGGTGCTCTACGGCGCGGTGCACATCGCCGATCAGGCCGTCTACGAGGCGCTCAACGACCGCTTCACGACCTGCGACGTGTTGCTCTACGAACTGGTCGGGCCGGCCGACTACCGGCCCAGCCGCGACGCCGCCGAGCGCGGCACGAGCCCGGTCTCGTTGCTGCAGCAGGCGCTCAAGAACTCGATGCAGCTGTCGTTCCAACTCGACGCGATCGACTACTCACCGGCCAACTTCGTGCACGCTGACATGACCCCCGAGGAGTTCGAGGAGAGCATGAGCGAGCGCGGCGAGAGCGTGCTGTCGATCATGATCGACATGATGCTGGCCGGCGCCAAACACCAACGGGAACTCGCCGACGCGGGCGAGGCCCCGCCCGGGCTCGACGTCGATCTGGTCAAGGCGTTCCGCAGCGGTGAGGGGCGCCACACGCTGCGCATGATGTTCGCCGAGCAGCTGCAGCAGATCGAGCTGATGGCGACGGGCGGCAAGGAGGGCAGCACGCTGCTCGAGGGGCGCAACGAGAAGTGCCTGCAGGTGCTGCAGCAGGAACTGCAGAAGGACCACAAGCGCATCGGCATCTACTACGGTGCCGCGCACCTGCCGCACATGGAGCGGCGCCTGGTGCAGGACCTGGGGTTCACGCGCACCGGGCAGGAGTGGCTGGTCGCGTGGGACTGCAAGAAGCGCCCGGATCCGAAGTACAACCGCGCCTTGGTCAAGCAGCGTCAACAGTGCCGCAGCGAGCTCGAGGGGCTGGCTCTGGTCGCACGCGACTTCCGCCGCAAGGTGCGCCCCGACGCCGTGGCCGACGTGGCCTTGTTGGCCTCGACGCTGCGCGAGGCGGACTCGATGTGGTACGCCGGCCCGCGGCAGGACCCGTGGGGCAACGACTACGTGCTGCGCAAACGCAGCGTCGGCATCCGTTGGGAATGTGTCAGCGCCGGGCAGGACGGTGTGCTCGGCACCGAGGACGACCTCGTGGCCCAGGAGCCGCGCCTCGGCCTGTTCGGTCGCTAACGGCCGGGGGTCTTGCCGCCGGATTGCCTGCCGAGCTCGCGCGGCCGTTCCTTGTCGTTCGCGGCTTCCCAACCGGTCCAGCACGCGGTGCGCGCGATCGCCTCCATGCTGACGTAGTCGAGTCGGTCCGCCGAGTCGGTGACCTTGTGGTAATCGGGGTGTTCGCCGTCGCAGAAGAACACCACCGGCACACCCAGGCGCGCGAAGTTGTAGTGGTCGCTGCGTTCGTAGTACTGGTCACCGCTGGTGAAGGTGATGCCGAACTTCGCGCCGATGCTGACGCCGTTCTGCACCAGCGTCGAGAACTTGGCGTGGTCTGCGCTCGGGGTGATCTGCATGCCGATCTTGCCGCTGCCGACCTTGTCGGCGTCGGTCACGGCGCGACCGATCATGTCGATGTTGATGTCGGCGACGATCTTGTCGAGCGCCCACGTCGGGTTCTCGCTGAACCAGTGCGAACCCCACAGGCCGAGTTCTTCACCGCTGACCGACAGGAAGATCACCGAACGCGCCGGCTCGACCTCACTCTTCGCGAACGCCGCGGCGATCTCGAGCAGCCCCGACGTGCCGCTGGCGTTGTCGTCGGCGCCGTTGAAGACGTCACCGTCGAGCCGGCGGCCGACGTGGTCGTGATGCGCGGAGAACACGATCGCCTCGCTCTTCTTCGTGGTGCCGGGAAGGTAGGCGACGACGTTGCCGGCCTTGGCCTTGTCGTCCTCCTTGACGACGATGGTCAGCTTGCCGGTCGCCTTGTCGTTGGTGATCGCGGTCTTGGGCGCGCCGTCTTCGTCGAGTTCGACGCCGACATGATCGAGCAGCAGCCGGCTCTGCGCAGCCGACAGGATCAGCAGCGGGATGCGCATGCCCAGCTCGCGCCCGCCCGAGCCGTAACGCAGCTGGGCGTGGTCGGGCAGCAGGCCCCGGTAGTTGAGCGTGTTGCCGAACGATCCCTGGTCGTCGAGCAGGCAGACGACACCCGCGTCCGCGCCCTTGTTGGCGAGTTGCTGGGCGATGTTGACGTAGCGCGTGACCGCCTGCAGGTCGTTGCCCGGCCCCTGGCGCGCGCCGGTTTCGCCGGCGTCGCGCGGCCGCGGTTTGCTCAGGACCACCAGCGGGATCTTGCGCGCGAGGCCACCCTGCACCTGATCGGGCGAGCCGTTGCCGCACCATGCGAACCGCCCGGACAGGTTGATCTTGTCCTTGCCGGAGGCGTGTAGGACCGCGAAGTCCGTGTTGAGCTTCTTGCCGCCGATGGTCAGCGCCGTGCTCTTGTCGAGATAGACGCGCTGCAGCGGGTAGCTCTGCACGAAGCCCTTCTTGTCGCCGAGCGGCAGCAGCCCGAGCTTGGCGAAGTGGGCCGCGACGTAGTCGGCGGTCGCCTGCTGGCCGGCGCTCGAGGTGTAGCGGCCGGCGCGTGCGTCGTCGGCGAGCCAGTAGGCGTGGGTGCGCAGGTCGCCGCGATCGATGTGTTCGAGCAACGCGGGTGCCCCTTCCGGCAGGGCCGCGGCGGGGCCGAGCTCGGGCAACGCCGGCGTCGTGGTCGTCTTGGGCGCATCCTGTGCCCACAGGGTGCAGCCGAGCAGCAGCGGCAGCCACCGGCCAGTGGTGATCGATCTTCGCATGGGCGCGGCAGTCTACCGCGCGCAGCGGTCAGCCGTCGGCATCGTCGCCGCCGCTGTCGAGCAATCGCCGCAGCCGTTCGGGGTCGTGGTGCACGGTCAGGCTGCGGACCTGTGCCGGCACCACAGCCCCGGCCGGCAGGCCCTTGGGCTTGCGCACGTGCTTCTTGTGCGTGTAGATGACCTCGATGCGGTGCTCGCCGCGCGCCTTGCTGAAGTGCACGGCCAGGGTGCCGGCGTCGAGCAGCGTCTGCAGGCTGGCGGTCTTGCTCTTCGGCAGCTTGATGACGACGTGCGAGCCCGGCCGTCCGCCGCCGACGTGCAGCCACAGGTCGTTGCCGTTGGCGACGCGCATCGTCAGCCGGTCGTTCTGCTCGTTGTTGCGACCGACGAGGATCTGGTAACCCTCGATCGACACGAAGCGGCGGAAGTTCTCGCCGGGCGGCGGCGCCTTGGCTTTGGTGGACGAGTGCGGAGGCGAGCCGCTGGCCTTGGGCAGCGCACCCAGGCGTTCGAGGACGGCGCGCCATTCGGCGAGAGACGCCGCAGGGGTCAGGGCGCCGTCCGCGGGCAGCTGTTGCAGCACCGCCTGCACCGCCGCCGCCTGCGCCTGGGCCTCCTGCAGGCGACGTTCGGCGATCGCGTGGCCGTCGGCGAGGCGACGGGCCTTCTCGTAGAGCGCCTGAGCCTGGGCCGTCACGGGCTTGCTGGGGTCGAGTTCGATGGTGCGCGCACTGCCGTCGAGCGGATCGGTCACCGTCATGCGATCGGCGCCGCGCCGCACCGTGTGTGCGTAGGCGAGCATCAGGTCGGCCGTGCCGCGCAACTGCGCGGCGCGTTCGGTGTCGGCGAGTTGGCGCGACAGGCCTTCGATCTTGTGGCCGAGCTTGCCGAGGGCGCGCGACGCGGCGCGGCGCAGCGTGTCGACGTCGGCGCGCAGGCCGGCCGTGTGGTCGAGCTCACCGAAGTGTGCGTCGATCGCCGCCAGCACCGGCGGTGAGAACCTTGGTGGTGGCTCTGGTGGCGCGGCGATGGCAGCGGGAGGCGGTTCGTAGCGATCGCCGGGCCGCAGGCGGCGCACCGCCGTGACCACCTCGCGCGACAGCACCAGGGCCTTGCCGTCGCGATCACACAGGCACCACAGCCCGCGGGAACCGAACAGTTCGACCTCGAGGCGGCGGTCGCCGCCTGCGGTGTGCCAGGCGAACTGGCAGCGTCGCTCGCCGTCGCTGATCGCCACCTGGCGCAGTTCGGCGTCGGCCAACTCCTTGGCCAGCAGATCGGCGGGGGTGCTGCGACGGCGCGCGTCCTTGCCAAAACGCCGCGAGGTCAGCGTGACGCGGGCGCGGGTGCCGCCCGGCGCGATGTGCAGGAAGTGCTTGCGGCCGTCATCCTGCTGCAGCACGAGCAGCAGGTCGTCGTGGCTCGTCAACACCACCGCCTCGAGCACGCGGCAGCCGACCAGCGGCTGCAATTCGGCGACGGCGGCGGCGAGTTCGCCCGCACTGAGCCCACGCGGGACCTCGGCGGGCGCGGTCATTCCTACTTCTTGAGTTCCTCGACCGGGTCGTAGATCCAGCCGAAGGCGGCGTAGTCGAAGTCGACGAGGCCTTCGGGGAAGAACAACTCGAGCTCGCGCGCGGCCGCTTCGGGGCTGTCACTGCCGTGCACGAGGTTGTAGCTGCGGCTGACGCCGAAATCGCCGCGGATGGTGCCCGGAGCGGCGTCGGCGCCGAAGGTCGCGCCCATCAGGTTGCGGCAGATCTTGATCGCGTCGATGCCTTCGAGAGCGAGCGCGACGACCGGCGAACTGGTCATGAACTTGACCAGGCCCGGGTAGAACTTGCGTTCCTTGTGGGCTTCGTAGTGCCTGGCCGCCAGCTCGGGCTTGATCTTCATCAGCTTCATCGCGGCGATCTTCAGGCCCTTCTGTTCGAAGCGGCTCAGGACCTGGCCGACGAGGCCCCGCTGGACGGCGTCGGGCTTGAGGAGGATGAGGGTGCGTTCCATGGCGGATCGGGTTCGGTTGGGATTCGAGGCTGGGCTGGCAGTGAAAGGGCGAAGATGATAGCGACCATGACCGTCAGGCTGCGAGGCATTTCGCCGTTCCCAGGTTCCTCGAAGCGCCGCCCGCCCCGCGCGCGGGTCCGGTCGGGGTTCTTGGTGGTCCTGGGGTTGGTGGCGAGCCTCGGCGGTTGCCTCAGTGATCGTGAGAACACGATCTCACGCACCGCGCGCATGCGGGAGATCGAAGCCGAACGGGTCGTCGCCGATCGCGTGCAGCGGGAGCTGACGATCCTGCGGCAGCTCACCGAAGACAATCGCGACTCGATCGCCGAGGCCAAAGCCCGATCGATCGCCACCAGCTCGGAACTGCGCGCCGTGCTCGCCGAGTTGCATCACCAGCTCGGGCGGCTGCAGGCCGCCGAGAAGGACCTCGAGGCCGCCAGGCAACGCGCCGCCGCGATCGACCAGGAACTGGTGCCGCTGCGCGCACTGGAGGGCCGGATCACCGAGCGTGACCAGCGGCTGCAGGATCTCGCGGCGCAGCTGGCGGCGCTCGATCAGCAGGTCGCGGCGGCCGAACAGCAGCTCAGTGCCCGGCAGGCGGAACTGCAGCCCAAGGTGCAGGCGCTGCAACAGCAGCTCGCGGCGATCGCCAAACTCGAGCAAGCGATCGCCGCGGCGATGGCCGCCGCCAGCGTGGTGTCGCCGGCGGCGCAACCGCCGGTTCAGCCAGCTGTCCAGCCGCCAGTCCAGCCGGAGAAGAAGTGACCGCTACGGCCACTCGTGGTGGAACATCTCGCCGGCCGGGCGGTCGACGCGCTCGAACGTGTGGGCGCCGAACAGGTCGCGCTGCGCCTGGGTGAGGTTCTGCGGCAGGCGCGCGCGGCGGTATGAATCGAAGTAGCTCAGGCTGGCGCCCATCGCCAGGATCGGCACGCCGTGCTCGGCGGCCAGCGCGACGACCCGACGCCACGCGGCCTGGTGTTCCTGCAGGAAGCCGCCGAGCTCGGGGTCGAGCAGCAGGTTCGGCAGCCGCTTCTGCCTGGCGAACGCCGTCTGGATGCTGCGCAGGAACCGCGCGCGGATGATGCAGCCGCCCTTCCAGATGCGCGCGATCTCGCCGTAGTCCAGGCCCCAGCCCTTGTCGGCGTCGGCGGCGGCCAGCAGTTCGATGCCCTGCGCGTAAGAGCAGATCTTGCTGCAGTAGAGGGCGTCGCGCACCGCGTCGAGCACGACCTGGTCGAAGCGCGGCGACGGGTCCGGGCCGCGCAGTCGTTCGCTCGCCGCGATGCGCTCGGTCTTGCGCGCGCTCAGGTAGCGCGCTTCGACCGCCGCCTGCATGGTCGGTGCGGGCACGCCGTAGCGCAGCGCGATCTCGCTGGTCCAACGTCCGGTGCCCTTCTGTCCGGCGCGGTCGACGATCACGTCGACCATCGGCAATCCGGTCTGCGGGTCGTCGGCGCCGAGGATGCGCGCGGTGATCTCGACCAGGAACGATTCGAGGAAGCCTTCGTTCCACGCGGCGAACGTCGTCGCCATCTGCCTGGCGGACATGCCCAGCACGTTCTGCATCAGGTCGTAACACTCGGCGATCAGCTGCATGTCGCCGTACTCGATGCCGTTGTGCACCATCTTGACGAAGTGGCCCGCGGCGCCCGTGCCGATGTGCGTCACGCACGGCCCGTCCTCGACCTGCGCCGCGATCTTCTGCAGGATCGGCTGCAGATCGGCGTAGGCCGAGGCGTCGCCGCCGGGCATCAGGCTGGGACCGTTGAGCGCGCCTTCTTCGCCGCCCGAGACGCCCATGCCGACGAAGCGGAAGCCCTTGGCGGACAGCTCGCGACTGCGTCGTTCGGTGTCGTCGGGGTGTGAGTTGCCACCGTCGATGATCAGGTCGCCCGGCTCGAGGTGCGGCAGGAACGTGTTGATCGTGTCGTCGACGGGCTGGCCGGCCTTGACGAGCAACAGCAGCTTGCGCGGTCGCGCCAACGAGGCTGCGACCTCGGCCGGCGTCCTGGCGCCGACCATGCGTTGCCCTTGGCCGAGACGGGCCAGGGTGGCCTCGGTCTTGTCGTACGAGCGGTTGTAGACGGTGACCGGAAAACCGTTGCGGGCGATGTTGAGAGCCAGGTTCTGGCCCATCACGGCCAGACCGACGACACAGATCTGCGAGGAGCCTTCCATGGAACGGGCGCGACTCTAGCGCGCCCGTGGGTGCTGCTCCGCAGCCTTTTCCTGTTCCGCCGCGCGGCGTGGGCCGCGCTCAGCGACCCGGTGTCGTCGCGGCCTTGCTCGCTTCGTTGACGCTCGCCAGCCACGACGGCCACTTGGTCGGGTTGTCGCCGGGATCGTTCGCGGCGACCTTGCCCAGAGCCCGGCGATACGCCTGCAGCACCATGCGCACCTCGGTGACGCCGGCGACGGTGACGTCGAGAACGGTGCCGCTCGCCAACACGTCGACCTTGGGGTCGGCGATGAACGAGGCCGATGCGACCTCGACGTCGAAGTCGCGGATGTAGGCCTGCTGATTGAGGATCGCGATGTGACCGCGCACGCCGCCGCTGCCATTGCCGCCGGCGGCGACCGCGGTGTTGGCGTTGGGTGCGGCGGCGACCAGCAGTGGCAGGGCGTCGCGGTGGCCCAGGTTGCCGAACGCTTCGGCGGTGCGCACGCGGACCTCGGCGGCCTGGTGCATCAAGCCGGGGGCGAGATAGCTGACGACGGCCGCGGCCTGGGTGGGGGGCACGAGCGCGATCGCGCCTTGGCGCACCTCGGTGTCGCGATCGATGATCGCGGTGCGCCAGACGAAGCGGTCGTTACCGGCGGCCGGCCGGCCCTGCAGGGCCTCGACCGCGGCCAGGCGCTCGCGGTCGCTGCTGTTGCGCCGCGCTTCGCGGCGCAGATCGGCGTCGGCGTTCTGTTCCCGCACCAACAACTCGACGATCGCCGCACGCTGGGCGCGGCCGGTGCCCGGCCGCACCTGGTCGAGCAGCGCGCGCACCCGTGACGCGGTGTTGGCCTGTTGGTACTTGCGCGGCAGGACTTCGGGCTCGAGCTGGGCGAGCAGGTCGCGGATGCGGCGGTCGATGGCCTGGCGACGTTCGCGCGCGGCCCCTTCGTCGTTCTCGGCGTTGGTCGGCGCGGCGTTGCGTTCGAGCGCGGCGTCGAGGTGCCGCCACAGTTCCTTCTGCAGGCCCCAGGCATGGGCCTGGGAAGCGAGGTGCAGACTCGCGAAGGCGGTGCCGTCGGCGGCCTTCGACAACCTGGCCAGTTCGCGGCGCAAGTCGTCGTCGCTGCGGCGGCTGGTGACCCTCGCGGCGGGCACGATCACCACCCCGTCGCGGGTGGTGATCTCGAGGTCGGTGCCCTTCTCCACGACCTTGCCGACCAGTACGCGGCCGTCGTCGAGGCGGACTTCGTCGGCGAGCAGCGCCGGACTGCAGAGTGCCAGCGCCACACAGACGCCAAGGGACCGGTAGAGAGGGGTTGTCAGGATGTGGCTCATGTCGCTTTGGAGAAAGTCGGCGGCTCGCGGCGCGAGGGCGCAGCACCGCGGTATGCTCGGCGGCCAGCATGAATCGTGCCGTAATCGTACCGGTCGCGAGCGTCTTCGCGAGTCTCGTCCTGGGGCTGGGGTCGGCGGTGGCGCAGGAGACGGGCAAGCCGCCCGCCGCTGGCCGAGAAGCCGATCCCGTCGAGCAACTTGTGGCCACGATGCGGTCTGCTGAACAGGCCGCCCCGAGCCTGCGCGTCGTGCTCAAGACCGAGGGGCTACTGCCCAGCGGCCTGTCGGTGACGACCGAAGGCACCTTGCGTGTCCTGCGGGGGACACAGCCCGGGGATGCCCCGATGCTGCACAGCGTCGTCAGCATCGGCTTCGGCGACGGTCTGCGCGGTCTGGTCGAGTGCTCGCAGACGCAGAACGGCATCGAGATCTACGAGGACAACCCGGCGTTCGGCGAGGTGCTCGTACACCTGCCCGCCGCGATCGTGACGGACCTGCAATGGGCCGGCAAGGTGCTGGAGCGGGCCGATCTGCCCGGCATGGCCGACCGTCGCGCCGAGGCTCCTTTGGGCAGCGGCATGGTCGACGACCTGCGGCGGCAGTTCGCGCTCGTGATGGAGCCGGACGGCAAACGCGGTGCTGACGCTGGCGTGTGGCTGCGTGGTGAGCGGCGCGTCAAGGTCGCGGATCTCGACCCCGAACTGCCTCTGGCCGATCGCGTCGAACTGTTCGTGCGCAGCAAGGATCACGCGCTGCTCGAGGTCGTGCACAAGCAGGGTGACAAGGTCGTGCAGCACATCGTCGTCACCGAGTTGGCCGTCGGCGAGCCGCTGCTGCCCAAGGACCTGCGTGTCGACGGCCGCGGTCAACGGGTGCGTGAGGTGCAGCAGTACCTGCCGCTGTGGGAACAGATCGAGGAGGTGCTGATCAAGGCGGAGAGCAAGGCCGACGGCAAGGCCGGCGCCGAAGGCGTTCGGCCCAGCAAGCGGAAGTAGGTCGCGGGCTCACGTCGGGCGCGACCGGCGCGCTCAACCGTGATCTTCTTCGCTCGGAGGGGACTCGAACAGCTGCAGTCCCTTGTAGCGCGACTTCGCGTATTCGATCTCGAAGTCGCTGTGGAACAGGGCGACGAAGCGGCCGGCTTCGTCCTTGACCACCATCGGCAGGATCTCGAGCACCTCGTCGGTGACGTTGTCGATCCAACGCGCGCGCGTCCAGGCCTTGCGGTCCAGTCGCACCTCGACGTTGTACTCGCTCTCGAGCCGCGCCTGGAACACCTGCAGCTGCAGCTCGCCGATCGCGCCGAGGATCGGCTCGCGCGCGCCGACGCGCGGCCAGAACACCTGTACGACGCCTTCCTCGCCGAGTTGCTCGAGGCCCTTGCCGAAGCCCTTGCTCATCGACGGTTCGCGCGGCGCCACCTGGGCGTAGATCTCGGGTGCGAAGCGCGGGAAGTTGCGCACCTCGAACGACGGCCCTGAACTGAGCACGTCGCCGACTCGGAACATGCCCGGGTTGATCAGGCCGATGACGTCGCCGGGCCACGCTTCCTCGATCGAGACGCGTTCCTGGCCGAAGAAGCGGTGTGGGTGCGACAGACGCACGTCGCGGCCCATGCGCAGGTGTTTGGCCGCCATGCCGCGTTCGAAGTGCCCCGACGTGACGCGCAGGAAGGCGATGCGGTCGCGGTGCATCTTGTCCATGTTGGCCGCGACCTTGTAGACGAAGCCCGAGAAGTAGGGCGCGTTGGGCGGCACCTCGCCGTCGGTGGTCTGCATCGGCCCGGGTGGCGGGGCGATCTCCAGGAAACGCTGCAGGATGTTCTCGACGCCGAAGTTGACCAACGCGCTGCAGAAGAACATCGGCGAGATCTTCTGCTGCAGGAACGCTTCGAGCGCGAACGGCTCGACGCAGCTCTCGACCATGCTCATGTCCTCGAGCAGCTGGTCGTGCAGCCGCGGGCCGAGCTCTTCGCGCAGCCGCGGGTCGTCGGGCCCCTTGACGTCGACGTGCGCCTTGGTCGCGTTGTGCGCGGTGCGCTCGAACAAGAACACCTGCTTCTCGCGCAGCGAGTAGACGCCGCGGAAGTTGTCGCCGCTGCCGATCGGCCAGGTCGCCGGCGTGACGGTGATGCCGAGCACCTTCTCGACTTCGTCCATCAGGTCGAGCGGCGAGCGCGACGGCCGGTCGAGCTTGTTGACGACGGTGACGATCGGGATGCCGCGGTCGCGACACACCTTGAACAGCTTGATCGTCTGCGGCTCGACGCCCTTGGCGCCGTCGATCAGCATCAGCGCGGCGTCGGCGGCGACCAGCGTGCGGTAGGTGTCCTCGCTGAAATCCTGGTGGCCCGGCGTGTCGAGCAGGTTGACGCAGTGGCCCTGATACTCGAACTGCAACGCCGAGCTCGTGATCGAGATGCCGCGCTTCTTCTCGATCTCCATCCAGTCCGAGGTCGCGCTCTGGCCACCCTTCCTGGCCTTGACCGAACCGGCCTCACGCAGTGCGCCGCCGTAGAGCAACAGCTTCTCGGTGAGGGTCGTCTTGCCGGCGTCGGGGTGCGAGATGATCGCGAAGGTGCGGCGGCGCTGGATCTCGTGGTCGAGGTCGGACATTTGCGGGCGAACATGCTAACGATCGGGGCGCGGCGATGCACGGGCCGCGCCACCAAGGTGCTCGCGGCGTAGGAACTTCAGTCGACCGCGGTCATGCAGGCGAAGGCGCCGCTGATCAACAGCGGGTCGAACACCGGCAGCGAGCCGCGCCGGACCAGACGGCAACCGCCAGGTGTCGCCTCGAGCACGGTGAGTTCGGGGCCCAGGTGCGGCAGCAGCGCCTGCAGTCGCGGCACGTCGGCGAGGTCGAAGTCGAAGCCGTCGCGTTGCCACTCGTAACTGCCGATCTCGGTCAGCATCAGCCCGGGCGCGTAGGTCTGCTGCAGCAGGCCGTGCAGGTCCAGGTAGAACATCGCGGTGGCGTTGCCGCGGCGCGCGACCAGCGGGGAACGCGCCAGCGCCTGGTCGAAGTTGGGCTGCCGGCTGGCGTCGATCGCGCAGCGCACCGGCTGCGGCAGCATGCCGAACAGGAAGTGGTCGGGCGTGGCGGTCCAACTGAACGCGAACGGCAGCTCGCGGTCGATCAGATCGACCCACCAGACCTTGCTGCCGTCGTGCAGGAACTGCTCGAGATAGGCGCGGTGGGCGATGCGGCGCTTCTCGGCGCGGTCCTTGGCCTTGTTCGGCGCGATGTCGACCATCTTCTCCCACATCGTCGCGAGGTGTTCTCCGAACTTCGCGCCGTCGCGCAGCGGCACTGCGGCCACGGCGCCGGAGAAGCCGATGCCGCCCTGGCTGGGCGCGCTCCAGGCGACGACGCAGTCGCTGGCGTTGCCGATCAGATCGTCGCGCAGCCGCACGCCGGTCCGCGACTGCAGCTCGCCGAGGAACTGTTGATAGTCCCCGCCGGTTTCCTGTCCGCTCAACGCGCTGATCACCGCGAGCAGCAGGTTCTCGAAGCTGCCGTCGGCGCCGCGCATCGCCGCCGCCACGGTCGCGTCCTTGGGGATCAGCACCAGGTCGTCTTGCGACAGCGTGTTGCCGCGCAGTTCGCCGAGCAGGCCCGACGGCTTGGGCGCCTCGAGCTGCAGCCGCGATACGAAGCCGTCCCCTTCGAGGCCCGACTCGGCGAGCGCGGCGGTGACCTGGCTCAGGCCGAGCGGTCCCCAGAAGCGGTTCGCGATCGGCGCTTTCACGGCCAGCTTGTCGAGTGCGGCCCAGGTGCGCAGCACCGGCCGCTCCACCTTCGCCCCGTCGCGCAGCTGTTGCAGCGCGGCGTTGCCGCCGAGCCCCTCGTCCTGGTTGCGCAAGCCCGCGACGATCTGCGCTCCAGCCGCCTTGCCGACGGTGATGCACAGGTAGCCGTCGATCGTCGCGCTGCCCACGAACGGCGCCGTGGCGACCTGTACGCCGCGGAACGGCACGCCCGCGATGTCCACCGCCTGCAGTTCAGTCTGCCCCGTGAGGGCGCCGAGTGTGGCCGCGAACGCCGCGTCGGCCGGGGCGGCGCCGTCGCCGAACTTCACCACGAGCCCAGCGGCGGGCGGTTGCAAGTCGACCAGGAACGCGCAGCCGGGCCGCTGCAACGCGTCGACCAGCAGGTCGAACAGGGCCAGCACGTGCCTGGCCTCAGGCTCTCGCGTTGCCGCCGACTCACACAGCGTGCGTGTCGCCGCGAGCAGTTGGCCGATCAGGTGGCGCACCTCGGGTTCGGCGGCGAGCCGTTCGCTACGGTTGCTCGGCGTGGCCGCGGGCGCGCCGGCACCGAACCACTGCACGAACAGCAGGCTGTCGGCGGGCGCGGTGCGCAACAGCGCTGGATCCTCGGGCAGCGGCGGCAGCGGCAACGGCAGCGGCGTGCCGACCAAACCGAGGGCGCTGGCCATGACCAGCATGAGGTGCTTGAAGAAATCGCCGAACATGATGCTGCTCCTCGCAGATGAGACTGCCCCGGCAACGACCTGTTGCCGCGGGCGAGCCTAAGTGCACGAAGCAGGCATGGCCAGACCGGCGTGCGAACGTCACGCGCGGCGGCTGCGGGCTAGCGGATCACCTCGACGCTCTCGACGTGCAGTTGGTAGATGTCGACGCAGTAACCATCCATGACCGTCTCCTCGACCTTGAACGTGCCGATGATCTTGAGCGGGTCGAAGAAGTAATCGGTGGTCTTCCCCTTGGGCATCACCACGCGCACGATGCCGTGGATGTCGGGCGGCTGGCCGTAGCAACACGACCACAGCGACTGCACCAGCAAGAACTCCTTGATGTCCTGGACTTCGTCGATCGGCAACATGAAGCCGGTCATCAGGACCCTCTTGCCCGACAGGTTGCGCACGCGCTCTGGCATGCCTGCGAGCCCTTTCTCGTAGGGCCACGACGTCAGCTCGTCGAACGGCAGGATCTTGTCGAGGCCCGTGATCATGCCCGCCTTGATCTGCTCGGCCAGCTTGCGCTCGGCCTCGAGCATCGCCTCGGCGCTGCGCATCGCCGCGAGGTCCGCCGGGTCGGTGCCTTTGGGCTTGTCGCCTTGCTTGCCGACGTCGGTCTTGGCCTGCTCCTTTGCGTCCTGGCCCTTGGCATCCCGCTGCTGCGGTTGCTTCGTGTCCTTCGCTGGTGGATCCTGTGGCGGTCGAACCGGGACCGGATCGACCGGTTTGGGAGCGGGCTCGACCTTGACGGGCTCCTGTGTGCCCCGTTCCGTGCCCCGCTCGGCACTTCGCACCGGTGACGGCGGGTCCTGGGGCGCTGCCAGGATCGAACGCGCGAAGCTGCCGCGATCGGCGAACTCGTCGCGCGTCGTTGCGCCGCCGTCGCGGCGCAGCAGGGCCACGCCAACGGTCGCCGACACGCCCAGCAACACCACCGCCGCGGCGAGCACATGCGCGCGTGACCGACGCCGCGGTGCCGTGATGTTGGTGCCTGCGGCGCGGCGCAGGATCGCGTCGAGACGGTCTGGCGGTGTCGCGCGCCCGGCCAGTTCGTCGCAGGTGAGCTGCAGACGGCGCAGCTCGATCTGGTCTTCGAGATCGTGTTCGTGGTTCATTGCCGTTCCTCCTGTGCGAGCTGTCGTTCGATGCAGGCACGCAGCGCGTCGCGCGCGCGGCCCAGCAGGGACTTGATGCCGTGTTCCTTGATGCCGAGCCGCCGCGCCGCCTCGCGGTACGAGAGGCCTTCGACGTGGTGCCATTCGACGGCGCTGCGCACGCGACCACCGAGGCGGTCGATGCAGCGGCGCAACGCGGCGACGCGGGCGTCGTCGAAGGCGTGCGGCTCGATCGCGAGCCGGTCGACGGCGTCGGCCCACGCGACCGTCGGCGCCTGCTGGCGCTGCCGGCGCCGGCGCGCGATCAGCAGATTGCGGGCGATGCCGCGCAGGTACGCGGGCGGAGAGAGCACCGGTTCACCGCGCCCGAGGCCCTCGGCGAGGCGCACGAACGCGTCCTGCATCAGGTCGTCGGCCTCGTGCGGGTCGGCGCCGAGCAGCCGCAGGTAGCGCCACACCATGCTTTGATGGTGCTGCACCAGGGTCGCGAACGAGTCGGTCGTTCGCGGGTCCGCTTCCCCCCTGTCGCCAGCTTCCTTGTCGGCGGAACCGGACGCCGCCGCCGCCGGGTCCTGGGGCGCGACCGGTGCGGACCCCAGCTCGGTGCCCGGATGCCGCGCCGGTGCGTCGGCCTGCTGCGCGATCGTCATGCCAGCACAGTGTCCGCGACTTGCGGCTGGGGTGCAGGAACCTGCAGAAATCCGCGCGGGCCGGCACCCGTGCGGCCGGGCGGTGCGGGCCGGGTCCGCTCGCGACGCGCCTGGGACACAGCCGCCCGGTGGCCGGGGCGCGCGCTTCGTTATCCTGCGTTGCCCCATGATCCTCACTCGTCACGTCGTCCTTCTCATCGCCGGTTGCCAGGCCCTTCTCGCCCAGGTCGCGCCCGACCAGTTCGCCGCGATCCGCAAGGAAGGGTTGGCCAACTCCAAGGTGATGGCGCACCTCGATCACCTGGTCAACCGGATCGGCCCGCGCCTGACCGGGTCGGACAACCTCACGGTGGCCGGCGAATGGGCCCGCGACGAGTTCAAGAGCATGGGCATCGAGAACGCGCACCTCGAGCAGTGGGGCGAGTTCGAGGTCGGCTTCAACCGCGGGCCGTGGTGGGGCCGCGTCACCAAGCCCGCGCCGATGGATCTGGTCTGCAACACCAACGCCTGGACCGCCGGTACGCGCATGCCGTCCAAGGGCCCGCTGCTGCCGGCGCCCGCGGACGCCGACGGCCTGGCGGCGATGCGCAGCAAGCTGCGCGGCGCCTGGCTGCTCAATCCGGCCGGTTCGATGATGAAGGACCTGACCGCGGCGCTCGAGGAGGAAGGCGGCTTCGGCTTCGTCACCGGGCGCGCCGGCCGCAACGGCCGCCCCAACGACCTGCTGATCACCGGCGGTCGGCCGCAGGTCGACTGGAACAACCTGCCGACGCTGCCGACGGTGCAGATCCGTGGCGATCAGTACGAGGCGATCCAGAAGCTGCTCGACGACGGCCAGGAGGTCGAGGTCGAGTTCGACATCCGCAACCACTTCCGCAAGGGCCCGATCCCGCTCTACAACGTGATCGCGGACATCCCCGGCACCGAGCACCCCGAACAGTTCGTGGTCGTCGGCGGCCACCTCGACAGCTGGGACGGCGCCACCGGCACGACCGACAACGGCACCGGCACGGCGACGACGATGGAAGCGGCGCGCATCCTGATGGCGATCGGCGCCAAGCCCAAGCGCACGATCCGCTTCATGCTGTGGAGCGGTGAGGAGCAGGGCCTGCTGGGTTCGCGCGCGTGGGTGCAGGCGCACAAGGACGAGTTGGGCAACTACAGTGCGTGCCTGGTGCACGACGGCGGCACCAACTACCTGTCGGGCATCGCCGGCATGGCGGAGATGCACCCGCAGCTGCAGACCGTGTTCGAGCCGGTCCTCTCGCTGTCGACCGAGATGCCGTTCAAGATCCGCGACATCGAAGCGTTCACGCCGATCGGCAGCGACCACGAAGCGTTCACCGCCGCCGGAGTGCCGGGATTCTTCTGGGATCAGGCCGGCCGTGCCAACTACACGCACACGCACCACACCCAGTACGACACCTACGACGCCGCGATCCCCGAGTACCAGATGCACTCGTCGGTGGTGATCGCCGTCGCCGCGTTGGGCCTCGCCAATCTGCCCGAATTGTTGACGCGCGAGAACATGAAGGTGCAGCGCGGCTTCGGCGGCGGCGGCGGGCGGCGCGGCGGCGGGCGCATGCTCGGCGTGACCCTGGGTGACGACGGCGTCACCATCGGCGAAGTGACCGCGGACAGCGTCGCGGCCAAGGCGGGCCTCAAGGCCGGCGACAAGATCCTCAAGATCGGCGACACCGCGATCGCCGGCCAGGGCGACCTGCGCCGGGCGCTGTTCGGCGGCGACGCCAAGAAGTCGCTGACCTACGAGCGCGCCGGCGAGCAGAAGACCGTCGAGGTCAGTTTCGAACGCTGATCGAACGCACCCGTGACTGTCGCGCACCGCGCGGCAGTCGACCGCTGCCGTTCAGTCGATCCAACGCACGGCGTAGACCGGCGGCAGGTTGGCGGGCAACTCCCGCCAGCGATCACCGCCATCGGGGCTCGCCCAGACCCTTCCCGAGGTCGATCCCATCGCCAGCGTCTTGCCGTCGGCCGCGACCTCGAGGCCGTGGCGGTAGACGAGGTCGTAGGCGTGGCGCTGGGGCAGACCGCGTCGCAGTTCGGTGAACGAACGTCCAGCGTCGGTGGTGCGCAGCACGACGAGCTTGCCGTCGACCGCCATGCGGCACTCGTCCTTGACCGCGGGCACGAACCACGCGGTCCGGGGGTCGCGCGGGTGCACCGCGCAGGCGAAGCCGAAGCGGCTCGGTGCCTTGGCCTTGATCTCGCGCCACGGCTTGCCGGGCGTCTGGGTGCGGAAGATGCCGTTGTGGTGCTGGCACCAGATGCGGTCCGGGTCCGCGGCACACATCGCCAGCCGATGTGGATCCTGGATGTCGGGATCGAACTGCAGCTTCTTGGGCATGTAGGCGGCGCGCATGCCGGTGGCGACGTTGCGCCAGCGCCGCCCGCCGTCGGCAGTGCGCCAGACGCCGCCGGAAGACACGCCGACGGTCACGCACGCCGGGTCGCGCGGATCGACGCAGATGCTGTGGATGCCCGGCATGTCGTAGCCGCCGCCGTTCCACTTCTTGCGCGCCTTGACGTTCCACAGGCCGTCGACGAGTTGCCAGGAACTGCCGGCGTCCGCGGAGTGGAACAGGCCACCGGGGATCGTGCCGCACCAGAGCGCGCCGGGCGCACGCGGGTCGATTTCGAGCGACCAGATCAGCCTGAGCGAATGGTCGGCGTCCTTCTTCTGGCCACGCTTGCCGCGCATCTTGGGCAACTGCGGATAGACGGGCACCGCGACTTCGCGCCAACGCTTGCCGTCGTGTCGGTGCAGCTTGGTGCCGAAGTGACCGTGATCGAGCGCCGCGTATCGCGAACCGTCACGCGGGTCGGCCAGCACCATCGACACCGGTACGCCCGCGAAGTCGGGGCCGGCCACCGAGAAACCGCGCGCGTTGATCGTCGCGGTGAACAGGCCCTTGCGGGTCGCGATCAGCAGTTTCTTCGCCATGTCGTCCGATGGGCGTCGCCGCCCTCATCCGCCAGAGAGTGCCTGCAACACGTCGATCGCTGCGTCAGGAGCGACGCTGGTCTGCAGGCGGGTCCGATCGCGCACCACGACGCCGTCGACGAACACCGTGACGTGTTGTCGCAACGCGCCGGTGTCATCGAGGAGATAGCTGCGCGCCCGCGGGTATGCGTCGAAAGCTGCATCCAGGGCTTCCCTCACCGTCGCGCCTTCGACTCGGATCGGGGGGCACGATACGTGGCGCTGCAGCACCTGCGGGAAGCTCACACGCGGCATGGCCGGGAGTGTCGGGCCAGGGGCGGATGTGCTCAAGTGCGTCGGCAACTCCTGGGGAGCCGCTCGAGCCGTTCCGGGTGGGCTTGACGGTGGAGCATGGTGACGGGATCGTCGTGGCCTCGTCAAGCTGCGCTCAGGGAAGGGCGCTCTTCAACATGAACTGCACTCTCACCGCGCTCCTAGCCATCGTCCTCCCCTGTGCCAGCGGCTTGTCGCAGACGGCCACCGTGCAACTGGTTCCCAGCCAGGACAACACCCTCTACGAGGACCCCGCGGGTCTGGTCAGCAACGGCCAGGGGCAGTACGTGTTCGTCGGCAAGAACTCGACCGGCAGCATCCGTCGGGCGCTGTTGGCGTTCGACGTCGTCGGTTCGATCCCGGCGCGCTCGCGCATTCTCGACGTGCAGTTGTCGATGGTCGTGCGGCAGAGCAACTCGCCAAGTCCGGACAACGCGACGCTGCACCGCGTCACCAGGGCCTGGGGCGAGGGCGCATCGGCAGGCACGGGCAACGAAGGCGGTGGCGCGCCGGCCGCGCCGGGCGACGCGACCTGGACCCACGCGGTGACGCCCACGATCGCATGGACCACGCTCGGCGGTGACTACGTCGCCGCGCCGAGCAGCACGACCTCGCTACCCGTGACCGGCAGCTTCGCGTTCACCGCGACCGAACGGTTGCTGGCCGACGTGCAGGACTGGCTCGACGGCCAGCCCAACTTCGGGTGGTTGATGCGCACCGACGAACTGGCGAACAGCACGGCGCGGCGGATGGACAGCCGCAACAATGCGACCGCCACGGCGGTGGTGCCGACACTGACGGTGACCTACCTGCCTCCCGGGACCGTCGCCACGATCGGCGTCGGTTGTTCGACGAGTGGCAACATGAACCTGTTTCAGTCGGTCACCGGTCCGATCGATCAGGGCCAGACTGCCGTGCTGACGGTACAGAGCGGCGTGCCGCTCGGCTTGTTCGTGACGCTGCTGTCCTACGACGTGCGTCCCGACCCGCTGCAGCCTGCGGTGGGGTGTGACTGGTGGTTGCGCGACATTCCCTATCCCAACTTGGGCATCAAGCGACAGGACAGCGCCGGCAACTATTCGGAGTCGTTCCCGATCCCGCGCGACCTGGCGCTGGCGGGCATTCCGCTGGCGCTGCAGTCGGTGCTCGTGGACTGGGCTCACCCGCGGCAGTGGGCCGTGTCCAACGCCAACCTGATCTGCATCAACTGACGTCGGGTCGCGAGTCACGTCACTCGGCTCCGGACTGCCACCGCCGCTGCAGGTCCAAGAGCACCTGCATGGCGTGCGCGGCCCGGTCGGCCGGCACGAACAGGTGGTCGTGCCTCGCGCCGGCGACGACGTTGCACGGCAGATCCGCCTCGGCGAGCGCGGTGGCGACGACCGCGGTGAGCCCGACCGCCTGCAACTCCGACGCGACCCGCAAGGTGATCTGCGCGGCGACGAACAGCACCGGCAACTTGTGATCGATGGCCTGCCGGAGCGGCACGATCAGCGACAACCCCTGTTCTTCGCGCATCGTCGCGACGCAGTCGAACGCGTCGAACGCCGTGTCCGGCGGCGCCGATACGAACGCGAACGTGCCGGCCACGAGCGTCGGCTCGAGGGCTGTCACCAGCGTGCGCAGGTGGGGCGAGTTCAGGTAGCTGCTCGGTTGATCGCTGCTTGTCATCCTGCGCGATCGTAGTCCGTGCACGCGCGCCGTTTCCCCGGCGGTTGCGCAGCCGCATCGAAGCCAGCAGTACGGTTCGGCTGTGGCGGTGGTCCGAACGTGTCGAATGGGGCCGCTCGAGTGCATCCTCGGGCGACTCGAATTCCGGGTATTTGCCCCAAGAATCGGTTTCGAGGTGAACTAGTGATGGTCCCTCTTGGGGCCATCAAGGAGGTATGCAGATGAGACTCAACCACCACGCCATGGCCTTGGTCGCCGGAACTCTCGCCGTCCAGGCGGTTCCGTGTCAGGACACGGTGCCGGTGTACACGCCCCCGCTCGGCGTCTCGATGACCGTGTTCGCGCAGGACGGTCCGGTCGGATATGCCTGCGAGCCGTTCCAGTGTGGGCCCAACAACATGACTGCAGTCGCCGGTGAGATGCTCGGCATCGAGGTCTACGGTGGGCGCGGCACCTTCTACGCACTGCTGGGCGGCATGCCGACACCAGCCTGTCAACCGATCGCGGGGATCGGCGGCGGCCTCGTGCTCGGCAGCCCCGCGTTCACGCTCGGGTTCGGCGGCATCTCCGATTTCGCGGCGGTCGCCGACTGCGATGTCGGAATGGCATTCACCAACTTCACGGTGCCCGACATCGCCAACTTGGACATTGCGGTGCGGTTGCAGGCGGTCGCCTTCACCGCGGTTGGCCCCGGCATGGCCTTCTCGCGCGGCGTCGAGATCCGGGTCCGGTGAGCTGATCGAACGAATGGCGGCGCCGGCACTGGCGCCGCCATCCGTGTTGCGGGCTCCACCGTCGTCAGGGGGAGTCGTGGGGAGCTTCAGCTCAGACCCGATCCGGGTCCTGACCGCGCAACACCGAGTTGCCGTCGAACGTCTCGCGCAGGTTGGCGCGCGCCGGCTGCTGCAGCATCTGCTCGCTGATGCGGCCGCTCTGCGCGAAGAAACCGATCGGGTTCTTCCACACCAGCTGCTCGACCTTGCTGCGCGGCACGCCGGCCTGCTCGAGCTTGACGACCGTGCGCGGCACCATCATCGGGTCGCTGACGCCCCAGTCGGCGGCGCTGTTGATGACGAAGCGGTCGACGCCGTACTCGAGCACGATCGCGACCATGCGCGCGGGGTCCATCTTGGTGTTGGGGTAGATCGAGAACCCCGACCAGCAGCCCAGGTCCCGGGTGATCTTGATCGTCTCCTCGTTGCCGTGGTCGAGCAGCAGCTTCTCCATCGGGAAGTTCTGCTCACGCACGATCGCGATGCAGCGTTCGAAACCCTTCTTCTTGTCGCGGTGCGGCGTGTGCACCAGCACCGGCAGCGAGTGGCGCATCGCCAGCTGCAGTTGCTCGGCCATGAACTTCTCTTCGGTCTTGGTCTGGTCGTCGAGGCCGATCTCGCCGACGCCGACGCACGAGTCCTTCTCGCAGTAACGCGGCAGCACCGCGAGCACGTCCTTGTTGACGCGGTCGTCGTTGGCCTCGCGCGGGTTGAGCCCCATGGTGCAGAAGTGGTGGATGCCGAACTGCTGGGCGCGATGGCGCTCCCAGCCGATCAGCGTCTCGAAGTAGTCGACGAAGGTGCCGACCGAGGTGCGGTTCTGGCCCAGCCAGAACGCCGGTTCGAGCACGCCGCGCACACCCGCGAGCGCGAGGCGCTCGTAGTCGTCGGTGATGCGGCTGAACATGTGGATGTGCGGTTCGAAGATCAGCATCGGAGTGCGGCGGTGGGCGGAGCGGGTCTGTGGCGAGGCAGGTCTCAGGCGAGGCAACGCTGCAGGATGGCGCGGATGTCGGCGCGCGGTTCGCGCGGCAAACGCTCGGCGGCGAACGCGAACAGGTCCTCGCGGCCCAGGGCCAGCAGGCCCTCCGCGGCGGCCGCGCGCACGCCGTCGTCGCCGTGCTCGAGGCCGCCGACGAGCCGCGCGGCGCTGCCGGCGGTGGGGGCCAGGCCGATCATGCGCCAGGTGTCGCGCCAGACGGCGCGACCGGCGGCTTCGCGTTCGGTGGCGAGGTCCTGCAGCATCGTCGACAGACCGGCGTTGGCGTGTTGCTCGGCGAACAAGCAGCGCGCCAGCGGCAGGTCGAGGAACGCCAGCTTGAGCAGCACGCGGTTGGCGACGTCGAGTTCGAAGCCCGGTTGGCCGACCGTGCGTGCGAACAGGTCGCCGTCGCAGAGCGCGGCCTCGACGTGCACCAGCATGTTGGTGCGCTGCACCTCGCCGAACATGCGCACCGTGATCGGACCGATCGGCAGCACGTGCAGGGCGCGCAGCAGCATGGTGCGCTCTTCGATGTCGCCGTGTTGATAGAGGTCGAACAGTTCGTCGTCGCTGGCCTCGCAGCGGGTCAGCAGCAGGGCCGCGGCGAGGTCGCACGGCCGGAAGGCGTCGAGGTCGAGTGTGGCGCCGCCGATGCCGACGCGGCCGCCGCCGAGGTGGTGGCGGCCAATGCGTCGGGGCAGGCCGGGGAACACCACGGCCAGCTGGCTACGATCGGCCAGCACCTTGTGGAACTCGGCGTCGGCGCCGGCTGCGGCCGGGCCCAGATGCATGGCGAGTTGTTCGTGCGGGCGGGACATGAGGGCGAGCAGGATAACGAAAGGCGCGGTGAGAGTCGCGGGTGCATCCCGCCCTGGCGACGCGGTGCAGTCATCGCTAGTGTGCGCCGATGGATTTCCCCGGTTGGGATCCGGTGCTGCTGGACATCCCGCTGCTGCCGATCGACGTGCGCTGGTACGGCTTGATGTACGTGGTCGGATTCATCTGCGCACAGTGGATACTGACGCGATTGGCGCGGCGGCAGTTCTTCCCGGTGCCGCCCGAGGCCGCCGGTGACCTGGTGTTCTACTGCGTGTTCGGCGTGCTGCTCGGCGGCCGTGCCGGCTACGCCCTGTTCTACGACACCTCGCTGCTCAACCCGCTGCAGTTCCTGCAGGTCTGGCGCGGCGGCCTGGCGTTCCACGGCGGCCTCGCCGGCGTCGCGATCGCCGCCTGGCTGTTCTGCCGCAAACACAAGATCGGTTGGGGTCGCACCGCCGATGCGCTGGCCCTCGCCGTGACTCCCGGCATCTTCGCGGTGCGCTTCGCCAACTTCATCAACGGCGAACTGTACGGGCGCGTGACCGAGAAGGGCGTCGGCTGGGCGATGCAGTTCCCGACCGATCCGATGGCGATGCGGCTGCTGCGGCTGTCCGACGCGTGGACCATGCGCGATCGCGAACTGTGCCTGCAGGTCGCGTACGGCAAACGAACCTGGGAGAGCGTGCAGGGGCTGCTCAGCGAGGTCGACCAGTTCGGCCACAAGATCGACTGGGCTGAAGTCGTGCCGCGGCTGGACTGGGCCAAGGTCAAGGCCCTGACCGACGCCGCCGGCGATCCGTTGGTGCCGTTCCGGCATCCCTCGCAGCTCTACGAAGGGATCGGCGAGGGGCTGCTGCTCGGCCTGGTGTTGTTCGTGCTCTACCTGCTGACCCGCCAGCGGCCGATGCGCGCCGGCAACTACACGGCGGTGTTCCTGCTCGGTTACGCGGCGGTGCGCATCGGACTCGAGAACGTGCGCCAGCCCGACGCGCAGTTCGGCGGCAACGGGACCGTGTTCCTTGGCCTGACCATGGGGCAGACGCTGAGCCTGGGCATGATCGTGGGCGCGGTGCTGATCCTGGTCTGGCCGTACCTGCGCCGTGGCCCCAAGAGCCGCGGTGGGGAATAATCGGTGACTGCGGCCCGTCTGCCACTACTGCACCCGTCTGCCAGCACCTGCGTCCCTCGAATGCGCCAGATCCTCGCCCTTTCTCTCGCTGCCATCGGCCTGTTCGCGACCGGCTGTGACAATGTCGGGCGCGCCTTCGACCGCGATGTCACCCCCAATGAACCCGGCACGGGCAGCGGCGAGGTCCTGATCACGGCGGTGCCGGTCGGGGGCGATGCGCGCGACGGCCGCCCCAAGGTCAAGGCGACGTTCCCGGACGGCGGCGGTTGGCCGACCACCGTGCCGATCGTGGTCGAGTTCAGCGAGAGCGTCAACGAGACGTCGATCGAGCCGACCTCGGCGAACGGCATCGACGGCCGCATCATCGTGCGGGTCGTCGGCACGACCCAGGCCTTGCCGTGCCAGTACGACTTCATCGCCGGTGGCAAGGTGCTGGTGATGCGGCCGACACCGACGTTGTCGAACGCGCAGAATCCGAGCTACGAGGTCGTGCTGCTGCCCGATGCCCGCGACTGCGACGGGGTGCGCTTCGAGGTCGACGCCGAGGGGCAGGTGCTGAGCACCTTCCAGGTCAATCAGACGGAGACCATCGAGGATGGGCGGGTGTTGACGACCTTCCCGCGCGACAACCAGCGCGACGGGCTGCGCAGCACCGACTACTGGGTGGTCTTCGACCGGCCGGCCAACGCGACCTCGATCACGTCCTCCAACTTCGTGCTGCGGCCGCAAGGCGGCAGTGCGCTCGCCGGTGACATCGACTTGCCGTTGCAGATCGCTTCGATTCCCGACCCGCGCATCGCGCGATTCTCGCCGGCCAGTGATCTGGCGGCCTCGACCCGCTTCGAGTTCATCACCGACGACACGATCACCTTCGGCGCCGATGGCACGCTCGACTTCAAGGGACGCACGCCGTACGCGACCTTCGACACGATCGGGCCGGCCGCGCCGACCGCGGTCACGCTGCAAAACTTCACCGTGGGTTACCCCGACAAGATCAACCGCAACAACCTCGACACGGTGATGCTGGCGGTGACGACGCCGGCCGATGCCGAGGCGGGCGACACGGTGGTGGCGCGCATCTACGGCGGTGACATCAGCACGACGCCGACCAACGACGAACTGTTCATCGAGCGAACGGTCTCGTTGCCGGTCGCCGGAGCCCAGACGATCGCCGTCGACTTCACCGGCACGCTCGGTTCGTTGGCGTCGCCCAAGTTCGACGACGGCGACATCCTGTTCGCGGTGCAGATGCGCCGCGGCAGCCAGCAGTCGGGCTTCGCCCACAACGCGAGCGCCGCCGAGCCTCGGTTCGACATCACGCTGCCGACGTTGACGCAGGCGGGGCCGCCGGGGAGCAGCGCGACGGACTACCTCACCGACCAGGAGCAGTTGACGTTCTTCGGCGTCGCCAGCGAGGAGATCGGTGAAGCCACGTTGGCCGCCAACAGCCTGACCGCGCCGATGTTCGCGTCCTCGGCCGACGGTCGCTTCGTGATGCGCCCGATCCTGATCGAGCGGCAGAGTGCGCCGTTGCCCTACTCGCTGCTGCTGACGGACTCGGCCGGCAACATGGCGGCGGCGGCGGTGACCGGGAACGTGCTGCAGCGCGGCATGGTGACGGGCACGCTGGCTGGCACGCTGACGGTCGAGGCCTACGACGACGCGACGCTGCTGCCGATCGTCGGTGCGAGCGTGCTCGTCGATCCGGGTGTGCCGACGGTGCCGGCGACCGGGCAGTTGCTCGGTACGACTGGTGTCGATGGCCGGGTTTCGTTCACGGTCGCCGGCGGTTCGCACACGGTGACCATCGTGCGTGCGGGTTACGACCTGGTCAGCTTCTACGACACGTCGGCAGCATTCGTATCCTTGCCGCTGCGGCCGCTGACCGGGGCGACGGCCACCTTGAACGGCAACGTCGTATTCACGCAGAGTGCGGGTACCACGGCGTTGGTCGGCAACAGCGCGCTCGACGACCCGGGTGTCCTGGCGGTCGCGACCACCAGCGCCGCACCGACGACGATCCCCGACACGGCGATCCGCCCGGCGCGCCCGCAGGTGATCACGGCGTTCGGCGGCGCGATCGAACCGACGGCGTCGCCGACGTTCAGCCTGCTCGGTTATCAGATGCTCGGGCCGACGCTGCTGGTGCCGACGCCGCCGGCGGCGCCCGGGGTCGGTGGTGAAACCTCGCGACAGAACGTGGCGATGATCCCGAGCACCGGGTCGGTGACCGCGGGCACGGCGCTGATGCTGGACTTCTCACTCGCCGTGGGCCTGGACACAGCCAACCTCGTCGGCGGCGCGCCGGTCGTTCGACCGATGATGTCGCTCAACGGGTTCGGCGGTCAGGTGCTCAACGGCATCGGTTTCGCCACGGCGGGCAGCGGGTCGACCTATTCGGTCAGCTGGGACTACAGCCTCGCGGCGGGCGTGGGGCTCGGCGTGTTCACGCCATACCAGTGGGTGGCGACCCAGGCGCGCGACACCAGCGGGCGCATCAGCCGCCATCGGGCGCTCAATCTGGGCATCCTGTTCTTCAACTTCCTGACGGCGCCGCCGGCGATGCCGACGGTGACGGTGCCGGGCGGGCCATCGACCGGCTCACCTGCGGTCGAGTTCGCCGACGTCGTCAACAGCGCGCCGGTGCCCGACGGTCTGGGGGCTTCGGTGGTCGCCGCGACCGACTCCGCCGGGCGCAGCTGGCGCATCGTCGTCGCCGACAGCGACGTCGCGACCGGCACCAACATCGTGCAGTTCCCCGATCTGGCCACCAACAACGTCGCCGGCCTGGCCGCCGGGGTGTGGACCGCGGTGGTGGAGTCGCGCGTGTTCTTCCCGATCCCGAGCGCCACCCCGAACGACTTCGTGTTGTCCGAACAGCGTCGCCAGGAGATCGCCTACTCGCGGTCCGCAGGTCAGGAGATCACGGTCCAGTAGAACCGGTCCCAGTAGAACCGATCCAGTAGTGCGGCCCAGGAGCGGGCCGCGACGACTGCAGCGTCGGCTCGCCGCGACCGATGAGGAAGGCATGACTCGCAAGGCAATTGCCCTGCTCTCGGGCGGGCTCGACTCCGGGGTGGCGGCGGCGCAGTTCGCCGCCGATGGGGGCGCCGTCACCCACGCCCTGTTCTTCTTGTACGGCCAACGCGCCGCGCCGCGCGAAGCGGCGGCGTCGCGCAACCTGGCGCAGAAGTGGGGCGCGCGCTGGACACCGATCGAACTGCCGTGGCTCGGTGAGCTGGCGACGTTGGCCGGCTCGGCGCTGACCGATCCCGCCCGCGAACTGCCGCGCGGCACCGCCGCGCGCCCCGGGGACGCGGCGAGCGCTGCCGCCGTCTGGGTGCCCGCGCGCAACGCCGTGTTCGTCGCGATCGCCGCGGCCTTCGCCGAGGCCCACGGCGCCGACTGCGTCGTCGCCGGCTTCAACCGCGAAGAGGCCGCGACCTTCTCCGACAACTCGAGCGCGTTCCTCGAGGCCGCGACGACGTTCCTCGGCCTGGGCACACGCAGTGGCGTCGCGGTGGTCAGCCCGACGCTCGAACTCGACAAGGCCGGCATCGTCGCCGCGGCGCGAACGCTCGGCCTGGGCCCCGACGACTTCTGGTCGTGCTACGAAGGCGGCGACGCACCCTGTGGCACCTGCGAGTCCTGCCTGCGTTCGCGCTGGTAGGGTACGGTACGGGGTACAAACCACACGCCCCTGGCCGCGTCGCGGCCAGGGGCGTGTGGTTTGTACCCGGTACCGTACCCTCAGCGCAGCAGGCGCCAGGTGTTGCCGTCGGCGCCGAGCGAGTCGGCCGCCAGCTGGCCGCTGCTGATGTTGGTCGCGGGCACGCCGGTCATCGCCGCGCCGGCGGCCGGGATGCTGGTGGTGCCGTTGTAGTTGGCATCCTTGGCGACCAGGATCTCACCGGTCTGGTTGATGTAGAACGTGCTCGTGCCGGAACGGCCGCGGGCGCGCGGCCAGGCGACGCAGGACCAGGCGATCTCGGCCTGGTCGGTGTCGATCGCGGCGGCGTTGGCCGTGGTGGCGAGCACGCCGTCACCGGCGGCATCCGGAACGTAGAGGGCGATCATGTAGCCCTTGGCGCCGGCGTAACCGGCGGCGTCGAGGGTGCCCAGCGACGTGGCCAGCGCGGTCGGCGTCAGCGCGGCGCTGCCGTCGCGCAGCGGCGCCATGCCCGCCAGTTCGGCGAGGCCGAGCGCTTCGCCGCGGCCGTCGTGATCGACGTCGAGAACGGCGCGCGCCTGGCACTGCGTCTGCGCGGTGCTGATGGTGCGCAGCGTCGCGACCACGGCACGTTCGTTGGCCACAGCCCGGCTGCTGACCAGGTTGGGCACGGCGACGCCGGCGATGATGCTGACGATGGCCGTCACGATCATCAACTCGATCAGGGTGAAACCGGATTCTCTGGACACCATGGGACCTCCAATGCTCCTCACGTCAACCGTCCCACTCTTCGACGTGGCCCTGCCCGGAACGGCGTTGCAGCGGTCGGCGACAGCGGGCGATCGCGCGATGGCACGGCGCGGCTCTCGTTCTGGAGCGGGGCTCAAGGCCGCGCCCGGAACTGACCAGCTGTCCCTTTGCATCCGCCCGCCGGCGCGCTAACCAGGGGCTCGCCATGGTCGGCATCTTCGGCATCGTCAACGTCACGCGCGATTCGTTCTCGGACGGCGGCCGCTTCCTGGCCGGCGATCGCGCCCTGGCGCACGCCGAGGCGCTGCTGGCCGCCGGTGCCGACGTGCTCGATCTGGGGGCGGAGTCGACCCACCCCGATGCCGAGGACGTGCCGGCTGCGGTCGAGATCGAACGGCTCGAGCCGCTGGTGCGAACGCTCGTGGCGCGCGGCGCGACGGTCAGCATCGACACCTGCAAGCCGGCGGTGATCGCGCACCTGGCAGCGCTCGGTGCGACCTTCTGGAACGACGTCAACGGTCTGCGCGATCGCGACGCGCTGGCGACCGCCGCGGCCTTGCCCGAGTCGGTGCGGCTGGTGGTGATGTTCTCGCGCAGCAGTTCGGCGCGCGCCGCGCGCGTCGGCGGTGGCGATCCCGACCCGATCACGATCTTCGCGGAGATCCGCGCCTTCTTCGCCGAACGCATCGCCGCCGCGCAGGCCGCGGGCATCGACAGGGAACGGCTGGTGCTCGACCCGGGCATGGGTTTCTTCCTGGGCAGCACGCCTGCGCCGAGCCTGCACGTGTTGAGGCATCTCGCGGCGCTGCGTGAGTTCGACCTGCCGCTGCTGGTGTCGGTGTCGCGCAAGTCGTTCCTGGGCGCGCTGACGGGCGCCGCGGTGCAGGACCGTGGCCCGGCGACGCTCGCCGCCGAACTGCACGCGGTGCGTCACGGTGCCGCGTTCGTGCGCACCCATGACGTCGCCGCGCTGCGCGGTGCGCTGGCGGTGCAGGCCGCGATCGAGGCGATGCCGTGATCCCGCTGCGCGACAGCATCCCGTCGACGCGCCGCCCGGTGGTGACGCAGTTGATGATCGCGCTGTGCACCGTGGTGTTCGTCTGGCAACTCGGTGACCCCCAGGGCCTGCTGCTCGAGCGCCTCGGCATGGTGCCGGCGCGCGTCTTCGAGCCCGGCGGTGAGCACTTCGTCACCAGCTACGTCGATTCGCTGTCCGGGCCGCGGCTGGGCCGGCGGCTGTTGCTCGACGCCTGGGTGCCCGACTGGCTGACCTTGCTGACCTGCACGTTCCTGCACGGCGGGTGGCTGCACTTCCTGGGCAACATGCTGTTCTTGTGGATCTTCGGCGACAACGTCGAGGATCGCTTCGGCCGCGTGAAGTTCTTGCTGTTCTACCTCGGCGCGGGCGCCGCGGCGTCGGCCGCGCATCTGCTGACCGCGCCGGGTTCGACCGTGCCGACGATCGGCGCCAGCGGTGCGATCGCGGGCGTCATGGGGGCCTACATGTTCCTGTATCCGCACTCGCGCGTGCAGATGCTGTTCATCTGGGGCTTCTTCGTCGACGTGGTCGTGTTGCCGGCGCCGTTCTTCCTGGGCTACTGGTTCCTGTTGCAGCTCGTGCCCGGTCTGATCGGTCTGGGCAACGAAGGCGGCGGCGTGGCCTGGTGGGCCCACATCGGTGGTTTCGTCGTCGGCGCGGGGGTTGCGGCCATGCTGCGCGCCGGCGAACGGCTGCGGCCGGCGCCTGCCGAGATCGCGCTCAACCGCCGGCGCTTCGGGCGTTTCCCACCGCCGCGTTTCTGACCGGGGGCGCCCGGCGACGACCATGCCAGGCGCGTTTGCGGGGCCGTTCCCGGTGCGGGACACGCCCTCGTCCCATCGTGGCGCACCTCGGCTCAAGTCACGGCCGGGGTTGGTCGAAAGTCGCTTCGTCGCCGCTGCATCGGGCGACCAGAAGGCGCATGGAAACCGTTCACGACATCAAGGAAGCCCTGTCCGCCAAGTCGCGCACCGCGACCCTGGACGAGCTGCGTAACGAAGGTCGCAAACGTGTGCGCTTGATCCGCGCCGAGCACGTCGCGGCGATGGTTGCCGAGGCGGTCAACGCCGCGGTCGAACAGTCCGGCCTGTTGCCGCCCGACGAGGTCGAGCGACTGGTCGACAAGAGCCGCCAGGAGTTCCGCTCGATCCTCAAGGAACGCGAGCAGGAAGTGCAGCGCGCGCACGACACCGAGCAGGAACTGCAGGAGTTGCGTGAGCGCTTCGAGGAGGTTTCGACCGCGCTGGCGTCGACCCGGCAACAACTCAGTGCCCTGCAGAGCACCGCCCCGGCCCTCGCGGCCCCGGCGCCGGCGCTCGGCGGTGGTCCGTCGGCGGACATGCTGATGGCGATGATGCAGGAGATGGCCAACATGAAGGCCAGCCTGATGACGCAGCAGAACGGTCAGCAGGCCGCGCCGGCAGCCGGCGGCGGCGGCGACCTCTCGGCCGCGATCGACAAGCTCGCCGGGTCGCTCAACGACCGGCTCGAGAAGTTCGGTCGCAAGATGGGCATCAGTTCGGCGGTCGAGTCCGACCAGCCGATCGACTTCGGCGGCATGTTCCGCGACGTGGACAAGACCGTCGAGTCGAACATGGACAACATCAAGGTCAAGCAGAAGTCGGGCGGCGGCATCGCTGCCAACCTGGCCAAACTCAAGAAACTCAAGGGCGGCGGCTGAGGGCGGGGGTCCCTTCGGCAGGCAGCTCACACGAGACGAGGCGGAGACAAATGACGGAGCACGACAACAACTTCGATTCGAGCACCGATTCCGGTGCGGATACTGCGATCGCCCTGGGCAAGGGCCTCGACGTCGGTACTGCGAACCTCGCGGCAGCGGTGCAGAACGACGAGGGTGGCATCACCGTGAACGTGGAGCGCAACGCGTTCCTCGACATCCCGAGCGACGTCTACAGCAAGAACATGCTGACGAAGCTCAAGGTGCCCTACATCGTCCACAACAACAAGCTCGTCGTGATCGGCGAAGCGGCCTTCGAACTCGCCAACGTGTTCGGCCGTGAGACCCGCCGGCCGATGGCCGACGGCCTGATCAGCCCGAACGAGCAGGACGCCTTGCCGATGATGAAGATGATCATCAGCAAGATCCTGGGCGAACCGCGGGTGCCGGGTGAGAACTGCTACTTCTGCGTGCCCGCCGAGTCGCTCGACGTGGACAACAACATCGTCTACCACCAGGGCCTGTTCGAGAGCATGGTGAACAAGCTCGGTTACACCGCGCACGCCATCAACGAAGCCCACGCCGTGGTCTTCGCCGAACTCGCCGAGAACGAGTTCACCGGTATCGGCCTGTCGTTCGGCGGTGGCATGGCCAACGCCTGCATCGCCTACAAGTCGATCCCGTGCCTGTCGTTCTCGGTCGCCCGCGGTGGTGACTGGATCGACAAGAACGTCGCCAACGTGCTCGGCTGCCCGCGCAGCAAGGCCACGCACATCAAGGAGCGCGGCATCGACATCCGCGACCCCAAGAGCCGCGAGGAAGAGGCCGTCGCGATCTACTACCGCAGCCTGATCAACTACGTGCTGCAGAACATCAAGGCGCGCTTCGAGTCCGGCCAGAACATGCCGAGCTTCAACACGCCGATCGACATCGCCTGCGCCGGTGGCACGTCGATGATCGGTGGCTTCATCGAGGTCTTCCGCGAGGAGTTCGCGAAGATCGACTTCCCGATCCCGGTCGGTCGCATCTTCCGCAGCGAAGAGGCCCTGACGGCGGTCGCGAAGGGTTGCCTGGTCGCCGCCGCGATCGGCGAAGCCTGATCGCCGGATCTGCGGCTCACAGGAGCGGAGATCGACCGTCGGCACTGCCGTCTTCGCGGTCGATCTCCTGCGCGCGCTGGCGGAACTCCGCCTCGGTGCAGACGCCCTTCTCGACGCACAGGCGCTGCACGGTCTTCACGGCCAGCGCGAGCTCGCCCATCGCAGCGAGCAGCCGTTCGTTGTCGATGCCGCCGCCGTGGTTGCGCAGCGAGCGCAGTTCGTGGCGCAGCTCGTCGGCGTCCTGCTGGGCGCGATCGATGCGGCTGTGTTGGTAGAAGTCGAAGATCCAGTTGATGAGACCCATGGGCGCATCATCGCCGGGGCGGGTACGAGTGCCCAGCGTCAGGGGGGCTGCGTCTGGCGAACAGCGTCAGGGGGCCAGCGTCACCCGGTGCCAGCCGGTCAGCTCGTGTTCGGCGACGCCGCTCGGCGCCACCGAGAAGCCCGCGAAGTAGAACTGCAGGCCGACCAGCAGCGGCAGGTAGGGCACGTTCACGTACGGGTTGGCCCGGCCCTGGGCATCGAGCGAGCCGAGGAAGTCGCCGAAGAAGACGTTGGCGGGATCGAGGCTGGCGCTGACCAGGAATCCGGCGCGCAACGGCAGCAGGGCGCCGAGCGGCAGGGTGATGCCCGGGTCGGTGGCGTCGCTGCACAAGAACAGGTACGGCAGCCCGGCGCTGCCCGGCAGTTCCATCTGCAGGTCGAGCCGCTGGCCGATCGGCGAGGTCGCCGGACCGCGCAGCGAGCGGCGCGGCAGCAGGAACGACAGGCTCTGCTGCAGCAACCGCGCCCGCGCCGCCTCCGAGGTGATGCACTCGAGCGGCAGGCCGAGGTTGACGACTCGGGCGCCGGTCGCCGGTACGACGCGCTGGATGCCGGCGATCAGGCCGTTGCCGTACCGCAGGCACACGGTGCTGCTGGCATCGGTGGGGCTGAGCACGTCGGGATAGTCGACGTCGTAGGTGCCGCCGCTGCCGTCGTCGAAGGTGGTCGCCGGGATGCCGGTGCTCACGGTGCCCACCAGCCCCGCCTGCAGCGTGTAGACGCCGGCGTCGTCGGCGACGTAGGTGGCGCCGAGCTGGTTGCGGTAGAAGCTGCGGTCGGTGACCGTGCCCTGGGCGTCGAGGTCCCAGCCGATCTCGGCGCCGCTCACCAGCAGTGCGCCGCCGGCGGCCAGGTAGGCCGACACCAGGTTCTGCTCGAGGCTGTTGAAGGTGTCGTCGGCGGTGCTCTCCTCGCCGAGTGACCAGATCACGGCATCGTAGCTGGTGAGCGCGACACGCCCGTATTGCACGGCCTCGTTGCTGGCCGCGTCGAAACCGAGCGAGTCGTCGGCGCCGTCGCGCAGCGCCTCGCCGTAGAGGCGCAGGTAGTCGCGGGTGTTCTCGGGTCCCTTGACGTAGCGGTCGAGGCGGTCGAAGCCCTGCACGAGCAGCACCTCGGCCGTGCCGCGGTGGTCGGTGCCGGCGGTCAGCACCTCGGTCTGGAACGAGCGCCCCGACCCGTTCCAGGCGCGCACACGGAACGAGCGCTGGCTGTGGTGCGGCAGCGGCCCCGTCGACCAGCTGGTGACGTTGAGGTTGGCGACCTCGACGAAGCCCTTGCCGTCCTGCGACTGCTCGACGGTGTAGTGGGTGGCGCCGGCGACGGGCTCCCAGGCGACGCGCAGGCCGCGGTTGCCGTCCTGCACGACGCGCAGCGCCACCGGCGGCTCGGGCGGGAACACGGCGACCGGGTTGAAGTAGCTCAGCACGCCGCGCGCGTAGGCGCGCGCCGCCAGGTAGCGGAATTCGGGTTCGTGCAGGGCGCGGTGGTCGACCGAGTTGGGCGTGTCGTGGAACGCCAGTTCGACGAGGATGCCGGGCATCGTCGACAACAGGCGCAGCTCGCCGAAGTTCGCCGTGTGCTGGCCGCGGTCGACCCAGGTCGAGTTCCAGTGCGCGCGCAGATCGGCGATGAGCCGCGTGTGCACCGCGTTGCTGAGCGCCGCCGAGCCCGCGGTCGCGCCGCCGTTGTAGATGAACGTATCGGTGCCGGCGCCGCCGCCGGCGTTGGTGTGCAGCGACAGGAAGGCATCGGCCGATCGCCATTCGGCGAAGCGCGGCCGCGCGGTGACGTCATCGTCGTTGTCCTGTCCGCCGCTGATCGAGTCGTAGACGCTGCTCGGCGCGCCCGCGAACTGCGCCCAGTAACGCGCCGCTTCGCGCCACCGCTGTCGGTTGCTGGTGGTGCCGCCGCGCACCAGCGAGCCCAGGCCGCCGCCGAGGCGCACGGCGTCCGCGATCACCACGCCGCTGCCGGCGGACTCGTTCGACAGTTCGATGCGCGCACCCTGCGCGGGGTCGAACCAGTAGTTGCCCAGGTGCACCCAGGTCAGGTTGTCGACGGTCTGGTCGGCGCTGGCGCTGCTGCTGCCGCCGGCGTGATGGATCGTGTAGCGGGCGTCGGTGCTGCGGTTGCTGCCGGCGCGGAACCAGACGAACACCGGATACAGGCCGGCTTGCGCCACCGGGATGGTCCACGTCGCCGTCGCCGTCGCGGTCGGACCGACGTTCACGTAGCGGTAGGTGCCGCCGTTGTAACCCGCCGATCCCGACAGCAACCATGCGCCGCTCTCGGCATACGCCGGCGCGCCGGCGTCGTTGTCGACCAGGCCGTCGACCGGCATCTCGCCGTGCTCACGCGTCATCACGATCTCTGCGCCCATGTTCTCGAGCAGCGGGATCAGGTAGCGGTTGCAGATCTCGGCGGTGTGGATGTCTTCGATCAGGCCGTCGATCAGGCCGCGCTGCGTGGTCCAGCCCAGCGAGCTGTGCCAGTAGTAACCGTGGCCCGGTGACACGGCGATGCGTTTGCCGGACAGCGCACCGGTGACGTTGCCGAGGCGCGCGAACGGCGGCGCCGGCGGTGGTGGTGTCGCCTTGGTGTGGCCGAGCAGTTCGCCGAGGTCGTGCACGCTGCCGTCCGGAAGTCGCACGTCGATGTGCACGCCGCGCACCGCCGGGTCACCGAAGGCGGTCTTGGACAGTTGTTCGATCGCGTGTTCGATCGCGCAGCCAGGGTCGGCCCGCAGCAGGCCGTCGTCGAACGTCAACACCAGTTCGGCGCCGTTGCGGCGGCAGCCGAGCAGGCGGGTGCCGGCGGGAACGTTGCTGCGCAGACCGGCGGCAGACTCGAGTGCCGAAGGGCCCGAACAGACGTGTGCGATCGCCGCGGCGACGTCGCGGTGCCACGGTGCGACGGCGGTGAGGTTGCCGTTGTTCCAGAACAAGGCCTGTTGCGCGGTCAGCGGCGCGCCGAGCAGGTTGAGCAGTGCGAACGGGACGACTGGCGCAAACCGGGCGAGGAGGGATCGGGGCGACATGGCGGTGCGCCACGATAACCCCGTCGCCTTGCGTGTCATTCCGGCGGACCGGAGCCGCGCGGGGCCTCAGCGATCGGCGACGAGGCGCCGGGTCTCGACCAACAGCGCCTCGAACACACGCTGCAGCGCGGCCGCGTCGAGCGGCCCGTCACCCGGAGCACCGGCGATCGCGGCCAGCATCTGGGCCTCGCGCGCCGGGTCCAGCGCGGCGCGACCGTGCGCGGCTTTCCAGCGGCCGATGGCAACGGCGGCTGCGGCACGTTCCTGCAGCAGTGTCACCAGTCGACGGTTGCAGTCGTCGACGGCGGCGCGCAGTCGGTGGAGTTCCTCGTCGGGCTGCATTGCGGGGGCCACGGCCGCGGCGATACTACCTGCCCCCGATGACGGCCAAACCCCACAAACCCGAAGTGCTCGCGCCGGCGGGTTCGATGCCGGCGCTGCTGGCGGCGCTGCAACACGGCGCCGACGCCGTCTACTTCGGTCTGGCCGAGGGCTTCAATGCCCGCGCCCGCGCTGCCAACTTTGCGCTCGCCGACCTGCCCGACCTGGTCGCGCGCATCCATCGCGCCGGCGCACGCGCCTACGTGACGCTCAACACGTTGGTGTTCGAGCCCGAACTGGTGGCCCTCGAACGCGTGTTGCGCGGCATCGCCGCCGCCGGCGTCGATGCGCTGATCGTGCAGGATCCGGCCGTGTGCCTGCTGGCGCGCGCGGTCGCGCCCCAGCTCGAACTGCACGCCAGCACGCAGATGACGATCGCCGAACCGGCTGCGGCTGCGTTCGCCGCGCGGCTCGGTGTGACCCGCGTGGTCGTGCCGCGGGAACTGTCGGTCGCGGAGATCGAGGCGTTCGCCGCCGGCACCGAACTCGAACTCGAGGTGTTCGTGCACGGCGCGCTGTGTGTGTCGTGGAGCGGTCAGTGCCTGACCAGCGAGGCGTGGGGTGGCCGTTCGGCGAATCGCGGCCAGTGCGCGCAGAGTTGCCGCATGCCCTACGAACTGGTCGTCGACGGGGCGGTGCGCCCGCTCGGCGACGTGCAGTATCTGCTGAGCCCCAAGGACCTGTCGGGTGCGCGCGCGATGCCCGAGCTGCTGCGCATCGGCGTGCACGGCCTGAAGATCGAGGGTCGGCAGAAGGGGCCGCAGTACGTGGCCACCGCCACCGGCGGTTACCGGCGATGGGTCGACGCCTTGCTGGCCGGCGGCGATCGTAGGCAGGCGGAACGGCAGCTCGCCGACGACCTGTTGAAGATGTCGTTGTCGTATACGCGCGGCTTCTCCGACGGCTTCCTGGGCGGCAGCGACCATCAGACGCTGGTCGAAGGGCGCTTCCCCAAACACCGCGGCGTGTTCGTCGGCCGTGTGCAGCGGGTGGTCGGCGATCAGGTCGTGATCGGGCCGGACGCCGGGGGTCGGCCCTGGACCGGCGCGCTGGCGATGCCCGAACGCCCCGCGGGCCCGATCGGTGAACGCAGCGCGCCGCTGCCGGCCGCCGGTGACGCGGCGCCGCTGCAGCTGCGCGCCGGCATGGGCGTGGTGTTCGACCAGGGTGATCCCGAGGACAAGAACGAACCGGGCGGCGCGTTGTGGCGCGTGGATCGCCGCGGCGACGAGTGGTGGCTGGGTTTCGGCAACGGCAGCATCGACCTGTCGCGGCTGCGCAGCGGAGACCGTGTGTTCGTCACCAACGACGGTGCGCTCGCGGCCGAAGCCACGCGCCTGGGCGACGAGCCGACCGGGCGCAACGCGATCGATCTGATCGTGACCGGCGCGCCCGGCGAGCCGCTGACCGTCATGGCGCGCTGTGGGCGGTGGTCCGCCACGGCCAGCGGCGACACGCCGCTGGCGCCCGCGCGCGGTGCCGGCCTCGACGAAGCGCTGTTGCGCGACAAGCTGGGAGCGTTCGGCGGCACGCCGTTCCGCGTCGCGGCGATCGACTGCAGCGGTCTGGCGGCAGGACAACACGCGCCGGCCAGTGAACTCAAGGAACTGCGCCGCCGCCTCGTCGAGCAGCTGCTGCCGTTGCTCGAACGTGGCCCCACACGGGACATCGACCCGTCACCCGCGTTGCCGCGCGTGCGAGCCGCGGTCGGCGCGAACGGCAGTGCTGCGGCGAGCGTGGCCCCGGTGGTCGTGCCGCTGGTGCGTGACGATCAACAGCTCGACGCAGTGATCGCCGGCGGCTGCACCGAAGTCGAACTCGACTGGATGGAGTTCACCGGACTCGGCAACGCCGTGACCAGGGCGCGCGATGCGGGGCTCGCGGTGATCGTGGCGACGACGCGAATCGGCAAGCCCGGCGAAGAGCCGTTGCTCGATCGCATCCGCCGGCTGGCTCCCGACGGGGTGCTGGTGCGGCACTTCGGTGCGCTGATGCGGCTGCTGCAGTGGCGCGACGCCGGCGACAACGTGTGCCTGCACGGCGACTTCTCGCTCAACGCCGCCAACTCGATCACCGCCGCGCACCTGCTGTCGATGGGGCTCGACACGGTCACCGCGTCGTTCGACCTCGACGAACGGCAGCTGTTCGCGATGCTCGGCAACCTGCCGGGCGAACGCATCGCCGTGGTCGCGCAGCACCGCATCCCGACGTTCCACACCGAACACTGCGTGTATTCGCACCTGCTCAGCAACGGCCGCGACTTCCACTCGTGTGGACGGCCCTGCGAACGGCATCAGGTGGCGCTGCGTGACCACCTCGGCCGTGAGCATCCGGTGATCGTCGATGTCGGTTGCCGCAACACGGTGTTCCATCACGCGCCGCAACAGAGCAGCGCCTGGGCGGAACGGTTGCTCACTGCCGGCGTGCGCCGTTTCCGCGTCGAGTTCGTGCGGGAATCGGGTGTGCAGGTGCGCACCGTGATCGGCGCCTGGCGGCAGTTGTTGGCCGGCAGCATCGACGCGGCGACGGTGGTCAGCCGCACCGGCGCGGTGAGCCGGTTCGGCGTCGCCGAGGGGGGCATGAAGCTGCTGGTCGAATGAGCTGTTCCGATCGTGTCCTGCGGGCGGTGTTCGCAGCGCTCGCCTTCGTGCTGCCCCTGTCGCTCTACCTGGCCACCGCTTCGGCCAACGTGCAGTTCGACGACGCCGCCGAACTGACGTTGTGCGCGCGTTGCTGGAGCAGCGTGCACCCGCCCGGATATCCGCTGTGGACGCTGCTCGCGCACCTGTGGGGCGGTGCCTTCGGGTTCTCGGCGTATTCGCTGGCGGCGTTCTCGGGCCTGCTCGGAGCCGGCGCGAGCCTGGTGCTGTTCTGGGCCTGCGAGCGGTGGCTGGCCAGCGAGGTCTGCGGCGCGGTCACGCCGAGGCCGGCGGCCTGGGCGGCGCTGACGGCCGCGTTGTTGTCGGCGGTTGGCGCGACGGTCTGGCAGTGGAGCAACAGCGTCGAGGTCTACGCGTTGCAGAGTCTGGCGACGGCGCTGGTGTTGTGGGGTGTGGCCGGGGACCAGTCGCGTTGGTGCTGGCGCGTCGTGCTGGGCCTGGGAGTCGGCGTGGGGCTCGCCAACAACCACCTGTCGATCGTGGTGCTGTTGCCGTTCGTGCCGGGCCTGGTCGCGGCGCTGCGCGGCGAGAACTGGCGCGCCGCCGTTCGCGCGCTGCTGCCGGCCGCCGCGGTGGCTGCGGCGGTGACGGTGGCGGCCTACCTGCTGTTGATGTTGCGGGCGATGGCCGAGGTGCCGTTCTCGTTCGGCGAGCCATCGACGCCGTCGCGATTGTGGTTCCACGTGCGTGGCGGCTTCTTCGGTGAACTGCTGCTCGCGTCCGGTGTCGACTATGCCGGGCGGGCGCTGGTGTTCGCCGAGGTGCTGCTCCGGCATCTGTGGGCGGGGTGGGGCCTGGTGGTGATCGGCGCGATGTGCTGGTGGCGGCAGCAGCGTCGGTTGCTCGTGAACCTGGTCGGCGCCGGTTCGCTGCTGCTCGGTTCGCAGTGGGCCCGCGCCCACGTGCCCAACATGGATGCCGCGGTGTTGCCGCTGCTGCTGCTGGCCACACCGTTGCTGGCGGTGGGGGCCGCGCAGGTGCGGCGCGTGCCGATCGTGGTGTTGCTGCCGCTGCTGCTCACGCTCTCGGTGCTGGCCAACCACAGCGCTGCGAACCGGCGCGGATACGAGGCCGCCGATGCGATCCTCGCCGACGTCGACGCGTCGTTGCCGCCCAGGGCGTTGCTGTTGGCGACCGGCTGGGATCTGCAGACGCGCGCCAACCTGGCGCAGCTGGCCGAGCAGTGGCGTCCGGACGTCCTCGTGTTGCCGGGCAGCATCAAGGGCACCAACGCGCCGCTGTTCGCGACCCGCGCTCCCGAACTGCACGCCGCCGTGCGGGGCGAATACGACGCGTTCCTCGCCGCGATCGCTGCGGTCGACGCGGACTACGTGCACACGGACTTCTTCCAGTTCACCGAACCGGCCGTGTGGCAGGCCTACGCCGCGCTGATGGGCAAGTTGTTCGCCGTGGCCAAGGCGCAGGGACGACCCGTGTTGCTCGACAAACCGTCGATGGCCTTCCTGCTCGACGGCAAGCTGCTGCGCCACGACCAGGTGGTGCCCTGCGGCATGCTGTTCTCGGTCGGTGAGGTCGCGGCGCCCGCGCCGTTCCCGCTGCACGGCGGCTGGCTCGAGCATCCGTTCCTGATGGCCGATCTGTGCGCCTACGGCACCCTGTTCGATCTGCAGGGCATGGCGCCGCAGATCGCCGGTTACTGGCGGCAGCGCGGCCGCAACGAGCTCGCGACCGCAGCCGAACGCGCTGCCGAACGGTTGGCGGCCGCGTGGCAGGAGTATCGCGCCGGCGTGCCCGCGCCACGGCGCCGTTGAAGCACCTTGCCGGACGTCAGTCCCTGCGGGATTGGGTCTGGCGCTGCTTCTGCATCGCCAGCGTGAGGCGCAGCAAGAGGCCGCAGTAGCTCGCGGCGAACGCGCAGGCTGCGTGCCACAGGGTGCGCAGCGCCCACGGCGTGCTCGTCGGCAAGTGGGGTTCGGCAAGCCACTCGAGTACCCCGGCGGCGAACGCCACCAGCACCGCCAGGATCAACGATGCCAGCGTCGCCATCTTGATCGGGTTGGCGCCCTCGGGAAGCTGCGGCAGCGGTCGCGGCCGACGTAGCCGGTTGCTGATGATGTGCAACGCGAACGCGCTGGCCAACAGCACGGCCCACTCCATCGGCGTGAACGCGTAGTCGCGGAAGTGAGCGATGCCCGCCACCCAGAGCACCGCGATCAGCACCGGGCAGATGCCGAGGATGCGGCGGAACCACTGCTGTGAGATCATCGCTGTGAGATCATCGGTGGGAGATCATCGTCGGGAGATCATCGTCGTCGCGCCTTCAGAGGGTGATGACCTTGGCCGCGCGGCCCAGTTCCCTCAGGATCGAATCCATGTCGGCGATCTTGCCGACCGCGGGGGTGACGCCGAAGTGGTTCAAGCAGGTGCCGCAAGGCACCAGATCGACGCCACGTTCCTCGAGCGCGCGCAGTTCGGCCAGCACGGGTGAATCCGTCGCGACCAGCTTGACGCCGCTGTTGAAGAACACGATCGCCGTGAACCCCGGCAGCGCGATCGACTTCTGGAGGAAGGTCTGCAGGATGCGCTGACCCAGGGCGCGATCGCCGTGGCCCATCTGGTCCTGATTGCAAACGACGACGGTGTCCATGGCGGCCATCGTGGGCCGCGGGGCGCAGTTTGGCCAGCGTGCAACTCCGCGCTTCCGCGACGCCGGGCGGCTCCTTAGCCTGTTCGCCCCCATGAAGATCCTCGTCGTCGGCCAAGGTGGCCGTGAGCACGCGCTGTGTTGGAAGATCGCCCGGTCGCCGCTGGTCAAGAAGCTGTTCTGCGCGCCGGGCAACCCTGGCACCGCCGCGATCGCCGACAACGTGCCCGTCGATGCCGACGACATCGCCGGTCTGGTGCGCTTCGCCAAGAAGGAGGGCATCGACCTGACCGTGATCGGCCCCGAGGGGCCGCTGTGCGCGGGCGTCGTCGACGCCTTCACCAAGGAGAAGCTGCTGTGCTTCGGCCCGAACAAGGCCGCCGCCGAACTCGAGGGCAGCAAGACCTTCGCGCGGGAGTTGTGCCGCAAACACCGGCTGCCGGGGCCGGCGTTCTGGGTGTTCGAAGACCACCAGCAGGCGCGGTCGTTCCTCGACAATCGCGAGGACGGTCCGATCGTCGTCAAGGCGTCGGGGCTGGCCGCCGGCAAGGGGGTGACCGTGTGCAAGAACTCGGCTGAGGCCAAGGTTGCCGCCGCCGAGTGCCTCGAGAAGCGGCGCTTCGGCGAGGCCGGCGCCAAGGTCGTGTTCGAGGAGTGCCTGCAGGGCCCCGAGGTGTCGATCATCACGCTGACGGACGGCCAGACGATCGTTCCGCTCGAGCCCGCGCGCGACCACAAGCCGGTGTTCGACGGCGACAAGGGCCCGAACACGGGCGGCATGGGTGTGTTCACGCCGGTCAACCTGATGCCGCGCATGGCGGCGCAGATCGAGAGCCAGATCGTGTTCCCGGCCGTGCACGCGATGAACCGCGAAGGCCGTCGTTACCAGGGGTTCCTCTACGCCGGACTGATGCTGACGCAGCAGGGCCCGCGCGTGCTGGAGTTCAACTGCCGGCTCGGCGACCCCGAGACCCAGCCGTTGTTGATGCGGTTGTCGAGCGACCTGCTGCCGTTGCTGCTGGCAACCGCGGAAGGCAAACTCGACACGCTCGAGGCGCCCGTCTGGGACAAGCGTGTCGCCGTCTGCGTGGTGGCCTGCAGCGGCGGTTATCCGGGCGACTTCAAGAAGGGGTTCCCGATCACCGGCCTCGACCGCCTCGACACGGGCGAAGACCTGCAGGTGTTCCACGCCGGTACCGCGCAGAAGCCCGGTGGCGACGTGCTGACCTCCGGCGGCCGGGTGCTCGCGGTGACCGCGCTCGGCGCGGACATCGAAGCGGCCCGGGCCAGGGCCTACGGCGCCCTGGGCAAGATCGAGTTCGCCGGCATGCACTACCGCAAGGACATCGGTCTGCCGCGTCAGTGAAGCGGCCGTCGATCGGTGTCCTCGGACAGTCCAAGGTCGAAAGGTCACGCGCGACGCCCTATCCTGCCTGCCGCGTGAAGCCCGAACAGGAACAGGCGATCGTCGAGAAGCATCTGCGTGAGCAGGGCTTTCGGTGGACCAACCAGCGTTCGCTGATCGTGCGCATGGCGTTCGCCACGCACGACCACTTCACGGCCGAGGAACTGCTCGACCGCTGTCGGCGCCTGGATCCGAAGGTGTCGCGCGCGACCGTCTACCGCACCTTGTCGGTGCTCGAGGAGGCCGGCTTCGTCGAAGGTCTCGAGACCGGCGACGGCGGCCGTCGCTTCGAGCACGTGCTCGGCCACGAGCACCACGACCACATGGTCTGCCTGGGCTGCGGGGCGATCTTCGAGTTCCGCGACGACGAACTGGAGCGCCGCCAGGACCTCGCCGCCAAGCGCATCGGTTTCCGCATCGAACGCCACAGCCTGCGCATCTACGGTTCGTGCCGCGACTGCCAGCGCCGCGACGGCCCCCGCAAGGGAGCGCGGGCGTGAGCGCCGGCCGCGTGCTCGTCGTCGACGACGAGCGGGACCTCGCCGAATCGTGCGCCTTCTTCCTCGAGCGCGCCGGTTACGAAGCGCACTGCGCCGACTCGGCGCCGGCGGCGCTCGACCAACTCGCCAGGTTGCCGTTCCAGTTGGTGATCAGCGACGTGCGCATGCCGCGCATGAGCGGCATGGATCTGCTCGGCGAGATCAAACAACGCGACCCCGACGTCGAGGTGTTGCTGATCACCGGTTACCCCGACCTGTCGATGGCGGTCAAGGCGATCAAGCAGGGCGCGTTCGACTACCTGAGCAAGCCGTACTCGGAGAAGGACCTGATGGAGCGCGTCGCCAAGGCGATCGCGCATCGCCGGATCAAGGACCGCAACGAGGGCCTCAAGGAACGGTTGCGCGGCGGCGCCAACAGCCGGCAACTGCTGCACGCATCGTCGGCGTTCGCGCAGGTGCTCGAGATGCTCGACCGCGCCGCGCGCACCGACGCGTCGGTGCTGCTGATCGGCGAGAGCGGCACCGGCAAGGAACTGCTCGCGCACTACCTGCACGACAAGAGCCCGCGCGAAGGCAAACCGTTCGTGCCCGTGGACTGCGCGTCGATTCCGGCCGATCTGATCGAGAGTGAACTGTTCGGCCACGTCAAGGGCGCGTTCACGGGCGCCGCCGGCGACAAGCTCGGTCTGTTCGCGCTCGCCGACGGCGGCACCTTGTTCCTCGACGAACTCGGTGAGCTGCCGCTCGCCTTCCAGGCCAAGCTGCTGCGCGCGATCCAGGAGCGTTCGGTGCGGCCGGTGGGGGGCAACGAGCAGCGGCCGATCGACGTGCGCATCGTCGCGGCCACCAACCGCAACCTGCAGCGAGAGGTCGAACATGCGCGCTTCCGCGCCGACCTGTTCTACCGCCTCGACGTCGTGCGCGTGGCGGTGCCGCCGCTGCGCGACCGCATGGAGGACCTGCCGGTGCTGGTCGATCACTTCGTGCGCCGCTTCGGTGAACCGCTGGGCATCACCGGCACCAGCCACGAGGTCGCCGCGGTGCTGCGTGGTTACCACTGGCCCGGCAACGTGCGCCAGCTGCGCAACGTGATCGAACGCGCCTGCGCGCTGGGCCATCCCGGCGAACTGCAGCTCGCCGACCTGCCGCCGGAAGTGCGCCAGCACGAGATGCCGATGGCCGTCGACGGCGGCGAAGGCACGTTCCAGGAGATGAAGGCGCGGCACATCGCCGCGATCGAGAGCGCCTACCTCGAGAGCCTGCTCAAGAAGCACAAGGGCAACGTCACGCACTGCAGCGAGGAGGCCGGCATGGCGCGCAGCGCGTTCCAGAAGCTGATGCAGAAGTACGGGATCCGCAGCAGCGAGTTCCGCGACGGCTGAGGGGGATGCGAGACGAGCTCAGGGTCGTGCGAGCTTCGGCTTCGACTCGCCGAGCAGCACGCTCGGCCGACGCCGTTCCCCGAGGTGGCTCGCAGCGCCCTGCAGCACGTGCGCGACAGCGATGCCGACGTCGTCGGTGACCATGATGCGGTCGATGTCGGCGACGTCGATGGTGCCTTCGGCGACCATGGTCTTGCGCACGAATTCGAGCAGCGGCCGCCAGTAGTCGACGCCCATCAGCACCAGCGGGAACGCCTCGATCTTCCTCGTCTGCATCAGCGTCGCCGCTTCGAACAGCTCGTCCATGGTGCCGAACCCGCCCGGCATCACCACGAAGGCGTAGCTGTATTTGACCAGCATCACCTTGCGCACGAAGAAGTAGCGGAACTCGACGAAGTGGTCGACGTACGGATTGGGCTCCTGTTCGTGCGGCAACGTGATGTTGCACCCGACCGACAGGCCGCCCGCGTCGCGTGCGCCGCGGTTGGCGGCCTCCATGATGCCGGGGCCGCCGCCGGTCATGATCGTGAAGCCCGCGCGCGCCAACTCGGCGCTGACCTGCCGCGCGAGCTCGTACCAGCGGTTGTCTTCCCCGAACCGCGCCGAACCGAACACGGTCACGCACGGTGGCAGGAAGTGCAGCGCGCGGAAGCCCTTGATGAACTCACCGGCGATGCGCAGCACGCGCCCGAACTCGCGCAGACGGCTGCGCGGCCCGGCGAGGAAGTGGCGTTCCCCCGGGTCGCGTGAAGCCTTGCCCCAGTCGCTTCGGCCGGGGGGTGGCTGACCGTCGTCCGGCCCGGCGGTCACTTCTTGGCTTTGGGCGCGCCCATCTTGAAGAGCAGCGCGCCGACCACGATCAGGCCACCGCGGATGCCCCAGGCGGCGCCCTCACCCCAGGTGTCGATCCACATGAGCAGGCGCATCTCCATGTTCATGAAGTACACGACACACGAGGCGATACCCAAGAGGGCCATGAAGATGCCGAGTTGACGCATGGCCGGAGGATAGCGACGGGCGCGTGAGATTCCCCATTCGGCTGGCGCGAATCAGCGCGGGCGGACAGCGACGAGGTTCGGGTCCGCGAAGGCCTTGCGCGCCGCCTCGACATCGCCGCGCAGCAGGCGCTCGAGCAGTTCGGGGTCGACCTCGCGCGCGGGCCAGGGGTCAGCCAACATGAACGCGTCGACGGTGGTCGCGAACGGCGTCAGCGCTGCGAGGTAGCCGAACGGGCCGCCGACCACGTGGCGGCTCCCAGGGTGCAACACCTGATCGATGGCTCCCGACGCGGTCATGAGCCAATCGATGGGTTCGAGCGGGATCGCCAGCAACAGCGAGAGCACGGGGGACTCGAGCTGGAACGGGCCGTACGGCCTTTGGCGATCGATCTCGACGGGGACCACACGCCCGTCGGTGGTGTGGATCTCGGTGGGGCACCGACGCACCGACAGGTTCAGGCCGCAACCGCCGAGCGGCAGCGCGATCGCGGCGAGCAGCAGCGCCAGTGCCGCCGCGCGTCGTCTCACCCTTCCGCCTTCGCCACCTTCACCATCTCGCGGAACACCACCATGCCGTCGCCGTCCTCGGGCAGGGCACCTTGTTCGAGCAGCGTGCGGCGCCACTGCGGCATGTGGGTCGGCAGGTACGAACGATCGGGGTGCGGCATCATGCCGAGCACGCGGCCCGAGGTGTTGGTCAGCCCGGCGATCGCCAGCGGCGAGCCGTTGGGGTTGGTGGGGTAACGTTCGGTCGGTTGGCCGTTCGCATCGACGTAGAGCAGCGCGGCGTAACCCTCGTCGACGAGCGTCTGCTGCATCACCTTGTCCTTGGCCATCAACCGGCCTTCGCCGTGCGCGGCGGGCCAGCGCAGCGTCAGGCCTTCGGGCAGGAACACGCACCGCGACTTCTGCGTGCGCAGCGTCACCCAGCGGCACTCGTAGTGGTTGCTGAGGTTGTGGGTCAGCGTCACCTCTTCTTCGAGCTTGTGCCGCGTGCACGGCAGCAGGCCCAGTCGCACCAGCACCTGGAAACCGTTGCAGATGCCGAGCGCCAGACCGCCGCGATCGACGAACTGCAAGAGGCGCTCGCCGAGGCCGGTGCGCAGCTCCTGCGCGAGCACACGACCGCTGCTGATGTCGTCGCCGTAGGCGAAGCCACCCGGCACGGCGAGGATCGAGAAGCGCTCGAGCTGGCCGGGGTCGGCGAGCAGTTGGTTGACGTGCACGAACTGGGGCGCGGCACCGGCGCGCGCGAACGCGTGGTGGGTCTCGCGTTCGCAGTTGATGCCGGGAGCACGCAGGATCAGGGCGCGGGGCGAACTCACGAGCGCACCTCCTGCAGCAGGGTGCCGTCGAGGTCGAGCGGCGCCTTCCAGGCCCGTTCGGCGTCGGCGATCGCGACCTCGGCGACGGTCTTGCCGCCCAAGGTGAAGGTGACGCTGCGTGCCTCGCTCACTTCGCCCATCACCGCGAATGGCGCGGCGCCCAGATGCGTCTGCAGGTCCCGCAGGCGCTGTTTGTCGATCTCCATCAGGATGCGACTCTGCGACTCGCTGAACAGGCGACGGGTGGCGTCGAGCTCACCGGCGGTGGTCACCTGATCGAGGTCGACGCGCGCACCGCGTTTGCCGCCGATCGCCATCTCGAGCACCGCAGCGCCGAGGCCACCCTCGGAGAGGTCGTGCGCCGACAGCACGCAGCCGGCCTTGATCGCCGCGTGGCAGCCGCGCAGCACGTTCTTGCCCAGTTCGTGGTCGACGCGCGGCGCGTTGGCGCCGAGTTGGCCCTTGGTCTTGTAGTAGACGCTGCCGCCCAGTTCGTCCTTGGTGACGCCGACCAGCACGAGCAGCGAGCCGGCGCGTTTGAAGTCGGTGGTCAGCGTCGTGGTGACGTCGTCGATCACCGACATCGCCGTCACCAGGATGCAGCCCGGAATGCGGATGGTGCGGCCCGCGGTGCGGAATTCGTTGTGCAGCGAGTCCTTGCCCGACACGAACGGCGTGCGGTAGGTGATCGCCAGCGCACACAACGCCTCGGTGGCGCGCACCAGGTCGCCGAACGCCAGCGGATCGCGCGTATTGCCCCAGCAGTAGTTGTCGAGCACCGCCGTGTAGTCGGGGTCGCCGCCGGCGGCCACCAGGTTGCGCATCGCCTCGTCGAGCGAACACTCGGCCATCGCCGCCGGATCGATGTGGCTGTAGCGCGGGTTGAGGCCGTTGGCGAGCACCACGCCGCGGCGCGAACCGAGTTTGGGCGCGAGCACGGCCGCGTCGCTGGGACCGTCCTCGCGCACGCCGCACAGCGGCTTGCCGGCGGAAGCGGCCTGCACCTCGTGATCGTACTGACGCACGATCCACTCCTTGCTGCAGATGCCGTAGTCGCCCATCACCGCCAACAGCGCGCCGCGCAGATCGGGCTCGGCCGGCAGCGCCGGTTCGCGCAGCTGCTTGGGCTGATACTTCGCCTGTCGTTCGCGCACCGGCAGACCCTTGTGCAAGAACTGCAGATCGAGGTCCGCGTGCACGACGCCGGCGTGTTTGACGACCAGGCGGCCGCTGTCGGTGAACGTGCCGAGCACCGTCGCCTCGCAGGCCTCCTCGCGGCACACCGCGAGCAAACGCTGCAGCTTGTCGTGCGGCACGGCGAGCACCATGCGTTCCTGGGCTTCGCTGATCCACACCTCCCACGGTGCCAGGCCCTGGTACTTGAGCGGCGCGTGTTGCAGTTCGACCTCGGCGCCGAGCTCTTCGGCCATCTCGCCGATCGCCGAGCTGAAGCCGCCGGCGCCGCAGTCGGTGATCGCGTCGAACAGGTCCTCGTCGGCACAGCGCATCACCGCGTCCATCGCCTTGCGTTCGGTGATCGGGTCGCCGATCTGCACCGCGCCCGAGCTGGTGGTTTCGCTCTCGGTGTGCAGTTCGAGCGAACTGAAGGTCGCGCCGTGGATGCCGTCGCGGCCGGTGCGGCCGCCGAGCGCGACGATCGCGTTGCCGGCGCGCGGCTTCTTGTGGGCGCGCGCGGTCGGCAGGATGCCGATGTTGCCGACGTAGACGAGCGGGTTGCCGACGAAGTTCTCGTCGAAGTGCACGCTGCCGTTGACGGTCGGGATGCCCATCGGGTTGCCGTAGTCGCGCACGCCGGCGACGACGCCCTTCATCACGCCGAGCGGCGACAGGCAGCCCTGGGGCACGTCCGCAGCAGCGAGGTTCGGCGGCGCGAAGCAGAACACGTCGGTGTTGGCGATCGGTCGCGCACCCAGGCCCGTGCCGAGCACGTCGCGGATCACGCCGCCGACGCCGGTGCCGGCGCCGCCGAACGGTTCGATCGCCGACGGCCGGTTGTGGGTCTCGACCTTGATGCAGACCGAGTCCTGCTCGTCGAACTTGATGATGCCCGCGTTGTCGACGAACACGCTGACGCAGAAGTCGCGGTCGAGCGTGCGCGTGACGTGGGCGATGGTGCTCTTGAGCAGGTTGTCGATGACCTTGCTGTTGCCGCTGCCGTCGTCGAAACGCACGCGGCCGGTCAGGGTCTTGTGTTTGCAGTGCTCACTCCAGGTCTGCGCCAGCGTCTCGAGTTCCATGCGCGTCGGCGCGCGGCCGGCCTTGGCGAAGTGCGCCTGGATCGCGAGCATCTCCTCGCCGTCGAGCGCCAGCCCGCCGTCGGCGGACAGCTTCTCGAGTCCGTCCTTGCCCAGGTGCGCGAGCGGGATCGGGTGCACGCCGAGATCGGCGGCGCCGGCGGCGCCGGGCAGGCCCGCAGGCAGGTGGTCGAGTTGCACTTCCTGCACCACGTCGTTGGCGAGCGCGCGGCGCGCGGCGCCGAGCAGCTGTTGGCCGTCGATCGGCGTCGCGCCGGCGGCGCAACGCACTTCGAAGACCCGATAGGTGCCGGTCTCGACCATCGGCAGCTGCATGTCGCCGAGTGCCTTCTGCACCGAGTGCGCCACCGGATCGGTGACGCCCGCGCGCGGCTTGACCACCACCTGGTGGGTGCGCGGCAACGGCTGCGGGTCGGCGGCGCCCGGCGCGTGCACCACGAACTGGTCGAGCACCGGGTCGCACAACACCGCGCGCGTGAACTCGCGCACCTGGCTCTCGCTGAGCGTGGCGGCCAGCAGGTATCCACGCCGGCAACGCACGTCGTCGATGCCCTCGACCCCCGCGGCCGCGAGGGCGCGCCTGGCCGCGCCGCCGGCGGGATCGGGGTGTTCCGAACGAACCAGGACGTCGACGCGCCAAGCCTGCATCCGGGCCACGATGCCGGGGGGAATGCGGCGGCGCAAGCGCGCTCCGGCGGCCGGCGAACGGGCCCGGCAACCCCGTTGCGCAGCTCGACCGGTTTCGCCGCTCGCCGGCTCAGTAACTCTCGTCGGCGCTCGGGAACGTGCCGCCGCGCACGTCGTCGGCGTAGCGGCGCACGGCGGCGCCGACTTCCTGCGCCAGCTCGAGGTAACGGCGCGCGAAGCGCGGCCGGAAGCCCTCGAACAGGCCGAGCATGTCGTGGGTGACCAGGATCTGGCCGTCGACCTGCGCGCCGGCGCCGATGCCGATCACCGGGATGTCGACCGCGGCGGCGACGAGGGCGCCCAGGCTCGCCGGGACCTTCTCGAGCACCAGTGCGAACGCGCCGGCATCGCGCAGGCTGCGGGCGCCGTCGAGGATGCGCTGCTGTTCGGCGTCGTCCTGGCCACGGGCCTTGTAACTGCCGAACTGGTGGATGCTCTGCGGCGTGAGGCCCAGGTGGCCCATCACCGGGATGCCCGCGTCGACGAGCCGGCGCACGGTCGGCGCGAACTCGACGCCGCCCTCGAGCTTGACCGCTTCGGCGAGCCCTTCCTTGAGCAGGCGACCGCCGTTGCGCAGGGCGTCTTCGACACTGACCTGGTAACTCAGGAACGGCAGGTCACCGACCACCAGCGCGCGCTGCACGGCGCGGCCGACGAGTTCGCAGTGGTAGACCATCTGCTCCATCGTCACCGGCACCGTGGTGGCGCGGCCCTGCACCACGGTGGCGACCGAGTCGCCGACCAGGATCACATCGACGCCGGCGCGGTCGAGCAGCGCCGCGAACAGGTGGTCGTAGGCGGTCAGCGCGGTGATGCGCTCGCTGCTGGCCTTCATCGCGCGCAGCGTCGCCGTGGTGACCTTGGCGTTGGCCCTACTGCTGCCCGATGTGCCGCCGGCGCTCATCGGTCACCAGTCCCCGAACGTGTCGCCGTCGTCGTCCGCCGGCGGCGGCGGCGGCGGTGCGCCGGGTCCGGAACTGCTGCCAGGGGGCGGCGGCGGCCGGTACTTGTCGTTGCCGTCTTCGGGCACGCGCGGCGAGCGGCGCTTGGGGCGCCCCTTGCCCTCGACGATGCTGCCGAACGTCGGCACGCGCTTGGGGTCGAGTTCGACGTCGAACGCCGACAGGTCGAGCGGCTGTGGTTCGAGCACTTCGACCTTGCCGCGGCGGTCGCGGTAACGCGGCACCACGTCGACGTCGCGCGGCGAACCGTGGCCGCGATCGCCGCGGCGCTTGTCGCGCCGGCCGCGCCGTTCGTCGCGCGACTTCTTGCCGCCGCCCTGCCGCTGGTCACCCGGTCGCTGGTCACCTTGCCGCTGGTCACCATGTCGTTGATCACCCGGGCGCTGCTCACCGTGACGCGGCTCGCCAGACTTCTGCCCGGTCGGTTGCTGCTCGCGAGGTTGCTGCTCGCGAGGCTGCTGCTCGCGGCGGCGTTCGTCGCGAGGCCTGGCTGGTGGCTGGTTCGACGGCTGACGGCCTTCGGCCTGCCGGGGTTCGTCACCACGGTCGCGGCGACCGCGCCGGCGCCGGCGGCGACGTTTGCGATCGCCTTCGACGGTCGCGGTGCCCGCGTCGTCGTGGTGACCGTCGTCGTCACCTTCGGCCAGCGCCGTTTCGTCGTCACCTGCCGCGGCGTCACCGACGGCCTCGTGGTCGGCCGGAAAGTGGTCGGCCGGGAAGTGGTCGGCCGGGAAGGTCTCGGGCAGTTCGTCGTCGTGCGCGTGCACGACATGCAGGTGCTGCGTGTCGGGATCGACGGCGTCGCCGTGGGGGGCGGGTTCGGCGCTGCGCTGGAACGTCTCGTCGTCGCGCCGACCGCCGCGCCGGCGCCGGCGCCGGCGGCGGCGCTTGCGCCCGCCATCGTCATTGCCCACGGCGCCCCGATCGTCAGCGTCACCGCCATCAGCGTCACTGCTGTCAGCATCACTGCCGTCAGCTTCACCGCCGCTCGCAGCTTCGCTGGCGTCGTCGTCGTGTTCGTCGCCTTGCCGGTCGGCGGTGCGCCGTTGCGGCGTCTCTTCGTCACCGGCCTCGTCGTCACCGGCTTCGGCCGCGGCGTGAACCGGCGGCAGCGCGTCGGGGTCGGTGTCGCCTTCGTCGTCACCCTCGGCGCGTTCGCGAGCGCGGCCGCGTCCACGGCGGCGCCGGCGCTTCTTGCGCGGTCGTTCGCCGTCTGCGTCGGTCTCGTCGGCGGTCACCACCTCGGCACCCGCGTCCGCGGCGTCGCCATCGTCGGCTGCGGCTGCGGTCACGTCGACGTCGTCGGCATCGAGCTGGGCTTCGCCATCGCTCTCGTCATCGACGTCGTCGTCGTGACGCGCGTGCGGTGTGCCGTCGGCGAGCGCGCGCCACCGCTCGACCACGCCGAGATCGTCGCCGTTGGCGACGGCGCGCAGGGCGAACAGTTCGAACGCCTCGTCGAAGTAGGGGCCCGCGATGAAGCCCGCGGTGCGGAAGCGTTTGCTGCCCTCGGGCACGGTGAAGCGATGCTGCACGCCGCAGATGCGCTTGAGGCAGCCGGCGTCGCGTCGCGGCAGGCGCAGGTCCTGGCCGAGGCTGCCGAGCAGTTGCTCGGCGATCGACGACGGGCTGCGGCCGGGATTGTTCTCGGCGACGCCGAGCACGGGCTCGACGAACAGCACGGCGAGCAGCACGGCGTTGCCCGGCACGTGCCCTTCCTGGACCTGGTGGTCGAGAGCTTCGAGCAGGCGCCAGAACGCGACGCGGTGGGCGTGCGCGGCGGTGGCCAGGAACTCGGCGACGACCGGCACCAGGGTGCGCAGGGCGCCGACGTCGCGCAGCAACTGGAAGCTGTCGAGCGCGTGACCGCCGCGCAGCAGGCGCAGGATCTCCTCGAGCACCCGCGGCGGCGCGGCGCGCGCCAGGTCACCGGCGGTCTCGGCCATCGCCGCGAAGGTCGCGGGTTCGATCGAAAAGCCCAGGCGGCCGGCGAACTTGACCGCCCGCAGGATGCGCACGGGGTCCTCGCGGAAACGCACCACGGGGTCGCCGATGGTGCGGATCACGCGTTTGCGCACGTCCTCCAGACCCTCGCAGTAGTCGAGGATGCAGTCGCGCGTCGGATCGAGGAACAGCGCGTTGACGGTGAAGTCGCGGCGCATCGCGTCTTCTTCGGCGGTGCCGAACTCGTTGTCGCGCGTGATCAGCAGGTCGGCGTCGTCGCTGTCGCCCTGCGGTGTGCGCCGGAACGTCGACACCTCGAGGATCTTGGTGTTGTTCTCGAAGTGCAGGTGCGCGAGCTTGAAGCGGCGGCCGATGATGCGGCAGTTGCGCGGGAAGGTCCGCTTGATCTGCGGCGGCCGCGCTTCGGTGGCGAGGTCGTAGTCCTTCGGCGAGCGGCCGAGCAGCAGGTCGCGCACGCAACCGCCGACCAGGTAGGCTTCGAAACCGCGCGCGATGAGGCGCTGCGTGGCCCGCATGGCGTCGCCGTCCAGCAGTCGCAGGTCGAGGCCCGAGGGGGAGAGAACCGTAGGTTCGATCGTCGTAATCCCGTGAATATGAAGAGAAAGGGTTTACCGGTGTCCCTGGGGGGGCGGCAACCCATTTCTGCGCCGGACCGTGTCTCTGGCGGAAAGGCCGGCCGGAATGGACCCGTTCGGGGTGCCGCCGGTCAGCAACCGGCGCGGTCAGGTTAACAGACCGCCGTCGACGGTCAGCACCTGACCGGTGACGTAGGCCGCCGCAGGCGAGAGAAGGTAACCGACGGCACCGACGATGTCGCCGGTGGTGCCGAGTCTTCCCGCAGGGACCCTGGGCAGCATCCGCCGCTGGCTGTCGCGGTGGCTGTGGGGGTGGTCGATCAGGCCGGGGGCGACGACGTTGACGGTGACGCCGGCCGCGGCGGTCTCCAGCGCCAGCGACCGCGCCAGCTGCACGACTGCTGCCTTGGCCGCGAAGTAGGCCGGCGCGCGCTGCATTCCCTTGTTCTTGTCGACGCCCGCAGCGGCGAACAGCACCACGCGCCCGGGTCGCCCTGCGGCGACCATCGCCGGCACCACTTCCTGGATCACGTGGAAGGTACTGTCGAGGTTGCTGGCCAGCAGGTGCCGCCAGGTCGCGGCGTCGGTGCCCAGCAGCGGTTGCTCGGCGAAGTCGCCGACGCAGTGCAGCAGGGCGAACGGCGCGCCGTGCGCCGCCAGGTGGTTGGCGAACGCCGCGCGCACGCTCTGGGGATCGGTCGCGTCGACGCCGCCGCTGCGGGTCCAGATCGTGGCGCGGCCCGCGTAGGCCTCGGCCAGCGCTTTGCCGATGCCCTGGCCGCCGCCGACGATCAGGATGTGTTCGCTGGCGGTCACGGTGCGCTCACTTCTCGCGCAGCCACGACAGGATCTCGCGCAGCTTGGGCGGGTTGCCGGTCATCAGGATGCCGACGCGGAAGATCTTGCCGGCGGCCTTGAACGCGAACCAGACGGTGGCGAGCAGCAGCACGCTGGTGATCACGTACTCGTAGACCTCCGGCGGCCCGCCGGCCCGGTTCATCATCACGAACGGGGTGAACAGCGGGATGTAGCTGAGCACCTTGGCGACCAGGCCGTTGGGTTCCTGCATGATGAACACCATCGACACCAGCGGCACGAACAGCAGGATGAACACCGGCTGGAGCAGGTTCTGCGCCTCCTTGAGGCTGTTCGTCACCGAACCCAGGCCGACCAGGATCGCCGCGTAGAGCAGGTAGCCGAAGAAGAAGTAGGCGATGAAGCTCGCCAGGTAGAGCGGATCGCGGGCCGCGGCGGCCCAGGACAGGTCGAAGCCCGTGAACCACATCTCGGCCGCGAGCACGCCGAGCAGGGCGAACAGGGCCCAGGAGACCGTGATGGTGAGGCCGGTGGCGGCGATGCCCCAGATCTTGCCTGCCATCAGCTGCAGCGGCGAGACCGAGGACAACAGCACCTCGATGATGCGGTTGCTCTTCTCCTCGACGGTGTTGGTGAGCAGCATCTGCGCGGCGGTGAAGATCGCGATCCACAGGAAGTAGACGAAGGCAACCGGCGCGAAGCCCGAGGCCTTGTCTTCGCCCTTGACGTCCTCGGCGGCGCCACTCTCGCCGATCTTCTTCTCGCGGAAGCGCACCTCTTCCTTGATCTTGTCGGCGACATCGCGGCCGATGCCGGCGGCGGTGATGCGCAGGTTCTGCACGACCTTGGTGGCGGCGTTGCCATACCAGTTGCGCAGGTCGGCGTCGGTGAAGTTGTTGCTGACGTAACGGAAGTCCTCGAGGGTCTCCTCGGGGGCCTTGCCGATCACGAAGTAGGCGAACAGTTTGCCGTTCTGCACCAGCTCGTTGAGCCTGGTCTCCGCCGCGGCCGCGTCGCTGGCGTCGATGCCGAGTTCGTCGAGCTGGCGGTACCGGTACTTCTGCGCGGTCTTGAGGACCTGACCCTCCTTCATCACCGCCTCGAGGTCGGCCGCCGGCAACTGCTGCAGCCAGTTCTGCATCTTCTCGGCGATACCGTCGGGCAGCGGCTTGGGTTCCTTGGGATCGTCACCGGCGAGTTTGCCGAGGTCGTCGCCGAGTTCCTGCTGCAACGAAGCCAGCGGGCCGGACACGGACTTGTCCCCGGTCAACAGTCGGGCGAGTGCCTCCATGTCGGCGCGACGAGCGGTGCGCTCGATGCGGTCGCCGATCCGGCCGCTGCTGATGTCGAGCACCGCGTAGCTCTGCGTCTGCTTGAGCTTGTTGAGTACGAAGCCGGCACCGAACGAGATCGCGATCAGGATCGGCAGTGCCAGGATGCCGATCCAGAACGTCTTGGTGCGCACGTTCTCGAGGTACTCACGTTGCGCGACGAGGAAGGTCTTGTTCGCCATCACGCCACCCCTTGTGCCGCAGCTGCGTCCCGTTCGGCGACGGTGCGCACGAACACCTCGTGCAGCGACGGTTCGCGGTAGTCGAAACTGTGCACGGTCAGGTGGTCGAGCATCCAGCGCAGCGCCTGCTGCGGGTCCTCCCCCGGTTTCAGGAAGATCTCGGCCTTGCGACCCTGGTTGTTGACCCGCTCCTTGCCGGGCAGGTCCTCGAGCACGCGGCCGTCGCCTTCGAAGGTGATCGTGATGCCGCGGTCGCGGCCCTTCTTGACCTCGGCGATGGTGCCGCGGAAGGCGAGCTTGCCCTTGTGGATCATCATCACCGCATCGCAGAGCTGCTCGGCCTGCTCCATCACGTGGGTGCTGAAGATCACCGTGCGGCCCTCGCGCTTCATCTGCAGGATGGTGTCGCGCATCACGTCGCGGTTGACGGGGTCCAGGCCGCTGAACGGCTCGTCGAGGATCACCAGGTCGGGGTCGTGGATGATGGTGCCCAGGATCTGCACCTTCTGCCCCATGCCCTTGCTCATCGCCTCACACTTCTTGTCGAGCCAGTCACCGAGCCCGTAGCGCGTCAACAGCTCGCGCGCCCTGGCGTTGGCGGTCTTGCTGTCCATGCCCTTGAGCTTGCCGAAGTAGGCGACGATCTCCGCCGTCTTCATCTTCTTGTAGAGCCCCTTCTCCTCGGGCAGGTAGCCGAGCCGGTCCTTGACCTCGCTGGCGTCGGGGTGGCCGAGCACGCTGATGGTGCCGGAGTCGGGGTGGAAGATGCTCATCACCATCCGGATCGTGGTCGTCTTGCCGGCGCCGTTCTGGCCGAGGAACCCGTAGATGCAGCCTTTGGGAACTTCGAGCGAGAGGTCGGAGACCGCCGTGAACGAACCGAACCGCTTGGTGACGCCGTGCAGGGTCAGGGCGTGGTCCATGTGCGAGGCGCCGTCTGTGGACGGCGGGTCGGCAACATTGTCGGGGCGGCGGGGTTCGATCAAGCGCGGTGACGCGGATGCGCGATGGCCACGCGCGAACTACCTCGCGGCCAACGCATGTACGACCGACGAGCCGCGCTCGTGCTGGTGCACAGGGTGATGCCGTCCTGGCCGCGGCCCTACTGCACCGTGGTAGTGCGACCGACGACCGGCTGGATCGTGATGGTGCGCACCTTCACCCCGCCGCGCAGCAGCGCCAGGCTGGCCACCGACTCGCCGACGACGAACAGGCCGCTGCGACCCGCGTGCAGCGGCAGCGAGGTCGTGAAGGTCGACGAGTTGTGGCGCAGCACCGCGAGCATCGCTTGCTTGCCCTCACGGTCGAAGGCGACCACCTCGTCGGCTTCGCCCGCGTCGACCAGGGAGACCTCGACGTGGCACCGGGCTTCCACCTTGATCACGCAGTTCGTCGGATCGGCGATCTGCTTCGCCTCGAGCTGCGTGGGCACGATGCCGTCGCCGGAGAACTCGAAGTGGCTGCCCGCGGTGCCGACGTTCTGCAGCACGAAGTGCCCTTCGGCGTCGCTGACGGTCGCCATGCCGTCGCGCAGCGCGCCACCCCGGAAGCTGCCGCCGGGGATGCGTGCGCGGGTGTCGAACACCGTGAACCGCTGCTGCACCGACACCCCCGCGATCGGCGCGCCGCCGAGCGAGACGACCGTTCCGCGCAGTTCGGGCCACAGGCCTTCGCGGCGGATCTCGAGGTCCACGGAGGTCTCGCCGCTCGCGACCTGGCGCTCACTGAGCAGTCCGGTGGCGGGATCGAGCGCCTTGATCCGGTAGTCGCGGTCCAGCAGGCCGGGCAGTTCGAACCGGCCGTGGTCGTCGGTGGTGACGTAGAACCACATCGCCGTGGCCGAGTTGGGTTTGCCCATGCGGGTGTAGGCGTTGTTCTCGGCAGTCGGGTCGTCGGCGTGCGGCGCCGGCGCCATCGTCGCCTTCAGTGGCACGTGGCCGCCGGCGACGAAGTACTCGAGCTGCAGCGGCACCGCACCGACGATGCCGAACGGCGTGGGATCGTCGATCCAGACCTCGGCGCCCGCGATCGGCCGCTGCTCGGCGTCGTGCACCCGACCGCGCACCGACCGCGGCGCGGTCCCGAGCACGAGCTCGATGTCGGTGGGCCAGTCCGTGACCTGCTTGCCGCCGTTGCGCGGCAGTTCGCAGCGTCCGGGGCCATGTCCCGGTTTGGCGGCGACGATCGCGGTCGGCCAGCCGGCGCGGCGCAGACTCAGGGAGAAACGGCCGTCGCGGTCGGTGAGCACCGAGGTGACGCCCATCGCGACGCGCGCCGCCGCCACCGGCTCGCCGCGAGCATCGATCACGTGGCCCTGCAGCTCGCCCGCTTCGAAGTGGAAGCCGTGCAGTACCAGCTGCAGCGCGTCGTCGTCGCGGTCGGGCAGCGGCACGTGGGTCGGCGCGAAGAGCTCGGCCGCGGCGAGCAGTTCGGCGCCATCGATGCGCGGCAGGCGCGACCACGCGAAGCTGCCGTCGGCCGCGCTCGTCGTCTGCCAGCGTTGCCGGCCGGCGCGGTCGAGCGGCACCGGGAAACGCGCGTCGAAGTCCTCGGGCAGCTGCAGCACGACCTGCGCGGCGGCGATCGCCGCGCCGAACTCGTCGACGACGCGGCCGCCGATCGCCACCGCCGGCGCGACGATCACCACCGGCGCGATCGCCGCGGTCTGGGACCAGGTGGCGCTGAGCACGGTGACGAAGCGCTCGTCGTCGGCGGTGATCATCGTATTGCCGCTCAGCTCGAGCACGAAACTGCCGGTGTGGTCGCTGCGCACGGCCCGGTCGGCGTTGCCATTCGGGGTCACCAGCACGTCGGCGACCGCGTCGCCGCGGCAGTCGAGCGTGCGGCCGCCGACACGAAACGTCGGCGCAGTTGCGCGTTCGTCGGTCGCCGCACTGACCAGAGTGCGTTCGTCTTGTGCCTGGTTCGATGAGGGAGCGGCCCCCGAACTGCCCGTCGCGCCACCGTGCCGCGGCTGCGGCACGCCGACGTTCGCTTCGGGAGACGTGGCGCCGGCGTCGGTGGTCGAGGGCCACCACCACGGCGACGAGCAGGCGAGCAGGGCGGCGACGGCGGTGAGCAGCTTGAACTTCATCGGTAGGAGCAGCAGGGGGGTGGCGGCCAGCGGCGCGAACGGCGCAAGCCCTGTCGCGGGGGTGAGCGCGGCGAGCCAGTGCGAACGGCCGCCTGGCCCGTCGTCGAGTTCGGCCCGTAGCTGTTGCAGGGCACGCTGCAGGCGGCTGTGCACCGTCGCGACGGGCACGCCGAGCTGCTGCGCGATGCGCCGCGGCGGCAACCCGTCGAAGAAACGCATCAGCACGGTGCTGCGGTAGGGTTCGCCGAGCTGCAACACGGCGGCTGCCAGGCGGTGTTGGGTCTCGGCGCGCTGCAGGGTGTCGCTGGAGTCGGGGGCGGTTTCAGGACCGGTTCGGCCGTCGCGTTCGCGGCGGTTGCGAGCCTGTTCGCGGCGGCCGTGGCGACCGAGCCAATGGCGCAACACGGTCGCCAGCCATGCCCGCGGCGCCTGCGGCGACCCGGCGCGTCCCTGGGCGAGGGCGATGCTGGCCGTGGCCTGCACGGCGTCGTCGGCGAGGTGGCTGTCGCTCGTCAGCCGGCGGGCCAGGGCGCGCAGCCAGCGCAGGTCCTCCAGCAGGATGGTGGTGGGGTCGGGAGTCACGAGGAGATGCAACCGAGAGACCGCCGCTCGCGATTGTGATGCATGGGCGGGTCGAATTCCCGGCGGCCCCCTTGCTGGGCAGGGGCGAGGTTATTGCCGCTCTGTCCGGTCGCCGCCGCGTGGCACCCGCTCGCGCCAGTGCCGGCGCGCCACTTCGCGCTCGCCCTCGTGCGCGACCAGTTCGGCGACGAACTCGTGCGCGTCGCGGTCGGCCGTCAGCGTCGCCCGCAGTTCGACGCGAGTGGTCAGCCCGGGGCGGTGCGAGACGAGCCGATGCAGCACCTCGGCGCGCGCGCTGAGCGGATCGTCCGGGTCGATGCCGTAGGTCTCGCGGATGCCGTGGCCGGTCTCGATCGCGACGTCGTCGAAGCGCAGCAGCGACGGCGAGCCGTCGGGTTCGAGGTCGAGTTCGGTGCGTAACCAGCTCGTGCCGGTGCGTGGATCGCGCCAGTCCTGGCGTGAGAAGCCGCCCTCGTGCACGTCGGTGAACGGCGGCCGCGGCGCGGCGCGCGGCGGCGCGAACGGCGGCAGCGCGTCGTCCTCGGGGCGCGGCGCGCGCACCGGCAGCAGCAACTCGCAACCCTGCTCGTGCACCTCGAGCCGGACCGGATTCGGCGCGGGCCAGACCATCGGCCAATAGCTCGTCGACAGCGCCAGGCGGATGCGGCTGCCGGCGGCGAACACGTGCGCGGTGTCGTTGCCGAGCAGTTCGATCGTCTGCGGCTCGTCGATCGGCATCGGCTCGGGGTGTTCGTGCGAACGGCGGTGGGTGAGGTCGAGCAGCGCGAAGGTGACGCGGGCGCTGGCGCCGTCGGCGAACACCTCGCAGAGCCGCGCGCACAGGAGCGCCGCGGGTGCGTCGCTCGCGATCTGCAGCCGGACGCGTGCCGCGCCGAGGATCGCCAGGTCCTCGGTCAACACCTCGGAGTCGTAGCACAGCGAGCGGGCGTCGTCGTCGCGCTGGTCCGCGGGTCCGTCGCCGTCGAGGCCGAAGCCGCACCAGGAGCCGCCGCCTCTTCCGACGTCGGCGGGGCTCGCTACGGCGAGGACCTGTGCCCGCGTGGCGGAAGCCTCGGCCGGCTCGGTCAACGCCCCGCCGCGCAGCAACCACGTGCGCGCGGTCGCGTCGGCGGGGGGCCAGATCGGCTCGGCGATCCAGCGCCCGGCGCGGTCGGGCCAGCCGGAAGTGGGGCGCGCGCTCGCCTGTTGCCACGCGCGCAGCATCGGCCAGGTCTCGAGGTCGTTCGGCGTGACGTCGTTCGGAGCGCCCCGCAGCCAGCGATCGAAGAACTTCACCGCCTCCTGCAGGAAGCCGATCGCCGGGCCCGGCACCCCCTCGTGCGGATAGAAGTGCGCCCAAGGCCCGATCAGACCCCAGCGCGGACACCGCAGCCCCGCGAGCAGCCGCAGCACCGCGTTGCTGTAGCCGTCGGCCCAGCCGCTGATCGCCCACACCGGCACCTGCACCGCGCCGAAGTCCTCGCCGACCGAGCCGTGCCGCCAGTAGTCGTCGCGCGTCGGGTGGTTCATCCACCGCGCCGGGAACGGTTCGATCGCGGCGAGCCGCTGTAACCACATCGCGCGCCAGCCGTCGCCGACCAGTTCGGGGTCGGGCGGCAGCGCGCACAGCGCCATCAGCATCGAACCCCACGTCAGGTTCTCGTTGAGCAGGCAGCCGCCCATGTAGTGCGCGTCGTCGGCGTAGCGGTCGTCGCTGGCACAGACCGCGATCACGCAGCGCAGCTCGGGAGGGCGGCGCGCGGCGACCTGCAGCGCGCCGAAGCCGCCCCACGACTTGCCGATAATGCCGACCTTGCCGTCGCACCACGGCTGCGCCGCGATCCAGGCGAGAACGTCGAGTGCGTCGAGGTGTTCGGCTTCGGTGTACTCGTCGGTGAGCACCCCTTCGGAGTCGCCGCTGCCGCGCACGTCGACGCGCACCGCGGCGTAACCGTGACCGGCGAACCAGCGGTGCATCGCGGCGTCGCGCAGTCTGGTGCCGTCGCGCTTGCGGTACGGGATGTACTCGAGCACCGCAGGCACCGGTGTTTGCAGCGCGTTCTCGGGCAGCCACAGGCGCGCGGCCAGCCGCACCCCGTCGCGCATCGGCACGGTGACGTGTTCGACGTCGACGATGTCGTGCGGGAACTGCCAGGCGACGTCGGGATCGGGCACCGCTGGCACAGTAGGACCAACACACGATCGTCGCCATCGGGGCGTGCTTCTGCTGCAATGGTCCGGTGCAGCGTGTGCGCATCCTGTTCCCGACCGCCTGGGATCGTCAGCAACTGCTGGCGCGCCCCGAGTTGTGGGCCGACGCCTTCGACCTCGTCGTCGAAGCGCCCGACGACGCCGACTGCCGCGCCGACTTCGACGTGCTCGGTTACCTCGACGGCGCGGTGCGCGACTGGCGCGGCGTGGTCGACGGTGTGCTGAGTTCGTCGGATTACCCCGGCATCGCCGTCGCGGCGGCGATCGGCAGTGGACTCGGCCTGCCGAGCAGTGGTGCGGCCAGCATCATGCGCGCGGCGCACAAGGGGCAGGCGCGCGCCGTGATGGCCGCCGCGTTGCCCGAACTGACGCCGGCGTTCGTGGTGCTCGACCCCGACGCGCACGAACTGCCGCGCGGTGTGCCGATGCCGTGCTTCGTCAAACCCGCCAAGGGTTGTTATTCGGTGCTCGCGCGCCGCGTCGAGGACGAAGAGCAGTTGCGCACCTTCCTGCGCGATCCGCGCGTCGCCGACTACCGCCGCGGCTACCTGCGCATCTACGCCCAGCTGGTGGCGCGTTACCTGGGGCCCGACGTCGACGCTACCGCGTTCGTCGCCGAGGAGGTGCTGCGTGGGCAGCTGGTCACCGTCGAAGGTTGGTCGACCGACCGCGAGACGCACGCGCTCGGCGTCGTCGACACGGTCCGCCACGAACACACCGGCAGCTTCACCGCGTTCTGTTATCCGTCGCTGTTGCCGCGAAAAGTGTGCGCGCGACTCGAAGTCGCCGCGTGCCGCACCGCCGCGGCGTTCGGGCTGCGCTGGACGATGTGGAACGTCGAGTTCCTGTGGGATCCGACGACCGACCGCATCGGCATCGTCGAGATCAACCCGCGGCTGTGTGGGCAGTTCGCCGACCTCTACGAGAAGGTCGACGGCGTGAACGGCTATCGCCTCGCGCTCGAACTCGCTTGTGGCGTGGTGCCCGAGGTGGATCGCGGCGCCGGGGTGTGTGCGGCGGCGGCGAGTTATCCGATGCGGGTGTTCGAGCCCGTGCGGGTGCTGCAGGTGCCGAACGAACAGGACCTCGCCGCCGCGTGTGCGCTGTCGCCGATGGCGATGGCCTGGAACGAAGTGCGCGGCGGCGACGTTCTCGACGATTTCGCGACCGCTGACGACGGTGCGAGTTATCGCTACGCGGTGGTCAACGTCGGCGCCGCCAGCCACGAAGGACTCGCCGCGCAGCGCGATCTGGTGTTGCAGCGGCTCGGTTATCGCTTCGCACCGATCACCGCGTGAGCGACGAGTTGCACCTACGCGTCGAACAGCCGCCGCTGCACGCGTTCGGCGTCGGGCCGGTGCACCGGCGGAGAGCCTGCCGCGTCCGCCTGCGGCTGGCGCGGCGCCGAGCCCTGCAGTGTCTGCCGCACACGTCCCGCGACCGCCATCGCCTGACTGATGCCGAAACCCGTGTCTTCGGCGCCGAGCGGTTGTTGCCGTTCGATCTCGACGATGAAGTCCTCGACCTTGCTGCCTTCGGGCGTGCGCAGCCCTTCGGCGAGCGGCCGGTGCCGTGGCGCGATCGCGCGCAGCAGCGGGCGCGGCAGGATCTTGCCGAGGTCGGGACGCGGGTAGTCGCTCATCGTGATGAGGGTGGGCATCGGCGCGAATGTCGACATCCTGAAGCGCGGCGTCCCGGGGCGGGACCGGCGGCATTCGACCACGAACCGCCGCCTTCACCCCCGGGCGCGAACACGACGCGCCGGCGAGCGCCAGGCCGCGACAGGGGCAGGGTTGGCCACGCGTTCACATGCCGAAGAACCCGCGGATCCGCATCACCAGCTCGCCGGCGCTCTTCCGCACTGCGGCCTGCTTCTCCGGTGCGGCTTCCTGCAACTCCTTGACCGCTCGCAGGCCCTGCCGCCGCGCTTCGACGATCTCGGCCATCTCGTGGGCGAGCCCGGGCCGCCGCGCCAGCATCGCCTGCAGTGCCTTCTTGTGGATCACCAGCACCGCGAGGTCGTCGACGGCGGTGACGCTCGCCGTGCGCGGATCGCCGGTGAGCAGCGCCATCTCGCCGAAGAACTCACCGCGCGACAGCCGGGCGACTTCGCGTTCGGCGTCGCTCTCGGTCTTGACCGTCACCACCGCGGTGCCCTCCAGCACGACGTACATGGCGTCGCCAGGATCGCCCTGATGCACGACGCGTTCGCCGCGGCCGAAGTCCTGCCGGTCGCAGTCCTGCGACATCTGCTCGAGCTCCTCGGGCGACAACGGCACGAACACCGGCACACCGTTCAACACGTCGACCGCGCGGTGCTTCGGCCCGATCCGGGGCGGTTCCTGGCGGATCTCGAAGTTGGTGCTGGTCGGGAACGGGATGCTGAGCCCATTGCGTTTCGCGGCGTACCAGACGCGCGTCATGAACTCGTCGTTGATCTCCAACACGCGTGGGTAGTCGTCGATGAAGAACCGCACCTGGTACTCGATCGAGTAGGCCGCGTAGTTGATCGTCCGGATCACCGGCGGCGGATCGACGAGCACGCCGCGCGTCGATCGCACGACCGACAGCAGCACGCGCTTCACCTTGTTGGGCGGGTCGTCGTACGAGAACCCGAGCACGTGGCTCTCGGCGTGTGTGCGCGTCGGCCGCGAGATGTTGACGAGCGTCTCCTTGCCGATCACCGAGTTCGGAATCACCACCATGTCGCGGGCGCGGGTGCGTACGCGCACCGAGCGCCAGTTCATCTCGACGACCTCGCCGGTGATCGCGCCGACCGTGATCCAGTCGCCGACCTCGAACGGCCGCTCGAACAACACCGCGATGCCCGCCATCACGTTGTCGAGCGTGTTCTGCAGGGCGAGTCCGAGCACGATCGAACTGACGCCGATCGCGGTCAGCATGCCGCCGAGATCCTGGTCCCAGACCGCCGAAACCACGAAACAGCCGCCGACGAGCACCAGGATCAGGCGCAGGATGTCGATCAGCAGCTTGGGGTATCGGGCTGCGAACGTGTTGCCTTCGCGCCGCATCAGCGCCGTGTTGGTGATCAGCGACAGCGCGATGACGATCACCGCGAGCCACAACAGCGTCTCGACGATCTTCAGGCCGAAGCCCGCCGGCGGCCAGCCGAGGTAGCGCAGCAGCAGGTCGGCCAGCACCAGCGGCAGCACCAGGCCGCGCACCATGCGAACGGCGCCGCGGAGCGGGTGCTGGCTGCGATCGAGGCGACGCGCCACGGCCGTCGCAGCGAGCGTCAGCAGGAGCCAGCCAACGACGTACAGGACGATCTCGATCCAGGGTTCCACTGCGTCTCCGGGACGGCGGTTGCGGTGCGATCAGCTCTTCGACACCGCCGCGTAGCGCTTCTGGCGCGCCGCTGCGGCCGTCGGATCCGCCGTGAACGGTGCCTGTCGGCCGAGTGCGGTGAGCCGGTCCTGCGGCGCAGGATGGGTCGCGAACATGCCACCGTGACCGCCGTCGCCTTCCATGTTCGTCAGCACGCGGCCCAGGGCCTGCGGGTCGTAGCCGGTCGTGGCCAGGAACTCGCGGCCGAGCGCGTCGGCGGCGACTTCGGCGTCGCGCGAGTAGCCGCTGGTGACCAGGGTTTGCACGATGTCGTCGATCGACTCGTCGAACAGGTTGGTCAGCGCGTCGAGATCCTCCTTGCTCATCGTCGCCTGCGCAGCGCCAGCCCCGAGGTACGTGAAGGCCTGCGCGAGGTTCGCCTGCTGGATCGCCGCGACGCCGTGGCGCAACGTCACGTGCGCGATCTCGTGGGCGATCACGGCGGCGAGCTCGTCCTCGGACTTCGCCTTGCCGATCAGCCCCTTCGTGATCAGGATCAGGCCGCCGGGGCACGCGAACGCGTTGACTTCGTCGGTCGCCAGCACCGCGAAGCGGTAGTCGAGGAACGGCCGGCGGATCTTGTCGTTCGTCTCGACGAGGCCGTGGCCGATCCGGTTCACGTAGGCGGTCAGCGCTTCCTCGTCGCTGACCGGGTAGTTCGGCATGGCCAGGATCTGGGCGGCGACCGAGCGGCCGATGAAGTGTTCTTCGCTCGGATCGAGATCCTGGAACGACTTGCGCAGCCGGTTGGCCCCGCGGATCAGCTTGCCCTCGGCTGTGTTCTCGTCGGTGGCTTGTTCGAGAGCGTTCATCACGGCGGCGCAAGCGGCGAGCGGCAGCGCGCAGAACATGAACAGCAGCAGGAGGCGGCGCATCAGTTGCCCTCCTTCAGCAGGCCGCCCTCGACGAGGAAGGCGCGAACCTCGGCTTCGGGCGTGGCGCGCGCCTGCAGCTCGTCGACCAGCAGGAACGCGGCTTCGAGGCTCGGGTTCTTGCCGCGGTAGTTCTTCTCGACCTGCGGGTTGAAGCCCTTGCGGGCGGCCGACGTCTCCGACGCCGAGTAGTTCTCCCGCACGCCTTCGCCGGACAACCGCACATCGGGGTTCTGCGACACGTCGGTCTCGTGCACCCAGCCGGCGAGCTTGTCGAACTTGACCGTCAGCCACGCACCGTCGCGCTTCTCGAAGGCGAGTCGGTCGCCTTCGCGCAGTTCGGTGACGGCCGGCGCGAACACCTTCTTCTGCGCGCGCAGTTTCGTGGTCTTGCGCGTGACGGTCAGGGGCGCGCCTGGATCCTGCGGCGAGTCGGCGGCAAGCAGGCTGAGAATCACCAACAGGCCGATGGCCCGCGTGGGGAGCTTCATGGCGGAGGAAGATAGCGAGCGGGCGGCGGCGCGCGAGGATCCTGTCGCGCGGGTCACTCCGGCGACAGCTCGAACAGCAGTCGGCGCCGACGGTCCAGCAGCGGCGGACCGCGGATTCACTTTCTGTCCAGGTGGAACTCGCCGTCGAACGCCGGATCCTGCAGCTTCTCCAGCCAGAGCCTGCCGAGTTCGTCGGCGGGTCGCATCTGCCGGCACCGTTCGATGGCGGAGTGCGCCGCGTCGCGGTCGTCTGCGTGCAACGCGTCGACGGCCTGCCGCCAGGCTGCCGCGAATTCTCGCACTTCGGGCGTCACCTGCTCGCGCAGCGCCAGCGGTTCGTAGACGCGGATCGGCGCTTGTCGGCCGACGACGACGATGCGGCCGACTTCGCGGCCGAGCACGTCGTCGCCGACCATCGACCAGGCCGTCTCGCTGACGAGGCAATGGGTGCCGAACGCCTTGTTGGCGCCTTCGAGCCGCGCCGCGAGGTTGACCGTGTCGCCGATCGCCGTGTAGTCGAAGCGGTCGGCCGAGCCCATGTTGCCGATCACCGCCGGCCCCGAGTGCACGCCGATGCGCGTCGCGATCGGCGGGATGCCACGCGCCGCCGCCTCCAGGGCGATCTGCGCACTCGTCTGCAGCGCCATCACCGCGGCGCGCACAGCGGCGCGGCCGTGGTCCTGGCTCACGATCGGCGCTCCGAAGAACGCCATGATCGCGTCGCCGATGAACTTGTCGACGACGCCGCGTTCGGCGAGCACCGGCTTGCACATGCGCGTGAAGTAGTCGTTGAGGAAGGCGACCAGCTCGTGCGGTTCGCTGTGTTCGGCGAGGCCCGTGAAGCCCTGCAGGTCGGTGAAGAACAGCGTGACCTCACGCACGTCGCCGCCGAGTCTCAGCGCGCCCGGGTCGCGCAGCACTTCCTTGAGCACCTCGGGTGCCAGGTAGCTCTGGAACGCGCGCTTCATTTCGCGCTTCTGGCGGCCCTCGACGACCAGCCGATACAGGAACGAGCCGATCGCCGACGTGCCGCCGGCGAGCGCCGGTGCGGCGACCGGCACGGCGAGCAGCGACAGCCAGCTGAACGCTACGAGGCCGAGGCCGATCGCCAGCAGCGCGGCCAGCAGCAGCAGCGGGGCGATGACACCGGGCAGCGCGAACACGACGGCGGCGCCCAACACCGCCGCGCCGGCGGCCGACGCCAGGTCCCAGTGCGGTGCTGCCAGTGCGTCGCCACGCAGCACGTTGTCGAGCGCGGTGGCGTGCAGTTCGACGCCGGGGAAGCGGGCGCTGAGCGGCGTCTGGTGCGCGTCCTCGTAACCTTCGGCGTGGATGCCGATCAGCACGATCTTGTCGCGGAAGGTCTCTGGCGGGTACATCGGCGCGGTTCCCGGTTCGGCCTGGGCCTGCAGCAGCACGTTGACGAACTTGACCTTCGGAAAGGTGAACTCGGGCCCGCGGAAGTTCAGCAGCAGGCGCGCATCGGGTCCGGCAGCGGTCGACGGACCGCCGGGCAGCCCGACGGTGCCCGGCCCGATCGTGAACTCCGTGGCGCCGCGGCCTGCCAGCGCTGCCGCGGCCGCCAGCGACGGGAAGACCTTCGCCGGTTCGCCCTTCGCTCCCCACAGACGCAGCAGGTCGTAGCGACGGAACGTCTTGTCGGCGTCGGCGCGGATGTTGACGAAGCCGAGCCGGTCGGCGCCGGCGACCAACTCCGGCAGCGGCAACACGATGCCGCGTTCACGCCCGCGCTCGAGCGTCGCCCCCCCGCCCAGGCCCTGCGCGGCGAACGCCGCGGTCTCCTCGGCGTTGCGCCCATCCTCGCGGAAGTCGACGAACTTCATCGCCAGCACGTCGCCCGTGCCGGCGCCGAGCGCGTTGCCGAACTCGCGGTCGCCTTCGGCGGCGAGGCGCTGGTCGAACAACACGTCGAACACGACCGCGCGCGCGCCGGCGTCGCGCAGGTGCTGCAGGACCGGCACGTAGAAGTCGCGCGGCCACGGGAACGAGAACGGCGTGTTCTGCTCGACGTAGTCCATCGACTCCTGGTCGATCCACGCGATGACGATGTCGTTCCCCGGCGGCTTGCGGCCGAGCCCGGTCGCATATCGCGCGTCGAGCGTCAACAGCTCGAGGCGTTCGATGGCGCCGGTCGGTTGCAGGCCGAGCACGAGCAGGAACCCGGACAGTGCGAGCAGCGTGACGGCGACCGGACGGCGCATGCGGGAGGTTGTAGCGTCGATCGCGGTCCGGATGCGAACCGGGCGACTCTGCCCTGACCAGGCGACAGGTGGAAGCGCGCACTCGCGGCATTGACCTCCAACCGCCGCACCGCCATCGTGCTCGCCCCTTGAGCGTCACGATCACCTGCAAGAGCCTGGCGGCCAGCTACGGCGCGCGCGAACTGTTCTCGGGCCTGGACCTGGTGGTCGCGCCCGGCGACGTGGTCGGACTGGTCGGGCCCAACGGCACCGGCAAGTCGACCCTGCTGCGTATGCTCGCCGGCCAACGCGCGCCCGACGCGGGCAGCATCACGCTGGCACCGCCGAACGCAACACTGGGGTATCTGGCGCAGGAACCCGAGCGTTTCGAGGGTGAGACCGTGCGGGCACTGCTCGGGCGGCGCACCGGCGTGACCGCGGCCGAAGCCGAGATGAACAACAGCGCCGACGCGATGGGCGACGGCGTGGCCGGCGCCGACGACCGCTATTCGATCGCGCTCGAGCGTTGGCTCGCGCTCGGCGGCGCCGACTTCGAAGAACGCACCGCGCAGGTGGTCGCCGAACTCGGCCTCGACGTCGACCTCGACCAGGAGATGACCGGACTGTCGGGCGGGCAGGCGGCGCGCGTCGGCCTCGCCGCGCTGCTGCTGTCGCGCTACGACGCGTTCTTGCTCGACGAGCCGACCAACGACCTCGACGAAGACGGGCTCGATCACCTCGAGGAGTTCGTGCAGTCGCTGGCCGCGCCGACGGTGCTCGTCAGCCACGACCGCGAGTTCTTGTCGCGCACGGTCACCAAGGTCGTCGAGATCGACCGCAGCCTGCTGCGCGTCGCGGTCTACGGCGGCAGTTACGACGCCTATCTCGAGGAACGCGCGACCGCGCGGCGCCACGCCGCCGAGGCCTACGCCGAGTACGACAACAAGCGTTCGGAACTCGAGGCCCGTGCGCGCCGTCAGCGCGCGTGGATGGCCAAGGGCGTCAAGAACGCGCGGCGCAAGATGAAGGACCGCGACAAGATCGGCCGCGCGTTCCGCATCGAGACCACCGAGAAGCAGGCCGCCAAGGCCAAACAGACCGAGCGGATGATCGAGCGCCTCGAAGAGGTCGCCGCGCCGCGCAAGGAGTGGAAGCTGCAGTTCACGATCGCCGCGGCGCCGCGTTCGGGGGACGTCGTCGCGACGTTGCGCGATGCGGTGGTGACGCGCGGCACGTTCACACTCGGCCCAGTCGACCTCGTGCTCAATCTGCGCGATCGCGTCGCGATCACCGGCCCCAACGGCGGCGGCAAGAGCACCCTCTTGGCGTTGCTGCTCGGCCGCATCGCGCCCGTCGCCGGCACGGTGACGACCGGTTCGGGCGTGGTGGTGGGTGAGGTCGATCAGGCGCGCGCCGCGTTCGTCGGCGACGAGCCGATGATCGAGGTGTTCGCGCGCTGCATGCCGGACTGGGGCACCGCCGAGATCCGCACGCTGCTGGCCAAGTTCGGCATCGGCACGGGTTTCGTCGGGCGCTCCGCCGCGTCGCTGTCGCCCGGCGAACGCACGCGGGTGTCCCTGGCCCTGCTGCAGGCGCGCGGCGTCAACCTGCTGGTGCTCGACGAACCGACCAACCACCTCGACCTCGAGGCGATCGAGCAGCTCGAACAGGCGCTCGAGACGTTCGACGGCACGGTGCTGCTGGTCACGCACGACCGGCGCATGCTCGACACGGTGCGGCTGACGCGGCGTTGGCACGTCGAAGCGGGCAAGGTGGTGGAGATCGCGGCGGACTGAGGGGCAGTTCGGCGTTGGTCTGCGGCCACGCGCCCGGCTAGCGTTCTTCGCTCACTTCACTCCAGGATCGACAGACATGGCCCGCACGATCGTCATCACCGGTTGCAGTTCAGGTTTCGGCAAACTCGCCGCCGAGAGATTCGCCCGAGCGGGCGATCGCGTCTACGCCACCATGCGCGGGGTTCGCGGCAAGAACGCGGCGATCGGCAGTGAGCTCAAGGCGCTCGCCAGCCAGGACAAGATCGATCTGCGGGTGCTCGAACTCGACGTCACCCGGGCGGAGTCGGTCGACGCGGCGGCCGCCCAGGTGCTCAAGGAATCCGGCGCCCCCGACGTGATCGTCAACAACGCCGGACAGATGTACGTCGGCATCACCGAGGCGTTCGACGCCGAAGAACTGGCGCGGCAGTTCGACATCAACGTCGTCGGCGTGCACCGCATGAACCGCGCCTTCCTGCCGGCGATGCGCAAGCGCGGCCGCGGCCTGTTCATCAACATCAGCTCGGTCGCGGGGCGCCTGGCGATCCCGTTCTTCGGTGTCTACCACGCCAGCAAGTGGGCGCTCGAAGGTTACTCGCAGGCGTTGCGCACGGAGTTGGCGAGCAGCGGCGTCGACGTCGTGCTGGTCGAGCCGGGGCCGTTCACGACGGCGCTGTTTCCGCGCAGCCCCAAGCCCGTCGACAAGGACGGCCGCGGCGTCAGTTATCCGGCGGTGGTGCACGAGACCTTCGCCGCCATGGGCAAGGCGTTCGAGGAGGTGTTCGCCGCCGAGGAGACGCCGACCGACCCGGCGCTGGTCGTCGATCGCATCGTCGAACTCGCGGCGATGAAGCCGGGCACGCGGCCGTTCCGCAGCGTCGTCGGCGTCGACTTCGGCGTCGGCGAGCTCAACGAGGCCAACGCACCGCGCGAGGCCGCGGTGCTGGCGGCGATGCAGCTGACCGAGTTCGCGACGCTGGTGACGGCCGCGAAGGGCTGAGTTCGGGCTGCGGCAGAAATCCGCGAGCACCCGGTCACACCCCGGGGTTCGGCGGGCTTCTACTGCCGGACATGAACCCCGATCACGCAGCTCTGCCCGACGCGCAGGTCCTGGCCGACCTGGCCTGGGTGCGGCGGCTGGCCCGTCGCCTGCTCGCCGATCCGAGCCTCGCCGACGACGTCGCGCAGGAGGCCTGGCTCGCGGCGCGAAGGGACGCGTTGGGCCGCGAAGCGCGCTCGGGCGCCTGGCTCGTGACCGTGGTCAAGAACCACATCCGCCGGCTGGCGCGCACCGATCGTCGCCGCGCCGCGCGCGAGGCGGCGCACGCCGAGCTGCGAGACCCCGGTGCGGCCGCGGCCGATCCGGCCGACATCGTCGAACGCGCCGCGTTGCACCGCGAACTCATGGACGCGGTCATGGCGCTCGAGGAGCCCTACCGCAGCGCGGTGCTGCTGCGGCACCTCGACGAACTGCCCGCGACCGAGGTCGCGCGGCGCCAGGGCGTCTCGCACGACGCGGCGCGCAAACGCATCTCGCGCGGGCTGCAGCTGCTGCGCGAGCGGCTCGAACACGTTCACCGCGGTGGCCTGCTGGCGTGGAGCGCCGCGTGGAGCCACCACCTGCAGTCGGGCGCGGCAGCCTCGGCGACGGGTTCCTCTCTGCTGCTGCCGGGTTTCGTGCTGATGAACCTCAAATGGATCCTCGCCAGCGCCGCGGCGCTCGGCTCCTTGCTCACCTGGCTGCTCTGGTCCGAGCAGCAGCTCCCGGTCGGCGAGACCGTCGCCGAGGCACGTCCGGCCGCGGCGGCCGACGGCGGACAGATCGTGGCTGCCGGGCCGAGCGCGGCCGCCGAACGTCAGCTCGCGGCGGCGGCGCCCGAGGTGGTGATCGAGGTCGTCGACGTGTTGTCGCGGGCCTGCGCGGGGGCGCTGGTGATGACGCTGCGCGAGGGTGAGTTGGTGAGGCAAGCAGTCTGCGACGCGTCGGGTCAGGCGCGGCTGCCGGTCGGGGCCGGTGTCGCCGAGGTGTTGGTCGCGCAGCCGGGCACGATCCCGTTGCGCACCGCGATGGCCGCGGTCGATGGCCGGCAGCGTGTGGTGCTCGGCGCCGGCCTGCAGGTCGCGGGTGAAGTGCGGTTCGCGGACGGACAGGGAGCTGCGCCGCAGGTGCCGTTGCGCCTCGAACACGACCGGCCGCTGGTCTGCTGGGCGGGGCTCGGTGAGGCGGCGCAGCGCGTGCTCGGTTCGCTCGGCGTGTCGCGCGATGCGCTGCTGGTCACGACGCAGGCGGGGCACTTCGCCTGCCGCGGGCTGTCGCCACGATGGACGGGCGCGCTGGTGGCGACCGGGGGGTACACCTTGCGCGACCTGACGCAGCGCGGCGCGAGCGACGACGGGGTCAGTCTGCTGTTGCTCGAGCCCGTCGACGATCTGTCGATCGAACTGCAGCAGCCGCTGCTGCTGCGCGGACGGCTCTTGGCCGCCGGCAAGCCGGCGGCGGGTATGCAGCTCGACTGGCTCGGCGCGCGCGATCGGCCCGGCATCCTGCCGTCGCCGGCCCACAGCGACGGCGACGGCCGCTTCGAACTCGGCGCGCGGCGCGACGCCGAGGGTCGGGTCGGGCCGGGACGGCTGCTGGTCCAGTCGCAAGACGGGCAGTTGCTGCTGAGCCACACGGTCCAGCTGACGGGCGAGGGATCGCCCGTGGACCTCGGTGACCTCGAACTCGGCAGGCCGCTCGCGGTGCAGGTGCAGAGTGCGGGTGTGCCGCTGTCGGCGGCCACGGTGTCCCTGGTCGGTGAGGCGACGGGCATCGCGGCGACGACCGACGCGTCGGGACTGGCGCGGTTCGTCGCGGTGCCGGCGGCGGTGCAGCGCGTCGTCGTGCAGGCGCCCGGGCACCGCCGCGTGCAGCTGCCGCTGCCGATCGAGCCCGAACTGCAGGTGGAGCTGGACGCGGCCAACGAACTCGTCGTGCGGGTGCTCGCGGCCGATGGCGCGGGCGCGCCGGATCTTCGGCTGCAGGTGCGCGCCGACCGCCTGCCGTTCGTGCTGCCGGCCGCGGCGGGTGCGGCGCCGGCGGCGGAGCCGTTCTCTGCCCAATTCGAACTGCAAGCCGGCGGCGAGTTGTCGCTGATGGATCTCGTGCCAGGCGTGCTGCTGCGGCTTGCGGCGATCGACGAACTCGGGGCGGAGGTCGGCGCGCTCGAGGTGCTGACGCCGCCGGCGCTGCGTCGCGACGAGGTGGTGTTGCGCACCACGTATGCGCCGTGCTTCTGGCGCGGCGTCGTACGCGACGAGGCGGGGCGCGAGGTGCCGCGCGTGCGGGTCTACGTCGAGACGCATGGCGCCGCGCTGCAGACGCGCACCGACAGCCACGGTCGGTTCTCGCTCGGGCCGTTCCGCGGCGACCTGAACGACCTGCACGTCGAGGTCACGCACCCGCTGTTCGTGAGCCAGGTCCGCGACGGCTTTGCGATCGACCCGCGCGGCGCCGAGGCCGACATCGTGCTGCAGCGCGGTCGCCAGCTGCGCGCGCGCGTGCTGCAGCAGAGCGGGGCGCCCGTGACCGCCACGACGGTCTACGTCGGTTTCGAAGGTGGTGGCGGCGCGGTCGGTGCAGCGCGCGAGCCCGGCGAGTTCGTGTTCGACAACGTGGCGCGCCTGCCCGGGACGCTGACCGTGCCGCTCGGCGGCCGCGAGTTCACCGCCGTGGTGACCGCGCACGACGATCTGGTCGAGCTGCGCGTTCCCGACCTCGCGGCGGTGTCGATCGGCCTCGCCGACTCGCTCGAGCTGATCGCGGGCACGCGGCTCTGCGTCGCGATCACGCCGATCGAGCCCGCCGGCAACGTCGATCGCATCTACTTCCCGGCCGCGGATGCGGCGGCGAAGTCGTTGCCGCTGCAGCTGCCCGCGGGGCGCTATCGGCTGCAGCTCGAACGCCGCCGCTTCGGCCGACGCGGCGCCGAGCTGTTGGGTGAGGCCAGGGAGTTCGAGTTCGTCGGCGGTGAGGTGCGTGAGGTCGTGCTGCCGTGACGGAGCGCGAAGCCGGCTCTTGCGCGACTGGTTCGAGGTGATCGCGGGCGGCGGGTTGCGGGTCGCAGGAGCCGCAGCTCTCAACTGCTGATGTGCGCCTTCCTCAGCGCATAGACGATCACCAACCCGCCGAGCCCGCTGATCGCCGCGCACGTGAAGAACACCGCGCCCGGCAGCGGCGGCACCATGCTGGCGCCGATCGACCACGCGAACACCTGGCTGCCGACGAGCGGTCCGAAGATGTTGGCGAGGCTGTTGACGCTGGTCAGCGCGCCCTGCACCTGGCCCTGTTCGTCGTGGCGCACGGTCTTGGTGATCAGCGACTGGCATGCGGGCATGGCGATGCCGCCCAGCGACGCGATCGCGATCACGACGTAGATCATCCAACCCTCGGTGGCGAGGCCGTAGCCGAGGTAGGCGAGCGCGCCGATGCCGCAGCCGATCAGCACCGAGCGGCGTTCGCCGAGCCTGGGGATGATGCGGCGCGCCAGGCCACCCTGCACGATCGCTGCGCCCAGACCGACGGCGCACAGCGAGAAGCCCACGGCCTTTTCGTCCCAGGCGTAGCGATACTTGGTGTAGAGCACCCACGTGGCGTGCAGGCCGAACTGCGCCAGGTTGAGCAGGAACAGCGCCGCGGCGATGCGCAGCACGAAGCGGTTCTTGCGCAGCGCGGCGAGGCCGGCGAGCGGGTCCCAGCGGAAACCCTCGGCCTTGCGCCGCTTCTCGGGCGGCAGCGATTCGGGCAGCACCAGCAGGCCGTAGAGCCAGTTCAGCAGGCAGATGCCGCCGGCCGCGTAGAACGGGTAGTGGATGTCGTAGCTGCCGAGCATGCCGCCGATCAACGGCCCGAGGACGAAGCCGATGCCGAACGCGGCGCCGATCATGCCGAAGCCCGCGGCGCGCTTCTCGGGAGGCGTGACGTCGGCGATGTAGGCGCTCGCGGCGGTGATGCTCGCGCCCGAGATGCCGTTGATCAGGCGCGTCACGAACAGCCATGGCACGGTCGGCACCAGCGCCATCGCGATGTAGTCGACGCCCGAGCCGAACATCGACACCAGCAGCACGGGGCGACGACCGAAACGATCGGACAGCGCCCCGAGCATCGGCGCGAACAAGAACTGCATCGCCGCGTAGCTGGCGGCCAGGAAGCCGACGACGGGCGCGGCCATCGCCTCGTCACCGCCTTGCAGGTGTTCGACCAGACGCGGCGCGACCGGGATGATCAGGCCGAAGCCGAGCACGTCGAGCAGCAGCGTCAGGAAGATGAAGCCCAGGCCAGGTGTGCGGCGGTTCACAGGGCGCAGACGGTAGAGCAATTCGCCGCAGATTCGACGGGCGCCTGGCGCCTGGTCAGCGGCCGGAGTCGGCGAAGCGGCGCGGCGCGAACAATGGCAGCGCCGGCTGCGGCGAACGACCGTCGACGATCAGTTCGGCAAGGCACCGGCCGGCCAGGAATGCGAACGACAGGCCGTAGCCGTTGAAGGCGCCGAGCACGAAGGTGCCCGGGCGCCCGGGGATCGCACCGAGCAGCGGCAAGCCGTCGGGGGTGCCGGCCATGATCCCGGTCCACACGTGTGGGAACGCCACGCCGCGCAGGCACGGGAAGTGTTCGTGTGCATAGGCGAGCAGGTTGGCGGTGACTTCGGGGTTGTGGCTGTCGTCGTCGAGGATGCCGAGCTCCTCACCCTTCACCGACCAGCGTTTGCCGCCGATCACGAAGCGCCCCCCGGCGATGCGGAAGTACTCGTAGCAGAAGTTGCTCGACATCGCGTGGGGCGGGAACGAAGCGGCCAACGCGGCCGGCAGCGGGTCGCTGGCGATGATCTGGCCGCGGAACGGGAACACCGTGCGGCTCAGCAGCCCGGTCGGATCGAGCTCGCGGGCGAGCGCCGAGGTGCAGTGCACGACGGCGCTGGCGCGCAAGGTGCGTCCGTCGGCGAGTTCGACCGCGAAGTCGCCGGCATCGCCAGCGATCGTGCGCACCGCGGCGTGTTCGACGATCGTCGCGCCGGCGCGTTCCGCCGCGGCGCCCAGGCCGCGCACCATCTTCGCCGGCTGCACGATCGCTTCGCCGGGCAGGTGCAACGCGCCGTGGTAACCGACGGCCGGCGGCAACCAGAGCGGCAGGTCGGTCGCGCACACCAGTTCGTGCGCCTTGCCTTCGGCGGCCAGCAACGCCGCGGCCTCCTGCAGTTCGCCCCACTCGTGTGTGGTCTCGGCGAGCCGCAGCCCGCCGCGTTCCTGCAGTTCGCACGGCACCGCGTGCGCGCGCAGCGCCGCCAGCGTGGCGTCGTGGTTGGCGGCGATGAAGTCCCACAGCAGCCGCGCGCGCTCGCCGCCGAATTGCCCGTGGATGCGGTGGTAGTGCTCCCCCAGACCGAGCAGCAGTTGGCCGTCGTTGCGGCCGCTGGCGCGGCTGGCGAGAGTCTGCCGTTCGAGCAGGGCGACATCGACGCCGGCTTCGGCGAGGTGCAGCGCGACCGAGACGCCGGCGATGCCGCCGCCGATCACGGCGACGTCGATCTGTCGGGGCAGCGACGGGCGGCTCTCCTGGCCCTTCACCTCCTGCAACCACAGCGAGGTGCGCAACTGCGGCGTGCTCAACTGGCGTCCTCGGCGCGCGACTCCAGGATCATGATCTTCTGCCAGATCTTGCGCGACAGGTTGGTGGTCAGGTCCTCGACCTCGTCGACCGCCTGCACGGCTTCGCCATCCGGGAAACCCTGGGCGTAGAGCGCGGCGAGTTTGCCCATCAGCGACAGCATCTCCGAGCAGTAGTCGAGGTAACGCGACAGTTCGAACGGCGACAGCGTGCGTTTGGGCGAGGACGACGTGTCCGGTCCCGGCTGACGCAGGCGTTCGGGGTCCTTGGTCAGCTGATGCATGTCGACGATGTGCGCCATGGCGCGCAGTTCGTGCAGTGCCTCGAGGCAGCGCCGACGCCGGCGGCGCAGGTCCAGGCTGAGCGCGAACACCGCGCCTGCGCCCAGGAAGAACAGCATCGAGATGCCTGCCTCGAGCGTCTGCACCATGTCGGACAGCTGCCACTCGTCGTTGACGCGCAGCCGCACCGAAGCGGCGAGCGTCGCCAGCGTCAGCGCCGCGCAGCAGCACAGGCCGATCGAGATCGTACGCAACAGCCAACTGGGGCGCCGGATCGCGGCGCTGCGCGCGGCGTGGGCGCGGGCGTGGTCGAGCAGTTCTTCGGCGACGCTGCCGAGGCTGGCCTTGGGAAAGCGCTCACGGATCCGGTCGCGCAGCTTGGCGACGGTCTCGATGATGCGCTGGGCGTCGAGGACGTGGAACTTCACGCCGGCGATCGTCGTCGGTCAGCGCGCCCGACGCGAGCGTTCAGGTGGTGAGGCGGCTCGGCGGCCGGACGGCGAGTGCGCGGTGGTGACGCGAGCTCGTGTCGACGGCTGACGGTGGGCCGCGTGGCGACGGCTAGCGCAGCAGCGCCAGCACGAGCAGCAGGCCCAGGGCAGCAATGGTGAATCCGACCGCGGAGCGGTGGATCGGGGGGGCGGCAACACGCATGGGGCAGTCGGCCTCCGTGCAGGGGTGTGGTGGTGGTGGTGGTGTGGGAGCCGGCGCGCAGGGATGCCTCGCCGGTGGTGGTGTCCCGGTTGCTCGTAGTCCCAGGTGTCTATCGGGTTGCAGCATTCCCCCGGGTCCGACGTCCTTTTGGCCGTGTTTTCCGGGGTTGGCTCGCTAGCATTCGCCCGCCCAAATGCGGCCGGATGACCGGTGCGCCGGTGGGCGGCGTCGGCGACTTGCGCCGCCGCGTAAGAACAAACGCTAGCCGAACTGCACCCGATGAGCAAGGAACTGCGCCTCTTCACCAGCGAATCTGTCAGCGAAGGACATCCGGACAAGGTCTGCGATCAGATTTCGGATGCGGTCCTCGACGCCATCCTGGCGCAGGACCCGGAGTCGCGCGTCGCCTGCGAGACGATGGTGTCGCGCGGCTTCGTTGTGGTGGCCGGTGAGATCACGACCAAGGCGCAGGTCGACTTCCAGGAGGTCGTGCGCGCCGTGATCCGCGACATCGGCTACGACGACCCCGAGATCGGCTTCGACCACAACTCCTGTGCGGTGCTGACCTCGATCCAGCGCCAGTCGGCCGACATCGCGCTCGGCGTCGATGCGACGACTTCGCAGAGCAAGGAGCAGGGTGCCGGTGACCAGGGCATGATGTTCGGTTACGCGTGCCGCGAGACGGACGTGCTGATGCCGTTCCCGATCCACTTCAGCCACCGCATCCTCGAGGCGTTGGCCCAGGCCCGCAAGAGCGGCCGGTTCAAGTTCCTGCGTCCCGACGCCAAGAGCCAGCTGACCGTCGAATACGACGAGCAGGGCAATCCGGTGCGCGTGCACACGGTGGTGATCTCGCACCAGCACCGCCCCGACGTCGCCACCGAAGAACTGCAGCAGGCGCTCAAGACCGTCGCGCTCGAGGTGCTGCCGGCGAACATGGTCGATGCCAACACGCGTTGGTTCTTGAACCCGACCGGGCGGTTCGTCGAGGGTGGCCCCAAGGCGGACGCGGGCCTCACCGGCCGCAAGATCATCGTCGACACCTATGGTGGCATGGGCCGTCACGGCGGCGGCGCCTTCTCCGGCAAGGACCCGAGCAAGGTCGACCGTTCGGCCGCCTACGCGGCGCGCTGGGTGGCCAAGAACGTGGTCGCCGCTGGTCATGCCGACCGCTGCGAGGTCCAGGTCGCCTACGCGATCGGCGTCGCCCAGCCCGTCAGCATCCGCGTCGATACCTTCGGCACGGGCAAGGTCGACGAGGACAAGCTCATCGACGCGATCCGCAAGGTGTTCGATCTGCGCCCCGCCGCGATCGTGCGCGATCTCGAACTCAAGACGCCGCGCTGCCGTCGCACCGCGGCCTATGGCCATTTCGGGCGTCCCGAGTTCACTTGGGAGCGCACCGACCGGGTCGAGGCGCTCAAGAAGCTGCTCGGCTGAGAGGCGCGGGTCGGCTCGGTGCCGGTGGCGCGATGTGCCCGGTGTCGTGGGCCCGCCGGGTGGGGTCGCCGCAGATGTCGCCGCGGTACGGTGACCGCCGCCGCTGGCGCGCCTAGGATCCCAAGTTGCAGGACGAAAGGCCCATTACGGCGCCGAGGCGGTAGCATCGGCCGGGCGCAACCCCTCTCCTGCACCTGCGAGGCATCCGATGCAGCCCAACGAAGTCGAAGTGGTGTTCTGTGACCTGTGCGGGGCCTCGGTGCCCGCTGTCGATCTCGCCACCCAGGCGGCCGTGCCGTTCTCGGGCAAGGTCGTCGGCGCCTGCTGTCTGAGCGCCTTGCGCGCCAGCGGTCAGCCGGGGGCCGGCGCCGCGGCCCGCAGCGCCGCGAGCGGCGAAGGGCGGCTGCTCACGGTGGCGGTGGCGATGCTGGCGGGCCTGGCCGCCGTCGCGATCTATCTCGACCGCAAGGTCGCCGACGTCGATCTGGCTGCGCAGACCAACCACGAGCAGGTGCTGCAGCGGCTGGGCGCCGGTGGCGAGGTGCTGCAGGCGGTTTCGATGTCGCTCGACGGTGCGGCGCGCCGTTCGGACATCGACGGCCTGTCCGAGCGGCTCGGTGTGGTCGAGGGCGGCCTGATCGCCGCCGGAGAACAGGACCGCCAACTGCTCGAGCAACTGCGGCAGGGGCTCGCCAACGTGCAACAACAGCAACAGCGTCGCGACGCTGCGTCGATCGACTACCGGCCGTTGTTCGACGACCTGCGCCAGCAGCTGCAGCGGCAGGCAGTCGCGATCGCCGAACTGCGCACCGCGGCCACGATGCCGAGCGTCGCGGAGGCAGCGGCGCCGCCGCCCGAGGTCGCCGTTCCGGATCCGGCTGCCGCCGGCGGATTGTCACCGGCGCTGCAGGCGCTCGTCGCCAAGCTCGGCTCGAGCGACCCGGCGTTGCGGTTCGAGGCCGTCGACGAACTGGTGCGCAGCAAGGAGCCCGCGGTGTTGCCGCACCTGTTGCCGTTGGCGCGGGATCCCGACGCGTTCGTGCGTCGGCTCACGGTCGAAGTGCTGCGTGAGTTCAAGCACGCAGACGCAGTCGATGCGTTGCTCGTGGCGCTCGGTGACGGCGACGAGAACGTGCGCGACACGGCGTGGCGTTCGCTGCGTGAGTTGACCGGCCAGAAGCTGCCGTTCGAGGCCACCGGCAGCAAGGACGCGCGCGCGCGGGCGCAGCAGCGTTGGCAGGAGTGGTGGGACAAGAACAAGGACACCTTCGGCGCCTGATCTGCCGCTGCGAGCAGATGGCCCTGGTGACCGTGTTCGCGGTCATGCAGTAGACGAGATTCGGTTGGTTCTCACGGTCTGACGCGCGCATCCTCGCGGCGGCAGCGGGATTTGGTTCGACTCGCCGCAAGCGCTCGATACAACACTTGCCCCCTCTGGTGCTGGCGGCAGCAAGTGGCGCCCCGGCACTGCTCCATGAACTTCGGAGTCAGTGAATGGTGTGGCACAACCGCACGAAGATCGTCGCGACCCTCGGACCTGCCTCGAACACCGATTCGACCGTCGCCAAGCTGATCCAGTCCGGGGTCGACGTGTTCCGCATCAACTGCGCGCACGCCGATCATCCGACGATCGCCATCACGGTGCGACGCGTGCGCACGATCGCGCGCCGACTCGGGCGCGCCGTCGGCATCCTCGCTGACCTGCAGGGCCCCAAGATCCGCGTCGGCAAGCTGCGCAACGCCGAGCCGATCTACCTCAAGCGCGGCATGGACATCGTCATCGATGTCACCCCGGGCGTGGTGGGGGAGATGGCCACCGATGGCAGCGTGCGCATCGGCACCGGCTATCGCGGTCTGGCCAAGGACGTGCGTGTCGGTGAGCGGGTGCTGCTCGACGACGGCAACCTCGAGCTGCGCGTGCTCAAGGTCGAGGGCGAGTGCATCCACGCGCGAGTGGTCTACGGCGGCCTGCTCTATCAGTTCAAGGGCATCAACCTGCCCGGCAGCAAGGTCTCGGCCAGCTGCCTGTCGAGCAAGGACCTCAAGGACCTCGACTGCGTCATCAACGAAGAGGTCGACTTCGTCGCGTTGTCGTTCGTGCGTTCGGCCGACGATGTGCTCGAGCTGCGTCGCCACGTCGATCGTCGCAAGTCCGACGTGCTGATCATCGCCAAGATCGAGCGTCCCGAAGCGGTGCGTTACGCCGCCAGCATCCTCGAGGTCGCCGACGGCCTGATGGTGGCGCGCGGCGACATGGGCGTGGAAATGGGCGCCGAGGCCGTGCCGCCGGTGCAGAAGCGCCTGATCGAGATGGCCAACGCGGCGCGCAAGCCCGTGATCACCGCGACGCAGATGCTCGAGTCGATGGTGATCAACCCGCGGCCGACCCGCGCCGAGGCCTCCGACGTCGCCAACGCGATCTACGACGGCACCTCGGCAGTGATGCTCTCGGGCGAGACTGCCTCGGGCAAACACCCGATCCGCAGCGTGCGGATCATGGAGAAGATCGTGCGCACTGCCGAGCGCGAGGTCTACGCCCGGCCCGGCGAGCGCCGCCGCCGGACCGGCGCGGCTTCGACCGTGACGCTGGCGACGGTGCGCGCCGCGGCCTACGCCGCCTACGAGGCCGACGCCAAGTTGATCGCGGTCTACACGGAGACCGGGACCACCGCCCGGATCCTGGCCGGCGAGCGGCCGCCGACGCACATCGTCGCGCTGACCCCTTCGCAGCGTGCGCTGCAGCGGCTCGCCCTGATCTGGGGCATCGTTGCCCGCAAGATTCCGCCCGGCCGCACCAGCAATGAGCTGACCCTGAACGGCGACCGCATCATGCGCGAGGAGCGTCTGATCAAGCCTGGCGACCGGATCGTCCAGGTGGCCGGCACCATCCGGCAGTCAGGCCTCACCAACACCATGAGCATCCGCGAGATGTGATGGTCCGGAAGGGGGCGATCGGCGGCCGAGCCGGGCCGGCCGCGCGGCGAATTCCGCGTTGACTCCCGTGATGCGCTCGCTAGGATTCTCGCCCTTCATCCGCGCTGCCTGCCCCGCCGGCAGGGAGCCGAGGTATCGAGTTCTGCCATGACGAAGACGACTCTTGCGACCGTTGCGACCCACCAGGCTGCCATGAACACGTGGCACGTCGTCGACGCCAAGGGGCGCACCCTGGGCCACATGGCCACCGAGATCGCCACGATCCTGATGGGCAAGCATCGCCCCGATTACACGCCGCACCAACTGGTCGGTGAGGGTGTGATCGTGGTCAACGCCGGTCAGGTCAAGGTCACGGGCAACAAGGCCAAGACGCGCGAGTACACCTACTTCACCGGCTACCAGGGTGGTCTGCGTGTGGTCACTCTGGGCGACTACCTCGAGAAGGCCCCCGACGAACTCATCCGCCTGACGGTGCGACGCATGCTTCCGAAGAACCGTCTGGCGCGCAAGATGATCAGCCGGCTCAAGGTCTACCGCGGCGAGGCGCACCCGCACGTCGCCCAGAAGCCGACGATCGCCAGCCTCTGATTCACGCAGAACTGATTCAGGTAGGGCTAATTCCGGCAAGAGCTCATTCGGGACAACCAACGAGGAAACAAGTGGCAGTCATCAACCCGTACATCTGGGGTCTCGGCCGACGCAAGACGGCTTCGGCGCGCGTTCGCATCAAGGCCGGCACCGGCAAGTTCGTGATCAACGGCAAGGAGTTCGATCAGTTCTTCGTGACTGACGACACCCGCCGCGTGGCGCTGCATGCCCTGCTGGTCACCGAGACGCGTGACAGCTACGACATCTGGGCCAACGTGACCGGCGGTGGCATCACAGGCCAGGCCGGCGCGGTCAGCCTGGGCATCGCCCGCGCGCTGCTCAAGGAGAACGGGAACTTCGACAAGCTGCTGCGTGAGCACAGCCTGCTGACGCGCGATTCGCGCGAGGTCGAGCGCAAGAAGTACGGCCGCCACAAGGCGCGTCGTTCGACTCAGTTCAGCAAGCGCTGATCCTGGCGGTCACGCCCGCCCTGTCGGCCCTTTGCGAGTCGGGCCAATCGAGTCGGGCCCGTTCGGGTCGGGCCGATTCTGTTCACGCCTCGCGTTGCCCCAGCGAACGGGCAGACCGTCGCCCGCGCATCTCTGCGCCGCATCGACCCTCGTGGCGGCGCCTTGTTCCTCCCGGCGCGGGCCTCTCGTGCGGTAGCCTTCGATCGATGGCCGGACACTCCCAGTATGCGAACATCCGGTTTCGCAAGGACCGGGTCGATGCCAAGCGGGCCAAGACGTTCGCGAAGTTGTCGCGCATGATCACGGTCGCCGCGCGGCAGGGCGGCAGCCTCGACATGAACGCGCGACTGCGGCTCGCGGTCGACAAGGCGCGGGTGCTCGGCATGCCCAAGGACGGCATCGAGCGCGCCATCAAGAAGGGCACCGGCGAAGGCGATCTCGGCAACTACGAGGAGATCGTCTACGAGGGTTACGGGCCGGGCGGCGTCGCCATCGTGATGGACATCCTGACCGACAACCGGCACCGCACGGCCGCCGACGTGCGCATCGCGCTCGACAAGTACGGCGGCAACCTCGGCACCACGGGTTCGGTGGCGTGGATGTTCGATCGCCGCGGCAGCTTCGTGGTCGATCCGCAATCCGGGCACGGCTCCAAGAACCCGCCGCCGCCGTTGACCGAGGAGCAGTTGCTCGAGGTCGTCGTCGAGGTCGGTGCCGACGACCTGGTGCCGCAGGGTGGGCAGTTCCAGATCCTCTGCGACATGACGCGTTTCGCCGACGTCAAGGCCGGCCTCGACGCACGCGCCGTGCGCCTGGTCTCGGCCGAACTGGCCTACGTGCCCACGCAGTCGGCGACCGTGGCCGACCTCGACGTCGCGACCCGTCTGCTCAAGTTGATCGACGCGCTCGAGGACAACGACGACGTGCAGAGCGTCTACAGCAACGAGCAGTTGACCGACGCGGTGCGTTCGGCTTTGGAGGAGTCATGAGCGAGCCTTTGCGGTGGTTCTGGGTCGGCACGCGCGCCGACGTCTTGGCGGCTGCGCAGGCCTTGCTGGGCCAACCTCCGGTCGACGGAGCGCTCGCGGGGGTCGCCAGCGGCGACCTGGTGCTGATCGATGCCCGGGCCGGGGATGCAGCAGAGCAGTTGCCGCACGGCCACGTGTTCAGCGGGGTGCGTGTGCTCAAGGCCAACAAGGGCGTGCGGGTATTCGTGATCGTCGACCACGACGACCCGGTTGGCGCGCAACTCGCCAGGTTCTGCCTGGCCGACGGTGCGCTGACCTACGACACCGGCACCCACAAGTTGGATGGGGCGGGCCTGCTGGCGGTGCGCAACGAGCGCCGGCGGCCGACGGTCGACCAACTGCTGCAGAAGGTCGAGGCCGACCTGGCCGCGCGCGGCGGCGGCGAATCGACGCTGCAGCGGTTGCTGCGCTTCGAGAGTGATGTGTCGTTGCTGACCAGGTTGCAGGATCCGGAGACCGGCCTGCTCGACGGTCCCTACGCGACGCTCAAGCTCGACGAGGAATGGAAGCGCGCGATCCGTTTCCATCAGCCGCTGTCGCTGTTGTTGTTGGACGTCGGTCGTGGCCTCGAAGAGGCCGACGACGACGATCGTCGCGCGGCGCTGGCCGAGGTCGCGGGGGTGTTCCTCAACGAGTGCCGCGACATCGACGTGTTGGCGCGGTTCGCGCCGACCGTGTTCTTGTTCCTGTTGCCGGGAACGGGCCCGGATGGCGCCGAGGTGCTCGCCCGGCGCATGTTGGCGGCGCTGCGCCAGCGCCCACTGGGTGGTGTCGAACTCGATCCGGCCTGTGGTCTGGCGGCCGTGCCATCGAGCGAGATCGGCGATCGCAAGGCCTTCCTGGTGATGGCCGAGTCGTGCCTGCGGCGGGCCCAGGCGGGCGCCGGGGATGGCGGACTCTGCGCCACTTGGCAATAGTTGCGACGGCCTGCGTTAGCGTGCCCCGCCCGGGAGCATTGTCGCGCCCGGCGCCGACCTGTCCGCATGTTCGACCGATTCATCAGGCTGGCGAAAGCCAGGAAGGCGCTGCGGGAGCAGCGCTTCGAGGACGCCCTGCAGTTCGCGCTCGATCCGGTCGTCGCCGGTGACCGCCGCGCGGAGGAACTGCGTGATCAGGCCCGTCGCCAGTTGCTCGTTCGGGCGCAGCGGCGCCTCGACCAGGACGACGCCGATGGCGCTGCTGGCATCCTGCGCCGCCTGCAGACCCTGTCGCCGCATCCCGATCAGTCCGAACTGGTCGCCGCCGTCGAGTCTCGCCGCCGCGACCTTCAGGTGGGCCTGGACCGTCGCCAGCAGCACGTCGAAGAGATCCGCGCGTTGCTCGGCCGCGGGTGCACCGCGGCGGCTGCCTCGCAGTTGCGCGAACGCAAGGCAGAGATTGCGGCGGCCGACGTCGAGAAGCTCGAGCACGAACTCGCCGACCTGCAGCGCCGGGCGCGTGAGGCGTTGGCGATCGCCAGCAGCAACCTGCGGCAGGGTGATCTTTCGGCTGCGGAAGCATCGTGGCGGCGCGCCGCGGCTTTGGACGGCGATGCCGCCGGGCTTGGTGCGCTGCGGGCCGAACTGTTGCCCAGGCTCAGTCAAGACGTACGCGAACGCATCGAAGCGGCGCTGGCCGATGGCGATCTCGTCGGTGCACTGGCGTTGTGGCGAAGTCACGTCGGCACGGCCAAGCTGTTCTCGCCTGCCGACCAGGCGCAGCAGGCGTTGCCGTTGCAGCGGGCGTTGCGTCGGGAACTCACCTCCTGTGACCTGCCGGCCGCTCGCGCCTTGGCAACGGCCGCTGCCGGTTTCGCCGCCGATGCCGACGTGTCGGCGCTGCTCGGTGCGCTGCAGCTGGCGGAATCGCTGGGCACGTCGTCCGAAGCCGCGCCGGCTTGGAACGAGGTCGCCGCCGCCGCGCGGGCCATCGGCGCCGCGGCTGTGGCCGAAGGCGCCTCGCTGCGGGTGCAATCGGTCGGTGCCGCGATCGAGCGCATGGCAGCTGCACAAGGAGCGGTCGCCGCCGGCGATCTGGAGGCCGCCGAGCAGACCTTGCGGCAGTTGCTGGTCGAGCAGCCGCTGCACGAGGCTGCCCGCCGCGAACTCGGCCTGGTCGAGCAGGGCTTGTCGGCGCGTCAGGAGCGCCTGGCCGCGGCCCGTGCGGCAGCGCGTGACGGTCGCCTGACCGAAGCGGCGTCGTTCGCCGCGGCTCTGGCCGGCCCGACGCGCGTTGGTGAGGATGCGCGGCAGTTGCTCGCCGAGGTCCGGGCCAGGATGGCCGTGGTCGACCGCGGGGTCGATGAGATCCGCGTCGCTCTGCACGGGCGCGCGGCGTCGGGCATCGAGGGGGTGCGTCACTGTCTGCGTCGTCTCGCCGCGTTGCGCGAGGTGCAGGGTGACCACCAAGAACTGCAACGCCTGCAAGCGGCAGTGGAGGCCGAGATCGCCGGGCTGGAGTTGTGGGAGCAGGCCCGGGTCGCTGCCGACGCGGGCGATGCCCCGGCCTTGGCCAGGTCGATCGAAGCCTGGTTGCCGTTGCGCGCCGCCTTGCTCGCCGAAGACCGTCTCGACGCGCGCTTCGCCGAAGTCACCGATCGTCTGCACTCGCTGGCCGAAGCGTCGGTCGCGCGCGGCGAACTCGCTGCCGCCGAGCGCACGGCCGACCTGCTCGAACAGCTGGCCGACATCGACGACATGTTCCGCCGCTGGGCGGGCACGCTGCGCGCGAACGTGGTCGCGGCGCGTTCGATGGCCGTGGAACTGACACAGCAGGCCCGCGCCAGCCTCGACGAGCGCGACCTCGGCGAAGCCATGCGCCTGTGCGAGGCCGCGGCGGGTTGCGACAGCGACGCCACCGAGGTTCGGGCGTTGCGCGCCGAGCTGGCCGAGCTCAACCGTCACGAGGTGGCGTTGTCGCGCGCCGGTGCACTCGCCCGCGAACGCGACTACGGCGGCGCCCAGCAGAAACTGGCCGAGTTGCCACCGACGCCCGCGTTGCTGCGCACCCGGATCTACGACATGAAACAGAGTCTGGCGAAAGCCCAGGGGCTCGAGGGCTCCTTCCTGTTGCGAGTCGACGAGGGCGGCGAATGCCTGGTGCTGCGTGGTGAGAGCGTCTCGATCGGCAACGTCCGGCAGACCCGCGCCGACCTCCCCGTGCTGGCCAACCTCGCCGGGCGGCACGCGACGATCCGCCGATCGTTGTCGTTCCACGGCGGCATGCAGGACGTCGTCGTCGCCGAAGAAGGCGAAGTGCGGGTGGGCAACGAGCCGGTGACCACGCGACCGTTGGTGTCGGGAGATCGCGTGCAGCTCGGCTCGGCTCTGACGTTCGTCTACAGCCTGCCGTCGGCGCGCTCGTTGTCGGCGATGGTGCAGCTGCAGGGAGCCTTCCAGGTAGCCGGCACCGACCGCGTGCTGCTGATGAAGGATCGGGGCAAGGACGGCCGGTTGCTGTTGGGGCCGGGCCGCGACTGTCACGTCCGGGTCGGCAGCGCGACCGCCGAGGTCGAACTGTTCGCCACCAACACCGGCCAGATGCGGGTCGCATGCGCCGCCGGCGGCAAGATCGACGGGGCGCCGTTCCGCGGCGAGCACCCGGTCGACGCGGGGCAGATCGTCGAGGCGGGGGGCGTCAGCTTCGTCCTGCTGCCGTGGCGAGCCGGGACCTGAAGGGTCGGCCGGTGCCCGGGGGGCGCCGGCGCCAGAATCTGCCCCGCTCGCGAATAGTCGGGGGCGACGCCGTAGGGCGGGACCAACCCACACGAGGTCGCCAAATGCTCGCACTCCTGCTGCTCCCTTGCCTCTGCGTCGCTGCTCCGCAACAGGACCTGTCGGTGGCCCTGCAGGCCGCGGCGGTGGCGGTGCGCGGCGAGCCCGAGCTCAGCTCGGCCGAGGCCCTGGCCTCGGCGCGCCGCAAGGTGGAGGAGCAGGTGCGCAGCGAACTGGCCGAACGGGCCCAGCGCACGGTCGAGATGGACCGGCCCTTCTGGGTGCCCGAGATCCTGACCCGCGAAGCGGTGCGGCGCTGGCTGCGGGACGTGCCGCTCGGCCAGGTGGTGCGGCTCGTCGACCGCGAGGATCGTGAGCGCGAGCACGAGTTCGGCAGCAGTTACCAGACGACGCTGTGGATCGCCGAGGAGCCACAACAGTTGTCGGCTGCAGAGCGGCAACTACGGCGCAACCTGCGCATGCTCGAACGTTCGACGGCGATCAAATACGGCGGTACGGCGGTCGTCTGGTGCCTGTTGGCCGTGCTCGTCGGCTGGCTCGACCGCATGTCCCGAGGCTACATGACCGGTCGCCTGCGGTTCTCCGGGCTGCTCGCCGGCGTCGCCGTGCCAGCCATCTTCTTCCTCCTGTAGGATCACCGACCCGATGGAAGCCCCTCGCCTCGACCCGACCGCCGCCACACCCGCCGTGCGCGTCGACTGGGAGTCGTTCTATCGGAACTACCGGAAGCCCGGCTACGTGCCCGGCTTCGAAATCGTCAACAAGCTCGGCGGCGGCATGTTCGGGCTGGTGTTCAAGGCGCGCAAGGAGTCGATCGGCAAGGACTACGCGATCAAGTTCCTCAAGGTCGACGACGAGACCGTGCGCGACGCGATCGGCCGCGAGATCGAGACGGTGCAGTACTTCGCGCAGATCGATCACCCCAACCTCGTGTCGATCGAGGACAAGGGAGTCGTCGACGGCATCCCGTACCTGGTGATGAGCTACGCGGGGCAGGAGACCCTGCAGAAGCGGCTGCAGCAGGGGACGATGACGCGCGACGAGGCCCTGCACGTGTTCGTCCAGGCGGCCCGGGGTGTGCAGGCGCTGCACGATCACTCGCTGGTGCACTTCGACCTCAAGCCGGCCAACATCTTCCTCAAGGGCGATGTCGCGCGCGTCGGCGACTACGGTCTGTCCAAGCTGGTGTCGGTGTCGCGCAACTCGCTGAGCTTCGGTCGCGGCACGCCGTACTACATGGCGCCGGAGATGCTGCAGCGTCGCGGCGACGCGCGCAGCGACGTCTACTCCCTGGGCATCATCCTGTTCGAGTGCTTGTACGGCGACGTGCCGTTCCGCGGCGACTCGGAGTGGGAAGTGCTGCGCAAACACGAGGTGGCCGAGCCCGAGTTCCCCGCATCGGCGCTGCCCGCCGACATCGCCGTGGTGCGGCGCTGTTTGGCGAAGGACGCCGAGGCGCGCTTCCAGAGCGTCACCGAGCTGCTGCGCGCCCTGCGCGCGCCGGTCGCGCTCGGGGAGAGCCTGATGTTGCCGCGCGGCGCGACGTTGCCACCGCCGGTCCCGGGCACTCGGCCGGCGGCCGGCGCCACCGAGCCGCCGCCACTTCCCGACCGTTTGCGGACCGGCATGCGCGACCCCAGCCAGAGCCCCTACGGCATGCCGTGGGTGCCCGAAGGGCGGTCTGGTGGGCTCGTCGCCGGCTTCGTGCGCGTGTTGTTCGCGGTCTTCGAGGCCATCAGTCGCGTGCTGCTCCTGCCGATCCGCGGCATCGCCAGCTTCACGGGCAAGGGCGGCATGTGGTTGCTGCGCCTGCCGTTCACCATCCTCGGCTTGTTGGCGCGGTTGATCGGCCTGCTGGTCGTGCTGGCGTTGATCGTGCTGATCGTGGTCACCGTGCTCGGCGTGTTGTCTGCTGCCTGAAGGTGCCACGCGATCTACCCGAGCCGAGCAGCCGGCCCACACGTGCCCTACCGCATGCACAGGTGTTAGGATCCGACAGCAATGTCCCAACGGCCCCACGACATCGCCAGCCTGCAGCGCATGGATGAGAGCGCGTGGGCGTCGCTGCAGGACGACTTCTTCCGGCGCATCTACTTCTACGTCAAGCGCTACGTCGGCAACCACCAGACCGCCGAGGACCTGACGCAGGACGTGTTCCTCGGCGCCGTGCGCGGCATCGCCGGCTTCGACTCCGCCTACACGCTCGACCAGTTTCTGTTCGGCATTGCGCGCAACCGGGTGATCGACCACTACCGCAAGCACAAGATCGCCCTGGTGCCGGGCAAGCCGGACGACGACGCCGACCGCAGCCAGCTGTGGCTCGAGAACATGCCCCACGAAGGCACCGTCGCGCCCAAGGAGAGGGTGGTGGAGCGTGAGGTCGGCGGCCGGCAGCGTAAGGTGCTCGTCGATATCCTTCGGCAGCACGTCGGCGAGCTCTGGCAGGCCGGAGAGTTCGGCAAGCTGATGGTGCTCGAGTACCTGTTCGTGATCGGCGGGCGCAACAAGGACGCGGCGGCGCGCTTCGGTATCGCCGACGAGAAGTCCGTCGCGGGGATCAAGTTTCGTGCCGTCGAACGCCTGCGCGGGCTGGCCCGCCAGGCCGATCCGAACCATTCCCTGTTCATCGGTCTGTGGCAACCGGGGGCACGATGACCGCCGACGACGACATCGACCCGCAGGTCACCTTCACCGTGGCGACCGTGTGGCGCGAAGAGCGCATCTCGTGCCCACACCCGCACCTGTTGCAGAGTTACCTGCAGGGTGGTCTGGCCGGTGGTGCGGCCGAGTTCGTGAAGTTCCACCTGACCGAGAGCCAGTGCCCCTACTGCAACGCCGTGCTCGAAGACCTGCAGGTGCGTGACGACCTGGCCAGATCGCCGACGCTCGAAGACCTGCGCGATCGTCTGCTGCGGTCGACCGTGACCGAGTTGCGGCGTTCGCGCGCCTGATCCGGTGCCCTGTCCGGGCCCCCTGTCCGGGCCCCCTGTCTTGGGCCCCTGATCTTGGCCGCGGCCCGCGCGCGGATCGGCAGTCGGATCGGTGCGCGGCACCGTGAACAGAGCGAGCAGGCCATTGGCACCGGGGTGGTCTGCGAAAATCAGGACCGGCCGCGAATAGTCGGTGGCTCGTTGCGCAAGGTGGGGTGTTGGAGCCACATCGGCTCCCGTCTCCCTACCAACGAGTACGAAATGATCTGCAAGACCTTCAAGTGGGTGATCCTCTCCGGTGCGGTGCTGGGTGGGGCTGGATTCCTGTTCCTGGGCACCGCTTTCCCGAGCTACGTGTCGACGATGGCGCAGTCGGTGCGCGAAGAGGTCGTCGGCCAGATTCCCGTCGAGATCGAGATCAAGCGGGCCGAGAACCTGATCCGGCAGATCGATCCGCAGATCGACACCTGCAAGAAGGACGTCGCCCGCGCCGAGGTCGAACTCGAAGAACTGCAGCGCTCCGTGCAGCACCTCGAGAAGGCCGTCGACAGCGAAGAGAAGAAGCTCAAGGTCGGCGCCCGGTTGCTGAGTGGCAACGGCGAGACCGAGGTGCAGCTGGCGGCCGACTTCGGCGCTCGTCGGCGCATGCAGTACGACCTGCAGCGCACCAAGGACAGCTACGTCAACAACATGGCGATCCTCAAGGCCAAGCGGGCGCTGATCGAGCGGCAGAGCCGCGCGGTCGAAGCGGCCCAGCAGCGGCTGGACGCGGTGCGCACCGAGCGCGAAGCCCTGGCCGATCAGGTGGGTGCGCTCAAGACCCAGCAGGAGCAGGTCAAGGCGCTGACCGCCAACAGCCAACGCTTCGATCTGGACAGCACGGCGCTGAGCCAGGCCAAGGAAGTCATCAACACGGTGCGCAAGCGTCTCGACGTCGCCCAGCGCATGCTCGAGAACGACATGGTGTTCGAGAGCGGTGCGGCGGTCGAGGTCGCCATCCAGGACCGCGACGTGGTCAAGGAGATCCACGAGCTGTTCGCCGCCAACGGCCAGCACGAGGCCATGGTCGAACTGCCCGCGACGGCGCGCCGCTGAGTCGAGGAACAGCAACGGTGAACACTGGCCCGCGCGAGCGGGCCAGTGGCATGTACGGGGCGCCGTGGCCCGTGGCGGTTCGCGGTGGCAAAACCCCGGCCCCGTGTTCGACTCGGTAGGGGGCGCTCGCTAAGGTGCTCGCCCTCTACCGCCCATGAACATCCACGAGTATCAGGCCAAGCAGCTGCTGGCCAAGTTCGGCGTGCCCGTGAGCAAGGGCATCGTCTGCAAGACCGCCGCAGAAGTCGGCAAGGCGTTCACCGACCTCGGGCTGCCCCTGGCCGTGGTCAAGGTGCAGATCCACGCCGGCGGTCGCGGCAAGGCGGGCGGCGTCAAGCTGGTGCGCAGCGCCGCCGACGCCGAGAAGGTCGCCGCTGGCCTGTTCGGCAAGGCGCTGGTCACGCACCAGACCGGGCCCGAAGGTCGCATCGTCAAGACGATCTACGTCGAGGCCGGCAGCGACATCGCGCGCGAGATGTACCTGGCGGTGGTGATGGACCGCGGCGCCCAGGCGCCGGTGATCATCGCCGCGGCCGAAGGCGGCATGGACATCGAAGAACTGGCCGCGACGCGCCCCGAGGCGATCGCGCGGCACCGTGTGCACCCGGTGAAGGGGCTGCTGCCGTTCCAGGCGCGTGCGATCACCAAACACCTGGGCCTCACCGGCGATCAGGCCAAGGCCGGCGCCAAGCTGCTCGGCAGCCTGGTCAAGGCGTTCATGGAACTCGACGCTTCGCTCGCCGAGATCAACCCCCTGATCGTCACCGAGCAGGGTGAGGTCAAGGCGCTCGACGCGAAGATGGGCTTCGACGACAACGCGCTGTTCCGGCACAAGGACGTGCAGGAGCTGCGCGACCTCAACGAAGAGGACCCCAAGGAGGTCGAGGCGAAGAAGTTCGACCTCAACTACATCGCGCTGTCGGGCAACATCGGCTGCATGGTCAACGGCGCCGGTCTGGCGATGGCGACCATGGACGTGATCCAGCTCAAGGGCGGCATGCCGGCCAACTTCCTCGACGTCGGCGGCGGCGCGAACAAGCAGCAGGTCACCAACGCGTTCAAGATCCTGCTCTCCGACGCCAACGTGAAGGGCATCCTGGTCAACATCTTCGGCGGCATCATGAAGTGCGACACGATCGCCGAGGGCGTCATCGCCGCCGCCAAGGAAGTCAACCTGTCGGTGCCGCTGGTGGTGCGCCTCGAAGGCACCAACGTCGAGCTCGGCCGCAAGCTGTTGCAGGAATCCGGCCTCGACCTGCACACCGCCAAGTCGCTCGACGAGGCCGCCGAGAAGATCGTCGCCGCGATCGCCTGAGCCTGCACCGCCAACCCAGCGACCGAGCCACCACCAAGAGCACACCATGAGCGTTCTCATCGACGGCAATACCAAGATCGTCTGTCAGGGCTTCACCGGCGAAGCCGGCATGTTCCACAGCAAGAACTCACTCGCCTACGGCACCAAGGTCGTGGCGGGCGTGACCCCGGGCAAGGGCGGTCAGGTCATCGAAGGCGTGCCGGTGTTCGACACCGTGCGCGAAGCGAAGCAGGCCACCGGCGCGACCGTGTCGATGGTCTACGTGCCGGCCGCGTTCACCGCCGACGCGATCTGCGAGGCGGTCGACGCCGAGATGGATCTGGTCGTGACCATCACCGAGGGCATCCCGGTCGCCGACATGGCGATGGTCAAGGACTTCATGAAGGGCAGCCGGTCGCGCCTGATCGGCCCCAACTGCCCCGGCATCATCACCCCGGTCACCGACAAGAGCGGCTGCAAGATCGGCATCATGCCGGCCTACATCCACCGCCCCGGCCGCGTCGGCATCGTTTCGCGCAGCGGCACCCTGACCTACGAAGCCGTGTGGCAGGTCACCAGCGCCGGCATGGGCCAGTCGACGTGCATCGGCATCGGCGGCGACCCGATCAAGGGGCTCGACTTCATCGACTGCCTGAAGCTGTTCCAGGACGACGAGGACACCGACGGCATCATCATGATCGGTGAGATCGGCGGCACCGCCGAAGAAGAGGCCTGCGAGTTCATGAAGGGCTACGTCAAGAAGCCCGTCGTCGGCTTCATCGCCGGCGCCACCGCGCCTCCCGGCAAGCGCATGGGCCACGCCGGTGCGATCATCAGCGGCGGCAAGGGCACGGCGAAGGAGAAGAAGGCGGCGATGGCCGCCGCCGGCGTGCACGTCTGCGACACGCCGTCGATCCTCGGCGCGACGATGCACAAGATCCTCCAGGGCTGAGCCTGATCGAGCCGTGAAGATCCCCGGCGGATTCGACGCGCTGTTCCGGCAGCTGACCCCGCTGTTCCTGCTGGGGGTGCTGGTCACCGCGCTGTTCGAACCCTGGCTGCCCGGCGCCGCCTGGCTGCGCGAGAACCTCGGCGAGACCGTCGTGCTGCGCGCCTGCGTCGCGGCGCTGGTGCTCTACGTGCTGCTGCTGTGGGGCGAATCGCTGCGTCTGCACACGATCCTGACCGGGGTACTGCAGGCGTTCCGCCAGCACAGCGAAGGCAGTCAGTCGACCGCGAACAGCACGGCCGCCAAGAACCCCAAGGCGAGGCTGGAAGCGGCGCGGCTGCTGATCGCGGCGATGGGCTCCGACGACGCCGACATCCGCGAAACCAGCCACCACAACCTGGTCCGGCTGGTCGGGCGCGATCTCGGCGGCGACCCGGCGGCCTGGCGGGACTGGCTGCGGCAGCAGGACTCCGGCGATTCGGGAAAGACCCCGTGATGGCCCGCGTTGCGCAACTTCCGCCGGCTGCGGCTGGCGGTGGCACCCACGGGGGCCAATAATCCCCGCCTCCTCAGGAGCAATCATGATCGCGTTTGGTATCCCCGGCGGTTGGGAGTGGATCGTCATCCTCGTGGTGGTGCTGCTCCTGTTCGGCCATCGACTCCCCGGCATGGCCCGCTCGCTGGGCTCGGGCATCACCGAGTTCAAGCGCGGGCTCAAGGACGGCAATCAGGAAGGCTCCCAGGACGGCTCGGGTTCCAACAAGCCGCCGGCACCCAAGGACGGCCCCAACACCAACGACGGGGCCGGGCGGTGACCGAGACCCTGCCGCTGCACGACATCCTGAATCTCGTTCGGCCGCAGCTCGACCGGCTCAATCGCGAGCTGACCGAGGACCTGGCGCCCGGCCACCGCGAGATGCTGCCGCTCGTCGATCACATCGCGGGTTATCGCGGCAAGCAGCTGCGGCCGGTGTTGACGTTCCTGGCGGGGATGGCGGTGCGTGGCGCGGCCCACGGCGGCGGCCTGGGTGACGACGTCGTCACGGTCGCCAAGGTCGTCGAACTGCTGCACACCGCGACGCTCGTGCACGACGATGTGCTCGACAGCGCCAACGTGCGGCGGCGCCTGCCGACCGTGAACCAGATGGCGGGCGTCGAGGTCGCGGTGCTGCTCGGTGACTACATCTACAGCCGCGCCTTCCACATGGCCGTACAGCTGCACGATCCGACCGCGGCGCGTTGGCTCGCGGAGACCGTGCGCGTGATCTGCCAGGGTGAGATCACCCAGGTGCTGCACCGCTTCGACTTCAACTGGACCGAGGCCAAGTACTTCACGGTGATCGCCGAGAAGACCGCGAGCCTCTACGGCGCGGCCTGCCGGCTCGGCGGCCATTACAGCATCGGCCAGCAGAAGGGCGGTGGCGCCGAAGCGCGGTTGCGCGCGCTCGAGGAGTACGGCATCGAACTGGGCATCGCGTTCCAGATCGTCGACGACTGCCTGGACCTCGACGGCGACGAACGCGTGGTCGGCAAGTCGCTGGGCACCGATCTGGCCAAGGGCAAGATCACCTTGCCGCTGCTGTACCTGATGCAGCGCGATCCCGGTGGCGCCGAAGCGCTGCGCACCCTGCTCGGCAAGAGCGAAGCCGAGGCGCTGCGGCGGTTGCGCGCCGAGTTCCCGCTCGAGCACGCGGTCGCGTACGCGATGCAGGAAGCCGAGCGGCGCGTCGCCAAGGCGCGCGCGTCGTTGTCGGCGCTGCCCGAAGGTCCCGCTCGGCAGGCGATGCACGAAATCGCCGGCTTCGTGCTGACGCGCAAGTTGTGAGCCGGCGCGCAGGACGGCGGGGAACAGCTCCGATGGGAATTGGGCCGATGTGCGCAAGTCGGTCGGCGCACAGCCAATCGGTCGCACGGTGACCGCAATTCGAAACCTGTGCGGAGGTTCCCACCGTAACGGAGCGTAGAGCGGTCCCGGTCCTATACTGCGACGCCCGTCGCCGCACCTGACTCGAAGCTGCCGATGCTGCCGATGCCAAGCCCCACGACTGCCATGCGTGTTCTTCCTGCGATCGCCGTTCTCGTCCTGTTCGCTGCATCGTCCTGCACGAGGCAGGAAGCCGCGTTCGGACCGCCGCGAGTGGTGGACAAGGAGCAGCGACAGATCCAGTGGGATGTCCCGCTGCGGGACCGCATGGGCATGTCCTCGTCGATGCCCAAGGAGTCCGGCGGCGAATGGGCGGCGACCGTGCCGCCCGGCTGGGAGCAGCTGCCGTCGCAGCCGTCGCGGTTCCGCGAACTGCTGTTCCGGGTCGCCGGTCAACCCGACACCGAGTGTTACCTGACGGCGGGCGTCGGCGGTGGCGTGGCCATGAACATGCGGCGTTGGTACGTGGACCAGGGCGGCCTCAGCGAGGTGCCAGCGCCCGAGACCCTGCCGCTGGTCGACTTCGGCGGCAATCCGGCGCGTCTCGCCGAGATCACCGGCACGATCGGCGGCAAGCCGGACCAGGCGATGCTGATCGTGTTCGGTTCTCAAGGTGACGTGGTCACGACGCTGAAGTTCACGGGCCCCGCCAACCAGGTGCTGCCGCAGAAGGACAACTTCCTCTTGCTGGCAAAGTCGGTGCGTCGCGGTCCTGCCGGAGCCGCTGCCGGAGCCGCTGCTGGAACCGGAACCCAAACCGGCGCGGCGAGCGGCTGGCAGGCGACGGTGCCGGTCGGCTGGGAGCAGTTGCCGTCGCAACCGTCCCGATTCCGCGACCTGCTGTTCCGCGTCGTGGGTCGCGCCGACACCGAGTGTTATCTGACCGGCGGCGTCGGCGGCGGCGTGGTGATGAACATGCAGCGCTGGTACGTGCAGCAGGCCGGCCGCAGCGAGGCGCCGACGCCCGAGTCGTTGCCGGCGGCGATGCTCGGCGACAAGCCGGCGCGTCTCGCCGAGATCACCGGCACGATCGGCGGCAAACCGGACCAGGCGATGCTGATCGTGTTCGCCGCCCAGGGGGACGTCGTCAGCACGCTCAAGTTCACTGGACCTGCCGACGTGGTCCTGGCCGAGAAGGAGAACTTCCTGTCGCTGGCGCAGTCGATCCGCACCGGGCCCGCGAGCCCCGGGGGTGCCGCCCAAGTTGCCCCGGCGGGGCCGCTGCCTGCCAATCATGCGCCGACGCCTCCGCCGACTCCGGCGCACGCCGGGGCGGCGCCGTTCACCGCCACCGTGCCCGCGGGCTGGACCGCCAAGACCGATACGCCACGCCTGTTGCACCACACCTTCGGTAACGATGGTGAGGTCTACGTCAGCCAGCTCGGCGGCACGCCGCGGCAGATGTTCGACATCTGGCGCGGCGAGATCTCCGCGGGGCAGCTCGACGACCGGCAGTTCGCGGATCTCGAGAAGTTGCCGATGCTCGGCGGCGAGGGGCTGCTGATGGACGTCAGCGGCGAGTTCCGCAGCATGACCGGCAAGCAGATCCCGAACGCGCGTCTGCTGGTCGCCGCCTTCAGTGGCGGCGGCTCGATCACCTTCGTCAAGCTGGTCGGCCCGGCCGCGGATGTCGAGTCCCAGGTGAAGGCCTTCCGCGAGTTCTGTGCTTCCCTTCGGAGGTCGATGTGACCGATGTCATGGCAGATCCTGCCGCCGCGCAGGTTTCCCCCAAGGCCGACGTCGCCGTCGCGCCGCCGCGTTCGCTCGGCCAACAACTGCTCGCGGTGCTCGCTTCGATGCGGCTCGCGGTCGTGTTGCTGGTGATCCTCGGCCTGCTCACGTGGCTGGGCACGTTGGCCCAGGTCAACCGCGGCCTGTGGGACGTGCAGCGAGAGTACTTCGAGTCGTGGTTCGTGCTGGCCCGGCTGCCGGTGTCGATCTGGGGCAACCCGCTGTTCACGCGCCAGGATGGCACGCCGTGGGAACTCGTGATCCCGCTGCCCGGCGCCTACCCGGTGATGGCGTTGCTGTTCGTCAACCTGCTGGTCGGCGGCTTCGTGCGGCTGAAGTGGCGCTGGCGCAACGCCGGTGTGCTGATCACGCACTGCGGCATCGCGTTCCTGCTGGTCGCGGGCTTCGTCAAGCTCGAGTTCTCGTACTCGGGACACCTGGCGCTCTACGAGTCGCCGAGCGGCGGCAGCGACAGCAGCGACCGCCTGTTCGAGGCGTCGACGTTCGTGAGTTTCCACGACTACGAACTGGCGCTGTTGCGCGACCTCGGCGACACCGTCGAGGAACGGGTCGTGCCCGAAGCCGCGCTGCTCGGCGCGCGCGACGGCGCGGTGACGCTGACCGCGGATGGGTTGCCGTTCACGGTGACCGTGCATCATTGGCTCGACAACTGCTGGCCGAGCGCCAAGGGGCCGATGGTGCAGGCCCTGACTCCGGTCGTCGACGGCGTGTTCCTGCGTGAGCAGAAGATCGCCAAGGAACGGGAGGCCAACTTCGCCGGGTGTTACGTGACCGTCACGGCCCGCACGGGTGAACGGTTCGAGAGCCCGCTGTTCGGCCGCGATTGGCGCCCGTTCAGCAAGCAGCGTCTGCCGTTCACGTTCACGGTCGAGGGTCAGCGTTACGCGTTGGACCTGCGCCGCGTGTTCTTCGATCTGCCGTTCGAGGTGCGCCTGGACAAGTTCCAGAAGCTCGACCACCCGGGCACGATGACGCCGAAGGACTTCCGCAGCTTCGTCACCGTGCGTGAAGCGCGCGGCGAGCGGCAGCAGCAGATCTACATGAACAACCCCCTGCGCAAGGACGGCTTCGTGCTCTACCAGACCAACTGGGGGCCGCAGCAGGGTGGGGGGCCGCCGTTCTATTCGGTGTTCGAAGTCGCCAACAACCCGTCCGACATGTGGCCGGCGATCGCCTGCTTCATCATCGCCTGTGGCCTGGTCTGGCACTTCGGCACCAAGTTGCAGCGTTTCCTCGAATCGAGCTCCCGCGAGGCACTGAAGTCATGATCACGCCACTCCGATCGCTGGTCCTGTTCGCGGTGTTGTTGCTCGCCGGTTGCAGCCGGTCCGCGCCGCAACTGGACATCAAACCGGAACGCACGACGCCGTGGAGCGAAGAGACCGTCACCGCGATGGCGACGCTGCCGCTGCAGCACGACGGCCGCGTCAAGCCGTTCGCGACGCTGGCCGCGTTCACGCTCTACCACGTGCACGGCCGCCGCGACCTCAAGTACCAGTACCTCGGCGACGACGGCAAGGTCGTCAAGGTGACCCTCGAACCGACCGAGTGGTTGCTCGACGTGTGGTGTCACCCTGGCCAGGCTGCGCACTACCCGCTGTTCCGCATCGAGCATTCCGGCGTGCTCGACGCGCTGGGCTTCGCCAACGAGGGGCAGACCTTCGGCTTCGAGTACCTGAGTTACGCGCAGATCGTGCCGGTCGGCGAGAATCTCGGCGAACTGGCCCGCAAGTACGCCGACATCGAGCAGAAGAACCGCAATCCGGTGCAGGAGCACATCGTGCAGCTGTGGAGCCAGCTGCGCGTCTACCACACGTTGCACACGCAGCTCGACGCGTTCCAGGCCGAGGTCGAGGTGCAGGGCGAGGCGCTGCAGCAAGCGCTCGGCGGCAGCCGCGTGCGCCTTGGCCAGATCGTCGCGCGCGCTCCGGAGCTCGCCGCGTTCGTGCGCGGCCTGGGCAGTGAGTTCGAGGATCCCAAACATGGCAACCTGATGTTGATCATGTCGTTCCTCGAGCAGGCGATCGGCAGCGACCGTGGACCGTTGCTGTTGCCGCCGGTGTTGCCGGCACAGACCGCGGACACCTGGCACTCGCTGGCCGAGACCATCGACACCTCGCTGCGTGGCGGCGCGCCGGCGGCGCACGTGGCGATGATCGGCAAACTGCAGCAGGCGCTGGTGGCGTCGACGTCGGCCGAACGTGAGGCGGCACTGCGCGGGTATCGCGACGCCGTCGTCGCTGCAGCCGAACGGCGCGGCGAGTACGACAAGGTGGAACTCGAGAGCTACTACTACCGCTCGGCCTGGCACTACCAGGCGATCCACTGGTTCTTGTTGTCGTTCGTGCTGGCGGCGGCGTGCTGGTTGCTGCCGAAGAGCAAGTTGCTGTGGCACGGTTCGCTCGGCATCACTGCGGTCGCCTGGGTGATGCTGGTCGCCGACATCTGGCTGCGCTGCGTGATCCGCGGCCGGCCGCCGATCACCAACCTCTACGACACCTTCCTGTTCATCGCCGGCGTGTCGGTGCTCGTCGCCTGGGTCGCCGAGTGGATCGTGCCGCGGCGCATGGCGCTGGCGGCGGGGCCGTTCCTCGGCGCGCTGTTGGTGATGTGTGCGCGGTTGTTCGAGGTCGCCGACGCGCAGGACACGATGAAGCCGTTGGTGGCCGTGCTCGACAGCAACTTCTGGCTGGCGACGCACGTGACCACGATCAACATCGGTTACGCCGCGGGGTTGCTCGCGGCGTTCCTGGCCAACATCTGGGTCCTGGTCCGGGTGCTGCGCATCGCCGTGCCCAAGGACAACCTGAGCAAGGCGATCGTGCGCATGGTCTACGGCGTCACCGCGTTCAGCCTGGTGTTCGGTGTGGTCGGGACGATCCTGGGCGGCGTCTGGGCCAACGATTCGTGGGGCCGCTTCTGGGGCTGGGATCCCAAGGAGAACGGTGCGCTGATGATCTGCCTGTCGCAGATCGCGATGCTGCACGCGCGCTTCACGGGCTGGATCCGCGACCTCGGCGTCGTGGTCTGGTCGTCGATCACCGGCATGGTGGTGCTGTTCTCGTGGTTCCACGTCAACCTGCTGCAGGTCGGCTTGCACAGCTACGGCTTCTCGGCCGGACTGCACGACGCGGTCTGGATCGGTTACACGGTCGAGTTGCTGCTGGTCGGCGTCGTCTGGATCGACGCCTGGCTGCGGCCGAACCCGGTGGCGCGGGCTCAGCCCGACGCGGGCGGCGCGGCCTGGCCCGTGGCGGCCGAGTAGTCCGGCACTCCACAAGCCCGAACTGTGGGCGGTGGCGTGACCCGGCGCATCAGACGGTCGCGCCGGCCGCGCGCAGCGTGTTGCGCAGCAGCATCGCCACCGTGACCGGCCCGACGCCGCCCGGCACCGGTGTCAGGAAGCCGGCGACCTCGCGGGTCGACGCGAAGTCGACGTCGCCGACGATCTTGCCGTCGGGCCCCTGGTTGATGCCGACGTCGATCACCACCGCGCCGGGCTTGACCATGTCGCCGTGCACGAGGCCGGCCTTGCCGACCGCGACCACGAGGATGTCGGCGCGGCGCGTGTGGTCGATGAGCTTCTTGGTGCCGATGTGGCAGACGGTCACCGTCGACAGGTGGTGCAGCAGCAGCACCGCGATCGGTTTGCCGACGATCTCGCTGTGGCCGACGACCACGGTCTCGGTGCCGCGCAGGTCGATGCCGGTGGCCACGATCAGGTGCTGCGCGGCGGCCGCGGTGCACGGCGGCAGCAGCGGTTCGCGGTAGAGGATCGCGCCCATGTTGGCCGGATGCATGCCCTCGACGTCCTTGTGCGGGTCGATCGCCGACTGCACGTGCCGCGGGTCGATGCCGGGCGGCAACGGCCGCTGCACCAGGATGCCGGCGACCTCGGGCTGCCGGTTCATCTCCGCGATCGCCGCGATCAACTCTGTTTCACTGGTGCCGATCGGCAGGTGGCGTGCGTCCATCTCGATGCCGACCTCGGCCGCCGCACGCTGCTGGTTGCGCAGATAGACCGCCGCCGCCGGGTTCTGCCCGACTTCGACGGAGACCAGGCGGATGGTCTTGCTGCCGAGTTGTTCGCGCGCGGCACGCAGCCGCTTGCGCATGGTCTGGGCGATCAACTTGCCGTCGAGCAGTTCTGCGGGCACTGTGCGTGTTCCTGGGCTATTCCTGGGGCCTCGATCTGGCCGAAACATACCTGCGGCGTGGCATGCGCCCAAACCCGGACATGAGCTACCAAGGCGCCTCGTTCCCTCGGCTGACGCCGGCGATCAAGCAGCTGTTGTTGGTCAACGCGGCGGTGTTCGTCGCCAACGCGATGCTGCTCGGTCGGCTCAGCGCGCCGACTCCTGCCGGCGGCGGCTTCTGGCTGGCGTTCTCGTGGTCGGCGGCCTGGGACGGTTTCGGCCTGGGGTGGCTGCGGTTGATCAGCTACCAGTTCGCGCACAGCTTCACGGATCCGTGGCACGTGCTGATGAACATGCTGATGCTCTACTTCTTCGGCACCATGGCCGAGTTGAAGCTCGGCTATCGCGGGACCTGGAAGGTGTATCTGCTGTCCGGTTTCGCCGGGGCGCTGGTGCACTTGCTGCTGGCCGCGCTGCAAGGTCGGGCCGATGTGCCGCTCGTCGGCGCCAGCGGCGCCTGCTACGGCCTGCTGCTCTACGCCGCGTGCCTCGCGCCGCACTCGCCGGTGATCTTGTTGATCGTGCGCGTGCCCCTGTGGCTGTTGGCGGCGCTGCTGGTCGGCCTGGGCATCTATGCGACCTTCATCGACTTCGCGACCGGCTACGGCAGCGGCGTCGCCCACGGCGCCCACCTCGGCGGCGCGGCGATGGGTTGGTTGGCCTACAAGCGCAACTGGTTCTGCGATTACGTGCCGTACGAGTACCAGCCCGGTCCACTCGCGCGCCTGCGCAAGTTCTGGCACGACCACCGCGCGGCAGCGCGCACCCGCGCCGCCGCCGAAAGCGAACTGCAGCTCGACGAGATCCTGGCCAAGGTCAAGCAGTCGGGGCTGTCGTCGCTGACCGCCGCCGAGCGGCGGTTCCTCGAACGCACCAGTCAGGATCGGGCAGGGCGCCGCGGTTCGTGACGCGGAGCCGGGTGGCCCGGGACCGGTGAACAGGGGGCGTGGTTCCCTCGCGGCGCGCCTGGGCCTACGATGGCGCGGATGTTCCGCGTAGCCGTGCTGCTGTCGTTCCTGCTTCTGCCGTCGTTCGTCGGCGCCACCCTGCGCGCGCAGGAAGACCTGCGCGCTCAGTTCCGCGCCGAGTTCAGCAAAGGTGTCGAGTACAACGACGCCAAGATGATGGACAAGGCCCTCAAGCGTGAGGGTGGCCCAGGCCAGGCCTGGCTCTACTTCGAGGAGCTCTACGTCGAGAAGTGGCGCGCGCGTCCGGATGCCGATGCTGCGGCCGTGGCCCAGCGTGAAGCCAAGCTGATCGCGCTGCGTGAGTCGTGGGGGCGTTGTTTCGAAGGTTCGCGCAGCCTCGAGAAGATCCAGCGCTGGATCGACGGCATGGACGAGAACCTCTACGGCAAGTTGCAGAAGAGCCGCGATGCAGGGGCCAAGTTGTGGCAGTTCGCGCAGACGATCATGCAGGGGCAGGTCAAGGCCGAGTACCAGAAGGTCGTCGAGCAGTTCATCCAGCTGGCGCGCAACGCCGAGACGATCGGTCACGCGATCGAAGCCGCGGACCTGTGGGGTTTGGCCGGGGTCGTGGCGAACCGCATGCCCGACAAGACGATCGAGGATCGTGAGAACGTCGTGTTCCTGACCGAACAGTTCATGCTGCAGCGCGACGCCTGGCAGTTCACGGGCGACAGCATCTACGTCACCAGCCGCGAGTTCGTGAAGAGCGAGAAGGTGCGGCTCGAGGAGGAGAAGAAGAAGGCCGACAAGCGTCAGGCTGCCGGTTACGACGCCAACGCCAAGGGCATCGACAGCCTGGTCATGCCCAACGTCGCCGAAGCCAAGAGCGAACTGGCCTTCGAGGCCCTCAAGACCTGGGACACCGAACTCGACTACGGCCCCAAGAACGGGCCGCAGCCCACGCTGTGGTGGAACGCCTCGCTGGCGGCCGAAGGCTCCAATACCCAGCTCAACTGGTTCCGGCGCACGACGCTGCACCTGCTGCGCACCGGCAACACCAAGTTCGCGATCGGCACCGATCCGGGGGAGCCCGCCAAGGCCGAGGAGATCGACGTCTCGGGCAAAGCCAAGCTCAGCACGTTCCACCTCGACAGCGACAAGAAGCAGCCCTACGCGATGTTCTTCTGGGCCGGCTCGGACCGCGAACGTGTCGGCGAGGCCGAGTGCAACCTCGCGTTCACGACCGCCATGGCCAACATCTACTTCCGCAGCGCGGCGAGTTGGAAGGCGACCGTCGGCGGCGATGCGGTGGTGTTCTACGACGACAACGCCAACGGCACGCCGTGCGACGGCGACCCGTTCGATCCGCCGTTCAAGGTGCATACGCTCGGCGACCACGCCGGTGAAGGTACGGTGGTGCCGCTGCTCGACTCGATGCGCGTCGGCAAGGGGGCGCGCGTGCCGTTCTCCGAGTTCGTCAAGCTGACGAGCGGTTGGCACTACCTGCGCCGCGACGGCAATGCGACCGTCGGCATCCGCCCGCTGAACCCCGAGTTCTTCAAGACCGGCAAGGTCAAGCTCGACTGGGCCGGCCCCAAGACCGGCGCGCCCGCGCAGCTGGTCATCCAGGGCTCGGGCGACTTCAAGAGCGCGTTCTTCGACATCGCCGCCGGCAAGGAGGTCGAGGTGCCGGCCGGCGAGTACGCGGTGATCTTCGGGCGCATCGTCGCCGGCAAGGGCGCACGCAGCCAGACGGCGACGCTCTATCGCGGCAGCTCGGCGACGTTCGTGGTCGAACCCGACAAGACGGCCGTGGTCAAGATGGGGGCGCCCTACGAACTGCAGTTCACGCGCCGCGGCGACGAGAAGGCGAGCATCGACGCGCTCAGCATCATGCTCAAGGAGTCGTCGGGCTGCGTGATCACCGAGTTGCAGAACGGCATCTCGCTGGTGCCCGATGTGTTCGCGGCGAAGGGTGAGGACGGCAAGGGCGCCAAGCAGGTCGGCAAGTTCGTGCGCTTCACCGATGGCGACCTGCTCAACGAGGCCGCCAAGAAGCACGGCAACCTCGGCCTGCTGTGTGCGACGTTCCCGATGCCGGCGGGTTACCGCAACGGCGAGCTGATCCTCGAAGTCGAGTTGCCGGCCGCGGGCATGAAGCTCGGTTTGAAGATCAAGAAACACCCGCTGTTCGGTGCGATCGAGTCGGCCTGGCGGTGAACTGCGGCGTGGCAACGCGCCAGCGCCTCTATAGACTGCTGGGCGAATGTTGGACCTCAAGGTACTGCGCGAGAACCCCGCCGCCGCCCGCGCCGCGGCGATCAAGAAGCGACTGCCCGACCGCGTCGCGGCCGTCGACAACGCCCTGGCGATCGACGCCGAACTGCGTGAGCTGACGCCGCGGCTCGATGCGATGCGCAGCGAGCAGAAGAACGCGGGCAAGCAGATGGCGAAGCTCAGTGCCGCCGAGCGTGAGCCGTTCCTCGAGCAGCAGAAGGCGCTCAAGGCCGAGATCGGCCTGCTCGAGGACCGCGAGAAGCAGTTGCGTGCGGACCTCGATGCGCAGATGGCGCTGATCCCCAACCTGCCCGACGCGGACGTGCCCGACGGCAAGGACGACACCGAGAACGTCGAGACCAAACGCTGGGGCACGCCGCGGCAGTTCGACTTCGAAGCGCGCGCCCACTACGACATCGGTGAGGCCCAGGGCTGGCTCGACTTCAAGCGCGCGTCGGACATGGCCGGTTCGCGCAACTACTTCCTGTTCGGCGACCTCGCCCTGCTGCACGACGCGGTGCTGCGTTTTGCAGTCGACCTGCTGGTGGCCCGCGGCTTCACGGCTGTCGATCCGCCGCTGCTGGTGCGCGACGCGGCGATGTACGGCACCGGCTTCTTCCCGGGCGGCGAAGAGCAGACCTATCGTGCGGAGAAGGACGGCCTGAACCTGATCGGCACCGCCGAAGTGCCCGTGACCTCGCTGCACGGCGGCGAGATGCTGGCGGAAGAAGACCTGCCCAAGAAGTACGTGGCGCGGTCGATGTGTTTCCGGCGTGAGGCGGGCACCTACGGCAAGGACACGCGTGGGCTCTACCGCGTGCATCAGTTCCAGAAGGTCGAACAGGTGATCGTCGACGTCGCCGACAAGGAGCGTTCGATCGCTCACCACCACGACATCGTCGCCAACGCCGAAGCCCTGCTGCAGGCCTGTGAGTTGCCGTATCGCATCGTCGCAGTCTGCGGCGGCGACCTCGGCGTGCCGCAGGCGATGAAGTACGACATCGAGACCTGGATGCCGTCGCGCGACAGCTACGGCGAGACCCACTCGGCGTCCCGCTTCTACGACTACCAGGCGCGGCGCCTCGACCTGCGGTATCGGCCCAAGGACGGCAAGAAGCCGCTGTTCTGCCACACGCTGAACAACACGGTCATCGCCAGCCCGCGCGTGTTGATCCCGCTGCTCGAGAACCACCAGCAGGTCGACGGCACGGTGCGCCTGCCCAAGGCGTTGCAGGCCTACATGGGTGGGCGCGAACGGATCGGCAAGCCGCTCTAGCCCGGACTATTCATGAGAGAACGGCTGCGAACCCGCCCTGCCCCTCGCTGCCTGCGTTGCGCGGCAGAACCTGTCCTCAGCGTGGCAGACACCACGCTTGTGGGAGAACCTGCCACGCGCCTTGGCACCGAGCGGCATTGCGGGCTCTCGCACCTTCCCTCATGAATAGTCCGGGCTAGGAGTCCCAGACTCCTGGTCAGCGACCGCGACCGCCGCCGCCACCGAAGAGTCCGCCGAGCCCGCCACTGCCGCCACCGCCGCCGCGCAGCAGATCGCCGAGGTTGAAGCCGGGAGGCAGACCCTGCGGCGGGGCGCCGCTGCCGGGTCGGCTGAGCCCGTTGCCGCGCGAACCCGTCGTGGTCGTGGCCTTGCCGCGCGAGATCACCTGCTCGCCGGCTTCGCCCGGCCCGGCGCGCCCGACGGTGCTGCTCATGCTGCCCGGGCCGGCCGGACCGCGCGCGCCCCCGGCTTCGCCAGCCGGACCGGCCGGGCCGTTGGCACCCTCGGCCTGCGGCACGCCGGGCAACACCGGGATGCGCGCGCTGCCTGCCTTCAGTGCCACCTGCATGCGCTGGTCGAGCGTGAAGTGACGCACGTAGGTCTTCTCGGCGCCTTCGAAGTCCTCGATCTCGGCGTCGCCGACGACGTTGCGGCTGCTGCGGCGGCGTTCGATGGTGAACTCGATCTTGATGCGCGCCGGCAGGCCGTCTTCGATCGAGCTGTCCCACTCGTTCTTCGCTTCGGCCTCGTAGCCGAGCGTCTCGTAGTAGGTGACCTTGAAGCTCTTGATGCGGTCGTGCACGAGCTGGAACGTACCCTGCGTGATCAGGTCGCCGTCGACCATCGGATCCTCGCGCCGCCACATCTCGAACAGCTCGCGGAAGCGCGGGTTGGGCTTGAACCAGTAACCGACCTCACACAGGGTCGGTTTGCGCGGTTGGTTCTGGTTGTCGAGCACGTAGCCGACGGCGTCGGTCGTGGTCAGGAAGTCGAGGCGGTCGGCGTCGCGGCCGCCGATGTCCATGTCGCGGCCGCGGAACACCGCGTTGTTGTAGACGTTGAACGTCCACAGGCCGCGCAGGTCGCGCTCGACCAGGTTGAGGATGCGTGGCCCGGCTTCGGTCGATTCCGACAGGTCGTCGACGACGTCGCGGGCGTTGAGCAGCACGTGGAAGGTGGTGCCGACGGTGATCATCACCGTCGCGGTGATCGCGATCGCGAGCAGCACCTCGATCAGCGTGAAACCTCGTTGGAGTCGCTTGTTCATCTGCCTGCCTCGCTGCCGCCTGGAGTGGTACCGCCCGAGCCACTGGCGCCGGCGGTCGCCGGCGTCGCGCTCGTCGATGGATCGAGTCCCTTGGCCTTGGCGACCGCCGCGGCCTGTTCGGGTGTCATCCCGGAGATCGCCAGGGTCGAGACCCGCGACTTGATCACCAGGTAGTCCTGCTGATCGGGAAAATCGGGCTCGAGCTTGGGGAAGTAGACGACGATCGCGACTTCCTCGAACTCGTCCTCGCTGGGCGCCTGTTCGTCCATGCGCCGCTGATAGTCCTCGTCGGCCAGCTTGTCCTGGTACTCGCTGTAGCTGAGCCCCTGTTCCTTGGCCTTGCGGAAGTCCTCGCGGCTGCGTTGCCAATCGCTGCGTTCGGCTGCGGCGGCGTCGCCACCCGATGCCTCGTCGGCGAGTTCCCCTTCGAGTTCGCCGACCGCGGCTTCGCCGAGCACGATCTTGTAGGACCAGCCCGGTTCGTATTTCTCCTCGAGCGAGATCAGGTTGCCGGACTCGGGCGGTACCTCGTGGGCGCCGGCGCGCAGTTCGGACAGGCGCTCCTCGGCGATCTCGCGCGCCAGGCGCCAGTTGCGCGCCCGGGTGGCGTCGATCAGCGCGTTGGTGCGCACGCCGATGTAGCTGATCACGACCATCGCCACGATCATCATCGCGACCAGGGCTTCGACCAGCGTGAAGCCGCGTTCGTGCGTCGACGTTCGCACGGCTAGAACGCCCCTTCGTTCACGGGCGTCGGGCGCACCTGATCCCCGGTCTCGGAGCGCTCGATGGTCATGCGTCCGCTGAGTCCGCTGAGCACCAGCGACCAGACCAGGTCGGGGTCTTGTGGCAGCTTGAGCACGACGACCTGATCGGCCGAGAAGCCGTACTCGTCGAAGGTGATCCGGTAGACGCCGCTCGTCGCCATGCCCTTGGTGGCGTCGCCGGCGCCGCCGAACACGACGCCCTTCTCGAGTTCCTGCCAGTCGTCGGTGCGTTCCTCGAGCGTCCACGCTTCCTGGTCGAGCGTCAGCTGCTGCTCGGGGGGGTAGACGACGCGCCACATCGCGTGTTGCAGATCGAGCTCCATGCTCATCGGCCGCGCCTGGATGCGCGCCTCGGAACGCAGCCAATCGAGCGTGCGCAGGATCTGCTTGGCGCTGCCGTCGAGCTTGGCTTCGGGCACGAACGCGCCGAGGTTGGGGACCACGATCGCAAAGCCCAGCGCCATCACGGTCATCGTCACCAGCAGCTCCATCAAGGTGAAGCCGCGGTCACCGCGGGTCGGGGTCTGTCGCGCGAGGCGCACTGGCGTGCCTACTGGTCCTTCTTGGTCTTGCTCGAGATGTCGTCTTCGGTGCCTTCGCTGCCGTCCGGGCCCCAGCTGATCACCTCGAAGTCGGTCGGGCGGTCGCCCTCACGCAGCGTGTACGGGTTGCCCCACGGGTCGTCGCCGACCTCCTCGAGTTCGCTGCGGCCCTTCTCGTCCTTGGTCCACAGCACCTCGAGCGATTCGGGCAGGCGGCCGTTCCTGGCACGGTAGGCGCTGACACCGCCGGCGATGGTCTTGCAGTCGGTTTGGGCCTTGGTGGCGCGCGCTTCGTCGCTGGCGCCGATGACGTTGCGGGCGACCAGCGTCGCCAGCAGGCCGAGGATCACGATCACGACCATGATCTCGACGAGGGTGAAGCCGGCTTGGGCGGGGCGGGAGCGGTCCTGGGAGTGTTCGTGCTTCATGTTTCGATCGGCCAGAAGTCTATCGGACGGCCGGCTGGCTTGTGACGGTGCTCTGGCCGGTTCCTTCCCGGGTAGGGCGCGGCCCGTGGCAATCGGCCCGTGGCACCGCGATGATCGCGCCGATGCGGACCCACCTCTGCCTGGTCGCGGCACTTGCCGCAGTTTCGTTCCTGCCGGCGCAAGAACGGCTCAGCCCCGAGGCGCTGATCAAGCTGCAGCGGGTCGGTGACCTCGCGCTGAGCCCTGACGGGCGTCACCTGCTCTACACCGTGCGCGCCACGGATCTGGCCGCGAACCGCAGCGTCGCGCGGGTCTTCGTGCTGGACACGAACAACGCGGGTGAACCGACCCCGGTCGGCGAGGGTGGCGGCGCGTTCTGGGTCGACGCCAACCATGTCGGCTGGGCGACCGCCGAGGGGGTCAAGATCCAGCCGCTCGGTGAAGGCAACGCGTCCACGATCGCCGCGCCGGGTGGGCTCGGCAACCTGGCGATGGCGCCGGACGGCCAGCACTTCTCGTTCACGCGCGACGTGCCGATCGATGCGCCGGTGACGGCCAGCCATCCGGATCTGCCCAAGGCCAACGCCCGCGCCTACGACGACCTGATGGTGCGGCACTGGGACCATTGGCACGACGGCAGCTTCAGCCACCTGTTCGTGCTGGCGCGGCAGGGGGGCGAGGCCGTCGACCTGCTGGCCGGCGAACGCGTGCACACGCCGCTGCCGCCGTTCGGCGGTGGCGAACAGATCGCCTGGTCGCCCGACGGCAAGGAGCTGTGTTACACCGCGCGGCGCGTGGCCGATCCCGAAGCGAGTACCGACAGCAGCCTGTGGGTGGTGCCGGTGGGCGGCGGCAAGTCGGTCGACCTGACCCCGGGCATGCCCGGTTACGACCAGGATCCGGTCTACTCGCCGGACGGCCGCTGGATCGCGTTCGGCAGCATGGCGCGGCCCGGCTTCGAATCGGACCGGTTGCGGCTGATGCTGCACGAGCGTCAGACCAGGAAGAGCCTCGAGCTGTTGCCCGGCCTGGACGCCTCGGTGCACGACGTCACCTGGTCGGCCGACAGCCGGTGGATCTACTTCACGGTCGAGGTCGAGGGTTCGACCCAGGTGGGGCGCACGTCCGTCGCCGAGCCCAAGGCGAACCCCGTGACGCGCGGCCGGCACGCGTTCTCGAACCTGCAGCTGAGCCCCGACGGGAACTGGTGCTACGCGCTGCGCACGACGATGGAGCGGCCCGCCGAGGTCGTGCGCATCGACCTGCGCGACGGCGCCGGATTCGGCAGCGTGCAGCAGCTCACCGACGTCAACGGTCCCGCGTTCGCGCGCCTCTCGCTGCCGTCGGTCGATGCGGAGTGGTTCGACGCCACCGACGGCAAGAAGATCCACGCGTGGATCGTCAAGCCGCCGGGCTTCGATCCGGCCAAGAAGTACCCGTTCATCCTGTATTGCCAGGGCGGCCCGCAGTCGATGGTCGGGCAGGGCTTCTCGTTCCGCTGGAACTTCCACCTGATGGCCGCGCACGGCTACGTGATCGCCGGCGTCAACCGGCGCGGTCTGCCGGGCTTCGGCCAGGACTGGAACGATGCGATCAGCAAGGACTGGGGCGGCCAGGCGATGCGCGACCTGCTCAGCGTCGGCGACGCGATGCAAGCCCGGCCCTACATCGACAAGGACCGTAGCGCTGCGGTCGGCGCGTCGTTCGGCGGTTACACGGTCTACTGGCTCATGGGCAACGCCGGCGATCGTTTCGCCTGCATGATCGCGCACTGCGGGGTCTTCAACCTCGAGAGCATGTATCTCGCCACCGAAGAGCAGTTCTTCGTCAACTGGGACCTCGGCGGTGCCTACTGGAAGAACGACGAGGTCGCCGCCGACTACCGGCGGTTCTCGCCGCACCGCTTCGTGCAGAACTGGAAGACGCCGCTGCTGGTGATCCACGGCGAGAAGGACTTCCGCGTGCCCTACGACCAGGGACTGCAGGCCTTCACCGCCGCGCAGATCCAAGGTGTGCCGAGCCGGTTGCTGATGTTCCCCGACGAGGGCCACTGGGTGCTGCAGCCGCAGAACGGTGTGCTGTGGCATCGGGAGTTCTTCTCCTGGCTCAACCGGTTCTGCGGCGATGGCGTCAAGTAGTCGGTCGTGGTGGGGCCGTGTCTGGCTGCTGCTCGCGGCGGGTTGCGCCGCTGCGCCGGCGCGTTGGCACGACGACCTGCAGGCCGCCCTGCAGCTCTCCCGCAGCGAGCGGCGCGAGTGTGTGGTCTGTTTCCTGCGCCCTGGCGTCGAGTTGAGCGAGCATCTGCGCGCGGGTCTCGGTGACGCCGAGGTCCTGGCCGCGCTGCGAGAGGGCGACTTCGTGGCCGTGGTCGCCTCGGCCGACACGCACGCGCGGCTGCACGACGAGTGGCTCGGCGGCCGCGACGGGTTCGGGGTCGCGGTGCTCGACGCGCAGGGCAGTCCCTACGCCGGGCGTCCGGGGCCGCAGGATGCCGACGAACTGGCGGCGTTCGTGCGCACGTGCGCGGCGCGGCGCGAGGTGCTCGCGTCGCGGCGCGCGATGGTCGAACAACCGGCGGTCGCGCCGCTCGACCAGCACGCCCTGGGCTGCCTCTATCTCGAACTCGGCTGCCGCCGCAAGGCCGAGGAACAGTTGATCCCGGCCGCGACCGCGGGCGTCGTCGATGCACGCCATCGGCTCGCGCGCCTGCATGCGCTCGATGGCAACGTCGAGCAGGCGCGCCGCTGGCTGCAGGGGGCGCCCGGAACGCCGGCCGCGAAGGTCACCGAGGGTTACGTGCTGTTCAAGGAACGAGAGTTCGCGCGCGCGGCCAAGGTGCTGCACGACGCGTTGCAGGCCGGGCGCGTCGGTGACGACCGGCAGTTTGCGATGCTGTACTTGGGCAAGGCCTGGCACGAGGACCGGCGCGACGACCTCGCCGTGCCGCTGCTCGAGAGCCTTGCCGCCGAGGGCACCGGCAGCGTCGCCGAAGCCGGAGCGCGTCACGTGCTGCGCCACGTTCGGGAAGGCACACGCCACTGACATCGCGCTGCGGTGCTTCACCGCGGCGGCAGCGGTCGCCAGGATTCGCTGCATCGCACCCGGCCTTGGGCGTCGAGTTCGAGGTTGCCGACGCGACCGGTCACGAACAGGTCGCCACCGCCGCGTCGCGCCAGTGCGCCCAGCGCGGTGTCCCCGTCGGCGCCCGCGGCCGAGGCGAAACATGCGCGCGGGGCGACACGCTGCAGCAGCCGCGGCCCGAGCGGATTGGCGCGACCGTGGTGGGGCAGCACCAACAGGTCCGCGGGGGCGGCGACGCCGCTGGCCAGCGCCGCGGCGACGCCGAGCGCTTCGGCATCACCGGTCAGCAGCACCGAGGTGTTCGCGACCAGCAATCGGCACCACAGGCTCTGGTCGTTGTCCGACGCGGCCGCCGGCAGGTCGGGCGCGGTCACCAGCAACCCGGGCAGCGGCGTCAGCCGTTCCCCGGGCGCGAGCACCTGCACGGCGACACCGCGTCGATGCAGTTCGGCGGCGAGTGGGCCAACGGCGAGACCGGCTGGCAGCACCGCGCGCGCGACATGCACGGGCCCGAGCAGCAGCGGCACGCCGTTGTGGTGGTCCTGGTCGGCGTGGGTGACCACCAACAGGTCGAGCCACCGCGTCGGCAGCGCCTCGATCAACCGTCGCGCCGCCAGCTGCGGGTGCTGCATGCTGCCGCAGTCGATCGCGATGCGTTCGCCGCGCGGCGTGGTGAACAGCGCAGCCTGGCCGTGGCCGACCGCGAACAGCCGGAAGCTGGCGGTGACGGTGCCATGCAGCGGCGCGAAGTGCGGGAAGCACAGCAGCCCCAGTGCCAGCAACACGCCGCGGCGGTGTGGCCAGCGCAGCAGCACCGCGACGGCGGCCGTGCCCGTGACCACGAGCCACCAGCCAGGCGGCACCACCTGCGCGGGGATCGGGGTGCCGGGCAGATCGTCGGCCGCGGCGACGGCGCCCGCGTAGAACTGTGCCAGCCAGCCGAGCAACCCGCCGAGCCCCGGGGCGACACCGGGCAGCAGCGCCGCGACGAGGCACAGGGACAGGCCGCCGACCAGCAGCGCGGCGACGAGCGGCGCCAGCAACGGCGTCAGCAGCACCGTCCACGGCGCCAACTGGCCGAACCAGAACAAGGTCAGCGGCGCGGTCGCCGCCGCGGCCCAGAACGACGCCACGAACGACGCTCGCAGATGCGGCCACCAGCCGCTGCCGGGCAACGGTCTTGGCGCCAACGACAGGCCCAGCACCGCGGCGTAGCTGAGCAGGAAGCTCGGCCCGAGCAGTGCCTGGGGCGCGAGCAGGCATGTGACCAGCGCCGGCATGCCCAGGCCGATGGCGAGCCCGCACGGTCGTCCGAGTGGCACGGCGGCCGCTGCGAGCGCGTAGGCGAGCACGGCGCGCAACACCGGCGGTTCCCCGCCGGCGATCGCCGCGTACGTCGCCAGCACGAGCAGCACTGCCGCGGTGTAGAAGCGGCCGCGGCGCAGGCGCTGCCCGCGGCGCAGCGTGGACAAACCGAGCAGGTGCGCGAGCATCGCCGCGTGCGCACCGCTGACCGCGAGCAGATGGCTGAGGCCGGTGTCGCGGTGGGCGGCGGCCACGGCCGCGTCGGGGCGGGTGCCGCGACCGAGCACCAGCGTCGTGACCACCGCCCCCGCATCGCCGGGCACGAAGGTCAACAGGCACTGTTCGCAGCTGCGTCGCAGCGCCGCGACGGCGCGGCGCAGCGACGGCCGCGCCGGCTCGACCTGCACGTTGTCGGCTTCGCCGTGCAGGCGCGGGCTGCGGTCGGGACACGGCGCGGGCGAGCCGCGCGCCAACGCGCGCACGCGGTCGCCGGGCAGCACCGCTACATCGCCGGTGACCGACAGCCACAACGCGGCCCCGTCGGGCGAAAGGCGCAGCGTGGTGACCCCGAGCGCCGGGCTGCGCAGCACTTCGTGCACGACTGCGGTCACGTGCACCGGTCCGGTCGGGGCGGCGATGGGCGGGGCCGGCGGCGGCGCCAAGGCGGCGAGCAAGGTCGGCAGGCCGGCAAGCCCGACGCGGCGCAGTCGGTGCCGCCCGTGGCACGCCAACAACCAACCGGCAGCGGCGATCGCGGCGGCGGCGGGCAGACACGTCGTGGTCAGGGCCGCGGTCGGCAGTGCGAAGGCGAGTGCGCCGAACAGCAGCCAGGGTTTGGGGGTCGTCGCCGGAGCTTCCATCAGCTGCTCCGTGCCTGGGGCGGCGCTGCGGTTACAGTCAACTCATGGTTTGTGCGCTGTACCCGGGCAGTTTCGATCCGGTCACCTTCGGCCACCTCGATCTCGTCGAGCGCGCCTTGCCACTGTTCGACAGCCTGACGGTCGCCGTCGCCGTCAACAGCAACAAGAGCGGCACCTTCACGTTCGAGGAACGCGTCGAGCTGTTGCGTCAGGTGCTGCCCGACGATCCGCGGCTGTCGGTGACGACGTTCTCGGGCCTGGTCGTCGACTTCTGCCGCGACCGCGGCATCGGTGCGGTGTTGCGCGGCCTGCGCACCGTCTCCGACTTCGAGTACGAGTACCAGATGGCCCTCACCAACCGGCACCTGGCGCCCGCGATCGAAACGGTTTTCGTGATGCCGAGCGTGCAGTTCAGCTACGTTTCGTCGTCGCTGATCCGCGAGATCGTCAAGAACGGTGGCGACGTCAGCAGCTTCCTTCCGCCGCCGGTCGAACGCCGTTTGCGCGAGCGCCTGCGGCCCGACCCAGCCAAGAAGTCCTCGACTTCCCCGAGCCCGCAGCAGTGAGACAGCCGTCATGAGCCAGCAGATCGTCCATTCGTCGTCGGCACCCGCCGCCATCGGTCCCTACAGCCAGGCCATCAAGGTCGGCAACCTGTTGTTCTGCTCGGGCCAGATCGCGCTCGACCCGGTGAAGATGGAGATGGTCGGCAGTTCCGTCGCCGAGCAGACCGAGCAGGTGATGAAGAACCTCAAGCACGTGCTCGCCGCGGCCGGCGCGTCGATCAGCAACGTCGTGCGCACCACGATCTACCTCGTCGACATGGCCGACTTCGCCGCCGTCAACGAGGTCTACGGCAAGCATCTCGGCGATCACAAGCCGGCGCGAGCCACGGTCGCCGTCAAGCAGCTGCCCAAGGGCGGCCTGGTCGAGATCGACTGCATTGCCTGCCTGTGATGGGGGCCTGCCTGTGATGGGGGCCTGCCTGTGATCGGGGCCAGCCTGTGATCGGTGCTGGCTCGTGATCGGACGGCGACCAGACGGTGCCGCCGCGGTTGCCGGGCTCGGCCGACGTCACCCGGTGGTGCGGCGCCTTGCGGAGGCCAGCCTGGTGTTGCTGTTCGTGCTGCTGCCGGCGCTGGTGATCGGCACCCGGCTCGACGCTCCGGCCACGGTCGGCGAACTGCGGCACCTGGGTGCGGTGCTCGAGGCCGGTTCGGCCACCGCGACGCACAGTCTGGTCGCCGACCGGTTCTACGTCGTCGCGCTCGGGGAACTGCCGCGTGCCTTGCCGGAATCGGATGCGTCGCAGGCGGCGCTGTTGGCGCGGGCCCGACTCGGTCAGTTCGCGTTCGTCGCGGCGCTGTCAGCGCTCGTCTACCTGTCGCTGGCCCTGGCGCGCGGCCGCGTCGCCGGTTTGTGTGCGTGTGCGGCGTTGGCGCTGCTGCCGCCGATCCTGCGCGACGGGCACGTGCTGCGTCCGGAAACGCCGGCGGCGGTGTTCGGCCTGTTCGCGATCGTGTTGCTGCAGTGCCTGGCGCGTCTGGGCGCGGGCAGCCGAGGCCCGCTGCGGCTCGGCGCGTTCGTCCAGGCAGCGGGGCTGGTGGTCTGCGCCTGCGTGGCGCTCGGGGTCGCGTACGCGGCGTTGCCGACGGGCAGCTTGTTGCTGGTGGTGCCGGGCTGTGTGCTGAGCCTGGCGGTCTTGCAGCACGGTTGGCGCGCCGTGCAGGTGATGCGCCGCCGCGGGCTGGTGCGGCTGCCGCTGCATGCGCTGAATCGGCGGCTGTTGCCGTGGACGGCGGCGTCGTTGTTGGCGCCGCTCGGCGTGGCGCTGGTCGTGCACCTGGCGGTGTCAGGACCGACGGATCAGCTGTTGCCGACGGTCGCCGGCGTCGGCCTTGGGCCGAAGGCCGGGTTGTGGCGCATCATCGTCGCGGCGCTGGCGGTGTTCGGCGGCGTCGCGGCCGTGCTGCGCGTCGGTGGGCGTTTCGGCCGCCGCGGTCGCATCGGCGCCGACCTGGTGCTGCTGGTCTACTGCGCGGTGCAGTTGGCCTGGCATCTGGCCGATGCCAGCCAGAACGACGCGCTGCGCATCGCCCCGGCTTTCGCGATCCTGCTCGGTGACGGGGTGCTGTCGCTCGGCGCGCTCGGTTTCGGACTGCGCCGACGCGTGCGCATCACTTCGGCACGGCGCGAGTGATCACGTCCTCGAACTCGCGGCGCCCATCGCTGGTGCCGACGAAGAGTCGCAAACCCTCGACCTTGCCGGTCGGGCCGACGACGTAGACACCGGGGCCTTCCACGAACCACCGCAGCGCGACGTCGTTGAAGATGCCTTTGCCGTCGGCGACCACCGGCACGTCGATGTCCTGCTCGGCGATCGCCTTGGTGACCATCGGCAGCTCGCGGTCCAGGTTGATGGCGACGACCTGCAGCTTGCCCTCGTGCTTCTTGCGCATCGCGCGCAGCTCGGTCCACAGCGCGACGTTGTCCCGGTCGTCGACGACCCAGAACACCAGCACCAGCACCTTGCCGGCGGCGCCCGTCAGCGACACCTCCTTGCCGTCGACGGTGCGCGCCGTGAACGGGATCGCGTTGTCGTTGGGGCGCAGCTGCACGGCCTGCATGCGATCGCGCGCGACGCTGCCCCAGTAGGTGCCGGGCAGGTCCTTGGCGAGCCGTTCGAGCTCTTCCCAGCCGGCGTTGTCGGGCAGGTCTTCGCGGTCGCGCATCGTGTCGGCGCGGTGGAAGCGGATCAGCGCGCGGGTCTCGTCGTCCTTGGCCGCAGCGAGGTCCTTCTGGAAGACCATCTCGCCGCGGTCGATCTCGTGCAGGGTCAGGGTCAGCAACCGTGCCATCGCCATGCGGTCGGCGAGCGGCGCGGGCCGTTCCATCGCCAGGTTGATCCAACGCTCCCGCAGCTGCGGCAGGCCCGCGTGCGGCGCCATCGTCGCGGCGCTGACCAACAGCAGCGGCGGCGCCTGTTGTTCGTCGATGCCGCTCAGCGCTTCCTTGGCTTTGTCGCGTTCGCCGCGGATCAGCAGCAGGTCGGCGAGCATCACCCGGCCGTTCCAGCGATCGTCGCCCAGGGCGCGCGTCACGAACGCCGCCAGCTCGGCGATGTGCCGGGTCAGCAGGGCGTCCTGTTGCTCGCGCGTCGGTGCCTTCGCGCCGAGTTCCTGGGCCTCGCTGCGGAACTTCTGTTGCAGCGCGGCGAAGGTGTCCTGGGCGAACAGCGGGGTGGCCAGCGTGGTGGTGAAGGCGAGAGCGGCCAGCAGGGTCGATCGGAACATGGGCGCGACTATACGGGCGAGCGGCAGGGTCCGTTGGCCCGAGCTTCCGGTGGGCTGTCCGGGCCGTCGATAGCGGTCGCCGGGCCCCACGGTGATGCCCGTCGCGGCGGATTCTTTGCCGATTCGCCGGTTGCCAACTGACACGCCGGCTCGGAACGGGGTCAATGCAAGGTTGATGCGAAGCCGCACCCTGTCGGTCCTCGTGGTCCTGCTCGGGCTCGTTGGCGCCGGGCTCTGGCTGTTTCACGGCGAGAACCTGTCACTGTCGCCGGCGCCTGTCGTGCACGACCCGGTGGTCACCGCGCCACAAGGCTTGGACCCCGAACAGCGTCAGCCGCAGGCTTGGCAACGGGACGAAGCCACGCTGCCGGCCGCAAACGCACCTGCAAGCGACGCGGACACGGGGCAGGCGGAAGTGGCACGGCCGACCGGACGACTGCGGGTCGTGGTGCGCAGCGAAGGCGGCGCCGCGTTGCCCGGCTGCAACGTGCAGGTGGCTGAGCACGCGCGTCTCACCGACGCCGATGGCCGTGCCGAGATCGAACTCGAAGGCACGCGTCACTTCGTGCAGGTCGAACCGCCTGCCGGGAGCGACATGCAGCCGCGCGCCGGTTGGCAACGGGTCCGCGCCGGCGCTACGACCGAGATCGTGGTTGTGCTCGCGGCCGTGACGCGCACGGTGTTCTGGTGTCGCGTTGTCGCCGCCGAAGACGAACGTGGGCTCGCGGACGTGGCCGTGCAGGTTCGGCCTGGGGACGTGCAGGTGCGCAGCGACGCGCAGGGCTTCGTGCAGATCGCCGTGCTGGACGAGTCCGGTTGGCTGGACGTCAAGGCCGACGGCCGTTGTCCGTGCCGGGTCCTGCCGGATGGCCAACACGCGACGCGCGCGACCGCGTTGCCAGTGCCGCTGGCGCTCGGTTGTGAGCTGCGGGTGCTCGTCACCGATACGGCGTCCGCGCCGGTCGCGGCTTGTGCGTTCGAACTCCGTGTCCGGCCGTGGTCGGTGCAACTGCCTCCCGATCAGCGGGCCCGCGGCGATGACTTCGTCTGGGCGGCGACCAGCGACCTTGCCGGCCGGCTCGTGTTCACCGACCTGCCCGTCCGGGTGCCCATCGTGGCGACGGCGCAGGTGCCGACCGGTTTCGCGGTGTTGCGCGAGCAGCGTTGGGCGCTGCGCACGACCCAGGAGCAGCGCACGATCGTGCTCGATCCTGGAGGTGCGGTGCACGGCATCGTCATCGACGGCGAAGGCCATCCGGTCGCCGATGTGCCCGTGCAGGCCGAACTGGCCGGTGGCCCGCAACTGCCGCGAGTGCTGGGCCGCGCCGCTCCCGAACGCCAGGGTCGGTCGGCGGCGGACGGCAGGTTCGTGCTCGCCGGCCTGGGCCCGGGGACCTGGTGGGTCGGAACGGGCTACGGCTGCGGCTACCGCCCGGTGATCGTCGCCGTCGGACTCGCGGCCAATGGTCGGGCCGATGTCGAGCTGTGCGTGCGCAAAGGGCTCGATCTGGCCGGTCGTGCGTTCACGGTCGGCGAACGTGCTGCCGCCGACGTGCCGCTCGATCTGCTCATCGACGACGAGTTCGTCGCCGGCATCCGCACCGACAGCGGAGGACACTTTCGCTTCACTGACTTGCCCGAGGGGTCCTGCGAGCTGATGGTCGACGTGTTCGAGACCGAACTCGGCCTGCCGCAGCCGATGACCGTCGCGGCAGGAAACGAAACTGTGCGACTGCTGTTGGTGCCCGTGTGCGGCACGATCTCGGGGCTGGTCGAGGGCAGCACCGACGCGTGGATCACCGCCTATCGCCGCGGCAGTGACGACGTGCTGGGTTCGCGCTGCGAACTCGATGGCGGGTTCGAGTATCCGGGCCTGCGCGCTGGTACCTGGGATCTGATGGCCGCGGACCGTGCCGGCAAGGTTGCGTGGATTGCGGGTGTCGAGGTCGCCGGCGGCAGCAAGGTGGCGGGGCTGCGCCTGACGTTGGTACCGTGTGCGACCCTGCGCCCGCGACACGACGGCGCCGACGAGTTCCTGGTGCGTCGCGGGCTCGAGGTCGCCGGCCGTGACAGCCTGCAGCCCGGGATCGCCGGGGAGACGCGGGTGCCGCCGGGCTCGTGGACCGTGGTTTTCCTGGCCCGCGGTCGTGAGATCGGCCGGCGCGATGTCGAGGTCGTCGCCAACGAGCGACTGCTGGTGGTCGGCGATTGAACTGCTGTGGCGGTCGCGCTTGCGCCGCTGCCCGAGAGCGCCATGCTCACGGCGTGTTGCCGGTCCTCGAGGTCACGGAGTTCACCGTGCGGCGCGCGCCGGACTGGTCGGTGGCGTTGCCCTCGCTGGTGCTCGCGTCCGGGGAAGTGGCCGCGCTCTACGGGCCGTCGGGTGGCGGCAAGACCAGCCTGCAGCGCGCGTTGTTCGGTTTACAGGATCGCGGTGCGAGCGCGGCGGGCATCGTGCGATTCGCCGGGCGTGACTGGCACGAACTCGCCGCTGACGAACGGCGGCGCATGCTGCGCGAGCAGGTGGCGTTCCTGGTGCAGGGTGCGCGCGCGGCGCTCGATCCGCTCGCGACGGTGCTGACGCAGGTGCAGTTGGCGACCGGCGCCTCGGCCGAGGCGGTGGCGCAGGTGCTGCACGAACTCGGCATCACCGCGCCCGATCGCGTGGCGAGCAGCTACCCGCATCAACTGGCCGGTGGCGAAGCCCAGCGCGTGCTGCTGGCGATGGCGTTCCTGCGGCGACCGGCGCTGGTGATCGCCGACGAACCCTCCGCGGATCTGGACGGCAAGAGCCGCGGCGAACTCGTGCGGCACCTGCGCACCTTGATCACCCGCGGCAGCGCCGTGCTGCTGGCGACGCACGATCACGCGCTGCTCGTGGAACTGCACGCGCAGGTGTTCGCGCTGCACGCGGGCAGGTTCGTGCCGGGCGAGTTCGACGCGGCGCCGTGGCCGGTCGTCGCCGAGGTCGCGGTGGGTGCGCCGGCGCTGACCGGTAGCGGTCTCACCGCACGCGTCGGCGGCCGGGTGTTGTTCGCAGGCCTCGACCTCACGATCGCCAGCGGCGAGAGCGTCGCGCTGGTCGGTGACTCCGGCGCCGGCAAGACCACGTTGGCGCGCTTGCTGGCCGGTCACCAGCGCCCGGATGCCGGGCACGTGCAGCGGCCGGCGCGGCGCGCAGCGGTGCAACTGGTCTGCCAGGACGCGTTCTCGTCGCTGACCCCGGGGCGCAGCCTGGGCTCGTTGTGCGCCGAGACCCGCGCCGACCCGGCGCGCGTGCAGGCTCTGGTCCGCGCGCTGCGTTTGCCCGACGACGTCCTGGGGCGCACCAGCGCGCAGCTGTCGGGCGGCGAGTGCCGCCGCGCGGCGTTGCTGCGCGCCCTGGTCGTCGATCCCCAGGTGCTGCTGCTCGACGAGCCGAGCAACGGCCTCGACCGCCGCAGCAGCGCGGCGATGCTCGAGGTGCTGCTGGCCGAGCAGCAACGACGCGGCATGGCCTTGTTGGTCGTGACCCACGATCTGGAACTGGCGCGCGCGGTCGCGCATCGCATTCTTCGCCTGCAAGGAGGTCGCCTGTGCACCGAGTCGTTCGTGTCGTCGGTCTGATCGCGGTCGCATGGTTCGTCACCGATGCCGCGGCCGCGCAGCAGCCGGCCGCGGCGACGGTGGCGGGTCCGTCGTGGTCCTTCGACGCCGTGCCCGGCGCGATCTCGACGGTGATCGTGGTCGCCTGGGATCACGGTTACGAAGACGACGTCGACGGCGAGTGTGGCCTGGCGAAGGTGCTCGCCGATTGCCGACTGGCGTGGGCGCGGCAGGCCGTGCCCGAGGCCACCGACACCGGCGTGATGGTGCTCGGCGACGTCACCCTCGCGTTCGCGTCGTTGCCGGCCGGTTCGCCGCAGGTGCCGGTCTTCGCCGCCGCACTGCTGGCGCCGGCCGCAGGCCTCACCGACGATCAGGTCGCCGTGTTCCTGGCGCGTGCCGCGCTCGGCGCCGACGACGCGGCATGGCTCTATCCCGGGCTGCGGATCGAGACGCAGGCCCGGGCGGCGTTGTTCGCCGGCCAGCCGGCGGGGCGACCCGTGGCCGGCCGGGCCGAGGACCTGCAGAACTGCGGCGTGCCGCGCGTGCGCGAACGGCTCGCTGCGCCGGTGGCCGTGCGCGGCTGGCTGCTGGGCGCGCCGGTGGCCGCGATGATGCCGGCGTTGCCGTCGTTGGCGAGGACTGCGCGGGCGGCGGCGGTCGCGGCGAAGCCGTCGACCGAGTCGTTGTCGAGCCGGCACCCACGCCTGGACGGACCCTTCGTCGCCGCGGCCTTCGCCCGACCGGCGGACGTCAGCTGGCGCGACTGGGCGATGGCGCTCGAGGTCGCGCGGTTGCGCGCGGCGCGGCAGCTGCGGCTGCGCGGCGGCGAGGCGCTGGCCCGGGCGCCGCTGGTCGGCTGGTCGTGGCGCGCCGACGAGCCGCTGGTGCTGCTGCAGCGACGGGGTTTCAACGGCGATCCGCCCGACGCGGCACAGCGCGAACTGTCCGGGTTGCTCGACGAGCTGCGCACCTCGCCGCCGACCGCCCGAGAACTGTCGTCGGCGGCAGGTGGGCTCGCGGCCGAGATGGCGATGCCACCGTGGCAACCGGCCCTGGCCAAGGTGCTGGCGGGGGCCTCTGGGGCCCTGGTCGGGCGCGGCATCGCGGTGGCCCTGGCCCGCTGGCGTCAGCTCGACGCGGTGGACTTCGGCGCGGCGACGGCCGCCGAGGTGCACGCCGCGATGCGCCGCTGTTTCGCCGCGGAACGCGCCCTGTGGTTGGTGCTCGAGCCGGCCCCGAACCCGGTTCCGCCGAGACGGTGAAGATGCGGTGTGGTGGTTGCCGATGTAGCCGGCGGATCCACCGAGGACTGCACCGCCGCCGATGGGCTTCATCAACGTCGCAGAACGCACGATCAACGCCAAGCTCGTCTACTACGGCGTCGGCGTTGGTGGCAAGACCACGAGCCTGCAGCAGGTGCATGGCATTCTCTGCCCTCGCAACGAGGTGCAGCTCGTGTCGATCAACACCGAGGAAGACTCGACGTTGTTGTTCGACTTCCTGCCGATCAACCTCGGCAGCGTCGGCGGCTTCAAGATCCGGATCCAGGGCTTCACCGTGCCGGGTCAGCCCAAGTACCGGCAGATGCGCAAATTCGTGCTGCAGGGCGCCGACGCGGTGGTGTTCGTCGTCGACAGTCAGCGCAGCCGCCTGCAGGAGAACATCGAAGCGCTGCAGAGCATGCGCGAGCACTTGCGCACCGGCCGCGGCACGTCGGAGGACATCCCGATCGTGCTGCAGTACAACAAGCGCGATCTCGACGACATCCTGACCGAGCAGGAGCTCGACGAACACTTCCGCTTCCGCGCCGGCGTCGAGGCGTTCCCGTCGGTCGCGACCGAAGGGCACGGAGTGTTCGAGACGTTCGTGCAGGCCACCGCGATGCTGGTCGAGAGCAAGGTCTCGCTCTATGGCCTGGGCCGCGACGACGGCCAACCGCGACAAGTTGCCGAGGATGTGCGGCAGAAGCTGTATTCGATCTGCGACGAGGTGCGTCGTTCGCGCGAGATCGTTCCGGTCGACGAACTGCCGCGCACGCGGCTGGCGTTCGCCGACGACGAGGGGGGCGCCACGCCGGGCAAACGCATCGGCGAAGGTCACGCCGCTGGTGATGCCGATGGCGACGGCGCCACGACCATCGACGCCGGCAGCATCGACTTCACCACGGCGATGCAGGCGTCGCCGGCGTTCGGCGACGAGGACTTCGATCTGCGTTACGAGTTGCGCGAGAGCGCGCAGAGTGAGGGCCGGCCGTCGCGCGAAGTGCTCAGCGACGCCGACCTCGACCTCGATCTGTCGTTCGGCGCGGTCGATTTCCACGCCGAGACCCCGGCCGAGGTCGACGACTCGTTGCTCGACAAGACCGTGCAGTCCAACCTCGAGTTGGCGCAGCGTTACGGCGTGCTCGACGAGCAGCGGCTGCTGCTCGAACGCAAGGTGCAAGAGCTCGTCGACGTCGCACAGCAGACCGTGCACGACCTCAACCGGCCACTGAGTGCGGTGCGTCTGATGTTGTCGACGCTGCGCAAGGGTTACCTCGGTGAGCTCAGCGAACCCGTGCACCAGGCGCTCGACAACGGCCTGTGTGCGGTGCGGCAGATGGAACGTCTGGTGCGCGACCTGCTCGACAGCTCGCGCCTGGACCACGACGGCGTGCGCCTGGAGTTCCGCGATTGCGATCTGACGCTGCTGCTCGCCGAGGTGCTGCAGACCCTGCGCTACGAGATCGAGGAGTTCGGCGTGGTGGTGCAGGTCGAACCGATGCCGATCGTGCAGGCCGACAGCTGGGCGCTGACCAAGGTGTTCTTGAACCTGCTCGGCAACGCCATCCACTACGGCTCGCCCGATCGCCGCACCGTGATCCGGATCAACGGGGAGGACGACGGTGACGAATGGCGCGTCGCGGTGATCGACAACGGCATCGGCATCCCCGCCGCCGACCGGCCGCGCTTGTTCCGCCGCTTCGAGCGCGGCAGCAACACCGGTGGTATCAGCGGCACCGGGCTGGGGCTGCACATCATCAAGGAGATCGTGCAGGGCCACGGCGGCCACGTGTCGTTCACCTCCGAGGAGGGGGTGGGCACGACGTTCTTCCTGCACCTGCCCAAGGAGCCGGTCCTGGCCCCGCACTCGCCGGTGTCCTCGGCTGCGGACCTGGCCGACCTGTAGCGCCCGGCGCGAGTCGGGGGCTCTTGGCGCCCGCACCCGGAAAGCACGAACGGCCGTGGGCGGGGCGGGGAGCGGCCCCGGCCCGGCGGGGTTGGTTCCACCCGGAGGGCGCGGACCTTCGACCCCCCGCTTAAGGAAGAGCAGCTGAAAC
>CAYMPV010000013.1:153728-154055 GCA_964392305.1 uncultured candidatus Brocadiaceae bacterium
GAACTGAGCACCAACCATGGGCGGCTCTGCCGCCCATGGTTGCGCGAAGTCGCGCTGCGGGTCGACGCGAGCGAAGCGAGCGACGAGCCGACGGCGCAACTGAGCACCAACCCGCGCCACCGAAGAATGCAATCGGCCGCAGGTCCTGCGATGCAGGGCCCGCGGCCGTCGCGTCTGGTACCTCCGGAAGGGCTCGAACCTTCGACCCGCGGATTAAGAATCCGCTGCTCTACCAACTGAGCTACGGAGGCGCGTTGGGGGCGAGGAAACTAGCGAGCCGATTCGGTCCATGCAAGCGACAGGTCGCGACTTCTGCGCGCTCGCTTG
>CAYMPV010000014.1:0-25639 GCA_964392305.1 uncultured candidatus Brocadiaceae bacterium
CGGCGCGGCGCATCACGTCGGGCACGCGGAACCCCCCGCCGATCTCGACCAGTTCACCGCGCGACACCACCACTTCGCGGCCCGCACACAGCGCCGCCAGCATCAAGGTGGTCGCCGCGGCGTTGTTGTTGACGACCAGCGCGCCGCCGGCCGAAGTCAGGTCGCACAGCAGCGCCGCGACACCGAGCTCACGCTGGTCGCGTTCGCCCGAGGCCGGATCGACCTCGACGATCGCGTAACCCGCTGCCGCGGTGATCGCCTCGATCGCACGCGGCGCCAGCGGCGCGCGACCGATGCCCGTGTGCAGCACGATGCCGGTGGCGTTGTAGACGCGTTCGTGACGCGGCCGCTGCACGGCATCGCAACGCGCGAGCAACTCGACACTGCCAGTCGTCGGCGCCGCCGACGCCGCCAGCGTCTCGGCATCCATTCGACCATCGAGAACGCTGGCGCGCAGTTCGTCGATCCAGGTGCGCGCGACGCGCACCAGCACCGCACGCGGCACGAGGGCGAGCGCCTGCCAACGCAGGATCTCGTCCACCGAAGGGAGCAAGCGCAGGGCCGCGGAACGGTCGGAGTCGGTTCTAGGCATCGCGATCGAGGCCGCTACCATACCTCACCCCACATGCAGCGCATCGCACCAAGGCCACCGGAACCCGATCCCCGCGAACGGGCCCTGGCGCGCACGGTCGGCCTGCCCGACCTGGTGGTGCGGGTGCTGCTGGCCCGTGGCATCGACGATCCCGATCGCGTGCGCACGTTCCTCAAGCCCGACCTGCGGGCGATGGCGGACCCGTATGCCTTTCGCGACATGCGCAAGGCCGTCGACCGGCTGCGACTCGCGGTGCAGCGCAGCGAGCCGATCCTGATCCACGGCGACTACGACGTCGACGGCGTCAGCGGCACGGTGCTGCTGCACAAGTTCTTCTCGATGCTGCACGCCACCAGCAAGCCGTACATCCCGGCGCGCGCCGACGGCTACTCGATTTCACGCGCCAGCGTCGACGCGATCGTCGCCGGTGGTTACGGCGTGGTCGTCTCGGTCGACAACGGCACCAACGCGGTCGCCGCCGTCACCGAACTGCAGGCCGCCGGCATCGACGTGATCATCACCGATCACCACGGCACCAGCGAGAACGTCGCCCCGGCCTTCGCGGTGCTCAACCCGCGCCTGCACGACGCCGGTTACCCCGACCGCGACCTCGCCGGCTGCGGCGTCGCCTTCCGCCTCGCCGCGGCGCTCGCCGATTCGTTCACACGCGACATGAAGCAGAGCCCGGAGTTCGCCGACTTCCTGGCCGACGCGCTCGCCTACGTCGCCCTCGGCACGGTCGCCGACGTCGCCCCGCTGCGTGGCGAGAACCGCGCGATGGTGTTCCACGGGCTGCGCTCGCTGGCGCAGAGCCGCAACCCCGGAATCCGCGCGCTGCTCGATTCCGCCGGCCTGTCGCACCGCGGCATCGACGTCGACGACATCGCCTTCCGGATCGCGCCGCTGATCAACGCCGCGGGCCGGGTCGGGCACGCCAGCCAGGCCGTCGACCTGCTGTGCGCACCGGGGTACAGCGAGGCGCAGGTGGCCGCCAAGGTGCTCGAACAGCACAACGAGGAGCGCCGCCGCGTCGAACGCATGCTGCAGGACGAAGCGCTGCAACAGGCCGCGGCCGAAGCCGGCCCGGCGGTGGTGCTCGCCAGCGACCAGTGGCACCCGGGCGTGCTCGGGATCGTCGCCGCGCGCATCGCCGAAACGACGCAGAAGCCGACCTTCCTGATCGCGTTCCAGGGTGACGTCGGCCGCGGCTCGGGCCGTTGCACCTCCGGCCTGCACCTGCGCAACCTGCTGATGCAGTGCGACGACCTGCTGGTCGCGCACGGCGGTCACGCGGCGGCGGCGGGACTCGAACTGCGGCGCGACCGGTTCGACGCGTTCAAGGAACGTTTCGCCGCGGCCTGCCTGGCCGCCGACACTCCCGACGACCCGACGCCGGTCGACGGCGGCGCCAGCTTCGGCGAACTCGACCCACACACGGTGCGGCGCCTGTCGATGCTCGGCCCGTTCGGCAGCGGCCACCGCCGGCCGCGCTTCTGCACCGCCGGCGTGCGTTTCGTCGGCAGTCCGACCACCGACGCGCGCGGCCAGGACCTTCGCGTTCGCGCCACGGAAGGTGGCCAGATCCTGCCGGCCCGGATCGTGCGCGGCGGCGAGCGCTTCGAAGAGGTGCGCAACTGCGGCGGGCCGTGGACGATCGTCTACTCCCCTCGCCTGGGGGCGCGTGCCGAAGAAGGTCCCGTCGTGCTCGACGTGCATCAGCTCGTGCGCAGCGACGTCAACTGATCGAACTCCTCTCGTGACCGAACTCACCACCGCCCCTCCCACCGGCCGCCGCGGCCCGCTGCGCCGTCTCTACGACTGGGTGCTGCACTGGGCCGGCACTCCCTACGCGGTGCCGGCGCTGTTCGTGCTGGCCTTCGCCGAGAGCAGTTTCTTCCCGATCCCGCCCGACGTGCTGCTGATCGCGCTGTGCATCGGCACGGTGCAGAAGAGCTACCGGTTCGCGTTCTGGTGTTCGATCGGTTCGGTGCTCGGCGGCATGGCCGGCTACGCGATCGGCGCGTTCCTGTGGGACGTCGACTGGATCCGTGAGTTCTTCTACACGTGGATCCCGGGCGTCAACGAACACAACGTCGCCAAGGTCTCGGGGCTCTACGAAGAGTGGAACTTCTGGATCGTGTTCGCGGCCGCGTTCACGCCGATCCCGTACAAGGTGATCACGATCCTCGCCGGCGTCTGCGGCATCAGCTTCCCGATGTTCCTGCTGGCCTCGGCGGTCGGCCGCCCGGCGCGCTTCTTCCTGGTCGCGTGGCTGTTCAAGAAGTACGGACCGCCGATCAAGGACTTCATCGAACGGCGCTTCGCGCTGGTCACGTTCGCCGGGCTGCTGGTCGGCATCGGCGGTTTCGTGGTGATCAAGTACGCGCTGTGACGTGGTGACGGCGACCGCGACGTTGTTCGTGCTGTTGCCGCCGGGACTTCGCGTCGCAGCGGTGCTCGACGCGGCGCCTGCAGGGGCGCAGCTGGTCACCTACGGCCCCGCCGACGACCGCCACCATCTGCTGAGCCTGGTACGCGCGCGCCGCGACCGCCGCGCCACGCGCTGGTTGCGCGGCCTGCTGCTCTGCATCGGCACCGGCGCGCTGCTCGGCTTGCTGGTCAACGGCGTGCTCGCCGGCGCGTTCGGCATGTTCGGCGGGCTGCTGCAGATTGCGCTGCCGCTGGGGCTGGTGCTGGGCGCGTTCCTGGGCGGGTTCACGGCGGCGATGACGGGCACCGAAGTGGCCCGCGACGAGGTCCGGCGGCTGGTGCACGAGGTGCCACGCGGCGCGACGTTGTTGCAGGCGAGTGCGGCAGGGCGTGAGCAACTGCAACCGCTGCGGGCCTGGTGTACGCAAGCCGGTGTGCCTTGCGTGTGGCGCGACTGAGACGGCCGCGCGTCAGGTCGCCCGTCACTTGCCGCCGGCGGGCAAAGGCTCGAGCCGGGTGTCCTGCAGCAACGCGTAGCCGTTGTTCGAGCAGACGATGAGCGGGCGGCGCAGCTCCGAGTCCCGCAGCGGCGCGGTAAACACTTCCTGGCCGTCGATCAGAACCCGCAACGTGTCCCGCATCTCGATCCGGTAGTTCACCGGCTTGCCGGTCTCGACCTTGACCTCGCGGTTGGCGAGGGTCGACCACTTTTTCGCCGCCACATCCCAGTGCTCGAGGCGCAGCCTGCCCTCGTACAACAACAGCGCCGCGACGAAGGTCTCGTCGTAAGCGAACTCCCAGCGCAGGTCGCATTCCTCGCTGACGGTCGCCGACCCGCTCACCACGTAAGCACCCGCTGGCGGCTCCCTGACGAGTTTGGCCCCCCCGCGCAGCTTCAGGTCGCCCGCGATCAACAAGCGTCCCTGCCGCCATTCCGCCGCGTCGGTGTGCAGGGCCCAAGTCGGCTCGTCGGCGCGCAACAGCTTGGCGAGTTGCTCCTCCGCGCGCCCCCAGTCCTTGCCCAACACGAGCTCCAGTGCCGCCCGCCGGCCGACGAGCAAGGGCTCGTTGGCCTTCGGCGCCCTGCTCAACACGCGGCGCGCCCAACCCGACGACTTCGCGGTCAACAACTGCGCCATCAACGCCTGTCGAGCCTGCTGCTCACCAAGCCTGTGGAGAGTGTTCGGGTCGGGCATCGAGCACCAGTCGCGAAGTCCCAACTCATGCCCATTGGCGACCATCCAACGCGCCAACGAACGGCGCGTGTCGTAGGCGAGATCGACATCGACCTTGCCGCCGGGGTTACGCAGTTGCTCCAACACTGCGAAGGCCGCGACCTCCGCGAGCCAGGGATCACGTTCGGCACCCGGCTGCCGCTGCCGGGCGACCATGCCTGCCACCTGCAGCACGATCGCGTCCTTGGTGACGGCGGACAGCCCCAGCGCGTCGAAGACCCGCTCCGTCCACGCTGGTCGCACGAGCACGTGCGCTTCGACGTTGCCGGCGACGGTGAACTGTTCCCGGGCGTAGCCGAGCCTGGTCTGTTTGGCTTCGAGTTCACGGAACGGCGCTTCGTCGACGTACACATGCACGGTGACCGCGTCGCAACGCTGGTTGGCGAGCAGCTTGTAGGTGATCGGCAACGCGCTCTGCGCAACCGCGAGTGCTTCCTCGGCGAGGCGGCTACGCAGTTCCGGGGACAGCCTGGCGCCGTGCAGACGCACCACGACCTTGTCGGCGGCGCGTTCGACGACCGATTCCTCCTGCGCGGGCAGGGCAACCGCACTGGCCAAGGACGTGACGAGCAGGGCCGGGAAGACTCTCATGCAGCGGCTCTGATACCCCATCGCGGTGAAGGTTGCAGCCCCGAGCTGACGGTAGAGTGCCCCCGTGGCCACCTGCTTCTCGCACCCCGCGATCCCGCTCGCCATCGCGTGCTGGGCGCCGTCGCTGCGCCGACCGTCCCTGCTGATCACCGCAAGCCTGCTGTCCGCCGCGCCCGACCTCGACGCGATCGGCTATTTCCTCGGCGTGCCCTACGAAGCGTGGTGCGGCCACCGCGGCTGTTCGCACTCGCTCGTGTTCGCGTTCGTCGTCGCGGCGCTGCTGGCCCGGCCGCTCGCGCGCCGCTGCGAAGTGCCCACGCGGCGCGTGCTGCTGTTCTTCTGGGCGGCGATGGCCTCACACGGCGTCGTCGACATGGCGACCAACGGCGGCCACGGCATCGCGTTGCTGTGGCCGTTCACCGAGGAACGCTTCTTCTGGCCGTGGCAGCCGATCGAAGTCGCGCCGCTCGGCATCCGCGCGTTCTTCTCGCAGTGGGGCCTCGAGGTGCTCGCGTCGGAGGCGGTGTGGATGTGGTTGCCGGCGGTGGTCGTCGGGGTGCTGGGTTTGTTGCTGAGGCGCGCGCCGCGCGCGCCGGTGCCCGAGCCGAGCGAACCGCCACCACCGCAACCGCGTTGATGCCGCGCCATGCGAACAGGGAGGGCAGTAGCGCTTGCACGCTGGTCGCAGACGCCCCAGGTAGACGACTGACGTAATCACGTCAGGGGCGATACTCTCATCGCTCCACATCCCGGCTAAATCTATCCATCAAGGGGACCAAGACGAAGTGGTGCATCAATAATGCTGCAATCGCACCACACATCGCGCTCGCGCAAGCCACCGCGATGATCATCCAAGAAGGAGGTTCGACGAAATCCGAAAGACGCTCTACATCCACGTCCAGAAACCAATCTGGGAACATGTTGACAACCCACCAAACTGCTGCCCCCAACACAGTGAACGCAAAGAACCCCACAGTGCACGTCGTCGCTATTACCGCAAGCGCCCGAAGAGCGCGCGCCTTCGCATCATCGCCGCACATCGCCTTCATTAGAGAGGTCCTTTGTATCGGGACCCGGACTCCCAATCCGTCAATGTATTACACACGTTGTTAGGGATATCCTCGAAGCTATTCATGTTGTGCGGTTCGCCAATGTAGGGATACGACAAGGCAATTTCATCACGCACAACATCCTACTTCGGCGCTGCCGTCAGCCTGGCAAGCGCCGCCCGGATCTCGTCGGCAGACAGCTCTATCGTTACCGGCGGCTGCGCGTCGCCGCCGCGGACCTCGCGCGGCGTCACGTTCTTCAGGCGCTGCTGACGCCCATCGGTCGCGTGCAGACTCGCAACGACGTGGAACGTCCCGTCGGCCAACGTCACGACGGCCCGCCCACCGCGCACATCCGCCGACACGGGCCGACTCATGCCGAGCGCACTCATCGAACCGCTGACGCCGTTCGTGACGAACTGCCTGCCATCCACCATTGGCGGCATGGTCGGTGAACACATCACACGCAAGCTCACGCCATCCGGCAGCTCGGGCACTCCGGCCACACGCAGCTCCAGTTCGGGCGACGACGGCCACGTCGCGGCCAACCTGCCCGTCGCGACCTGCGCGGCGTCGAAGTGCAGCGCGAGCGGCCGCATCCCCTGCGCCAGGACCATCAGGTCGAGAGGCCCGGCGACCACGGGCAGCTGCGTACCACCCGCGCCGCGCCTCAGCATCAGACCGTGCCAGCACTGTGCGTCGGCCTGCGGCATCGGGAAGACCACGCCCTTACCTTCGGCCCCCCAAGTCCCGTCGAGCGTGAGCGTGGCCATCGTCACCTTGCCCCGCAGGTCGAGGTCCACGAATCGCGTATCACCGCCCTCGGGCAACGGCAACACGACGCCCTCGATGCGCACCAGCGGCGCAGCGAGGCCCAACAACGACAACTGCAGCGAGTACGTCCCGGACGGCAGCCCCGCCCAGCGCAGCGTGCAGCGTTCCGCAACTTGGCGGCGGGCCGTCGTCTGGTACCGCGTCGGCGCCAGCAGCCCCTGGTAGTTGAACTCCGGCGGCGGGGCGAAGTCGGGCACGAGCTCCGCACGCAGCAGCTCCGGCGGCACGGCGTCATCGCCCAGGCACGTCAGTGCGAGTTCGTTGCCGACCGGGATCGCCACCACCAGGTCGTCCTGCCCGGGGCGGAACTCGACCGGCGCGACCGGCAGATGCTGCGGCGACGGGAAGCTGAGGCGGTATCGCCCGGCCTCGACGAAGCCGCGCACTTCGAACGTGCCGTCCGCGCGCACGTCTTGCGAAAGGCCGGGCACGCCGGTCCAGCGTTCTTCACCGCGCGTCGCGAAACGGGCGTCGGGAGTCTCGACGCTGAGTTCGACCCTCACGTCGCGGCGCGTTGCGTCGAGTTGCAGACGACCGGCGGCGATCACGGGCGCAGGCACGAGGCGCAGCACGCCGAGGTCGTTGTCGCCTCGCTGCAGTTCCCGCGGCGGCACCGTCACGGTCCAGGCCGGCGCACCTTCGCGGTCCTGGAAGAACTGCAGCCGACCGAGCCGGACGACCGGGAGCCGGCAATCCAGGAACCACCGAAAGCGCCCCTGCTCGTCACTCTCGAAGCTGCCGTGTTCGTGCACCATGTCGCACTGCAGCTCGGCGCGCACGGCGGTGTTCGTTACCGGTCGGCCATCGGCACCGAAGAACTGACCGCGCAGCAGATACAGGGCCGCGGTGGACAGCTCGACGCGAACCTCCTGGTCCCGGCCGAGCGGCGCCTGCACGACCTCACGAACCGCGCCACTCCCGAGCTGCGCGGCGACGACGAACTCGCCTCCGAGCGCGACGCACGGCAGGCGGGCCCAGCCGTCGTCGTCGAACGGCACGCGCAGGACTTCGGCGGGTTCGCGGTCCATCATCCCACCGCGCCACGCAGAGACGCTCACGCCGTCGCGGCACACGCGGCCCTCGTGCAGGAGCCTCACGGCGATGCGGCCCGTCGGCGGCAGGCGTAGCACGACCGGTTGGGACGGCACCTCGGCGACATCGAGATCGACGTGAGGCCCTTCGCCGCCGGGCACCATGGCGACGACACGACACCGAGAGATCGTGGCCCCGAACATGGGGCCCACCGACCGCAACCACGCCAGGGCATGGCCGAAGTCGGCGCTGGCCTCTGGCCCCTCGACCCGTCGCGCCGCGTCGCTGCGCCGCGGCGCTCCCTTCTCATCGAGAACGCGCAGCCCGACGTAGGCCCCGATCGCGGGTTGCCCCAGCGCGTCGACCACACGAACCTGCAGGCGCCGATCGACTTCGAGCTCGATCACCCAGCCCTGTGGTGGTATCGGTTGGTCGCCGCCGACCCACGCGATCGCGAAGCGGCCCGGGGTCGTCGCGAACACCATCGCGCCGTCCTTCGCCGCCGCGATCCGCGCGACGCCGTTGGTATCCGAGCGCGTCCTCCAGCCGAATTGCGCGGCGAGGACCTCGGGATCGTTCTCCACGTCTCGCCGAGACGTCGCTTGCAGGTTGCGCGGCTGCCGCAACGCCCCGGTCGTGATCCAGCTCACCTCGGCGCCAGCGACCGGCTGCTTCCTCTCGGCGTCGACCACGCGCACGTCGAGCCAGATCGCGTCTTCGGGAATCGGTGGCTGCTGCTCGGCGTCGGGATTGTCGACCGGAGCGGGCGAACGTTCCACTTCTGCTGCTGAGGTGACTTGGCCAGCGAGGGAACCCTCACCGGCTTCGTCGTTGGCCACCTGCGGGGCGACCGCGATCGGCACTGCCGGCGCCTTTGGGTCTGACGCGAACAATCGCAGTGCGCTCCAAGTCCCCAGGGCGAGCACGACAACTAAGAGAACGGCGCGGGTTCGATTCATCGGTGTGACTACTTGCCGCCGTCACCCAGCTTCTCGATCGCAGCCGTGATCTCCTCCGCCGACAGCTGCACGTCGATCGGCGCCAGGTTCTCACCACCCTGGATCTCCTTGGGTGTCACCGAGCGCAACGACTCGCCGCGGTTGTTGCCCTTGCGCGTCAGGTAGGCCCCAAGCCGGACCGTGCCGTCGCCGACGGTCAGCATCGCGCGGCCGTTCTCCACTTCGGCACTGCCGCTCGGGAACTGCAGCAGACCATCGAGGCCGCCGCTCCAGCCGAGCGCCGTGAAGCGACGCTGGTCCCGCACCTGGCCGACCGGGTTGCCATGGGCGTGCAACACGATGCCTTCGGGCAATGCCGGCAGGTTCGGGAACAGCAACTCGACCTTGGGCCACTCGGCCAGTTCGACGGTCACCTTGCCCGTGGCCACCTGCTCCGCCGTGAATTGCACGCGCTGTGGCCGATACGCGCTGCCGACCACCATCAGCTCGAGCGGCCCCGGCACGATCGGCATCGACAACTTGCCCTCGTTGACCGGCAGCCCCTGCCAATGCTGCTCATCCGCCTGGGGCATCGCGAACACGACCGCTTCGCGCGAACGGCGCTGCTGGTCAGTTTCACCCGGCCGGCGCGAGACGCGCACTTCGAGGATGTGCAGCTTGCCGCGCAGGTCGATCTGTTCGAGCCGGTCGTCGCCGCCTTCGGGCAACGGCAACACAACGTTCTCGATGCGCACGGCGGGCACGTTGAGTCCTGCCGCAGCCACTTCGAGCGCGTAGGTGCCCGCGGGCAACCCCTGCCACCGCAAACTGGCCTCCCCGACCTGCGCCCCCCAGGCCTCGGCCTGATAACGGTTGCCGCGCAACGAACGCCAGCGGTCCTCGTCGCCGTACTCGGTCGGCGGCTCGAAGCCGGGACGCAGCGTGCCGCGCAGCAGATGCACCGGCACGTCGTCGTCGACCAGCACCTTGACCTCGAGGTGATGCCCGATTTGGATCGGGATCACGAGATCGGTCGCGCCGACGCGGAACTCGACCGGTGCGATCGGCAGGTGGCCGCCCCAGCGGAACGCGAGCCGGTGACGCACCGGCATCGCGTCGCCGCGGACTTCGAACGTGCCGTCGTCGCGCACGCTCGTGGTCAGCTTGTCCTGGCGATCCCACCGCTCTTCGCCGTTGCGCCCGCGCCAGTCGCTGAGCGCCTGGACCTCGAACCAGCCGCGCGAGACCGTCTGCGGCGTGTCGAACTGCAGCTTGCCGGAGACGACCAGAGCGCCGGCCGAGAGTTGCAGCACGCCGAGGTCGTTGACGCCGCGGTGGATCTCGCGCGGCGTCACGCTCAGCGTGCGCGCTGGCGTGCCGTCGGCGAACTGCTGCGAGAACACCAGGCTCTTGATCTGCGCGCGGTCCTTGTAACCCTTGGTGAGCAGCCAGACGAACCGGCCCTGCGCGTCGGTCTCGACCGTGCCGCCGCCCGACATCACCTCGAAGTCGAAGTTGGCTTGCACCGTCGCGTTCGCTAGCCACGCGCCGTCAGGTCCGGTGAACTGACCGCGCAGCCCGTAGAGCTCTTCGGTGGTCAACTCGACGCGCACTTCCTGGTCCTGCCCGAGCGGGGCTTCGACGGTCTTGGCGACGTCGGCGGCCCTCACCTGGGCCAGCACCACGACCGAGCCGCCGACGGCGACGAACGGGATGCGCGTCCAGCCGTCCTCGCCGGCGTAGTAGCGTTGTGCGTTGTTGTGCTGGTCGTTGTCGTTCTCCTCGCCGCGATAGGCCTGGAACGTCACCCCCTCGGTGAACGGTTGCCCGTCGTGCAGCAGCCGCGCGACGATGCGGCCGGTCGCAGGCAGGCGCAGCTCGACGGGGTCGGCCGGCGGCGCGTCGACGTCGAACTCGACCGCGAGTCCATCGACGCCGGGCAGATCGGGCGCGACGCGCCAGTGCCCGACCTCCATGTCGCGTTTGCGCGAGGTGCCCGAGCGCAGCCACCGCTGCACGTGCCGGAACTCGGCCACCGCGTCGGGCCCGGCGGCGCGCTCGGCGCGAATCTGCCCGTAGTTGCGCATCGCCTTGTTGTCCTGGTCGAACATGCGGATCACGACGTAGGCACCGACGGCCGGCCGCCCCAGGGCGTCGAGCACACGCGCACGCAGCGTGAGATCGCGCTCGACCTCGATCACCCAGCCTTCCTTGGGGACGTCGCGCTGGCCGCCGATGTAGGCAGTGCCGTAGCGGCCTTCAGAACGCGCGTGCACCGTGGCGCCGTTCTTGTCGGCCGCGACGCGCGCCATTCCCTCGGTGTCCGTGCGCGTGAGCCAGCCGAAGCGCCGCGCCGTGAACTCCTGGTCCCCCCAGTAATCCTGACGCTCGCGCTCGGGCAGCGCCGCGATCTGCTGCCAGACACCGCTGCCGTGCCAACGCACCTCGGCGCCCGCGACCAGCTGCTTCGACTCGGCGTCGATCACCTTCACCTCGAGCCAGATCGCGTCGTCGGGGATCGGCGGTTGCTTGCTGGCCTCCGCGGTGGCATCGGCGGCCTCGACGCGCGTCACCTCGGCGCTGGCGGTCGGCGCGGTCGCGGCTTCGACCGGATCGGCCGGCGATACCGCATGCGCGTTCGCAACACCTGGATCAGGCGCCAACGCGGGCTCACCACCAGCGAAACGCAGCGCCAGCCAGACGGCGGCCGCGACGAACGGGACGAGCAACCACAGCAGCGAGCGGTTCATGGGGTCTTCCTCCGAGGGGCCCGCATGCTACCCAGTGCGCGCGAGGATCGGGGCACGCACGTCGCGAAGCATCGCCGCGAGCTACTTGTCGGACTCCGCAGACGCCTGCAGCTTCGCCACGGCTGCGGCGACCTCCTCGGCCGACAGCTGCACGGCGATCGGGGCCAGGTTGTCGCCCCCCTGGATCTCCCTGGGCGACACCGAACGCAGCGACTGTCGGCGCTTTCCGTCCTTGCTGGTGAGGTAGACCCCGATCCCGAACGCGCCGTCGCCGACGGTCACCGAGGCGCGGCCGTCAACGACTTCGGCGTGGCCACCTCGGGTGTTCAGGTAGGACTCGAGCCCACCACTGGAGAACTGGGTCGAAAAGCGCCGCCGCTGCGAACTCGCGGTTCCGGCATGACTGAAGGCGTGCAGCACCACGTCCTCGGGCAACGTCGCTGACGCCGCGAACAGCAGATCGATCTTCGGCCACGCGCGCAGTTCGACGGTCTGCGTGCCCGCGGCGACCTGTTCGGCGGTGAAGGACACACGCTGCGGCCGGGCCCCGTCACCGACCACCATCAACTCGAGCGGCCCCTCGGCCACGGCCATGACCAGCTTGCCCTCGACCACCATCAAGCCCTGCCATTCCTCTTCATCCGCCTGCGGCATCGCAAACACGAGGATGTCGGACGACATGCGCGCCGCAGCGTCCGCTTTGCCCGGTCCCGACACCAGCAGTTCGAGACCGTGCAGCCTGGCCCGCAGGTCGATCTCGTCGAGTCGCCCGTCGCCGCCTTCCGGCAACGGCAACACGATGTTCTCGAGGCGCACCACGGGCGCGACGAGTCCCACCGCCGATATCTCAAGCGCGTAGGTCCCCGAGGGCAGCCCCTGCCATCGCAACCAGGCCTGATCGGGTTGGGGCGCCCAACACTCCGCCTGATAGCGATCGCCGCGCGGTCGCATGGGGTGGGGTTCTTCTGGGGGTGGGAAGCCGGGTCGCAGGGTGCCGCGCAAGAGGCGCGCTGGCACGTCGTCACCGATCCGGACCTTGACCTCGAGGGTGTGCCCCATGGCGATCGGGATGACCAGATCGGTCGCGCCGAGGCGAAACTCGATCGGCGCGATCGGCAGGTAGCCACCCCACCGGAACGCGAGCCGATGACGAACGGCCTTGGTCTCTCCGCGCACCTCGAACGAGCCGTCCGGGCGCACGCTGGTCGCCAGGCCATCGACGCGCTGCCATCGCGCTTCGCCGCGGCCTTCGCGAGCATCCTGCCACGCCTCGACCTCGAACCAGCTGCGATAGCCCTGCTGCGGCGTGTCGAACTGCAGCTGCCCGGCGACGACGATCGGGCCGTTCGAGAGCTGCAGCACGCCGAGGTCGTTGACGCCGCGGTGGATCTCGCGCGGCGGCACGGTCAGCGTGCGCGCGGGCGTGCCATCGGCGAACTGCTGCGAGAACACGAGGCGCTTGATCTGCGCGGTGTCCTTGGTGCCCTTGGGCAGGAGCCACGTGAATCGCCCCTGCGCATCGGTCTCGACGAAAGCTCCGCCCGAGGTCACTTCGAGGTCGAAGTTCGCGATCACGGTCTCGTTGGCGAGCCGCGCGCCGTCGGGCCCGACGAACTGACCGCGCAGCGCGTAGAGCTCTTCGGTGGTCAATTCGACGCGCACCTCCTGGTCCTGCGCCAGCGGCGCTGGCACCTCCTTGGTGACGCCCGCGGCACCGACCCGGGCATGGACCACGACCGATCCACCGACCGCGACGAATGCAAAGCGCGCCCAGCCATCCTCGTCGGCGATGGCGCGAGGCGCAGTGTGGCGCTTCTCGTAGTCCGCATCCTCCCCCTGATAGACCTGGAAGTACACGCCCTTGGTGAACGGCTGCCCTTCGTGAATCAAGCGCGCGGCGAGGCGGCCAGTCGCTGGGAGACGCAACTCCACGGGATCGGCAGGCGGGTCGTCGACGTCGAACTCGACGGCCGGCCCGTCGATACCAGGCACCTCGGGCACGACCTTCCAATGCGCGACCTCCATGTCGCGCTTGCGCGAGGTTCCCGATCGCAACCAGCGTTGCACGTGGCGGAACTCGGCCACTGCATCGGGCGCCACGGTCTGCTGAGTCTGGATCCAGCCGTGGTTTCGCATCGCCTTGCCGTCTCGATCGGACAGGCGGATCGCGACGTGCGCACCGACGGCCGGCCGTCCCAGGGCATCGATGACCCGGGCGCGCAGTGTGAGATCGCGCTCGAGCTCGATCACCCAGCCCTCCTTGGGGACCTCGCGCGGTCCACCGATGTAGGCAGTGCCGTAGTGACCTTCGGAACGGGCCTGCACTGTGGCGCCATTCTTTTCGGCGGCGATGCGCGCCAAACCCTCGCTGTCCGTGTGGGTCAGCCAACCGAAGCGCTCTGCGGTGCGTTCTTGATCGCCGTAGTAGTCCGCGCGCTCGCGTTCGGGCAACAGCGCGATCTGCTGTCGGGCAGCGTTGGCGCTCCACAGCACCTCGGCGCCCGCGACCGGCTGCTTCGACTCGGCGTCGATCACCTTCACCTCGAGCCAGATCGCGTCGTCGGGGATCGGCGGTTGCTTGCTGGCCTCCGCGGTGGCATCGGCGGCCTCGACGCGCGTCACCTCGGCGCTGGCGGTCGGCGCGGTCGCGGCTTCGACCGGATCGGCCGGCGATACCGCATGCGCGTTCGCAACACCTGGATCAGGCGCCAACGCGGGCTCACCACCAGCGAAACGCAGCGCCAGCCAGACGGCGGCCGCGACGAACGGGACGAGCAACCACAGCAGCGAGCGGTTCATGGGGTCTTCCTCCGAGGGGCCCGCATGCTACCCAAGTGGTACCGTTCGGGCCCGTCGTTCGCGAAGTCACCTCGGCTGCTTCGCCTTGCGCAGGCTTTCGATCGCCGCCGCGACCGCCTCGGCCGACGCCGACACGCGGATCGGCGCGAGGTCGCGGCCCCCTTGGATCTCCGCGGGCTCGATGTTGTCCAACGGCATCGAGTACCGCCCGTCGATCTCCCCGACGTTCACGACCAGCCGATTGGCGCCGACGCGGACCTGCAGCTCGGCGCGATCCCCCTCGGCAGCGACGAGATTGGACGGAAGGCGCAGCATGGCATCGATGGTGCCCGCGCCGTAGTCGGCGACGAAGGCGCGCTCGCGATCGTCAGCTGGTGGCGCGATGCGGACGCGATACTCGAATCCGCTCGGCAACGCCGGCAGGCCGTCCAGTCGCAGTTCGACCTTGGGCCAGGGCAACAGGCGCACGCTCGCCTGCGGGCCCGGACAGGGCACGCGCTGCGGGTCGCAGTCGCTGCCCAGCACGAACAACTCCGCCGTCTGCACAGGCACCGCCAGCGCCACCTCGGCGCCTGGGACACTGGCACCGCGCCAGACCGACGCGTCCTGCTGCGGCAGGGCGAACACGCAGACGTAGTGGCACTCGGCGGGTCGCTCGACGACGAGGCGAACCACGCGCAGCCGCTGCCGCAGATCGACCTGCAGGTGCGCCTCGCCACCTTCAGGCGGCGGCAGGACCACGTCGTCGAGGGTGACGATCGGTGCCTGCGCCGCATCGACCAGGACGCGCAGCGAATAGCGACCGGCGGCCTGCGCCCTCCAGACCAGCTGTGGGGAATCGCCTGGCACGGCGCGCACCTGCAGACGGTCGTCCCTCGCCACCCGCTCCGTCATGGCCACCTGCTCCTGCGGAACCAGCAGGCCCAGCACCTTGGACGGCGGCAGGCCCTCGGGCAACAACAAGGTGACGCGCAGGCCATGGCCAGCCGACACCGGCACGACGAGATCCTTGGTGCCGACGGCGAATTCGATCGGTGCGATCGGCTCGAATTCCCTGCCACGAAACACGAGGCGATGGCGCGTCGCGGTCACCGCGCCACGCACCTCGAACGCGCCGTTCTCGTCGGAAGCAATCGCGAGGTCGCTCACGCGCCGCCACGACTCGGGCCTGGCCATCGAGACGGATTCAGGCAGCGCTTCCACCTCGAACCGGACCGCGCATACCAGCGTCGGCTCATCGACCACCAAGCGTCCGGCGACGACCAGCGGCGCAGGAGCGAACTGCAGCACGCCGAGGTCCGTGATCCCGCGGCGCAGGTCGCGCGGCGGCGCCGAAGCCGTCAGCGGCGTGCCGCGCGTAGGTTCCCACGTCAGCAGGAACTTCTTCAGTGCGGCCCTCTCGGTGCGCCCCGCCTGGAGAATGCACAGCCAGCGACCGGCCCCGTCGGTCGAAAAGCCCGTCCTGCCACCCATGTTGTCGACCCGGTAGGTCATCCGGATGTCGGCACCGGCGACCGGCTCACCGTCCTGATCGAGCAGGGTGCCGCACAGCACGAAGCTGCCTTCTGTCGGCACGTCGACCTGCAGTTCCTGCCCATCGACGACGGGCGCATCGACCGTGCGCACGATGCTGCCGTTTTCGTGCCAGGCGACGACGTTGAACGCGCCACCGAGGGCGACCTGCGGAAAGCGGGCCCAACCGTCCACGTCCGCCTTCACCCTGGGGGCGGCGTGCTTGGCGAGGAAGTCGTCGGGATCTCCGCGGTAGACACCGAGCGACACGTGTTCGGTCAGCGTCTTGCCCAGATGCACGAGCCGCGCGCGCAGCCGTCCGGCACCCGGCCACCGCAACACGATCGGCTCCGTCGGCAACGCCGCCGGATCGAACGCCACCCCGAGGTCCGTGCTGCCCGTCACCTTGGGCAACACGCGCCAGGTGGCGATGCCGCGTTCGGCGGCCGAGGCCGCGCCACGCAGCCATTTCTGGGTGGGAGCGAAGTGCGCAACACCGTCGCTGCCGGTCACGACCGCGCGCACGTGAGCCAGGTCCGTGGTCGGTCGACCATCTGCCAGGAAGGTGGTGACCTGTACCTCGACGTCGGGCACGGGGCGATCGTGCAGGTCGAGTACGAGCACCTGCAGGTGTCGGTCGGCTTCGGTCTGCGCGCCTGGCATCGACTCGGCATCGACCTGCTGCGCCTCGGCAGCGGTGCGCACGATGGGGTCGGCAGTCGTTTCACCAGCACCGTCCCGGAGCGGATCCGGCAACGCGGCATTCTGCGGCGCTGACTCGTGCGGCGCCGGCTCGACCGGGGAAGAACGCAGCGCCCACCCACCCCAGGCGATGACGCCGACCACCAACAGCAACATCCACGGCAGGAATCGGGGCATCGGTTGCCGGCGCATCCTACCGCGGCGTCATCCGCGTGCCTTCTCGGGGCCGTCAGGCCTGCGCCGCGCGCGGGAACAGCACGTGGTTCTCGAGGTGGATGTGCTGCATCACCTCACGCTCGAGTTCGGCGAGGCCGAGGTAGAGCGCCTGCCACGTCGCGCAGGCCAACGGCGGCGGCACGAAGTCGTGCGCGAGGGAACGCAGCCTGGCGAGGTTCTCGCCGTGTTCGAGGTGCTCTTCTTCCATGACCGCGATCGGACCGCCGGCCTGGCGCCCGGCGCCGGCGAGCAGCATCGGGAACAGCACCAGTTCCTCCTTCTGCATGTGTTGTTCGAGTTCGTGAGCAACGTGCTGCAGGTGGGCAGCGAGGCCGTGCGGGCAGTCGGCTTTGTCGGCGTGCACGGCCTCGACCTTCTGCGCCATGCGCAACAGGCGCGGCAACTCGGCGCGGTGACCGGCGTGGTATTGGTCGAGGATGTGGGTCAGCAGCTGCGCCGTCGGGCGATCGTCCCACCGTTCGTCGTCGGGAACCGGGGTCGCGGCCGCACGCAGTTCGGCGAGCACCGCGTTGGGGTCGAGTCCCTTGGCCGCGCAGGCCGCGGCGATCGAGCGCTGCCCCTTGCAGCAGAAGTCGAGACCGTGCCGCAGGAAGACGCGTGAGGCGCCGGCCCAGGCGACGGCGAGTTCGGCGAGCGTGTGCTCGGCGGTGATGATCGGCAGGGACGGGGATTGCGGGTTCGGGTTCATGCTCGGTAACGCTCCATGCCCTTCAATGGATGTTTGCATCCGCAATTACAGGATGGCCGGCGAGCGGGCCGATGTGCGTAGCGCACCCCCGCACCGCCGGGTCGGGCCTCAGGACAGCAGCGGCACCGCCGCGAACACCGCCTCGAGCACTGCGCCGCCACTGACGATCGTCACCTGGCCTTCGTGCACCGACACGTCCCACTTGTTGTTGCGGTCGAGCTTCTCCTCGAGCGCGGTGAGCAGCGCGGTCGGCACCTTCACCAGCCGGATCTGCTCACCCTTGTGCACCTTCTCCTTGGCGCAGCGCTGCTGCAGCAGGTCGGGGCGGCGGTGGCAGTAGACGACGACGCGTTCGGCGAGTTTGTTGGCGCGGTGCAGGCGATCGGGCGCGGGCGCGCCGACGTCGATCCACAGCAGCACGCGGCCGTCGCCGGTGCGGTTCCACAGGGCCGGCTCGTCGGCCTCGCTGAGGCCCTTGCCAAAATCGAGCCCTTCCTCGTGTTCGAGCACGCGGGCCAGCACCCGGGTCAGCAGGAACGGCACGTCCTCGGACGGGTGTTGGGCGACGCGCAGGTCGAGGTCGACGTAGGTGCCGCGGTCGACGTCGGCGAGGCTGATCTCGAAGCGATAGATCATGGGGGCGCAGGTTGTAGCACCCCGGGAACGGGCGCCGCCAGGGACGCGCGGGTGGCGGCGCGCGGGTTGTGGTTTGTACTCGGTACCGTACGCAACGACGGTCGCGGTGGCGGGGCGGTTGGTCTACAAACGCGGGCATGGCCAAGCGGCTCTTCCTGATCGATGGTACGGCGCTGGCCTACCGCAGCTTCTTCGCGTTCCAGGGCACGGGGCGCACGCCGCTGTCGACGCGCAGCGGGCATCCGACGGCGGCGACCTATGGGTTCTGCACGACGCTGCGGGCGCTGCTCGAACGGGAGAAGCCGGACGCGGTGGCGATCTCGTTCGACGGGCCGCGTAGCGACCTGCAGCGCACGAAGATCTATCCCGAATACAAATCGACGCGCACCAAGATGCCGGACGAGATGCGGGTGCAGCTCGACGACATCCTGCAGGCCGCGCGGGGGTTCGGGCTGACGATCGTGGAGAGCGAGAGCCACGAAGCGGACGACGTGATCGGCACGCTGGCGGTGCAGGGGCGCGACGCGGGCATGGAGGTGTTCGTGGTCACCGGCGACAAGGACTTCCTGCAGATCGTCGATGAACACATCAAGCTCTGGAACCTGCGCAGTTCGACCAGCAAACCCGAGGTGCTCGACGCGGCGGCAGCCGAGGCGAAGTGGGGTGTGCCGCCCGAGCGCATGGTCGACCTGCTGGCGCTGATGGGCGACAGCTCGGACAACGTGCCGGGCGTGCCCAAGATCGGCCAGAAGACCGCGACCGAGCTGCTGCAGCAGTTCGGCTCGCTCGATGCGATCCTGGCCAACACCGAACAGGTCACCAAGAAGGCGGTGCGCGCGTCGCTCGAGGAGAACCGCGACAAGGCGCTGTTGTCGCGCGATCTGGTGACGCTGCGGCTCGACGTGCCGCTGTCGGTCAAGGTCGAGGACCTGCCGGGCCCGCACCCGGACCCCGAGTTGCTGCGACCGCTGTTCCAGCGTCTGGAGTTCACCAACCTGCTGTCGGCGCTGGCGAGCCAGAAGGCGCCCGAGCCCGACGTCGAGCAGCGCTACACGGCGGTGCGCGACGCCGGCGAGCTGGGCGCGCTGGTCGCCACCTTGACCGCGGCCGAACGGTTCGCGATCGCGGTCGAGACCACGGGCAGCTATCCGCGGCACCTGCAGCTGGTCGGCATCGCCTTCGCGACCGCGGCCGGCGTCGCCAGCTACGTGCCGCTCAACGTCGATCCGCCGCTGCTGCCCGGCGGGCGCGCGGCTGTGCTCGAAGCCCTCGCGCCGGCGCTGCAGGGCAAGGCCACCAAGGTCGTGCACGACAGCAAACGCCTGATGGCGGCGCTGCGGCACACTGGGCTGCCGAGCATTGGGCTGGCGCTCGGCGGCGAGGTGTTCGACACGCTGCTGGCGAGTTACTGCAGCGAGCCCGGCAACAGCTCCCATTCGCTCGAAGCGCTCGCGCTCGAACACTTCGCGTTCAAGAAGACCGCCGCCAAGGACGTCGTCGGCAGCGGCAAGAAGCAGCTCACCTTCGCCGAGGTCGACCCCGCGATCGTCGGCAACTTCGTGTGCGAGGAGGCCGACCTGGCGCTGCGACTGGCCCCCATCCTCACGGCCGCGCTCGCCGAGCACCGCACCAGCGCGCTGCTGCACGAGCTCGAACAACCGCTGGTGCCGGTCCTGCTCGACATGGAGTGGCAAGGCATCCGCGTCGATCTCGACCACCTGCGGGCGCTGTCGAAGGAGATGCAGCAGCGCATCGCGACGCTGCAGCAACGCGTCTACGACCGCGTCGGTCACGAGTTCAACCTCGGCTCGCCGCAGCAGCTCGGCAAGGTGTTGTTCGAAGACCTCGAGGTGCACCGCGTCGCCGACCTGCCCAAACCCAAACGCACGCCGACGGGTCAGTACAAAACCGACCACGACGTGCTCGAGAAGCTCGCCGAACACCACGAGGTGCCGCAGATGGTGCTCGAGTGGCGGCAACTGACCAAGCTGGTCGGCACCTACGTCGACAGCCTGCCGCAGCTCGTGGACAAGGAGACGGGCCGCGTGCACACCACGTTCAACCAGGCGGTCGCTGCGACGGGCCGCCTGTCGAGCGAAGACCCCAACCTGCAGAACATCCCGATCCGCACCGACGAGGGCAAGAAGGTCCGCGCCGCGTTCGTGCCGCGGCAGAAGGGCTGGGTGCTGCTGTCGGCCGACTACTCGCAGATCGAGCTGCGCATCCTCGCGCACCTGTCGGGCGACAAGGCGCTGGTCGAGTCGTTCCGCAAGGGTGAGGACATCCACGCGCGCACCGCCGCAATCGTGCACGGCATGATGCCGGCGCTGGTCAGCCCCGAACTGCGCAACCAGGCCAAGGTGATCAACTACGGCCTGATGTACGGCATGGGCGCGTCGCGCCTCGCCAAGGAGACGGGCATGCGACCGCCCGAGGCGAAGAAGTTCATCGAGCGGTACTTCCAGGCGTTGCCCGGCGTGAAGCGTTATCTCGACGAGTCGCTGGCGTCGGCGCAGAAGGACAAGGAGGCGCGCACGATGTTCGGCCGGCGCCGCCCGCTCGGCGACATCGACTCGACCAACGCGATGCAGCGCATCGCCGCCGAGAACATGGCCGTCAACACGCCGATCCAGGGCGCCGCCGCCGACATCGTCAAACGCGCGATGCTCGCGGTGCACGCCCGCCTCTGCGAGCGCGGCCTGCAGGCGCGGCTGCTGCTGCAGGTGCACGACGAGCTGGTGCTCGACGTGCCCGAGGACGAACTGACCGAGGTGCAGCGGCTGGTCGTCGACGCGATGACGGGTGCGGCGGAGTTGAAGGTGCCGCTCGAGGTCTCGGTCGGCAGCGGCGCAAACTGGCTGGTCGCGCACTGACGGCGCGACCAGGCGCTACTTCTTCGCCGCGAACTGGCGCATGTCGGCCAGCACGATCCTGACCCTCTGCTGCATGTCCACGTTCGCGGTCACCGCGATGTAGCCCGAGTCCTCGGCGCGCATCGAACCCTGCTCACGCCAGTACTCGGCGCCGGTGGCATCGGCGAGGTTGGCCGCGAGGTCCTCGACGCTGATCCAGGGCTTGGGCGTGAAGCACAGATCGCGCACCGAGTGGACCTCGGTCACGGTATCGGCCGGGCGCGGCGTGCTAGCGCAACCGGCGAACGAGAACGCGAGGGCGGCGAGAACGCAGGAAGGCAGGCGAAACATCGGATCACCTCGGGTCAGGGGTCTGGGACGAAGCGGCAGTCTAAGGACTCGCCGTTGGCAGGGGCGTTCCGAAGTGATCTAGTGCCGCGACCGGCGCCACGAACCCCACCCGATCCCTTCGTTCTCATGCGCACCTACTCGCTGCTGCTGTGCTTCTGGCCGCTCGTCGCCTGCCACACCACCCCCGCGCCGCTGACCGGCGACCGCCGCTGGTCCTTCGAGGACACCGCCAGCGGCACCCTGCCTGCCGGTTGGCGCGTCGACGCCACGCGCCGCGTCGGGCCCCTCGCGACCTGGGAAGTGGCCCCGTCGCAGGGCGCACCCTCGCCGTCGCAGGCCCTGTCGCTGAGTTACCCCAACCACAAGCAGTACGACTCGTTCAACCTGTGCTGGACGCGGCAGGTGCAGTTCGGCGACGGCACGCTGGTGGTCAAGCTGTGCGCGCGCAGCGGCAAGGAAGACCAGGGTGGCGGCCTGCTGTGGCGCGCCAAGGGGCCCGACGACTACTACGTCGCGCGCCTGAACCCGCTCGAAGGCAACCTGCGGCTCTACACGGTCAAGAACGGCAACCGCGAGATGCTGGCCAGCGCCGACGTTCCCTCTGCCGTGGGCCAGTGGTACGAGTTGCGGGTCGAGCACCGCGGTCAGCACATCCGTTGCGCGATCGACGGCAAGGTCGTGATCGACCTCAGCGACGCGACCTTCACGGACGCTGGCGGGATCGGCGTGTGGACCAAGGCCGACGCGGCGACCGACTTCGACGACCTCGTCGTCAAGGGTGGCTGAGCGACGAGCGGTGCCGCCTCAGCCCCTCGCGGCATCTTCCTCGGCGCGAGCCAACAGGTCAGAGAGGCCCAATTGGTCTGCCCATCGTCGGAGGTAGGTCCATTCCAGGCTCGCCCGCCGCAGCCTCAGCACCCCGAGCACGTCCCCCCATTGCCGGTCGGATACTTCGCCTCCTGCCCGATACCAGAGCAACTTGCGGAGCAAGACGTCTTCTGGTGTCGACAAGCGGAACTGCTTCGCAGCCGACTCGACTCCCAGCCCGCGCAAGACGACACGGTCCATCGCTACCCGGTCGTATTCCGACTCGCCGCGCACGAAGAGGTCGACCTTGAAGCCGCTGGCGAGGTGAATCAGGTTGGCGCACGAACGACGCCTCACGGCATCTGCGAGCAGTTCGGCATCGGCGTAGTAGGCCGACCGGAGCGCTGCACACAACGGCGCCACATGTTCCATTCTCAACGTGACCACCAGATCCACGTCGTTCGTCGAGCGCGGAACCCCATGCGCCGAACTCGCCACCGAGCCGCCGATCTGATAGTCGACCCCCAACCGCTCCAGTTCGGTCACGACCGGAGCCAGGGCAGCAACGAGGCTCACGCGGGCACCCCGAGACGACTGGCGAACGGCGCAAGGCGGGCGGCCAGACCCTTGCCATAGACCAGCTCGATCCAACGCAACAGCACCTGCTGCTCGGTCGCACCCGGCATCTCCTCACGCAGGGCCGCGCGTGACAACCGCACCATCTCGGTCGTGAGCGACTCGGCCTGCAGGAAACGCTGCGTCTCATCAAGGCCTCGCAGCACTTCGATCTGGACCTTCCTGGCCCGCGCGTCGGTGTCGTCGATGTTCACCAGGCTAGTCTAGCTCTCCCAACGGACAACGCTCCAGCGCGCTCCCCTACTGCCGCGCGAGCCACGCCAGCATCACGTAACCCTCGGCGGTGTGCCGCGGCCCGGGCAGGTGCGTGGTGCGTCGCGCGCTGCACAACACGAGTCGGCTGCGGAAGAACTCGAACAGGATCGAGCCCGCGTCGCGTTCTCCGCCGACGGTGCGCACCTGACTGTCGAGTTCGATGCTGCTGCGGCCCTCTTCGGCCATGCGCTGGGCGAGGCGATCGAGTTCCTCCGACGAGGTGCCGAACAGGAACTCGCGAAACGCCTGCTCCTGCTCGCTGCCCGAGCGGGCGTCGGTGAGCAGGTCGACGAACTCCTCGTCGCAGCCCGCGGTGAGCAGTTGGAACATCTCGCAGTTGCCTTGCAGGGTGCCGCCGATGACGCGCACGCGCAGGCGGGCTTCCCACGTCGCGGCGAGGATCGGGAAGAACGTGTGCACGCGCCAGGTCAGGCGGTTGCCCCACAACTGCGCGAGGTTGCGCACGGCGTGCTGGCGCAGCGTGCGTTCGACCGCGGCGTCGGTGACCAGGTCGGCGAGCACTTCCTCGACCAGCCGGCTGTGCACGCTGGCGCGCAGCCGCCGCGCCGCGAGTTCACGCAGCGCCCCGGCCTGCTGCGGATCCTGCAGCGTGCCGGTGACGTGCCAGAGCATGCGCAGGAAGTTGATGTGCGCCATGTTCATCGCCCGACCCACCAGGGCCTGCGTCGGCGCGCGGAACGGGAACGTCGCCAGGTCGGTCTCGACCATGTTGTCGACCAGCGTCTCGAGGCCACGACGCATCGCGCCGAGGTGCTGCTCTTCGAGCGGCGAGGGATAACGCCCCAGCAACTCGCCGAACAACGCCAGGCTCGCCAGTTGCTGCTCGATCGCGGCGATCGGCTGCGAACAATCGTGAGCCTGCGCACGCAGCGCCGACAGCACCTGCTCGACGAGGTCGAACTCCTCGGGCTGCAGCGGGTGTTGGCCGTTCGCGGGTGTCGGCATGGGAATCATCTTGTCTGACGGTACAGTCGCCGTCCACACGCGAGCGCTCCGACCGGTGTGTCAAGTTCGCGGGCCAGCCATGGACACCATCAACCTGCAGGACTTCGAAAGCCACCTCGCCGTGCGCCCGCTGACCTTGGACGACTTCGACGCCATCGTCGAGTGCCAGAAGAAGTGTTTCCCGGGCATGCCGACCTGGACCCGCGAACACGTGCAGAGCCAGATCGAGCACTTCCCCGAAGGCCAGATCGGCGTCACCTACGACGGCAAACTGGTCGCTTCGTCGTGCAGCCTGATGCTCGACTACGACCTGTGTTCGGACTGGCACGATTGGAAGGTCGTCAGCGACCGCGGTTACATCCGCAACCACAACCCCAAGGGTGACGTGCTCTACGGGATCGAGATCATGGTCGATCCCGAGTTCCGCGGCATGCGGCTGGCGCGGCGCCTCTACGACGCGCGCAAGCGGCTGGCCCGCGAACGCAACCTCGAAGCCATCGTCATCGGCGGCCGCATCCCCGGCTACGGCAAGTACAAGGACGAGATGACCGCGCACGAGTACGTGCAGAAGGTCGAGGACAAGACGCTGCACGACCCGGTGCTGACCGCGCAGCTGGCCAACGGCTTCGAGCTCAAGCAGCTGATCCCCGACTACCTGCCGAGCGACGAGGACTCGGTCGGCTGGGCCACGCACATGGAGTGGACCAACGTCGAGTACCGGCCGTTCCAGAAACGCGCGATCCGCGCCGTGCACATGGTGCGGCTGGGCACCGTGCAGTACCAGATGCGGCGCGTCGAGTCGTTCGAGGAATTCGAGCGCCAGGTCTCCTACTTCGTCGACACCGCCGGCGACTACAAGTGTGACTTCCTGCTGTTCCCCGAGCTGTTCACGACGCAGCTGCTGTCACTGGTCGATGCCAAGCGACCCGGCATCGCCGCGCGCAAGCTGGCCGAGTTCACGCCGCGATACCTGGAACTGTTCACCGACCTGGCGCTGCGTTACCACGTCAACATCATCGGCGGCAGCCAGTTCGCGGTCGAAGACGGCAACCTCTACAACATCAGCTACCTGTTCCGTCGCGACGGCACGATCGGCAAGCAGTACAAGATCCACATCACGCCGGCGGAGTGGCGTTGGTGGGGCGTGACCGGCGGCGACACCATGGAGGTGTTCGACACCGACTGCGGCCGCATCGCGATCCAGATCTGCTACGACGTCGAGTTTCCCGAACTGGCGCGCATCGCCACCAAGAAGGGCGCGCAGATCCTGTTCGTGCCGTTCAACACCGACGAACGTTTCGGCTACCTGCGCGTGCGCAACTGCGCGATGGCACGGTGCATCGAGAACCACGTCTACGCGGTGCTGTCGGGTTGCGTCGGCAACCTGCCGCAGGTCGCCAACGCCGACATCCACTACGCGCAGTCGGGCATCTTCACGCCGGCCGACATCCAGTTCAGCCGCGACGCGATCGCCGCCGAGTGCACGCCGAACATCGAGACGATCGTCATGCAGGACCTCGACATCGAACTGCTGCGCCGGCACCGCTACCGCGGCACGACCCAGAACTGGCGAGACCGCCGCAAGGACCTCTACTCGGTGCGCTACAAGGAAGGCGACGGCGAGCAGGAGATCTGAGTTGCGTACGGTACCCCGTCCCAACCACAAAACGCCAGCGGCGGGGTGTGGTTTGGGCCGGGTACCGGACGCAACTAACCCCGGCCGCGCACCACCCCCGCAACGGCGCCC
>CAYMPV010000014.1:25649-151834 GCA_964392305.1 uncultured candidatus Brocadiaceae bacterium
TGCGTCGGCAACCTGCCGCAGGTCGCCAACGCCGACATCCACTACGCAACTACCGCGGGCCGCGAACCACCGCGGCAACGGCGCCGATCGGCACGGTGACCTGTTCGCCGCTGGTGAGGTTCTTGACCGCGAGTGTGCCAGCCGCGACCTCGGCGGTCCCCAGGATCGCCGCGAACGGCGCGCCCAGGTTGCTGGCGTAGGTCAGCTGCTTGCCGAGCTGCGGTGTGTCGGCGAACACTTCGACGCGCAGGCCCTGATCACGCAGCGCCGACGCCGCAGCGATCGCGGCGGCGGGTGAGACGTCGGCGAAGCGACACAGCATCACCTCGGGGCCGACACCGAGGTCGCCGAACATGCCGCGTTCTTCCATCACCAACAGCACCCGCTCGAGGCCCAGCGAGAAGCCGACCGCGGGGATCTGCTGCTTGCCGAACATGCCGATCAGGTTGTCGTAGCGGCCGCCGCCCCCCATCGAGCCCGACAGGCCAGCGCAAGTGATCTCGAAGATCGGGCCGGTGTAGTAACTCAGGCCGCGCGCCAGGGTCGGATCGAACACCAGGTGCGCGGCGGCGGGGCCGGCCGCGGCGGCCGTGAACAGTTGCTGCAGGTCGCGCGCCCCGCTGACGAACGTCTCGCCGAGCTCGCCGTTGGCCAGCCGCGCCAGCGCGCCGTCCGCACGCAGCGTCTCGAGCTGCGTCAGCAGCGCCTCGGCCTTGTCGGCGCCGAGCCCCTTCTGCTCGAACTCGGCGACCACACCGTCGCGACCGACCTTGTCGAGTTTGTCGAGCACGATCAGCGCCAACCCTTCACGATCGGCGTCGATGCCGGCGGCGGCGACCAGGGCGCGCAGCAGTTCGCGGTGATTGGCGTGGATGCGGAAGTCCGTGAAGCCGAGCTCCTGCAGCACCTTGGCGACCGCGCCGCAGACCTCGGCGTCGGCGACCAGGCTGCTCGTGCCGGTGACGTCGACGTCGCATTGGTAGAACTCGCGGAACCGCCCCTTCGCCGGCCGGTCGGCGCGCCACACCGGTTGGATCGCGTAACGCTTGTAGAAGGCCGGCAAGGTGCGGTAGTTGGCGACGACGCGCGCCAGCGGCACGGTCAGGTCGTAACGCAGGCCTTCGTCGGCGAGGTCCAGCTCGGTCACGGCGTCGCCCTCGAGCGCACGCACGAGCTTCTCGCGGCGGTGCAGGATCCGGTAGAGCAACTGGTCACCCTCGGGCCCGTACTTGCCGAGCAACGTGGTGAGGTTCTCGATCGTCGGCGTCTCCAGCGGCACGAAGCCGAACGACTCGTAGACGCGCTGCACGACGCCGATCACGAACCGGCGACGAGCGACATCGGCGGCGAGGAAGTCGCGCATGCCGCCGGGAGGTTTGGTGGAGATGGCCTGACTCATCTTTGCTCCATGGTGGGCCGGCCTTGGCGCGAAGTCCATGGCGAGCCGCTGCTGCGTTCGCCACTTCCAGGCGATCACGACGTTCACCGGCGAGGCGGCGCCCCGCTTCCTCGAACTGCGCGCCGCGGTGCCCGAGCTGCTGGTGGCAACAGCTACCGGCGAGGCTGGCGGATCCCGTTGCCGCAGCTGACCGTGCATCGCGGACCGTCGTTCGCCGACTGAACGCCGCCAGCGTCGACGGTTGGGTCCTGGCGTCGGCTACCATCGGGCGATGGAGCCCGGACTGGTGCTGGTGTTCGCGATCGGCGTCGTCATCGTGGTGCGTCTGGTCGCCGGATCACTCGACGGCGACCGCATCGACCGCTACGTGCGCGAACGCGGCGGCCGCGTGATCTCACGCCACTGGAGCCCGTTCGGTCGCGGCTGGTTCGGCGAGCGCGGCGACCGCATCTACGAGCTCGACTACGAGGATCGGCATGGCGACCGCCGCCGGGCCACCGTCAAGACCAGCATGTTCAGCGGTGTCTATCTGACCGAGGACCGCATCGTGCGCCGCACCAGCGTCGAGCCGATCGCGCGCGACGAGCTGAGCGAGGTCGAGCGGTTGCGCGCCGAGAACGCGCGGCTCAAGGCGGAGTTGACCAAACGCGGGTGAAGGCGCGTGAGCGCACCAAGGCAGCGCTCGGCAAGTGACACGGGAAGAACCTTCGTGAGCGGCGCGTCGAAGCGACGCATGAACGTCACACCGCTGCGCCGTTCCCGCCGAAACGCGGGCTTCACCCTGATCGAGATCATGGTCGTGATCGTGATCCTTGGGCTGGTGGCGACGCTGGTCGCCAACAACGTGTGGGCGAACAGCCAACGCGCCAGGGAGGAGAAGGCCCGCTTCGACGCCAGGCAGATCGCCAACGCGGTGCGCATGTTCCAGGTCGACCACGGCCGCCTGCCGCAGCTCGAGGAACTCATCGCACCCGACGCCAAGGGCCGTTCCTACCTGATCGAACTACCCGACGATCCGTGGCAGACGACCTACCTGCTGCGCGAGGCCGAGCCACCGCAGGGCTTCGAAGTGCGCAGCTGCGGCCCCAACAAGCTCGAGGGCGACGCCGACGACATCAGCTCTCGCCAGTGAGGCACGCTCACCGCCCGCGGTTGCGCAGGAAAACGATCAGGTCACGCAGCTCGGTGGGGTTCAGGCCGTTGACGAGGCCAGGCGGCATCGGCGACATCGGCGACGGCGCGACCGCGGTGACGTCGGCGACCGGAATGCGCACCGGCACGGCGTCGGCGACGGCCGGCACGACTTCCCAGAAGGTCTCAGCCGCGACGACGACCTTGGTGGCGCGACCGAACACGGCGCTGCCGTCGCGTTTGGCGACGACGCTTCCCGAGTACTGGTCGCTGATCACCTTGCCAGGCTCGAGGATCGCCTCGAGCACGTCGCGCGCGGTGAACTTGTTGCCGAGGCTGGTCAGGTCGGGGCCGTGGTTGCCACCTTCGCCGGCGAAGTAGTGGCACGACGCGCAACCGATCGCGTGGAACAGGTTGTGGCCCGCAGTGAGATCGGCACCCGCGCCGTCCCCCACCGCGGCGACGGCGGCGTCCAACGTCCAAGCGCGGCCCGGGCCCTTGGGCGGCGTGCTCTGGAACCTGGGCAGGTCGGCCTTGGCCTTGCCGACCAATTCGGCGAGCTGCTCCTGCTCGGCGGGGCTGCAGGTCTCCCAGGCCGCGTCGATCATCGCCTTGAGGTACCCGTCGTAGCTGGCGCCGCCCTTGCGGGTGCGCGCCTCGGTGAAGAACGACAACAGGATGCGCCGCTGCTCGAGCGTCCAGCCGCGCTCGACCGTGCGCAACGCGTTGGCGATCGCGATCTGCCCCGTCGGCGGCATCGCCGCGAGCATCTTCTCGATCGCGCCGCCGTAGTTGGCGTTGCGCGCCGCGACCTCGGCCCACGCCGGCGGTGTCGCCGGGCGCATCGGCGTCAGCAGCGGCACGGCCTTGTCGAGCAGACCCGGAGCGTCGATGTAGGCGAGCAGTTCGACCAGGTCGCCGTCGAGGCGATCGTCGCCGCTCGGGAGCAGCGGCAGCAGCCGTGTCGCCAGCGCCGCGCGCAGTTGATCGTCGGCCGGCCCCAGCCGCAGCAGCGCCAGCGCGTGCACCCGCAGCCAGGCGATCTGGTCGGCCTTCGCCATGCCGACGAATGCCATGCCGCCGAGCGCGTCCATCACCGGCCGCAGATCCTCGCCGCTGCCCTGCTTGGCGAGGGCCAGCAGGAACTGCAGCCTGGCGCCGTCGGTCGCGAATTCCCTCGAGCGCAGCAACCCGCGCCATTCGGCCACGGGCCGCCGTTCGAGCGCGATGCGGGCCGCGACGCAGCCGCGCGCGCCGAGCCCCAGGTCGGAGACGAGCTGGCTCACCGAACGCGTCGTCGCTTCCCGTTCGACGACGCGCCGCAGCTTCTCGTGCATGTACGCGATCGTGTCGATGCGCTTCGCTGCGGGCGGAGTCGACAGAGCCAGCAGCGTCGACGGCAGCCCGCGCCCACCGGTGAGCACGAACGTGCGTCCGTCGACGACGACCGCGTCGGTCAGCGGCAGCGGCACGCCCGAGAACGCTTCGCGCGCGCGCCCCGTCATGACCTGCCCCGGTTCGTCGAAGCCCACCGTCCAGGCCGTGCCGAACGTCCAATCGAGCGCCAGCACGCCGTTGGGGCTGGTGACCAGGCCGGTCGGCGAGCCCGGTCCGATGTCGCACAGCGCCGGCGGCGCATCGGGATAGTCCGCGTACCACTTGTTGCTGCCGTGGCGCCAACCGTAGTCGACCCCTTCCTGCACCATCAGGACACGCGTCGGCCGGTACCACGGCAGGCCCATGTCCCACTCCATGTCGGCGTCGTAGGCGACGACGTCGCCGCTCGGCAACACGGCGAGGTCGTAGGCGTTGCGGAAGCCGCAGCACAACAGCACCCAGTTGTCGCCGTCGGGTTCGACGCGGCACACGTAACCGCCGGGCGGCAGGATGCCGACCGCGTGGCCGTTGGGGTCGTTCAAACGCGGCAGCAGGCGATCCTCGGCCCAGTTGGTCGGCACGCGACTGACCCGGAACTCCGTCGGCTTGGTGTGGTTACCGCACAACACCAACAGGTTCTCGCCGTCGGGCGCCGGCACCACCGCGTGCGGGCCGTGCTCACCGCCACCGTCGAGCTTGCGCAGCAACTCCACCTTGTCCAGACGATCGTCGCCGTCGCTGTCGGTGAGTCGATACAGGCCCGAACGTCGCCCGTTGACCACCGCGTAGAGCGAATCGCGGAACCAGCACAGGCCCTGGCAGCCGTCGAGGTCGACGTCGACCTTCTCGATCGTCGTCGTTTCGCCGAGTCCGGCCGCCGGCGTGATGCGGTAGAGCCCACGCGCCTGGTCGCTCGCATACAGGCGCCCCTTGTCGCCGGCGCCGAGCACCACCCACGAACCGAGAGAACGCGGCACCTCGAGCAGCAGCGCCGCGTCGTCCGCCATCGGTCCGGACAAGCCGATCGCGGGCACGGCGACCTGCGGCAGGAACGGGTCGACGAGCGCGCCGAGAGCCCCTTCGCCGAGCGCACCGCTCCACGGCAGGCCGCGCTGGCCGACCGCGCCGAGCACCTTCACTGCCGACCACGCGCTGTCGTCGAACGCCACCGTGTCCCAACCGTCGGGGTCGTCGCCGCTGCAGCGCCAGTCGCCGTCGCTGACCAGCTCGCCGCGCGTCTCACCGACTTGCCATTCCAGGCGCAGCGCCAACGCGGCCACACCACCGTCGTTGCTGCCCTGCACCGCGATGACGTTGTCGCCGGCGCGCAGCAGTTTGGCGACCTCGGCGTTCACGGGCACCTCCCAGCGATCGCTCTGCGCGACGCGCTCGCCGTTGATCGCGACGCGGCAGTGGTTGTCGCACGTGACGCGCAACGTCGCGCGTGACGGCACTGCAGGCAGCGTGAACTCGCGTCGGAAGAACAGTTCTTCGTCGTCCTGCGGCGAGTCGTCCCAGAGCCACTGTGTCGTCGCACCCTTGGGCAGCGTCACGCGCATCGCGTCGCGCTTGCGCAGCGCGTTGATCGACACCGGCAACGCCGCCAGCTCTTCGCGCGGCAGGCGCCGCAGGGTCAGGTTCTTCCACCACACGGTCATCGGCGGCCCGGCGTGCACCTGCAGCGCCAGGATCCCGGCGCGGGCGACATCGGCAAGGTCGTCCTGCACCACCGCGACCAATTCGCCATCCAGTTCATGCCACACGAGGTTGCCGCGCGCGACGATGCGCAGCGTGTGCCACGCCGTGAGGTCGCGGACCCGCGGTGTCGCGACGCCGCCGAGATCACGCAGTTGACCGGTCGCATCGCGCGCGACGAATCGCCCGTGCCGGCACAGGATGCCCGCGCCGCGTTCCTCGTAGAGCATGCCGAGGTAGTCGGGGTTGCCGTGGATGTCGGCCTGGTAACCGGCGACGCCGAACCCGGCGCCGTCGATGCCGCGACTGCGGTACTGCACGCCGGAGTTGTTGTCGCCTTCGAGCCGCACCTCGGCCGAGAACTCGAAGTCGCCGACCTCGCCACCTTCCCAGATCAGGAACGTGTTGGCCGCGACCGGATGGCCGACGGTCGAACCGACCAGGCATCCGTCGCGCACGCTCCAGACCGCGGGATCGCCGCGCCAACCGCGCAACGATGCGCCATCGAAGAGCTTCTCGGGGTTCTGCGGATCTTGGGGCGCGAGCGAGATCGCGAGCCAAACGGCCGTTGCCAAGGCGTGCATGAGGCGCGCAGTGTCACCGATCATCCGCTCCGCGTCACGCAGCCCGTTCGCCACCGACAGCATCGGTCGTGCCATGTGGTACCCTTGCACCATGCGCACGATCCCCCTGCTGCTCGGTGTCCTGGCCTTGGCGGCCCATGCCAAGGCCGACAAGTTCTGGCTCGAAGACCCCGCCGTCGCCGCCAAGGCGAGTGAAGGTTCTTCTGCGGCCGTCATCGAAGGTGTCCTGGTCGCCGAGAAGGACGGCGTCTACGAGATCCGCACGGTCGGTGGCACGCTGTTCCTGCCCAAGGCCAACGTGTTCCGCGTCGATCGTGACGACCTCACGGTCGCCAAGGTCGAGAGCGCCGAGAAGGACGCTGCCGGGGCCCTCGAAGCGGCCAACACCGAACGCCGCATGGTCGCCGAGGCGAGCCACCGCGAGCGCAACCTGCGTGCGGTCGAAGCGTCGGTGCGCAAGAGCGAATCGCCCGCCGTCACTCAGCCGGTGGACGCCGGCTTCGATGCCGTGCTCGGCGTTGCCATCGAGCAGAACGTCAACAACGCGAGCGTTCGGCTGCAGTTGCGCAACGCCTACGCGCAGACGCGCGACCGCAGCTACCTCAAGACGCTGCGTCAGCTGCGCCGCATGCGCTGAGTTGGTGGCGAGCCGCTGACGCCGCGGGCGCGATGCCGGAACGGATTCCCTGGCGGATCCGCTCGCGGTAGCGGCGCGGAGAACTAGCCCGGACTATTCATGAGAGAAAGGCTGCGAACCCGCCCTGCCCCTCGCTGCCTGCGTTGCGCGGCAGAACCTGTCCTCAGCGTGGCAGACACCACGCCTCCGGGAGAACCTGCCACGCGCCTTGGCACCGAGCGGCATTGCGGGCTCTCGCACCTTCCCTCATGAATAGTCCGGGCTAGCATCGGTGCCGGCGCCGGACACCCTGTCCGGTTGCCGCGACTCATCGTCCGGAGATTCCGATGCACACCCGCTCTCGCCTGTGGCCCGCGGCCCTCTTGTTCACGACCCCGTTCTTCGCCGCCTGTTCCGGCGAGCCCGCCGCTGCCGGCGTCAGCGTGCTGACGCCGCCGCTCGGCCTGGAGTCGGTGCAGCTGACGACCGCGGCGGACAACCCGCTGACCGAAGCCAAGGCCGCGCTCGGCAAGCAGCTGTTCTTCGATCCGCGACTGTCGGGCTCCGGCAAGATGTCGTGCTCGAGCTGCCACCTGCCCGAACGCGCGTTCACCGACAGCAAGCGCTTCTCGACCAAGGACGACGGCAAGGACAACTCGCGCAACTCGCCGACCATGTACAACGTCGGCTACCTCGAGAACCTCTACTGGGACGGCCGCGCCAAGGGGCTCGAAGCCAACGTGCTGGCGGCATGGAAGGCCCAGATCGGCGGCGTGCCGGCCGACGTCGCCGCGCGGCTTGCCGCCGTCGACACCTACAAGAGCGCCTTCCAGGCCGCGTTCGGCGCCGGGCCCGACGAAACCACCGTGGTGCACGCGTTGGCGTCGTTCCTGCGCACGCTGCGCAGCGGTGACTCGGCGTTCGATCGCGCTGCGGCCGGCGACGCCAAGGCGCTGACCGAAGACGCCAGGAAGGGGCAGGAACTGTTCCTCGGCAAGGCCGGCTGCGTGACCTGCCACGTGCCGCCGCTGTTCACCGACCGGCTCTACCACAACGTCGGCATCGGCATGGGCGCCGAGCAGCCCGACGTCGGTGCGGCCAAGCCGACCGGCGACACGACCAAGACCGGCGCGTTCAAGACGCCGACGCTGCGCGACGTCGCCAAGACCGCGCCCTACTTCCACGACGGCAGCGTCGCGACGCTGCGTGAAGCGGTGGTGTTGATGGCCAGCGGCGGCATCGCCAACGCCCACAAGGACCCGCTGGCACTCGATCGCAAACTCAACGACGCCGAGATCGACCAGCTGGTGGCGTTCCTCGAGTCGTTGACGGGCAACCAGAAGTTCGTCGCGCCGTCGATCCCGAAGTAGGGCGTCGGCGCGCGATCGGCACCGCACCGGCGACTTCAGCTGCCGGCCGCTTCGGCGAGCGCCTCGAGCGCTTCCCAGCGCGCGTAGAGCGCGGCGAGCTGTTCTTGCAGCTGCGGGCGGCGGGCGGTGAGCCGTTCGTAGGTTTCCCGCCCCGCGGCGCTGTAGACCGCGGGGTCCGACAGGCCCGCGTCGATCTCGCCGAGTTCGCGTTCGGCAGCTTCGATGCGCGCCGGCAACGCGTCGAGTTCCTGACGCTCGCGGCTGCTGAGCTTCTTGGCCTTTGGCGCGGACACGGGAGCCGCCGCCTTGGCCTTCTGCGCCGCCGCGGCTGTGGCCGCCGCGGCCGCAGCCTCCTCGTCGAGCCGCTGCAGCAGTAGCGACAGGTCGCCTTCGTGCACACGCACGTTGCCCTTGCCGTCGAGGTGCACCACACGCTGCGCGACCCGATCGAGGAACCAGCGGTCGTGGCTGACCACGAGCACCGTGCCCGGGAACGCGAGCAACGCGTCCTCGAGCGCGCGCAGCGACGCGAGGTCGAGGTCGTTGGTCGGCTCGTCGAGCACCAGCACGTTGCCGCCCGCGCACAACAGCCGCGCCAGCAACACGCGGTTGCGTTCCCCACCGGACAGCCGCCCGACCACCGCGTGCTTCATCGCCCCCGGGAACAGGAACTGCTCGAGGAACGTTTCGACGCGCACGCTGCGGCCACCGACGAACACGTAGTCGTTGCCGTTGGCGACCTCCTCGAGCACCGTCTTGTCGGGCGACAACGCCGTGCGCTGCTGGTCGATGGTCGCGAACGTCACCGTCGGACCGATCGCCACCGAACCTTCGTCGGGCGCCAGCTGGCCCAGGCAGATCTTCAGCAACGTCGACTTGCCTGCCCCGTTCTGGCCGACGATGCCGATGCGCTGACCGGGGCCGACGTCGAGGTCGAACGGCCGCAGCACAGTGTGTTCGCCGAAGCTCTTGCCGATGCCGCGCACGCGGATCACGAAGTCGCCGAGCCGCGGCCCCTCGGGGATCATGAACTCCAGCTCACTGGCGTCGGGCGGCGGCGCGCTGTCGACCAGGGACTGCCAGCGACCGATGCGCGCCTTGGCCTTGGTGGTGCGCGCCGGCGGACCGCGCTTGACCCATTCGGTCTCGCGCCGCAGCGTGTTGAGCCGCGCGCTCTCGACCTTGGCCTCACGTTCGAGCCGCAGCGCGCGCTGCACCAGGTAGGCCGTGTAGCCACCTTCGTATTCGTAGAGCACGCCGTCGTCGAACTCGACCGTGCGCGTCACCAGGCGATCGAGGAAGTATCGGTCGTGCGTGACCATCACGAACGGCATGCGTGAGCTCAGCAGGAACCCCTCGAGCCACTCGGTGACCTGCGCGTCGAGGTGGTTGGTCGGCTCGTCGAGCAGCAGCAGGTCCGGTTCGCCCACCAGCAGCCGCGCCAAGGCCACCCGCCGCTTCTCGCCGCCCGACAGCGTGCCGCAGCGCGCGCCCGGATCACGCACGCCCAGCCCCAGCAGCACCGCGTCCGCGCGGTGATCGATGTCGTGCCCGCCCAGGTGTTCGAGCCGTTCGTCGAGCCGCGCCTGCTCCGTCAGCAACTTGTCGAGCCGGTCGGGCGTGGTCTTGGGATCGGCCAGCTGCGCATGCACCCGATCGAGCGCCGCCAGCACCTCGTCGCGCCCCTCGATGCCGCGCACCACCGCGTCGTGCACCAGCTGATCGGCAGGCAACACCGGCTCCTGCGACAGGAAGCCAAGCCGCAGGTCGCGCCTGACCGTGCGGTTGCCCACGTCGGGCGCCAGCTCGGCCGCCAGGATGCGCAGCAACGTCGACTTGCCGCAGCCGTTCGGCCCGAGCAGGCCGATGCGTTCCCCTTCCCCCACGACCATCGACACGCCGCGCAACAGGTGGCGATCGCCGATCGTGACGTGCGCGTTCTCGAGGGTCAGCAGGGCCATTGGGGCGAAGGAGGGTACCGAACCGGGTACAAACCACAACCTGCCAGCCGCTGCGCGGCTGGCAGGTTGTCGTTTGTACCCGGTTCGGTACGCAACCCCCGGTCAGTGCGCAGCGCCACCGCGAACGGGCGGAGCGCTCTCGCCGAGCTTGCGCAACAGTTCCTTCTGGGTGTCGGTGAGCTCGTCGGGAAGGCCCAGGCGCACCACCAGGAACAGGTCGCCGCGGCCGTCACCGACCCTGGGCAGACCCTGGCCGCGCAGGCGCAGGCGCTGGCCGGCCTTGGTGCCCGCCGGAATGCGCGCGGTGGCGGTGCCGTCGGGCACACGCACCTCGACGGCGGTGCCGTCGAGCAGTTCCCACGGCGCGATCAGGACGTCGGCTTCGACGGCGTCGCCGCGCATGCGGTAGGTGTCGTCGGCGACGAGCGTGAGCCGCAGCAGCAGATCGCCGGCGCCGGCTTCACCGGGCTCGCCGAGGCCGCGCAGACGCAGCACCTGGCCTTCGCGCGACAGCTTGGGGATGTTGAGGTCGACGGTGCGCTGGCTGCGCGTGGAGCCCAGACCGCCGCAGGCCGGACAGGCATTGCTGCCCAGGTGGCCTTCGCCGTCGCAGGTGGGGCAAGGCACGCCGACGGCGATCGCGAACGAACGTTTGCCGCCGAGCAGCGCCAGGCCGACATCGACCTCGATGGTCGCCTCGGCGTCGGCGCCGCGCCGCGCCGCCGGCCGGGCGCGCTGCCCACCGCGCGCACCGCCCGCCCCGCCACCCGCGAACATGTCACCGAACATCTGCGCGAAGAAATCCGAGAAGCCGCCGCCGCCACCACCGCGACCGCCGCCGAACATGCGCGCGAACTCCTCGGGATCGATGTTGCGCGTGCGCCCGCCGCCGGGCGGGGTCTGGAAGTCCTGACCGTGCCGCCAGTGCTCACCGAGCGCGTCGTAACGCTTGCGCTTCTCGGGGTCGCTGAGCACCTCGTTGGCCTCGGCGATGGCCTTGAACTTCTTCTCGACCTCGGCGCGCTCGTGCGGCGGATGGCGGTCGGGATGCCATTCCTTGGCGAGCTTGCGGTAGGCGCGCTTGATCTCGTCGGCGGTCGCGGTGCGGCTGACGCCGAGGGTCGTGTAGTAGTCCTGGAACTTCATTTCGCGGCCTCGGGTCGCAGTTCCAGGCTCCTGCAAACCTCATAGATACAAGGGTTTACCATGACTGCCACCATCACGAATCCGGCCCGGAAACTGGCCGGTGTCACCGCGAATGTCATCGCGAACGATTTTTCCGCGACCGGCCATGGTCGGGGCATCCGGTCTAGCGCAGCGGGCCGCAAGCCGCAAGCGCGCCGAGTTCGGACCACGGCGGGCCGCTTGTCCGTGGTGGCCTGCTTGGACTGTGGCGACGACCGGCTCGAGGTCATCGCCCGCGACGACCAGTTCGCCGGCACGCTCGCGCAGGCCAAGCGCCACGCCCGCCAGCTCGCCCGGACCCTTGCGGACCGCCGCAGCGCCAGCGTGAACGTGCAGGTGCTGGACCGTGAGGACGGCGACCTGCTGCACGACGAGCACGCCGTCGCCAGCCTCGGCCCGGTCGCCGAGTCGATCATGCCCGTCACCGACGACGTGCGCCGCGTGATCCTGGCCGGCTTCGCCGCAGGCCTCGACGAGCGCGCCATCGTGCGCCAGATCATGGGGGGTGCGCTGTGAGGGCCGCCCCGATCCCGGGCACCACGCCCATGGAGAACCTCGAGGCCGCGGCCGAGGACCTGCTGCACCAGTTCGAGGCGATGCTGCTCGCTGCCGGCGACCCGGCCACCGTGCGGACCCTGGCCGAGCTGGCCGACAACCTGGCCGTGCGGCTCGACGCCGCGCTGCGCCAGGTCGCGATCCGCGAAACGCCACGACGCCACGGGCAAGGGTGAGCCGCGATGAGCGCGCTTCCCCTGGTCCGGCCGTTGTCGCTGTTGCCGGCGTTGTCGCCGGCAGCGGCGAAGGCGCTCGAGACGGACCCCGCGACCATCATCAGCAGGTGGATCAGCAGCGTGAGCGAGAACGCGCGCCGCGCCTACACCCGTGCGCTGGTCACGTTCACGACCTGGGCGCTGCCCGACGCGAGCGAACCGCAGGACGGCCTGCGGCTGCTCTGCGAGTCCGGCGCAGGTGGCGCACACGAACTGCTCGCCGGCTGGCGCGACCACCTGCTCGAGACGAAGGCGCCGGGCACGGTGGCGGGCGCGGTCTCGGCGATCGCGTCGCTGCTGCGTGCGTGCCGCCGCGCCGGCTTGATCGCGTTCCGCATCGAAGGCATCGCACCACGGCGCGAGCGGGTCCAGGACCGCAGCGGACCGCGGCGGGCCGATGTCGAGCGTCTGCTGGCCCACGTCGACGAGCTGGCCGCGCAGGGGAAACGTCGAGCCGTTCGGGACGCCGCCATGCTGCGGTGCCTCTACTGCTGCGCGATGCGTCGCGGCGAGGTCGCGGGCCTGCGGCTCGAGGATGTGAACCTCGAGGGACCGGACGGCCCCATCGTGTCGCCGCGCAGGAAGGGTGCCAGGACGCGCCAGCCGCTGGGCGTGTCCGAACGCACGGCCGCCGCGATCGTCGCTTGGCTGGCCGTGCGCGGCAGCGAGCCGGGCGCCCTGTTCCACCGGATGGACCGCAACGGCGACCGCTCACACCTGACCGGCGAGTCGGTGCGGCATGCGCTCAAGATGCGGGCCAAGGAAGCCGGCATCAAGGCGCCGTGTCGGCCCCACGGCCTGCGGCACAGCGCCGCGACCGAACTGGCCCGGCGCGGGTCGCTCGACGAGCTGATGAGCCTGGGCGGCTGGAAGTCGCTGAGCGCGGCGTCGGCCTACCTGGACAAGCGCGACGAGAACAGGCGGCGGGCGCTGGCGCTGGTCGATGCCTGACAGCCTGCCGTTCGTGGTCTATTCGCAGGCCCTTCGAACGAAGCGAAAACCAGGGTAGACTCCCGAAACTGCATGATCACTGCTGAGGTCATCCACAAGGTGGTTCGCATTCGCTTTGGAACAGAGCGCGGTAGCGGGTTCATCGCAAACGTCGACGGCCGCGAGTATCTCGTGACTGCGAAGCACGTAGTCAATGACGCGCCCGAGAAGCTGGGTATCGACGTCTTCACGACCGACGGGTGGAAGACCTATCCATCCCGCCTCGTAGGCCACGCTGACGGGCATGCTGACGTGTCGGTGATCGCCACCGAAGAAAGACTCGGCCCCCCACAGCTATCGCTCCACATGTCGAGCACGGGAGTCAGTTACGGGCAGGATGTCTACTTCCTCGGCTTCCCGTACGAGTATCGAGGCCTCTACGCGACGGGTAACCCAGGGGAGCCATACCTCCCCATGCCATTCGTCAAGAAGGCGATCCTCTCACAGTTCGGGAAGGGGTACTTCGTCCTGGACGGCCACAACAACCCCGGATTCTCGGGAGGCCCTGTCGTCTTCAAGAACAAGAATGGAGTCTACCAGGTCATGGCGGTCGTGCATGGCTTCGTAAGTGTCGCGGAGCCCGTCGTGTTCGGTGGCGTTCCCGAGGAGAAGCGAAGCACGGATATTCACGTGCGATCGAACACGGGGTTGATGATCGCGTGGGACACCAAATCCGCTGAGGACATGATCGCCGCGAACCCCATCGGCCTACCGGTAGCTTGAAGGCTTCGCGACCTACCGCACCCGCAGCGCGCGACCTCACGCACAGTGATCGCTGCGTTGCAATGGTGTGCGCCTGCGGATACGCGCACTTCGGCATGCCGGCGCGCTAGGCGACTCATGGCGATTCGCCTAGGATGCACGAGCCATGGATGAGTTCAAGGATTGGCGCCTCCGGGAGCTGCTACTCGATAAGGCCCCGAAGGCCGCCGCACTGCTCCTCGACGAGCTCCCCTTGCAGCGGGACTTCTTTGATCGAGTCGTGGAAACGATCGTCCTTGCGCCCTTGGTTCCGACAGAGGACTACCCGCTTGCCCCCCAGGGGCTGCCCGATGGCGCCGACAGTAACCGGCACATGCTGATGGTGCGGCTTGCGGCGCACTCCCTAGTAAGGAGTCTCGCTAGATCCGGATTCCTCGCTTTCGCCGGAATGCCCTCCGAAGCACTGGGCGTCCATCGCCGCACACTCGAATCGTTCTTGGATCTCGAACTACTCCTCGAGAAGCCGGCACTAGTCCTTGATTACCAACAGCTGATCTACGAACCCGATCGCAGCAAGAGCACCAAGAACCCCTTCTACGCTGCCAAGCACACGCTCCAAAGGCAGCTTAAGGACCCAGGTTTCGCCCGCAACAAGCTATCTCCCCTCCAGCAGAGCCTTGCTGATCGGGGCCAGTACGCAACTCTCAACATTGGGGCTCACGCTGGTGGCTTCCACGCGATCACAGGAATCGGGTTCGGAGGTAGCTTCGGGTTCTTCGACCCGCAGATTCGAATGGTGAAGTACATGGGGTTCCGCTTTCCCTGGGAGACACTCCAACTGCTCGACGCCCTGCGTCCGAAACTGACGTGGATCGACGGCCCGACATGGACTGCGACGGTATTAGATGTCCAAAAGGAGGCCAGAGTGATCGAGAATGCGATACGAGAGGCTGATGATCGCCCCGCGGAAGTACCGCCGTGGTCGAGCCTCCTGCCGCTTCCATCTCAGCGCCGCTCGACTTAGCCCCCCATGCAGAAACGCGCATCCCCGCGGCCCTCGCCGTACCGATCAGGTGCAGAATCCGAGGCGACGCGGAATGCCTGCCCTCAGTTTCTCTTCGGCGGCTGATCCCTTCCACCGAGAGAGTTTGCGGATGTGTCGGGAAACGAAGTCGTGGTCAGATCGCGAACTGGTGTCGCGGCGGTGATCTGGTCGGCCAACGCGCGATAGTCGCGCGCGAGGTCCTCCGCCCCCTCTGCGGCCTCGATCGCCTCGAGGTAGCCGCCCAGGTGACGGAACGCGCCCTCGCGCCAGCGGCGGGCCTTCTGCTCGAGCGCGCTGGCGCGGGCACGCAGCAGCCAGGGGCAATCGGGTATCCGGTCAACGAAGTCGCCGCGCTGGAACCACAGACCGCCGTGCGGCGCGTGGCAAACGGGCAGAAGAACTGCGGCGTGGTGTGTCACAGATACCGGCGCCTCTCGTCGGGGGTGCGGCTGATCGCGGCGCGGATCTCGAGTTCGAACGGGTCGGGCTCGTCGACCTCGATGCACATGAAGTCGACCTCCGGGCACCGCTGGCGCCGGACCTCGAGCAGCACGTCGAGCGGCATCTCGCCGTCGTCGCCCACGGCCGAGAACAGCGGGTGTGCGGCGAGCGCGGCCTGCACGTCGCCGACGCTCTGCTGCGCCACGATCTGCTCGGCAACCTCACACACAAGGCGATCACGCGGCGACTCGGGCGGGCTGATCTTGTGCAGTCGGCGCTGCGCTGCGCGGGCACGGGCGAGCGGCCTGCTCATGCGTCCCCCTGGCCGGCCTCGAGCGCCGCGACGATGGTGGCAGTGTCGTGTGTGACCGAGCCGTCCGGCAGCTCGAAGCCTTCGGCGACGTCCTGCAGGCGCGCCTCACCGATGAACTCGGAGAGCTTCTTCGCGACGGCGACCTCCTTCGGGAAGTCGCGATACGCGGAGACGCGCTGCATCTCACGGAGTGCGTTCACGGTGCGGGCCGCGAACAGAACCTCGGCGGCCGGCCCGGTGACCTGGCCGTGCTCGCGCAACTCATCCATGAGGCGGCGCAGCACAGCGGGCCGGATGGGCTGGCGGCGCGCGATCTCGTCGGCGCGACGACGCAGGGAACGAGCACGTGAACGGCTACTCATGGCGTCCCTCGAGTTCGGCGAGGCGCTGCTCGAGCATGTCGAGTGCCTCATGGGTTGCGCTCGCATCGAAACCAGAACGCAGGGCCGTCGCGATCGCGGCAACGGTGTCGGCAGGCACTTCGCCGCTGGCTGCGGAACGAGCCAGAAGCGCAAACGCACGGGAGAAGTCGGCCGATGACTCGAGTGGGCCGAACTCGACCGACACGCGCGACGGCTCGCGCTGCGGCCTGCCCACGCAGTAGTGCAGGAGCAACGTCGCGGCCTGCGTGTCGCCCTTGTTCGCGGCGGTGAGCAGCGACGTCATGACCTCCTGCAGCGCCTCAGGCGTCACAGCAGCGTCGATCGCGTCGCGGAGTGCTCCGAGCCGCAGCAGCTTGGGATTGCCGCGCCCGTGCGTGTTGCCGGCCGCGAAACGCCCCTTGGCGTCGCGGCCGTCACCTTCCGCACAAACGGCGGTGTCGTCGGTCACGGCGCGACGATCTCCGCCACGCCGGCCGTAACGAACCCCAGCAGCTGGCCGAGGACGCCCCGGTGCGGGCCGCGAAGTCCGAGCGCGTGGGCACGCAGTTCCTCGGCGCTGGCGGCCGTGAACGCCTCGCCGCGTGCCGCGTCGATCGCGGCGAGGTAGCTGCCATCGGGATCGGCGCCACAGAACAGCGCCAGGGATTCCTCGGCGTCGAGGATGGCCTCGCGCGTGGCGGCGGCGGCGGCCAGGTCTGCGGCCTGCGTCGCCGGGCTGCCGCCGCTGCGGCCGAGGTCTGCCGGGCCTGCCGGCAGCCTGCCGCTCGTGGCGTAGGTCATCAAGGCGGCGGCCAGGTACTCGGGGTGAACCGCGCGCCCTTCGGCGGCGGTCGCGATCGCGGAAAGTCTCTGGGTCAGTGTCATGTTCGAAGTCTCTCGAAGAAGGAAAGGAAGTGGATGAGTTGGCCCGGGCCTACGTGCCCGGCTCGTCGGTCTGCTTGGCGGCGTCGCGCTCGAGATGGCGGCACGCCGCGATGTAGTTGACGTCGGCCTCGAGGAACTCGGTCTCGCTGTAAAGTCGCTTCAACGTGAATGACGTGACGTGGGCGTCGGGGCTCGCGATGGTCGGCAACATCGGGCGGCCGTTGGCGGTGAGCTGCGGCGCGTCGAAGTGCGCGTCGATCTCGGCGGTCGTGCCGTGCGCAAAGGCGACGGCCAAGCGCGTCGCCTCGTCGGCGATCTCCTGCACCTCGGCGAGTTCGCGTTCGATGCGCTCGAGTTGCTCGCCGCGCTCGCGACGCACCAGGTCACGGCGCCACGCTTGCACGTGGTCGTGCGAGTTCATGGTCTGTGGGAGGCGCCGCTCGACGAAAGCCTCATCGACGACGGTGCCGAACCGCGCGACCGCATCGCGCACGTCTTGCCTCGCGATGAACTTCGTGAACAGGTCGCCGTCGGCTTGGTGCAGCTGGTCGAGCAGGCGGTTGGCGCGAGCGATCAGGAACGGGTCGCTCGCCGGCAGCGGCATCAGCGCGGCCTGTCGCTGCTTGACGTCGATCAGGATGCGCTGCACATCGGGCAGGATCTGGAACAGGCCCAGCCCGGCAGCTGCGCGCTTCCCCGCGGAGAGGCGTTTCCGACCGTCGTCGGAGTAGTTCTTGTTGGTTGCGATGGCCCGCAAGGCATCGGCGGTCTCTGCGGCGCGCGTGCGTGCGGTGGCGAACTTCTGCTTGATGGCGGAGAGTGTGGGAACAGGTCGTGGTGAGTCGGTCATTGGGTCATCTGCTCGAGGGGTGGGAGGTGAAGAAAGAGCCGGCCAGCGCCCCTCCTCGAGCGGTGCACGTGCACCAGCGCCGGCCGGCCGGGAATGCAAAGTCGCCACACGCCCGACCGAGCACCGCGCAGGCTCTCGTCGAGGGGCGCGGGCCATGCCTCGGTCGGGCGGGGCGGGTGTGTCGTGGCGGGCGGACGCCTGCGGATGTGTGGCGAACCGTCACCACGGCGCGACCTCCTGCGGGTCGTCGCGAGCGTCGTCGCGGTGCCAGGCGGCGGCCCGGCAAGCCTGCTGCAGCTCGGCCGGGGTCAGGTTCGGGTCGGGCGGTGCGAACACGATCGCGTGCGTCGGGATGTCGCCCGGACCGTCAGGCCGCAGGCGGCGCAGCTGCACGCGGGCCCCGGCCGGCACGGTGAACTCGCGGTCGGCGATGCCGCGCAGGAAGGGCTCGCCGGTGACGCGGTAGCCGATGAGCAGGCCGATGGCTGGGACCGGCGCACTCATCGGCGCGACCTCGGGCGGTGACCGCCTGGCTTCGCGGGCATGCCGTCGTCGATCGACGCGGCCGGCGCGGGGTCGGCGAGCAGGAACAGCAGGGTGGCGGCCCAGGGCTCGCGGCGGCAACACGAGTTGTCGGCCTCGTGCTCGATGTGGAGTCGCTGCAGGCCTCCGCCGGCTGCCATCTCGCGCTTGACGAGGGCGACGAACCGGGCGACCTCGAGCGGGTGGCGTTGGACCAACAGCAGGTGATCGAACTTGGGGGTGGTCTTCATCGGTCCAACCCCTTCGCCGGCCGCTCAACGAACGGCTGGGCGTCCAACCAGGCTGTGCAGTCGGCCCGAGAGGCCAACCCCTCCGCCTTGGCCACTACGACCTCGACCATGCCGATTCCGCCCGCGCCGAGCGGCGCGAGGGCTTCCGCGGTCCAGGTGCCATCGTCCTTGCGTCGAGCCTGACCACGAGCCTTCTGTCCCGGCCGCATCAATTCCAGGTGCAGGGTGACCTTCGGCTCGGGCACAGCCGCGAGCTTGATGCCCTTGGCTCTGGTCCTTCCCTTCGTCTTCGCTTCCGCGCCCTCTGTGCTGCCGACCTGATTCGCGCGGATTCGCGCGGATTCGCGCGGCTCGCCGCTGTCCGCGTGAATCGGCTCCGCGTGGTCCGCCGCGCCATTCGCGCGGCCGCGCGGACGGGGGGTATGGGGGGTCTGCACGCGCACACTTTCACCGCGTGAATCGGGGTCGACGGAGTCGCCTGGCTGCGACTCGCGCGGCGGATTCGCGCGGGCGGGCAGGTCGTACCAGCGATCGCGAGTGCTGCCGCCGGGAACCAGCACGCCGCGTGATACCGCCAGGCGCACTGCCACCCGGCCGCGATCGCGACCAATGCCGGCCAGCGGGCCAATCGCATCAATAGGCGACGTGCGGCCGTGCTGGGCGATGCAGGCGACGACCGCCGCCACGTCGGCCTCGAGTGCCTGCGCGGGGTCGACAGTCGACTGCGGTGCGGCCTCGCCCGCCGGCAGGACGACGGGCCCGTACTCGGCCCGGCCGTCGTCGCGGACTCGGCCCGTGTCCTGGCCGCGGACCCGGTAGCGGATCGGCTCGGGCGCCTCGCCGTCGCGGATCTTGGCGCAGGTGATTGCGTGTGCGTCGTCGCGCCGACCTGCCAGCAGAACGACGTCGGCGGCGCCAACGATCGCCGACGACCCGCGCACCGCGGACTGCCCGCCGGACCGTTGCCCGTCCTGGGTCTTGCGCAAGTGATGCAAGAGGAGCACGCAGACGCCGCGCGCCGCGACATCGAGCAGGACCCGCAGCACCAGCCCCATCGCGGCCGCGTCGTTCTCGTCGCCGCCAGGCGCCGCCATGGCGAGCGTGTCCACGACGACCATGCCGGGCAGGCGGCCGTGCGCCCGCTCATGCGCGGCGAGCAGCGCCGACAACTCCGCGATGCCGGCCGGATCGGTCAGAGCTGGGACGCCGTCCACAATTTCAACGGTGTGACCCTCGATCGGCCGCGCAGCCGGGTGCGCCGCGCGCCAGGCGCAGCACCGCACCGACAGGCTGCCCTCGCCCGCCAGGTAGAGCGTGCTGGTCGGCCTCACCACGCGACCCAGCCAGTCGTGCCCGTGGGCGGCCCGCAGCGCGACGTCGAGCGCGAGCAGCGTCTTTCCGCTTCCAGGCTCACCTGCGAGTACCACGAGGCCCTGCGCGGGTAGCAGGCCGTCGACGAGCCACGCGATCGGCGGATCGTCGGCGACGTCGAGCCAGTTGCGCGTGCGGCGCGGCGGCGCGGCGCGTCGGCCTTCGATTGCCTGGGCCAGCACGTCCCGCAGCTCGTCGGCGGTGGCGCCATCCTCGGCCGCGAGCTGGGCGCGACGCAGCACGTCGACCGTCCGGCGGCGGTCTGCGGCGGCCCGGACCATCGCGGCGTGCTCGCCGATCAGCGCGGCGCCCGCGTAGGCGGCGGCGTCGACGAGGTCGAGCAGCGCCGCGTGGCCGCCAGCCTCGACCAAGCGCCCCCACCGCTCGAGCTGGGCGGCCACGGCGATCGGGTCGGCGGCGCCGGACTCGGCGGCGACCTCGATCGCCTGCAGGGTCAGTCGATGCCGCTGCAGCTCGAGGTCGGCTGCCGATACCGCAGCCAGCACGGCCGCGTGGTCGCCGAGCATCGCGACGCCAAGCAGGCTGCGCTCGGCGAGCAGGTGCGGCGCTGGGCCTGCTGCTACAGATGGATCAGCCATCGACCGCGACCTCGCCGCGCAGGAAAGCGAGGAACGACTGGCGGTCGATCAGCCGGCGCCCGCTTCCGCTGGCGATCGGCCGCGAGCTACGGAATCTGCCGTCCGTGACCCAGCGATGGACGGCGTTGCGCCGGACGCCCGCCATCGCGGCAGCCTCCTCGACGCTCAGGAACTCATCGGGCCCCTCTGCGCGTGCCTGTGTGCGTTTGCGATCCATGCGCGGGACGATGACCGCCGCGCGTGGCCATGTTGGCCAGTTGGCCAAGATGGTCAGGAATCCGCTACACGAGCCCTTCCGCTTGCTCTCGGCTCAGCTCGCCAAGCTGGACCGCGTCTAGCAGGTCTCGCTTGACCGTCTGCCTGGAAATGGATTGCCGCGCATCTTCGACGCAGAGGCGGTGCAGCGCCGACACGCTGCTCGGCCGCTTCTTCCGGCTGCGCAACACACTGAGCACCCATGCGCGCCGCTCTGCCTTCCGCAGTTCCACGGCGTCTGAGGGCTCGCGTTTGGCCCGCGGCGCCGGCCTCTGCGTCGGCCGCGCGAACAGTTCGTCGACGAGCGCGGTGCAGGCGTCCACCTTCTGCAGCGTCCGCCGGTTCGGCTGCGCCATCCGCTTGCCGTGGTCCTCCGCCAGATCACGAGCCAGCGCATACGCCGGGGCCGGGCTCACGCCGCACAACTCGGCAACCTCCCGCACACGGCGCGTGAGCGCGTGCAGCCGACGCCCGGTCAGGTAGAGGTTCCCCGCCTGGTTCGGGTCGATCTCGTCGATGGCCTCGCGCCCCAGCGCCGCCAGCTGCTCAAGATGATCATGCTCGCCGACCTGATCGAAGGGGAACGGTGCGCCGCCGACGCTCTTGCGGGCGTAGTCCTTCGCCCATCGCCCGAACGATGCGGCCTCAATGAGCCAGTGCTCGAGCACGTCCTCGCGCTTCCAGCCTTCGCAGGTCGCCCACGTCGGCCATCTGCGCGTCACGCCTTCACCGCCTCTACGATCGCGTCGCACAAGTCCCGGATGCCCGCCGCGTCTTCGATGGTCTTCGCATCCGCAGGCAGATCGCGCAGCACGCCCGCGTACAACCGCTCCGACACCTCGACGGAGTGACCCAATCTCTTCGCCGACCCCCAAGCGCTCGCCGCGCCGAAGATGCCGGCCGCGTTCGTCAGGACCGTTCCAGCGGATCGCCTCAGGGTGTGCGCGGTGAACACCACGCCAGCCCCCTTGCAGAGCCTGCCCAGCGCGGCCTTCCACGCCATGTAGTTCGGCCAGCGGAACACGCGGCCATCGTCGCCCCGCGTCTTGTGCAGGGCCTCGAGCAGGCGCCCCAGCGACGGCGCCTCGGTCGTCGTGATGGTGCGGGCGCGGCTCGTCTTGGTCCTGCCGGCCGGCAATCGGATCTCGCCGTGCTCGAGGTCGACCTCCGACCACAGCAGGTCGGCCATCTCGGCGTAGCGACACCCGCTGAGCAGCAGCGCCAGCACGAATGGCGCCACCGGCTGCGCGCAGTCGGGCTCGGTCGCGTCCTGCGCGATCGCGGCCTCGAGCACCTTGCGCAGCTGCGGCGGCCGCAGGAACTGGATCTCCTTGGTGGGCTCGGGCGCACGGCCGCAGGCCCGCCGGATCGTGTCGCTGTTCAACAACGGGGCGAGTCCGCGGTCGGCGCACCACCGCAGCCAGATGCCGCAGGTGACCAGCCAGCGGTTCGACGTCGACGCCTGCCGGCCGCTGTCAGGCCGCAGCACGTGGTCGCGCCACCGCATGAGCTTGGGCCCGGCCACCGTCTGCACGTCGCGTATCCCGTTCTCGTCGCACCACTCGGCGAAGGCGAGCAGCGGGCTCTGTTTGATGACCTTCGTTGACCGCTTGCCGATGCCGGCGAGGTAGTCGTCGATCGCCGCACGGATGGCCTGGCGCGTCTTCGAAGCCTGCCCCAGCGACACCGCCCTGCGCACGCCAGCCAGCTCGGCCGACTTCGCGACCGCCCACTCGACGCGCTGCTTCTGGTTCGACAAGCCCAGGCGGTCGAGCGACTGCTGCGCCAGCGCCCCGGTCAGCGGGTCGTTCCACCGGGCGATGACCGCCCCGTTGCTCCGCACGAAGATGCGGACGCCAGGGTGCTTCCGGTTGCGTCTCGGCGCGCGCTGCTTCGTCACGCCCGCAGGGTAGCGGGTGTCACTCCAGGTGTCACCAAAGAAAGGGTGTGTAGCGGTGCACTACCGTTTTCCGATGGATGCCGAGAACGGCCGACAATCGGGTCATCTCGTCGCTCCTGCGCCCGTTTGTGCCCTCTTGCACACTACAGAGAATCGAGGTAGAATAGACGTCCTGGAACTTGGTCATTTCGGGCCCGCGAGGACCGGCCGTCGGCCGGCGCTGGCACGTTGACTAATGCGCTACCGGCACCTGGATCAAGTAGTAGTCCGGCCCACCGGCTCAGCGCTCGCCTGCCAGCGGTAGAATGCGGTGCCCACGCCCCCGCCAGGATCCCTGAACAACCACAGGCGAACCATGCAATTCACGACCAGTCTGTCGCTGTGCGCCCCGCTGCTCTCGCTGCTCTCTGCGCTGCCGGCCCAGGGCCTGCAGCTCGCGACCAGCAACGTCGCACCCGACCCCTACAGCAATCTCTGGTGGACCGGCTACGGCACGACGTTCCTGCCCCCGGGGCCGGTGGCCTTCCCGGTCCACCACGCATCATGGCCGTCCGGCCGCTTCGACCTGATCGCGACGCCGACCTCGGTCGCGACCGAAACGGAAGCCCAGTCGGGACCCTCCTTCTCGGTCCTCAACGGCTCCGTGACCGACCTCGTGACGACGGCGCGCATGCCCTCCCCCGCGCGCATCACCATCGACGTGCAGGCGCAGCTGAACTTCCAGCAGGCCCTGACGCCCGCGCTGCCGCTCTACGACTGCGGCGTCGACCTCGACGCCGACGGTATCGACGAGTTCACCAACGGCCCGCCCAACTCGGCGAGCACGACCTTGACGACCTGGTGCGACTCGCTGGGCACGCAGGTGCGCTGGCACCAGCGCAACGAGGGTTTCTACACGAGCGGCTTCCTGCTGGCGACGTCGACCCTGTCGCTGCAGTTCGACGACCCGGTGCAAGAACCCACCTACGGCCCGACCTGCGCCGGCAGCCTCGGCTGCCAGCGCGGCACCGGCCAGTTCGACCGCATCTTCGTCGCTTCGCTGCCCGGCGACACCACGTTCGCCTGGCTCATGGGCGGCGACGCGCAGTGGAACGTGACCTTCCCCGGCATCGGCTGCCCGCTGCTCGTCGACCCGCAGTTCATCCTGGCCGTGCCGCTGCAGGACGGCCCGAATGGACGCAAGTACGTCGACTTCGAAGGCACGTTCCCACCGATCCCCGGGCTCACGTTCTACGCGCAGGGCGTGGCCGTCAGCGGCGGCGTGTTCGTCGGCACCAACGGCGTGCGCGTGCGGACCTGACGCGGCCTGCTCGACGGCCGCGGTGGTGTCGCTGGCGCCAGGCTTGTCGGGATCGAGGATGCCATGGGCGTAGCAGGGGTGTCGGGGAAGGTGTGCCCTCACGCGCCCGGCGTCGCGAGCACCGTCTGCTCGAGGCGCACGTAGCTGGCTTCCATGCCGTGTTCCATGCCGGAACCGAGCATCGCCGCGCGCGTCGCCGCGTCGGGCAGGGTCATGCGCATCGTCATGTTGGTGCCGCCGGCGCCGTCGCTCTCGAACGTCGATTCGACGCGGTTGTCGGGCGTCGGATCGGGAAGGTGCATCCGCTCGATGTGCACCAGCCGGGAGAACGGTTGCAGTTCGACGAACTCGCCCGTCAGGTGAAAACCGCCGCCCTTGCCGTCCGTCCACTCGTAGCGGATCTTGCCGCCGGGCCGCGCCTCGTTGATGCAGACGGGCATGCTCCAGCCATCCGGGCCGAGCAGCCACCGGCGCAACAGCTCGGGTTCGGTGTGCGCACGGTAGACGAGTTCGGGTGCGGCGGCGAAATGACGCGTGACGACGACCAGCGTGTCGCCTTCGGTGCGGATGTGGAGCTTGCTCATCGGCGGATCCTCTTCTTCGTTCCTCGGGGGGTTGGGGTGGTCTTCTTGGTGGGCGTCGCGGAGTCCGCGGCTTTGCCCTGCAGGTCGGCGAGCACGTCGTCGAGCCGCGCGTAGCTCGCTTCCCAGAACTGGCGGAAGGCGTCGACCCATTCGCTCGCCTCACGCAGCGGCTGCGGGCGCAGCGTGCACGGCCGCCACTGCGCGCGGCGGCCGCGCTCGATCAAGGCGGCGCGTTCGAGCACATGCAGGTGCTTGGTGATCGCGGGGGCGCTGAGGTCGAAAGGCGCTGCGAGTTCCTTGACCGTCGCGGTGCCGCGCCCCAGACGCGACAAGATCGCGCGCCGGGTCGGGTCGGCGAGCGCCGAGAGGGTCCTGCTCAGGGTGTCGGTAGCCACGTCTGGTTCGCCTGCCTCGTAATTAGCCGATTGGTTAATTACCAGTGCGCACCCGGTCCGTCAAGCGGTTGGTCGAGGTCGCCCCTTCAGACCTTGCGGTACACGCCCAGCAGGCAGTGCTCGGGATACGGCAGCCCCACCATCCGACACGCCGTGCGCACCCTCAGCTCCAGCTCACACAGGCCCCGGAACCGCGCGAACGTGCGGCAGTCGTCGAGCCGTTCGAACGCCTCCTCCCGCAGTCCGGCGCCCGCGAACAGGCGGTGCAGCGCGTCGCGCGTGTTCATGCGGAAGCAGGTCGGGAAGGTGTCCTTGGGCAACGTGCCCCACAGCCACGACTTGACGACGTGGCGCAGCCCCATCGGCGCCAGCCGCGTCAGGATCGGCATCGGCGACCACGCGAACACCGTGAACACCACCGCCACACCGCCGGGACGCAGCGCCCGCGCGATGCCGGCCACGCAGCGCTGCGGGTCGGCGATGTGTTCGGCGACCATGCGCATGGTGACGAGATCGAACTGCTGCCCGCCGTCGAAGGTGTCGATGCCGGCGCGCACCTTCTCATGCACCCAGGCGTTCTCGTCGAGGGTCGGGTCGGGGTCGACGCCGACCAGGCGCGCACAACGCTGCGAAAGAACCTGCGCGAGGCCAAGGTTGTTGGGGAACAGCTCACGACCGCAGCCGATGTCGAGCCAGTGCACACCGGGCGCGACCAGGCCGGCGACCAGCGCTTCGTAGTAGTCGTCGGGCGTGTAGTAGCCGTAGTCCGCGCGCAGGCGCGGGCCCCAGCCAAGGCGGCCGCGGTTGCCGTAGCGGATCGTGAACATCTGCGCGAGCGCGGCGGCGTCGGGCAGGCGGACCAGCAGCGGCGGGTTCACGCAGTGAGGCTCGCCGGGAAGATGCGGTCGAGGTCGCGGCGCAGATCGTCGTCGAGCACCACGCCGTCGACGGCGAGGTTCTGGTCGAGCTGGCGCTGGTCGCGGGCGCCGACCAACACCGAGGCGACGCAACGTTCGCGCAGACAGAAGGCCAGGGCCACCTGCATCGGCGTCAGCGAGCGCAGCGCCGCGAGCGCGACCAGCTCCTCGGCGGCGGCGAGGCGCGCGGGCGTCAGGTAACGCCCAACCCACTGGCTACCTTGAGAGTCGGTCGCGCGCGAACCCGCGGGCGGCGGCTGCCCCTGCCGGTACTTGCCGGTCAGCGCCCCCTGCGCGAGCGGCGAGTAGACCAGCAGGCCCAGGCCGTGGCGCGCGCAGGTCGGCAAGACCGCCGCCTCGATGCCGCGTTCCATCAGGTTGTAGAGGGGCTGGTTGGCGACCGGCGCGTGCAGGTGTTCGCGGCGGCACAGTTCCATCACTTCGGCGATGCGCTCGGCCGGCCATTGGCTGACGCCCCAGTAGAGCACCTTGCCGGCCGCGATCAGATCGTGCATCGCACGCGCGGTCTCGAGCACCGGCGTGTGTTCGTCGAAGCGATGGCACTGGAAGAGGTCGACGTAGTCGGTGCCCAATCGCCGCAGCGAGCCGTGCAGCGACTCGAACACGTGTTTGCGCGACAGGCCACGATCGTTGGCATCGTCGCTCATCGGGAAGAAGCACTTCGTCGCCAGCACCAGGCGGTGCCGCGGCAACCCGCCGATCGCCGCGCCGAGCGCGGTCTCGGCGGCGCCGTGGTCGTAGATGTCGGCGGTATCGAACAGGTTGACGCCTCGTTCGAACGCGGCGTGCACCAGCCGGGTCGAGCCGGCGGCGTCGATGGCGCTGCCCAGCGTCAGCCAGGAGCCGAGTGCGATCGTGCTGACGCGCAGACCACAGGAGCCGAGATTGCGGTATTCCACGGGCGCGGCAATCTAGCAGGCAGTCGCCCGCGGCTCACGCTTCGTCGGGCGGACGAACAGCGGGCGAAAACGCCAACATGGTCTCCACCTGTCGGGCTTCGTCGCCGCTGCCGAGCAACAGCAGCGTGTCACCGGCCGCGATCTGCGTCGGACCGCGCGGCACCACGAAGTGTCCGCCACGCACGATCGCCACGATCAGTACGCTGGGCGGCAGGCCTAGTTCGCCGATGCCCTTGCCCAGCCCCGACGAGGCCGCGTGCACGACGATCTCGTGCAGGCGCAATTGTGAGGTCGCCGCCAGCCCCTGCTGGGCGGCGAGCACTGCGGCCTCGGCCTCGATCGGACTGGCACCGAGCACCTGCAGCAAGCGGCGCGCGATCGCGAGCCCCAATTCTCGTTCGGCGTGGATCGCCTGGGCACCTGGTGAAGCAGCCGTTCCGGCGAACTCCTCGTCGCTGTGCACCCGCACCAGCACCGGCAACTGCGGCGCGATGGCCTGCGCATGTTCGCGCGCGAGCCGATTGGCGACTCGATCCGGCGTGGTCAAGACGAGCGCCTTGGCCCGCCCCAACCCAGCCGCGTCGAGCAACACCGGACTGCCGGCTTCGCCGTAGAGTGCAGCGACGCCGCCGGCGCGCAGTACTTCGACCTGGCTGCGGTCGAGATCGATCACCACGAACGGCACCCCGCGCCGGGTCAGGAGCTCCGCGACGACTCGACCGACGCGACCGTGGCCACACAGCACGACGTGGTCCTCGAGCGGCGTCGGACCGGCGTCGAGCACCGTCAGCTCCCTGGTCGACGCCGCCACGCGCCGCGCCACGGCAGGCCATCGCAGCAACCATCGCTCCACCGGTCGACTGGCACGGAACAGCAACGGCGATGCGGTGATCGTCAGCAGCGCGGTCGCGACGACCAGTTGCTGGGCGGCCGGCGGCAGCAGCCCCAGCCCCACGGCGATGCCCGAGAGCACGAACGAGAATTCGCTGACCTGTGCGACGCCGGCCCCGACTGCCAGCGCGGTGCCCAGTCCGGCGCCGCGCCAGACCAGGAACACGACCACCACGGCAGGCTTGGCGACGAGCACCACCATCACGCAAACGCCCACGAGCAGCGGCTGCGCGAGCACGAAAGCCGGATCGAACAGCATCCCGACCGCGACGAAGAACAACACCGCGAACGCATCGCGCAGCGGCAACGCGTCGGCCGCGGCCTGATGACTGAGGTCGGAGCGGCCGACCACCATGCCGGCGAAGAACGCACCGAGCGCCAGTGACACGCCGAAGACCGAAGATGCGGTGTGCGCCACGCCGAGCGCGACGACCAGTACAGCGAGCGTGAACAGCTCCTTGGACTGCGCCCGCGCCACCACGGCGAGCAAGCGCGGCACCACGATGCCACCGCCGACCACCACGACGGCTGCCATCGCCACGACCTTGGCGATCGTCCACAGCACGACGCCGGCCAGCGACGACTGCGCCGCGGCGTCGCCGGGCGCGAGCGCCGGCAGCACGACGAGCAGCAACACGGTGATCAGGTCCTCGACCACCGACCAGCCGATTGCGAGCCGGCCCACGGGAGACTTCATCAGATCGAGTTCGAGCAGACCACGCACGATCACCACGGTCGAGGCGGTGCCAAGGCACAAGCCGAGCAGCAGTCCGCTGGACAGTGGCCAGCCGAGGGCGCTGCCGACGACGGCGCCGCCGAGCACTGCGGCCAGGACCGACAGCAGCGACCCTGGCAGCGCGAGCCGCCGCACCGACCACAGGTCGCCGAACGAGAAACTCATGCCGACGCCGAACATCAGCAGCACGACACCGACGTCGGCGAGTTGCGCGGCGAGTTGCACGTTGCCGACGAAACCCGGTGTGTGTGGGCCGATGGCCGCGCCCGCGATCAGGTAGCCGACCAGCGGCGACAGACCAAGCCGTCGCGCCGCGTAGCCGAACAGCAAGGCCGCCACCATCGCCACCGCCACGGTCGAAGCCCAGTCCATCGTGGCATCCGTAGCGATCGGCGCCGGGCGCACAAGCGCAACCCGAAGCTGCTGCTGGCGGGCGACTGGGCTTTCCGCGATGCTGCCGGCCCACGTGGCCACCAAGAAGCGCATCGCCCTGATCTCGACCGGCGGCACCATCGAGAAGACCTACGACGAACTGGCCGGCGTTTTGGACAACCGCGCCAGCGTGCTCGACGTGGTGTTGGCCAGCCTGCAGCTGTTCGGCGTCGAGATCGTGCGCGTGCCGTTGCTCAACAAGGACAGCCTGGAGATGACCCCCCAGGACCACGAACTGATCGCGCGCACCGCCGCTTCCATGGCCGCGGCGCACGACGGCGTGGTGATCGTGCACGGCACCGATCGGCTGGCGACCACCGGCGACCGGATCTTCGCCCAGCTCGGCACGCCGCGGGTGCCGATCGTGCTCACCGGTGCGATGCGTCCCTACGTGATGCGCAACAGCGACGCGCCGCAGAACCTCACCGAGGCGCTGCTGGCGGTGCAGGTGATGCCGCCCGGCGTCTACGTGGCGATGCACAACCAGGTGCTGCGTTTCCCCGGCGTGCGTAAGGACAAGGACCGCGGCACGTTCGTGCTCGACCGCCAGGACGGTGATGGCTGAGGCGCCGCGCCAGATCGCCGCAGCGCGCCTGCCGGCCGGCCAGCGTGTCGCGTTGTTGCTGATCTGGCTGGTTGCGGCCGTGCCGCCCGCACTCTGGCTGGCCCACCGCAGCGATCCCGAACTGGCGGTGCAGCTGGTTGCAGGCGGCACGCTCTGGTTGACGCGGCTAGCCCTCGGCCTGGGCCTGACGCTGCTGCTCGCGGCCCTGTTGTTCCCGCCGGTGCCCGCCTGGCTGCGGCTGCGCTGGAGTGAGCTGCGCCTGTCGGTGACCAGCGATCGGGGCCCGTTGCTGCGGGCCCTCGGTGAGCTGCAGCACTTCGCCTCGGCCCAACGCCATTACGAGGTCGGGCGCCTGGCGCTGCTGCGCCGCGAGTTCGCGCTGGCGCTGCCGCACCTGCAGGCAGCGTTGCAGCTGGAACCCGACATGGCGGCCGCCCACCACCAGCTCGGCCTGGCGATGTTTCGCCACGGCCAGCTCGGCGTCGCCGCGTCGGCGTTCGCGCGCGCCGAGGAACTGGACCCAGGGCACGCATTCGGCGACGCGCTGCTCTACCTGGGACGTTGCCTGGACCTCACCGACCACCACCAGCAGGCCGTCGAGATCCTGCGTGCACATCAGGCGCGGCACGGCGGCAGCCATCGCAGTCACTACTGGCTGGGGTTGGCGCTGCAAGCCGCAGGCGACACACATGGTGCAGCCGACGCATTCGCGGTGGCCGCGGCCCCGCCAGCGCACAAGGTGACAGCCGAGGAGAACTGGTTTCGCGCGCTGGCGCGGGTGCGCCGCTGGCGCCAAGGGGCATCGTGAAGGACCTGCTCGCGCACGCCGACGAGATCCCGGTGACGTTGGTGATCGCACTCGCCTACGCGACCATCGCGATCCTCACCGGTTCGATCGGCATCAACTTCGCCGAGTCGGAGAAGCTGTTCGCCTGGGGGTCGTTGGCGCCGATGGACGCGCCGGAGCAACCGTGGCGTCTGCTCGGCCACGCGTTCGTGCACGGCAACATCATCCACCTGGTGTTCAACCTGTCGTTCCTGCTCAACATCGGGCCGGCGCTCGAGCGTTCGATGGGCAGCGTCAAGTTCCTGGTGCTCTACGTGGTCGCGGCCCTGGGCGGCGGCGTCGCCGTCTGCCTGCTCTACGAGGTGCCGCAACCTGTGGTCGGCGGCTCGGGCGCGCTGTTCGGCATGATGGGCGCGCTGGTCGCATGGAACATGCACAGCGGTCGCCACCTGTTCGCATTCCTCGAGTTCGAAGGCCCGCGACGACTGGTGTCGATGATCGTGGCCAACCTGGTGATCGGCTTCCTGATCCCGTTCGTGAGCAACACCGGCCACATCGGCGGCCTGATCGCGGGGTTCGTGGTGACGTTCCTGTTCTTGACGCCGGTGCGGCGCGGCATCCGCAGCCGGCGACCATGGCAGGTGGCGATCGCGGCGTTGTTCGTGAGCCTGACGTTCGCGTGCCTGCAGCCCGTGTGGCGCTGGGACTGGCTGTATGCGCAGGCGAGCATGGCGAACAAGGAGCAGCGGCTGGCCTTGCAGCGCGCCCTGGCACGAGCAGTCACCAGCGTGCCCCTCGGGCCCGACATCGATGAGGCGTTGGCGCGCGACTACTACGAAGCGGTTGAACGGCGTCTGAAAGTCATCCGCCAGCATCGCGGCGGCTGATCGCTCAACGTGCCGCCGCCGCGCGCAGCCGCTTCACGCACGCTTCCTTGCCGAGCAAGAACACCACGTCGAACAGACCCGGCCCCTTGTCCGTGCCCGTCAACGCCGCGCGCACCGGGTGCACGAACTGTCCGAACTTGACGCCGAGCCGTTCGGTGAACGCGCGCGTCGCCGCGTCGATCTGCGCCGGCGTCGCGAACGGGCACTCGGTTTCGGGCGGCGCCCCGTCCTCGGGCTTCTTCGACGGCAGCGACACCGCGGCGTCGGCAGCGGCGCGGTCGGCTGGCCAGCTCGGCGGCAGGTTCAGCCCCTGCAGCTCGTCGGCGTAGGCGGCGAGCCACTGCTTGCAACCCTCGTGTTTGGTGAGGTTCTTCTGCGCCGCCTCGTCGAGCGTCGGCAGTTCGGCCAGCAGCCAGCCGATCTTCGCCGGGAACTCGCTGAGCACCGCGACGCGCTCCTGATAACACGCGACGACGTTCTGCAGCCATCCGCCGTGTCGGCCAAGGGCCTCGACCGGCACCACCTGACTCAGCCACGGCCAGGCGCGCTGCAGACATTCCTTGCTGCTCCAGCGCCGGATGTACTCGCCGCACATCCAGTGCAGCTTGCCCAGATCGAACCGCGCCCCCGACTTGCCGACGTTCTCGATCTTGAACGCGGCGACCATCTCGTCGCGCGTGAACACGTCGCGATCGCCCGAGAAACCCCAGCCCAGCAGCGCGATGTAGTTGAACACGGCTTCGGGCGGGTAACCCTGATCGCGATACTCGAGCACGCTCATCACGCCGGGATCGCGTTTGCTGAGCTTGGCGCCCTGCGCGTTGAGGATCAGCGGGATGTGCGCGTAGAGCGGGCACGTAGCGCCCAGCGCCTCGAACAGCAGCTGTTGCTTGATGCCGTTGAGGAAGTGCTCCTCGCCGCGCACCACGTGCGTGATCTTCATGTCGATGTCGTCGACCACGCACGCGAAGTTGTAGAGCGGCACGCCGTCGGGGCGCACCATCACCCAGTCGTCGAGTTCCTTGGTGTTGACCTCGACGTCGCCGCGGATCAGGTCGTGCACGTTCATCACGCGCGCGGCCGGCATGCGGAAGCGGATGTTGGGCAAGACGCCCTGGGCGACGAACTCGGCGCGCTGCTCGGCGGTCAGGTCGCGGCAGTGGCCGTCGTAACCCAGGAACGCGCTCTTCGCGGCCTTCTGCGCCTGCCGCACCCCCTCGATGCGCTCGGCGGAGCAGAAACACAGGTAGGCGTGGCCCGACGCCAGCAACTGCTCGGCGGCCTGCAGGTAACGCGGCAGCCGCTGCATCTGGAAGTACGGCCCGAAGTCGCCGCCGCCGCACTGCTCGAAGGTCGGCCCCTCGTCCCAGTCGATGCCGAGCCAGCGCAGACCTTGCAGGATGATCTGCAGCGATTCGTCGGTCGACCGCGCGCGGTCGGTGTCCTCGATGCGCAGCACGAACGTGCCGCCGAGCGCACGCGCCAGGGCCCAGTTGTACATCGCCGTGCGCGCACCACCGAGGTGCAGCGGACCGGTCGGGGAAGGAGCGAAGCGCAGCCGCGGCGTGGCATGGATCATCGGGCTGAGCAGGATCGCGCATCGGGGCGCGCGTTCCAAGGACCGCGGCACGCCGCTGGTTTCAGGGTCGCGCGCCGAGCAGTTCGAGTTGCCAACCGGCCGCCGGCGCGCCGTGCTGCAGGACCACGCTGAGGCTGCCGAGTTCGACGCCGAACGGATCGGGTCCGTGGCCCGACACACCGAGCAACGCACACAGACCCTGCCGCACGATGCCGCGGTGCGCGACCACCAACAGGTCGCCCTGCCACGGTTTTGCCGCCAGTTCGGCGAAGGCCGCCGCCACGCGCGCCGCGAACGCGGCACGGGGCTCACCGTCGGGGAAACGATCGGTCTCGCCGGCGCGATAGGCGCGCCAGAAGTCCGGGAACGCCGCGTCGATCTCTTCGCGCGTCAGCCCTTCGCAGGCGCCGAACGAGATCTCACGCAGCCGTTCGTCGGCCGTGAACCGATCGCCGGGCAGCTGCAGGTGTTCGCCCAGGATCGCCGCCGACTCGGCGGCGCGCTGCAGTGGCGAGTGCACGACGCTCGCGAACGAGACCCCCGCGAGCCACGGCGCCAAGGCGCGGATCTGCGCGCGACCGTGATCCGACAGCGGCACGTCGTTGCGACCGTGGTAGCGGATCGACGATTGCCCGGTGGTCTCACCGTGACGGACCAGCCAGATCCGTCGCGGTGCGGACAGCGCCGCGGACGGTTGCGCGGACAACGGCTCAGACAACGGCCGACCGTCCGTCACTTCACCAGCTGCAACACCAGCAGGGCGCCGATGCCGAGCACGACGAGGCCGATGCCGACCAGCACCGCGCGGTTCCAGCCGGCGTGCTCCTGCACGACGCGCTGCAACCGGTTGGACTGGTCCTCGTGCGTGCGCCGCAGCGACGCGAGGCTCTCGTCGGTGGTGCGCTGCAGTTCGCTGGCTGCGGCCTGCTGGGCGCGCTCGATGCCGGCGGCCAGTTCGGTGAACTCACCCTGGCGGTTGGCGGCGAGGTCCTTGGCGGCCTTGGCCTGCTCACCGCTGTGCTCGACCATCTTCTGCATCGAGCCGTGGATGCGGTCCATCGTCGCGTGGAACTCCTTCACCGTCGCCGAGGTGCGCTCGTCGGTCGCGGCCGCGCGGGCCAAGGCGCTCTCGACGTTCTGCAGCAGCGTCGGCAACGTGCGCAGCGTCGTCGCGACCTGCTCACCGAGGGCGTTCTGCTTCTCGAGCTGCGCGCCCATCGTGCGCAGCAGATCGACCTGCTGCTGCGCGGCGCCGGGCAACGTCGACAGCGCCTGGGTCGCGGCGACGAGCTGCTGCATCTGCTCGTCGGTGCGCGCGTGCGTGCCGCGCACCAGCGCCGTGAGTTCCTGGAAGTGCGTGCCGAGCGCCAGCATCGCCTCTTCGCGCTCGGTCATCTTGCGCGACGAACGCGCTTCGGCCGGCGCGAAGTTGGTGCTGACGTCACGCGGCGCCAGCCGATCGGTTTCGACCCGCGCCGCGGCGGCGTTGCCACGCGCACCGCCGTTGCCGCTGGCCCGTGAATCACCGACCCGTGAATCGTTCTGCCGGGCTTCGGCAGGAGAGACGCGCACACCCGAACCCGAACCCCAGCGATCGCGCAGCCGCTGCAGGAATGATGCCTTCTTGACCATCTTGCCTCCTTCACCGGCGCGACGACGGGGTCGCGGAACGGCGAACAAACCAGCCTCGTGGGCCACCGACCTGCGGAGCGAGCCGCCGCCCGGAACCCATCCACGCCGCCGACCCCGGGACCAGCTGCGCCGGACCGCGCCCGGACAACTGCGACTGGCCTGACCACCAGGAACCGCGACGGGCCAGACCTTAGCGACACAGCGAGCGCGGCGCCACGGGGTGCAACCGGCAACCGTCACCCTCGCAGAACCTTCTTGAACTTCGACAGGCGGTCGCTACCGTTCTCCGTCCCGAAGGCGGGCACCGCGAGGTGTTTGGCCCGAGGTGGTTGGCGCTGTGGGGAGTTAGCTCAGTTGGTAGAGCGCGACAATGGCATTGTCGAGGTCAGGGGTTCGACTCCCCTACTCTCCACCACACAACAGCCAACCACCCGTTTCGGACTGCGGGCACGGCAGTCCGCGCGACAGGCGACCGGCGACCGGCGACCGGCGACGACGCGCCGAGGCCGCTCAGCCCCTCCCCCCGCAGCCCGACCGCAGTTTTTCTGCGTGGCCGGCAATTATGAAGATCAGGTTTTGGGATTCCGGGGATTCAGGACTGTTGAGAACAGCCTGCCGCCCCGGTCCCAGCCTCGATGCCCACGACCACGTTCCATCGCCGCCTCACGCGCGCGTTGCGTGAAGCACGCGACCTTCGCCACCGCCGCGAAGAGTCGCTGTTGGCTGCGATGGTCCGGGCCCATGCGGCGCGTCGATACGACGACCTCCGGCTGCTCTGCGAACAACTGCGCCCGATCTACCGGGTGCGCATCGAGCCCATTCCGCAGAGCGCGACCGAGGACGAAGTCACCGACGCGTGAACGCGGAGCCGGCGTCAGCGGCGCTGATGCTCGCGCGGCACCCACATCTCTTCGGGCACCATGCCGAGCGGCCCGACATGAGCGCCCTCGATATGGCGATTGAACAGCAGGTGGGCGCGCGGCTGCAGCAGGAAGGTCACCGGCTGATCCCGCTGCACGAGGGTGTGCAGTTCACGCCAGAGGGCCGCACGCCGCGTCGGGTCCAGCTCGGTGCGGGCGTCGGTGGCGAGGCGGTCGACCTCGGAGCTCGAGTACCCCCCCACATTGTCCGCGCCCTGGCTGTGCACCATCTCGTAGGGGTCCGCGGTCGCCGCCAGGGACTGCACGGCGATCTCACCGTCCCAGTCGCCGCGTGCCCGTTCCGCCACGAACCCCGGGTAGTCGAGTTGCTTGACCTGCAGATCGATGCCGACGCCGCGCGCGGCGTTCGTGAACCCGGCGAGTGCCGCGTCCACTTCGGCGGAGCCCTGCGGCACCAGCAGTCTGAGGTGCAGGGGCTTGTCGGTGACGGGGTCGTAGCCGGCATCACGCAGCAGGGCGCGGGCAGCGGCCGCATCGAACTTGGGCCCGGCGCCCTGCGGGTATTCAGGCGAGCCGCGCAGCGCGAAGGCCTCGGCGATCCCGGCGTGCTGCGGGAACTTCGTGGCCAGAGCCTCACGATCGAACAGCATCGCGAGCGCCTGGCGAACCCGGGCATCCTGACACGGTTGCCGCCGGCAGTTCCAGGTGACGCGGAACACGCCGATGCGCGGGAAGGCGTAGCTCACGATGCGGTAGTCGAAGGCCAGTGCCGGCTGCTTCTCGAGCAGCGCCGCCGGGTCGGCCATTCCGCACCAGTCGATCTCCCGCTGCGCGAGCGCCGCCGGGGCGCTCGACGCGCTGCGGAACAGCAGGCGGAACCCGCCGAGGTTCCAGGTCCCCGGCCGCGCGCTGCGGCGCCAGCTGCGGTCGTTGCGCGACAGGAACAGTTCCTGCCCGGCGATCCACGCGGCTGCCGCCGACGGATCGATGAGCTGGTAGGGACCCGTGCCGGGCCCGCACTCACGCTTGATCTGCTCCAGCAGCAGCGCGAACTCGCGGCTGGCGACCTCGGGAACGGGCTGCCCCAGGCGGTGGGCCTGCGCCGCGACGCGATCGACGAAGAACTGCCGCCGCGCCACGATCCAGTTCTCACCGACCATCGCCAGGGCCGCGAAATGCCGATCCTTGAAGCGCACCTGCAGGCGTCGTTCGTCGAGCACCGCGACGCTGGCGACCCGAGCGAACGCCCCGCCGACGAGGCCCATGGTCAGGTGTCCGGCGTTCGCGAGTTCCCAGCCGAAGGTGACGTCGGCCATCGTCAACAGCGAGCCATCGGCGAACTGCACCTGTTCACGCAGCGTGAAGACACAACCCTGACCGTCGCCGTCGACCTCGTAGCTCTGCGCCAACGCGCAGCGCAGCTCACCCGTTCGCGGATCGCGGTCGAGCAGCGTGTCGTGGGTCATGCCCAGCACGAGCCGCTGCGCCACCGGGTTGCTGGCGGTGAACGGGTTGACGCTGTCGGGTTCCTCGACGATGCACGCATAGACGTGCCCTTGGGGCAGTTCGCCCGGCGCGCCCGTGGCACCCTGGACCGCTCGCGGCTGCGACTGCAGCGCCCAGGCGGCGAGCGCAACCAACGCCGTCAACAAGACCGCCAACAGGAGCAGGGTACGAAGACGCATGGTCGACTCGACGCAGGAGCAGGGCGCCGCATGGTAACGAGACGACGCCGTCAGCGGGTCGGGAAGCCGCCCCCCAGCGTGATACCACCCCACATCGCCACCAGGCCGAGGACGTTCTGCGCGACGAGATCGACCGCGAACAGCAACCAGCGCCCCTCACGGATCAGCGCCACGCCGTCGAACGCGAACGCGGAGAAGGTCGTGAACGCGCCGAAGAAACCCGCCAGCACGGCGGTGGTCAGCAGCGGCGACCAGCGTGCCGAGTAGATCGCCATGACCAACCCGAAGCCGAAGCAGCCGAGCACGTTGACGATCGCCGTGTGCCACGGCGAACCGAGCAGCAGCAGCACCAGGTGACCGAGCGAATAACGGCACACGGCGCCGATCGCGCCCGCGCCGGCGATGGCGAACAGCACCTGGGCATGCATCGGCGGAAGCCTACTTCTTGGGGTAGGTCTTCAGCACCCACTCGCGCCACTTCTCGTCGAAGGTCGGGCCATCGAGTTCGAACAGCTCGAGCAGCAGTTTCTGCGCCTGGGTGCGGATCTGGGCCGCCGGCACCTGCTCACCCGGGATCGGCGGGATCGACTTGAGCTGAGTGATCATCAGCCCGACCTTCTCGGGGTCGATCTGCATCAGGTAGTCGACGCGCGACCACGCCTGCGAATGCGCGTGGTAACCCATCTGGTCGAACTTCTCCCAGGCGGCGATCTGCTCGAAGGTGAAGAAGGCACCCTCGTGTTGGGCGCGCCGCCGCACCTTGACGTGCCAGTTGGCCTGCTTGTCCTCCGCAACCGCCTCGGTGTCGAGGATCTGCACGTTGATGGTTTCGGCGTGCACCTGGCGCGAATACCAGTGCGCGAGTCCTTCCTCGAGCCACAGCGGCAGCTGGTAGTAGTAACCGCGGTAGGCGTTGAGCAGGTTGTGCACGACCGCGTAGAGCATGTGCGCGTGCAGGCCGGCTTCGTCGAAGCCCTCGAGCCCCTCGGCTGCCACCCCGAACAGCAGCTGGCTGCTCTGCGTGTGGTAGAAGCGCAGTGAGTCGTCGCACTTGAAGTTGCAGAAGCGATCGGCGTAACGCGCCAGGTCGGACTTCTTCTGGAACATCAGCACCAGGAACTTGTCCGGTTGACCGAGATACGGCCCCTGACCGGACTCCTTGCCACGGTCCGGGAAGTCCGCGTCGGTGACACCGAGCAGCTTCTGGACGCTCGCGTAGGCCGCCTCACAACGGCGCGCGGTGAGATGCATGCGCAACCACGGGTCGATCTTGCGCGTGCGGTCGGGGACCTTCGGCAGCAGCTGCTTGAGCTCCTTGAGCTCGGCCTGCAGCGGCTTGCGCATCTTGCCGTCCTCGGGCCACGGCGCCGACTTCAGGTTCAGGCCGAAGCGGAAGTGCGCCGTCTCCATCCACAGGATGCGACCTTCGCCGAGCACCTTGTCGATGTCGGCGGTGGTCTTGAAGTCCGCCCACGGGAACGGGCCGTAGCCGACCACGCCCGCGGCCTTCATCAACGCCTCGTCGCCGCCCGTGTACGGGTCCTTGGGCCCGATCTTGAGCACGTCCTCGTCTTCCTTGCCGGTGCCTTTGACGCGCTCCTGGCACAACCCGCCGACCGCGAGCAACAGCGACGACAGGACGAGCAAGCAGAATCGGATGCGCAGCAAGGATGTCGTCATCGGAAGGGACTGGTCGGCAGCGGCGCGAAGGCCGCTGCGGCAGCATGCATCAGGCATGCAGGTTGCGAAAGCGCATGCCGCGTCGCCGCGGCACGCGCACGTGCAGGTCTACCTCTGGCAGGTCTACTTCTGACCGCCAGCGCCGACGCCGGCTTCGCCGACCGGCTCGGTCTTCTTGCCGAGGTCGAGCTCGACGGGCGGGTTCTTCATGACCTTGAAGGCCAGATCCCGCAGCTGCTTCTCCTCGATCTGCAACTTGGCGCGCTCCTTGTTGAGCTTCTCCATGTCGCGATCGAGCTTGACGAGCTTGGCCGACTTCGGACCGTTCTTCTCGATCTCACGATCGATGCGAGCCTTGAGCTCCTTCTCGAGCCCGTCGACCTTGTCGTATTGGCTGAGCAACTTGCGCAGCTCACGCACCGACTCCTTCGCGGACTCGTCGTAGCAGCGATCGAGATAGGAGAACATCGTCTTCCACAACTCGGTCTGCGGCTGATCACCGGGCAGCGCGGCCTTGTTGCCACCGTCCGGATCACAGAAGAACAGGTGCGGAATGCGCTCGCCGTCCTTCTCGCGCTTGAACAGGTTGAAGAACGGGTGGGTCTCGGTCAGCACGTTCGGCGGCAGCTTGACGCAGTGGAACCAGTGCGTCAGCAGCACCGTCTGCTCGTTGTCGAGCGAACGGCTCAGCAGCGCGTGGTCGGTTCCCTTGCAGCGTTCGCATTCGCGCAGGATCAGCATCGGCCGACGATCGCCTGCGGCGATGTAGGCGTAGGCCTGTTCCAGCGGCAGGGCACGATCGGCCATGGTCGCGACGGTCTTCTCACCTTCGCGTGGGCGATCGTCGCCGACGGGCTTCCACACCGGGTAGACCCATCCGATCTCGAGCAGTTCCTTGGCGGTCTTGCCGCGCCGGAAGTCCAAGGCGATGCCGCCGCGGGCGCCGGTTGCACCAGGTGCGCCAGGAGCAGCCGCCGGACCAGAACGCGGACCGCCGGTGCTACCACCGACTCCGCCACCGCCACCGGGTCCACCTGCATCTTGAGGTGCCCAACTGGGCACCGAGGGACCGCCTCATCATTGCGGGGCCGCGGGGCGGGCCAAGACCAGGCCCATCGCCGCGCAGAGAAGCGGAACGAGATACTTCTGCATTCTGGGGTCCTCCGTGAGGGATGCGAACGGGCCGAAGTCTCCGGGCAGGGGGCTTCGGCGAGGGGGCATGGTAGCCCGACCTGCAGTGTTGGCAACAGGGTCTGGCGAAACGCCCCCCGGGGAATCGCGGCGCCGCACAGCGGCCCCGTTGAATCCGGATCGGGCGACCTTCACGCTGCCCGCCCCAACCACCATGACCGACTCCACCGCGCCTGCCACCGACCCCATCGACACCTCACCGGTCATCGACTCCTGGGAGCAACTGCTCGACAACCTGCGGCAGCGTTACCCCGGGCAGAAGGACAGCGTCCTGTTCTGCATCAACAAGCTGCACCAGAACCCCGAACTGAGCCTGCGCGATTTTCGCGACGAAGCCCGGCTCTACGGCCTGAACCTCGCGGGTCGGTCGCTGCACTCGGCCAAGGTGCTGCTGGGGCTGGCCGAACCGTCGGTACGACGCACTGCCGTTCCGGCCGGGGCAACGACCGAGGCAGAGACAGCGACGCCGCGACCGGCAGCCCAACGTGATGCGTCACCCGTGCAGCGACGCGCGACCAGGACGGCCAACGGCAACGACACGTCGATCGGCGGACAACTGCTCGAGGTCGTGCAGCGCCTGCAGGACTCCGCCGGCGCCGAAGCCGAACGCCTGCGCGCTGCGATCTGCGCGGCTCTCGAGGTGATCGACGACGTGCTCGCCGAAGACTGAGAGGCCGAGAAGAAATCATGATGCGGCCTCTCGGAATGCCGATTGGCGGCCGCCTTCGCGGCCGCGCAGAGCCTTCGAGAGGATTCTCTCTCAGGCTCTGAGGGCTCGGCGAATGGCCATGAAGCGGGCTCGCGAAGAGCCGCCGGCGATCGCATAGGCAACCCGGCAGCGACGCGCCGATCGCTGCTCCCGGCATGAAGACGTCTGCGCATTCGCGAACCGCGGCGTCGCGCCGGGGCCCTTTTCCCGTCTCGTCGCGATGACGAAACCGGGCGCTGACCAAGAGCTAGTGCGAGCCCCTTGCCTACACCCCGGGCAAGCACCACGGCGGTCTCGCTGCCGCAACTCGCCCCGATCGCGCAGCAGCCGCGTCACCCCTCGCACCACCACATCATGAACTTGTTCACCAAGTCGCTGCCGGGCTGCGTCGCCCTGTTCGCTCTCACCGCCGCCGCCATGGCCCAAGCGCCCTACCAGGGGTTCTTGTTCAACTGGGATCGGCCCACCCTGGGAGCCGGCTGGGGCGGACTGGGCCGCTGGAACACCAGCGCCGAAACCGACCTCAACCGCATCGACGAGGCGGACTACAAGGAATGGGGCCGCGACCCGAGCGGGCAGGTCGCCGTCCGTGGCTTCGCCGCCTGGCTCTTCGACGACAACTACGCAACGGCGCAGACGTTCGCCTTCGTCGGCCATGCCGAGGACCCAGCCAATCCCGGCTTTCCGCTGACCACGCCGGCTTTTCAGATCCCCAACCTGCCGATGCCGCCGGGCACCAACGGCAACGTCTACCTGGTCACCAGCACGCTGCCCCAGGCCTTCGGCATCCCGGCGACCGGCGACGTCTTCGTCGGCTTCGAACTGCCGGCCATGACCGTGGCGACGGCACCATACGACGGCCTGTGGATCGCGAACGTCTCGCGCCAGTCCTCGACCCAACCGGGCGCTGTCTGGGACCAACCGGGACCGGCGGGTCAGCAGGGCCAAGGCGTGCAGAACGACGACTACATGGCCTTCATCTCCGGCGGCGTCGCGCGCTACGGCACCGCCAGCGCGACCTCGCTGTCGCAGATGGCCCTCGACGTCGCCGTCGATGGCGGCATGGTCGGAGGTGTCGCCCTGACCCAGACCAACCAGGCCAACCTGACCAGCAGCAACGCACCGCTGGGCACCTCGAACTTCCTGTCGGGCCTGCACCCGGACATCAACGGCCTGAACCTGGGCCGCGCCGACGAGATCGGTTTCGGCGTCACCCACCACACCAGCCAGATGCCGGTGGGCTCCCCCGTGTTCATCCTGCTGTCGTTCGGCCCCAGCCCGTTCGGCTCGCTGCCGATCACCAACTTCGGCGCCATCGACCCGGCGAGCAGCGCCGGCAACGTCTGCATCGACTTCACCGCCGCGGCGACGTTCGTCGCGATCTCGCAACCCGGCTTCCTGGCCAACATGGGTGAGGCGCAGATGATGTTGACGCTGTCGCCACAGGTGCGGTCGGTGCTCGCTGCCATTCCAGCGCCGTTCGATTTCTGGTGGCAGGGTGTCGCACTCGACGCGACCGCGACCGGCCCGGGCCTCGAACTGCGCACCACCGGCTGCGTCGTGCAGCACCTGAAGTGAACGACGTGCGCGCGTTCATGATCGGCCTGATCGCCGCGGCGTCCGCTGCCGCGGCCTACGCGTGCTGGCCGCACGGCGACGACAACGTGTCCGCACCCGCCCCGGTGCACGTGCCGACCGAGCCGCTCGAGGCACCGGCCAACGGCAGCCCGCCCGCGGAGGGCAAGCTGGCGGAACTGACGCCGGCCCAGATGCCGGTGATGCCGGGTATCGAACCGGCGAAGACCAGCTTCCCCGACGGCACCACGCTCACGGCGCTCAACGGCGTCACCGTGCCGCTGCACATCGACTGGCCCGGCAACCGGCCCTACTCCGCGGTCGTCGAGATCGTCACCAACGAGAACGGCGTCGCGTTCTACAAACACGCCGACGGCAGCTTCAGCACCACCTTGCAGCGCATCGAGTCGGTCAGCGGCAAGCTCGTGCAGTTCGCGCAGACCTACACGCCGGGGCCCGCGCCTGGCGGCACCAGGCTGCGTCACTGAGTTGCCCGGTCACTGGGTTGCCAGGCCACTGGGTTGCCAGATCACTGGGTTGCCAGATCACTGGGTCGAGGAACCCTGGGCGACGCTCAGCCCTGCTACGCGAGCCCCGGCGACAGATCGCCGGGCCCGACCTCGGGACCATCGGCCAGCGCGCCCACCCGCTGCATCTCGTTATGCAACTGCCGCACGTTGCCGGGCCAGCGCGCACGTCGCAGCAGTTCCTTGGCGGCGTCCGACAGCCGCAGCGTGCGTCCCGTCGTCAACGCCGACGCGGCCAGGAAACGTTCCGCGAGCAAGACCACGTCGTCGCCACGATCGCGCAACGGCGGCAGCGACAACCGCAGCACGTTGAGCCGGAAGTAGAGATCCTCGCGGAAGCGGCCGGCGCGCACGTTGGCTTCGAGGTCCTGGTTGGTGGCGGCGATCAGGCGCACGTCGACCTTCTTGACCTTGCTGTCGCCGACCGCGCGCACCTCCCCTTCCTGCAATACGCGCAGCAGCTTAGCCTGCATCGGCAGCGGCATCTCGCCGATCTCGTCGAGGAACAGCGTGCCCTTGTGCGCGTGCAGGAAGTGACCGGGGTGGTCGGAGATGGCGCCGGTGAAGGCGCCCTTCTTGTGGCCGAACAGCACCGACTCGAGCAGGGTCTCGGGGATCGCAGCGCAGTTCTCGGCGACGAACCGCTGCGCACGCCGCGGACTGACGTCGTGCAGCGCGTGCGCGACGCGCTCCTTGCCCGTGCCGCTCTCGCCGGTGATCAGCACCGGCGCCTGGGTGTTGCCGAACTTCGCGATCAGGCCACGCAGCGCCAGCATCGGCGCGCTGCTGCCGACCAGCCCCTGCCACTCGTCCTGGTCGACGTCGGTGGCGACCGCGACCGGTCGCACCAGGCGGTCGAACTCGGCGCGCAGCTCACCGAGCAGTTCGGGGTGCTCGGCGCGCGTGCGCTCGATCAGCTCGGCGAAACTGCGCAACAGCTCGTCGCGGGCGTTCACCACGACAGGTCCTCGAGCAGCTGCAGACCGGCGTACTCGAGCACGAACTCACGCTCGACCTCGTCGTCGAACCGCACGATCGCGCGCGCGGTGATGCCGCGCCCGGCGATGCGGCGCACCACGCCGTTGCCGTAGAGGTCGTGGCGAACGCGCACACCGGGCCGCAGCTGCTCGAGCGCTTCGGGGTCGGGCGTCACCGTCCAACCCGTGCTCGACGACCCGTCGTCGTCGAGTTCGTATCGCCGCCACGACGGCGCGTAGTTCTCGAGACAATCGGCGGGCACCTCCTTGAGGAAGCGCGACGGCCGCATCGACTCGGTGCTGCCGTTGACCATGCGCTCGCGCGCCGACGACAGCAGCAGCGTCTTGCGCGCGCGCGTCAGCGCCACGTAGACGAGGCGCCGTTCCTCTTCGAGGCCCTCGGGGTCCTCGGCGCTGCGCATGCTCGGGAACACCCCCTCCTCGAGGCCGGCGACGAACACGTGATCGAACTCCAGCCCCTTGGCGGCGTGCACGGTCATCATCTGCACCGCGGGGCCTTCACCCTGCGTGTCGGCGCTGGTCAACAACGCGACGTGTTGCAGGTAACCGGCGAGCCCGGGCGCCCTCTCGTCGTCGCCTTCGTCGGGTTCGCGGTCGTCGAACTGCACCGTGTCGCTGACGAGCTCGGCGATGTTCTCCTCGCGCGTGCTGTCCTCGGGGTCGCCGAAGCTGGTCGCGTAGGCGACGTATTGCGTGCCCTCGAGGATCGCACGCAGCGCCCCGTGGGCGCTCGGTTCGGCGCGCGCCGCGATCAGCGTCTTGGCCAGCTGCGCGAGGCCCTTCCTGGCCTTGGCACCGAGTTCGCCGTGCAGCGACGGTTCCTCGACCACCTCGCGCAACGACATGCCCTCGGCGAAACCGATGCGCCGCAGCTTGTCGAGGCCCATCTTGCCGATGCCGCGCGTCGGCACGTTGATGATGCGCGCCATGCTGACGTCGTCGAGCGGGTTGGCGAGCACGCGCAGGTAGGCCAACAGGTCCTTGATCTCACGCCGTTCGAAGAACGTCAGTCCGCCGACGATCTCGTAGGGCAGACCGGCGTCCTTCATCGCCTGCTCGATGCCGCGCGACAGGTAGTGCGCGCGGTAGAACACGGCCACCTGGTCGAGCGGCACTCCTTCGTCGCGCAGCGCGACGATGCGGTCGGCGATCGTCGACGCCTCCTCGTGGGCGCCCGCCGCACGCAGCTTGAACACCGGCGCACCAGAGTCGTTGTCGGTGCGCAGGCGTTTGTCCTTGCGCATCTTGTTGTTGGCGATGACCGCCTCGGCGGCGCGCAGGATCGTCGCCGTGCTGCGGTAGTTCTGCTCGAGCCGCACCACCGTGGTGGTCTCGTAGTCGCGCTCGAACTCGAGGATGTTGCGCACCTCGGCGCCGCGGAAGCGGTAGATCGACTGGTCGGGATCACCGACCACGCAGAGGTTGCCGGGCGGCGGGCACAGCAGCTTGAGCAGGTCGTACTGGACCTTGTTGGTGTCCTGGAACTCGTCGACGAGCAGCCACGGGAACTGCTGCTGATAACGTTCGGCGACCTCGGGGAACTCGCGCAGGATCTTGAGGAAGTGACCCAGCAGGTCGTCGAAGTCCATCGCGCCCTGCTTGTGCAGCCGCTCGTGGTACGGCGTCCAGATGCGTTCGACGACGCGGGCGATGTCGCTGTCGCCGAGCAGCCCCTCGTCGGGCGGCATCGCCGCGTTCTTGAGCCGGCTGATCCACTGCCCGACCATCGACGGCTTGACGCCGTGTCTGGCGAGACCGAGATCCTCGAGCAGTTCCTTGATGACCGCGTCGCGGTCCTGCACGTCGTAGATCGAGAAGTCGGGCGGAAAACCCAGGTGGTGACCGTCGCGGCGCAGGAACCGCGCGCACGCCGAGTGGAACGTCGCCACCCGCACGAAGCCGCCGCCGAGCTGCTGCACGCGCTGCGCCATCTCGCCGGCGGCCTTGTTGGTGAAGGTCATCGCCAGGATGCGCATTCCGGGCACGCCGTCGCGCAGCAGCCGCGCGATGCGCCGCGTCACCACACGCGTCTTGCCCGAGCCGGCGCCCGCCAGCACCATCAGCGGACCGCTGCCGTGCGCGACCGCTGCCGCCTGTTGTTCGTTGAGGTCTTCGTAGATCGGATCGTGCATCGCCCGCGGGCCAGCATAGGGACCGCGACGTCGAGGTCCACGGTCGCGACAGCCGTGCGGATCGACGTTCGGCGCTGGACGAACGCCGTGCGGCCCGGTCCGCTTACGCCCCATGGCTGCGTCGCCCCCTCCCGTCGCACCGGATCGGCCGCCGCTCGGCAGCTGGCCCCGCACCTACCTGCTGGTCTGTGTGCTGGCCATCGCCGTGATGGCGGTCCTGTTCTGGTTCTCGTCGCACTTCAACGTGCGGATGCCCAAGGCGTGAGCCTCTCGTCGTGAGCACTGCGCCATGAGGACCATCGACTGGATCGTGTTCTTCGCCTTCCTCATCTACGTCGTGTGGGACGGTGTGAAGCGACGGGACTCGGCCAAGAACCTCGAGGGTTACTACGCCGGCGGCCGCTCGATCCCGTGGTGGGCCGCGGGGCTGTCGATCATGGCCACGCAGGCCAGCGCGATCACCATCATCGGCACCACCGGGCAGGGGCACGAGCACGGCATGGACTTCGTGCAGACCTACTTCGGCCTGCCGTTCGCGATGGTGCTGCTGTGCATCTTCCTGGTGCCGTTCTTCCGCAGCCGCGCGGTGCTGACGCCCTACGAACTGCTCGAGGACCGGTTCGGCCCGGTGACGCGCACGCTGGCCAGCCTGATCTTCCTGGCCTCACGCTGCCTGGCCCTGGGCGCGGTGATCTACGCACCGGCCGTGGCACTGAGCGCGATGATCGGCATGCAGACCTGGCAGTCGGTGGTCGTGATCGGGGTGCTGACCACGGGCTACACCGTGGTCGGCGGTGTTTCGGCGGTGATCTGGACCGACGTCAAGCAGATGACGGTGATCCTGTTCGGTCTGGTGCTGGTGATGTACTTCCTGCTGCGTGACCTGCTGCCGGTGTTCGACTTCGGCCAGGTGCTCGACCTCGCCGGCGCCGCCGGCAAACTCAACGCGCTCGAGGTCGAACCCGAACACGCCGGCCTGTGGCCGCGCACCCTCGTCGAGGTCGCCAGCGGCACCGGCGAGCCGAGCTTCTGGGAGGAGAAGTACAACTTGTGGGCCGGACTGTTCGGCGGCCTGTTCCTGCACCTGTCCTACTTCGGCTGCGACCACAGCCAGGCGCAGCGCCTGCTGACCAGCAAGGACGTCGACGCCAGCCGCAAGAGTCTGTTGCTGTCGGCATTCGCCAAGGTGCCGATGCAGGCGTTCGTGCTGTTCCTCGGCGTGCTGATGTGGCTGTTCTACGTCGTGCACGGCCAGCCACTGCTCTACAAGACCACCCAGGTCGAAGCCGCCGCCAGCGCCGAGTTCGCTCCCGCCGTGCAGGAGATCCAGGCGCGCTTCGAAGTCGCGCTGGCCGAGCGTCGCGAGTCCATGCAGACGATCGCGGCGCTGCCCGGCGGGCCGACCTCGGACGCCGCGGCGCTGGCGCGTTACCAGACTTGCGTGCGCGCCGTGCAGGAGATCCGCAAGGAAGCACGCACGCTCGTCGGCGGCGCCGTGGACAGCAACGGCAAGCCAAAGGACGCGCAGGACACCAACGACATCTTCTGCCGGTTCATCCTCGACCAGATGCCGCCGATCCTGCTCGGCCTGATCATCGCCGCGATCTTCGCGGCGGCGATGTCGAGCATCGACTCGGTGCTCAACGCCCTCTCGGGCGCCACCGTCGTCGACATCTACAAGCGCTGGTTGCGCCCGGACTGCAGCGAACGCGAAGCCCTTCGCGTCGGTCGCGGGCTCACCTTGTTCTGGGGCGCGGTCGCCACCTTCATGGCGCTGTCGTTCGCCGGCGGCGGCTCGATCATCGAGAAGATCAACCAGATCGGTTCGTTCTTCTACGGCTCGTTGCTCGGCATCTTCGCGTTGGCCCTGTTCGTGCCGCGCGCCGGCGCGTGGGCCGGTGCGCTCGGGCTGGTCGGCGGCATGACCAGCGTGTTGGTCGTCGACGCGGTCTGGAAGGTCGAGTTCCTCTGGTACAACGTCATCGGCGCCGTCGGCGTGCTCGTCGTCGGCGGGGCCATCGCGCTGGTCGAACGGCGGCGCGCCTGACCGCGACCTCAGCTCTCGGGCTGATTACGCCGCGGCCGCGCGAAACCGCGCTGGCCAGAGGCGAAGAAGTCGAGGAACCGGCGGCCGTGTGATTCGCCGCCACACTTCACCGAACTCAACGCATCGGCGGCGCGCTGGCGCAGACAGCCGGTGCCGTTGTTGTAGACGGTGTGGTAACAGCGCTTGAGGTCGGCGACGACCGCCATCGGCACCTTGCTGCGACGCAAACCGACAACGTTGAGGCCGCGGATCTCGTTGCGTTCGGCGGCGATCGAGTAGGGCGGCACGTCGTAGGAGATCGAGGCGTTGCCGCCGATCATCGCGCCCTGGCCGATGCGCACGAACTGGTGCACACCCGCACCGCCGCCGAGGAAACAGCCGTCGCCGACCTCGACATGGCCGGCGAGCATGACGTTGTTGGCCAGGGTCACCTGGTTGCCGACGACGCAGTCGTGGCCGACGTGACTGTTGGCCATCAGCATGCAGTCGTCACCGACCACGGTCTGGCCCCCGTCCTTGGTCGGTTGGTTGACGGTGACCCCCTCGCGCAACACCGCGCGCGCGCCGATGCGCACGCGGCCCGTCGACGGCTGGCAGTTGCGCATCTGTGCCTGGCCCCCGACCACCGCGTGACTGTCGACGGTGCAGTCGTCACCGAGTTCGCTGCCGGCGCGTACCACGGCGTGTTCGGCGATCCGGCAGCGCGCACCGATGGTGACGCCCTGCTCGACGACGGCAAACGCGCCGATCCAGGTCGAATCGCCGACGGTGACCGAAGAGTGTACGACTGCGGAAGGATGGATCATCGGCTGGGCACCTTGGGCGGCAAGCAGGTTATCCGCTCGCCACCCCCACCGCTCTCACTTCACCGACTTCCGCGGTGCCGGCCAACCGCAATGCCGCGAGCAGATCCGCGCGCAGATCCGCGAGCGCCTCGATGCCCACGGACAGGCGCACCAGGCCCGCACCGATGCCGGCGCGCGCCCGCACTTCGGCGGTCATCGAGGCGTGGGTCATGGTCGCCGGATGGGCCACCAGGCTCTCCACGCCCCCCAACGACTCGGCCAAGGTGAAGTGCCGCAAGGCGTCAAGGAACCGCGGCACCGCCTCGGCCTCGCGCAATTCGAACGACAGCATGCCGCCGAAGCCACGCTGCTGCCGGCACGCCAACGCGTGATCAGGATGCGACGACAACCCGGGGTAGTGCACGGCGCCGACCGCCGGATGCGCCGCCAGCAGTTCGGCCAGCTGCGCGGCGTTGTGCTCGTGCACACTCATGCGCGCCGCCAGCGTGCGCAGGCCGCGCAGCGCCAACCAGCTGTCGAACGGCGAGCCGGTGATGCCGAGCGCGTTCGCCCACCAGGCCAGCTGTTCGTGCAGAGCAGCATCCTTGGCGATCACCGCACCGCCGACGACGTCGCTGTGACCGTTGACGTACTTGGTGGTCGAGTGCACCACCAGGTCGGCGCCGAGCGCCAGCGGGTTCTGCCGCACCGGCGAACAGAACGTGTTGTCGACGGCGAGCAGCGCGCCGGCGAGGCGACACCGCTCCGCCAGGGCCCGCACGTCGACGAGCCGCAGCAGCGGATTGCTCGGCGTCTCGGCCCACACCAGCCGCGGCCGCCGGGCCAGGACCGCCTCGAGTGCGTCGGCGTCGCGTTGGTCGACGATGGCGAGTTCGAAGTGGCCCTTGCGCGCCAAGGCGTCGACGAGCCGCCAGGTGCCGCCGTAGCCGTCGTGCGGCACGACCAGCAAGTCGCCGGGGGACAACAGCTGCAGCACCAGGTTGACGGCGGCCATGCCGGTCGCGGTGACGATTCCGCCGGCGCCGCCTTCGAGCGCGGCGAGCGCGTTGCCGAACTCGTCGCGCGTCGGGTTGCCGCTGCGCGTGTAGTCGTAGGCGCGTTTCTCACCGAACGCCGCGAACGAGAAGTTCGCCGACAGGTGCAGCGGCGGACTGACCGCGCCGAAGGCCGGATCGCGGTCGATGCCGGCGCGCACCGCCAGGGTCTGGGTCGAAGGGTTCATGCGCGCACCTCCTGCTGCGTCTGGGCCAACGTCGGCGCTAGCGCCGTGGTCAGCACCGCCTCCAGCACCGCGGCGAGCGCACGCCGCTCCTTCAAGAACGCGTCGTGGCCGTACGGCGACGCCAGCTCGACGTGCCGCACCAGCTGCGGCAACCGCCGCGCCAGCTCACGCACGTCGACGGTGGGTACCAGCTGGTCGCTGGCGAACGACACCAGCGTCGTCGGCACCGCGACCGCCTCGGGATCGACCACGTGCGCGTCGATCGAGTTGCACAGACACGAGAACTGCTCGCTGGTCCACGCCGATGCGAACGCCTCGCCGCGCGCCTGCAGCCAGCCTTCGACCGGGAGCGACACACCGCCATCGCGGAACGTCGGCGGACCCGAGAACCGCGCCGCGAGTTCGGCCGGTGAACGATACGTCGTCATCGCCAACTGCCGCGCCAACGCCAGCGCCTGCCGTTCTTGCCCGGTAACCACGCCGAGCGCGACGATGCCGCGCTGCACGGCCCGCCAGGCACTGGCCTGCGGGTGGCTGCGGTGCGCCGCGGCGATCGCGACCAGCTGCTGCAGCCGCTGCGGGTGTCGCGCGGCGAACTGCAGACCGACCATGCCGCCGTAGCTGTTACCGATCACCGCGTGCACCCGTTCGATGCGCAACCGATCGAGCAACTCGGCCAAGGCGTCGGCCTGGTCTTCGCTGCCGACGAAGGCGAACGGTTCACCGACGCCCGGGGCGGTCGAGCAGCCGTTGCCGCCGAGCCAGTCGATGCCGAGCACCTGGACGTGCGTGGTGTCGATCGCCAGCCCTTCGCCGACGAAGCCCTCCCACCAGCCCGGCCCGGGAACAGCGCGAGACGCGCTGACGTGGCGGCCGGCGGAGATGCCGCCTAGCACGACCACGACGGGCGCGTCTTCGGGCCCCTGCCGCTCGAACGCGAGCTGCGCACCGACCAGCGCTTCGCCGCGCGTGGTGCGCCGCGCCGCCAGGTGGCACATCTGGACGCCGGGCGGCAACGTGACGACGGCGCTCACGACTGCACCCCCACGAACGCATCGCGCACATCGCCGATCAGGGCCTGGGCAGTGCGGTCGGCACCGACGGCGAGGCCGGTGTGCACGCGCACGCCGCTGGCCAGTTCGTAGCCGTAGACGACGCGATCGGCCGGCGCGGCCAGCGGCGAGCCGGTGGGCACCTCCTCGAAGGTCACCTGCAACGCACCGTGGCGATCCCCACGAGCGACCAGGCGCGTGGTCGCGCCGCGGCGAAACCGCTGCCGCAACAGTTCGACGTCGAGTTCACGCAGATCCTGCCGCGGCACCGCAGCGGGCACCGGCGGCCGCACGAACGACTCGCCGAACACCGCCCCGGTGACGCAGACGAGCTTGGTCGCCGCGTCGCTGCCGTCGAGGTCGCAGGTCGGATCGCTCTCGAGCAGACCGCGTTCGCGCGCGGCGGCGATGCCCTGCTGCAGGGACTGGCCGCGCTCGATCGCTTCGATCAGCAGCGTGCTGGTGACGTTGCCGACCAGCGCGACGCGTTCGCAACCGACGCGCAGTTCGTCGAGCTCCCGCAGCAACTGGCGGCCGGTGCCGCCGAGCACCGCGTCGATGCCGAGGTGGCGGCGCGAACCCGTCGTCAGCCACTCGGCAGCGCACGCGGCCAGCGCGTTCTTGCCGCTGAGCACCGTGAACGCCCCCAACCGCAGCGCGGTGCGGACCCTGGCCACGGCCTGCTCGGTGCCGGCACCGTCGGTCGGCGTGGCGTCGACGAGCACATCGGCGCCGACCAGCGAGATCGCGAGTTCGGTGTTGATCGCCTCGGCACCGGGCAGATCGGCGACGCGGCCGCCGGTGCGCTTGTGCGCGAGCAGCGCGTCGACCGCGACACCGCGACGGTCGTAGAGCGTGCCCGACGAGTCGCTGACGGCGACGACGCGCGCCGGCAGTTCCGCGGTGCGCGCCAGGAACTCCTGGCCGACCTTGCCGACGCCGACGAGGTGCAGGCGCACGATCGGGCCGGCAGAGCCCGGGGACTGGCCAGACGACGCGAAACCGGTCGTGTCGCGCGGTTCGGTCGAGGCTTTGCGCAGGTTCAGGCGCGGAGTGGAGACACTGCAGCCGGTCGAGTGAGCCGGCGCGGTACGGAACTGGTGACGATCGGTCATTGCGGAACACCTCGGGCCGTTTCCCAGGTTCCGCGCTGCCAGCATGCAGTCTGCACGAACGCGACGTGCGTTCGCTGGCAGACTCATCTTTCGGCCGGATCGACCCTCACAAGGTCGAAACGGACTGGCCGCGGGAATTGGCACCTGCGCTCTTGCCTGTTGGTCAGGCTGCGTGGTTGCCCCAGCTTCGTCGGGCCCGTCCCTCGGCTGGTCTGGATGAGTTTGTGGTGCGCCTTCTATCGGTGATCGACTGCTGCTGTCAAGAGGGCTCTGGCCGTCTGGCCCGTCGGCATGCGCGCCCCGCCAGCATCACCCGTACGAGATTTCATCGTGGCAACACCGAGATCCGCGATCTGCCTCGCTACGAGATCGTGCATGGAACACCACCTGGCCGCATCGCTGCGTTCCGAACGCACCCTCAGCCGCCGCAGCTTCACGGCCTGCAGCGCCGCGCTCGGCGCATTGCCGCTGCTGCGCTTGCCGCAAGTCGGCGGCCACGTGTCGCAGCCTCGGCCGAAGTTCGACCGCGACCCGTTCTCGATGGGCGTCGCCTCGGGTGACCCCGACGCCACCTCGGTGGTGCTGTGGACGCGCCTCGCGCCCAGGCCGTTCGAACCGGGCGGCGGCATGCCCCCAAAAGCCGTTGCGGTGCAGTGGCAGGTCTGTGAAGACGAGGCGATGCGCAAACCGGTGCGCAACGGCACGGTGCGCGCCGAGGTCGAGTTGGGCCACTCGGTCCATGTCGAAGTCGACGGCCTGCAGCCTGACCGCTGGTATTGGTACCGCTTCACCGCTGGCGATGCCCAGAGTCCGATCGGCCGCACCCGCACGCTGCCCGATCCCAAGGCCACACCGGCGTTGCTGAAGTTCGCGGTGACCTCGTGCCAGAACTGGGAACAAGGCCTGTTCACGGCCTACGAGCAGATGGCCCAGGACGCACCCGACCTGGTCTTCCACCTCGGCGACTACATCTACGAGTACGCAGCGGGCCGCAACGGCAAGGTTCGCACCCACCACGGCGACGAGATCCATGCGCTCGACGACTACCGTATGCGTTACGCGCAGTACCGCAGCGACCCGCTGCTGCAGGCGATGCACGCGCGTTGCCCCTGGCTGGTGACCTGGGATGACCACGAGGTCGACAACAACTACGCCGACGACATCAGCGAGCAGAAGGACGTGCTGCCCGCCGACTTCCTGGTCCGCCGCGCCAACGCCTACCAGGCCTACTACGAGATGATGCCGCTGAGGGTGCGATCGATGCCGCGCGGGCCCAAGCTGCAGCTGTACCGCAAGGCGTCCTACGGCACCCTCGCCGAGCTGCTGGTGCTCGACACGCGCCAGTATCGCACCGATCAACCCAACGGTGACCGCCGCTCACCGATCGACGACGACGCCATGAACCGGCGCAACACGCTGCTCGGCGCACAGCAGCGCGTCTGGCTCAAGCAGGCGCTGCGCGACTCGAAGGCAACTTGGAACGTGCTCGCGCAGCAGGTGATGATGGGTTTGGTCGGCTCGATGCGGAAGGACGACACCGAACCACACTTCTCGATGGACCAGTGGCCCGGCTACGCGCACGAGCGCATGGAGCTGGTGCGCTTCCTCGACCAGCACGCCATCGACAACCCGGTCGTGCTGACCGGTGACATCCACTCCAACTGGTGCAACGAACTGCGGGTCGACGACCGCCGTCACGACGACCCCGTGGTCGCCGTCGAGTTGGTCGCCACCTCGCTGTCCAGCGGCGGCAACGGCAGCGACAAGCCACGCGACCACGACGCGCTGCTCGCCGCCAACCCGTGCGTGAAGTTCCACAACCGCCAACGCGGATACATCCGCTGCACGGTGACACCGAAGACCTGGACCAGCGACTTCGTGGTCATGGACCAGGTCGAGCAACCCGGAGGCAAAGCCAGCGTGCGCGCGACGGCTGTGATCGAAGCGGGTGTGGCCGCGGTGCACGTCGGCTGAGTGGTTCTCATTCCACACTCTCGACCATGCGATCGCCGATCCACTGTTCCGTCAGCAGGTAGCGGGGCACCACCCCGCCCCTGTCACCGCGGCCGGTTCGCCAACTGCTGCAGGATCGCCTGGGCCGTCGGGTTGGCCGGGTTCTGTTCGAGCACCGCCTTGGCCAGCCGTTCGGCAGCAGCGAAGTCCTCGGCGCGCAACCGGTAGATCGCCAGCGCAACGCCCGCGTACTCCAGAGCCGGCAACTTGGCGAGCGCAGCGCGCAGGTCGGCTTCGGCCTCGTCATGCCGCCCCAGTTCGCGGCGCAACAGACCGCGCGCCTGCAGCAATCCCGGATCGTCGACGAGATCCCAGGCCAGGGCACCGTCGACGGCGTCGTGCGCCGCTTGCAGCCGCTCGGGTGCGACGTCCTTGCGTTCGTGCAGCCGTTCCCGCAGCGGCACCGCGGCCTGTTGCTTGGCCGCGTCCGACCAGCGTTGGCCGACGAACGTGTGCGCGGTGAACGCCAACCACGCCGCCAGCAGCATCATCACCACCCGCCCCGCCGTGGTCAGCTTGCCGAGGGTCCGCAGCTGCGTGTGCTGGAAGGTCATCTCGGCGCGAAACAACAGGCGTACGAACAGCAGCGTCAGCACCGCCGTGATCGCACCCAGCCCCACCGCCATCAGGAACGGCACCCCTTCGCCGAACCACGCGCCGCGGAACGTCCATTGCGCGGTCACCAACGCCACCGCCGCGAGCAGCAGTTCTTCGGGCCAGGTGAAGTCGCCGCGCGCCTTGATGCGCTGCTGGCTGAGCACGAACGGTTTGGGCGCCGCGAAGCCGACGTAGAGCGCTTCCTTGGGGCAGACCGACACGCAGTCCAGGCACTTCATGCAGCCCGGGTCGACGATCTGTCGGTGCTTCGCCACCTCCTCGTGCACACGCACGTTGCTGGTGCAGACGCTGGTGCAGTGGCCACACGCGTCACAGGCGTCGGTGACCTTGATGCGCGTCGGCGCGAACCGGTCGGCGACGGCGAAGAACGCGCCGTAGGGGCAGCCGTAGGTGCAGAAACCCTTGGCGCCGAGCCACCAGACGATCAGGAAGCCGACCACCACCAACGTGCCGACCGCCATGATCGGCCCCGGGAACGTCTTCCACAGGTTGTCGGTGGTGAGCGCCCATTCCCAGCTCGACGGCGGCGGCAGTTGCCGTTCGCCGAGCCACTGCTGCACCAGCGGCCAGCCGAACATGAAGAAGGCCACCACCCACGGCGCGAACACCAGCAGCCGCGAGCGCACCGGCCGCGGTTTGAGCCCGATGCGCGCCAGCAGCCACGCCGACAGGTCCTGCAGTGCGACGACGTGACAGGCCCAGCCGCAGAAGAACCGTCCGAACACCAACGTGCTGCCGATCAGCAGCGCGAACAGCACGAAGCCCGCGTTGATGCGGCCCTCCTCGACCGTCTGCATCGCCTCGGAAGGTTCGACTGGAGTGATCGACGAGCCCGTCGCCAACCAGTGCCACACGTGCAGCGCGATCAGCGCGTGCACGCCGATCAGCACCCAGGCGCGCCGGCGCGTCATCTTCGACTTCGCCACCGGCCCGTTCTTGGGCACGTGGCGGTCCAGCCGCGGCAGGCTGCTCGACGGATCGGTGCGGCGGGATGCGGTGGTGACCAAGGTGCGCAGATCCTCGCCTCGCCGCCGGACTTTGGCGAGGGCGAAGCGGCGCGCGTCGCAACCGTTGTCCGCTCGGCGCGGGCGCGACGCTCCGTTGGCAGTCCCCCACCGAGGAAGAACAATGCACTACCGACTGCCGCTCACTGCTCCCCTGCTGCTCGCCGCGTTGGCGTTCGCGCAACAAGCCGACACCGCACCACAGCAAGCCCTGCCCGGCGGCGCCGCGATGCCCACCGCGCGCGTGCCGCTGCACACCGCGCAGCCCGACGCCGGCGTCGCCTACGGTCTGTGGGCCGCGGGCCGCGACTACAAGGTCTCGTTCGACGCCGGCATGACGTTCGTGCCGTACCTGGGTGCGAACTACCCGCACAACCAGCCGTGGCGCTGGCGCACCACGTCGGCGCGCGTCGGCGAGCAGGAACTCGTCACGCAGGAACCGACCCTTCACCACGGCGCCTACCGCGCCGAGTTCGACCTCGGCGACGTGGTCGAAGCCTACGACGTGCGCCCCGAAGGCCTCGAGCAGACCTTCGTGCTGCGGCACCGTCCTGCGGCCACGGGCGACCTCGTGATCCGCGGCGCGATCGAGTCCGCGCTGCGCGCCGAGCGAGGCGACGCCGGCCACCGCGACGTGGTGTTCCACGACGACCGCGGCGCGGCGCTGCTGCGTTACGGCAAGGCCGTGGCGATCGACGCCAGCGGCCGCCGCACGGCGATGACGACGGCCAACGACGCGCACGGCATCACGCTGCGCCTCGACGGCACATGGCTGGCCGCGGCGACCTTTCCGGTGGTCGTCGATCCGCTGCTCAGCACGTTCGCGATCCAGAGCGGCGCGCCGTTGAACGGCATCGACCTGGTGCGTGAACCGGCGCTCAACGGCGGCAACCTGTGGCTGGCGACGACGCGCTGGGCATCGGCGACCGATCGCGACCTGGTGCTGACCCGCTACGACGACAACGGCGGCAACCCGGTCGTGAACTTCAGCGACATCACCAACAGCTGGTCGGCGTTCGAACCGAGCCTGGGTCTGCACTTCACCAGCGGCAAGACGCTGCTCGCCTACACCCGCGACACCTTCACGGGCACGCGGCGACTGCGTGCCCACCTGCACAGCCGCAACGACAACCTGCTGCAGACGCACGTGATCAACATCGGTGACAACACCATCAACAACTCGCGCGCCGACGTCGCGACCGACCTGCACCCGATCGGCCAGAACGCGCTCGTCGTCGTCTACCAGGCCGAAGGCACGGGCTTTCCGTGGGTCAACCTGCCCGACAGCAAGATCATGGGCGTCGCCGTCAACCTCACCGGCAACGGCACCGGCGGCATCCCGTTCGTGATCGCCAGCGACGTCGCGCTCGACCACGAACGCCCGCAGATCGGCAAGGTGCAGCTCGGCAGCTTCCAGGAGTGGACGGTCGTCTACCAGGCGATCGACAGCGGGCTCGTCGTCGGCAACCACTACCCGGCGTGGGCCGTGTTCGCGCGTCGCGTCGACCGCAACGGCAACGTGACCGCACCGTTCCAGGTCGTGCAGGCGTCCGTGCAGCATTACATGTCGCCGCTGCTGGCCGGCTTCAACAACACCACGCTGGTCGCCTACACGAGTGCTTCGGTCGCGTCCGCCGGTGCGCATCCCGACGAACCGAACGGCCAGGCCATCCGCGCCGCCCGCCTGGAGTGGAACGGCTCGACCTTCTCGGTTCCGTTCGTCCCGCACCCGTACGTCGAATACACGGTCGACAACCGGCTGCTCATGAACGGCTTCGACGCCGACCGCACGACGGGTGACCACTACGGCATCACCTACCGCAGCACTGCCACCGAGAACGTCTACTTCGCGTCGCTCGGCTACTCCGGCGCCAAGCTCGTCGAGGAACTCGTCTACCAGCAGTCCGGCACCGACTACAGCGGCGCGGGCGCGGTCGCCTACGACGAGGACGCGGGCAACTTCGTGATCGCCTACGAACGCACGACGCCGGGCGGCACCTCACAGGCCCGCCTGGTCCGCTACGCGCACCCCGCCGCCCCCGCGCCGAGCCTCGCCGGCCTCTCGTGCAGCCCCGCGCAGATCTCGTGGCAGGGCAACCAGCTGATCGGCAGCGAGAATGGGCGCATCGTGCTCACCGGCATGGACCCCGGCGCGATCGGCACGGTCGCGATCGCGACCGCACCGTTCGCCTCGCCGCTGCTCGGCGTGCCGGGCGTGGGTAACGGCTGCTGGCTGCTCGTGCCCAACACCGGCCCCGATCTGCTCGGCTTCCTGCCGCTCGGTTTCGGTCCGATGGCGAGTTGGCAGCTCGCACTGCCCGAGTGGCTGCCGTCGCTGACGCTGCACTTCCAGGGTTTCCACTTCGACGGCGCGCTGAGCACGGTGCTGACGACACAACGCCTGTCGGTGCCGTTCGTGAAGTGACGGGCCGCCCCACGTGCGGTTGCATTCGGCGGCGTCGGCACGCAATCTTCGGCCCTTTCCGCAACCGCAAGAACGCATGACCGACGCCGCCGACGCTCCCTCCGACTTCATCCGCGACCGCATCCGCCAGGACCTGGCCAGCGGCAAGGTGCAGCAGGTCGTCACGCGCTTCCCGCCCGAGCCCAACGGCTACCTGCACATCGGCCACGCCAAGGCGATCACGACCTCGTTCTCGATCGCGCAGGAGTTCGGCGGCCGCTGCAACCTGCGCATGGACGACACGAATCCGGGCGCCGAAGACCAGGAGTACGTCGACGCGATCATGGAAGACGTGCGTTGGCTCGGCTTCACCTGGGACGCGCTCTACCACGCCGCCGACTACTTCGACCAGCTCTACGCGTGGGCCGAACGGCTCGTCGAGAAGGGCCTCGCCTACGTCGACGACCAGGACGCCGAGCAGATCGCCGCGAGCCGCGGCACCGTGACCTCGCCGGGCACGAACTCGCCGTTCCGCGACCGCAGCGTCGCCGAGAACCTGCAGCTGCTGCGCGACATGAAGGCCGGCACGTTCGCCGACGGCGAGAAGGTGCTGCGCGCCAAGATCGACATGGCGCACCCCAACCTCAACATGCGCGACCCGGTCATGTACCGCATCCGGCACATGCACCACGCGCGCACCGGCGACGCCTGGTGCATCTACCCGATGTACGACTGGGCGCACGGCCAGTCCGACTCGATCGAGGGCATCACGCACTCGCTGTGCACGCTCGAGTTCGAACACCACCGACCGCTCTACGACTGGTTCTGCGACTCGCTCGGCATCTACAAGCCGCAACAGATCGAGTTCGCGCGGCTCAACGTCGAGTACCTGCTGACGAGCAAACGCAAGCTGCTGCTGCTCGTCGACGGCGGCCACGTCGACGGCTGGGACGACCCGCGCATGCCGACGCTGCGCGGGCTGCGCCGCCGCGGGTTTCCGCCGCAGGCGCTGGTCGCGTTCGCGCGGCACGTGGGCCTCGCGAAGGTGAACGGCACCCACGAGATGGCGCTGCTCGAGCACTTCGTGCGCGACCACCTCAACAAGACCGCGCAGCGGCGCATGGCCGTGCTCGACCCCGTCAAGCTCGTCATCGACAACTGGCCGCAGGGTCAGGTCGAGCTCATGGAGGTGCAGAACAACCCCGAGGACCCCGCCGCCGGCACGCGGCAGGTGCCGTTCGCGGGCGAACTGTGGATCGAACGCGGCGACTTCCTGGAGAACCCGCCCAAGGACTTCTTCCGCCTCACCCTGGGCCGCGAGGTGCGGCTGCGTTCGGCCTACTTCGTCAAGGGCGAGGCCGTCGAGAAGGACGCCGCCGGCAACGTCACGACGATCCACTGCACCTACGACCCGTCGACCAAGGGCGGCAACGCGCCCGACGGCCGCAAGGTCAAGGCGACGATGCACTGGGTCTCGGCGCAGCACGCGATCGACTGCGAGGTGCGTCTCTACGAACACCTGTTCACCGATCCCGATCCCGCGGGCAGCGACGACTTCCTCAAGCTGCTCAACCCGACCAGCAAGCAGGTCGTGCGCGGCAAGCTCGAACCGAGCTGCCGCGACGCGCAGGGCGGCGAACACTTCCAGTTCGAACGGCTCGCCTACTTCTACTGCGACCACGTCGACAGCAAGCCGTCGCTGCCGGTGTTCCACCGCACGGTGACGCTCAAGGACGCCTGGAAGAAGGCGCAGGGCAAGGGCAAGTAGGCGTACCGCACCCGGCACCCGCTGCACGAAACGTGCAGCGGGTGCCGGGTGAGCTCAGCGCGGCAGCGTCGCTGCGAACGCGCGCACGTTGGGATCCGCGTCGAACTCGGCTTCGTAGGCGAGCCACGCGCAGGCCCACAGGTTGCGGTCGCGGCTGTGCAACGCGCGGTAGGCGGCGAGACGCACGCTCGGATCGGCGTCGAGCGTGCGGTGCAGGATGGCGCGTTCGAGATCGCTGCCCCATTCCGGCAAGGCTCCGACGAGGTCGAGGATCGGCACCGCGTTGGTGGGCGAACAGTTGGAGGTTGACGTTCCGAGCAACTCGGCGATTGCGAACGGCGCGGCCGTCGACAGCACCTCGCGCCATTGCTCCAGGACCAACTCGGCTCGCGAAGCCGCGGCGATGCGCAACCGTTGCGCCGCAGCCAACGAGAGGATGTCCCTGCCTGCGAAGCGCGCCTCGATGGCGATGGCCAGTTCCGGATCCTGCATGCGCAATCGCGCTGCAAGCCTCGCCGGATCGCTGGGCGCAACGCCGCATTCGATGGCAAGTCGCGCGGCCACCGCTGCGGTCTGCGCGTCACGCGCGCCGACTTCGATCACGTGTGCGACGATGCCGTCGCCGGCCTCGCCGAGCCTTCGTGCCCGCAGCGCAGCAGCATGAGCCACGGGCCACGACGCGCTCTTCGCGAGCTCGGCGAGCCACGGGACCTCCGCCCGTGCCGTTCCCAACCGCAACCGCTCGAGCCACGACACGAAGATCCGCGGCCAAGGCAATGCCTCGCCGTCACCGCGCGGCAGGACAGCCGCGAGTTGCGCGAGACTCGGCTCAAGGCCCATCTCCGCGGCCAACGCCGACGCAGCGAGATCCCGGGGCAATTCCCCCTCGCGCACGCAGCGAAGCAAGCGTTCGGGCCTGGTCCTCCACCAGTGCGCCGTGAGCCCAATGGTCTGCCATGGGGCAGCACCGCCTTCATTCCATGCGGCGCGCAACAGCTCCGGTCGTTGGTGCGGCCAGACGCGCCGCACGCGCGCAGCCGGCATGAGATCATCGAGGTCGACGAGGTCCTTGGAGAACTCCATCGCGCGCTGCGCGAGAAGACTCTCGTAGTCCGCGAGAAAGTCGTCCGGGATCACCGCGTAGAGACGTCGACGAAGTCTGGCCAAGGAGTGGCCCCACGAGTCCGGGCTATTCACGAACCTCAGGGTGTCGTGGACGCGGCGCGCAGCTCGCGCGTCGATCAAAGGCACGAGGTCGGAGAGGCACTGCATGACGAAGCATGCGTGCGCGGTGGGACCGTTGGCTCGTTCTGCAGCCGGCAGCAGCGTCAGCAAGGGTTCGATCAGACGGGCTTCTCCAGCCCGTGCAGCGGCCATCACCAAGATGCCGGCCCTCGTCTGTGGCGGTCCATCGGGGATGTCGAGGCACCACCCAACGAGGGTCGAGCAACGCAGCTTCGAGGTGTCCCCGGCAACTGCCTCGACCGCCAGGTCACGAACGCGCGCCACGAGGACGTCAACGGGTTGCTCCGCCATGAGCAACGCAGCGAAGCGGGCGCTGAGGTCGGCCACGTTCGGGTCCGGGTCGACGAGCAACGTGCTGAGTTGCCGCGCGAGCGGCTCGGCGGTCTGTGGTGATGACGACCACGCTTGGTACAGGCCCAGCAGGATCAGTGCACGGAGCTCGGGTGGCGCCTCGTCGAGGCGCCGCATGACCAGCAGGTACTCCTCTGAGCCGAGGCGTGCGGCAAACACGACGCGCGCCAGGCTGATGGGCTGATGCACCAACGTCGGCTGCCCTCGGTGGGTCTCGGGTAACGCAGTGGGCTCGAGCCGTTCCAGCAGAGCCGAAGCCAGCCACAACCGCGAACTCGCCGAGAGGTCTTCGGTGCGCTCCGACCAAGGCAGGTACGCGGGATTGGTGGCGAGTTGCTTGAGGATGTCGGGGAGATCGACCTCCTGAAGGCCGAGCCCCAGATGGCTGCGCAGCCGCGGGAGAGGATCTTCGAGGACGACAGCCCGCCGAATGCCTTCTGTGTACGGCAACACGAGCAACTTGCGCAGCACGAGCGCGGTGCGGACCCGGGTGCGCCGGTCCGCGGAGCGCAGCCCCGCGACGATGTCCCGCGGGTCGCACCACTCCGGCTGCCCTCCCATGTGGAGCAGCCGTTCGAGATCCCAGGACGTTGGGTCGGCGGCGATCGCATCGAGCCAGCGTTTCGCCGCGGGATGCACCTCGTCGGCCTCTGGGAGACTGGTTGCTTGCGTCGGCTCTTGCGCCGACACGGCTGCGAGCAAGAGGAGCGACAGACATGCCGAGGGTTTGAGTCGTCTGCGCAACGGTGCCATCCGGGGACTGCTGGTGCGACGTCCGACGCGGAACCCCCGGGTCGACTTCCCGCGCTCCCCTCGAGTTACTCGTCAGCGCGGCAAAGTCGCGGCGAACGCGCGCACGTCGGCATCGAGATCGAACTCGGCTTCGTAGGCGAGCCACGCGCCGGCCCAGACCTGCCGGTCGCGACTGTGCAGTGCACGGTAGGCGGCGAGACGGACACGCGGGTCGGCGTCGAGCGTGCGGTGCAGGATGGCGCGTTCCGTGGGTTCGCTCCAACGCGGCAGCTCGGCGGCGAGAGTGAGCGTTGCCAAGGCGTTCGCAGGCGAGCCTTCGCGGCCGAGGTTGGGCCCGCCGAGAACGGCGAAGAGCACGCCGGGCGCAGCCTCCCCGAGACCCTCTCGCCAGGTCGCGACATCGAAGTCGACGCCGCATGCACTCGCCACGCGAGCGCGTTCCGCCGCGGGAACGTCCAGGATCGACAATCCGGCGAAGCGGACCCGCAGGCACTCTGCGAGGACCCTCGTCGCGGGTTCCTGCTCGAGCCGACGTGCCAGACCTTGCACGTCGCTGGGCGGAACTCCGAGTTCGATGGCGAGCGACGCGGCCGCCGCGAACATCGACGCGTCCTCACCTGCCCAACGGTCGAGCACGCTCGTCACGATCGAGATGCCCGCCGCACCGAGTCGGTGTGCACGCTGCGCCGCGCTGCGGGCGACGAGCGTCGCCCGGCTCGCCGCGAACTTCGGCAGCAGTTCGAGTTCCTGTTCGCGCGTGGCCTCCGCCTGCACGACGCGGTTGGCGAAGGCGTCGCTCCACGCGGTCCTCGCGGAGTCCGCGTCGGGCAACAGCATCGCGACCTGAGTGAGGTCGAGCGGAACGTTCGACGGCAGCGCGCTTGCGGCCAGTTCGATGGGCAGCGCCGCTTTGGGGCACAAGCGCAACACCTGCCCGGGCGAATCGGCCCACCAGCCGATCAGCACGCCGATCGCCTTCTGGCGCGGCTCACCCCCCTGGTGCCATGCGGCGGTGAGCGCCTCGGGATCCCGTTCCGGAAGGATGAGCCGGACCCGCGCCGGCGGCATGCGATCTTCGAGGTCCGCCAGTTCGGTCCACGAGGCCCGCAGCGCTTCGGCGGCGGTCGCGTAGGAGTCCACCGCCTGATCGGGAACCGCGGCGAACAACCGCACCCAGAGCACGTGCTGAGGCAGCCCTGCTCCTCGGGCGCCGCGCCCCTGCAGCTTCGTCAGCGGCAGGACCTTGTCGTGCACGCGCAACGCCGTCGCGCCGTCCATCGTCGGCACGAGCTTCGACAGGCACGCGCACGTGAACCACATGGCCCCGTCCCAGACCGACGAGTCCTGCGGTTCTGGCATTCGCGCGAGCAACGGCTCGACGAGCCGTTCGTCGCCGGCCTTTGCGGCCAGGAACACCCAGGTTGCCTGCGGCGTCGCGGGACCGCCGAGGCTCGGCGTCACGACACTCATGCAAGGCTCCTCGCCGACCGCGAAGTGAAGCTCCGTGCCCTCGGCGAGCGCGGCGAGCGCCCGATCCCCGAGCAGGCGAACCAGCTCGGGATACCTCCCGTGTTCGAGCAAGGACCCGGCGAACGTCGCCGCGCCCAGGGCAAGCCCCTCGTCGCGATCGCCGAGCAACGGCGTCAGCACCTTGGCGCACTCGGCGTCGAGCCCGAACCCCGTCCACCAGGCGTGGTAGAGCCCCGCCAGCAGCGCACCGCGCTGACGCGGCTCCGGCGTGGCGAGCCGGTCGAGCACGAACGCGAACGGCTCGCGGCCCATCGCCGCGGCCACCGCGACCTGGATCACGGCACGCGGCACGAGGTTGGCCCGCTGCACGAGGGACAGCGACGGCCCGCGGCGCAACAGCTCAGGCGCGAGCTGCACGACCTCGAGGTCGTCGAGCAGCGCCTGCACGAGGCGCATGCGGTTCGCCTGGCTGACCTGGTGCACGTTGCCCAGTCGGTCCCACGGCAACGGCGCCTTGTTGCGCACAGCCGCGATCACCGCATCGACCTCGCTGTCCAACAAGCCGCCGTGTTCGGGCGACATGACCCCGACCAGGTCCCGCAGTGGGCCGACGCAATCGTTCGCGAGAACCCCCGCGAGGCCTTCGGGCAACGGCAGCTTGCGCAGCCGCCGCAGCGCGAGCAGCGTGCGCGCGTGCGTGCCGGCGTCGGGCGACGAGAGGCCGTCGACGATCGCGAAGGCGCTGAGCTGTTCGCGCGCGACGTTGAGCAGCAGGTGCACCTCGTGGTTCCACTGCCCGCTGGCGATTGCTTCGCGGAACGGCTGCCCGCGCTGGCGCTGCCCTTCGGCGGCGACACGCGCGAGCTGTTCTGCAGCGGGACGAACACCCGCGTCGTCGATGCGCATCGCGAACTCGAGTTCCTCGGGCCGCAGCCAGGCGGCGACGGCCAGCACGTCCAGCCGTTCGGCTTCTTCCCCCGCAGCGAACAACGTCGGCCAGCCCAGGTCGCACAACGCGAACGCCGGCGCGCGTTCCTGTCGCAGCTGCGGCTCGCTGCGCCACACGTGCGCGACGTCGTTCTTGCGCGCGGCCAGCACGCGCCGCACCTGCTGTTCGCCGTAGCCGGGCAGCGCCGTGCGCAGCGGCACCAGCGCGTCGAGCACGGCGGCGATCGGCGGTTCGGTCAGCAGCGCGGTCCACTGCGGCACGTCGATCATCGAACGGTTGGCGGCCAGGATCGTCGCGCGCAGGTCGCCGTTGACCGGCACGAACGGGGGCGGCGGCACGAAGGCGGGTTGGCTGGGCAGCGGTTGCTGCGCCGTCCCTGCGCCGGTAGCCAGCATCAAAGGCAGGAACGCAGCCGCCAGCGTGAGGGTCTTCATGGGAGAGGGGCGCGCCAAACGAGGGCGACGCGTGAAAGTTCCTGCCTACTGCTCGACGAGCCGCACGGCGTCGACGAGGAACGGTCGGCCGGGCACGGAGGTGACGACGAGTTGGAACGCGCCCACTACGTGGTTCCGTTCCCCCACCGTGACCCAATCGGCGCCGTCACTGGCGAGTTCGCCCGCGTCGGGCCAGTTCGCCGCCGCGTCCCCCAAGCCGGGCGCCGTCACCGAACGCCGCTGCACGAGGTAGCGACCCGCGCGCGGCACCGCGACCGTGAACACCGCCGCCACCGCATCGCCCGCCGGCGCCCACGCGAACGCGCCGCCGAGGTTCCCGCTGCCGTCGCGTTCGCGCTGCAGCCGCCCTTCGCGCACCACCGCCTCGTCGTCGTCGACGACGATCACGGCGCGCGCGTACACGAGCACGACGTCGGCGACGGCGCGTTCGCCCTCGGCATCGAAGGCCTTGTTGTCGCACGGGTGGTTGGCGATGCCGGCGCCGGGCCAGCCGAGCGCCCACAACGTCGAAGATCCGCCGCCGTCGAGGTTGATCGCATCGCGGCAGCCGAGAGCCCGCATCACGTGGCCGAGTTCGTCGAGCGACAGGCCCGCCGCGAGTGGCGTGCGGCCGTCGGCCGTGAGCAGTACGAGCGTGGCGTCTTCGCGAACGCCGAGCGCCGTGCGCGGGTGCCGGATCGTGCGCTGGCGTTCGCCGTGCTGGACGACCTCGCCGCCCACGACGAGCATCGGTCCCGCCTCGAGCACGTCCGGGACGTCGTGCCAGTCGTCGCTGCTGCGACCGAACGAGAAGTGCTGCGCGCGCCAGCCCACGGCCGCGCGGACCTCATCCGTCGCCGGCACGACCTCGACCCCGGCGACACGCCGCAGACCACGCGGCCTGCCCTGCGGCGTGAAGAAGCCGCCGTTGACCGCGGCGAGCGCGCCGGCGGCATTCGCCTGCGTCGTCGTCGGCAACAGCCGGTCGGGGATCGCCAACGACAACCGCGTGCCCGACTCGCCGAGATCGACTGCGAGCAGGGTCAGGCTCTGCGGCCCGGGCGGCAGCGCCGGAGCGTCGACGATCGTGAGGTTCGCAAACCACGCACGCCGCAATTCGACGCCGAGGCCCAACGTGCACCGTTGCCAGTCGGCGGCCAACAGGCGTTCGGGCAGAGTCTGCGCGAACGCCGGCGACAGCAGGGCGGACGCGGCCAGCAGGATGGCGGAGCGCATGCCGCGAAATCCTACGCGAGCGTTCGCCCGCTTCACCGCTTGCCGGGATCGCCGACGAGTTGCACCGCGTCGATCTCGTTCCAGCCGCTGACGAGCCTGGTGTCGAGCACGATCTTGAGCCGCGCAACCGGCGTCTTCGTCGCTGCAAACGTCCCCTCGAGCACGCCGATCATGCCCGCTTCGTAGACGGCCTTGTCGGGTCCACTCCACACGGTCACCGCGTTGCCGTCCGCCAGCGTGGCGTCGATGCGCACGATCGCGCCGGGGAACTGACTCTGCACGACGCGCACACCGGTCGCGAACACGGCTCTGGCGAACGTCACCTCGAGCCACTCCTCGCCGCCGTTGGGCCGCTGCGACGCCCACGCGCGGGCGTCGTCGCTGTGCGCAGGCACCTGCAGGTCGCCCTTCGTGAGCTGCACGTGGTCATCCTGCAACGTGCCGACCCAGCCTTCGGTGAAGTTGGTCGTGTGGTACGTGTAGTGCGCTGCGGCCGCCGGCGCCGCGCCATTCTCCGCCGGCGTCGCGCCATTCTCCGGCGGCGCCTGCTGCTGCTTGCCGGCTGCGGCGCGCAAGCCTGCTACGGTCAGATCGAGCGCGTCGGGCGAGGACCCCAGCAGGCTCGCGGGAGGATTCCTGCGGTCGGGCGGCAGGTTCGGGCCCGACACCCCTTCGGGCGGAAACGGGCCAGGACCGCACACACCGAGGCCGCCGCCCGGCACGGGCGGCGATCCGCCTGGCCCGGGGCGCACTCAGCGGCGCCTGGCGGCCGGTGCACCCTCGACGTCGCCGAAGCCGTCGTCGCCGGGCATCAGCGGTTCGCCGTTCATGTTGCGCATCACGACCTTGAACTGATCGGCGAGGAACAACGGCTTGGCCGCACCGGTCGCCAAAGCCTCGACCCGACGCTGCAACGCCGCGACGATGTCCGGGTGGGCGGCGGCGACGTTCTCCTGCTCGCCGGGGTCCTTGTCGAGGTCGAACAGTTCGACCTTCGAAGGCAGCATCGTGCGCCAGACCAACTTGTAGTTGTCGAGCCGCAACGCCGCACGGAACGGCTCGATGTTGTAGACGATCTCACGGCGCGGCGACTCGCCCCCCCGACTGAGCACGGGCCACACGTCGAGCCCGTCGAGGGGCTTGCACTTCGCCGTGCTCGCCCCCGCCAACGCCGCGAACGTCGTGAACACGTCGACGGCATGCATCATCCCATCGACCTGCCCCGCGGCGACGTGCCCAGGCCAGTTGGCCAACGCGCACACACGGGTGCCGCCTTCGAACAGCGCACCCTTGCCGTCGCGGTACGGGCCGTTGTCGCACGGGATCCTGACCTTCGACATGTCGGCCATGACCCCGGCGAACATCGCATTCTTGGTGCCGCCGTTGTCGCTGTGGAACAGGATCAGGGTATTGCCGCGCAACCCCTTCTCGTCGAGCGCCGCGACGACGCGACCGATGTTCGCGTCGAGGCAGTCCACCATCGCCGCATAGGTGCGGCGCGTCGGCTCGGCGATGTCGGCGTACTTGGCGACATACTCGGGTGACGCCTGATACGGCGTGTGGGGCGCGTTGAAGGTCAGGTAGAGGTAGAACGGAGCGCTCGCGTCCTGCGCCCGGATGTACTTCACGGCGTCGTCGCCGAGCAGATCGGTGGTGTAACCCTGCTCACGCACCGGCTGGTTGTCGCGATACCAATCCAGCACGCCGTGCTCTTCGTGCGTGAAGTAGTCCAGCTCGCCGATCATCGCCCCGTACTGGTAGTCGAAGCCGCGTTGCCTGGGCCAGAACTTCTTGTCGGCGTGGCCGAGGTGCCACTTGCCGATGATCGCGGTCTTGTACCCCGCGGCCCCCAGGCACTGCGGCAGCGTGAACTCGGCAAGATCGAGCCCGTAGTCGGATACCGACGGGATCACGGCGGTCTGCAGCCCGTACCGGAACGGGTAGCGGCCGGTCATCAGGCTGGCACGCGTCGGCGTGCACATCGGTTGCACGTAGAACTGCGACAACCTCGCGCCACCGGCCGCCAGCGCGTCGAGGTGCGGCGTCCGAATGTCCTGGCAGCCGTTGAAACCGACGTCCTTCCAGCCGAGGTCATCGGCGACGATGTGGACGATGTTGGGTCGCACCGGCGTCTGCGCGCCGAGAGGACCGGCCAACAGCGTTGCGAAGAGCAGCAGCACCCGTCGAAACGTAGTCATGAGTGCGGATCCTCGTGAACAAGGCGCGAGATGCACGGCGCGATCAGAACGGGATGTCGCCGTAATCGACGTCACCGCCACCACCGCCGCCGCCACCGCCGGCTTCCTGTTCACGCGGCGCCGACGAACGGCCACCCGAACGCCGCGGCCCGCCACCGCCGCCGCCTTCTTCCCCACCCCGCGCGCTGCCGACGAACTGGAAGTTCTCGACGACCACTTCGAGCTTGCTGCGTTTGCCGCCTTCCTGGCTCTCCCACGTCGAGTACTCCAGGCGCCCCTCGATGAACAGCTGGCTGCCCTTCTTCACGTACTGGCTCAGCAGCTCGGCCTGCTTGCCCCAGGCGGTCAGGTCGACGAAGCACGTCGACTCCTTCTGCTCGCCGTTCTGCGACCACTTGCGGTTGATCGCCATGCCGAACTTGGCGAGGGCCATGCCGCTCTGCGTGTGCCGCAGTTCGACGTCGCGCGTGAGGTTGCCGAGGAGGATGACTTTGTTGAAGTTGGCCACGAAGGGTGCTCGCTGTGCTGTTTCGTTGTGTGATGGGTAAGGGCCTGCTGTCTGTGGAACCCGCTGTTGCGGAACCGCCGCGACCCGCTCGGCGGATCCTAGCGACACCCATGGCGCGTTGGTATGGTGCGACCGTGGCTTCGCCCTCACCCCAATCCGATCGCCGCCGCGCCCAGCGTGTGCCGGCTTCCTTTCCGATCCGCTTCGCCCAGGATGCCGCTGCCGAGCCGGCGCTCCTGCGTGACATCTCCGAGATCGGCCTCGCCTGCGCCGCGCCCGAGGAGATCCCGGAGATGACCCTGGTGGCGCTCGACTTCGCGCTGCCGGGCGCCACCGAGGTCCATCACGTGAAGGGCGCCGTGGTGCGCTGCGAACCGCTGAGCGGTGCCGACCGCGGCAAGTACGACCTCGCGGTCTACTTCACCGAGATGACGCCGGTGACGCGCGCCGCACTGCGCGGCTACGTCGGCAAGGCCGCACGCACGCGCTGATCGCTGCTGATCCCGCGGCGACCGGGCAGCGGACAGTGAGCGTTTCGGCCAGCCGGGTGCGCATCACTCCGAACGACGTCTCGCGAGCACGAAACGGTCGTGGCCGGACAGGTCCTTGGCCAACGACACCTCGTCGAGGAACGACTGCGTCGCCAGGCAGTCGCGCGCCGGCGACGTCGAACCCAGCCCCGCCTCGCCCACGAACCAACCTCCCGGCCGCAGGTGGCGATCGAGCCCCGCGGCGATCTCGCGGTAACACGACGCCGGGTCCCCGGGCGCGGTGAACAACGCCAGCGGCGGCTCGAACGCCTTGACGTCGGCCGCCAGACCGGCCGGCGCGTCAGGATCGATGTAGGGCGGGTTGCTGACGACGAGATCGAACACCTCATCCACCGCGATCGGCTGCCACCACGAGCCGTGGCGCAGTTCGACGCGACTGTCGAGTTCGTGGCGATGCACGTTGGTGCGCGCCAGGTCGAGCGCGTTCTTGCTGACGTCGACGGCGACGACATGCAGGTCGGCACGTTCCACGGCGATCGCGATCGCGATCGCGCCGCTGCCGGTGCCGAGGTCGAGCACGGCACCGCCTTGCGGCGCGCGTTCGAGCGCGACCGACACCAGTTCCTCGGTCTCGGGCCGCGGGATCAACACCGCCGGCGAAACGGCCACCTCGTGACCGCGGAAGTTCTGGCTGCCGAGCAGGTAGGCGACGGGTTCCCCTTCGCCGCGGCGCACCAGCAGCGCCCGCATCGCCGCGCGTTCGGGTTCGTCGAGCGGCCGGTCGTGAGCGAGGTAGAGTGCCAGGCGCGGCAGCGACAACACCTTGCCGAGCAGCAGTTCGGCGGAGAGTCGCGGCGCGTCGACGCCGCGTTTGTGCAACCACTGCTCGGCGCCGCGCAGCACGCTGAGCACGGTGTGGCCGCCGTCGCTCATCGCGCCACCCGCCACCTGCCGGGCGGCAGCGCGAGGATCGACGGCCGGCGGATCACTTGCGCTTGCGCTCGGAAGCAGCCATCTGCTTCTGCTGCTTCATCTGCTTGTTCTGCTTGGCGCCGCCGAGGATGCCACCGATGAAGCCGAGCTCGGCGTAGAGGGCACCCAGCGTGACGAAGAACTTGCCGGGACCGAGCAGCATCCAGAACGTCGAGACGCGCGCGGCCGGCTCGATCGAACCCGCGCCGGGCCGTCCCGCCGTGAACATGTCGCCGAACACCGTGCCCCAGGTCGAGGTGGTCGCCGACTGGGGCAGGTAACCCGCGGCCTTGGCCGCGGTGAGTGCCGCCTCGGCGTCGAAGCTGGCCATGCCCATGATGCCGGCGATCAGCGGGATCGCGCAGAACAGCAGCCACTTCAGGCTGGCGTTGGTCGAGCGGTTGTTGTGGATCGCGCCCCACCAGGTCCAGACCATGGCGATGCCGATGATCAGGTAGAGGCCGCCGCTGATCGTCTGGTAACCGGCGACCGCGAGGTTCGCGGAGAACGGCATCAGGCAACCGACGACCATCAGCACACCCGCGAACAGGAACTTGTAGAAGGTCTTGTCGCGGCACATCGGGTTGAAGGCCGGCGCCGGCATACCCGAACGCAGCACCATCAGCGTGGCCTCGTCGCTGCCCGGGCCGGCCATGCCGGCGCCGGCGTCGAGCGGCTCGAGAGGGGCAAGGGGTTCGAGTTCGCCAGGGGTCGCGGTGTCGCTCATCGATCGTGCTCTTGTCGGATGGGGAGAGTGAGAGGGGTTGGCCCGGGTGGCAGGGCGAGGATCGTGACGGCTGGCAGCGCGCCAGTCACGCAAGTTTCGGGACGAAGCGCTACCACGGCGCGGGGCGGCGGCGGGTTCACCGATTACAGCTCCTCGATGCGCCGTTCGCGCAGGTCCTGCAGCAGGCCGTCGATGATCGGCTCGAGTTTGCCCTCGAGCACCTGCGACAGCGCGAAGTTGCGGTTCAGCCGATGATCGGTGAGCCTGTCCTGAGGGAAGTTGTAGGTGCGGATGCGGTCGCTGCGGTCGCCCGAGCCGACCTGTTCCTTGCGTTCGGCCGCGCGCGCTGCGTCGACGGCGCGCTTCTGCGCCTCGTAGAGACGCGCCCGCAGCAGGGCCATCGCGCGCTGCCGGTTCTTGAGCTGGCTGCGCTCCTCCTGGCAGGTGACCACCAGGCCCGAAGGCACGTGCGTGAGGCGAACCGCGGACTCGGTCTTGTTGACGTGCTGACCGCCGGCGCCGCTGGCGCGGTAGGTGTCCATCTTGATGTCGCGCGACTCGTCGATGTTGACCTCGACCTCCTCGACCTCGGGCAACACCGCGACGGTCGCGGCGGACGTGTGCACACGCCCCTTGGCTTCGGTCTCGGGCACCCGCTGCACGCGGTGCCCCCCGGACTCGAACTGCATGTAGTGGAACACGCTCTGGCCACGCAGCGTGAACAGGATCTCCTTGAAGCCACCCTGCTCGGTCGGCGTCGCGTGCATCGGCTCGAACGTCCAGCCGCGCCGCGTCGCGTAACGCTGATAGATCGTGCACAGGTCCTTGGCGAACAGCGCCGCCTCCTCGCCGCCGGTGCCGGCGCGGATCTCGACGATGCAGTCGCGGCGATCGTCACCCTGCTCGGCGAGCAGCAGGTCGATCAGCGCGTCGGCCTCGCCACGCGCCTTCTGCTCGAGGCCCGGCAACTCGGCGCGCGCCAGTTCGGCGAGTTCGTCGCCGCCTGCGAGCAGGGCGCGGTGTTCGTCGATGTCGGCGAGCAGCCTCGTGAAGGCGCGGTATCGGCCCACGACCTCGGTGGCGCTGCCGAGTTCTCGCTGCAGCGCTGCGAGCCGGTCGGGACGCGCGAGCAGGTCGGGGTCGCCAGACTGCACCATCAGCTGCTCGTGGCGTGCCACGAGGCTGTCGAGCCGCTGCTGGATGCGGGGCCGCAGGAAGCTCATGCGCAGAGGACCACGGCGACCGCCGCTCGTCGCGGCGACGCTCCCGGGGATGCGGGAAGGCGGCGGTTACGACGCGGGGCCGCCAGTCGTAGCTAAGCCTTGGCCGCGCCGCTCGCGTCCGGGCTGCCCGCCGCCGTCTTGCCGTAACGCTTCATGAACTTGTCGACGCGACCCGCCGAGTCGACGAACTTGGTCGCGCCGGTGAAGAACGGGTGGCAGGCGGAGCAGATGTCCGTGCGGATCTCCGACTTGACGGAGTGGGTCACGAACTTGTTGCCGCAGGCGCAGGAGACCTGGCACGCAACGTACTTCGGGTGGATGTCGGCTTTCATGGGCGCTGTTCCGCGCGCGGGCTTGGTCGCGATGCGGGCCGAAGAGTGTAGAGCCGGCCAGCGAAACGTCAACAGGCCGTCAGTGCACCCATTCGAGCAGGCGATCGAGCTGGGCCAGGGGCATGCGGAAGTCCAGCGTGGCAAAGCGCGTCGCTGGCACCGGCCGCTCCTCGACCAGACGACCGAACAGGTCGACCAGGGCGCCGCGGGCGTCCGCACTCAGCAGTTCGATCGCCGGCGCCGGCAGCACGATCACGGCTTCGCCGGACAACACCTTGGCGGCTGCCGGCCCGGCGGGCAACGGCGGCGCCCGGCGCAACACCTCGGTGCCATCGGCCAGCAACTGCACCACCGGCGAGGTGCCGCCCGGCACGATCCGCGGCGAACTCGTCAGCAGGATGCGACCGGTCACGGCCGGCACCACCACGACCTGCCGCGGCGGTCGCGACGGCGGTGCTGGCGGCGACTTCACCGCGGCCACCACGGCGTCGCGCTGCGCAACCACTTGCGCCAGCGCGACGATCGCACCCGCGGCCAGCAGCAGGGCCAGCACCAGCCGGACGGCCAACGTCTGCGGCCACAGCTTCACGACGACTCCCGGGCCGACCAGTTCGCGAGCAGGGCCAACACCGCCGGAACGTGCAGCCCCACCACCGTGTCGAAAGCGCCGCCCGCCAGCACCAGGAACGACTGCGCATCGTCCTGGATGCCGTAGCTGCCGGCTTTGCCGCGCCACTGTTCACTGTCGAGATACCGCTGCAGTTCGGCCGGGGTCGGCATGCGACAGTTCACGGTCGCCGTGGCCATCTGCTCGCCGAGGAGGGTGCCGTCGGGCGCACGCAGACAATGTGCGGTGTGCACGAGGTGTCGCCGCCCACTCAGCGCCTGCAGCATGCGCGCGGCCTGATCACGATCCGCGGGCTTGCCGAGTTCGACGCCGTCGAGATCGACCACGGTGTCGACTCCCAGCACCGGCGCAGTGTGCTGGCCCGGCGCGCCGAGCGCCTTGCGCCGCGCGCGCTGCCGGGCCAGTTCGAGGGGCTCGCCGCGTTCGCCGTGGTCGTGGTCGCCGCCGGTCAGGTACTCGGGTCCTGGCTCACACAGTTCGAACCGCAGCCCGGCAGCGGCCAACAGGTCGCGACGCCGAGGCGAGGTCGAGGCGAGCAGCAGTTCGATCACCGCCACATACTAACCAGCCCACATGCCAATCGGCCCACATGCCGATCAGCCCACATGCCGATCAGAAGAGCCTGCGGCGCGGCCGCCGGCGTCAGCGCTTCTTGCCGCCCTTGGCCGGCGGCCCGAGCCGCAGCAACAAGCAGGTCGGCGACAGCGGATGCGTCAGGTTGACCTTGCCGCGCGGCAGGTCCTTGCCCACGTCGAGCGGCATGCCGCGATACGGGGCCAGCAGCACCCGCACGCGGTTGAGGAAGTCCCCGGTCGGCCCGTCCTTGGGGTCCAGGCCGAAGCGCTGCTGCGCGCGCAGGGTGGACTTGTCCGAGAAGCAGATCTCCTCGAGCGTGAGCAGGTTGTTGAGGAAATGCACCACGTGCGGCTGCAGCGCCGGCGCGCGCTGGAAGAACGTGTTGCGATCGCTGATGGCGGCACTGCGCAGGAACCCCAGCTGCACGCCGTTCTGGTCGTTGTAGATCTGCGCGATCGAGTCGCGCACCCACATGCACCGTTCGAACAGGTTGGGGATCTCGAGATCCCGCAACAGATCCTCGACCTCGTAGGCCTCGGTGACCCGGAACTCGTTGCGGTCGACGAAGCTCTCGCGGATGCGGCGCCGGGCCTCCTGGCCGTAGCCGCACGCCAGACCGTCGGCGAAGTAGATGTGCAGCATCGCCTCGACGAGGTCGGTCTCAGGACCGGGCTCCTCGACCGGCGCAGGCTCGGGGGCACCGGCGGGGGGACCGGCGGGCGCAGGCGCCGGGACCGGCGCGGCCTCGTCGTCGTCGTCGTCACCCGAACGGGCCACGGGCGCTGCCACCACGGGCACGACCGGCGGCGGCGGTGCCTTCTTGGGCTCCGGCGGCGGCGGCACCGGCACGTCGGCGAGAACCTTCTCGAGGTCGGCCAGCACCAACTTGAAGTTGGCGGGCGTCGGATCGAGCGCCTCGCGCAGGTCCGGCGCCGCAGCGACCTCGGGCTCAGGAGCAGTCTTCTTCTTCGACGGCACGGATGGGTTTGGCGAATGCCCGGGTCCGGGCGAAAGCGGAGCTAGCAGGAGGTCACGATGCCGGTCGATACCGCGCAGTCCCGGGTGCGCCGCCAGGCGGCGCCGCCTCGTCCCGCGCCGACCGGCTACTACTTCTTCTTGCCGGCAGCAGCGCGCTCAGCCTTCTCGACGCGCTTCTGCGCCTTGGGCTTGCGCACCTTCTTCTTCGGCGGCACGAACGCCTTGGCCTTGGCCTTGCTCTTGTTGCGTTCGCGCTTCTTCGGCTGCGGGATCGCGACGCCGGACTTCTCGATCATCTCCGCGACCGTCTCCGACGCCTTGGCGCCGACCGACAGCCAGTACTGGATGCGCTCGGTGTTGAGCTTGACCTGTTCCTGGGCGCGGGGCATCAACGGCAGGTAGTAGCCGAGGGCCTCGATGATGCGGCCGTCGCGCGGAAAGCGCGGATCGGTGGCAACCACTCGGTAGGTCGGGTGGTTGAGTCGGCCAAAGCGTTTCAGACGAAGCGTGACTGCCAAAGCTGTCTCCGTGCGATCGGGGATCCGGCGGAATTGGGGCGAGAAGCAAAGCAAATCGGCAAGGCCAGCGCCAGCCCTTTTTCAGGCCCTGGCCGCCATTCCGTGGCGCGGGGCGATCCCGCAGCACGACTCAACGGCGCCGGCCACCCGGAAACCCACCCGGGAAGCCGCGGCCACCGCCCCGTCCGCCGCCGCCAAAGCCCTTGGGCAGGCCGCCCATGCCACCGGGGCCGCCCGCCCCCATGCCACCGCCGCCGAGCAGGTCGCCGAGGCCGGGCGGCATGCCGCCGCCGCGCCCCATCTTCTTCATCATGTCCTGCATCGCCTTGAACTGCTTGATCAGGCCGTTGACGGCGTCGAGCGGATTGCCCGAACCGGCGGCGATGCGGCGGCGGCGCGGCAGATCGATCACGTCCGGGCGCTGGCGTTCGCGCACCGTCATCGACTGGATCATCGCCTCGAGGCGCTTGAAGTGTTTGTCGTCGAGATCGACGTCCTTGAGCATCGAGCCGACACCGGGAAGCATGCCGAGCACCTTCTTGAGCGGGCCGAGCTTGCGGATCATGTTCAACTGCGAGAGGAAGTCCTCGAAGTTGAACTGCCCCTTCTGCATCTTGCGCGCCGCGGCCTCCGCCTCCTTCTCGTCGATCACCGACTGGGCCTTCTCGACCAGGCCGACGACGTCGCCCATGCCGAGGATGCGCCCGGCCATGCGCGACGGATCGAATTCCTCGAGGTCGTCGACCTTCTCGCCGACGCCCGCAAACAGGATCGGCCGCCCCGTGACCTTGACGATCGACAGCGCCGCACCGCCGCGCGCGTCACCGTCGACCTTGGTCAGGATCAACCCGTGCAGCGGCAGGCGGGCATGGAACTCCTTGCTCGAGTTCACGGCGTCCTGACCCAACATCGCGTCGGCGACCAGCAGCACGCCGTGCGGCTTGCACTTGGTGTGGATCTCCTGCAACTCGACCATCAGCGGCTCGTCGATGTGCAGACGGCCGGCGGTGTCGAGGATGATCACGTCGTGGCCGTGGGCGATGCCGAACTCGACGCCGCGCCGGCAGACCTCGGGCGGCCGCGCCGTGGTCGGTTCGGCGTGCACGGCGATGCCGAGTTGTCTGCCCAGGCTCTGCAACTGCTCGACGGCGGCCGGGCGCTGCAGGTCGGCTGCCACCAGCAGCGGCTTCTTCTTCTTGTTCTTGCGCAACCACAGCGCCAGCTTGGCGCACGTGGTCGTCTTGCCGCTGCCCTGCAGGCCGCACATCATCAGCACCAGCGGGCCCTTGTCGGCGATCGGCAGCCCCACCGCCTGGCCGCCGAGCAGTTCGGTCAGCGCGTCGTGGAAACACTTCACGAACTGCTGCCCCGGCTCGACCGACTCGATCACCTTCTGGCCGATCACCCGCTGCCGCACGTCGGCGACGAATTCCTTGGCGACCTGGAAGTTGACGTCGGCCTCGAGCAGCGCCTGGCGCACCGCCCGGATGCCCTCGTCGACATTGGCCTCGGTGAGGACCTTCTGGCCGACGAGGGAGCGGTAGGCCTTGCCGAGTGCGTTGGCGAGCGAGTCGAACATCGCGCGCAGGATGTTGGCGCGCCCCCCGCGGGTCAAGTCTCGTCGGATCGGCGACCTCGGGCTTGCCTGTGCACTGCCCGGAAGGAAACTCGTCGGCTATCGTCCCACGCGCGGAACGATCCTTGCCCAGCGGGCCACCCCATGAAGCTACGCCGCCTCTGCGCCGCCCTCCCCCTCCTCCTGCCGATCGCGTGCGCAACTCCCGTCGCGATCGAACGTCCCGAACACGCGCTGCACGTCGAACTGCGCGACTTCCAGACCCAGCAATGGGTGTTTCGCGAGCAGAACACCACGCCGCAGGTGTTCGACTTCCCCGAACAGGGCCGCGTGACCGTGCGTGAGATCAGCCTCGACGGCTTCCCCGGCAACGCCTACGTGCGCTGCCGCTTCCACTACCAGAACCGCACCGCCAAGCCCGTGGTGCAATCGTGGGTGTCACTCGACGTGCTCGACGCCCAAGGAAACCTCGTCGCCAGCCAGGCCAGCGTCTGCATCGTTCCGCACCCGATCCCGATCGCCCGCGGCGCCTACTTCGCCGACGAGTTGCGCACCCAGACCTTCGGCGTGCACCTGCAGCCGGGCTGGAGCTGGCGGATCCGCTGCACCTCGCAGCTCGAGGAAGAAGAGGAGCCGCTCGACCCGCCGGTGGAGGAGCCCAGGGACCCGCGCGTGGCGCCGCCGCTCGAGATCAAGGATCGCGGCGCGAACCGGCGCTGGAACTGATCTCGCCAGACACCCCGGTTACCGCCGACGCCGTTCCAGCACCTTCTTGCCGGCTTCGGTCCACTGCGGCGCGGCGTCGCGATTGGCGAGTTCGAGCGTCGCCTCACGCAGGCCGTCGATGATCTTGGTCATGTGCGGGATGTCGAGCTTGCCGACCTCGTCCGACGGCCGGTGGTAATCCTGGTGCAGTGATCCGGCGCTGATCGAGTGCGCGACGATGCCATGTCGCGCCAGCGAGAAGTTGTCGCTCTGCGCGAACAGCTGGTTGGCCATCTCGAAGTCGACCACGGAAACTCCGGCGCGCTCGAGTCCGACGCCGACGATCGCCGCGAAGTCGCTGTAGCCGCTGCCCGTGATCCAGGCCTTGCCTTCGTTGCCGGGCAGCGGGCGACCGATCATCTCGATGTTGAGGTTGGCGACGATCTGTTCGCGCGGCACCGGCGGCCGCTCGCCGAACGCCTTGCTGCCGAGCAGCCCCTTCTCCTCGCCCGAGAAACACACGAACAGGATGCTGCGGCGCGGCGGCGGCAGCTTGGCGAGGTCTTCGGCCAGCAGCACCACCGCGGTGGTGCCGGTCGCGTCGTCGTCGGCGCCGTTGTAGATGCCGTCGCCGTTCACGGGGTTGCCGGTGCCGACGTGGTCGTAGTGGGCGCTGACGATCACGTACTCGTCCTTCTTGTCGGTGCCGGGCAACAACCCCACGACGTTGTGCACGGTCACGTCGACCTTCTCGGCGGCGGCCGTCGACCAGGTCGCGGCCCAGGCGACGTCGCGGCCATCCCCGGGCGGCGCCGGCAGCAGCCCCTTGCGCACCAGGAACACCGGCCGCGACGCCGCACGGCGGCCGACGAGTGCCCGACGCACCCCCTTGCTCGCGACCCAGTACGGGTGGTCTTCGGCGACCTCGACGACGATCGGCTGCCGCCCCGACTGCGCGAACAGCAGTCGCTGCAGCACCGGATCGTCGCTGTCGGCGACGGTGCATCCCTCGTCTTCACCGGCGACCGCCTCACCCTGGCGCCACAACCGCACATCGGTGTCGGCGACCAGGGCGACGTCGACCTTGTCGTCACCGTGTTTGCGCACCAGCTGCAGCGACACCGCGGTGGAGTCGAGTTGCAGCGTGGGCAGCGTGTAGTCGTGGAACCAGCTGCCGGCGGTCACTTGCTGCAAGCGTGCGGCCTTGAACCGCGCCGCGAGCCAGTCGGCGGCTTCGTCGAGCCCGGGACTGGGCGTGTCGCGGCCGGCGCGCGCGTCGTCGGCGAGCCAACTCACGACGTCCAGCACGCGGGCCTCGGCGGCGTTCGTCGCGCCGGCGACCTTCGGAGCGGTGACCTTCGGAGCGGTGGCGACGTCCGGCGTCGCACCGTTCTGCGCGACGACGCCGAGAACGGGCAACAGCGCGGCGGGCAACAACGCGGCGAGCCCACCGCGCGACAAGACGGACATGAGGTTGTTCATGACGGGAGAGACGATGGCGGCGACTGGCCGCGGACCATGGCGTTGAAGCCGCCGGAGCGATAGCCGAAGACGTCGAGCGCGACGAAGCGGTAACCCGCCGCGACCAGCCCGCGGCCGAGTTCCTCACGCAGCGAAAAGGCGCGCGGCAGTTCGTCGGGGCCGACCTCGAGCCGTGCCACGTCGCCGTGATGACGCACGCGGAACTGGCGAAAGCCGTGGTGGCGCAGCACGCCTTCGGCGCGCTCGATGCGCTGCAGAACCTCGCGGTCGATCGCGGTGCCGAACGGCACGCGCGACGACAGACAGGCGAAACTCGGCTTGTCGGCCGTCGGCAGGCCCGCGGCGCGGCTGTACCGGCGCACGTCGTCCTTGGTGAAGCCGGCATCGACGAGTGGCCCCACCACGCCGTGCTCGGCGGCGGCCTTCTGCCCCGGTCGATGATCGCCGAGGTCGTCGACGATCACGCCGTAGAGCACCGGCCAGTCGGCAGGCGCGATCTCGGCGCGGCGCTGCGCGACGGTGACGAACAGTTCCTTCTTGCAGTGGTAACAGCGGTCGCCGGCGTTGGCGCGGTACTCGGGCTGGTCCAACTCGTGCGTCTCGAGCACGACGTGGCGCACGCCGATGCGTTCGGCCAGCGCCGCGGCCTCGGCGAGCTCCGCGCGCGGCAGCGACGGCGAGTCGGCGGTGACCGCGACGACGCGTTCGCCGAGCGCGTGTCTGCAGGCGTGCAGCAGCGCGGTCGAGTCGACACCGCCCGAGAACGCGACCACGGCGCCCGGCAGCGCGGCCAGCTGCGTGTGCAGGACCGCGACCTTCTGCTCGTGGGAAACGCTGGCGACGGTCGACATCGGGGAGACCGTTCTACTTGGCGCGGCTGTCGTAGACCACCCGGCCGGTGACGATGTTGGTAGCACCTTGGCGGTGGGCAATGCGCGTCGGAACAAGTCACCAGTCGGTGCCCCAGGCGGTCAGGTCGGCGCCACCATCCAGGCATGGTCTGCCCCCACGAACCTGCAACTCGGAGCCCGCGCGCCGTCGCCGGTCAGTGCAGCGTGGCGGTCGCCAGTTCGCCGGCTCGCACGGTCGCCTCGCACGACGGCCCGAGCGGAACGTCGGTGGCTTCTTCGCCGTAGCCATGCTGCTCGACGAGTTCGATGCGGTAACGACCGGGCACGAGCACGTGAGGCTCTTCGCCGCGGTCCGGCCGCCAGATGCGGTGCTGCCGCTGCTGCGCGTCCACGCGTGTCGCGATCGCGACGAGGTTCTTGTCCTTCTCACTGTGCGGCCAGGCGTTCGTCGCGAGCAGTCTCAGCATGCCCGGCCGAGGTACGCGCAGTTCGACTTCCGGCTTGCTCGTGTCGTGCCCGACCGCAAACTCGACGCTGCCGATGCGGAGCAGGAACGTGACTTCGCCGGCGGGAAGATCGTCGAAGCGCGTGACGCCGTCGCCGAGCTTCTGCTGTTGGTGGGGTGCCTTCACGGTGGGCCAGAGCGGCAGCGGTTCGCCGTGTTCGTCGAGGACCCGGGCGGTGACGCTGCGGCCGCGCTCGAGCCGCACCTCGATCGGTTCGGAGTGCATGCCGTTGCCGAGCGCCCTACTCGTCGTGATGTAGCCGTTGGCCCTGATCACCATGTGCACCCGCTTGGGGCCGTAGACGGGGTACACGCGGAAGCGGCCTTCGCGATCGGAGTACGCGTAGGCGGCCGCGATCCTGCCGGACGGTGCTACCAGCGTTTCGCCGTTGGCGTCCTGCTCCGTCAGTCGGACCTCCGCGCGTGCAATGCCGGCCCCGCTCTCCTCGACCACCCGGCCGGCGATCGCGTACGGCTCGGTCGCGACCCGCAGTGTGATCGTGCGCGTCTCGCCTGCTTGCGGCGTCGTGAACGTCTGAGCCACGATGTCGTCGCCGAACGCGTCGACGATGGCGATCGTCGCTTCGATTCCGGGCTCGAGCGAGTGCAGCGTCAGCGTGGTACCGGTTTGCGGCAGCTCGAGCGTCACGCTGTGCTGACGGGAACTCGACACCTGGCCACCGAGTGCGGTGCCGTGAATCGCCTTGTCGAGGTGCGACAACAGACGGTGGCCGGCGAACAGCAACTCGGGGCCGCGTGCGATCACGCACTTGGCGGTCGGCAGCCTACCGTCTGCATCCAGCAGTTCGATCACGATCGTGTTGCTGGTTTGCAGTTCGAACACGAGCGGGTCGTCGCTGGTGCCGCTGCCGCGCCGCGCCTCGATTGGTCCGATGCGGTAGCCCTTGGCGCCGACCTGTTTGACATCGCTGGGCCGACCGAAGAAGGCGCCGCGCCCGCGTTCGTCGGACGGCTCGCTGATCGAACTCGTGTAGACCCTCACCCCTGCGATCGGTTGGCCTGCTGCGTCGACGGCGACGAACGAGGTCGTCGGCGCGCGCGGCACGCGCACCGTGACCGGACCAGCCAGCATCTGTTCGCCAGTGAACGTGATAGTCGTGCGCCCATCGCTGCCATGCGCCTGCGCCGTCACTTGCACCGACTCAACCGGTAGGCGCTTCTTCGGGTCGCACCAGAGCAGGTAGTCGTTGGCGCGACCGGTGCGCAGGCCGGCAACGAAGCGTCCGTCGCGGTCAACTGCGACGCCTGAACTCGGCGTGTTCTCGCCGCCGACGAAGACGCCGTAGACCATCACGTCGGCGCCCGCGATCGGCCGGCCAGAGTCGTCCCAGACGACCTGACCGTGCAGCGACGGCAGCATCGTCGTGTGCACGACTCGATCGCCGCCGAGGTCCAGCTTGAACCCCTCGTGGCTCTGCGGTGTACCGCCGGATTCTGGCAGCAGCCACAGGTGGTACGGCAGCCGCGCGCCGCCCTGCCATCCCGGTGGCAGACCGCTGAGGCAGAACGTGCCGTTTGGTCCAGTGGTGATCTTCTCCTCAGGCTTCCACGTGGTCTGATCGTGCAGTTCAACCGGCACGTCGGTCAGCGCATGCGCAGCTTCGCCGTACGGGCGGAGTTCTGTCCCCTGCGGTGCCGGTTGGCCGTCAATCAACAACATGCCGGTCGCGACGGCGCATTCGGTGAGCACGAGCACGTGGTCGCCGCGGCGCTCGCCGAGTGTGCGAGAGGCGGGTCCGTGACCATGCGCGCGCGCGAGCAGACCGCCGGCGCCGACTGCGGCAAAACGGACGGTGCCGTGCTCATCGGTCGTGCCCTCGACGAACGCACCGTCCGAGTCCCAGCAGAACACCGTCGCTTCCGGCACCGATCGACCGGCCACATCGCGCACCGTCACGGTGCAACGCGGCGCGATCGTCGCCACGGCCTCGCGCACGGGCGTTTCCACAGGCACTCCCGGCGGCACGTCTGTGTGCGGCGTTGGCTGCATGCGCTGTTCGGTGGTCGGCAGCGACAGTGCTGCGGTCCCCGCGGGCCATGCGACGGTCCACAGGATCCCGCCAGCGACGATGGTGACCGCGGCGATGGTGAGCTTCTTCATTGCGAGCAGCGTCAAGGGTATGAGCGGCGAAACCGCGCCCCCCAGGCCGAACGAACCGAACGTCGCGAGCCACGCCTGCCGCGAGCCGTAGCTGTGGTCGAGCTTCTCGCGCAGCATCAGCAGGCCACGATGCAGTCGCTGGCGCACGACGTCGCTGCCGGCACCGGTGCGCTGGGCGATCGCGCGCGGCGGCAGCCCGTCGAAGAACCGGAGCGTCACCACGGTGCGATACGGCTCCGGTAGCGTCAGCACCACGTCAGTCAGCGTTCTCTGCAGTTCGAGGCGACGCTGCGTCTGCTCGGGATCACCGGTCGGTGGTTCGCCCGCGTTCGCCTCATGGTGCGAACGGCGACGGTCGGCGATGCGCCGCTTCGTCGCCAACCGACGTGTCACGGTCGCCAACCAGTGCCGCCAGCTGCGCGGTTCGGCAGGCAGCTGCAGTGCCGCGGTCATCGCATCCTGCGAGATGTCCTCGGCGGTCGCCGCGTCGCGCACCAGCGCGCGAGCGAGCCGCTGCACGAAGGATGCCTCGGCCAGCAGTGCTTCGGCGCGGGTTTCGGGGGAAGGGGTCACGTCGTGTGGCGAGTGCTCCGCCGTTTCACATCGTGACAAGAATCCTGGTTGGCGCGAGTCCGGCCCGAACTCAGTCCCAGACGAACCGCAACGGCACGCTGACGGCGATCGTGTTGTTCGGCGCCAGCGTGGCCGATTGCGCCACGAGCACGAGCAACGGCGGCAGACCGGAGAAGGAGCGAACGAACGAATGCACGCCGCTTGCGGGCACGGTGGCGACATCGAGGATCAGGCTCTGCGGCACAAGCCACAGGTCGCCCCACGGCGACGGCGACACGGGCACCGGTAGACCGAGCAGCGTGAACGCGAGACTGTTCGGTTCCGCGGTGAGGGTCAGTTGGTAGTGCACGCTGCCTTGGTTGTGGACGACGGCGAGGCTCGGCGAGGTCGCGAAGGTCACGCTGGCCGGGCCTTGGATCGGAGGCGTGCCGATGAGCACAACCGCAGGGTCGACACGCACGGAGCCACCGAGAGTGTCCAGTGCCGGCGCCTGCGGCAAGGACCATGGGTCCTGGGATTCCTCGAGGCGGACGGCGCCGGCAAGCACGAGCTCACCCTGTTCCAGCAGGATGGCCGACTCGTGGTACGGCAAGGATGCGGCGATACCGCCGGAAATGCGTCCACCAGCAATCGAGACGTGCCCCGAACGAACCCGCAGGCTCGGCGAGTTGCCGCTCGGCCAGCTGCCCCCGTACGGCCGGATCGAGCAGTCGGCGAACGTCACGTTCGCATTGGTGATGGACGTGCGCGGCAAGGTGCACGACGTGAAGCTGACCTGGCCGCAGTTCACGACCTCGAAGGAGCCGAAGGTCGGCTGGGTGCTGTTCGAGATCTGCTGGAGCGTGACGGCGCCAGTGCACCCATCGATGCGCGAGCTGCCACCGTTGGCATTGTCCAGGGTCATGCGATCACACACGATCGCCCCGGCGCAGGCCGTGGCGGCGATGCCCTGCACCGACCCGCCAGTGACGACGAGTGCTTCGCCGCCGGGCAGCGCCGAGACGGTGATCGCTGCCGCCATCGACTGGAACGGCACCACGACTCTCGCCCCGGATCGCAACGTGATCCGCAGTCCCCGCGTGACCGTGACCGCTGCGTAGCTGCCCGGCATCACATCCAGGATGTCGCCCGGGGCCGCGGCGTTGATCGCGGTCTGCAGCGCACTCCCACCGCCCTGCACGACATGGGTTGACTGGGCGGGCAGCAGCGCAGCAAACGCGAAAACCAACAGTGGGCCGTGGGAGTGCATGGGATCCGTCGACACCGCGCATCCTACCCAACAGTTGACGTAGCCGGCAGACGGCGCTCCTTACCCTACTTCGTCAGCGCCACGATCACGCCCGCAGGTGGCCCTGCTGCCAACCGGGTTGCGCAGTGGAACGGCGCGACATGGTCCAGCTCATGAGGCATCGCCTTACTTGGCGCGGCCGTCGTAGACCACCCGGCCACCCACCACCGTCAGCAACACCCTGGCGGTGAGCAGCTGCGCGTCGGTACACGTCACCAGATCGGTGTCCCAGACGGTCAGGTCGGCGATCTTGCCCACCTCGATCGTGCCGAGCACCTTCTCGGCGAACATGCCTTGGGCGGCGTGTTGCGTGAAGCCGCGGATCATCTCGGCGCGCGACAGCTTCTGGTCGGGCCGCAGTTCGACGTCGCCGCCCTCGGCCCGGGTCGTTGCCGCGGCGTAGAAACCCTTGCGCGGATCCACCGACTCGACCGGGAAGTCACTGCCGAACGGCACCGCCAGGCCGAGCGCGTGGAAGCGCTTCCAGGCGTAGGCGCGGAGAGTGCGTTCGGCGCCGAGGCGCTCGGGCGCCCACGGCATGTCGGAGGTCAGATGCGTCGGCTGCATCGACGGCAGCACCCCGAGCGCCGCGAACCGCGCGAAGTCGTCCTCGGCGATCACCTGCGCGTGTTCGACGCGGAACCGCCGCGGCGCGAGCCCGCCGTCGCACTTCACTGCGGCGTAGGCGTCGAGCACGGCGCGGTTGGCGGCGTCGCCGATCGCATGCGTGCACAGCTGCATGCCGTGATCGGCGCAGCGCTGCGCCAGTTCGGCGATGCCCTTCTGCGGGATCAGGAACAACCCCTTCCAGTTCGGCCGATCGCTGTAGGGCTCGAGCAACACCGCGCCGCGCGAACCGAGCGCGCCGTCGGCGTAACCCTTGACGGCGCGGACGGTGATCAGACCGTCGGGCGTCTGCCACGGACCGCGCGCGATCAGTTCGCGTTCGCCGGCGGACAACATCACGTAGGTGCGCAGCTGCCAGCGGCCCTCCTTGTGCAGCGCGACCATCTGCTCGAGCACGGCCTGCGAGACACCGGCGTCGTGCACGCAGGTCAGGCCCGCCGCAAGACACGCCTGCTGCGCGGCCAGCAGGCGCGCGCGCAGTTGCTCGGGCGTCAGCCCCGGTTCGGGCACGGCTGCCATCGCGTTGTCGATCAGCACACCGGTCGGTTCCCCCTTGGCATCGAACAGGATCTCGCCGCCGCGCGGCGCGGTGCTGCCCGCGCCGATCTTCGCGGCGGCGAGCGCGCGCGCATTGGCGAGGCCGGCGTGGCCGTCGACGCGCGTCAACCACACCGGGTGATCGGGCACGGCTGCCGACAACGCGCGGTGGTGCGGCATCGTCCGGTCGTCCCAGTCGTTCTGGTCCCAGCCGCGGCCCAGGATCCAGGCGCCCTTGGGCAACTTCTCCGCTGCGGCCACGGCCTTGGCGACGACCTCGGCGTAGGACCTGGTGCCGACCAGGTCGACCTCGACGAGCGCACCACCCAGCCCGAGCAGATGGCCGTGTGCGTCCTGGATGCCGGCGGTCACGAACGCACCCGGCAGTTCGATCTGCACGCCGCCGTGGTGTTCGATGGACACGTCGTCGGGTCTGCCGAGGCGGCCGTGGCGCGCGGCCAGCACGCCGGTCCAGGCAGTGGCGGTGCCCGTGTGCACTTTCACCCCGAGCAGACGCAGCGTACCGGTTGACGAGCCTTGCGGCGGATCCTGCGGACCGGCCAACGCGGCGAACAGAACGACAGCGGCGGCGAACATCGCCGCGCATGGTATGTCAGCGCCCGCCCGTCTCGCAGCGGATCTCACCGTCGCGAGTGAAGATGGTGCGGCGGAAGGCCTGACCCGCTGGCGCCACGGCGCCCGGGAACAACAGACATTCCTGCAGCGCTGCGCCGACGCGGACCTCGGCGCCCCCCATCACCACACAACGGTCGAGTCGTGCACCGGAGTCGACGCGCGCCGCCGCATCCACGAAGTTGCCGCCGCCACGTTCTTCGAGCAGCAGCAGGTTGAGCTGCAGCAGATCGGCCGGATAGCTGACGTTCATGTCGGCCTTGACCACCTCGGCAGCTTCGACCTTGTAGCCGTCGTCGAGGAAGATCTGGATCGAGTCGGTGATCTCGTACTCGTTGCGCATCGCGGTGCGCGGCGTGCGCCGCACCGCGTCGAAGAACGCCTGGTCGAACAGGTAGATGCCGCAGCCCTTGAGATCCGTGCGCGGGTGGCGCGGCTTCTCGATCACGCGATGCACGACGTTGTCGGCGTCGGCGAGCACGACGAAGTTGCGTTTGATCGCTTCGAGGTCCGGCTCACGGCGACAGGCGAGCACGCCGCCGAGTTTGCCGGCACGGAAGCGTTCGAGCATCGAGCCGAGGTTCTCGGTGGCGAAGTAGATGTCGCCGAGGAACAGGAAGAACGAACGGTCGACGTGCGGCTCGAGGCGCGACACCGCATGGGCGATGCCCAGGGTCTCCTCCTGCTCGACGTAGCTGATCTCGACGCCGTACTCGGCGCCGTCGCCGAGCGCACGCACGACCTCGTGGCCCAGGTGGCCGATCACCACGACCACCCGGCGCACCCCGAGGCCAGCCATCATGCGCAGCTGGTAGGCCATCAGCGGCACCCCGAGCACGGGCAGGATCGGCTTGGGCCAGTGCTCGCTGAACGGCCGCATGCGGGTGCCCTTGCCGGCGGCGAGGATCACCCCCATCAGTTCTTCGGACACTCGTTTGGCTCCTTGGTGAGGCTCGCTGACAACCGGGGCGCGGGACGGCGCCGCCGGATCACTCGAGGTTACGCACGTTGCGCACCAGCGACAGCCGATCCGTCACCAGGCTCGCGATCAGCAGGTCGCGCAAGCCATCGCCGTCCATGTCCTGCAGCACCGCGTCGGAAGCGCCGAAGGTGCCCGGGAACCCGGTCAACCCCGGGAAGCTGCCCTTGCCGTCGCCCGAGAGCACCCGGAAGTCGCCGCTGCCGAGTGACGCGACCAGGATGTCGACCAGGCCGTCGCCGGTGAGATCGTCGGCCAACAGCGCCGTCGGTGACGAACCCGCTGGATAGCTGGCGCCGACGAAGCCGTTCTCGCCGCCGAACAGCACCGAGATCGTGCCCGAAGCCGCGTTGCTGACCACCAGGTCGGCGCGCTGATCGACGTTGAAGTCGGCGGTGATCAGGTAGTTCGGGGCCGCACCGACCGGAACCGTGAGGTAGTTCGAGAACATCAGGCCGCCGTCGTTGCGCAGCACCACGACGTCGCTCATCGACGAACGCGACACCGCGAGGTCCAGGAGCCCGTCGCCGGTGAAGTCGGCAGCGACCACGTCGATCGGGTTGCCGCCGATCGCGATCACCTGTTCACTGCCGAACGCGAACGGCATCGCCGTGCCGGCGATCACGTGCAGAGTGCTGGTCGAGAAGTCGGCGACGGCGATGTCGAGGTCGCCGTCGACGTCCAGGTCGGCGACCGCGACGCCGAACGGACCGGTGGCCGTCGACAGCGTCAGCGCCGGGTTGCCGGGCAGCGCGGTGAACGCGTAGGTCCCGGCAGTCGAGTCGTTCTGCAACAGCTTGAGGCCGCCGTTGACCGACGCGACCAGGTCTGGCCTGCCGTTGCCGTCGAGGTCGGCGGCATGCACCTGGAACACCACCTGACCGATGTCGATGCTGTACTGGGGCACCAGCACGCCGTCGGTCCGGCGGCTCATCACCACGAGCCGGGTGCTGTCCTGCGAGCCGACCACGACCTCATGGTCGCCGTCGCCGTCGAAGTCGCCGCCGGCGATCCACGAAGCGGTGGGCAGGTTGACGTCGTAGTTGCGAGCGCCGATCAGTTCACCGTCGGCGCGGGCCGGCCACACATTGACGCGGTAGCCCAGGCCCGACAGGACGAACACGTCGTTGGCGCCGTTGCCGTCGTAGTCGCCGACGATCGGTCGCAGCGGCGTGCCGGTGGCGTCGTACGTCATCAGTTCGTCGATGCCGCCGGCCGGCATCTGCGGCGCGACCATCATGCTGGCGTTGCCGCCCAGGCACGCGACCAGGTCGTTCAGTCCGTCACCGGTGACGTCGGCGATGGTGCTCAGGCCCGGCGCGCTGCCGACGACGACCGCGAACGACAGGTAGGGCGTGCCGCCGTTGCCGAACGTCGGCACGCCGATCTCGGTGACGACGACGAACCTGGCCTCTTCGAAGACCGAGACGGCGATGTCGGCGAAGCCGTCACCGCTGAGGTCGCCGAGCGACGTGGCCCGCGGACCACCCTGCATCTCGAGCACCGACACCGACGCACCGAAGTCCTTCGGCGAGTTGGCGTCACCGGCGAAGACCACCACGCGCGACAGTTGCGGATCGCTGACGACGATGTCGCTGATGCCATCGCGGGTGACGTCACCCACCGACGCGTGGAAGGCAGCACCGCCACCGGGCAGCGCGATCGAAGTCTGCGCCAGGAAACCGCCGGCGCCGTCGCCCTTCCACCACAGGATCTCGGGCGAGAACGGCCGGGTCACCAGCAGGTCGGCGATGCCGTCGTCGTCGAGGTCGCCCGCGACCGCGGTCAGCGCGTCGGCGCCGACCGGCAATTGCTGCCACACGCTGAAGCCGCCGTTGCCGTCGTTCTGCAGGATGTCGGTCGTGTTGGCCGAGGTGCGCACCACCGCCAGGTCGCGGTCGCCGTCACCGTCGAAGTCGGCGCCCGTGATCCACAGCGGCACACCGCCGAGCTGCAGCGTCTGCACCGGCACGAAGTCGGTGCCGTTGCCGAACAGCACGCGCATGTCGCCGTCGGTCGACAGCACCGCCATGTCGAGCTTGCCGTCACCGTCGTAATCGGCCACGTCGAAGTCGGCGTGATCGACGCTGCCGGTGTCGACCTCGATGCGGGTCTCGAACTTGGGCGGGTTGCCGAAAGCGACGCTGGCCGTGCCGCTGCGATGGCGGGCACAGGCCGACAGGACCGCGAGGGAGAGCAGGGCGAGAGAAAGGGAACTGAGGGTCTTCATCGGCACGACGGGTAGCGAGTGACAGCGGGCTTGCGAGGCGCGGAAGTCTAACACAAGCAGCCAGGTCGAGCGCCGCGCCGAAAACCGCCGGCGGGCCGCGCCGCGGCGCACGGGCGGCAAGCGACCATGGCATGGCGGCGACGGTCGATCGACGTGTTCAGCGCGCCGGACGCTCCGCCTCGGGCAGGTAGGTCTCGGCGCGCTGCACGTAGTGGCGCGCGCGCCAGCGCATGTTCTCCATCTCCTCTTCGGTGACCTGGCGCACGATCTTGCCGGGCATGCCGAGCACGACGCTGCGCGGCGGGATCACCGCGTTCTCCTTGATCAGTGCGCCGGCGCCGATCAGCGAGTATTCGCCGATCTTCGCGCCACCGAGCACGATGCAGCCCATGCCGAGCAGCGCATAGTCGCCGACCTCGACGCCGTGCATGATCACCCCGTGACCGAGCGTCACGCCGCGGCCCATGCGCAACGGACAGCCGATGTCGACGTGGATGCAGCTGTTGTCCTGCACGTTGCTGTCTTCGCCGATCTCGATCCAGCTGTCGTCGCCGCGGATCGTCACGCCGAACCAGATGCCGACGTCCTTGCCCAGGCGCACGTCGCCGACCACGGTGGCGTTGTCGGCGACCATGGCGCCGCCGCGGCGGCGCATGCGGCCGACCATGTCGGGGTGAACGAGGAACTCACGCATCTCGGGGTTCATTTCGGATACATCAGGTCGATGGACTGGGGCCAGGCGAACGTCACGACGACCGTGAGCAGGTTGTGCGTGGCGTGTGCGACCACGCTAGGCAGAAGGCTGCCGCTGCGCGAGAACAGCCAGCCGAACAAGCCGCCGAGCAGGCCGATCGGCACGGCGTAGGGCAGCGTGTGACAGACCCCGAACACGGCCGCCGCGATCGCGATCGCGGCCCAGCGCGGCACCACGTACTGCAGCGCGCCCTGCAGGAAGCCGCGAAAGACGATCTCCTCGATCACCGGCGCGATCACCACGATGCCGACGACGGTGATCCAGAACGACGCCGTCGCGACGTCCGCGTGCGCGAGCGCCGCGAGCTGGGCCTGCGGCACGAGCCCATGGCCCAACCGGTGCGCCAGCTGCAGATAGACGACCACGAAGACGAGCCACAGCGCGGCGAACGGCAGGTAGCGCGACAGCACCCATGCCGCGCGCGCCGGCCGCCACGGCGCCAGCGGCGGCCCCAACCGCGCGAGCGCCAAGACGCAGACACAGGCCAGGCCGAGCCCCAGCGTGCCCCACGCGAACTGTTCGCCGTCGCCGAGCGCGAGCGTGTCGACGCCGACGGCGGGCAGCGCTTGCCAGACCAGCGTCGGCAACGTGCCTAGCAGCGCGAATGCCGCCACGAAGCGCAGGCCGAGTGCCGCAGCGGGCGCCATCGTCACTCGCCCGCGATCACGCCGCTCGTCGGCGACGACGCGCTGGCGTAGAGCTTCTTGCCGATGCGCCCGGCGAGGAACGCATCGCGCCCCGCTTCGGCCGCAGCCTTCATCGCGCGCGCCATGCGCACCGGGTCCTTGGCCAGCGCGACGCCGGTGTTCAGCAACACGCCCTCGGCGCCGAGTTCGAACGCCACCGTCACGTCGCTGGCCGTGCCGACGCCCGCGTCGACGATCACCGGCACCTTCGCACGCTCCAGGATGATGCGGATGTTGTTGGGGTTCAGGATGCCCTGACCGCTGCCGATCGGCGCGCCCGCCGGCATCACCGCGGTGACCCCCGCGTCCTCGAGGCGCCGGGCCAGCACGGGGTCGTCGCTGGTGTAACACAACACCGTGAAGCCTTCCGCGACGAGCGTCTTGGCGGCTTCCAACGTGCCGATCGGGTCGGGCAGCAGCGTGTCCGGATCGCCGAGCACCTCGAGCTTGACGAGGTCGCCCATGCCGAGCTCGCGCCCGAGCCGCGCGGTGCGCACCGCGAGGTCGGCGTCGAAGCAGCCAGCGGTGTTGGGCAGCAGCACGTACTTGTCGCGCGGCAGGTAGTCGAGCAGCGACTTGCCCTCGGGCACGCCGAGCTGCAGGCGGCGCACCGCGACGGTCACACACTGCGTGCCGGAGACCGCCAGCGCCTCGACCATCGAGTCCATGGACGGGTACTTGCCGGTGCCGAGGAACAGGCGCGACGAGAACGTATGGGCGCCGAGGACGAGCGGACGATCTGCGATGGTCACGCGCCGATCGTGCGCTGCCGGCGGGCGCGGCACAAGGGCGCGTCAACCGCCGCCGAAGAACGTCACGATCTCGAGCCGGTCACCGTGCTCCAGCACCGTCGCGGCGTGGTCCGCGCGCCTGACGATCAGCTTGTTGCGTTCGACCGCGACCTGCTGCGGCTGCAGGCGCAGCGACGCGACGAGGTCCGCGACCGTGCTGCCGCGCGGCGCGGTGCGCGGCTCGCCGTTCACGGTGAGGTCGATCGGGTCGGACGCGTCGGTCATCGGCGCTGAGTTTGCGCCGCGCGGCGGCGAGTTGCGAGGGGGTGGTCAGCGCGCGGGCAGGGAAGGCAGCGTGAACGTCGCGGTAGCCGTGCCACCCGATGGCACGACGACGGACTCGGCCGAGCGGGATGGCCACTCGACCCGGAGGGTGCCGGGCACGACCGGCCAGCGCAGTGCGCCCTGGTCATCGGTCTGCAGCGTGACCTGGGACGACAGATCTGCGAACGAATCACAATGGCCCACGATGCGCACATGCTGGTTGCGCACTGGCTTGCCATCGTGCAGCACGATCGCCTCGAGCGTCCCGGGCACGAGCGCGGACAGATCGAACTTCAGGTCCCGCGACTCGGACGCCCCCAGACCGGCGACCTCTGCGAGGGTCACGCAACCGAACACCGACGAGCCTCCCGCAGCGATGGCTTGGTGGAACTCCCAGCGCAGACACCATGCACCGGGGGCGACACCGTGGAACTCGACCCGGTCGGACTCGTCCATGAGCTGCGCGAACCGCTTGTCGCTCAGCTTCCCGTCGGGAACGAGGCGGATCCTGGCGCGTTCGGGCGCTCCGCCGACAGGGGGTTCGTCTCCGTAGCGCGCGTAGCCTGCGAGGAGCTTGCCGATCCCCGCGGGCAGGAACTGCACTCGCAGCGAAGCGCCGCGATGCACCTTAACGACCAGCGGCTCGGCAGCTTCGAGGTCCACGTCCGCGACCTCGGCGGGCAAGCTGGCGCCGCCAGGCACCCGGACCGTGAAGCAGTGTCCTCCGGGCCCCGACAACTCGACCTCGCCCTTGGCGTCGGTGATCGCCGTTTGCCTCAGCAGCGCCTTGGTGCCCTGGTAGTAGGTCTGGAAGTACGCCTCGACCGACAACACCTTCGCGTCCTCGACCGACCCATCGCACTCGATCAGCTGCACCTCGGCGCCAACCACCGGACCTTCGGCGGCGACGACGCGCACCGTGCGGCGCGCGACCTGCGGCAACTGCAGGTCGATGCGGCACGGGGAAGGATCGAGGACGTCGACCGCGACGATCGCCGACGTGCACAGCCGTTCGCGATCCCGCGGCTCGACGAGCAGCAGGTGGGCGCCGCGGCGCACGCCCTCGAGGTTCACGACCCCACCCGGCTGCAGGCCGAACGCCGCGATCTGCCCCTCGCGCGAACTCCAGCTGCGGAACGCAGGCCCCGGCGCGAGCCAGGCGGCGAACTCCTCGACAGGGCGCCCGGCGGCGTCGCGCACGCGCAGCTCCACGTCGACGGCGCGACGCAGCTCGATGCGGAGTCCGGAAGTGCCCCATTTGATGCCGCGGACGAGTCCGCGTTCGTAGCCGCGCCGCCACGCGGAGACGTCGATCGGCGCGGGCTCACGCCCTTCGGCCAAGACGACTTCGAAGGCGCCGTCGGCGGTGCATTCGAGCGCGGTCCGGACCCCCTGGGTCTCAACGATGACATCCACACCGCGAACCTGACGACCGGACTCGTCGGTGACGACGCCGCGAATGACTCGCCCCGCCTCCGGTGCGGCCAAGACGGCAACCTTGACCTCGTGCCAGGGACTCGCGCCGTCCAGGTGCCACACGGCTCCCTCTTCGATGAGCCGGTTGCTGACGCCGACCTCGTAGGTCCCGGCCGGCAGTCGCGAGCCGTCGCCGAATAGCCCGGCGGAGTCCGTCGTCCCTGCGAACTGTCCAGACGCATGGACCCCGTTGGCGGCGGGCACCGGATCGGCGGAGAGCCAGCACGTGACCCCGGCGACCGGTTGTCCGGCCGTGTCCACGACCCGACCAGAGAACTCGCATCCCTTCGCAACAACGACGTCCCCGAGCGCGACCGTCGCCCCTGGCTCGAGCCCGTCACCGCGCGACCGCGAGTTCCATTCGCGGCGCATCTCCACGCGGCCGGGGCAATGGACTGCGAGCAGGAAGCGCAGCGGCTCGTGCGGCACCACCACCCACTCGAACGTGCCGTCCTCGCCCGTGACCTGCGCGGGCGGGTTCTGCCACTGCGGGTCGTAGTGCGTGCGCACCCACTTCGAGAACTCCTCCTCGTTGTTGCGCATGCCGTTCCAGACCACGCGGCAACCGGCGAGCGGTTTGCCGAACTCGTCGACGCAGCGACCGCGCACGGTGGCCGGCGCGGGCCACTTGCGAGGAAGTGCCGCCGCAACGGCGTCTGCGGCGACGGAGACGCGCTCGACGTTGCCGGTCACGGAGGTCTCGCCGACAGCCCCACCCGCGTCGCGCACTGGCGCCCCCACCGCCACGTCCTGCCGCACGACGGCGTCGGGTGGCGCGACCTCGGGCCACACCCACCACGTCAACACCGCGGCCGCCGCGGCGGCGATCAGCACCTTGCTCGTCATGGCCATGCCCATCACCCCCGCCACGCCGACCGTGGCCGCCTTCGTCAACTCGCCGTGCAACCCGAACGCCGCGGCCAGGCCCGCGCGCCAGTCGCGTTCGTCCTCGCCGAGCCGCTGCCGCAGCAGCTCGAGCCCGCGCGCGAGCCGGCTCTTGACGGTCGGCAGCGGCACGCCGAGCCGCGCGGCGATCTGCGGCGGCGAGAGATCTTCGAAGTAGCGCAGCAGCAGCGCCCCGCGGGCCGGTTCGGGAACGGCCATGAGCGCCGCGTGCAGCCGGTCGATGGCCTCACGCTGCGCCGCCAGTTCGACCGGCGACGCGACCTCGGCCCCCCCGCGCGCGGCGGCCTCGCGGCGCTGCCGCCGCACCGCGCGGCGATGGTGTTTGCCGGCGAGGTGGCGCACCACCCGCCGCAAGAACGCCAGCGGCTGCGCGACCTCGCGCCGTTCCTGCAGGGCGGTGGCCGCGGTCTCCTGGAACACGTCGTCGGCGTGCGCGCCGCCGACCAGGTGTGCGGCCAGGCGGCGCAGCGCCGCGCCGTGCTGCTGCAGGGCGTCGGTCAGGGGGCGGGCGGAGGATGGGCCGGGGTTCACGGTCACCCGGCCTTGTACCCGCGGACCGCCCGCAGGATGACGCAATCGGCGCGCCCGATCCTCACCGCAACAAAGCAGAACCTTCACTTGCTGCGATTGAGTCTCATTAGTAAGAGTGAGGTTCGAGCCACCGAGATGCCGACCTTCCTCCCAGACCCCACCGCCGCGCCCCGCGGCACCTCACCACTGCTGACGGCGGCACCCCGCCCCACTCGCCCGGTCACCGCGCCGCCCGGACCGTCGCCGTGGCTGGTCACCGCCTCGCGCTGGCTGCGCCGCGCGCACCTCTACTCGGGGCTGCTGCTGGTGCCGTTCGTGCTCGTCTACGGCGTCAGCGCGTTCTTGTTCAACCATCCCGCGGTGCGTGGCGGTGAAGCGCGGGTCGACGACAGCAAGTCGCTGACCGTGGCCGCGGAACTGCAGGCCGCCATGCCGACGGCCCAGGCGGTGGCGGAAGGCGTCGCGAGGGCCCTCGAGGGGGAAACGCCGGTGCCCGGATCCGCGAGCCTGCGCGGCAGCTGGACCTTCGAGTTCGAACAGGACGGCCAGCGCCGGCGACTCAGCCTCGCCGCCGACGGCAGTTCGGCAACCATCCGCTCGGTCGCCGCCGAGCCGTCGCGCGCCGCGCGCCTGCCGCACGAGCTGTTCGTGCCGGCGAGCGAAGCCGCGTTGCGCGTCGCCGGTCGCGTGCTCGCGGACGCCGGCTTGCCCGAGGTGCGTGTGCGCGGCGCGGGGGCTCCGCAGCTGCGTTACCGCGGGCAGGCCACCGAGGTGTCCGCGTCGATCGACCGGCGACAGGCGAGTGTGCGCGACGCCGCGGCCTTCGACTTCGGTCGACTGCTGATGCGCCTGCACACCGCGCACGGCTACGGCGGCGACCAACTCTCCCGGCTGGCGTGGGCCGTGATCGTCGACCTGATGGCCGGGGCGATGGTGCTCTGGGCCGTCTCGGGTCTGTGGATGTGGTGGCAGAAGCGCTCCTACCGCCGCGCCGGACTGTGGGTGCTCGGGATCACCGGCATCGGCGCCGCGACCCTGATGCTGACGATGGCCGCGTCGATGAACTGACCGCAGGTGACCAACATGTGCCAACCCGTGAACCTCGCCGCCAACGGCGCCGCCCGCCTCGATCGCTGCAGCTGCGGCTGCCTGCACCTGCACCTGGGACCGGTGATGCTGCGGCTCACGCCCGAGGTGTTGCCGAGCCTCGTCGAGGTGCTCGACCTCGCGTTGCTGCGACTTGCGCCGGCGTCGCTGCGCGACCGGGGCAACCGCCTGCCTGATCCCGACCGCAGCGCATGACCGTCAGTCGACGCGCCGCAGCAGCAGCACCTTGAGGTACTCCGACTCGGGGTGCGACATCAGCACCGGGTGATCGTCGCCGGCGCCCAGACGCTGCTCGAGCACCACGCGGAACGGCAGGCCCGCGGTCGCCTGGCGCACGACTTCCTCGAAACGCGGCAGGGTCATGTGGTGGCTGCAGGTGCAGGTCAGCAGCTGCCCGCCGGGCGCGAGCAGACGCAGCGCCTGACGATTGAGGTCGCGATAACCACGCTCGGCGCCGGGCAGTTCACGCCGCGACTTGGCGAATGCCGGCGGATCGAGCACGATCAGTTCGTAACTCTCGCCGCGCCCGCGCGCATCCCGCACGAAGTCGAAGGCATTGCCGTGCACCGGCAGCAGCTTGTCCACGCCGTTGTCGCGTGCGCCCGCCGTCGCCAGTTCGAGCGCCTCCTGGCTCTGGTCGACCGCGACGGCAGAGACCGCGCCGCCGATCAGTGCGGCGAGCGAGAAGCCACCCTGGTAGCAGAACAGGTCGAGCACCGTGCGACCGCGCGCGAGCTGCTGCACCAGCGCCCGCGCCGGCCGCTGATCGAGGTAGAAGCCGGTCTTGTGACCGACGAACGGGCGCACCGTGTGGCGCACGCCGTGTTCGACGATGGTCACCTGCTCGATGCGGTTGCCGTGCAACAGCCGCACCTCCTCGGGCAGGCGTTCGTGTTTGCGCGCGCCGACGTCGTTGCGCGCGATCACTGCGGTCGCCTTCACGGTCTCCGCCGCGAACGGCACGATCGCGTCGAGCGACTGCTCGACGAACGCGCTGGTCGACTGCAACACCAGAACCGGTCCGTAGCGGTCGAGCACCAACCCCGGCAACCAGTCGCTCTCGGCGTGCACCAGACGCACACCGTCGTGTGGTCCAAGGCGCAACGCGCGGCGCGCGAACGCCGCCTGCAGGCGCGTGCGGAAGAACGTCTCGCGGTCGGGCACCTCCTCACCGGGCCACGGCCCGCACAGGCGCAGGGCCAGTTTGCCCACCCCGGTGATGCCCAGACCGAGATCGCGTCGGTTCTCGTCGAGCACCCGCACCAGCCGCGCCGGCACGACTTCGCCGGACTCCAGGTCGTCCGCGAAGAACCACGGCTGGCCGCGGCGGGCGAAACCGCTGGCCTTGGCGCTCAGGGACACTCGCTGCATCGCGCGGCACGGTAACGCCCGCGCGGCGGCGTTCAAAACTCGACGGTGACGGTCTCGCCCGCCTTGACCTCGACCTGCTTCTTCTGGCCGCCGCCGCCGTTCTGCTGGTTCTGCATGTCCTGCATGCTGCGGTACTCGACTTCGTAGATGCCAGGCTCGAGGTCGGCGATCGTGCCCTTGCCGCGACGCAGCATCTGCACCGCCGGCTGTCCTTGCGGCCCGTTGTCGCCGACGCGGCGTGCCGACACCATCGCGAACGGACCCGCGGCGCCGGCCACCGACACCGCGATCTTGCCGGCTGCGCCAAGGCGCAGGTCGATGCCGGTCTTGCTCTCGCCACGCGACGCGGTAGCCGTCGTCGTCGCCGCGGCGAAACCGCGCGCCGTCGCGCGGATCTGCAGTTCGACTCCGGGATCGACCCCGCGTAACTCGAATGCGCCGTTGTCGTCGGTGCGTTGGCTGCCGCGGCCACCGCCGAGGTTCATGCCCGGCGCCATGCTCTCGACCATCACCCCGACGTCAGGCTGATTGCCGTCGCCGGTGGCGGTCTTGACGCTGACGCGTGCACCGCTGATCGGGTTGCCGTCGGGGTCGCGCACGACGCCGCGCAGCGACGTCATGTCGAGGTCGGCGTCGACGCGGTTGTCCCCTTCGCGCAGCAGCACGGCGATCTCGGTCGGCATCGCCCGGTCCTTGTGCGTGATGCGCAACCGGTGTTGGCCGCTCGGCAGTTCGGCGAGCGAGAACGCGCCGTCGTCGCCACTCCGCGCCGACTTGCCGCCGCCCTGGCCGAGCTGCTCCATCATGCCCTGCACCATGCCGAGCGCCGCCGCCTGCGGATCTGCTCCGCCGGCTCCGGGGCCTTCGACGAAGCTCACGCGCGCGCCGGCCAGCGGCAGGCCGTTCTCGCGCACCACACCCTCGATCTTCGCCGTCGGCGCCTTGGCCAAGGTCAACTGCGCGGTCGCCTTGTCCTCGACCGCCACCGCCGTCCACGGCTCGTCACCGGCGCCTCCGCCGAGCTGCTGCATGCCTTCGAGACGCATCGCAAACCGCATCGGCCCGCTGTCCGGTGCGAGCCTGACCTCGTGTGCGCCGGGCACCTGGTGCGCAAACCGCGCGAGGCCCTGTTCGTTGGTGCGCTGTTCGTCGGTGCGTTGCTCGTCGGTCTCGCCGTCTGCCGTGCGGTGCTCGACGGTGACGTTGGCAACGGGTCGCTGCTGCGGGTCGAGCACACTGACCTCGATCGTGCCGCCGACCAGCAAGGAAATGCGTTGTGCGCCCGCGGTGTTGGCCGGCAACTCCAGGCGCGCGGGGGCGAAGTCCTTGGCGGTGATGCGCAGGGTGCCAGGCCCGTCGACGACGGCGTTGACCGCCGCCCGACCAGCCGCGTCGGTGGTCGCACTGCTCGGCCCCTGGCCGCCGAACCGGCCCTGCAGCGCCGCGAACGGGTTGCGCCCACCACCATCACCACCTTGCTGTTGCGCCGACAACCGCACGCGCGCACCGGCGATCGGCGCCTCGGTGTCTGCGGCGACGACCTCCACTTCGAGCACCGGCGTGGGCGACAACCGCACGGTGCCCAGGTCGAGTTGCCCGACCGAGGGCAACTCGATGTCGGCCTTCTGCCAACCGAGGTGACCGAGCGCGTCGACGTCGAGCTGCAGCTTCTGGCCCTGCTTGGGCCGCAGGTTGGCCAACGTCACCCTGCCCTCGGGGTAGTTCGCGGCGCGGCCGCGGCTGCCACCACCGCCGCCGCCACCCCATTGCATGATGTCGCCAAAGCCGCCGTTGGCGCCGCCACGCAGGCGATCACGAACCCAGAGCCGCTCGACCGGCGCGTCGCCCTTGCCGAGCACCGTGAACGTCACGGTCACGCCGGCTTCGTAGTGCAGTTCGACGTTGCTGGTGCCCGAACGTACCTCGAGGCGCTCGGTGCATTGGCCGCCACTGACGAAGCCACGCCCCTGCTGCACCGCCCACAGCCGGTAGGTCATGCCCTGCTCGAGGCCACGCAGCACGAACCGGCCTTCGCCGTCCAGGTCGACCTGCCGTTCGCCGAACGACATGCCCATGTCGCCGAGCAGTTCGGTCGGATCACCGCCGATCATGTTGAACAGGCCAGCGGGGCCGCCGTCGGCGCCGGCCACCGGCTCGCGTTTCGCCGAGGCCATCACACGCACGTTCTTGACGTTCTCGGGCACGTTGAGCACCACGCCGCGGATGTCGGCACCGGGCGACATCGTGATCAACACCCCCTTGACGCTGCGGCCCTTGGGCACGTTCAACGCCTCGCTGCGCGCGCTCGGGTGATCGGGGTGACGCGCGCGCAGCGTGAACTCGCCCGCGGCGAGGTGCGGCAGCTCGAAGCGCCCCAGTTCGTCGGTCGTCGCGGCGTCGCCGCCGCGCACGTTTTCCCAGACGTCCATGCCCGGCATCTGCACGTCGAAGTCGAAACCGGCCTCGAACTGCTGCATTCGCATCACGCGCGCGGCGGCGATCGGGTTGCCGCGCGGGTCGAGCACGCGCCCTGTGACCACCGCACCGGCCTGCACCGTGAGCACACCGAGATCGACGTCCGCCGCGGTCGGCCGCGCCGCCCGCTGCTGCAGCACCTGATAACCGCGCGCCATCACCTGCACACTGACGCTGCGGTTGGTGGTCGCCGGCACGATCTTGAAACGACCCTCGCCGTCGCTGCGCACACTGACCTGCTGTTGCTGCGCGGAACGCAGGCGCTCGGTCATCGCCTGCGGATCGAAGGCGTCTTCGGCCGTCGGATCGAATTCCTGTACGTCGAAGCCCAGACCGTTGCCGGGCGCGCAGCGCACCTCCGCATCGGCGACCGGCTGCCCACTCTCGTTGACCAGCCGGCCGATGATCGCCGGCCCCGCCGTATCGCCCGCTGCAGCGACGGCCTCACGCAGCGCGCCCTCGCCTCCGCCGTCGACCGCGCCGGTCGCGCCGGGTGCCGGCACATCACCCTTCTCGACCGCGGCGTCACCGCGCGCCCCCACCGTCGCATCGGGCGGCGCCACCACCTCGGTGCGGCCGAAGTAGAAGCTGGCGCCGATCGCGGCACCGGCCAGGAGGATCAACAGGGCGAACAGGCCGAGAACGCGATTGGCTGGCATGGCGGTCGAGGGGTGCGCAACGTGTGCAGGTTGCGGGGATCGGGGTCGGCATCATCGGCGCCGACCCGGCGTGTGGGGACGCCATTGTTGCCGAAGTTGCACAACAGCTGTCGCGCTCGCGGCGGATGCCGGGGCCGCCCGCGCCACCGACGGCCGCAGCACTCGACCATCTGCGCCGTGACCAGGAGGCCGGCGCGCGATCGAACCGGGCGCGACCCTCAGCGTCCGGCCGGACGCGCGCTGGCTTCGGCCGGCGCTTCGCCGACCGGCGCGGCCGGCACCGCGGGCTCACCGAGCACGAGCGGCACACCGCTGCGACCGATGTTGGTGCTGTCCAGGCTGCTCATCACCTTGGCCAGGCTGCGCATCGTGGTGCTGCCCGCCAGCAGGAACACGTTGTCGGGGATGACCTGCGGCTCGGTGACCTGACGATCGCCGTAGACGCGCTCGAACCACAGCGGCCGCGTCCCGGCGGCGTCGGCCGGACCGAACACGCGCAGCTTGAGCCCGACCTCGGCGAAGGTGCGGGCACCGTGGATGTTCTCCATCGTGCCCATCGAGAACGACACCAGCTCGGGTTGGATCACGACCGACTCGGGCAGCGCGGTGCTGCTGACCTGCGCGAACAGGCCGCTCTCGCCGAGTTCGCGTTCGAACAACTCGCCGACCATGTCGGTGACCGGCCGGTCCCAGGCCGCGTCGGGCGCGTAGGAGATCGGAAAGCCGCGGTCGTGCGCGGGCTGGGCGCCGCGTCGATTGTCGACGACGGGGGCGACGAACACGCCGCGATCGCCGGGCGCCCTGGTCACGAACGGAACGTCGCCGCAGATCTGCGGATTGCGCGCCAGGTCGACCTCGCGGGGAATGGACTTGCAGCCGCCGAGCCACAACCCGAGGAAGCAGACCGACAACGCCAGGCGGGGGGTCTTCATGATGCCGTTGCCATCGGCAGTTCGCGCCGCGAACTGAAGCCCGCCTGCTGCGGAGCGGTTTTGCGACCCGGCAGCCGCGCGGATAGAACCTTTGCCCGCCACAGCCAGCCGCTGCAGGCCCCCACCACCAGAAATGACCGCCAGCAATCCATTCTCGTCCCGTTCCCAGCTCAAGGTCGGCAAGAAGACCTACACCTACTTCTCGCTGCGCGCCCTGCAGGCCGCCGGCGTCGTCGAACTCGAGAAGTTGCCGTTCTCGATCCGCGTGCTGCTCGAGCAGGCGCTGCGCAACCTCGACGAGTACGTGGTGCAGACCAAGGACGTGAAGAACATCGCGGCGTGGGGACCGAAGACCGCCGGTGTGGTCGAGATCCCGTTCCTGCCGGGCCGCGTGGTGCTGCAGGACTTCACCGGCGTGCCGTGCGTCGTGGATCTGGCGGCGATGCGCGCGGCGATGAAACGTCTCGGCGGCGACCCCAAGAAGATCAACCCGCTGGTGCCGTGTGATCTGGTCATCGACCACTCGGTGCAGGTCGACGCGTTCGCGAGCGACAAGGCCGAACAGAAGAACCTCGACCTCGAGTTCAAGCGCAACAAGGAGCGTTACGAGTTCTTGAAGTGGGGCCAGAAGTCGCTGACCAACTTCCGCGCCGTGCCGCCGGGCATGGGCATCGTGCATCAGGTCAACCTCGAGTACCTGGCGTCGGGCGTGTTGACCAAGAAGGACGGCAAGCAGACGCTCGCCTACCCGGACACGCTGGTCGGCACCGACTCGCACACCACGATGATCAACGGCCTGGGCGTGCTCGGTTGGGGCGTCGGCGGCATCGAGGCCGAGGCCGTGATGCTCGGCCAGCCGACCTACATGCTCCTGCCCGAGGTGGTCGGCATGGAACTGGTCGGCAAGCTGCCCGAAGGCGCGACCGCGACCGACTTGGTGTTGACGGTCACGCAGCTGCTGCGCTCGCACGGTGTGGTCGGCAAGTTCGTCGAGTTCTTCGGCAGCGGCATCGCCGGCATGTCGCTCGCGGACCGCGCGACGATCGCGAACATGGCGCCCGAGTACGGCGCGACGATGGGCTTCTTCCCCGTCGACGCCGAGACCTGCCGTTACCTCGAACGCAGCGGCCGCAGCAAGGAACAGGTCGCGCTGGTCGAGGCCTACTGCAAGGCGCAGGACCTGTGGCTGACGCCGCAGACGCCCGCGCCCAACTACACCTCGACGCTGCGGCTCGACCTGAGCACCGTGGTACCGAGCCTGTCCGGCCCCAAACGCCCGCAGGACCGCGTCGAGCTGCGCGCCATGCAGCGTGACTTCCGCGAGTCGCTGAGCAAGGACGCCAAGCAGCGCGGCTTCGGCCTGCCGGCGGCGGCGCTGGCCAGCAAGGCGACGGTCGCCGACAAGAGCAAGGCCGAACTCGGGCACGGCGCCGTGGTGATCGCGGCGATCACGTCGTGCACCAACACCAGCAACCCGTCGGTGATGCTCGGCGCCGGTCTGCTGGCCCAGAAGGCTGTGGCGCGCGGTCTGCGCAGCAAGCCGTGGGTCAAGACCTCGCTCGCGCCCGGCTCGCGCGTCGTCACCGACTACCTGCAGAAGGCCGAGGTGATGCCGGCGCTGCAGAAGCTCGGTTTCCACGTGGTCGGTTACGGCTGCACCACGTGCATCGGCAACAGCGGCCCGCTGCCCGCGCCGGTCTCGGGCGCGATCAAGGAAGGCAACCTGGTCGCCGCCGCGGTGCTGTCCGGCAACCGCAACTTCGAGGGCCGCGTCAACCCCGACGTCAAGGCCAACTACCTCGCTTCGCCGCCGCTGGTCGTCGCCTACGCGCTCGCCGGCACCGTCGACATCGACCTCGAGAACGAACCGATCGGCCACGACAAGAAGGGCCAACCCGTGTTCTTGCGCGACATCTGGCCGACGCAGCAGGAGATCCAGGGCGCGATCGCCGCCAGCATGTCGCCCAAGGCGTTCCAGAAGCAGTACGGCAAGATCGACCAGGGCCCGCCGATGTGGCGCAAGATCACCGCCAAGAAGAGCGACCTGTTCGCGTTCACCAAGAAGAGCACCTACATCCAGGAACCGCCGTTCTTCACCACGATGACGCGCGACGTCGACACGATCGGCGCGGTGACCGGCGCACGGGCGCTGGCGGTGCTCGGCGACTCGGTGACCACCGACCACATCTCGCCGGCTGGCAACATCAAGGCCGACAGCCCGGCGGGCCGCTACCTGATCGACAACAAGGTCAAGCCCGCCGACTTCAACCAGTACGGCGCGCGCCGCGGCAACGATCGCGTGATGACGCGCGGCACGTTCGCCAACATCCGCCTGCGCAACCTGCTGGTCGAGATCGAGGGCGGCGCCACCAGGCACCTGCCGAGCGGCGAGACGATGTCGATCTACGACGCGTCGATGCGCTACCAGGGTGAGGGCACGCCGCTGTGTGTGCTCGCCGGCAAGGAATACGGCACCGGCAGCTCACGCGACTGGGCCGCCAAGGGCACGCTGCTGCTGGGCGTGAAGTTCGTGATCGCCGAGAGCTACGAACGCATCCACCGCAGCAACCTGGTCGGCATGGGCGTGTTGCCGCTGCAGTTCGCCGACGGCCAGACGCGCGAGTCGCTGGGCCTCACCGGCCACGAGGTGTTCGATCTGCTGGTCGACGACGCGCTGCGTCCCGGCCAGATGCTCGCCGTGGTCGCCACCCACCCCGACACCGGCAAGGTGACGCAGTTCCAGGCACAGTGCCGCATCGACACCCCGGTCGAGGTCGACTACTACCGCAACGGCGGCATCCTGCAGACCGTGATCCGCAAACTGCTGGCCGAGGGCCAGGGCAAGAAGGCCTCCGGCAAGAAGAAGGCGAGCGGCACGAAAGCAGGCGGCAAGAAGGCAGCCCAGACCCAGAAGAAGGCCAAGAAGTAGGCGGCACACCCCGCGCGACCTGGACCGGGCGGCGAGCGCTTGCTCCAATCCGCGCCGTGAGATCAACCTCGCTCCCTGCGCTGGCCGTGACCGGCACGCCATCCCTGGCGGAATGCCAGCGACAGATGTTCGAGAGCATGGTGCGGGTGCTGCTGGCGATCTGCGCCACCGGCCTGGGCATGATGATGCTGCGGGCGCAAACCTGGTCGGACAGCAGCGGCCTCGTGGTCATCGCCGTGGCCACGGCGACCATCGCGCTCGGCGCATTCGCGTCAGCGATCGGTTGGCGCGCCAGGGCCTGGCTGGTCGCCCTCACCATCGTCGGCGCCGCAACCGCCTACGTGTTCGTGAGCGGTTACCTGCCGATCAACATGTTCGTCGGCGTGGCCATCAGCGGCGTGATGATCGCGAGTTGTCTGGGCGTGCGCGCCGCGATCCTCACCCTGGCGCTGTTCGGAGTGGGCTTCTCGGCGGCTGCGTACGCCCACAGCAGCGGTTGGGTCCATGTCGATCACACCGCTTCCGGCCAGTCCGTTCCCGAGAATTGGGTGGGTATCGGGATCATCTTCCTGGCGATGAACATCGGTGCGATCCTGTTCGTGGCGACGATGCTGAGGCGGCTCGGCGACGCCCTGCAGCGTGGCGACGAGTTGCTGGCGCAGACCACCGAGCAGACGCGCCTGCAGCTCGAATCCGCCGAACGACAAGCGCGCCTGCAGGCCGACCTGCAACAGGCGCAGAAGTTCGAGGCGCTGGGCCGACTCGCCGGCGGCGTCGCCCACGACCTCAACAACCTGCTGGTGGTGATCCAGAACAACGCCAGCTGGATCGCCAAGGTCGGCGACGGCGAAGCCGTAGAAGCGGCGCGCGAGATCGAACAGGCCGGTGACCGGGCCACCAAGTTGGCGCGCAACCTGCTCGTGTTCGGCAGCCAGCAGGCCAACCAACTCGAGCCGCTCGACCTCGACGCCACCGTGAAGGGTTCTCTGCAGCTGGTCCGCAAGATGCTGCCCGGCGACGTGCACCTGGTGTTCGAACCGGGCGGCTGCGGGACGGTGCGCAGCTGCGCGTCGGACCTCGACCAGGTGCTCATCAACCTGTGCACCAACGCGCGCGACGCGATGCCCGCGGGCGGCACGATCACGATCTCGACGGCGCGGGAGACCGACGACGCCGACCCGGCCAACAGCCGCATCGTCCTGCGGGTCGCGGACCAGGGCCACGGCATCCCCGAGACGGTGCGGCCGCGCATCTTCGAGCCGTTCTTCACCACCAAGGATCGCCGCAAGGGCACCGGCCTAGGCCTCGCCGTCGTACACGGCATCGTCAAGCAACATGGCGGCAAGGTCACCGTGCAGTCGACGATCGGCAAAGGCACGGCGTTCGAGGTCCGCCTGCCGACCCACGAACGCGCAGCGTCGCCGACGGCCAAGGCGCCGACGCCGGCCGCGCCAACCAGGCGCGAGGCGCGTTTGCCCGCGACCATCCTCGTGCTCGAGGACGACGACAAGGTGCGCAAGATCGTCGCCAACGTCTTGCGCAAGGCCGGCCACGAGGTGCACGAGTTCGCCATGGGCCGCGACCTGCTCGAGTGGTGCCGGCAGGATCGCGCCCGCGCCGACCTGCTGGTCACCGACGTCAACCTGACCGAGCACAACGGCATCGAGGTCTACCGGCACGCGCGGCTGCTGCTGCCGGACCTCTCCTGCCTGGTCTGCAGCGGTTCGTATGCCAACCCCGTCGACCCCGATTTCTTCAGCGAACCCAAACACGGCCGGCTCGACAAGCCGTTCCGCAGCGCCGACCTGCTCGAGTCGGTGCACCAGTTGCTCGACGGCCACCTGCCGCGTTCGTGAGTTGCGGCGCGCGCCTGGCCTGACGGTCTGGCTGCTGACGCTGATTGCATGCGGCTGCCAGACGACGCCGTCCCTGCAGCAGCAGATCGAGGCGCGCGTCGCCGGCTTCCGCGGCACCGTCGGCGTCTACGTGCAGCACCTGCAGCGCGGCGAAACCGTCGCGATCGCGGCCGACGAACCGTTCCCCACCGCCAGCCTGATCAAGGTGCCGATCCTCGGCGCGCTGCTCGACAAGGTCGAACGCGGCGAACTCGACTACCACGCCGAGCTCACCTACACCAAGGAGCGCCTCTACGCCGGCGAAGACCTCGTCGGCGCGTTCGCCGACGGTGCCGAGGTCGTGCTCGACAAGGTCGCGATGCTGATGATCACCACCAGCGACAACACCGGCGCGCTGTGGTGTCAGGAGCTCGCCGGCACCGGCACCGCCATCAACGCCTGGCTCGCCGCCCAGGGTCACGCGGTGACGCGCGTCAACTCCCGCACGCCGGGGCGCGAACCGGACTGGCGACAATTCGGCTGGGGCCAGACCACGCCGCGCGAGATGGCGACGTTCTTCGTGCGCGCCCGCCGCGGCGAACTCGTCAGCGCCGCGGTCAGCGAAGAGTTCCTGCGCTGCACCAGCCGCATCTACTGGGACGGCCAGGCGCTCGCCATGATCCCGCCCTGGGTGTTCACCGCGAGCAAGCAGGGCGCCGTCGATGCCTCACGCAGCGAGGTCGTGCTCGTCGACGCGCCGCACGGCACCTATGTGTTCTGCGTCATCACCAAGGACCAGCAGGACCACAGCTGGGGCCGCGACAACGAGGGCTACGCGCTGCTGCGCGACATCTCGGCGCTGCTGTGGCGCCACTTCGAACCCGAGCTGCCCTACGCTCCGCCCGACGGCATGCAGCGCTTCTGGTGAGGGCACCTCACGGCGCGCGGCGCGCGGACACCAAGGCCCGCCGCGCGCCGGGTCGGTCGCCGATCGGCATGGCCACGCTCACGCGCTGAGCGGCCGCGGCAGCATCGGCAGCGCTGCGCGCGTGCACCGCGGCGAGCGCTTCGCCGCGTTCGACGCGGTCGCCGATCACCTTGCGCAGTTCGACACCGACCACGGGATCGACGGCATCCCCGGGTTGCCGGCGCCCGCCGCCGAGATCGACGATCACTTGCCCGAGCAGCAGCGGGTCGACGTCGGCGACGAACCCGGCCCGCGACGCGACCACCGCCACGACGTGCGGTGCAGCGCCGAGGAGCTCGTGGTCGTCGAGCACGCGTGGGTCACCACCTTGCAACTGCAGGTTCTCCGCGAACACGCGCCGCAGGCTGCCGTCGCGCCACAACCGTTCGAGCCGTTCACGCGCTACCGCCGCGTCGGCGTCGATGCCGCCGAGCAGCAACATCTCGACGCCGAGCGCGAGGGTCACCTCACGCAGGTCCGGCGGACAATCGCCGTCGAGCGCCCGCAACACCTCGCGCACCTCGAGCGCGTTGCCGAGCGCCAGACCGAGCGGATGGTCCATGTCGGTGAGCAACGCCGCCATGCGGATGCCGGCGGCGCGGCCGACGGCGACCAGGCTGTCCATGAGCTCGGTCGCGCGCTCGATCGGCGGCATGAACGCGGCGCGACCGCACTTGACGTCCATGACCAGGCCGTCGATGCCCTCGGCGAGCTTCTTGCTCAGGATCGAACTCGTGATCAACGGTACGCTCTCCACCGTGCCGCTGATGTCGCGCGTCGCGTACATGCGCGCGTCGGCCGGCGCGATCTCGGCGCTCGGCGCGGCCATCGCGTAACCGCACGCCGCGAGCACCTCGCCGAAACGTGACACCGACAGGTCGGTGCGATAACCAGGCAGGCTGGCCAGCTTGTCGATGGTGCCGCCGGTGTGACCCAGGCCGCGACCGCTGACCATCGGCACGGCGACGCCGGCCGCGGCGACGAGCGGTGCGAGCAGCAGGCTGACCTTGTCACCGACGCCGCCGGTGCTGTGTTTGTCGATCTTGGGCCCGGTGACGTGTTCGTGGCGCAGCACGCGGCCCGAGTCGCGCATCGCCAGGGTCAGGGCCGCGGTCTCCGCCGCGCTCATGCCGCGACAACACACCGCCATCAGCCACGCGCCGAGCTGCGCATCGCCGAGCGAACCGTCGATCACACCGCCGATCAGGTCGCCGATCTCGTCGGCCGTCAGTTCGCCGCCGTCGCGCTTCTTGGCGATCAGTCGCGCCGGGTGCTGCTTCATCGCGGTGCGCTCACGGCGCCATCGGGTGCCACAGGGTCTTGGTCTCGACGAACGGCTCGACCCAGGCCAGCTGTCGCAGCCGTTCGGCCTGGCGCCACGCCGCCGCCGGCAGTTCGCAGAAACGCACGCGCTTGACGCTCTGGGCGCCCAGCTTCGCCAACTCCGCCTCGGGTGCCCCGGCCACCAGCAGACCGTCGACGTCGCGATGCGCGGCCAGCTGCGCCGCCAGTTCCGCGCGCGGCCCGGCCAGCAGGTTGATCGTCCCCGCCGGCACGTCGCTGCTCGCGCACACCTCACCGAGCGCGAGCCCCGCGAACGGCGCGTGCTCGCTGACCACGGCGACGACGGCGTTGCCACCGACCAACGCGGGCAGGATCAGCGCCAACAGCCCCACGAGTGCCGGTTGTCCGGGGGTTACCACGCCGATCACTCCCGTGGGCTCGATCGTCGAGAACGCGAAGAACGGCCCCGCCACCGCGTTGACGCTGCCCAACAGCCCTTGCACCTTGTCGCACAGTCCCGCGTACCAGGTCACCAGCGAGATGCCGAGTTCGAGTTCCTTGGCCGCGGCCGCGGGCGTCGCGCCGCCGAGCCGCAGCTCGTCGATCATCGCCTCGCGCCGCGACTGCAGCATCTCGCCGATCCGGTAGAGGATCTGTCCGCGCAGGTAGGTGGTGCCGCCGTGCCACTTGACCTGTCCGGCGCGCGCCGCGATCACCGCGTCGCGCAGATCCTTGCGGCTGCCGCGCGCCACGTTGCACGACGGCCGGCTCGCCGGCTGGTAGACGCGCCCCGACTCGCTGCGCGGGAACTGGCCGCCGACGAACAGCTTGTAGGTCTTCTGCACGGGAACGGGCATGGCGCAACGGTGCCAGGGAGCGAGCGGCCGCGCAAGCCGACATCGTCACGAAGCGTCACCGGCCGCGACACGAAACTGTTCCTTGCGCAGCCCCAGCCGCTCGAGCTTGGCGAACAACGTCCGCGGACTGACACCGGCACGCCTCGCCACCTCGCCGAGATGACCGCGACAGGCCGTGAGCAGGGCCGTGAAGTAACGCCGCTCGAAGTCGTCGGTCACCGCCGCGAGGGCTGCTGCGTGGGGCAACCCTTCGAGATCCGAGCACCAGGCAGCAGCAGCAGCAGCAGCAGCGCCGTGCGACGCCGCGATCCCGGACAGGTCGTGGCGACGCACACAGACGCCGTCGCCGAGCAGCACCGCACGTTCGAGCACGTTGGCCAGTTCGCGCACGTTGCCGGGCCAGTCGTGCGCCACCAGCGCGCGCATCGCCTCGTCCTCGATCGTCACCGGCCGCCGGTTGAGGCGCACGCAGATCGATTCGACGTGGTTGCCGGCCAGCACCGGGATGTCGGCGCGACGCTCACGCAGCGGCGGGATCGTCACCGCGACCACCGCCAGGCGGTAGTAGAGATCGGCGCGGAACCTGCCGGCGCGCATCTCCGCCTGCAGATCGCGGTTGGTGGCCGCGATCACACGCACGTCGACCTGCAGGTCGCGTTCGCTGCCGACCGGACGCACGCGGTGATCCTGCAGGGCGCGCAACAGTTTGACCTGCAGCAGCAACGGCAGTTCGCCGACCTCGTCGAGGAACAGCGTGCCGCCGTGGGCGAGTTCGAACAGGCCGCGATGCGCGCGCACCGCCCCCGTGAAGGCGCCCTCCTCGTGACCGAACAACTCGCTCTCGAGCAGCGCCTCGGGCAAGGCGCCGCAGTTGATCGCCACGAACGGTCCGCTGCGCCGCGGCCCTTCGTCGTGGATCGCGCGGGCCAGGCGTTCCTTGCCGACGCCGGTCTCGCCGCTGACCAGCAGCGTGGCGTCGCTGTCGACCATGCGCCGGGCGACGACCACCAGACGCTGGATCTCGTCGCTGTGGCTGACGAAGTCGGCCAACGAGGCGCGCGGTTCCCCGCGTTCGACCCGCAGCCGCTGCGTCGCGGCGGCGCGGCAACGACCGACGACCGTGCGCAGCGCCTCGCCGAGACCGACGTCGTCGAGCGAAGTGTTGAGCACCGCGAGCGCGCCCGCCGCGATCCAGCGCGCGCGCAACACCGGTTCCTCCTGCGCGACGAACACGATCACGTCGCGACCTTCGTCGCGACCGAGTTCGGCCACGACCAGTTCGGAGTCGGCACCCAGACGCGACTCGTGCACCAGGACCAGATCGACCGGCACGCCGCGCAGCGACGCCTTGATCGAACGTCCGCCGACGCTGCAACGAACGGGCTCGGCTTCGAGCAGGGTCTCGACACGCCGCGACAAGGCAGCCGGCAGGAAGGTCAGCGTTCGCAGCAGCATCGCACCACCGCCCCGGCATCGTGCTGCCGAACCGGATCGGAAGCAAGTTGCCGAATCGCGGGGCCGGCGCGACCTGGCGACGGCCCTGTTCCCGCCCCAAGGGATGTTCGCGCGAGCGCTTGCAGCGACAGGTCGAAGCGCTCCCGGGCCCGGGCATACGCCTTGCTCATGCAGCGGCGCGGCACTTCGCCGTTGATCTCAACTCCATCCTACGAACCATGAACACGCCCAAGCCCGGTCAGTCGGCTCCCAAGCCGAGCGCTACGCCTTCCAAGCCCGCCCAGTCCAACCCGCCCAAGCCGGCAGCGCCGTCGCCGCAGCCGCAGCCCAAGCCGACGCAGAAGCCGAAGGGCTGAGCGACGCGATTCCCGCGGCCGGCGAGGGCGCCGGCCGCGGGGACCGAACCGACGATCAGGCCAGCACGTCGCGCATCACCTGGCCGTGCACGTCGGTCAGTCGATAGTCACGACCGCTGTGCCGATACGTGAGCCGTTCGTGATCGAAACCGAGCAGATGCAGGATCGTCGCCTGCAGGTCGTGCACGGTGAACGGCCGATCGACGACGTCGAAGCCGAGTTCATCGGTCGCTCCGACCACCGCGCCGCCGCGGATGCCCGCGCCGGCCATCCAGATCGAGAAGCAGCGGCCGTGATGGTCGCGGCCGTATCGGTCGCCGCTCTGCCCGCCCTGGTTCATCGGCGTGCGGCCGAACTCGCCGGCGAACACGACCAGCGTCTCGTCCAGCAAACCGCGGCACGCCAGGTCGGTCAGCAGCGCGCCGATCGGCCGGTCGACCTCGCTGGCCTTCTGGCGCAGGCGTCGCACCAGCTGGCCGTGATGATCCCAGCCATCGTCGACGAGCTGGACGAAACGCACGCCGCGTTCGAGCAGGCGCCGTGCCATGACGCAGTTGTTGGCGAACGACCGGGTGCCGGGTTCGGCGCCGTAACACGCCAACGTCGCCGGGTTCTCGCTGCCGAGGTCGGTGGCTTCGGGCACCTCGGCCTGCATGCGGAACGCGAGTTCGTAGGCGTCGATGCGGTCGTCGGTGGAGGCATGGCCGTGTTGTTGCTGCCGCAGCCGATCGAGCGCCGCGAGGGCCTGCAACTGCTGCTCACGGCCGGCGCGCGTCGTTCCCGCCGGATCGGCGAGGAAGCGCACCGCTTCCGCGCCGCTCTGCAACACGACGCCGTGGTTCCTGCCGGGCAGGAAGCCATTGCCCCACAGTTGCAGCGGCGGCGGCGGATCACCGGCTTCGCCGCCCGAGAGCATGGTCGCGAACGCCGGCAGGTTGCGGTTGTGACTGCCGAGCGCGTGCGCCACCCAGCTGCCGCAGCTCGGTCGCCCGGGTTCGAACGAACCCGTGGTCAACATCTGCTGCGCCGGCACGTGATTGATGATCGTGCTGGTCATCGACCGGACCAGAGCGATGCGATCGGCGTGCCGGCCAAGGTGCGGCAGCAACTCGCTGAGCTGCATGCCGCATTGCCCGTGCGGCGCGAACGTGAACCGCGAGCCCGCCGCGACCAGGTTGCGGCCCTTGAGCTGGTCGACCACCGCGCCAGCGACCAGGCTTTGCGGCATCGGCTGGCCGTCGAGCTGCTGCAGCTTGGGTTTGGGATCGAACAGGTCGATCTGCGAGGGGGCACCGAGCATGAACAAGAACAGCACCGACTTCGCACGCGGGGCGAAGTGGGGTCGCTGGTCCGACACCAGCCGCAGCGGCATGGCCAGCGACGCGAGCATGCCGGCCGAACCGCGCAGGAAGTCACGGCGCGTGGCGCCGACCGGGCTGCAGATCCTGTTCATGAACGCACCAGCACTTCGTCCAGGTTGAGCAGCACCGCCGCGACCGCGGTCCACGCGGCGACCTGCCACGGCGGCACCTCGGGCAGCGGCGCCAGATCGCCGATCGCGACCGCCGCGGCGGCGAGCGCGGCGTCTGCCGCATAACGTTCTCGCTGCGCCGCGAGCAGCTGCAGCAGCAGCGCGCGTTCGGCATCGCTGGGCCGCCGCTGCGTGCACCAGGCGAACGCGCGCTCGAGCCGTTGCTCGTCTTCACTGCCCGCATCGTCACAGCGCTCGACCAGCAGTCGCTGCGCCAGGCCTCGCGCCGCCTCGACGAAGTTGCGATCGTTGAACAACACCAGCGCCTGCAATGGCGTCGTGCCGCGGTCGCGCTGCACGGTGCAGACAGTGCGCGCCGGCGCGTCGAACAGCTGGAAGGCGACGAACGGCAGGCCGCGGCTGGTCTTGACGTACAGACCGCGGCGATGGCGATCGGCGACCTTCGAGGGTTCGGGCCACAGGTCCTCGGGTTGCCACGGCATCACCGCAGGGCCGCCGACGCGTCGATCGAGCAGACCGGCGACGGCCAAGGCCTGATCGCGCAGCGCCTCGGCGTCGAGCCGCCAACGGCCGGCGCGGCCCAGCAGGCGGTTGTCGGGATCCACCGCGGCGAGTTCGGCGCGATGGTCGCTGCTCTGCCGGTAGGTCGCCGAGGTCACCAGCATGCGCACGAACGCGCGATGGCGGAAACCGCCGTCGACGAACTCGCGCGCCAGCCAGTCGAGCAGTTCGGGGTGGCTGGGCCGTTCGCCGCGATTGCCGAAGTCGGCCGGCGTCGCCACCAGCCCCCGGCCGAACAGCCAGCTCCACAGCCGGTTGACGTGCACGCGCCCGACCAGCGGGTGGTCCTTGCGCACCAACCACTGCGCCAGGCCCAGGCGGTTGCGCGGCGCCCCGTCGGGCAGCGCGCCGAACACCGCGGGGATCGCCGGCTCGACTTCCTCGCCGGGCTGCAGGAAGTCGCCGCGGCGCAGCAGGAACGTCGACCGCGGCGACGCCATCTCGGTCATCACCGAGACCAAGGGCACCTTCTGCAACAGCTCGTCGCGGCGCGCCCTCAGGTCCGCGAGATGGTGTTCGAGGGTGGCGAGCTCGGGATCACCGTGCTGCACGAACAGTCGTTCGCCGAGTTCGTCGCGCTCGGTCCCGTGCATCGCCGCGAAGTCCGCGAGCACCACCGCGCCGAGTTCGGCCACGGTCAACGCGCGCGCGAACAACCGCACCTCGTCGATGCGGCCGCGCAGCGGCAGGCCGTCGACGCCGCCGATGCGCAGGTTGCCGTCGTTGCGCAGGCTGCCGAGCAGCCGCTTCTCCGGCTTCTTCGCGGGCTGAGGCGAGGCGGCGTCGATGGGTTCAGCTACTGCCGGATCACCCTCGTCCGGGCCGCCGTCCCCCAACACCGCCGCGACGCCATCGACGTAGAGCGCCAGCCCCTGGCGCCGGCGTGAGCCATCGTAGGTGAACGCGACGTGGTGCCAGCGGCCCCAGCCGATGGTCGTGCGCGTGAACGCCGACAACCGATCCTTCGGCCCACCGACCAGCGACACGGACACCTCACCGCGATCGTCGACGCCAAGCCGCCAGCCCCTGCCGTCCTGGGCCTCGTCGATCTTGGCGACGACCGTGTGCGAGGCCGGCGTGTCCTTGGCGACGAGGCAGACCCAGGCCGCGGCCGTGAACGGCTGGTCGACGTCGAGGTCGGCGCGCTGCCCACACTGCAAGAACGTGTCGCGCCCGTCGAGTTCGAGCGCCAGCCCATCGACACCGGCGACGAAACCGGCCGTGCCCAGACCTTCGATCACGCCACCGGCCGAATGCGCGTCACCGGCCGCGTTCTGCAACCGCGCGTGCAACAGCGCGTCCGTCGGCGGCACCGCGACCGCTGCCGTCGGCAACCACGCCTCGCGAGCCGCGCGGCGCGCCGACACCTGCTGCTGCAGCCGCGCCTGCGCCGCTGCGATCTGCCGCTCCAGCCCGAGCAGTTCGCTGCCCTGCTCGGCGGTGGGCAGTTCGAGGAACGGTTCGGCGTTGTCGCGCGCGACCAGCCCCTTCTCGTCCATGCGGTTCCAGAACGCGTACAGCCCGAAGTAGTCGCGCTGGCTGATCGGGTCGAACTTGTGGTCGTGGCACTGCGCACAACCGACCGACAGGCCCAGCCACGTCGTGCCGAACGTCGCCGTGCGGTCGACGACGTACTGATGGTGATACTCGCCGGGCTGCCCTTCCTGCTCGAAGTTGACCGCGTGGTTGCGCTGGAACCCGGTGGCGATGCGCTGGCTCAGCGTCGCGTTCGGCAGCAGGTCGCCGGCGAGCTGCTCGATCGTGAACTGGTCGTACGGCATGTCGCTGGCGAACGCCTGCACCACCCAGTCGCGCCACGCCCACATCTGCCGGTCGCCGTCGAAATCGAAGCCGTTGGTGTCGGTGTAGCGCGCCAGGTCGAGCCACCACTGCGCCATGCGTTCGCCGTGCTGCGGCGAAGCGAGCAACCGGTCGACGACGCGTTCGTAGGCATCGTCGGCCGGATCGGCCAGGAACGCGGCCAGCTCTTCGGGGGTCGGCGGCAGTCCGGTCAGGTCGAGGGTCACGCGCCGCAGCAAGGTCGCCCGGTCGGCCTGCGGCGCCGGCGACAGGCCTGCCGCTTCGAGGCGCGCGAGCACGAACCGGTCGAGCTCGGAACGCGGCCAGGCGGTGTCGCGGACCGCCGGGACCGGCGCGCGCACCGGCGACGCCGCCGACCACAGCCCCGGGGCCACCTGCGTGCCGGCCGCGGCGTGGTCCTGGGCACCAGCCGACGCGGCCGCGCACCACAAGCTGACCGTCAGCCGGATCGACGATGAGGTGCGCATGACGGTGACCTTGCGTCAGACAGCGATGCGCTCGGCCAGGATTGTCGGCAAAAAGTCCGGCCCCGTGCACTGGAGCCGGGGGCTTTGCACGGGGCCGAATGCAAAAGCAGCATCGACTGCTTGTTCCCTTGCCGGAGCTGGCGCCGGAACTGGCCGGCGGCGGACACGAATCTCGACAGAAGTCACAGTCCGTGGCGAGACGGCAGGGCCTGCGGCTATCCTGCGCCGCGGTCCCATGCCCTCGGATCAACCACCATCAACCGAGCGCCTCACCCTGCTGCTGCAGGCTGCGGGCGACCAGGCAAGCAACCAGCGCGCCGTCGCCTTCTCCAGCGTCTACACGGAGTTGCGGCGGATCGCCCGCCAACACCTGGCGCAGGAGCGGATCGGCCACACGCTGCAGGCCACGGCCCTGGTCCACGAAGCCTGGCTGCGCCTGTTCGGCAATCAGCAGTCGTTCGCGAGTGGGCAAGAATTCCTCGCTGCGGCGGCCAACACGATGCGTCGCGTGCTCGTCGATCACGCGCGCGCCCGGGGCCGTCAGAAGCGCGGCGGCGGGCAGCGTAAGGTGCCGCTCGACGCCCTGCAGTTGGCGACGATGGCCGACGCCGACGACGTGCTGTGCCTGGACGAAGCGGTCAGCGCGCTCGAACAGCGCGATCCGCGCCTCGCCGAACAGGTCAAGCTGCGCCTGTTCGCGGGCCTCGAGGAAGCCGAAGTCGCCGCCGCGCTCGGCATCAGCGACCGCACCGCACGGCGCGACTGGGTGCTCGCACGCGCGTTCCTGCAGCGCCACGTGACGCCGGAGGGCTGACGGTGGACGGCTCCACGTGGGAACGGGTCAAGACGCTGTTCCACGACGCGCTCGCCGTTCCGGCCGCCGAGCGTGACCAGTGGCTGACCGCGCAGTGCGGCGACGAGCCAACGGTCGGCCTCGAGGTGCGCGCGCTGCTGGCTGCGCACGACGAGGCCGAGCAAAGCGACGACACCGGTGGCGACGCGAGCCAGCCGCAACTCGGCCGCTACCGGATCCTGCGGCTGCTCGGCGAAGGCGGCTTCGGCACCGTGCATCTCGCCGAGCAGTACCAACCGGTGCATCGTCAGGTCGCCCTCAAGGTGCTGCGCGCCGGCATGGACACCGCGCAGGTCATCGACCGCTTCAAGCTCGAACGCGAGTCGCTGGCGATGATGAGCCACCCCAACATCGCGCAGATCTACGACGCCGGCAGCACCGAGGCCGGGCTGCCGTTCTTCGCGATGGAGTTCGTCGACGGCCTGTCGCTCACCCCCTACTGCGACAACCGTCGGCTGGGCCTGCCCCAACGCCTGCAGCTGTTCGTGCAGGTCTGTCGCGGTGTGCACCACGCCCACCAGAAGGGCATCATCCATCGCGACCTCAAACCATCGAACGTGCTCGTCGCCACCATCGACGGCACGCCGGTGCCCAAGATCATCGACTTCGGCATCGCCAAGGCGACGCAGGGGCTCGCCGACGACGCGCTCGGCGAGTTCCGCACCGTCGAAGGCAAGTGCATCGGCACTCCCGGTTACATGAGCCCCGAACAGGCCGACCTCACGGGCGGCCACGTCGACGTGCGCAGCGACGTCTACTCGCTCGGCGTGTTGCTCTACGAACTGCTCACGGGCCGGCTGCCGCACGATCCGACCGAACTGCGGGAGCGCGGCCTGCTCGGGTACCTGCAACGGGTGCGAGAGGTCGAGGCCAGGCGACCGAGCACCACCGTGACCGGACAGGATGACGCCATCGCCAGCACCCGCGGCGTCAGCGCGACGACGCTGCGACACCGGCTGCGCGGCGACCTCGACTGGATCACGTTGCGTGCGCTCGAACGCGACCCGACGCGGCGTTACCAGTCCGCCGACGACATCGCCGAAGATCTCGAACGGCACCTGCGCCACGAACCCGTGCTCGCCGGTCCACCGGGCCTCGGCTACCGGGCGCGCAAGTTCGTGCGCCGTCACCGCGTCGTCGCCGCCAGCAGCGTCGCGGTGCTGCTGACCCTGGTGATCGGCCTGATCGCGACGCTGTGGCAATACCGCGTCGCCAAGGACAACCTGCGCGCGGCGATCGGTCACCGGCTCAGTGCGCAGGCCATCAACCTGGCCGCCGAATCACCGACCCTGGCGCTGCTGCTGGCGATCGAGGGCGCCGAACACGCTCCCGGTGAAGACGCCGACGCGGCGCTGTACGCGACGTTGGGCCTGGCCCATGAAGTGCGTCGCGAGATCCTGCACGACGCGACCACCCGCTGGGCAGCCCGCAGCGCCGATGAGAGCTGCAGCCTCAGCGCCGACGACACCAGGCTCGTGCAGTGCCTGGACCTGCCGGCCGGCACCGTGCGCCACACCTTCGACCTGCACGACGCGATCATGGCCGGGCTCGCGGTCGATCGCACCGGCGACCGCGGCCTCAGCTTCGACAAGTCGGGCCTGCTGATCGTGCTGGACCTGCGCGCCGGCCGGGAACTGGCGCGGGTCCAGCACCCCGACGAAGTCGTCGCCGCCACATTCGTCGGCGAGCACCGTGGCTTCGTGACCATCTGCGCGGACGGCGGGCTGCGCAGCGTCACCGAGGACGGCGCCGTCGAAGTGTTGGCCCAACATGGCCAGCGGCTGCTCACGATGGCACTGTCCGCCGACGGCAGGCGGCTCGCCGTGCTGCGCGCCGACGAGGTCGTGGTGGTGCACGAACTTCCGACCGGGCGCGAACTGCTGCGGCACACGCTGGTGCCGCAGCGGACCCCGGCTGAGGCCCACGCGATGCCGAGTCTCGACTTCACCGACGACGGGCGTTGGCTCGTCTGCCTGGGCCCCAGCGGCGCCGTCGATGCCATCGATACCATCGACGCCGGCGGCACCTGGCAACCCGCGGGGGCCGCCTGCAGCGCGATCGCGCTGGCCCGAGCCGCCGGCTTGCTGGCGGTGTTCACCGGAACCGGGCAGGACAAGGTCGTGGACCTCGGCAGCCGCCGCGAAGTGCTGCTGGCGGCCACGGGCCTGCACCGCGTCGTCGCGCACGCGGCGATGGATGCGAACGCATACACGCTCGCGACCGTGCTGCAGAACCGCCCCATCCTCTGCGCCTTCGACCCCCAATTGGGCACGCACCTCGCGACGTTGCGCGGCGACAACCACGCGCTCTACCGCCCGTTCGTCAGCGCCGACGGCGAGTGGATCGACGCGTTCGGCCACAACGGCGCCGTGCACCGCTGGCGTTCCGGGGTGCTCGGTGAGGACCGCCACGCGGCCCAGGCGGCGGTGCTGGCAGCGCCACGGCGTTGGCTGCCGGTGCCGCCGGGCACCGAGGCGATCGAACTGGGCAACGACGGACGGCTGGTGGTAGCGCTGGTGCGCAGCCGCCGCGAGCTGCGCAGCCTTGCGGAACGGCTGCCGGTCGACCCGGGGCTGGCGCTGACGCCGCGCCACGACGCGCTGATCGTCGATCGGCCCGGCGAGACCCTCGTGGTCCGCATCGCCGACGGCCAGGCCCTGTTCCGCACCACGCGCAGACTGCAGCGATCGCGCTGCAACGACGGGCTGACGCACATCGTCGGTATCGACGTCAACCGCGTCGTCTGCTTCGACCTGCGCAGCGGCGCGCAGCTGTTCGACCGCGAGCTGCCCGGCACCCAGTACGTCGACGTCGACCGCGACGGCACCAGGTTGGTCACCGCCGACGGCGGCAACAACACCACCACGCTGTGGTCGATCAACACCGGCGAGATGGAGCGCGAACTGCAACACCGCGCCTTCGCCTTCGACGCGAGGTTCAGCGCCGACGGTAGCCGCGTGCTGACCTACGCCAACGATTCCGCGGCGCTGGCCGTGGACGTGGCCACGGGTCTCACCGCGTTGCGTCTCAAGGCGCCGACCGCCGACTTCGGCTGGCTGCACCGCGACGCGGCGGGGCGTTTCGTGGCGGTGCACACCCCCGAGGAGACCAGTATCTACTCGCTGGTCGACGGTCAGCGCCGCTTGCGTTGGGCGCCGGACGATCCGTCGCAGCAGTTCGTGCGCATGCAGTTCGCCGCCGATGGTGAGAGCCTGCTGGTGCAGCTGGCCAACGGCAGCCAGCGACTGTTGCCCCTCGACCCCCTGGCTGCCGCGAAGCAGGTTGCGCCGCGCGAACTGACCGCCGCGGAACGACGCCAGTACGAACTGCCCGACGCGGCATCGACGAGGCCCAACCGCCCGCGGGTGCCGCACCTCTACGTGGACTCGGCCATCGCGCTGCTGCGCGACAGTCCGAACGCCGAGGCGATCGAGCAGGCGGCGGCGATGCTCGAGACCGCGGCCACGCTGCGGCCACGCATGCAACCGCGCTTCCACCTGGCGCGCGCGTTGCTGCAACTGCGCCGCGCGGCGTCGCGCCCGGCCACACTCGACGCAAGCACACTCGACGAGGTGCTCGCCGACCTGCGGATCTGTCTTGGCTCCAGTGAGATCTCGGGTCGCACGCTCGCCACGCACGAGGCATTTGCCCCCCTGCGTGCGGTCGAACGCGGCGCGTCGTTCGTCGCCGAGCACGACCGTTGAGCTGCTGCGCCGTGACGTCCGCGCGCGGCGCTCGCCGGTTTCAGCCCAACGAAGCCAACAGGTCCCGCAGCCGCACGATGCGCTTCTCGGCCAACGCCAACGACTGCAGCGCCGGCCCCTGGCCCGACTGACGCAAGGCGACGTCGGCGTTGTAGAGGTTGGTGACGATCTGATCGACGAAGTCGAGCACCTCGTCGGCCGTATCGCTCGGCAACGCGCCCAGCACGATGTCGAGCGTGGCCATCAGGTCCTCGATGCGACGACGCAGCTCTTCCAGCGGCGTGACGCTGGCGTCCGCCATCTCCCGCAAGAGTCCCCTGGCCGGCCGCATGCCGGGCTGCACCACACCGCTGTCAGTCATGCACCGGGTCTATCGGCCTGGCGGTCGCCGTCCAGTGAGGACGAACCTCCGCAGGCCTCCCCCCAGCAGTGCCGACCTCCCCGCTCACCCGGCGACGAGGCTTCCGGGCAGGCGCACGTAGGCGCGCAGCCCCTGGGCGCCGCCCTCGCGGCCGAAGCCCGATTCCCTCATGCCACCGAACGGTGCGGCCGGGTCGAAGCGGTTGAAGGTGTTGTTCCAGACCACCCCGGCGCGCATGCGTTGCGCGAGCCACAGGATGCGCGCGCCCTTGTCGGTCCAGATGCCACAGGACAACCCGTAGCTGGTGTCGTTCGCCTTCTGCACGGCCTCGTCGGGCGTGCGGAACGTCGACACCGCGAGCACCGGCCCGAAGATCTCCTCACGGGCGATGCGCTGACTCATCGCCACGTTGGTGAACATCGTCGGCGCATGCCAGAAGCCCCGCGCCGGCAGTTCGCACGCGCTCTGGAACAGGTCCGCGCCCTCGGCGACACCGGCCGCACACAGCTCGCGGATGCGTAACAGCTGCGCCTTGCTGTGGATCGCGCCCATGTCGGTGTTCTTGTCGAGCGGGTCGCCGACGCGGATGCGCGCCATGCGTCGCCGCAGCTTGTCGACGAACAGCTCGGACACGCTCTCCTGAACGAGCAGGCGCGAGCCCGCGCAGCAGACATGTCCCTGGTTGAAGAAGATGCCGCGCACCACGCCTTCGACCGCCTGGTCGAGCGCCGCGTCCTCGAACACCAGATGCGCAGCCTTGCCGCCGAGCTCGAGCGTGAGCCCCTTGCCGCTGCCGGCGAGCGCGCGCTGGATCTCCTTGCCGACCTCGGTGCTGCCCGTGAACGCGACCTTGTGCAGCCCCGGGTGCCGCACCAGCGCCGCACCCGTCGCGCCGTCACCGGTGATGACATTGACCACGCCCGCGGGCAGCTCCGCCTGCGCGAGCACCTCGCACAGCCGCAGCGCCGTCAGCGGCGAGGTCTCGGCGGGCTTGAGCACGACCGTGTTGCCGGCCGCCAGCGCCGGCGCGATCTTCCACGCCGCCATCAGCAGCGGGAAGTTCCACGGGATCACCTGCCCGACGACGCCGTAGGGCTCGGGGCGCGCGCCCGGGAACAGCAGGTCGAGCTTGTCGGCCCAGCCCGCGTGGTAGAAGAAGTGCTGCGCCGCGAGCGGCACGTCGACGTCGCGCGTCTCGGCGATCGGCTTGCCGTTGTCGAGCGTCTCGAGCACCGCGAACTCGCGCGCGCGTTCCTGCAGGATGCGCGCGATCCGGAACAGGTAGCGGCCGCGGTCCTCGCCGGACAGCCTGCGCCACGCCGGCAGCGCCTTGGTCGCGGCCTGCACCGCCGCGTCGACGTCCTTGGCCCCCGCCGACGCGACCTCACCGAGCACCTCCTCGGTGGCCGGGTTGACGGTGGCGAAGTACGCCTTGCTCTTCGGCTTTCGGAACTCGCCGCCGACGAACAGTTCGCTGCGCGCGGCGATCTGCACGTGGTCGGTGGCCTCGCGCGACGGCGCGTACGACCACTTGCCGCCGAACGACAGCTCGGGCGCGGCGACGATCTCGGAAACGGTCTTCTTGGCCATGGCGGTCAGTCCGTGCTGAAGTCGGTCGGCCGCTGGTAGCGGCCCGTGCGTTCCTTCTCGAGTTGCATCAACACGTCGTTGAGCAACGAACTCGCGCCGAAGCGGAACCACTGCGGCGACAGCCACGCGTCGCCGCAGGTCTCGTTGACGAGCACCAGGTACTTGAGCGCGTCCTTGGCGGTGCGGATGCCGCCCGCGGCCTTGACGCCGACCATGCGGCCCGTGGCCAGGAAGTGGTCGCGCACCGCCTCGAGCATCAGCAACACCACCGGCAGCGTGCTCGCCGGCGAGACCTTGCCCGTGCTGGTCTTGACGAAGTCGCCGCCGGCCAGCATCGCGATGCGGCAGGCGCGGCGGATGTTGTCGTAGGTCTGCATTTCGCCGGTCTCGAGGATCACCTTGAGGTGCGCCTCGCCGCACGCCTGCTTGACCGCGCAGATCTCGTCGTAGACGTCGCCGTAGCGGCCCGCGAGGAACGCGCCGCGGTCGATCACCATGTCGATCTCGGTCGCGCCCGCCGCGACCGCCAGTTCGACTTCACGCAGCTTGGTCTGCCGATCCGTTCGCCCCGACGGGAACCCCGTGGCCACCGACGCGACCTGCACGCCGCTGCCGGCGAGCGCGGCAACCGCGACCGGCACGAGGTCCGGATAGACACACACCGCCGCGCACGACGGGATGTCGTCCCGAGCCGGGAACGGCCGCCGCGCCTTGCCGCACAGTTGCCGCACCTTGCCGGGCGAGTCCATGCCTTCGAGCGTGGTCAGGTCCATCATCGCAATGGCCATCTTCAACCCCTGCACCTTGGCGGCCTTCTTGAGTGAGCGCGTCGCGAGTTGCGCGGCGCGGGTCTCGAGCGCAACCGCGTCGACGGGCGGCACGCGGAACTCGGTCGGGTGCAGGGCGGGCATGGGGAGTGGGATCGTGCCGGGCAGTGGGCTGGATGTCGATGTTGAGGCGCTCTGGACGGGGCCATCGCCCTACTGCATCACAACCGCGGTCGCCCCCTCGCTGACGACCTGCGCAGAACCACGAGCAACCGACGCCGACTGTGAATTCCGGATGTCTGGCCCGCGGCCTCGCCACGTCACGTCGATCTGGGTTCCTTGCGCACATGGAATGAACACTGCTCCATCCGATCCGACGAAGCTGGTGACCTGACGGAAACCGGCACCCGCGGCAACCACCTCCGCCATCCCATCCGCCATCGGCTGACTCGTCACGGCGTCGACCAGACGCAGCTCACGCCACCCCTCCAACTGGATGCTGGCTGCGTCGTTTGCTGTCCCTGAGGTTACCGTGACCAAACCCACACAGAGCGTGGTGCCGTTGCCGCACTGCAAACGCAGCTCGTATTCGCCCGACGGAGCGCGCACCGTGACACGACGGTCTTCGAACGCGAATCGCGGAACGACCAAAGCCAGTTCGCCGTTCCCAACCAGCCGGCCGGCATCCACTTTCCCGGCGCCATCGCCTGACAGCTCAATCGACAGGGTGCCGGCGGTGGACCCGACCGTGTAGACCTGCCTTGCCGTCGCACCCGCAGCGACGTGAGCGACCGCAACACCCTCGGTCAACACGACCCACCCGCCCACGCGTTTGAGCATCAGATCGACAGCCCAGTCTCCGACGGGCACGACGGGAAACTGGACCACACCTGCCACCGGCACCTCGACGTCAGCGAACTCGGGCAACCGATACCCTGCGGCAACGTCAGCGCCAACGGGCCGCAGCCTGATACCCACGTTGCCGGTGCCCCACTCGTCCATGCCCGGACCCTGCAGTTGCACACTGAGACCGCCACACGCTGGCAGTTCCACTCGAACCGGCGAAGCCGTCGATCGCCCTTCGGCGGCACCCAGTTGGCGCGCAACCATCGGCCCGGAGTCGTGGCGGACGAGCAGCCACCCACCGTCGACTCGACCAGCGCCCAGTCGCAGTCGGCCATCGCCGGCGCTGACCCCGCGATCGGCCAGGACGGGCACTGCGTCGCCGAGACGGAACTGCTCTTCGACGGTAACAGGCTGCGACAGCAACCACCGATCCTCTCCCCCCCTGCCGAGGTTGTCGGTCACCAACATCACACTCGCGCCCGATATCGGCCTGCCTGCGTCGTCGACGACTTCGACCCAGAGCGCCTGCCGCTGAGGGACCGGCACCTCGACAAGCTGACCGTCCGTTCGGACATCGACCGAGACGAAGGTCGGAGCCAGGTCATCGGCTTTGGGGAGGATCATGATGCGGTTCGCGCCGGCCTGAACGCCCTCCACCACGACCGCACCGTCCGCACCCGGCAGCGCCTCGATGAGTCCGGTCTGGCTTGCGGACTCGTCCGCAAACACCCGGTATCGAAAGGCATCGACCGGCACACCCGTGTCCCGGACTCGCGCGGACAGCATCAGGCGCCACGCCGGCCGCAGGACGATCACCACGTCGGTCTCGCCAGCGACGTAGCGGCGACCGCCAAACCAGCATTGGAAGGGAAACCGCATCTGCGAGTCGGCCGATCGACGCACACACAGAGCAACGCTGATGGCCTCGGGACTGCGCAGCCCCAGGACGAACCTGCCGTCAGCGTCGCTCACGGCTTGCCCGACGCCGGCGTCGACTACGACCTTCGCGACAGCAGCTCCTGCGACGTCCACGACCCGGCCGCTGATGACGTTGGCCTCGCCGCCACTAGGCACGAAGCCCAGGTCGAGGTGGTAGACATCGACTCGCGGCACCTCGAAGTACTCCGGAACGAGTCGCCCCTGCACTTGGCTCGGCCAGACGATCCGGTAGCGCCCCGCAGCGATCCGCCCTTGGCTGCGGAATCCGGTGGAGCCATCCCAGTGCAATGGCACGTCACCCAACTCTGCGCCGACCCGCGTGACCTTGACGCGTTCTGGAACGTTCGCCGGAACGCGACCGACCAACATGGTCCCGCGGGTCATCACGACATCACCCAGATCGACCCGCATCACCCCATCCGCCCCCTCCTTGCCCAGCGCGGCATCGACGCGAGTGATCGCCGCGCAGTAGCCGACCGCGTCCGCGGTGATCACGATCGGGCCAACCGGCAAACGCGGCACACGAACCACCCACACACCGTCTGCATTGCCCTGCCCGCTGACTCTGCTTGCACCGCCGACTCCATCCCCACCAACCACCAGTTCGACGAACGCCGCGGCCACGCCATGGCCATCATCCGTCACGCACCTTCCGGTCAGTTCAGACTCCGTCTCGACAACGGCGCTGCTTCGCGCTGCAGCAACCTCGGGCGCAACGGCAGCATCAGCACTCGGCGCCGCCGGCACGTTCGCGCGCGGCGCAGGCGGATCCTCGGGCACACCTGACACGGGGACCTCGTACCGGATCCAGGTGGTGACCAGCGCGGCAGTGACGAGGATTGTCACCACCGTCAAGCCCGCGACCCACCTGCTTCTCGCCCTCGTTTGCATTGCCTCCAATTGTGCTCACCGATCGGCGCAGTGGCCAGTCGTCGAGCGGTTGCACAGACTACTCGCACCTTGGCTGCGCTGGCGTGCTTTGCCTGCGGCGGGCGCACCCGGCCTACCTCACGGAGTTCTGGTAGAAATCACCCCCCACCATGCGACTGCATGCATGGCCAGACTCATGACGAACGACCCGCGCACCCTGCTGACCGCCGGCGACCGCCTCTCGCGGACCGAGTTCGAGCGGCGCTACGCGGCGATGCCCGACCTGAAGAAGGCCGAACTCATCGAAGGAGTCGTCTACATGGGGTCCCCGGTCAGCTACCGCCGGCACGGTCGTCCCGAGCACTTGCTGGCGATCTGGCTCGGGTTCTACGAAGCGTTGACGCCCGGCGTCGAAGCGAGCGGCAATACGACGCTGCGACTGGACCTCGACAACGAGCCGCAACCCGACCTCATGCTGCGTTTGCCGGAACAACGCGGCGGCCGCTCGCGCATCGCCGCCGACGGGTTCGTGGAGGGCCCGCCCGAACTGGTGGTCGAGGTCGCGGCAAGCTCGGTGAGCTACGACCTGCACCAGAAGCTGAAGGTGTACCGACGCTGCGGCGTGGCCGAGTATCTCGTGCATCGCGTCGACGACGGCGCGATCGACTGGTTTCGCCTCGAAGAGGGCGACTACGTGCCGATGGTCGCAACGACTGAAGGTTGGCTGCGCAGCACGGTGTTTCCGGGGCTGTGGCTGCCGGCCCGCGAACTGCTCGCCGGCGACGTTGCGGCACTCAGGACAGCGATCGAGCGCGGCACGGCTTCGGCGGAACACCGGCGCTTCTGCGAGCGGTTGACGCACGGCTGATTCCCGGAGCTGCTACGCACCCGAGCAGCAAGCCCATTGGTAGATCTCAGGTGATGAGGAAGAGGAAAGCAATCCGACGCCCCACCAC
>CAYMPV010000015.1:0-145724 GCA_964392305.1 uncultured candidatus Brocadiaceae bacterium
GCCGTGGCTGGGGCGGAACGGTAGCAGCGGGGCGGTGCGTTTGCCGGCGGCGCGGACTTTGGGTTTGGCTGTCGCTTCGCCAGCCGTTGCTACGCCATCCGGGCTCTTGGCAGCCCGGGCGTCGCGCTTGGATGTCTTCGCCATGTTGATTGCGCACATATACAACAGAGCGACTTTGATGTCCATCGAGATCTCGGAGTTCCAAGCTCTCGCCGAGCCTGGCCCCCTTCGCACCGTTGCCCCTTCTGCGTCACCCGCTCAGCGGCGCTTGCTCGCAGGGCGTGACCGCCTGCAAACCCGACGTAGTGCTCAGTGTTGGATCCAGGCCCCACATCGGGCTGGTATCCGGGTGCCATGAAGGCGCGCCCCAACCAATCTCCACCCGAGGCCGGGGCCGCGGTGGCGACCGCACTCGCTGCGATCCGATGACGTCGAAGACGCAGCGGTCACGCGTGGACGTTTCGCCTTCACTGCGGCCAGCGCAGGCCATCGGGCAGCGACGGCCGCGCGACCTTGAACACGCCTTCGGCGTTGAGCGTGAAGTTGCCGTGCTCGTCCTTGGTGAGCTGACCTGTGACCTTGACCTCGTCGAGCAGGCGCAGGTCGGGCAGCGCCGGCGTCGCCAGCGGTTTGCCGTCGGCGTTGCGCAGTTCGACGAGTAGGGCGTTGGCGGCGATCTTGTCCTTGTCGCAGCAGTAGTCCCAAGGCGTCTTGCAGTTGTCCTCCTTGTTGACTTCGCCGCAGTAAGGCAGCGATGTGTCCATGATCGAGAAGACTGCCATGTCCTTGACGGTAAGGAAGATCCGACCGTGCACGGTGACGCGGTCCTGAGGACCGTCCTGCTTGGCGTTGACCACCGAGACCGCGGCGCCGGGATCGCTGCTGAGCATCCTCGCGACGACGTCGGGTGAGGCCTTGGGCGGCGTGATGGTCGCGGTGCCGGTGGTGCCGCCGCACGCGGTCAACAACAGGACGAGAGGGGAGAGGAACAGGGACTTGCTGCGGGTCATGCTTTGCCTCCGATGGCATCAGGAAGGGGAATACGAACGGCGCGCACGGCCGGCACGATGCCGCCCAGCACGCCAGAAGCCAGCGCCGCGGCCAGACCGATGGCGCGGCTGACCAGGTCCGGTTGCAGCCGCAGCGCACCCATGGGGTAGCGCAGCGACACGTCGCCGATCGCCAGCGCCAGCAGCACGCCGAGGCCGCCGCCGACGAACGCCAGCAGCGCCGACTCCTCGACCAGGGCGACAGCGACGGCGACGGGCGAATGGCCGAGCGCGCGCAGCGTGCCCAGTTCGCGGGTGCGGGCGAGCACCGCGGCGAACATCGTGTTGGCGCAGGCGAACGCGCCGGCGACGACGGCGAGCAGCGCCATCCAACGCGCCAGCGCCGCGATCGGCGTGAGGCTGCTGGCGAGCGCGCGCAGCAGTTCCTGTTCACTGACGACCGAGATCTCGAGGTCGAGGCGGCGCGCCGCGAACAGCTGGGCCTCGGCCAGGGCCGCGGTCGTCTGCAGCCGCGCGACGACGCACGAGACGTCCTCGCGTTTGGTGCTCAGCATCACGTCGTCGAGGCGACCCCAGATCTCGGCTTCGTAGGTCGTGCCGGGCGCGGCGAAGTGGCCGACGATGGTGAAGTCGCGGTGCTCGAGGCGCATCGTCGCGCCGATCGCGAGCTCGGCGGGGGACAGGTCCATGCGGGCGCCGACCAGCGCTCCGACCATGATCTCGAACGGCGCCCGCGGTTCGCGACCCTGCACCATCTGCACCGGCGTGTGCACCAGGTAGGCCGCCGGGGTCACGCCGCGCACCAGACCGACGCGGTTGCCGTTGCGGGTGGCGATGTGCAGCTCGATCGATGCCGCGCGTTGTCCGGCCACGCTGACCACTCCGGGCATCGACGCGGCGGCGACCTCGGCGTGACCGCGTGTGATCACCGAACGCACCAGGTCGACTTCGGCCGAGACGCCGAGCACCACGGCGACGTCGTCGCGCGCCGTGCCGGTGGCGGCTGTCGACAGGCCGCTGGCGAAGGTGTGCATCGCGATCACGAGCATCGTGGTGATGGCGATGCCGAGCGCGGTCACCGCGGTGCGGGTGCCGCGGCGCAGGATGTTGCGGAGGATGTAGTGGAACGGCAGCATCGGCTCACTCCGCCTTGACGCCGAGGTGCAACGGCCTGCGCGCCACCGCGATCGCCGGCGGCAGCGACGCCAACGCGCCGGTCAGCAGCGCCGCCGCCATCGAGGTCGCGGCGGTGTTCAGCGTCGGCACGAGGTCGATGCCGTAACCTTCGACGCCGAGCGTCACCGGGTGCACCAGCAGGATCACCACGACCAGCAGCGTGCCGATCGCGCCACCCAGAAGGCCCAGGCCGATGCCTTCGCTCGCGACCAGCGCCACCAGCTTGCCCTTGGTCATGCCGATCGTCTCGAGCACGCCCATCTCCGCGGCGCGCGACTCGGCGCTGATGAACACGGTGTTGGCGAGCACCAGCGCGACCACCAGCACCGCCAGATAGCCGAGCCAGCGCGCGAACTCGACCAGTTCGGTGATCTCGCCGATCGCCGCGGCCACGAACGCGTGCATGCTCTTGGTGTCGGTGCGTGACTCGTCGGTTCGAAAGTGCAGGTCGATCGCTTCGGCGACCTCGGTCTCGTCCGCACCCGGCCGCATCTTGACCAGGAACTGCGTCGCCGCACCCTGTCGGTCGCGCGCCAGCGCCAGCTGGTCGAGGTGCACGAAGGCGAGGTTGGCGACGCCCGCCGTGTTGCTGTCGACGATGCCCGAGACCTCGACGTCGACCTCGCCCAGCCGCACCCGCTGGCCGACGGCGAGGCCGCGTCGCGCGGCGAGGCGTTCGCCGACCAGCGCGCCGTCGCCCTTCTGCTTCCAGGCCCCGATCGAACCGGACGACACGCGCAGGTCGTAGAGCTTGTCGAGCGCCTCGGGCGTCACGCCGTGCAGCGTCACCAGGTCGAGGTTGGAGCGGCACGAGTTGATGAACACGAGCGTCGGCAGCACGTCCTCGACGCCGTCGATCTTGCGCAGATCGCGTTCGTAGCGCAGCGGCAGGTCCGAGGTCAGCGGGCAGAAGCGGCTGTCCTGGAACACCACCAGCACGGGTTGCCTGGCCTTCTCGGCGAGGCCGGCGACGCCGCCGTCGACGGTGCGCACGAACGCGAACAGGGTCATCGCCAGCGCCGCGCCGAGCAGCGTCAGCAACGAGCGCATGCGCGCCCGGCTGGTGGTGCGCAGCACGTAGGGCAGGAATGCGAAGAGCTCACGCATGGCTGACCTCGTCGACGATCTGGCCCTTGTCGAGGTGCACGACGCGATCGGCGACCGTGGCCGCCTGCGGGTCGTGCGTGACCATCACCAGCGTCTTGCCGAACTCGTCGACGAGGCGCCGCAGCAGTTCGAGCGTCATCGTCGCGGCGGTGCGGTCGAGGTTGCCGGTCGGTTCGTCGGCGAACACCACCAGCGGATCGGCGACGATCGCGCGCGCGATCGCGACCCGCTGCTGCTGGCCGCCGGACAGTTGCCGCGGCAGGTGGTGCATGCGGTCGGTGAGATCGACCGCGGCCAGCGCCGTGCCGATCTTGCGTTCGCGTTCGTCGCGCGACAGCCGCAGCAGCAGCAACGGCACCTCGACGTTCTCGTAGGCCGTCAGCACCGGGATCAGGTTGTATTGCTGGAACACGTAGCCGACGGCGCGCGTGCGCCACCTGGCCAGATGGCTCGGGCTCATCGCCGAGACCAATTCGCCGCCGACCTTGACGGTGCCCTCGGTCGGCCGGTCGATGCCGGCGAGCAGATGCAGCAGCGTGGTCTTGCCGCTGCCCGACGGGCCCATCAGGCAGACGAATTCCCCCTGCTCGATGTCGAAGTCGAGGTGCGAGATCGGCGTCACCGCCTCGGAGGTGGAGCGGAACGTCTTGGTGACGCCGCGCAGTTCGATCAGGCTCATTGTTGTTCCTCGATGCGTTCGCCGTCGCGCACGGGCGCGAGCACGACGTGTTGCGCGACGGACAGTTCGCCCCTGACGAGCGCGTCGCCGTCGCTCTCGCCGACGACCTGCACGGTGATCGCGCGTGCGACGTGCGCGACGGGGTCGAAGACGAACACCTTGTCACCGGCCACCGCGGCGCGCGGCACGCGGAACGTCGCGGGGCCGGTGCTCTGTTCGCCGGCGGTGGCCAGGAAGTTGGCGCGCACCAGGGTCTCGGGCCGCAGCAGCGGCGGCGCGTCGAGCAGTTCGACCTTCACCTGCAGGGTGTTCTTGAGCAGATCGGACTCGTGCTGCAGGCGCTGCACCACGCCGCGCACCACGGCGGTGCCGAGGGCTTCGCAGCGGATCTGCACCTGCTGGCCGGCGTGGATCGCCGCGACCGAAGCGAGCGGCACGTCGATGCGCGCGCGCAGGTGGGCAGGGTCGTAGATCGCGACGATCGGTTCGGCGCCGGGGCCCGTGATCATCCCGGGCGCGGCGTCGAGGCGCATCACCACGCCGCTGGCGGGCGCGAGCACCGTGGTCCAATGCAGTTCTCGTGCGGCGACCTGGACGTCGGTGTCGGCCGACGCTGCGGCGGCGCGCGCGCGTTCCAGCTTGTGTTCTTCGATCGACACCCCCAGGCGCAGGTCGACGGGGCCGTCGCGCAACTCGGTCGCCAACGCGACGCGTTCGTGCGCGGCGGCGAGTTCCTGTTCGGCGGCGTTGAGCTCGCCGACCGCGGCGGTGTGTGCGGCTTCGGCGGCGGCGACGGCGGCATGCGCGCGTTCGCGGGCCACCTCGTTGCTGGTGCCGGCCGCGGCGAGGCGGTCCTGCGCGGTGGCCGTCGCTGTCGCCTCCCGCACCATCGCGGCGGCCTTGGGCACGGCGCTGGTCGCCGCCGCGACCTTGCCGGTCAGCTGGTGCAGCATCGTCTGCGCCTCGACCAGCCGCAGCCGGGCTTCGGCGTTCTGCAGCAGACGTTCTCGGGCCAGGTGCAGTTCGGTCTCGGCCACCGCCACGGCGCGTTGCTGCTCGAGTTGCGCGGCCAGGGCGCGATCGTGCGCGGCCAGCAGTTCGGCGCTGGCCAGGCGCGCGATCACGGTCTTGCCCTGTTCGACCACGGCGCCTTCGAGCACTTCGATGCTCTCGATGCGGCCGGCTACCAGTGGCCGCACCCACACCGGGAACGGGTCCGCTTCGACCCAGCCGACGGCCTCGGCGGCGATCGTCGACGCCGACGTGGCGGTGGTGCCGGCGCGAACCGGCGCCATCGGCACGTGGCGAGTCGGCATCAGCAGGGGCCATACGAACGACAGGATCACGGCGAGCGCGAGCACGGCGAATGCGCCGGTCAGGAGGCGCGGCGCGAGCGGACGGCGCGGTGCCGTCGGTGTCTTCTCGCTCATGCGCAGCGCGGAGAGGTCGACCTTGCTCATGGCTGTTCCTCCGCGGTGATCGCTGGCCAGCCGTGGGCGACTGCGGCACGCACCTCGGCGCGGGCGGCGGCGACGCTCGCTTGCCGCAGCATGCGGGTGTCGTCGATGGCCATGACGGCGGCTTCGGCCAGCGCGCCGAACGCATCGACCTCGACCTCGACCGCGACCAGCGCGGCCTGCAGCGCGGCGGCGCTGGCGCGCTGACGGGTGGCGGTGGCCGAATGCATCGCTGCGGCCGCGGTGTGGTTGCTGTCGGCCGAGGTGGCTTCGGCGAGCACCTGCAGGACCGCGCCGAGCAGGTCCTCGCGCGCCGCCTGGCGCCGTTCGCGCGCACTCGCCGCCATGCCGTGCTGCAGCAGCGGCACCCGCAACACCGCCATCGCCTCGAGTGGGCCGCCGGTCAGCGGGAACTCCGGGCCGATCATCAGCGACGGATACTGGTCGGCGACCGCCTGCCGGAATTCGGCGTCGGCGACCTGCCAGCGTGAGGTCGCCAGCGTGAGGTCGGGGCGTTGTAGCAGCGCGTCGTCACCGGCCGCGAACGTGCGCCACGGCTGCCGTTCGTGCACGAGTTGCAGGGTCGCGGTGTTGGGCAGGCCGAGCAGGGCGCGCAACCGCGCGAGGTTGCCGGTGCGTTCGCTGACGAGCGCGGCGTCCTCGGCGAGCGCCGCCTGCTGGCTGGCGGCGAGGCTGGCCGTCGCCACCGGCGCGGCCAGTCCCGCGGCGCGGTAGTCGTCGGCGCGCACGTCGATCGAGGGCGTGCTCAGCGGGGCCAGCGCGGCGTCGACGGCGAACGCTTCGGCGACCTCACCGAGCACGCGCCACCGTTCGTTGACGAGCGCGACCGCGGCCTGGGCGGCGAGGGCGTCGTCGCGCCCGATGGCGCCGCCGCGCGGACCCAGGCCCAGCACCGCGATCGGATCGAGCATCACGCCCAGCATCTCGGTGCCGCTGCGCCACTCGCTCTGCAGGGTCAACGGCTGGATCACGGCGCCGGCCGCGCGTGCCCGCGACGCCGCGGCGAGCAGGGCAGGGTTGTGTTCGATGGCCGTGGCGAAGGCGCGCTCGAGCGTGAACGTGCCGCCGGCGCGCAGGCTCGCTTCGTGCGCGATCAGCGCGACGTCGGCGTGGTCTTCGACGTAGACCGTGCAGCTGGCGAGCGTGAGCAGGGGCAGCGGCAGCAGTGAGAACAGGCAGTTGCGGGACACCATCGGAGGAGCGCAGCGGGTGGCTGCGATGCGGGCCAGGAGGAGGCCGATGGGTCGGTCGCGAGCCCACCGGTCGACACGGCCGGAGGCTCGAAACGAGCTTCCGGGCCACGCCGACGGCGGATCAGATCAGCAGCAGCGTCGTGCGCCGCAGCGCGAGGTGCGGGTCGGGGCGCGGTGGACCCGTGGCGAACGGCGGTAACCAGGTGTCCGTGATCGACGGCAGGTGAGTTGCCGGCGGTACGAACGTCGCCACCATCGGCAGGTGCAGGTCGAGGTCGAACGCCTTCGGCAACGGACCCGTCGGCACGCTCACGTCCACCGCCACGCAGCAGTCGGCGCCGCAACCTGCAGCACCGATCGAATCGCCATCGCGCGGATCGACGACCGCGCGCGCGGATCGCCCGGTGACGTGCCCCTTCTTCGCGCAATGACACGAACCGGCGGCGCAGCAGCTCTGCGCCGGCGACGTCGATGCGACGGAGTCGCGCGTCGCGGGCCGGCAGCAGGACGGGACCGTTCCCGATTCCTGGCTCGCCGCTGCTTCGCCAGTCGCCAGCATGCCGCGGCAATGCGTCACCGCGCGTTGCGCCGCGAACCCCGCCACCATCAGCACCATCAACCCCATCGCCAAGGCGATGCGGTGCAGGTTCTCGTGGTAAACGCGGCGCAACATCAGCAACTCGATCGGATCGCGGGCGCCAGAGACTGGACCAGTTCGCCTCCCCTGTCAAGTTGCATACGGTACCGCGTACAAACGACAACCCGCCGCCCCGGGTCCCGGACTCGCCGTCGTCCGGGGGTGATGCCCTGTTACCATCGCCCGCGCCCATGGCCGAACCCGCCGAGCCGATGATCACGCAGCTGCTCGCGCGCATGCGCGACGGTGACGCGGTGGCGGCGGAGCAACTGATGCCGGTGCTGTACGCCCACTTGCACGAACGGGCGGCCTCGCTGATGCGGCGCGAGTCGCGTGAAGTGACGATGCAGCCGACGATGCTGGTGCACGAGGCCTGGCTGCGCCTGCAGCAGAGCCCGGGCGGTGGCTGGGATGATCGGGGGCACTTCCTGCGCCTCGCCGGGCGGGTGATGCGCAACGTGCTGGTCGACAACGCGCGGCGCCGGCGGCGCACGGTCGGGGGCGACGACGCCGAGTCGCTGGCGATCGCGATCGGTCCGGCCGCCGACGATCGCGCCGACGTCCTCGACCTGCAGGCGGCGCTCGAACGCCTCGCGATGCGCGACCCGGAGTTGGAACAGATCGTCGAGATGCGCTTCTTCGCCGGGCTGACGCTGCAGGAGACGGCGGCGGCCATCGGCAAGTCGACGACCTCCGTGCACCGGGCGTGGGAACTGGCCCGCGCGTTCCTGTTGCGTGAGCTGCGCGGCGCCGGCGACTGAACAAAAGAACGGAACTGCGGAAAACGCGATCGGGTCGGCACGCCTGGCGGGCGAACCCCAACAGGAGACCCAATCGCATGAATCTGCAGACCTACGTCATTCCCCTGCTGAGCCTCGGTCTCGGCGCCACACCGCTGTTCGCCCAAGGCGAAGAAGAGAAGACCTTCGAGGTGCCCGCCGAAGCGCGCGGTGTGCTCTGGGACGGCGCCGTGCCCGACAACGTCGTGTGCGCGGATCCGACCCTGATCGGCGACCGCGACCTGAACGCGAACGACGAGATGATGCAGTCGTTCCTCAAGCTGCTGAACATCTACACGGACTTCGTCGACGAGAACCTCAAGGGCTTCGACGGTTCGATGAGCCAGCGTGAGGCCGCATTCCACGCCGTCAACCTGATCATGGTCAGCGGCGTCGTCTGGCCGCCGACGCTGACGGCCACGGGCGCCGGGATCGGCGCCATCGCGCTCAGCGAAACCGGCCCTGGCGCCCTCGGCGGCGGCATCGCCGGTGGCGTGATCGGCGGGGCCGCGGGCACCGGCGCGATGTGCGCGCAGATCATGCTCGCCGTCGCGCTCGGCCTGCACGTCAACGAGAAGTACCCCGACGTCGATACGCGCGACCTGCCCATGGCCGACGGCAGCGACGTGGCGTTGTTCGACGATCCCGAGGCCTGGGTGATCGAGGACCTGCGTGTCGCTGCGTCGGGTGCGGCGACCGAGGCGGTCGGCGACCGCGACCTTCGCGGCGGCACCGAGCCGCGGGCGAAGGTGGCCAATGCCAGCATGGTGGGCCGCGCCGGTGGTGCCTCGAGTCGTTACGCCGGCCCCTGGGAGTCGTTGTTCCTGCACCTGGTGCAGGAGGCCGCGGCGCCGCAGGTCGATCAGCTGGCGCGTTACTGGGAACGATACCCGGGCCTCTCGGCCGCGCAGAAGGCGCAGCTGGGCAAGGCCGCCGCGTTCAAGCCGTTCGTCGCGCAGATCGCCTACATCCGCGCCAACGGTCGCCTGTCGAGCAAGAGCAAGCCGGCGATGCCGCTGTCGGGCTGGCAGCGCAGCGTCACCAGGCTGCTCTCGGGTGATCAGGGGGCGATGCAGCAGCTGTGGCTGGATTGCTTCGCGATCGGCAACACCCGCCTGGACGTCAGCTCGGACAAGCTGACCTGGACGACGCCGACCGCGCTGCGCCGCGTCGGGGCGCCGTCGAGCTTCTCGACCGGCATCGGCGCGACCAATGCGCGCGTCAACGGTTTCGGCGGTTCGCTCGCGGCATCGGTCGAGCCCGGTGACTTCAAGATCACGCTGGGCAGCGCGCAGATCAGCGGTGATCGCGTGCGCGTCAGCTTCAAGATCGGCAAGGGCCGCTTGCTCGATCTCGCGGTCAAGGGTGAGCTCGGCCCCGCCAAGCACCAGTTCAAGGCGTCGCCGTCGCTGCGGCGCGATCTGTCCGGCAACCTCGAGTTCGCGGTCGTCGGCTACGGCCTGCAGCTCAAGAAGGTCAGCCTCGGCCGCCTCGATCTCAACCTCGGCGTCAACCTGCCGGCGGCGCTCAAGCCGATCGAAGGTCTGCTCAAGGACTTCGAGAACAAGGTCGTGGACGCCGCCGAGGACCTCGTCGGCGAGAAGCTCGGCTTCGCGCGAGTGTTCGACGATCTCGACAAGTACGTGCCCAAGCAGTTGCTCGAACTGCTCAACAAGACGGCCGGCGAATACGGGCTCGCGCAGGTGCAGAGCATCACCGGTCTGGCGCTGCGCAACGGCAAGCTCGAGGCGAACGTGCGCGCGGTCGAGTGGCACGGTGTGCCCTCGCTCGACGCCGCGGTGCGCAAGTTCAGCGCGCGGGTGCAGCAGTTGGCGCGTTGATTCCCGGGCCGCCCAACACCGTTCCGAGTCGTGTCATGAACCCCAGAACCGTCATGCCCCTGTGTCTGTTGGCCGGCTGTGCGACCGGCAGTTTCGTCGATCGCCTGGCGTCGGCCAGCGACCTGCGTGCCGCGTCGCCGGCGCCGTTCCGGGTCGCGGTCGCGCCGCTGCAGATCGCACCGGAGCTGGATCTCGCCGCCGCAACGGCGCTCGGTGACGAGCTCACTGCCGCGGGGTTGCACACGGCGTTGATGGCGGATCTGCGCACCTTGCGTGCGGCCAGCGTCGTCACCGCCGTCGGCGGTGACGACCTGGCCGAGGCCGAAGCCGCGGGTGCGGACCTGCTGTTGCGGCCGCGCCTGGTCGCCGCCAACTTCGCGTTCCAGGGCGGCTCCACCGACGGTCTGCTGTCGTCGCTGTTGTGGCTGACGACCTGGATCGGCGGGCTGTTCGTCGCCGACTCCGACTACCTGGCCGGGCTCGAGATCGACTGGCAGGTCGTCAACCCGCACAACGGTCAGGCGATCGCCGATCTCGACGGCACGGTGCGAAACGTGCGGCTCGGCTTCTTCGACCGCAACGACGCGGCGTCGTTCGGCACGTTGCAGAGCCTGCTGATCCCGCCGCCGTTGACCGCCGACGGCGACGCCGCCACAGCGCGCAGTCTCACCGCGGCGGCCGTGGCGCACGCCGCCGGCGAACTTGCCGGCTACCTGAAATCGGGTCTCGCCGGCGACGAACGTGAGCTGCTCGGCGAGTTGCGTATAGAAGCGCCCACCAACGGAGCCAGGGTCGCCGAGGCATTCACGCTGCGCGGCGTCGTGGTCGCACACGAACTGATCGGTGCTCTCGTCGTGTTGGTCGACGATGTCGTCGCCGTCGAACTCGACGCGACGACCCTGCCGCCGCGTTCCCAGCAGCAGGTCGGTGCGCGCACGTTCCGCGTGCCGTTGCCCGAACTGCAGCTGACCGCGCACCCCGGCGAGAACCGCATCGTGATCGAGTACGTCGCCGGCGGACGGCGCAGCTCGCGCACCATCGTCTGTCTCGGCAATGGCCAGGGAGGTGGCTCGTGAGGCGTCTTCCTCGTCTCCTGCCGCTCGTCGCCATCGTGGCGGCTGCTTGTGGCCCCGCGATGATCGGGGCAGGCATCGGCGAGCTGGCCCGCAACGGCGGCGACCAGACGGTTGTCTTGTTGTTCGTCAACGACGGCGGGGAACCGCTGCAGTTGCGGCTCGACGGTCTGGACTTCTCGGGGGCGCCGTTGTCGCTGGTGTCGGACCTGATCCCCGCCGACGGCATCGCCGAACTGGAACTGCCACGCGCACTGGCGTTGCGGGTGAGGGCCGCGCAGACCGCGGACGACGCCGCCACGGCCCCGGTGACCTGGGACTTCCGACTCGAAGAACCCGTCAGCGGCACCAGCTACGGCATGGGGGTCGAGGCGGCTGTGGTCTCGGGGCTCACGGCGTCGGGATCGACAGCCGATCAGGTCGTGTTCGACCGGCTGGTCGGCGGCGCTTCGAACGCGACCTTCGAGCGCGTGTGTGCGGCGACCCTGCCGGGCTCACCGCAGCGCTTCGCCGTGCATCCGGGCGGCGGTTATGCCTACTCGGTGCGCGACACCGGCGGCGGCGCCGAGATCACCGCGCTGCGCGTCGATGCGCGCACGGCGGCGTTCGACGTCATCGCTGCGGAGTTCGGCGCGACGCCGACCAATCCGCGCACGATCGCCTACGACGGCGCCTTCGCCGATCTGGATGTGTTCGTCGAGCCGCTCGGCAGGGTGCTCTACGTGGTGCAGCGTCAACCCGCGGTGCACCGCAGTGTGCTGGCCATCGCGCCGATCCTCGACGATGGCACGCTGGGCGAACCGCAGACCGCGGTGCGCGGGCTGATCGGTGACCTCGCCGTGCGCGCCGACGGCCGGCGTCTGTACCTGACCGAGGACCTCGGCGACGGCGGCGGTTATCGCCTCGCGGACTTCGTGCTCACGGCCGGCGGTCTGATCGACTTCCTGGCTGCGTCGGCGGCGATGCCGTGTGTGGTCACCGAAGGTGGGCAGCTGGCCCTGCATCCCAGCGGGAGTGTGCTCTACGTGGCGCTGCGCGACCCGGTGTCCGCGCTGGCCAAGGTCGGCGCCTACTTCGTCGGCGACAACGGCGGCGCGTTCTCGATGGGGAACGACTGCAGCGGCTTCGAGTCGGTCGACGACCTCACCGTCGATCCCACGGGGCGCGAACTCTACCTCTCGGGAACGGCGCTCGGCGGCGCCCGGCGGCTGCTGCGGTACGAGTTGGATCCGGTCTCGGGCGCCCTCGGCGCGTTGACCGAACAGGATCTCGGCGCGGTGTCCCGGCTGACGGCGACTGCCGATCCTTCGCGGCCCGCTGACGACCCGCTGCGCGACGTCGTGTTCGTGGCCGTGGGCGATCGACTGGTCCCGCATCTGCGCCAGCCCGACGGGGCCCTCGCGGCGCTGAGCAGCGGCGCGGCGCTCGACTACGGCTCGTCGGCCAACACCCACTTCGTCCAGGGCTCACGGCGCGGCACGGTCGGCGCGCCGCGGCCACGTTGATCGAGGAAGAACCATGTTGCTCACGCTGTTGTCCCTGTTCGTCCTCGGTCAGGAGCCGCAGGTCGACGCGCCTCGCGGCCAACGCCGCGCGTTGCTGATCGGTATCAACGACTACGTCAGCCCGGACATCCCCGATCTGCGCGGCTGCGTCAACGACGTCACGCTGCTCGAGCACGTGCTCGACCGTCGTTACGGCTTCGACGAGGTGCGTGTGTTGCGCGACCGTGAAGCGACGCGCGTGGCGATCCTGCGCGAGTTGCAGCGTGTCGTGAACGCCACGGATCGCGAGGACTTCCTGTTCGTGCACTACTCCGGTCACGGCTCGCAACAGCAGGACCAGGGCGGTGACGAACAGGACGACGGGCTCGACGAGACCCTGGTCGCCTGCGACAGCCGCAGCGCCGACGTGCCGGACATCGTCGACGACGAACTCGAAGCGATCCTGTCGGGATTGCGCACCAGCAGCGTGGTGATCAGCTTCGACGCATGTCACTCGGGAACGGGTACGCGCGCGTCGAGCGAGTTGCGCACACGCGACGTGCCGCCGGATCCGCGCGCCGACCTGTATCGGCCGCGGCCCGACCTCGGCACGCGCGGCGGCGCTGCGCGTTACCTGGCGATCACCTCGGCGTTGGCGCGTGAGCGCGCACTCGACGGCCCTGTCGACGGCACCGCGCACGGCCTGTTCTCGCTCGCCCTCGGCCGCGTGCTCGGCGAACAGCCGCTGCCGGGTGAAGGTCGTCGGCGGTTGTCGTCGGTGGCCGAATGCGAACGGTTGGTCATCGCCGGTTACCGCGACATCGTCGACACGCTCGGCTGTGCGCACCGGGCGTCGACGCCGACGTTCGAGTTGATCGGCTTCGGCGACGACGTCGCCGGACAGCGTCGGTGGCTCGACGGTTCGTTGTTGCCGGCGCCGCGGCCGGGGCGCGGCGCGCGTCTGCCGTGGCTCGCGGTGCAAGGTGGCGGCGCCGCGGTCCACCTGCAAGGAGCAGGCGAGCGCGGCGTGACACCCGGTTCCTGCTGGGCGATCTTCGCGCCGGGCGAAGCCAACTTCGAACGCGGGGCCCTGGCCTGGGGCGAAGTGGTCGCGGTGCGCGGCGAACGGGCCACCATGACGCTGCGCGGTGGCGCGGACCTCGAGCGCAGTTTCGCGGACTGTCGCGCAGTGCGGATCGCGCCCGCCCGTGACCCTGGCGCGCCCAAGGTCCGCCTCGAGCTGGCGGGCGAAGATCGCGAACGCGCCCGGGCCCTGCTGGCCCGGTTGTCGCCGCAGGCCGCGGTCGTGGCGGACGCCGGCAGCAGCGCGAACTTCATCTTCCGGCGGTTGGACGCCGGTTCCGGGTTCGTCGTCCTGGCCGGCGACGAGACCAGCGCGGTCGCCGAGCGGACGACGCTCGACGAAGCGGCGCGCGTGGTCGCGCGCACGTTGACCGCGGCGCGGCTGCTCGCGCTGGACAACCCGACGTCGTCGCTGCGGGTGCGGGTGTGCACCGACCTGGTCGGCGGTGAGGTCGAAGACCGGGAGATCGGCGTGCTGCGGGCGCGGCGCAAGCCGGCTGCCGACGGGTACCGCGTCTATCGTGAGGGTGACCCCGTCGATGCGCGCAACTGCCTGCAGGTCCACGTCGAGGTCGATCAGGACTGCTACGTGACGGTGGTCGATGTCGACGCGCAGGGGCGGGTCGGGCTGCTGTTTCCCAATGAGATGTCGGAGGAGAGCGGCTGGCTGCCCGAAGGGTTGGTGCCCGCTGGACTGCGCGTCAGCATTCCGGATGCCGTTCGCGAAGACAACGCGGCCGGCTTCCTGCTGCCGTTCCTCACCGCCGGCAGCGAGACGATCCGGGTGTTCGCGACGCGTGACCTGGCGACCGCGGAACGCATCCGCGACGGTGTCCGGCAAGCGCATCGTCTGCAGAAGGAGTCGCCCGACGACGCCGGCGCGGTCGAGGCCGTGCTGGCGGCGCTGCGCGAAGACCTCGTGCGCGCCACCTTCGGCCTGCGCGAGATCGGCGTGATGGGTGTCGGTGTCGTGCCCAACAAACCGCGGCGACAGCCGGCGGAGGCGAGCGGATCGGCCGAGGCGAGCGGATCGGCCGAGGCGCCGGGTGCGATCACCGGCGATTGGGCCGCGGCATCGATCAACTTCCGCGTCGCCGGCAACCAGGAGAAATGAGCATGAAGAACACGCATCGTTGTCTGGTCGTGGCGTCGTTCGGCCTGTTGCTGACGGCGTGCGCGACCATGCTGCCGCTGGCCGGCAGGTTGTTGGCGACCGCGGTCGGCAACTACGACAGTCGTTACGGCAAGCTCGTCGACGATCTGTCGAGCGCGCTCAAGGCGGGGCCGGTGGCCGGCGCTGCGACGTCGTCCGGTGGTGCACCGATCTCGCTCGAGGTGGCGCTGCTGCGTCAGGAAGAGCAGGGTGAGGAGATCGTGCCCGTGGCGATGCAGAACGGTGAAGTGTTGCGTTGGCGCGGCAGCCTGCAGACCAGTGATCGCTTCAAGGTGTTCTTCCGACCCAGCGAGGATTGCTTCGTCTACGTCGTGCTCGTCGACGGCACCGGCTTCGTGCAGGTCCTGCATCCGCCCGCCGCGCTCGGTGTGCCGACCCGGGGCGGTGACGGCAGGTTCCTTCCCGAGGGGGACCTGGACATGGCCTTCGCGGTCGACGAGTTCGTCGGCATCGAGACGATCTACTTCGTCGCCTCACGGCAGCGTCGCACCGATCTCGAACAGGCGCTGCTGCCGTTCGTCGGCATGGAGCGCCCACCCCTGCAGCGACCGCTGTCGGTGCAGCAGCTGGCGGACGACTTCCTCGAACTGGGCGTCGCCGAACGCAGCACCGGGGTCGCCGAGGTGCGCATGCAGAACGTTCGCAGCCGCTTCGACACGGCGGCGTTCCGCATGGCCGCCGGCCGCGACCTGGTCGTGACCCGCTGGTTCGAACACCGATGAACGTGTGGCCGCTGCTGTGCCTGGTCGTGGCGAGCGCCGCGTCGACGCAGGAAGAGCCCCGCACGCGCGAGGTCGGCATGATGGGCACGCGGCGTCCGGTCTCTGCGCCGCTGCAGCCGGGCGATCGCGACGAGTACGTGTTCGGCAACTACCACGCGCTGCTGATCGGCGTGCAACGCTACGAAGGACACGAGACCGATCTGCGCACGCCGGTCGGTGACGTCGAGGCGCTGGCCGCACTGTTGGAGCGCGACTACGGCTTCGTGAAGCCGCAGTTGTTGCTCGATCGACAGGCGACGCGCGCCGGCATCCTCGGCGCGCTCGACGATCTGGCGCAACGACTCGACGAACGCGACAGCTTGTTGATCTTCTTCGCCGGTCACGGCACCAAACGCTGGGCCGGTTCGGAACGTGAGGAGGGCTTCTGGGTGCCGTATCAGCCTGCAGGCGCCGAGCACCGTTGGTGGAACTGGATCTCGGCGCAGACGCTCAACCGCGCCACGGCCCGAATCCGTGCCCAGCACGTGTTGCTGATCTCCGACAGTTGCTACTCGGGCGTGCTGACTCGCGACGTGCGGGTGCACGAGCAGCTCACGCCCAACTGGATCCGCACGCAGCACGAACGCAGTTCGAGCCACGTCCTGACCAGCGGCGCCGACGAACCGGTCGCCGACGGCGGCCGCGACGGCCATTCGCTGTTCGCCTATCACCTGCTCGACGCGCTGTCGCACAATCCGGATCGCTTCCTGCCCGCGGCGACGCTCGGTGATCACCTGGTGCGCGCGGTGATGCAGGACCCGGACTTCCAGCAGAGCCGGCACCCGCAGATGCCGTTGTTCGCGCCGCATCCGCTGGATCCACGCAGCGGCGGCCAGTTCGTGTTCGTGCGCATGCGTGACGCCGCCGGCGCGGGCGAACGTCTGGTCGCCGAACCGGGCATGCCGACGGGTTATCGCAAGCCCAATCACGTCGAGGTCGAAGAGGTCGAACCGGGCCGGTTCCGCTACTGGAGCAGCGAAGGGGGCGCGCGGGTCGAGATGCTGTTGGTGCCTCGCGGCACGCTGCGCCGCGGCGAGCAGACGGTCACCGTCGAGCCGTTCCTGATCGACGTGCACGAGGTCGACAACGCCCGCTTCGACCGCTTCATCGACGCCACCGGCGCCCGCATCGGGCTGCGGCCCCAGTCGCCGGCGGCGCGCGCCGCCGGCGTGCCGGCCACGGCGATGAGCCTCGAGGAGGCCCGCGAGTTCGCGGTCTGGGCCGGCAACAAGCGCCTGCCGACGCAACTCGAATGGGAGTTTGCGGCAGCGTTCGATCCCGTGCGGCAGGCGACGCGCGTCTATCCGTGGGGCGACGAACCGCTGCCGGACCTCGCGCGTCAGCAGGCCCCACAGGGGGCGGATCCCCGCGACGTGTCGCCGTTCGGTGTCGTCGGCATGGGCGGGTCCGTGCGTGAGCTCTGTGAGGTCGACGCGCAGTCGTGGAGCGTGCGTGAGCCGCGCGGCGTGGTGCGCGGCGGTACCCAGGTGATCTCGCGGCGCGGTTCGGTCGACGCCTCGGTGCGTCAGACGTTGCCGGTCGATGCCACGGCGCGTCGCGAAGGTGAGGTCGGCTTCCGCTGCGTGAAGTCGTTGATTCCCCCCTACGGGCAGAAGTGAGCCCGGGAGCGCGGCATGATGAAGGGCATGCGCGGTGAGTCGAGCGACCCCGGAACCGGCGAGCCCCTGTCCGAATGGAGCGCCATCCGTGCGCTGTTCGAACGCTGCCTCGACGAGCCGGCAGCGCGCGCAGAGTTGCTGGCGGCAGCGTCACCCTCGGTGCGCCAGGAAGTGGAAGCGCTGCTCGGCGAACACGTGACCGGGGCCGGGCGGCTGGACCCCGACGTCGCCCATCGACAGCTGCTCGAGTCGACCACGACCGCGGTTCGCGTCGGGGCGCGCATCGGGCCGTTCGCGGTGATCGAAGTGTTGGGCCGCGGCGGCATGGGCACCGTGTTCCTGGCTGAGCAGGAGTCGCCGCAGCGGCGCGTCGCGGTCAAGCTGCTGTCGGCCGCGCTGGCGGTCGGCGACAGCGAACGGCGCTTCCGCCACGAAGCCGAGCTGTTGGGCCGGTTGCGGCATCCCGGCATCGCGCAGGTGTTCGAAGCCGGCGTGCACGTGCAGCAGACCCCGTTGGGCGCGGCGCGCTGGCCGTACTTCGCCATGGAATACGTCGAGGGCGCCCGCACGCTCGCGGAGTGGGCGGTGGCGCACCGCGACATGCCGCAGCGTGAGGTCGTCGCCACGTTCGTTCCGGTTTGCCTGGCGGTGCAGCATGCGCACGAACGCGGCGTCGTGCATCGCGATCTCAAGCCGCAGAACGTCCTGGTGGCGGCCGGTGGTGAGATCAAGGTCATCGACTTCGGCATCGCGCGCAGCATCGGCCTCGACGACGACGAGGTCTCGCGCGCCTTCACGCGCACCGGCGACCTGGTCGGCACGCTGCGCTACATGAGCCCCGAACAGGTCCGCGGTGACAAGCTCGCGATCGACACACGCACCGACGTGCACGCGTTGGGCGTGGTGTTGTTCGAACTGCTGGCCGGACGGTTGCCATTCGACGTCGCTGGCAAGAGCCTGCCGGAGGTGGCGAGGGTGCTGTGTGAAGTGGCGCCCGAGCCGCTGCGCCATGCGTGCCCCGGCGCCGACGCCGATCTCGAGCTGATCCTGGCGACGGCGATGGCCAAGGAACCGCAACGGCGTTACGCCACTGCCGGTGCCCTGGCCGAGGACCTGCAGCGGTTCTTGCGCCGCGAGCCGATCAACGCCCGCGCGCCGAGTCTCGGTTACCAGCTGCGCATGTTCGCGCGGCGGCGGCGCGGCCTGGTGCTGTCGATCGGGGCGTTGCTCGCGGTGTCGACGATCGGCGGGGTCACCAGCCTGGTTTACGCCTATCGCGCCCAGCGCGCCGAGCTGCTGGCCGCGGCCGAGGGCGAGCGGAAGGTCGAAGCGATGCGCGAGTTGTTCGAGATGGCGATGCGCCGTCTGCTCGCGTTCTCGAGTGGCAATCTGGGCGCCGAGTCGACGCGCATCCGGCGCAACGTGATCGAGGAGTCCGTGGCCCAGTTGGAACTCGTCGAGAAGAATGCGCCGTTCGACCACGCGATGCGGTGCTCGGTGGCGCGCGCCTACTGCGATCTCGGCAGCGTGCAGGGTCTGAGCCCCGAAGGCCACCTCGGGGATCGCCAAGGGGCGATGCGGAGCTTCGAACGCGGCCTCGTGCATGTCGCCGCGGTGCTGGCCGAGAACCCCGACGACGTTCGTGCCCTGTTCTTGCAGGCCGACCTGGAGTTGGCGCGTGGTCTGCTGCCATTCGAAGCCAACCGCGACATCGCCGCCGCCATGCGACATTGGGATGTGGCGGGCGCGGCGATCGAGCGTCTGAGTGCGCTGCCCGGCGTCGCCCGTCGTCAGCTGGCGCTGCTGCGCGTCATGCACCTGTCGTACATGGCCAACGTCGCGCAGGTTCGTGGCCAGGCGGACCTGGCAGTGCAGTTGTTTCGGGAGGCGTACGACATTCGCAAGGGCAACGTCGGCGAGGGCGACACCGATTCGAAGGCCATCCGGGACCTCGGCGCCTTGTTGCGCCACATCGCGGGGGTCGAGGAGGGGCGGCAACACACGCAGGCGGCGATCGACGCCTACCTCGAGGCCTACGCGGTGCTGCGTGTCGGTGAAGGCGACCCCGAAGACTTCCCCGTGCGGCGGCTGTTGGCGATGGTGCGCACGCATCTGGGTTACCTGATGGCGTCCCAAGGGGCGTTCGCGGCGGGCGAGACGCACATGCGGTGGGGCTACCTGGAGTTCGAACGCCTCGTTGCCGCGGATCTCGGCAACGTCTGGATGGAGACGGCACTGGGCACGGCGTGTCAGCGGTTGGCCGACCACCTGTCGATCCAGGCGAAATACGCGGCGGACGGGACGGCAGCCCGGCAGCTCTACTCGGAGGCGCGGCAGATCGCGCAGCGCGGCCTGCAGGTGGCGCGGCCGCTGCGGGAACGGTCGCGCGACATGATGACCATGTTCGTCGTCGGCGAATGCGAACGCATCGAGGCGCTGTGTGACGAGGCGCTGCGCTGACCCGGTCAGCGTCGTGAGTAGCGCGAGTCGCCGAAGCGGATCGCGCTGACCCGGTCGCCGTCCATCTCGACGCGACCGACCTGCTGGCCGCTGCGCAGCTGCACGTAGAGCACTTCACCGACGACGTGGTAGCGGCCGTGTTCTTCGCTGTCGCCGCCGACGTCGATGCCGACGCCGATGCTGCCACTCATCAGCATCTGCTTCTTCACCGCGCCGTTCGCGCCGAACTCGTAGAGGCTGTGGAACGAGCCGCCGCGGCTCACCTTGTCACCGCTACCGAAGGTGGCGCCGACCAGCGAGGCCTCGGCGGTGCGGTTGCGTTCGGGGGCCTTGGGTTGCAGCGAGCGGAACAGGCGGCGCGCGCCGGGCAGGAACTCGCGTTCCTTGCCGTCGACGGCGATGGCGATGACGGCGAGGTAGTACTCACGCTCGACCAGGGCCCCCGTCCAGACCTTCACCTTGTTGCCGCCGGCGGTTCCTGCCCACGACTTCTCCACGCCGGCGCGGTCGCCGACGGCCACCTTGCGCGGCGGCGCGTCGTCGGCGCGCACCGTGATGCCCTGACTCGCGAGACCTTCGAGCAGTTCGGCTTCACCACCGCGGAACAGCAGCGTCAGGTCCTTGCCGCGGTCTTCCTCGTCGAGTTCTCCCCAGGTCACCAGCACGATCGCATCGAGGGTTCCACCTTCGCGCAGTCCCGGGTTGATCAGCATGACGTCGTCTTGCGTTCGTGCGACCGACCAGCCCTTGGGGGCTTGCGTGGTGAAGATCCCGTCGGGGTGCTGCAGCTCGACCGCGGCACCGGTGTGCACGTCGGCGAGTTCGACGACGGTGGGCTTGATGGGCTTGATGGGCTTGGCCAAGGGGTTCCGCGGCGCGGCCGGGGTGGCCGGCGCGGCCCGCAGCGTGTAGCTGGTGCCATCGCTGACCAGGGTGAGCGTGTCGGTGTCGAGCTCACACGTGAACTCGAACTGCTCGGCGCCGACCTGGAACGTTCCGGTCAGCCGGGTCGCGGAGGAGGCCTTGGCGGCCACCGGGAACGCCGTGTCGCCCTGGTGCAGGGTGCCGCGGTAGCCGGGGTCGGCCGTCTGCAGCTGCAGGCTCAGTTCGTCGCCGCGGAACAGGCGCAACCACGGGTCGGCGGCGGGCGTCGGCGTCTTGCGGGCGAGTGGGTTCTGCGCCGTGAGTGGCGCCAGGGTGCAGGCGCCGGCAGACAGCATAGCCAGGAGGGTGACGGTCGAGGCGTTGCGCATGCTGCTGAGGCGTCGGCGGCGGCGCGCATTTTCCGGTCATCCTGACTCCGGAAGGCCAGCGTCACGTGGTTGTCGTTTGTACCCGGTACCGTACGCAACCGCTTGCGTGGGGGGGGCGGGGGGGTAACGAGGGGCGGCATGTACGTTGTCGCACGATGGTTGTCGGCCGCGCTGGCCGTTTTGGGCACGGGGAACCTGACGGCGCAGGTTCCCAGTCCGGTGGAGTTCCTCGGGCACGAGGTGGGGGCGGACTACCAGCTGTGCAACTACACGGACCTGGTGCGCTACTTCCGGGCGGTGGAGCAGGCCAGCGATCGGGTCAAGCTGGTCGACATCGGCGAGACGAGTTACGGCCAGCGTATGGTGATGGCGGTGATCACGTCACCGCAGAACCAGGCGCGGCTGGAGCGGCTGCGGCAGATCAGTCATGCGCTCTGTCACGCGGAGAACGGTGATGCGGCGGCGGCAGCGGCGCTGGCGGAGGAGGGGCGCGCGGTGATCTGGGTCGACGCGGGGTTGCACGCGACCGAGGCGATCGCGGGGCAGAACATCATCGAGCTGGTCTGGCAGATGGCATCGCGCGACGACGCGGAGGTGCGGCGCATCCTCGACGAGGTGGTGCTGCTGGCGTGTCCGGTCAACCCCGACGGCCTCGAGTTGATCGCCAACGCCTATCGCGCGACGCGCAGCATGACGATCCCGGTCCTGTACCAGCGCTACATCGGTCACGACAACAACCGCGACTTCTACGCGTGCAACCAGAAGGAGGCGCAGAACGTCAGCCGCGTCTTCTATCACGAGTGGTGTCCGCAGATCGTCTACAACCACCACCAGACGGCGCCGGGCGGCACGATCATCTTCACGCCGCCGTTCCGCGATCCGTTCAACTACAACGTCGATCCGCTGGTGGTGCGCGGCATCGACATCGTCAGCGCGCACATCAACCATCGCTTCACCGCCGAGGGCAAACCCGGGGTGATCTCGCGGTCGGGCGCCTCCTACTCGACGTGGTGGAACGGCGGGCTGCGCACGACGACCTACTTCCACAACATGATCGGCATCCTGACCGAGGTGTTCGGCAGGCCCGAGCCGACCAAGATCACGCAGACGTTGTCGCGACGGTTGCCGAACGGCGACTACCCCGATCCGGTGCCGACGCAGACCTGGCACGCGCGGCAGACGATCGAGTACCTGCAGACGGCGAACTTCGCGATCCTCGACTACGCGGCGCGGCATCGTCGCGAACTGCTGACGCAGATCTGGACGATGGGGCGGCGGCAGATCGACAAGGGCAGCCGCGATCACTGGACGGTGACGCCGCCGCTGATGGCTGCAGCCGAACTGCGTGAGGAGCCGGACTCGGTGTTCACGGACCCGCTGTTGCGCGACCCGCGTGCCTACGTGTTGCGCAAGGACCAGCGCGACTGGGGCGCGGCGCTGCGGTTCGTGCGCGCGCTGCGCCGCTGCGGCATCGACGTGTTGCGGGCGACGGCGGCGTTCGAGGTCAACGGCATCACTGCGCCGGCGGGCTCGTTCGTGGTCAAGACGGCGCAGGCGTTCCGGCCGCACGTGATCGACATGTTCGAGCCGCAGTGGCACCCCGACGACGTGCGCGACGGCAAGCCGGTGCCGCCCTACGACTCGGCGGGGTGGACGTTGGCGATGCAGATGGGGGTGCAGGTCGAACGCTGCTTCGAAGCGCTCGACGGGCCGTTCGAGAACTGGCCGCACGTCGAGTCGTTCACCGGCGTCGAAGAGGTCTACGGCGGCATGGGGCCGCGGGACAGCACCTGGCACCTCGACCCCGCCAACATCGAGACCGCGCGCGTCGTCAGCCAGCTGCTCACCGCCGGTGCGCGGGTCGAGTGGTCGCCGCGCGGCTTCTACGCTGTGCCCAACGACAGCCGCGCTGCCGCGGCCGTGGCCGCCAAGAAGGCGCTGTGGGATTACGAGGGCAAGCTGGTGCAGGCCGACACGCGCGAAGCGCGCCAGCGTGTGACCTCGCCGCGGCTCGGCTTGTTCGACACGTTCGGCGGTCACATGCCGACGGGCTGGACGCAGTGGTTGTTGACGGAGTTCGACTTTCCGGTGCAGCAGGTGTGGGGCGACCGCATCGAGGCCGGCGATCTCGGCAAGGACTACGACGTGCTGGTGTTCCACACCGGTCTGCCCGGCACGCGCGACCTGCAACGCGCGGCGCGACGCCGCCAGCCGCCCGACTACGAGAAGTTGCGGGCGGCGCTGCCGCCGTTCGAGGACTGGAGCGACATCGAGGCGCGCGACACCGCGCTGACGGGCGAGAAGTCGTTGCCGGCCCTGCGTGAGTTCGTCGCCCAGGGCGGCACGCTGATCGCGCTGGCCGGTGAGTGTGACAAGGTGATCCGTCACTTCGACCTGCCGCTGCGCGTCGGCACCTACGTCCCGGTCGAAGGTGAGGAGGAGCGGCGCACGCAGCGTGAGGAGTTCTACGTGCCCGGCTCGCTGTTGGCGATCGACGTCGATACGCAGCATCCGATCGGGCGCGGCTCGGCGCCGACGCTCGCCGCGATGTTCCGCAACGGCAGCGAGGTGCTCGAAGTGACCGGGGCGGCGCCGTCGGTCGAGGTCGTCGCTCGTTACCGCGGCGACGACACGCTGCTCAGCGGCTGGGCGATCGGCACCGAACACCTGGTCGGCAAGGCCGCGGTGGTCTGCGCGCGCGTCGGCAAGGGGCGGGTGGTGCTGTTCGGCAACGACGCGATCTACCGCGGACAGCCGCTGGGCACGACGCGCCTGCTGTTCAACGCGATCCTGACCGCGCGGGAGTCGCGGTGAGCGCACCGCTGTTCGATGGCATGATGGGGCTGCACGCGCAGCTCGAAGAGCGGTTCCAGGCGCATCAGGTGGCGCTGCTCGACCGCGACTTCGCGCGTGCCGAGAGTGAGCTGCTGGCGTATCGCGAACGGTTGTTCACGCACATGGTCGACGAGGAGGAGCGTGTATTGCCGCACTACCGCGACCTCGGCGGCGACGCGACCGATGCGCCCGTGAAGCTGTTCCTCGGTGAGCATGCACGCATGCGCGAGTTCGTCGCCGACTGTCTGCGGCGCTGCGCGGCTCTGGCGGCGCGACCCGACGATCGGGAGCTCCTGGCACTGTTCGACCGCGAGGCGACCTACAAGAACCTGGTGTTGCACCACGATCTGCGCGAACGCAACGCGCTCTATCCGTTCCTCGGCAGGCACATCGCCGCGACCGCGCAGCAAGAACTGTTCGCCAGCATGCGCTGGCAGGGATGATGATGAAGTCCTTCTGCTCGTCGATCCTCGTCGTCGTGTCGTCGTCGGCCTGCGCGGGCGCGCCGGCCGGGCATGAACTCGCGCCGCTGCCCGATCCGTGCGTGATCACGGCCGATGCGGCGGCGCCACCTGCGACCAGGCCGACAGCGACCTTGGCCGACGTCGCCTGGCTCGTCGGCGACTGGGTCGGCGAGGGCTTCGGTAGCCAGGTCGAAGAGGCCTGGTGGCCGGCGCGACACGGCGCGATGTCGTGCATGTTCCGGTTGCACCAAGGCGGCAGGTTGGTGTTCTACGAGCTCTGCACGATCAACGAGGTCGAGGGTTCGCTCGAGCTGCGGATCAGACACTTCGGCGCCGATCTGGTCGGGTGGGAAGACCGGACCCAGGTGCAGACGTTCGGACTCGAGCGGCTCGACGCGAACACCGCGTGGTTCGACGGGATCACTTACCATCGGCAGGGCGCCGATCGGTTGCGGGTCTGGGTGTCGATGCGCAACAAGGAAGGTGGCAGTCGGATCGAGGAGTTCGTCTACCGACGCCGCGATCCGCGAATGCCGGTCGCCGAGGTCGCGATCGGCGAGCCCGACGCCGAGGTCGAAGCTACGCTCGATGCGTTCCATCACGCCGCGGCGACCGGCGACGAGCACCGCTACTTCGCGATCCTGCCCGAAGACGCGGTGTTCCTGGGCACCGACCCAGGCGAACGCTGGACCGGCAGCGAGTTCAAGAAGTTCGCGATGCCCTACTTCCAACGCGACGCAGCGTGGATCTACGAGCCTCGGGAACGTTGGATCACGGTGCCCGCGGGCGGCCGATGGGCCTACTTCGACGAGATGCTGCACAACGACGCCTACGGCACCTGCCGCGGCTCGGGCGTCTGTGAGCGCCGCGACGACGGCTGGGTGATCCTGCAGTACAACCTGTCGATCCCGGTGCCCAACGACCTGGCCGGCGATCTCGTCGCGCGCATCCGGGCGATGGCGAAGAAGTAGTCGCGCTCACGAGCTGCACGACAACGACGAGCAGCCGGGCTTGTGGCGCGCCCACTCGGGGCGTTTGCCGGCGTAGTGCTCACGACCCGGCTGTTCGTCGAACGGCCGCCGCATCACTTCCTGCAGCGTGTGCAGCGGCTGCAGGTCGCCGGTCTGCGCGGCCTCGATCGCTTCCTGCGCGAGCCAGTTGCGCAGCACGAACTTGGGGTTCGCGGCGCGCAGGCGGTTGACCAGGACCGGGGTGTCGATGCCTTCGTCGTGGCAACGCCGCCACCAGCGCTGCAGCCAGTCGAGCGTGCGCGCAGTGTGTGTTGCGTCGGCGGGCTCGTAGAACGCGGCCTCGATCGCCGGCGGCAACACGGCCGGCGGCCTGGCGTCGGCGGCGACGCTCAGCAGCCCGCGGAAGAAGACCGTCATGTCGGTCTCGTGGGCGCCGAGCACTTCGAAGCACTGTCCGAGCAGTTCGCCGTCGCCGCGCGCGGCGTCGAACACCAACCCCAGGCGCGCCGCGAAACCGGTGGTCGAGGCCTCGCCGTAGGTCTGCTGGTAGGCCTGCAGCGCCGCGACGACGGGCGACTCGTCACCCTCGAGCAGCGGCAGCAGCGCCGCGCCGAGGCGTTCGACGTTCCACAGGCCGATCTGCGGCTGGTTGCCGAAGCAGTAGCGGCGGCCCGGCAGGTCGGTGGTGTTGGGTGTCCACGACGGGTCGAAGTCGTCGATCCAGCCGTACGGGCCGTAGTCGATGGTCAGGCCCAGGATCGACATGTTGTCGGTGTTGAGCACGCCGTGCACGAAGCCGACCCGCAGCCAATGTGCGACCAGGCGCGCGGTGCGTTCGGCGACCTCGCGCAGCAAGGCGCCGTAGGCGGCAGCGCCAGGCGGCCCGAGTTCGGGGAAGTGTCGTTCGATCGTGAAGTCCACCAACTGGCGAAGCAGTGGCAGGTCGCCGCGCGATGCCGGCAGTTCGTACGAACCGAAGCGCAGGAAGCTCGGCGCGACGCGGCAGACGATCGCGCCCGGTTCGGCGGCGGCGTTGCCGTCGTAGAACATGTCGCGCACGACCGGTTCGCCGGTGCCGACCAGTGACAGCGCGCGCGTGGTCGGCACACCGAGGTGGAACATCGCCTCGCTGCACAGGAACTCACGCAGCGACGAACGCAGCACGGCCCGGCCGTCGCCGCGCCGCGAGTACGGAGTCGGGCCGGCGCCCTTGAGCTGCAGTTCCTGCGTGGCGCCGGTCGGGGTCACCAGTTCGCCGAGGACGATCGCTCGACCATCCCCGAGCTGGCCGGCCCAGTGGCCGAACTGGTGGCCGCCGTAGTTGGCTGCGTAGGGCGACATTCCCGGCCAGAGCGTGTTGCCCGCCAGGACCGCCGCGGTGGTTGCGTCGGCCATCGTCGCGGGCGAGAGGCCCAGATCGGCAGCGAGCTCGGCGCTGTGGGCGAGCAGGCGGGGCGCGGCCACCGGCGTGCAGTTCACCGCCGACCACAACGCGCCGTGGACCTGGCGCGGCTCGTCGTCGTGCAGCGGGTCGCCGGGCAGGTGATCACGGAAGTCGCTGCGGAATGCGGGCGGGTGCACCGCCGCAGTCTACGCCGTCGGCCGCGTCGGTCGGCGCAGCCGCGTCCTGGATCACCGATCGAGGCACGCGTGCGCGTCGACGGCGCGTTGCGAATGCCGCAGCCAGGTGGCGCACAGGTCGAGCAGGGTGCGCCGGTTGATCGGCTTGGTGGCCCATTCGTCGCAGCCGGCCTGGATGCACTGGTCGCGGGCTTCGTCCATCGCGTGTGCCGTCAGGGCGATGATCGGGACGTGCAGGCCCATGGCGCGCAGTTGGCGCGTCGCCGACAGGCCGTCGAGCACCGGCATCTGCATGTCCATGAGCACGAGATCGAAGGGCAGCGGCGTCGCGAGACCCAGCGCGGGGTCGCCCGCCTCGCTGAGCGCGCAGACGCCCTGCAGGCCGTCCTCGGCGAGGGTTACCTCGGCCCCTGCCCGCTGCAGGATGTGCTGCAGCAGGCGTCGATTGTCCGCGCCGTCTTCGACGATCAGGATGCGGCCGCGCAGCTGCGTGGTGCCGACCGGCGTTTCGGGCGCCGGCACGCGGGTCTGCGGTCGTTCGTCGGCGGGCACGGTCAGCACGAAGGTGCTGCCTTCGCCGACCTTGCTGTGCGCCACGAGGTCGCCGCCGAGTTTGCGCGCCAACCGGCGGGAGATCGCCAGACCGAGGCCCGTGCCGCCGTGGCGCCGCGTCATGGTGGCGTCGACTTGCGAGAACGGCTCGAACAACGCTTCGAGCTTGTCCGGGTTGATGCCCGGTCCGGTGTCGGTGACTTCGCAAACCAGGATCGCCGGTTGGCCCGCGACGCCGATGCAGATCTCGACCGCGCCGCTGTCGGTGAACTTGAGCGCGTTGCCGACCAGGTTGATGAGGATCTGCTTGAGGCGGTGCGGATCCGAACGCATCGACACCGGTACGTCGCCGATCCGGCAGCGCAGCGCGATGCCCTTGTCGCGGGCCTGCACGTGCAGGAGATCGACGACGCCGCGCACCAGGTCGATCGGCGAGAAGTCCTCGAGGGTCACCTCCATGGTGCCGGACTCCACCTTGGCGAGATCCAGGACCTCGTTGACGAGGCCGAGCAGATGCCGCGCGTTGCGGTGGATGGTGGCCGCGTGACTGTGTTCCGCCGGCCCCTTGTCCTCCGCCGCCAGCAGCTCGGCGAAGCCGAGGATCGCGGTGAGCGGGGTGCGTAGTTCGTGGCTCATGTTGGCCAGGAACTGCGACTTCGCCGTGGACGCGCACTCGGCGTCGCGGGCGGCGCGTTGCACCTCGGCCATCGTCGTGAGCAGGCGCTGCTGCATCGTCTGCATGGTCGCGCCGAGGGTTCCGACCTCGCCCGATCCGGTCGGGATCGGCGCCTCGAGGTTGCCGTTCGCGATCGCAGTCGCGGCCTGCTCGAGCCGTTGGATCGGTCGCGCGATCCAGCGGGACGCCAACCACGCGGCTGCGATCAACAGTGAGATCAGCAACCCCAGCCCCTGCAGCCGTTGGCGGCAGAGGCCGGCGACCGCGGCGTCGAAGGAGGAGGTCGGCTGCCACGCCATCAGACGCCATCGTGCGTGCGCGAGCGTGGCGAACGATGCGAGTCCCGGGCCGTGGGTGATGCCGTCGGGTCCGATCCAGGCGACCGGACCGCCGGCGTTCGCGATCGCGTCGGTGCTGTCGGGTGCAAGCACCGCGCGGTGACGCTGCGTCGGCCACAGCGCATCGGCAACCAGGCGGTCGTCTTGGTCGAACAACGCAAGGTCGTGGTCGTCGGCGGGAGAAACCGCTGCCGAGAGGATCTGCTGCAGGGTCGCGTTCTCGAGAACGAGGCGCAACCTGCCGATCGGCTCGCCGAGCGGGTTGCGCACCGGGCTGGCCACGACCAGGACCCGATCACCGCTGTCGCCCCACGGCTCGTGGTTCGCCCACGGTAGGTGCGTGCGGCCGGTCTGATGGAAGTAGACGCGGTCGTGTTCGTCGAGTCCGTTCATCGCCGGCTCGGCATCGACCAGCACGACGCCGTTCGCGTCGACGAGGCCGAACGCGATCGAATTGACGGGGTCTCGCGCCTCGAGGATGGTCAGGATCTGGTTCACCTGCTCGAGCACCTGGGGCGAGCGGGTTCGCGCGACCAGGGCTTCCTGCATGGCCGGGAGCGTGGCCAGGGAACGCACCTCTTCGAGGCAGGCGAGGATGAAGCCGTCGACCTGCGCGGCGGTGCGTTCGGCGGCGGCGCGCAGGTTGCGATGCATGCCGTCGCCGATCTCCCGCGCGGTCTCGCGATGGGCGAGTCCGACCAGCGAGATCGCCGGCAGCACCGCGACCGCGCCGAGCGTCGCGAGGATCTGGGTGCGGATCTTCACGGCAAGAAGGTCGGATCGAACAGCGCGCCGGGTTCCGGCCGGTGCATCATCAGGCCGCGGCTGACGAAGAAGTCGATGTATTGCCCGGCGACCCTGCCGAGCGGCGCGAGACCGCCGTCACCGCTCATCAACGCGTGGTTGTCCTGCCGGTCGAGGATCTTGATCCCGACTGGCCGCGCTTCACCCTTGGGCAAGCCGAGGCGAGTTTCGATGCGGCGGTCTCCTTCAGCGGGATTCGTGCGCCACCACTCGACGGCGCGCAGCCAGGCCTTGGTCATGTGGCGCAGGTCGTCACCCCGGTTCTGCGCAGCGGCCCCGCGCACGATCAGGCCGTCGAGGATCAGGCCGGGTGTGTCCGCGCTGGTGAAACACAGGTGCATGCCCTTGGCGATCGCCAACGATGCGTACGGCTCCCACGTGTGACCGATGTCGATGTCGCCGTCGGCCAGGCGCGCGGGAACGTCCGCGGCGTCGAGATCGACCCACTGCACTTCGTCGGGGGCGACGCCGTGTTTGTCGAGCAAGCGGCGCACGAACAGTTCGCCGAAGCCGCCGAGATTGGTGCCGACGCGCTTGCCGCGCAGTTGCTCGGCGCCCGTTACCGGTGTTCGGGCCAGGACCTGGTCGCCACCCGAGGACTCGTCGGACAACAGGATCAACCGCAGGTCGTCGACGTTGCGCGTCAACGTGATCACGTCGCCGATCGAGACGCAGACGCCGTCGTAGTCGCCCGCGGCGAAGTTGGCGAGCATGCGGTCGGTGTTCTTGGGTATCGACACATCGACCTCGACGCCTTCCTCACGCAGGTAACCGAGGTCGTCGGCGAGCACGAGCGGGTAGTAGCCGGCCCACAGGTCGATGCCGATGCGCAGCGGTTGACGCGCCGACGTGGCCCCCGCCGGGTCCGCACCGCACTGGGTGAGCAGGGCCAGGGCCGCCAGGCAGGAAGCCAGTTGGCGGGTGAAGTGACGCGCACGCATGCCGCCGGTATCGGCCCGATGCCGGCGGCCCGTGTGGCCGTTCGGCAGCGGCCCGTGGCAGCGGCGGCAGGAGATCAGCGGTGCTCGATGACTTCGGCCGCGTCGTAGCGCACCTTCGGCGCCATCGCGTACTTGTCGGCGTCGGCGCGGTGGCCCGCCGTGCACGCCACCGCCGTCGTGAACGGTGTGTCTTCGAGCCCGAGCACGCGGTCGTAAGCCGCCATGTCGATGCCTTCCATCGGGCAGGTGTCGATGCCGAGCATGGCTGCCGCGGTCATGAACTGTCCGAGCGCGAGGTACACCTGGCGGGTGTTCCAGGCCTGCAGATCGCGCGCCGCCCAACCCTTCTCGAGAAAACCAACGATCACGTTGCGGTAGCCCGCGAGTGCGGCGGGTGGCGTGCCGCGTTGTTCGCAGGTGCGGGAGACGTAACGATCGACGTCGGCCGCCGTCATCGTGCGTTGGCTCGTGAACACCACGAGCTTGTCGGCGTCGGTGATCTGGGCCTGGTTCCAGGAGTGTTTACGCAGATCGGCGCGCAGGGCCGGATCGTCGATGACCAGGAACTTCCACGGCTGCAGTCCGAACGACGACGGCGCCAGCACCAGGCTCTCCTCGAGCACTGCCCAGGCCTCGGCCGCGATCTTGCGGCTCGGGTCGAACAGCTTGGTGGCGTAGCGCCAGTGCAGGCGCGTGCGGACTTCTTCGGCGTCGGTCATCGATCAGGTCTTGGACATCAGTTGAGCCACCCGCCGCGCGAACGCGGCGGGGTCGGCAGGCAGCGCGCCTTCGGCGAGCAGCGCCTGGTCGTGGAGCAGCTGCGTCCACTCCGCGAACTGCGTCTCATCGGTCAGCGCGGCCAGTCGCTTGACCACGGGATGGTCGGCGTTGAGTTCCAGGATGCGCTTCTGCCTGGGCACGTCGTGGCCGGCATCACGCAGCACACGCTCCTGGCGCGCGCTCATGCCCAGACCGTCGTTGACCAGGCACGACGGGGAGTCGGTCAGGCGATCGGTGACCCGGACCTCCTTGACGTCCTGTTCGAGCACCTTGTGGGCGCGTTCGAGTACGGGGCCGAGCTCCTTCTGCAGTTCTTCCTTGTGCTGCTTCTCCGCCTCGGTCTCGGGCAGGTCCAGCGCACCCTTGGCCGCGGACACGAACTGCTTGCCGTCGAACTCGCGCAGCGCGTCGACGACCCACTCGTCGATCGAGTCGGTCATCAGCAGTACCTCGAAGCCGCGCTTCTTCAGCGCCTCGATGTGCGGGCTCGACTTCGCGGTCGCCAGGCTGTCGGCGGCGACGTAGTAGATCGTCTTCTGCTCAGCCTGCATGCGGCCGACGTAGTCCGCCAGCGAGTGCCAGCCGTCGTCGTGCGAGCTGCGGAAACGCAGCAGCCCGGCGAGCCGGTCGCGCGATTCGAAGTCGTGGTAGACGCCTTCCTTGAGCATGCGGCCGAACTCGTTCCAGAACTGCTCGTAGCGGCGCACCAACTGCTTCTCGCCGTCGACCTCACGTTCGGTCTCACCTTCCGCGGCGAGCTCTTCGAGCAGCGTCAACGTCTTGCCGACCACCTGCTTCTTGATGAAGCGTGTGGTCGCGTCCTTCTGCAGGATCTCGCGCGAGACGTTCAGCGGCAGGTCCTCGCTGTCGACGATGCCGCGCACGAAGCGCAGCCACTCGGGCACGATCTCCTGCGCGTCGTCCATGATGAACACGCGCTTGACGAACAAGCGCACGCCGCCGTGGCGCTTGTCCACCAGATCGAACGGCGCCTTGCTCGGCACGAACAGCAGGCCGGTCAGCTCGTGGGTGCCCTCGACCTTGAAGTGCGTCCAGGCCAGCGGCGCCTGCCAGTCGTGTGACGTCGACTTGTAGAACTCTTCGTACTGCTCGCGGTCGATCTCGCTCTTCGGTCGCGACCACAGGGCGCGGGCGCTGTTGAGGGTCTGCCACTCGACCTTCTTGTCGTCGTCCTCGCCGCGTTCGGTCTGCATGCGGATCGGCCAACGCACGAAGTCGCTGTACTTGTGCACGACGTCGCGCACCGGCCACTCCTGCAGGTACTCCTTGGCGTCATCCTTGAGGTGCAGCACGACATCGGTGCCGCGCGTGGCCCGTTCGCCGTTGCGGATCTCGAAGTCGCCCTTGGCCTGGCTCTCCCAGATCCAGGTCTCGTCCGAGCCGGCTTTGCGCGTCACCACCGTCACCGTGTCGGCGACCAGGAACGCCGAGTAGAAGCCGACGCCGAACTGGCCGATCAGCGAGATGTCCTTCTTCTGCTCGGCGCTCAGCGACTGCATCAACTTCTTGCTGCCGCTGCGCGCGATCGTGCCCAGGTGTTCGATCAACTCGTCGCGGGTCATGCCGACGCCGTTGTCGCGGATGGTCAGCGTGCCGGCCTGCTCATCGCGGATCAGTTCGATGCGCAGCTCCTTGTCGTCGGCGAGCAGGCCGTGTTCGGTCAGGGCCCGGAAGTTGAGCTGGTCGATGGCGTCGGCCGCGTTGCTGATCAATTCGCGCAGGAACACCTCGCGGTGCGAGTAGAGCGAGTTGACGACGAGTGACAGGACCTCGTTGACCTCGGCCTGGAATACGTGCTTTTCGACGGTTCCGGTCATGGTGTGATGCTTGGCAGTGGGTTGAAGGGCGACCAGGATTGCGACGAGGGTGCGGCCGTTCAAGGGCGGCGTGGGGATCGTCGCCGTTGCGGTCAGCCGCCCAGTGCGTCGAGGCGGCGGCGCAGTTCGGCCACCTCGGCTTCGAGGGTCGCGACCCGGTCGGTGAGATCGGGGGGCGCGGTGGTCACCGGCGCCCGGGTCGGATGGGAAACCGCTGCCGGGGCCGCCGGCGCTGCCGGAACGCTGCTCTCCGCGCGCGGGCCGAGCAGGTGGCGCCAGCGGCGATCGCGTTCCCTGGGGCCCAGCGGCAACTGCTCCACGAGCGGTGGCCGATGCGCCGCCAGGTCGCGCAGCAGCGCCTCGATCGCGGCGGGTTCGGCGTGATAACCCATGCGCGCCACGCGCGGCTTGAGCGCGCCGGGCGCCTGCGGGCCGCGCAGCAGCAGTTCGGCCATCACCGCCAGGATCTTCGGATCGGCGCCGAGGCGCTCGTCGGCGCGGTGGCGGTACTTCGGCACCCGGCTGGCGCCTTCGACGCGCGCCACCCAGTTCTGCTCGTGCAACGCCATCAGCGCGCCGGCGATCTGGAACGACTCGTATTCGCAGATCGGGTCGCGGTTGCTCGACTGGTTGCAGCCGGCGACGAGCGAGTTCTCGGTCAAGGGGTAGCTGTCGGGAACCGAGAGCTGCTTCTCGATCAGCACGCCGACGATGCGTTGTCCGGTGGGGTCCAGTTCGGCCATCGCGGCAGCATAGGCGGGTCGATGCTGCGCTCGCCGTGGAAACGAGCCGGGGCCGCTTCCTCGTCGACGAGAAAGCGGCCCCGGCGAGCGCGGCGCGCTGAGGCCGCGCTCGCGACTTCGGTCACTGTGCGAACTGCATCTCGATGGCGTTCGACAGCGCCACGGCGTTCGACGGCACCAGGATCTGTGCATACTGGAAGTTCACGTCGACACCGACCAGGGCGGGGTTGTTGGGCACGTTCCACGAGTAGGTGTAGGTGCCCGGGCCGACGAGGCCCGGCGTGATGATCGAGTTGGCCAGGATGTTGCCGATCAGGATCGTGCCGTAGGGCGATGGCACGCTCGCGCGGCCGAGGCCGACAACCATGAAGCCGATCACGTTGTTGTCACCCTGCTCGACGCTGAGCACCGTGGTCTGGCCGATGAACGGCAGCGCCGTGCAGCGCATCCTCGGCGCGGCCGGGCCGGCGCCCGATGCGGTGCCGTCGCCGTAGGGGATGCCCGCGCACGAGGTCACGCCGAGCACGACGCGGCTGATCTGGCCGGCGGCTTCCTGCCAGTAGGGCAGTGTGTTCGGGCTCGGGTTGGTGTTGATGTTGAACTGCGTGCCGAAGCGGGTCAGCGTGGTCGGCATGCCGAGCACCGAGCTGCTGAACGGGCCGGCAGGCGTTGCGTACGAGTTGAGCATCGTGGCCGTGCCGCAGGCGCCGAGCACGCCGACGTATTCGCCGGCATCGAAGCTGATGGCGCACGGCGTCGGGGTGGTGCTGGGCACGCCCAGGGCGGCGAACTCGAGTCCGCCGGTGGCGGTCGCCGAGTAGGCAGGCGGAGCGCTCGCCATGCGGTAGATCAAGACGTTCTGGGTGCCGTTGTTGGTCTCGTCGGGCACCGAAGCCGAGACGATCGAGAACTTGGTCGGCGCCTGGAACCAGAAGCCGCGCGTGCCGACGGCCGAGCTGTAGGTGTTGCCGAAGCCGGGCACGGGAATGATGTCGATGCCGATCGATTGCGAGGTGGTGTCGTTGCTGATCGCGTCGGTGACCGTCAAGGTCACCGTGTATTGACCAGGTCCCGGGTAGACGTGCGCAGCACCTTGAGTCGTGTAGTCGACCACCGAGTCGCCGTCGACGTCCCAGGCCCACGAGGTAGGGTTGCCAGTGGAGGTGTCGGTGAACACCACCACCGAACCCGGCAGGAACGTCGGCGTGAAGCTTGCTTCGACTTCGTCCACGGCGATGAACTGCGGGATCGTCCGCGTCACGGAACCATGGGTCGCGTCGACCACGGTCAGGCTGACGTCGTAGTAGCCTTCGGTCGCATAGCTGTGTGAGCAGTTCTGGGTCGTGTAGTCGACGACCGAGTCGCCGTTGACGTCCCAGGCCCACGCCAGCACACCGCCCGGATCACTGCTGTAGCTGTGGTCGGTGAAGTTGACCGGGGTGTTCAGCGGTGCCGAGGTGGGGTTCGCCGTGAAGCTCGGATACAGACCGCTGGCTGGCACGTAGGTGAACTCGCAAACGAGGCCATAGTCGGCGGCGAAGCCGGTGGCCGTGGGGGTGTTGTTGCTGCCGCTCGCCCATGCACGTGAGCAGAAGGAACCGCCCGAGACCGCGTCACAGCGGAAGCCGGTGCCGGTCCAGCCCGTGCCATCGAGTTGCACCTCGAGGGCCAGGTCGTTGCCGGTCGTCGGGTCGTAGAGGAACGGAGTGGTCAGGGTGATGTCGATGTGCCATGGACCCGGCACACCGGCACCGCCGCCGACGCCAGGCAGCACCGTGACCGGTCCGTTGAGCACATTGGTCAGGTCTGGGCCATGGTTGCTCGCGTAGGTGGTGCTGATCGAGCTGTAGTCGACGGCGGCCGTTGACAGGTAGATGCCGACGTTTGGCCATGAGCCGCCCGCCCAGGTCGTCGTCGCCGCGACGGCGTCGGCGCGGAAGCGCAGTTGCGAGATCAGGATCGGGCCCGGCACACCGACGAAGTTCGAACTGTCGAAGATCTGCAGGTAGTGCATGCTCGTACCCGCCTGGCCCCACGGGTAGATGTTGTTCGAGTTGCCTTCGAGCACGTCGTAACCCGTAGGCGCGACGATGGTGAATTGCGCGGCGACGGTGGTCGCCAGCGTGGCTGCCGTGATCAGGAAGCGTGACAAGTGCATGTGGTTAGAGAGGTCCTTGGCCTCGGCATGGGCAGACGAGTGGCGACGCGATGTGGCGCCGCGGCAAGGAAGCTAGGCAGTTGCCTGGGCCGAGTGGCTGCGCGCGGTGTACCAATTGCGTGCCGGGTCATTCGCTCAATCGTGCGTGGGCAGCCCGATCGTCTGCAGGTCCACGGCTTCGGTGATCTCGCCGCCGAAACCCGCGCGCGCCATCGCGGTGAGGTCGCGACCGCGACAGGCTGGATAGAAGTGCGTCAGCACCAGCCGCTTCGCGCCGGCCCTCTGTGCGTAATCGGCGGCCAGCCCCGGCGTCAGGTGGCCGTCGAGCTTGGCGTCGTCGGGCGTTGCCGCGTCGCAGACGAACACATCGGCGGCGCGCGCCAGTTCGACCAGTTCCTCGCAGGTGTCGGCGTCGCCGCTGAACGCCATCGTGCCCGCGGTCGTGGTCACGCGATACCCCAGGCTCTGCGCCGTGTGCCGGATCGCGATCGCCTGCACCTCGGCGTCGCCGTGCGCGAACGTGCCGGGCGTCAGTTCGTGCAGGCGCAACTCGTAGCCGCGCGGCGCCAGCCAGGGCCAGGCCTCGGTGAGTTTGGCGACGAGGCGCTGCAGTCCGGGCGCGCCGTACAGATGCAGCGGCGCGCGACCTTCGAACTGCGGTGAGCGCAGCGCGAACAGCAACGCCGACAGGTCGGCGCAGTGGTCGGTGTGGTAGTGCGTCAGCAAGACTGCATCGAGCTGCGCGATCGACACGCCCGCTTGGGCGAGCCGCCGCAGCGTGCCCGGGCCGCAGTCGACCATCGCCGTCGCGGCGGCGGTCTGCAGCAGGTAACCCGCGGGAAAACGGTCCGCCTCGGGGATCGCCGTTCCCGAACCGAGGATCGTAAGTTGCATCCAGGCCAGCGTATCGGGAGCCGGCCGCCGGGGCCGTCCCGATGCCGATTGTGCAAGCGGCTTGTCGATCGGGTCCGATCGATGTCGTCGCGGCTGTGGCGGCGCGCGTCCCGATCTTGGCCCGGGTGTTCAAGCTGCCGATCGCATCGGTCGATCAGGAAAAAGGAACTGTGGCGCCCAGGTCGGCGCCGTGCTCAGAATCGAGACCGATGCAACAACGACTCGCAATCCCACTGTCCGCCTTCTTCCTGATGCTGTCGGGCTGCGCCAGCGGTGCCAGCCAGCAGAACGCTCCCGTCCAGGTCGAAGAGCTCGTCTCCTGGATCGAGCGCGTGCACGTCGAGGCCGAACGCTCCCGCCAGGCGATCGGCGACTCGTTCGATCGCCTCAGCAAGCTGGCCAGCGGCAACTTCGCCAAGGAATCTGCGGCGGTCAGCTACGCGCGCTTCGTGCAGTCGATCGATGCCGCCGACGAGCAGGCGCGCCGCTTCCGCGAGACGGTTGCGCCGATGGTCGCGGCCGGTGAACCGGTGTTCCGCGAGTGGCAGAAGAGCGCCGCCGCCTTCACCAGCGAACGCATGCGCCAGATCAGCGAACTGCGTTACGCGGTCACCAAGGAGCGTTACGACGCGATCACCAAGGCGGTGGTGCCGGCGCAGACGCAGTTCGACGCCTACGTCAAGGCGTTGCGCGACCACGCGACGTTCCTGGCGCACGACCTCAACGCCAGCGCCCTCGACGACATCCAGGACGAGGTCAAGATCGTCGCCACCAACGCGCGCGACCTCGATCGCCTGATGGAATCGAGCCTCGCCGCGTCACGCGCCTACGTCGAGAACGCCGCGCCGCCGGCTGCGCCGTCGGGTCTCAGCCGCTGAGCGGAACGGGGACGAGCGCGTCGGCAGACGCGGAGAGTCGCTCATGACCTGGTTGCTGCTGTGCACTCTGACGGTGGTGCTGGCGCTGGCCCTGGCCGCGTCGTGGCACCGCCACACCGAGTTGGCGAGGCAGGCGGACGTGGTCCGAGAGCGCCGTCAGGCCGCGTCGCGCGAACTGTCCGCCGCGCCGTTGCAGGTGCCCGTGATCGACCTGTCGCGTTGTCTGGGCTGTGGCACGTGCGTGAAGTCGTGCCCCGAGGACGGTGTGCTGCAGTTGGTGCACGGCCAGGCGGCGGTGGTCAACGGAGCGGCGTGCGTCGGCCATGCCCGTTGCGTCGCCGAGTGCCCGGTCGGCGCGGTGACGCTCAGTCGCGGCGACCTGTCCGAACGCGACGACGTGCCGGTGCTCGACGGCGAACTGCAGGCGGTCGGCATGCCCGGCGTGTATCTGGCCGGTGAGGTGACCGCACGCGCGTTGATCCGCACCGCGATCGTGCAGGGCACGGCCGTTGCCGAGCAGGTGCTGAGCCGTTGCGCGGTGGCGACCGCAGGCGGCGACGACGGGTTCGCCGACGATGGGTTCGCCGACAACGGGTTCGCCGACAACGCCGTGCTCGACGCGGTGGTCGTCGGCGCCGGTCCTGGCGGCATCGCCTGCGCGCTGGGGCTCACCGCCGGCGGCGCCAACTTCGTGCTGATCGATCAGGAACCGATCGTCGGCGGCACGGTCGCCAAGTATCCGCGTCGCAAGCTGGTGCTGACCGAGCCCGTCGAGCTGCCGCTGCACGGCCGCATGCGGCAGCGCGAGTACGCGAAGGAAGAACTCGTCGAGCTCTGGCAGGGCATCGCCGAGCGACATGCGTTGCCGTTCGTCGGTGGCGTGACGTTCGAGCAGATCGAGCGGGAAGACGACGACGTGCTCGTCGTGCACACCAGCGCCGGCGTGTATCGCGCACGCAGTGTCGTGCTCGCGGTCGGCCGACGCGGCATGCCGCGGCGCCTGGGCGTTCCTGGCGAAGATCTGCCCAACGTCGCCTACAGCCTGATCGACGCCGCCGCCTACGCCGGGCGCCGGGTGTTGGTCGTCGGCGGCGGTGACAGCGCCGTCGAGGCGGCCTTGGCGTTGGCCGAACAGCCGGGCACCGAAGTGACGATCGCCTACCGCCAGGACGCGTTCGTGCGGTTGCGCAGCAAGAACAAGCAACGCATCACCGCGCAGATCGCAGCGGGTCGCGTTCGCGCCAGCCTGAGCACGCAGGTCGAGGCGATTCACGCCGATCGCATCGACCTGCGCGTCGACGGTGCGCCGCAGCAGTTGGCGATCGACGACGTGTTCGTGCTGATCGGTGGCGAGCCGCCGTTCGGACAGCTGCAGCGCAGCGGCATCTCGTTCGATCATTCGCATCATGACGAAGCGGCGCTGACGGCGGCGAACGCGCCGGTCGCGGCGCCGCAGAACCGCGGCGCCGAGCTGTTGCCGGCCCTCGTCGGCGGCCTGGCGATGACGGTCGTGGCGGTGGCGTTCCTGGTCTGGCACATCGACTACTACGGGCTGTCTGCGGCCGAGCGCGCCATGGACCCCAAACACGCGCTGCTGAGTCCCGATCGGGGCCTCGGTCTGTGGTTCGGCATCGCCAGCGCCGCTGCGATCCTGGTCAATCTCGCGTATCTGGCGCGGCGGCAGATGTGGTTGGGGCTGCGCCTGGGCGCGCTGCCCAGCTGGCTCAACGTACACGTCGCCACCGGCGTGTTGGCGCTGCTGCTGGCGATGCAGCACGGGGCGATGGCGCCGCGACAGACGCCGGGCGGTTTCGCGTTCTGGGGCCTGCTGGTGCTGCTGGTCACCGGCGCGATCGGTCGTTGGTTCTACGCGTGGTTGCCGCGCGCGGCGAACGGCCGTGAGCTCGAGCTCGACAAGGTGCGCGCCGAGCTCGATGCGCTGCATCGGGCCAAAGGCGGCAGCGAGTTCACGCGTCACGCCGCGGCGTCGATCGACGCGCTGGTGGAGCGGCGACAGTGGCGTTCGACCTGGATCGGGCGCGTGTTGGCGCTGGTCGGCCTGCAGTTCGACCTGTGGTTGACGCTGCGCAAGCTGCGGCGGCAGGCCGCGACCGCGGCCGTCGACGCGGTTGAGTTCGCTGCGTTCGCGGCGCGCGCACGTTCGGCGCACGGTGCCGCGATCGCGGTCGCGCACCTCGAGGACCTGCGCGCCCTGCTCGGTTCGTGGCGATGGTTGCATCGCTGGCTCGCGATCCTGGTCGTGCTGCTCGTGGTGATCCACGTGGTCGTGGCGACGCTGCACGGCGCCTTTTCGGCAGGTGGCCTGTGAACCGTCGCGTCGCCGGCATCGTGTTGACCGTGGTCTCGGCGCTGTGCGTCGGGTTCATGGCGTTCGTCGCCACCGATCGCAAGTCGCCGGGGCCGATCTCGTCCGTGCACGCCGGCCTCGAGAAGATCGATGGCGGCGCGGCCTGTTCACAGTGTCACGGCGGTCTCTTCGGCAGCATGCGCAAGTCGTGCCTGGAGTGCCACGCGGACATCGGTGCGCAGCTCGAGGCGGGCAACGGTCTGCACGGGCGGCTGGGTCAGCAGGTCGCCGGCAACTGCGCGAGCTGCCACGGTGAACACCACGGCGGCGAGTTCCGCCTGGTCAACCGTCTGGCCTTCGCGCAGGCCGGCGTCGCCGACATCAACACCTTCGACCACGCGATGATCGGTTTCGCGATGAGCGGCAAGCACCTCGAGCTGAGCTGCACCGCGTGTCACGAGAACGCCGAGGTCGAGGTGCTCGCCGAGGGCCAGAAGCGTTACCTCGGTCGCCAACAGGATTGCGCCACCTGCCACGCCGATCCGCACGGTGGCCGCATGCAACTCGACTGCGTCACGTGTCACGGCCAGGACTCGTTCCGGCAGCGGTTCGTGCCCGGTCACGAGCAGGTGCTGTCGCTGTCGGGTGGCCATGCCGAGGTCGGCTGCCGGGACTGCCACGCCGAAGGCGGCGCCCACGCGCTCGAACGACTGCTGCCCGATGCCGAGCGCAAGCGCGGTTGCGCCGACTGCCACGAGTCACAGCACTCGACGGCGTTCCTGGCCGGCAACGCGCGACTCGCGGGCGTGTCGACCGCCGACTCATGCGGTGTCTGCCACACCTTCGATCGCGCGAAGTTCACCGACGCGGCCGTCACGGTCACGCCCGAGCAACACGTGTTCGGCGGCTTCGACCTGGCGGCGCCGCACGATCAGGTCGCGTGCGACAAGTGCCACACGCCCGGTGTCAGCTGGAACGAACGCCACCCTGGCCGCAAAGCGAACGACTGCCGCGTCTGCCACGCCGATCCGCACGGCGGTCAGTTCGACAAGGGGCCGTACGCCGCGCAGGGCTGCGTGTCGTGCCACGCCGTGACGCACTTCGCACCGCCGCAGTTCGGCGTGCCGCAGCACGCCAAGACGACCTTCCCGCTCGACGGCGGTCACCTGCGGGCGGCCTGTGAACAGTGCCACCTGCAGCCGACCCAGGACACGCCGCGGATGTTCCACGGCACGCCGACGCGGTGTGAACAGTGCCACGTCGACGCGCACGAGGAGGCCTTCGCCGACCATTCGCCGATCCTGGCCGCCAATCCGCGCGGCGCTTGCGCCGAGTGTCACGGCACCGACGCGTTCGCCAAGGTCGACCACGCCGTGTTCGATCACGGTCGCTGGGCCGGGTTCAAGATCTACGGCGCGCACGATCAGATCGACTGCGTCGACTGCCACGTGCCGCAGCAGGGCGCCAGGCCGCAGCGGCGCCTGGGTCGGGTGACGCCGCCGGGGCAGGTGTTCGCGGGCTGTGTCGCTTGTCACGACGATCCGCACGAAGGGCGGTTCGATCGCGACGCCGCCAACGCCGTGGTCGACGGCCGCAGCGGTTGTGAGCGCTGCCACGACAGCATCTCGTTCCGCGCCCTGCCGAACGGCTTCGATCACGAGCGCTTCGCCGGCTATCCGCTCGGCGGTGCGCATCAGAAGCTCGACTGCTCGGCGTGCCACGCGCCGCTCGACACGCCGACCGAGAACGGGCGGACCTGGGGCAAGCCGCGCGGCCGCGAGTGCTCGGACTGCCATGCCGACCCCCACCAACGCCAGTTCGAGCGGCTCGGCGCGACCGACTGCGCGCGTTGCCACAAGAGTGCGACGCGTTTCGCGACGTTGTCGTTCCGGCACAACCTGGACTCGAACTTCCCACTCGGCGAGGCCCACAAGAACGTCGCCTGCTCGGGTTGCCACAAGGTCGAGGACATCGATGGGGTCCAGGCCGTGCGTTACAAGCCGCTGCCGACGGAGTGTTCGGCGTGTCACGGGGACGACGCGGCGTCGCGGCGTCGAAGGGGATTCTGATGGGGAACGGCAAACACATGGTGCTGGCGGCGACGCTGCTCGCGATGTCGGGCTTCGCGCAGGACCCGGTCTTCGAAGAAGTGACCCTGCGCGTCGCGTCGGTGCGTCCGGGCGGCAAGCTCGTGATCGACCGCGGCAAGCGCGATCGCGTCGAGGTCGGCGATCGTGTCGTGCTGCTGCCGCGCGGCGGCGCGATCCTGCACGCCGTGGTGCGCGAACTCGACGAACGCAGCGCCCTGGTCGAGTTGATCGATCGCACGGCGACGGCGCCGGTGGGCAGCCGGGGCCACGTGTTGGTGCCCAAAGCGCGCCTCGCCGCGGCGCAGCCGACGCCGGTCGAACCGACACCCGTCGAACCGAAGCCCATCGCGCCAGTGGTGCCCGAGTTGCCTGGGCAGGAAGGACAGTTGCCCCAGCCGCCCGTGGTCGCCCCGCGCACGCAGCCGCAAGAAGAAGAGCCGTGGCGTCCGGGCATGCCCTTGTTGGGTACCACGCGCCCGCCGCATCCCAAGGAACGGCCGGCGCGCGCCACGGGTCATCTGTACGCGGGCGCCAACCTCGTCAGCACGCTCGACTCGTACTCGCAGTCCTACGCGCGCACCGGCGTCGACATGGAGATCGAGAACGTCGACGGCCTGGGCAGCACGCTGCGTCTGGCCGGTGAGTTCGACTGGAGCACGGAATACAACGGCGAAGCGGGCTCCGACCTGCGGCTGTTCGAGTTCAGCTACGAACGCGGCGGCACGCGCACCGAGCCCCTGCGTTGGCAGGTCGGTCGTTTCCTGCCGCGGGACATGCCCGAGTTCGGCCTGATCGACGGCGCCGAGTTCGGCTACCGCCGCGAGAGCGGCGATCGCTTCGGCGCCAGCATCGGTTATCTGCCCGAGCTCGACGACGACATGAACTCGTTCGAGGATCTGCAGATCGCCGCGTGGTACCTGTGGAACGCGGACCTCGGCGAACGCACCAGCTGGGGACTGGGTTACCAGAAGACCTGGCACCACACGGAACAGGACCGCGACCTGCTCATCGCCAAGTTGCGCGTCTGGCCCAGCGAAGGCTGGGATTTCGCGGCGACGATCTGGCTCGACTACTACTACGGTCGCGACGACGCCAAGGGCACGACGTTCGGACTGACTCGTGCCTTGGTGTCGACGAGCCGGCGCTGGTCGGGTGGCAGCGGCATCGAGTTCCACTACGACCACGAGGAATACCCCGAACTGCTGCGGCGGGAACTGCCCCAGACGCTGCTGCCGCAGACGATCATCGACGCGCACCAGGACCGTCTCACCGGCCATGCCTATTGGCGCACCGCGGGTGGGTCGCTGTGGCGATTGCGCGCCACCGGCTGGACCGATGAAGATGACGCGGGCGGCACGCTCGAGATCGGCTGTGAGTTCGACGGACTGCTGCAGGCGCAGGCGCGCACCGGCCTGACGGTGTTCGAGGTGCAGGGGCTCACCAGTTCGGTGGCCGGCGTGCGTGTCGATCACGGCGGCGACTTCTCGTTCGGGCGACTCGACCTGCTCTACGAATTGGGCTTCGTGCACCACGACGGCATGCCGTCCGATCGCGACGACCTGTTGCAGCACCGCCTCGGCGGGTTGCTGACCAGCGATCTCGGTGGGCAATGGTCGGGCACGTTCTTCGCCGATGCGACCATGTGGGACAGCGAGTTCTCGTACGGTCTGGGCATCTACCTGCAGCGGAGGTTCTGAGATGAACACGAAGAGACGCATCTCGTGGCGCACGCTGTTCACCCTGGGTTGGGTGCTGACGATCGTCGCCTGTTCGTTCGCGTCGCCGGCTCGCGCCGACCTGCACCGCTGGTGGTCGGGTTTCGGGCTGGTCGTACCGCACGAATCGTTCCCTGCGGATTGCCGACTCTGTCACGTCGGCGCCTCCTGGAACGAGCTCGTGCCGAACTTCGAGTTCGACCACGAGGCCAAGACCGGTGTGCCCCTGCACGGTTCGCACCAACAGGCGAAGTGTCTGCGTTGTCACAACGACCGCGGCCCGGTCGGCGTGTTCGCGGCGCAGGGCTGCGCCGGCTGTCACGCCGACGTGCACTTCGGCGAGCTCGGCGCCGATTGCAGCGTCTGTCACGACGAGACGATGTGGAAGGTGCCCAACGCGCGCGTGCAGCACATCCACAGCCGCTTCCCCCTGACGGGCGCCCACATGATGGTTGCCTGCCATCGCTGTCACGCGGGCGCCTCGGTGCGCAACTTCGAGCCGACCGACCCCAACTGCGTCAGTTGCCACTACGAGATCATGGTGGCGACGACCAATCCGCCGCACGTTGGCCTGGGCTGGACCGACCGATGCGAACGGTGCCACACACCGACCAGCTGGCGGCCGGCGGTGGTGAGGTGAGCCGCGTGATGAACCGGATGGCCAGTCCCGTGCGTGGACACGGTGCCGGTCCCGATTCGGGAACGTCACCGCGGTGTCACGCGGAAGGTGTCGATAGACGCGACAAGCAGGTGCAACCATGAAGCTCAATCCCCTGGGTTCTGCTCTCCTCTCCGCGGCCGGTGTGGTCGTGGCGGCCACCCTGATCGGTCCGTCCTGCGTCGACCAGTCGGGTCGCGAGCTGTCGGTGGCCACGGCGGAGTCGTGCATGAAGTGCCACAACGGCGCTCAGCACGACGACTACTCGGGCCCCGGGCTCGAGAACCCGCACGAGTTCCCCGGCGCCGAGACGCTGACGTGCACGCAGTGCCACGGCGGCAATCCCGACGGCATCGACGCGGCCTCGAGCCACGTGCCGCCGCCGCCGTCGATCGGCGACCGCGAGTTGCAGGATCGCGACGCCTACGCCTGGTTCAACAAGCTGACGCTCGCCGGCATCGACAAGGTCGCCGACTACACCGTGGGCGGCGTCACCTACACTGGCATCGACTACCTGCAGTTCCTCAACCCCGGCGACCTGCGCGTCAGCACGCTGCAGCGCGGCTGCGGCGCCTGCCACGCCGCGCACTCGACCAGCATGGCGCGCGCGCCGCTGGGCTACGAGATGGGCATCTTCTCCGGCGCGTTCTATGCCGTCGGTCTGGACAACGCGATTCCGGCGCACCAGGGCCTGTTCGAGGACACCGCCGCCGACTACGCGTGGCGCGCGGTCACCGATCCGTCGCACACGCACGACCCGAACAACGTCGGCAAGATCGGCGAGTTGCTCGAGGCGCCGGTGTGGAGCGCGCGCAACGCGACCGGGCCGGAGTTCCTGCGCAACAACCAGGACTTCTCGGCCGCCAATCTGGTCAACGACGTCAACCCCGACGGTTCGCTGATCAGCAATTCGCGCCTGGCCAAGCTCTACCAGGAGATGGTGGCGTTCACGTGCGGCGACTGCCACCTGGGCAGCAGCGGCGCGAACAACCGCTACGGCGACTTCCGCCCGTCGGGCTGCTCGGCGTGTCACATGCCCTACAGCCAGGACGGTCGCAGCCGCAGCCGCGACCCGAACGTGCCGAAGAACGAGCCGCTCGATCCGGACCAGATCGACGATCCCGAGCGCGCGCACGTGCGTTCGCACAAGATCCGCGGCGTCGCCCGCACGCTGTCGAACGGCGTCGCGGTCGAAGGCATCGACGACCACACCTGCGCCGGTTGCCACCAGGGCAGCAACCGCATGGTGATGCAGTACTGGGGCATCCGTCTGGACCAGAACGAGGACGTGCGCCGCGGTTTCCAGTACCCGGCCAACCCGGTCTCGTTCACGACCACGCGATTCGATACGCGTCTGTTCGACCCCGCGGTCGGCAACAACACGTTCAACGGCCGCAATCACAACCAGTATCTGTTGTTCGAGGACTACGACGGCGACGGTCGCGACGACACGCCCGAGGACGTGCACTACGCCGCGGGCATGGGCTGCGTCGACTGCCACGGCAGTGTCGACCTGCACGGTGATGTCGCCGGCGGCGGTGAGATCAACAGTCGCATGGGCCACGCCGTGACCATTCGCTGCCAGGACTGTCACGGTTCCGCGACGGCCTACGCGGCGACGACCACCGGTCCCAACTACGGCGGCGTCACCACGACGCTCGGCGTCGACAGCCAGGGCAACGCGCTGCGCCACGTCGAACGTGACGGCACCGGCAACTACTGGCTGACCAGCAAGGTCTCGGGCAACCGCCTCTACGTGCCGCAGGTGCGTGACGTCATCGTCGACAGCGGCAAGCTGCACCCGGTCACGAGCACGCCGATCTACACCAAGATGGGTTCGTTCGCGATGGGCCGCGACGACAACTCGGCGGCGACCGGCATCGGCCCGCAGCAGCAGGGTGGCGCGCACGCGGGCTTCAGCCACCTCGACAGCATGGACTGCGCGTCGTGCCACTCGTCGTGGACCAACACCTGCATGGGCTGCCACCTCGAGGGTGAGTACGACAACGGCAACAACTTCAGCAACATCACCGGCGAGCGCATCGTGTTCCGCCAGCGCTTCGCCGAGTTCGTCTACCAGTCGCCGATCCCGTTCTCGCTCGGCATCGACGACGAGAACAAGATCAACACCACGTCGGCCAACACCAAGGTGTTCTTCCGCTACACGGACATCAACGGCGACCGCACGCCGGTGTTCGCGTTCACCGACCGCAACGGCGGTGGCGCCAACCCGTCGCGCGGCTTCCCGTCGCTGGGCCACAACGCGCTGCTGGCGCACTCGATCCGCGGCCGCGTCTCCTCGACCAACGAGGGCCCGCGTTACTGCGTCGCGTGCCACCTCACCGACGACTCGGTGACCAACTACGGCAGCCAGTACTCGGCTTTCCGTGCCACGCTCGCCGCCAACGACTTCGGCAACCTCGACTTCAACCTGCTGCGGCAGCACATCGGCCAGAACACGGGCAACCAGCTCGACTCGCCGTTCTTCGTGCACATGGTCGCGGGTCTGGGCACCGGGCTGTTCCTGTTCGACGCCAATGGCGCCGCGCAGAACCCGCTCGACGACAACCCCAACCGCTACGGCAGCGACGGCGCCGCGCCGTCGACCTACTTCAACCCGGCGCAGGTGGCCTACGACCTCGACCGCGTCGTCGACCCGGCCGGCGTCGCCAACGGTTCGAGCAACATCCCGATGCAGCAGCCGATCATCGGCCCCAACCGCCGCGACGGCGCCACCGACCCGAACCTGTCCGGGCCGCTCGGTACCACGCTCGCCAACCGCCTGGCCGATCCCAGCACCGGCATCGTGCTCAACAACTGGATCGACGCCGATCGCGTGGCCAAGGGCGGCGCCGGCGTGCTCGTCGACAACTGACCCCCGCAGTTGCGTACGGAACCGGGTACAAACCACAACCTAACGGCCGCGAAGGGCCGCGCGGTTGTGGTTTGTACCCGGTACCGTACGCAACCAGCGGGCGACGGCGAGGGCGTTGCCGAGGCGGTCGCGGGCGCGGCCGCTGCAGTCGAGGGGCACGGTGGTGAGCTGCTCACGGCGCACGAGCTGTTCGAGGTAGCCGGCGCGGCGGTTGCGCAGGTTGCAGTAGGCGGTCTTGAGGCAGGTGTTGGTCGTGCCCGGCGGTAGCAGGGGCGTGCCCCATTCGAGCGTCGTGTTGGTCCAGGTGGCGATGGTCGGTGTGGGGCCGGCGAACTCGGCGAAGGCGGCGCGTGCCGCGTCCCGGATCAGGCCGGCGTCGAGGGCGGCACGCGGCAGCTGCATGTGCTCGAGGTGGGCGTCGGTGGGTGGTTGATGCCGCGGCCGCAGCAGCGCTTCGAAGATCTCGCCGGTGTCGACGCGCGCGGCGACCCACTGCACGAGCTCGCGCGCCTGGTCGGGATCACCGCCGGGCAGCGACGATTCGGCGTAGGCGATCAGCAGGTTGTCGGCGAACAGTTCGTCGGGCAACGCGCGCGATGGCCGCTGTCGTTCGCGGCGCGTTCGGTGTTGGCGCTCGGCGGTCGCGACGTGGGCGATCTGCTCGTCGATCATGCGATCGAACGCGACCAGAAGTTCGAGCACGCGGGTGTTGTCGGGCTCGGTGATGCGCAGCGCGGCGACGATCGCCTCGAGCGTCGAGATGTAATCCTCGCGCGGCTCCTTGCGGATCCGGTAGCGGCTCGGTTCGCGCGGGGTGAGGCGCACGTGGCGAAGTCGCTGCAGCCACGGATTGTGGCGGTAGAGCGTTTTGGCATGACCCCAGGTGCCGTCGAGCACCAGCAGTCCCGGCGGCAACTCGGCCGCGGGCATCGTCTCGAGGTCGGCGGCGCTTTCGTGCGGGTAGAGCACGGCGGTGCCCGGTGGCACGTCGATCGGGCAGTGCAGGATCTCGTCGCTGCCGCCGTGCGCGACATGGACTTCGGCGTTCGGCAAACACAACCGCACGAAGCGCGCGGTGCCGAACGGGTGGCGCTGCTCGTGCGGGTGCTGCATCACGATGATGCGCGTCGCGGTAGGCACCGTCGGCAGGTCGGCGCACAGGCACATCGCCGCGGGCCGCCAGCAGCGATAGCAACGCGGTCGCGGCGCGTTCTGCCGGTCAGGGCTGTTCGAGTTCGGCAAGCGCGGCCTCGTAGTCGGCTGGGGTGTTGACGTTGCGAAGGTGACGGCCACGCGGGTCGAAGGCCAGGAACGTCGCTTCGTCGACGATCGCGGCGCTCGGCTGTCCGGCGAGCGATCGCGGCGTGCGTTCGCCGGCGGCGAGCAGCGCGTCGGCGTGGCGCAGCGTCGACAACCGATACAGCGCACACAACGGCTGCAACACCCCTCCAGTGCGCGGCATCAGCACCGCGTGGTCGCCGAGGAGGGCGAGCAGCCAACGCACCAGCGTCGCGTCGACGAACGGCATGTCGCAGCCGGTGACGAAGGCGACGTCGTCGTCGCCGAAGCCGGCGTGCTGACGCAGCGCGCGCAGGCCGGCACAGAGCCCGGCGAGCGGCCCACCAGCGGCGAGTTCATCGCACGCCAGGACGGCGCCAGGCGGCAGCGCCGGCAGTTCCTGGTGGAGGTCGCGCGCCACGACCACGACCGGATCGGCGACGGGTTGCAGATTGTGCACGACGTGCGCCAGCAGCGAGCGGTCGCCGAACGGCAACGACTCCTTGGCGCGGCCCATGCGTTGGCCGCGTCCGCCGGTCAGGATCACGGCACCGATGCGCATCTGGCCCCTTGTCCGACATCGGTGCGAACGGCGCAAGCGCGCAGCGGACCGCGTGGTCAGCCAGCCGATGTGGCGCCCGGCCGGGGGACGCATCGCAAAGCCCGGCAATGCGGGCTCGCGCAAGGGCGACGGGTCAGATCGCGAACAGCCGCCACCCACGCGGCTCCTGCTCCGGATATCCTGCACGGCTTCCACCGGCGCGGTCACCACGCGACCGCCGCCGTTCCAAGGTCCGCCGAGGAATCGCCATGCTTCGCACTGCTACCGCACTCGCCTGTCTCGCCGCCTTCGCCGCGGCCCAATCGACCCCGTGCTTCGAACACCAGTACGGCACGCTGCTCACCATGGCAGACGACTCGGTGTCGCACCAGGTGCTGCCGTTCACGTTCCCGTTCAACGGCAACAGCGTGACGGACATCATGGTCTGCTCCAACGGCTTCGTCTGGCTCGACGGCACGACGACGAGTGCCGACTACACGCCGACCGAGGCGGAGTGGCTGAACCTCGCGCCGCGCATCGGCCCGATGTGGGTCGACATCAATCCGGCACTCGCGACGCCGGGCGCCGGCGTGTGGGTCAACAGTTTCCCGCCGACACCGACCTCCACGGGTCGCATGGTGATCACCTGGGATCGCTGCCCCTACTACGGCACGACCAACAGCGTGACGATGCAACTGCAACTCGACGACACTGGCGCCGTGACCATCTTCTACGATGCCAGCTCCGCGGCACACACGGCGGCGGGCATCGCCGGCGTCACCGTCGGCAACGGCGCCACGGCCAACAACGTGGACCTCTCCACTGCGCCGATCAACTCCGGTGCGACCCCGACCGTCTACGAACTGTTCAACGGTGGTGTCGGCGGTCCGTTCGATCTGGCCGGCGTCGGCCACCAGTACATCTCCAACGGCGGCACCGGCCTGTTGGTGTTGCCCAACTCCTGCCCGCTCGGCGCCTTCGTCCGCTACGGCAGCGGCTGCCCCAAGAACGCCACGGTCTACGAGTCGTTCGGCACCGGTACCTGCGACCTCACCAATGCGAGTTTCCGCTTCGTCAACACCGGCAACGGTTACCTGGCGATTCCGGGCGGTGGTTTCGACACGAGCCACACGAACATCGTTCCGAACGTCGGCGACGACACGATCCACCAGGGCCTCAACATCGGCTTTGCGTTCCCGTTCGCGGGCACGACGATGACGACCGTCGACCTGTGCTCCAACGGCTTCTTGTGGATGGGCACCAACGCCTCGCCCGACTACAGCGCGACGGTGGCGGAGTATCTCAACCTGACACCGCGCATCGCGCCGCTGTGGCGCGACATGAGCCCGCAGCTCGGCGGCACGGTTTATTGGGACAGCACACCGAGCTACGCGATGGCGACGTGGCTCGCTTGCCCCTCTTACAACGTCACCGGTTCCGCCAGTGACATCCAGGTCAAGCTCTACGCCAACGGCGACATCGAGTTCAACTACGGCACCGTGCACCCGTCGGGCGGAACCTTCGGTGGTGCCACGCAGACGATCACCGGTTTCACCGAAGGCAACGCGGCCTTCGATCCGGGCACCGTCGACCTCACCGTCGTCGTGCCCGGCCTCACGGTCGGCTCCGCCGGCATGACCCCGCTCGTGCTCACGGCGCAAGCCGGCAGCACGCCGCGCCTGGGCACCACGTTCACGATGGAACTCAACAACCTGCCCATCGGCACGATCATCTCGGTGTTCGCACTCGGGTTGGCCTCGCAGAACATCGATGCCGGGATCTACGGCATGCCGGGCTGTGTGCAGTACGTGACGCTCGACGCGACCGTGCTGGCGCTCACCGGCGGCGGCGCGACGACGACGTTCAGCCTCGGCATCCCCAACAACTCCGCGTTCATCGGCACGCAGATGTTCGCCCAGGGGTTGAGCTTCAGCCCCGGCTTCACGCCGGTGGGCGTGATCGCATCGAACGGTGGCCGCGTGTTGATGGGCCTCTGATCGACCGGGGGCGCGCATTGTCGATGGCGCCGCGGTGACGGCCGGCGAAATCGCGCGCCGTCACCGGCTATGGTCTGCCGCCGACAGCAATGGACCAACCCCTGCCGAAGAAGGCCGACCTCGTCTCGCCGTTCACGTTCCGCATCGAGTGGAAGGACGGCGTCGTGAGCGACTACGCCGCGCGCGACCTGCGGCTGGGCTGTCCGTGCGCGAGCTGCGTCGACGAAGGCACCGGTCGGCCGTTGCTCGATCCACGTTCGGTCAAGGAAGACATCATCCTGCTCGGCGCCGAACTCGTCGGCCGCTACGGGCTGTCGTTCGTGTGGAGTGACGGCCACAAGACCGGCATCTTCGCCTGGCCGCGTCTGCGTGAACTCGGCGCGCTGCGAGGTGGTGCATGAGCGCCGCCAAGGAGGCGACCAAGGAGATCCTCGACCGGCTCGACTGGGCCGCGCTCGGCGACATCTACTTCCACGAAGACGGCGAGAACGAACTGCGTGAACGGCGCAAGGCGATCGTCGCCTGCGGCATGGCGCTCGGCGAACTGCTGCTGCCACAGCTGCGCCACGGCGGCGCGTCGCTGTGGGTCGGCGCGGGTCTCGCCGAACTGCCCGTGCTGCTGGCGGAGTCGATGCGCGGCGATCGGCAGGTGGTCGCCGTCAACCTGCGTGCTGACGAGTGCGACCTGCTCAACGCCGCCATCGCCGCCGCCGTGCCGGCAGCCAGGCTGCGATATCAGGCGATCGACGCCCGACAGGCCGCACCCGGCGTCACTTTCGATCACCTGGCCTGCATCAGTCTGTTCACCGATCCCGAGACCTGGCCGTTGCTCAGCGACGTCGCCTACGGCCGCATCGCCCCGGTTCAGATCGACGTCGAACAGTTCGTGGCCGAACGCGAACAGGCGCGTGAGCTCGCCGCCGGCCTGTTCGCGCGGTTCGCGCGCCCCGGCATCGTCACCACGACCGCCGAAGAAGTGTCTTGGTTCCTCGAACAGGCCGAAGCCGTCGGTGCCACCATCGAGCCGAGCGAAGAGCTGGTCGAGGCGGCGATCGTCGGTGATCCGGTCGGTTTCCTGACGATTCACTGAACGCCAATTGACGCAGCGGGTCGCTCAGCGTGTGTGTTCGACGAAACGCGTCGCCAGCAGGTTCGCGTACGAATGCCGGCGCGTGAGGCGCCACAGCCGCCGGCTCAGGTCCAGCTGCGGCACGTCGAGGGCCACGAAGGCGCCGCTGACGAGTTCGCGTTCGACAGCCAGGATCGACAGGCAGCCCAGCCCCAGACCCGAACGCACCGCCTGCTTGACCGCCTCGGAGTCACCGAGCTGCAGGCTGGCCGACACCTGCAGGTCGTGGTCACGCAGCGCCGCGTCGAACACGTTGCGCGTGCCCGAGCCCGGCTCACGCACGATCCAGCGCTGCGCCGGCAGTTCGTGCAGCTGCAGGCTGCGCCGCGTCGCCAGCGCATGGTCGCCGGCGACGAACACCACCAGGCGGTCGTCGCGCCACGGATGCGCGTCGACGCGCGCACCGACCGGCGGTCCCTCGATGAAGGCGACGTCGATGCGCCGTTCGACCAGCGCAGTCTCGATTTCGGCGGAGTTGCCGATCTGCAGCTCGACCTCCACCTGCGCGTGTTGCCGCGCGAAGCCGCCGAGCAGCTGCGGCAACAGGTAGCTGCCGATCGTCGAACTGGCACCGAGGCGCAGTTGGCCCGCGAGTTCACCATCGGTTGCGAAGCGCCGCTCGAGGTCCTGCGCGCGTCGCACCAGGTCGTCGGCCTCGGTGACCAGGTTGCGACCGCGTTCGGTCAACGCGATCCTGCGGCCGGCGCGTTCGATCAGTGGCCCGCCCAGTCGGTGGCCCAGCTCGGCCAGTGCCGCGCTGACCGCGGATTGCGCAACTCGCAGTTCCTGGGCGGCGGCCGTGACGTGTTCGCGGCGCGCCACGGCCAGGAAGATCTCGAGCTGCCGCAACGTGATATCCATCGATGTCGTGGATGATATAGAACAGAACCATCGATTGGACGGATGGCCTGTCGCGACCGATCGTGACCGCCATGAGCCCGAACGTACCCGCGATCCCGACTGCTGGCTTGGGTGGTGCTCGCTGGCCGGGTCTGTCGCTGGCGGTGGTCCTCGCTGGATGCGCGGTCCCAATCGCAGCTCTTGCAGGAGCTTACGGGATCGGCCTGAGCCCTCTGGTGGTCGCCCTGTTGCTCGGCCTGGCCGTCGCCCAGGTGCGGGCGCTGCCGGCCGTGGTGGAGCCGGGCCTGGCGTTCGCGTGTCGCCCGCTGCTGCGTGCCGCGATCGTGCTGCTCGGGTTGCGCATCGGTCTGCGCGACATCGCCGCGGTCGGCTTCTCGGGGGTCACCGCCATCGCCGGCGTCGTCGGCGCGACGCTGTTGTTCGGCACCTGGCTCGGGCGGCGCCTGGGTCTGTCGAGCAACCAGTCGCTGCTGCTCGCAGCCGGCCATGCGATCTGCGGTGCGGCCGCGATCGCCGCCGTCGACTCGGTGCTGCGCGCCAAGGAACAGGAGGTCGTGCGTTCGTTGGCGATGATCACGATCGGCGGCACCGTGGTGATGCTGCTGTGTCCGCTGCTCGGCGGACTGCTCGACCTGTCGCCGCAGGTCTATGGTTTCTGGGTCGGGGGCTCGGTGCACGAGGTGGCCCAGGCGGTCGGCGCGGGCTTCGCTCGCGGCGAACAGTGCGGCGAGGCGGCGAGCCTGTTCAAGATGGTGCGCGTCGGCTGCCTGTTGCCGGTCGGGGCGGTGATCGCCGTGGTGGTGGCGCGGCGGGAACATCGCGCGACGCGTTCGCTGCGGGGCATGGTGCCGTGGTTCGTGGTGGGCTTCGCGGCGGTGGCCCTCATCGACGCGGCCGGCCTGGTGCCCGAACGGGTTGCAGCGTTCCTGCGACAGGTCTGCACGGTGTCGATGACCGTGGCGATGGCGGCGTTGGGCCTCAAGAGCTCGGTGCGCGATCTCGCCAGCGCCGGGATCCGGCCACTGGCCGTGGCGATGGCGACGACGTTGTTCGTCAGTCTCGCTGCGCTCGGCATGGCGTGGCTGGTCGCGCGCTGAACGGGGGCGTCCGGCGTCGATGCCGACCGCGGCGTTCTGCCACGCCGTCGCCGGGCGGGGGCTGTGTTAGGGTCTGCGTCTCGCCACGGACCCAACGGAGCCGCCATGTCCGCCCATCCAGCCGTCGTCGCCCTGTTCGCCCTGTGCATCACGCTGCCGCTCGCCGCGCAGCAACCCGAGGCCGTCGAACGCACCTACGCGATCCGCAGCGGCGGGCGCGTCATCGGTTACCAGATCGAGCGCGAAGAGGCCGCGCGCGACGGCGAACGTGCAGTCGTGCGCTTCGCGGTGCGCAGCCTCGTCAAACTCGAACTGCTGAGCCAGAGCTTCGAGCAGCGCGCCGACCACGTCTGGATCCTCGACGCAGACTCGCGCGCGACGCTGCGCCTGTCGGGCGCGATGACCGCCGGCGAGCAACGCACGCCGTGCACGGCCCGACTCACCGACGCGGGCTTCGTGCTCGAGGGCGGGCCGGTGTTCGATCCAGCGCGCGTCGTGATCTCACCCGAGTACCGTTGGCTCGCCGAACGCGGCCCCAAGGCGGTCGGCGCCAAGGTCGAGATCGACTACTTCCTGCCCGAACTGGGCGGGGCGCAGAAGACCGTGGTCGAGTTCACGGGCGAACGCGAAGTCACGGTGCTCGGCAAGCCGACCGCGACGCGCGAGTACGCATTCTCGATGGACGCGATCGGTACGTCGTTCACCTTGAACGTCGACCCGACGAACCACCAGGTCGTGCGTTCGGAGATCCCGGCGATCGGCATGGTCGTCGAGCTCGCGTTGCCGGCCACGGTCGAACGCATCGAACGCGTCGACCTGACGAGCGGCATCCTGGCGCAGACGAACCTCGAGTACATCGATCCGTCCCAGCTCACCTACCTGCGTGTGCGTGCGACGATCGACGCGACGGCCGCGGTCACGCTCGAGGGGCTCACCGTTCCCGGGCAGAGCTTCGCCGGCACGGTGAAGGACGGCGTCGTCGACGGCGTGTTCGAGATCCGGCCGGCGCGCATCGACGGCGCCGGTGCGCCGCCGTTCCCCGTGCCCGAAAGCACGTTCGCCGCTCCCGAGCTGCAGAAGTACCTCTTGCCCGAGGAGAACATCGAGAGCGACCACGCCGGCATCGTCGCCAAGGCGCGGGAGCTGGCCGAGGGCGCAACCGACTGCTTCGCGGCGCTCGAACGGCTGTCGCGCTGGACCAGCGAGATCCCCTACGTGATCCCGGGCGGCGGTTCGGCGGCCCGCACGTTCGAGCTGCGCGCCGGCGAATGTGGCGGCCATTCGCGCGTGCTCGCGGCGATGCTGCGGTCGCTCGGCATTCCGGCGCGCACGCCGATGGGCGGCATGTACGTGCCGCTGTACGGCGGTTGTTTCGCGCAGCACATGTGGACCGAGGTCTGGCTCGGCGAACGCATCGGCTGGTTGCCGGTCGACTGCACCGCCGGGCAGCTCACCTACATCGACGCCGGCCACATCCGCCTTTCCGAGCACCTGACGGCGTTCCGGCCGCGCACCGTGGAGGTGCTCGACCACGAACCGAAGGTCGCGCACGTCGCCGGAACGCGCCGCGAGGACGCGTTCCCGTGGCAGCCGGGCGAGACGTGGACCTATGTCTACCGCCGGGGCGGCGAGACGCTCGGCGAAGAGAAGGTCACCTACCGCGGCGCACAGGAGGGCGGCGGGCACCTGTTCGAGACCGCGGTCGACCTCCTGGGCGGCAGTTTCGTGGAGAACGGCCGCACGGTCGTGGGCAAGGACGGCCGGCTCGTGCGCCTGCACATCGAACGCAAAGCCGGCAAGACGACGACCACGTTCGACGCGTCGCTCGGCGCCGCTGGCGCCAAGGTCGTGCGTAAGCATGGCGAGGAGACGAGCGAACAGGACGTGGCGACCGACGCCGACTCGTTCGTGCTGCACAACAACAACACCGCGCACTTCGCGATCCTCCTCAGCCGCCTCGTGCTGCCGGCCGACGGCGAGGTGCGGGTGCGCATGCTGCACGTCGAGCAGCGCTCGCCGATGCCCATGACCCTGCGCCTGACGGGCCGCGAGACGATCACGATCGGCGGCACGGACATCGAGGCGCGTGTCGTGTCGGTGTCGATCGTCGGCGTGGCGTTCACGCTGCACGTCGACGACCGCGGGCGGCTGCTGCGGTTCACGCAGGGCGACAGCGTCACGATCGAGCTGCGGCAACCATGAGGCGCACGCTGCTGTCGATCTTGTTGCTCGGTGCGGCTGTCTGCGGACAGCAGGGCATGGCCACGGCGCCGCGCAATCCGGGCTTCGAAGAAGGTGCGGTCGGCGAATCGCCGCCGGGCTGGTTCTACAGCGGGGCCGAGGGAGCGGTGGCCCGTCTCGAGGACGTCGAGCCGTTCGATGGGGCGCACCTCGTCGCGCTCGACTCACGTGAAGCCAGCGGCGGCCGGCGCTTCACGAACCTCATGCAGACGCTCGACGCGACTGTGTGGCGCGGCAAGCGGGTGCGTCTCGCCGCCGCCTGCAGGGTCGCCGAACTGCAGGCCGGCACCACCGTGAGTCTGTGGCTGCGTGTCGACCGCGCCAAGGACGAGCACGGCAACGCGCCGCCGGGGGCATTCGACAACATGGCGGATCGGCCGATCCGCGATACCGACTGGACCGAGCACCGCATCGTGCTCGACGTCGCCGACGACGCCGAACGCATCGCGCTGGGCATGTTCGTCACCGGCAACGGCCTGGCGCGGTTCGATGCGGTGACGTTCGAGGAGGTCGGCAAGGACGTGCCGACGACGGGCGGCGCAAGTGGCCGCCGGCCCATGAACCCCGCAGTGGCCAGGGCGCTGGCCGAGGCGGAGAACGCGCCGCAGCAGCCGTTCTGGACCTGGTGGCTGTTGCTGCCCGGGATCGCGGTCGGGTTGTCCGTGCTCGGTGCGTGGCGACTGCGCCCAACGGACGCGACCTTGGCTCACGAGCCGAACGAAGTCGGACCGCTGCGCACGTTCGCGCTGCGCTTCTCGCTCGCCTACTGGCTGCTCTACTGCCTGCCGGGGCCGTTCGACGGTTGGCTCGGCATCGTCAGCAGCTGGCTCGGCGAGGTCGTCTCTGCCGCGCAACGCGGCGTCGAAGCCGCCATTGCGACCTGGACCGCGCACATGGTGTTCGGCATCGAGGGCGAACTCGTCCCGCCGAACGGCAGCGGCGACACCACGCAGAACTACGTCGCGGTGTTCGTGATGTTCGTGCTCGCGGTCGCGATCGCCGGTGTGTGCACGGCGTGGCGGCGCGGCAACGCGCGCCGGCACGAGATCCTCGCCGACCTGCAGCGTAGCTACCTGCGTTACGTGCTCGCCGCCGCGATGCTCGGCTACGGTCTCGCCAAGGTGTCGTTCACGCACAATCAGTTCCCCGAGATCGGTGCGCACAGCCTGGGCCGGACGTGGGGCGACAGCTCGCCGATGGGGGTCGTCTGGTCGTTCATGGGCGCGTCGCGCCCCTACACGTTCTTCGCCGGTCTCGGCGAGGTGCTCGGCGCGACGCTGCTGATCTGGCGCCGCACCGCGACGCTCGGCGCGCTCGTCACGATCGGGGTGATGACCAACGTCGTGATGCTCAACTTCTGCTACGACGTGCCGGTCAAGCTCTACTCCTCACACCTGCTGGTGATGGCCGTGCTGATCGCGGTTCCCGATTTGCCGCGGCTGCTCGACGCGGTGGTGCTCGGGCGCGCCGTCGCGCCGGTGACCACCGCGACGCTGTGGGAACGGCCGCGCTTGCGTCGCGTCGGGTTGGTCCTCAAGGGCGTCGTCATCGCCGCCGCGTTCGCGTGGCCGATCGGCGAACGCGCGGTCGAACTGATCCGCCACGATGCCGGCGAGGTCGCCGCCGCACCCCGGGCGCATCTGCTGACCAGTCGCGGCTTCCGCTGGATCAACGAGGTGCCGTTCAATCGTTGACGGATCGGGTCACTTGCCGCCTGCGTCGATGAGCCCAATCAAACCGCTCACTTCGGTTCGGGCGGTGTCCACGTCGCCGGCTTGGGCAGGCGCGACATGTGCATGACCATCAGCGCCAACGCCGTTCCATAACCGCCCGAACGGCCGAACTGGCGGTCGTTCCAACTGCCGTCGTCTTCGCGCGAGCGGGCCAGGAACTGACGCAGCCGGGCGCGCAGCGCCTCGCGCTTCGCGGCGTCGGGGAGCTGCTCGATCGCCTGGGCGACGTAGAGGTGGCCGAAGAGGAAGTAGTAGGGGGCGATGCCGTAGGGCTTGATGTGGGTGCCGGTCTGGCTCTTGCGCACGGCGAGATCGTCCCAGTGCGCGAAGAAGCGGTCGATCGCCCCTTCCAGCCGGACGAGATCGCCGCGGCCCGCGAGCAGCAGGGTGGTTTCGCAAACGGTGGCGCGCGCGGCGGAGCTCGGCGTCTTGTCCATCATCGTGAGCGCCGCTTCCTCCACCTCGGCCTGACTCTCGGCGGGCGCACCATAGGCGTAACCACCCGGCTTGGCGCGCGCGCGATCGAGCGCATCGAGGGCCTGGACGACGACCGCGTCGAGCACTTCGTGGCCGCGTGCCCTGGCGTGGAACAGGGCCTGCAGGGCCGGCGCCGTCATGAACGTCGATGCGCGGTTCTGCGGACTCATGTAGCCCCGCGGGCGTGAGTAGTTCCAGCCGCCGGTCACGGGGATCGCCGAATCGCAGAGGGCGTCGACGAGCCACTTCGTCCTGGCCTCGACCTGCGTGAGCAGGGGCGGCGGGACGAGTTCGGCGTCTTGCAGATGCAGCAGCAGTTCGAGCGCATAGATGTGGCCCCAGCCGCGCACGTCATAGGTGCCTTCGAACTCGACGGCCATGCGCGGCGCGTCGAGGGTCTTCAGCACGAACTCCAACCCGCGCCCCACAGCTGCGCGACGGTTCTCGTCGGTGCCGTAACCCGGCGCCGCGATCAGACCCAGGCAGGCGATCGCCGTGCCGCCGACGCGATAGCCGACCGGGAGCAATCCACGATCCTCGCGGTAGACCCCTTCGTAGGGCCACTGATCGCCGTCCTCTCCCTCCTGCAGGGCCAGCATCGCCGCGATCCCCGCCGTCGTGGCGCGGTCGACGTCGAGCGGTTCGGGCTCCGGCACGGGGAACTCGACGAAGCGCCGCGGCGCGGCCTTGCTCTTGGCGACGGGCTCGGGGGATGCCTTCTTCACGGGCGCTTCCTGCGCCATCGCGACGACGCAGCAGAGCAGCGGGGAGAACCATGGCAGTCGCATGTGTAAAGCTCCTCGGCCACGCAGGGCTCGATGGATGTGGGGGTTCGAGGCGAGACTGCGGCAATGTGACTTCGCGCGCGTGGCCCAGGCAAGGACGCGGGGCGATCCGGGACGAGCATTGACCCAATGGAAGCGGCGGCCTGCGGCGATCGCGGGCAGCAGCGAACGACAGCTGTGAGTGAGGACGGCGGGCGTTGAGTTGCACGCAATTCGCGCCACGGCAACATGCCTCTGCCATGCAAGACGGCAAGATGCCGCCGCCATCTGGGTTGGGTGCGCCCGGCTGGCCGCTCGGAACCTATCTGCTGCTCGCGCTGCTGCTGCGGCTGCCGGCCGTGTTGTTCGCGCGCGGCTACGGCTACGACGATCAGCAGTTCCAATCCGTCGATCCGGCGTGGCATCTCGCCACCGGCCAGGCCTGGCACCCGACGTGGGAATGGATCGACGGCATCCGCAGCTGGGTCTATCCGCACGCGCTGGCGGCGGTGTTCCGCGTCGGCATGGCGCTCGGCCTCGAGCAGCCGTGTGCGTTGATGACGTTCGCGCGCGGCGTGCACGCCGGGGTGTCGCTGTTGCCGTTGCTGCTGCTGTGGCTGCTCGTGATGCGTTGGCGGCCGGTGCCCTCGCCGCGCCCCGTGCTGATGCTCGCCGCGGTGTCGGGGTTGTTCCTCGTCACCGGCGTGCAGCCGGCGGCGTCGGGCGTGGCCGCGACCTTCGCGGTTGCCGCAGCGATCGCGGTCGCCGGGCCGGGCACACGCTGGCCGGCGCTCGGCGGTCTGCTGCTCGGGCTCGCCTTCACGTGCCGCTTCCAGGACGCGCTGTTCGGCCCCGCCCTGCTCGGCGTGTTGCTGTGGCAGCATCGCTGGCGTGCGGCGGCGGCGTTCTCGCTGGCGTGTGTGCCGGGCATCGTGCTGCAGGGCTGTGTCGATCTGGCGACGACGGGCGCGTTCTTGTCGAGCCCGTTCGGCTACGTCTACGAGAACGTGTTCCTCGGCGCGGCAGCCAAGTGGACCAGCCGGCCGGTTGACTACTACTGGCGGTTCGTCGCGGTGTTCGTCGTGCTCGTGCCAGGGTTGTTGCGGATCGCGTGGCGGCGGCTGTGCCTCGGCGGCCGCATCGCGCCGGCCGTGCTCGTCGCCGGACTGTGGCACCTCGTGCTGCACAGCTTCGTCGCGCGCAAGTCGCTGCGTTTCGAACATCCGGCCTTCATGATGATGGTCATCGTCGTCGGGCTCGGCATCGGCGCCGACCTGACCCGGGGCCGCGCCGCGATGTGGCATCACCGGTTGTTGTGGCTCGTGCACGGTGTGCTGTGGGTGTACGCCTCGCTGTGGTTCGCCAACGCCGGCCCCGTGCGTGCCGCGGCGGCGATCGGCGCCGACCCGCGTTTCGACGGACGCATGTGGGTCGTCGGCGGCTCAGAGACCGACAGCGGCGGTTACTGCTATCTGGCGCGACCGCAGATCGACGTGGTCGGCGTGCCGCGCGAACAGTTCGTGCAGCAAGCGCGCAGCGAACCGCCGCAGCCAGGGACGTTCGTGCTGATCGTGCGGGCGGACCTGACGATGGAGGAAGCCGCGCAACTGCCTGGGCTCGAGCGGGTCGGCGCGTACGCGGGCCAGTTCGACCTGCGCAGTGGCGAGCGGCGTTTCGTCTATCGCTGGCGCTGATCGCCGACGCGGTCTGCGGAGATTCTCGATCCCCAAGGCACCGAGCCTGCGCCCCTGGCTGACAGCGCTCCGCCGCCGGGCTACCCTCACGCCTTCGGTTTTGCCGTTGGCACGGAGGCCGCGTGAACACGGTCCTTCCCCGATGCTAGATCCTGCCATGCGAAGGTTTGCCCTGTTGGGCCTGTTCTGCGGCGCTTCGCTCGCGGCGCAGACCGTCTGGAACGTGCCTTCGGGTGCCTCCCTGGCCCCCTATGTCGCGCAGGCCGCGCCCGGGGACGTGCTGGTGCTCGGAGCCACGCACCCACCGTTCACTCTGCAGCGCGGATTGGTGCTGATGGCGGGTTTCGGTACCTGTGCGATCGTGGATCCGGCGGTCACTTCGATCACCACGACCATCCAGATCCCCGCTGGCCAACACGCCAGCATCATCGGGCTGAGTTTCCAACGTGCGGGGTGGTTCCTGGTGGGACAACAGGTCGACGTGACTGGCGAGGTCCGTTTCGAGGACTGCAGCTTCGAGGCCGGCCAGGGCACGAGCGCCGCGCTGGCGGTGCACGGCGGGAATGTCGTCCTACAGCGCTGTTTCGTGCGCAGCACGCCAGCGATCCAGCCGTCCAACCCGCAGGCGATGGTGTTGCACGCAGGTTTGTGCTCGGTCGCGGATACCACGTTCGTCGGCGCCAACGGCGCGCTGGGCCTGACGACCTGGTCGTCGGTCGGACCGACACCGGGACTGCTGCAACTCGGCGGCGTCCTGGTCGGCAGCCGCATCACGGCAGCGGGGGGCCGCGGCATCTACAACTCGCCGGCGACGAGTTGGCTGCCTCCCGAGCCGGGCTTCTTCTCTGCCGGAGGGGTGTCGTATCTCACCGACTCGACTTTACAGGGCGGCGACGGACTGGCCTTCATCGCCAACTCCGGTGCGGTGGCCATCGATGCGGTGGGCAGCGTGGCGGTTGCCCGCTGCCAGTTGCTTGTTGGGCTCGGGGCATCGGGCCCCACGACTGGGGGCAGCGTACGTACCGTGCCGCAGTTGGTGGGCCTTGTTGGCGGTGGGGCGGTCGTTCGTGGCCAGTCGTTCGTGGCGACAGCGGTCGCCGGGAGCTCCCAGCCCCTGTTCGTGGCGATGTCGCTGCCGGCGGGCGGGCGTCCCGTGTTGCCGGTCGTCGAACCGGTCTGGCTCGCACCTGGCGCGGTCGTGCTCACCATGGTGTTGCCCAGCGTCGGCGACTCGGTACCGGTGACGTTTCCGTTGCCGAACGCGGCCTACCTGTTCGGTCATGGCATCGCGTGCCAGGCTTTCCAGCTCGATGGACTCGCCGTCAGGGCTTCGGCGGTCGTGGGCGGTGTCATCCGATGAGTTGAAGCCGTCGCATCAGCCGCCGAGTTTCGTCGCCGACAACAACACCGGTACCGGTTCGGCCGCGCCTTCGACGATGCGCACGATGCGGTCGGTGGCGACGTTGGCGAACGTCTGCGTCTTGCCGCTCTTGGGCCAGCGGACTTCGAGCCGATCGATGCGCGTCGCGTGGCCGATGCCGAGGGTCTGGCGCAGCGGGTTGGCGCCGAAGCTGCCACCGCTGTTGACGTGGCGGAAGATCTCGCGTTCGTGCCCGTCCTCGGTGAAGACGGCGTGCACCCGCGCGCCGATCGCGGAGCGGTTGCTGTCCTTGCCGACGAGCTGCACGCACAGCCAGTGGTTGCCGAAGCCGGGATTCTGGAACAGCGCGTTGTAGGACGGATCGCCCGGATAGGCGCCGCCCATGACCGCATAGACGTCCAGATCGCCGTCGGTGTCGAGGTCCGCGAACGAGATCGAGTGTCCCTTCTGCAAGTGGGCGAAACCGCCCGCCATGCTGACGTCGACGAAGTGTTTGCCGCCCTCGTTCTTGTACATGAGGTTCGGCATCAGGTTGTAGTAGTAGGGATCGCCGGTGCCGAGGTAGATGTCGAGCCAGCCGTCGTTGTCGAGGTCGCCGAAGTTCGCGCCCATCGGCAGCGCCGGATAGGTGAGACCGACGTCGGCCGCGACGTCCTTGAAGTGGCCCTTGCCGTCGCCGCGCCACAACTTCATCAGGTCGTGGGTGCTGGCGCGCACCTTGGTGCCGAGCACGTGGCCGGCGACGTGGCCGACGCCGGTGCTGTAGGCGGCGACGAACAGGTCGAGGTTGCCGTCGTTGTCGAAGTCCCAGAACCAGGTCGGGAAGCTCGCGATCGGCTTCTCCATCGCGAGCTTCGGTGCGACGTTCTCGAAGCGGTGGTCGCCGAGGTTGTGATAGAGCCGGTTCTCGCTGGCGAGGTTGCTGACGAACAGGTCGACGAGGCCGTCGCCGTCGTAGTCACCGAACGAGACGCCCTTCGTGTAGCCGAGGTTCTCGACGCCGGCCTGCGCCGCGATGTCGACGAACGTGCCGTTGCCCTGGTTCAAGAACAGCTGGCACGGTGCGTGGATCTTCGCCGTCGTTTCGTTGCCGATGTAGAGGTCGAGGTCACCGTCGTTGTCGATGTCCGCCCAGTCCGCCTGCGACGACGGGTAGGCGACGTCGCCGAGACCCGCGGCGAACGCGACGTCGACGAACGATCCGTCACCGCGGTTCATCAGCAGCGAGTTGGGGTGGCGCCCGCCGTCGTAGAGCCACGCGCCGCGCAGCAGCACGACGTCGAGGTCGCCGTCGTTGTCGTAATCCGCCTGGAAGAGGTTGATGCCGCTGGTGATGCCGAGCAGGTTGGCCTGCTCGGTGCGCTCGGCGAACGAGCCGTTGCCTTCGTTGCGGAAGTAGCGCAGCTGGCCGTCGGCGTTCCAGAACGACATCAGGATGTCGAGGTCGTCGTCGTTGTCGAAGTCGTCGATGACGAGACCGCCGAGCAGCGCGAACGTGTCGAGCCCGACCTTCTGCGCGACGTTCGGGAAGTGCGGGAACGGGATCGACGACTGCAGCGCGGTCACCGGAATGCGGTGTTCGGCGCGCACGCCGTCGGGGTACGTGCCGAGCGTCATGTGGGCGATGTTGAGCAACCAGCGGGCGCTGAGGTGCCAGAAGTCGTCGGGCGGCGTGTTGGCGAGCACCAGTTCGAAGCAGGGGATCGCGTGTGTCGAGCCGTCCTTCCTGGTGTGGATCGCGTCGCCGCGCAGCGGCAGGATGCAGCTCTCGGGGCTCGAACGCGCGCAGCAGTTCTGGGTCTCGGCCTGCCGGAGGTAGGCCATGCCGAGGTAGAAGACGATCGCGACGGCGGCATCGATGTCGCCGTCGATCTTGCCGTTCTGCAAGGCGTCGCGTGCCGCGACGAGGATGTCGATGCCGGCCTGCAGGTTGCCGAGCCGAAGGTGTGCCTGCGCTGCGTCGAGACGCAGCTTCCAGTCCGCGCGTTCGCCCTTGGCGGCGAGGTCGGCCCAGAGTTCCTTGGCTTTGCCGTCGCCGTGATACTTGTGCTCGGTGCGGGCGCGTTCGGCGATTTCGCGCAGGGTCGCGATCATGCGTGCGTGGCTCTGCTCTGGGGTGACCGGGGGCGACGACGCGTCGGGTCGTGTGGGCTCCTGGGCCATGGGGCTGGCGGCGAGCAGGCAGAGGAACAGGCGGGTGGCCAGCGTCGTGATGGGGTGGTGCATGGGATCGTGGTGCGCGGGGTGCCTGGTCGCAGTTCTATCGCATGGAGGCGGGGCCGTCGCAGTCGATGCGCAGGTCGTTTGCGCAGGGCGCCAGTTCGACGAGAGTGACGGCGGGTTGGCGACGTCGTCCGTCTCGTCTCCCAGCGACTGATTCGGGGGACTTCGAGCGTCATGTGGCGTTCCTGCCCAGCCGGGGTTTGTTATGGTCTCGCCCGCATGGCCCCTCGGTTCCTGACCAGCTCGGCTGTCGTGGTTCTCGGCGCATATGGCCGAGCGCAGGGGGTGTTCGATCTGAGCATCGAGGAGCTGGCGGACGTCACGGTGACCTCGGTCAGCAAGCGCAGTCAGGAGGCAGTCGGGGCGCCGGCGGTCGTGACCGTGATGCGTCGGGAGGAGATCGCGACCTTCGGCGCCAACAGCCTCTACGAGTTGCTCGATCGACTGCCGGGCTTCATCGCCTACAACGGCACCTCCCCGCACGCTTTCTCGTCGGTGCGGGGCAATGCGTTCAACACCAACGACCGGCACCTCCTGATCCTGCTGAACGGGCGCCCCGTCCGCTTCAACGCGATCTTCGGCAGCAATCGACTGCTCTACAACATGCTGCCGGTGGAGGTCATCGAGCGCATCGAGTTCGTGCGTGGGCAAGGCGCGACGCTGTACGGCTCGAACGCGATCTCGGGCATGATCAACATCGTGACGCGCCATGACGAAGACGACTTCGTCGAGATGAGCGGCAAGGTCGGCTCGGGTGGCGCGGCCGGCGGACAGGTGCGAACGGCGCAGACGTTCGAGGATGGCAGTCTGTTCCTCAACGTCGCGGTCGAGGACCGCCAGGATCTGGAGGCGGATTTCCAGTCGATCGTGTTCGTTCCTCCCTCGACGTTCGTGCCGACACACCGCGTCGGCGATGTGACCAACTCGGTCCGCACGCTGACAGCGAGCGGCGCCTTGGGCGACTTCTCTTTCGATGTGCTGCTCGGGGAACGCAATGGCGTGAATCTGGACGCGCTGTCGACGTCGAATCCGGCCGAAGAGGAGAGCACGTTCGTGCACGTCGGCGCTGCGTACGAGCGCGAAATCTCGGCCAGCAGCCGCGTCTCGGCCTGGCTCACCTACGGAGGCGCCGATACCGAGATCGACACTCTGGACTCCGAGTCGGCCGCGTTGGTCGGGAACGTCGATCTGCACTGGCAGCCCGACGCGGAGACGAACTTACTGATCGGCGCGACGGCGGAGAACGTGACGGGCGAGACGATCTTCCCGCCGCCGTCCAGGTTCATCCCCGATCATGATCTGTGGTCGATCGGTGTCTACTTCCAGGTCGATCGACAGGTTTCCGAGCAACTGCAGATCGGCGGTGGTGTGCAGTGGAACAAGCCCGAAGGACGCGACAGCGCGATCGTGCCGCAGGCCTTCGCGATCTGGAAGCCGACGGATGACGCCGGCATCAAACTGCTCTGGGGGCAGTCGTTTCGATCCCCAGACCCTCGGGAGCTGTACAGCACGAGCACCGTTCAGATGGGCAATCCTGATCTCGAGCCCGAGCTGGCGCAGAACGCCAATCTGCAGCTGTTCGCGACCGGGGAGCGCTGGCGCAGTGAACTGACCTTCTACTGGTTCGAGGTCGATGACCTGATCCGCAACCAGGGCGGCATGTTCCAGAACGTCGGACGTGTCGAACACGAAGGCATCGAGTTGGAAGGATCCTGGCGCGTCACCGATGCGTTCGATCTGCGTGGTAACGCGAACTACCTGCTCGATACCGACGATACGCTTGCGCCGGACTGGTCCGTCAAGGTCGGAGCGGCTTTCGACGCGGGGCGGTTCGGCCGCTACGGCCTCTGGGTCACGCACTTCGCGGAGCACCAGCCAACGGCATCGTTGTTCCCCACGACCAGTTTCGTCAATCCAGAGCCCGACGCCTACACGCTCGTGTCGCTCAAGGCCGACTACGACGTCTCCGATGTGCTGCCCGGTCGCCCCGTCGATGCCCACCTGCAAATCTACTTGAGCAACATTCTCGACGAGGAGTACTGGCACCCGGTGCACTCGACGAGCCCACTGCTGCCCAACACCATCCCCGGTGGGCCCGCTTTCGGTGCGTTCATGGAGTTGGTCGTGCGGTTCTGAGCCAGTCGGTGTCGAGGGCGCGCGGGTGGCTCGAGCGGCGTCGACCGGGTGGTTCGCTCGTCGCTCGCGGATTGCGCCGGGACACACGGGCACAAGTGCGCATTGGTATCGCGTGACCACTTCGAGTCCGATGCCCACGCTGATCCGACGAGGTTCCCTGATTGGCAGGGGAGCGTCTTCTCGCCCTTGGACCACGCGATCTGCGGCAGTCGTCGCATCCGACGACCTGGACTCCCATGAAGTCAACTCCCATGAGCAAACACGACCATCCCGACACGAATCCGTCCACCCGCCGTCTGCTCCTGGTGCTGCCGATGGCGCTGGTTCTTCTCGTGGCGCCGTTCACGGCCTGCGCGCAGCCCAAGGCCGAGACGACGCCTCCCGACCACGCCGAGATCGCGAAGACGGCGACGGCCACCGCCAAGGTCGTGTCCGTCGACGCTGCCTCGCGTGTGATCGTGTTGCGCGGCGAGCAGGGCGACACGCTGCGCGTGGTCGCTGGTCCCGAGGTGCGCAACTTCGCGCAGATCGCCGCGGGTGACACGGTGCGCATGGACTACCAGGTCTCGCTCGCCGTGGCGCTGCAGAAGCCCGGTGAAGAGTCGGCCGCGATGTCGGTCGAAGCCGCCGTCGGTCGGGCCCGCGTCGGCGAGACACCAGGTGCAGGCGTCGGCGCACAGGTCACCGTGACGGTGCGCATCGATTCCGTCGACAAGGAGCGGAACATCGTCGTCTTCACGCCGCCCAACGGTCAGAAGCAGGTGACCGATGTCGTGACCCCTGAAGGTCGCGAGTTCCTGCGTGGCCTCACGGTCGGCGACCTCGTGCAGATCACCTACACCGAAGCTCTGGCCCTGCGACTCGAGAAGCAGTGACGGCCAGCGAGCGGATGCAGACGGCGCCACTCAACGGCTGCGTAGAGCGGCGCAGCCGTCCAGCCGGGCCTCGATCTCCGCGAGTTGAACGCGATAACGCGGCGCGCCGACGCCGCCGTAGTCGGCCCGGAACTGCTCGACCGTGAGGTTCTCGGCCAGGTCCTCGACCGGCGGGAAGACGTCACCCACCACGAAGCCCGCCTGCAGGTGGGCCTGCGTCGCCAAGGCCGCCTCGCTCGAATCGGTCGCGACGGTGGCGAAGCGCACACCGGCGCGATCTGCCGCCAGGTCGCCGAACGAGAACCCGGTTCCCAATGTCAGCGAGTCGAGTTCCTCCTTCAACAAGCCGCCCAGGTCGCTGACGAACGCGTTCTCGACGATCGCGAGTGCGGCGCTGGTCCAGAAGTGTCGTGCCCAGTCTTCGCGATCGCGCAGCGTCGTGCCGGCCCGCAGCTTCACCGCGGCCTGCACGAGGTCGCCGTTGCGGTCCAGGCCGGCGAAGCGGCTGAGGCGTTCGTGGCCGATGACGATGCCGAGCGCCAGGATCGCATCGCAGTTGTGATCGACCGCCGAGGGCGAGTCGGCGGCCACCGCATCGGGCGAGAAGGCCAGCTGCAGCATGCGGCCGAAGCGCGCGTCGCCGCGCGGCAACGTCGGCCCCGCGGCGACGAGGCGTTGCAGCTGCGCGGCGACGCGGTCACGTGTACCGGAGGATGCACCGGGCCAGTGCAGCACTGCCAACAGCACCGCGACGATCGCCGAAGCCAGCAACGTCGGCCGTGTACCGTGCTGGCGAAACGCGAGCCCGATCGCCGTTCCGACCATGCAGGTGACCATCGGCACGGCCGCGTTGGCGAGCATCGGCACGTGTCCGAGTTTGACCGTTCGCACCACCAGCGCGATGCCGACGACGGTGAGCGGCACGAGCAGCAGTCGTTGCCAGCGCTGTCGACGCGTTCGACCCGGATCGACCGTGAGCGCCGCCAGGACGCCGAGGGTGCCGTAGAACAGCGTGTGCAGGCCGATCGCGGCGACCAGGTAGGCGGCCGGGCGCCCGACTCCCGCCCAAGACTGCAACGCGCCGACCAGTCCTCCCGGCGGCAACAGCGGTGCTGGCACGAGCACCAGCGCCGACAATACGACGGCGGCAGCGGCGCGGGCGCGTGGGGTCGACGGCACGCGGACACCCTCGGATGCGTGATCGTTCATGGTGCGTCGCCGCGACCCGACCGACGGCCGTCAGCCGCCGGTCACCGTCGGTAACCACGACTCGTCTGGGTTGTAGCTGGTGATCTTCTGCGCCAGGTCCGCGGTGTCCGGGCCGAGGTCGCGTTCGAAGACGATGCCCTGCTGGTTGACGAGGAACGTCATCACGCCGGAGTTGCCGTAGGTCGCCGGCCAGGCCAGGAAGGCGAAGCCGAAGCGCAGCACGCCCTTCTCGTCGCGGTAGTCGCGCGCACCGCCTGGCGCGCTGCTGCCCTGGCCGGTGAGTATGCGGTAGTTGTAACCGTGGTAGGGGGCCGGCTCGCTGGACTCGCTGTGTTCGTAGCCTTGCGCCGCCGCCGCGGCGAGCAGCGGGCCGAGTGGGCTCTGCGGTTCGCCGTCGGCGCTGGGCCAGTAGAGGCCGTCCTGCTTGCCGGCGCTGCTGTGGAACCTGGCCGCGAACACGGCTTGCCCGTCCTTGCCGGTGAGCGCGGAGTATTCGCGCTGCGCCTCGACGCAGGCGCGCAGCGTGTCGATCGTGGACAGCTCGTTGCGACCGACGCGACGACTCAGGATCTCGTCGAGTCCGGCCTCGACGTCGAAGCGCCAGCGATCGCCTTCCCTGACGATCGGCAGAGGCAGCGGCCAGTTGTCGTTGCCGAGCAGCGCCGTGCAGGTGTCGCCTTCGGTCTCGAAGGTCACCTTCTCCTCGATGAGGGCGCGCACGGTCTCGAGGTCTTCGCGGTCGGCGACCTCGTCGCCGGAGCGCAGCACGTCGAAGCCGCCGGGGCCGAGCAACTCCTCGGCGCGCGTGCGGTCCTCGGCGCTGTCGACGAGCGCCTGCAGCGCGGCCGTCGGCGAGTCGAAGGTCAGCAGCGGCGCCGCGCAAGCCGGCAGGAACAGCGAGAACAGGATCGGAAGATACAGGCGAGTCATGGGTGAGCCTCTCGTTGGAGCCGGTTGATCAGCGACCGCGACCGCCGCCGCGGCCACCACCACCGCGTGAACCGCCGCGTGAACCGCCGCCGCTGGTGCCGCGCGAAGTGGCGCCGCGACTGCTCGAGGCGCGCGTCGTGCTCGGACTCTTGGCGCCGCTGAAGCTGCTGGTGCGCTGGCCGGTGGACTGCGACGCCTTCGGCTGCGCGCGCGGGGTGCTCGTGCCCGGCCGGGCCTGCGGCTGTTGACCACTCGGTCGCGTTCCTGCAGAGGGCCTGGTGCCCGTGGAGGGGCGAGTTCCTGCCGAGGGCCTCGCCGCGCCGCTCGAGGAGCCGTAGCCGCGGGCCTGGTCGCGCGTCACCCGATTCGAGGTGCCCGAGCCGCCGTATTGTCGGGCCGTCGCGCTGTCGCGGTAACCGACTCCCTTGCGATGCGAAGGGTCGTGTTGCCACTTGTTGTTGGCGCCGCGCCCCGGTTGCTGCGAGGGCCGGTTGCCGGTGCGGCCGTTGAAGTTGTTCGTGCGGTCGATGTCGATGTTGACGTTGTTGTTGCCGCCGCCCCAGTTGCAGTTGCCCCAGATCGCCGCGCCCCAGGCCACGCCGACCGCGAACGTGAACGCCGGGTAGACGGGTCGGTAGGGGGGATACATCGCCGGGTAGTAGTAGGACGGGTAGTACCAGCTCCCGTAGACCGCGGTCGGGTAGTAGGTGGGTACGTAGACGATCTCAGGGTCGGCCGCCTGGATCACGATGACCTTGTCCTCCCGCTGCTCGACCGTCTGTTCCTTGGTCGTCTTCAGGTTGCCGGCCTCGAGCGCCTTCTTGCGCATGTCCTGCACCGTCTCCATCAGTGCGTTCTGGTCGGCGAGGAACGCATCACCGAGGTCCTGGGTCCACTCGAGGTTGTCGTTCATCTGCTTGAGCACCGTCGGCAGCCCGCAGATCGACTTGACGCTCGGGTCCCAATCCTTGTCCTTCATCGCCTTCTCGAGCGCTTCGCCCTTCAGCGTCGCGTTCTTCTGTTGCCACCGCGCCGCCTCGACGATCTCGAGCGGGTAGGTGGAGGCCATCAGCACCTGCGCGAGCAGACCGTCATTGTAGAGCGCGATGGGCGCGACGAGTTGCTCGAGCTTCTCCTTGGGGATGGGCGCGGGTTTCGCCGCATCCTGCGAGGGTGCCGCGGCGGGCTCTTGCGGCTTTTCGGCCTTCGCGGCGGGCACCGGGTTCTGACCGGCTGGGGCCGATGGTGTCGGTTGTTGGGCGACGACCGCGCTGAACAGCAGTGCGGCGAGGATGGATGCTCTGGTGGGCATGGGATTGCTCTCGGTTGCGACAAACGACTCGGCGGATCGTAGCCAAGATCGCGTTCCAGTTTGCATACGCACATCTGGGCGCGCCGCGGGATCGGCAGGATGGGGGGGCAAGGCATGGTCGCCTGGCGAGCGCCGGTCGGCTGGCCTGCGGTGGCACGATCGAGGGGGCGCCCATGGCCGACGAAGCCGAGGGTTTGGGTGCCTGTCACGCATGCAGGTTGCGGGCTACCATCGATGTCCCCTCTCGCCAGCCCGACAGTCTCTCCAGCCTGACAGTTGGTTCCATGACCCTCACGATCTCGCCCGTGTCGACGATGCTCGCGCCCCTGGCCCGGGTGTTGGCAGGTGCTTTGCTGCTGATGCTCGCTGCTTGCGATGACGACGACGACCCGGTGCCGCCGCCGGTCGCGCCGGAGCCGCCGTTCAGCACCAGCGACGTACTGCCCGGCGTGGTCATCACCGTCGAGGGCATTCGCGGCGGCTCGGGACCGCGCGGCAATGCGCGCGTCGGCGATCGGCTGACCATCGACTTCGCCGTGGCCACCGCCAACGGCGATCCGCTGGAGCTGTCGACCATGGCGCGCAGCGCGATCATGATCTCGGGGCCGACCTACAACTACCAGCGCGTCGTCGCGTCGCAGACGGATGTGCTGACGTCGGCGGTGAAGCGCGACCTGGGCAAGTTCAGCTACACCTTCGCGGTGCCGCTGCCGTCGACGTTCCTGGCGCCGATCAACGACACCCTCGACATCACCGCCGGCGAGTTGACCGGGCAGCCGCTGGTCTCCGGCACCTACACGATCGGGCTCGAGTTGCGCAAGGACTACGAACTCGACGGATCGACCTACAAGGATCCGGGCAATGTCACTGCCGATTTCCTGTTCGGTGACGCGACCGCGGTCGAGCCGCGCGAAATCGTCACGCTGGCCAACTGCAATCAGTGCCACACCGAGCTGACCGCGCACGGCAGCAACCGCAACAACGTCGCCAACTGCCTGCTGTGCCACACGACCGGGGCCGAGGACGGCAACAATCCGGCGGTCGCCGGCGGCACTCCGGGTGTGGCGATCGACTTCAAGGTGATGATCCACAAGATCCATGCCGGCGCTCGCCTGCCTAGCGTGCTCGGTGTGACCACCGACCCGGACGGCTCGCGCAAGTACGACGCGACGCCCAAGCCGTACCAGCTCATGGGCCACGGCGATTCGCTGGCCGATTTCTCGTCGGTGGTGTGGCCGAGTTGGCCGAGCTTCTACACGCCGATGCCGCGCGACTCGGGCCACTCGGCGCTGGGCTCCACCCAGAAGTCGCTCGAAGACAGCATGCGGCGCGGTCCGGTCGAGTGTGCCAAGTGCCATGGTGACCCGGATGGCGCAGGGCCACAGCCTGCGCCGGCCCAGGGCGACTTGATCTACGCGCAGCCGACGACCTCGGCCTGCGCCTCGTGCCATGACGACTGGGAGCCTTCCCACCTCTACACGTCGAACACGCAGACGATGCCGATCCAGGACGGTGATGCCGCCTGCAAGTTGTGCCACGACGTGAGCGGAGCGCCACTCGACGTCGTCGACGCCCACCGGCATCCGCTCGTCGATCCGGCAGTCGTGAATGGCCTGGTGTTCGACATCACCTCGATCGTCGACGTGGGCGGTACCACCAACGGCCGGTTCGAGTCCGGAGAACGCATCGAGATCACCTTCCAGCCAAGGGATGGCACTGGCGCGCCGGTTGCTGCCAGCGGCTTGTATCGGATCGAACCGATCCTCAGCGGTCCGACCACCAATCCGCAGCTGATCAACTACCTGCGTCTGCCCCCGTCGTACTTCAGCGGCAACGGGCCCTACACCTTCCGCCTGCCGGCCATCCAGTGGCACGAACCGATCGGCACGTCGACCGGCGCCGGTGGCGAGGTCTTCGCGACGGGGCTCGCGCCGCATTGGAACGTCGCCGAGACCGCGACGGTGCTGCTGCGCGTCACCGGCGTCGGCAACAGTTCGACGCTGGCCAGCGCCGCCAGGGCCACCGACAACTACGTCGACGTCGCGGTGGGCACGGGTCCGCAGTTCAGCGTGGACGACTACGTGCTGATCGACGACGCGGTCCCGGGCGTGCGCGAGTTCATCCGCGTCCAATACGTGCAGGGCGACCGCCTGTGGTTCGGTTCGACCTTCCGTCAGGACTACAAGCCCAACCTCACGCGCGCCCACGCCGTCGGCGCCACGGTGCAGGTGGTGACCACGGTCACGGTGCCCACCGCGAGCTACATCCTGGACGAACTCACCGGGGTCATCACCGAGACGACCGAGTTCGGGGCCGGTGAGCTGATCTGCACCTACACTTCGGACTTCGTCGTCCCCAGCGTCTATCCGGGCGCCCTCGAGGACACGCCGGTGCACGGTGAGGACTGGGGCGATTGGACCGGGCTGCCGCTGCTCGACGGCACCTACACCTTCGACATGCACGGTGCCCGGCAGATCCCGGTGTTGCGTTTCGGCGAGACGACCACCTACACCGAGGGCGCCGACTCGACCGTCAGCAAGCTGCTGTTCGGCGCCGCGACCACGGTGACGGACGTCACCCGTATCGATGCGCAGTCCTGCTACGGCTGTCACGAGAACCTGCAATTCCACGGCGGTAGCCGGCGGAGCGTCGAGGCCTGTCTGCAGTGTCACGGCAACGCCGGCACCGAGAACTCGCCGCCGTACGTCGACCCGACGGGCGGCAACCCGTTCGGCACCGCGGCCGAATTCCGTCATCTGCTGCACCGGCTGCACCTCGGGGTCTTCCCGGCCATGCCGGGCGGCGTGCAGGACTGCGCGAAGTGTCATGGAGAGAACACCGCGTGGACCTTGCCGGCCGAGCGACTGCATCCACAACAGTCCTACCTGACGCGCAGTTGGTTCGTCGCGTGCAGCAGTTGTCACGACTCGACGTCCGCGATCTCGCACATGGATGTCAACACCAACGGGAGCGGCGCGGAAGCATGCGCGGTCTGTCACGGCGAAGGCGAGGAGCTCGACGTGCGCACCGTGCACAAGATCCGTTGATCACGATCGCTGGGCCCTCTGACGTGCTGACCGTGAACTGGGCGTGTGGTTCTGGTCGCCGATCCCGTCTCCGATCGGCACCTCGATGATCGTAGGAGAACGCGTTCTACATCCAGGTGGGCAGCGCCTGGCGCGTCCCTGAGGCCGGCCGTCCGGACCGCGGACGCCGGTCGCGAGGAAAGCGCAAGAAGCCTCGCTCGACACGGTTAGGATCACGACCCGCGCGGGATCTCGATCCCGCGCGGGTCGTGTTTCCCGCTGCGATGCCATGGCCTTGCACGGCCCCCCAAGCGCGTGCTCCCATGTGCTCCTCCCATCTCTGTCCCCACTCCCAATCCGTGAAGACCGCACTCCTCCTGGCGACGCTGCTCGCCCTTCCTTCCCAGGATCCCAAGACCGTGACCCTCGCCTATGCCGCGGGCGGCACCGTCACTGCCCAGGTGCTCGGTGTCGAAGGGGGCAACGCCAAGCTCAAGATCGTCCTGCTCGGCGGGGCGATGGAAGTCACCAGGCCGCTCACCGACTTCGTCTCGTCGTCGGTCTTCACCATCGAGCGTGAGGCCGCCCAGCCGAAGACCTTCGACGAGCACATGCGGTTGGCCAAACGCGCCGCTGAGCTCGATCTCGTCAAACAGACCGGCAACTGCTGCCGCGCCGCGATTGCGGCGGTCAAGGACACGCCGCAGGCGGCGGAGAAGCGCAACGAGGTGCGCGGGTGGGCCGCGAGCGCGCTCGAGGGCATGATCGGCAAGGCGGTCAGCGACGGTCGGCTCAAGGATGCGCAGTACTACCTGCAACTGCTGTCGACGCGGCTGGCCGAGCAGCGCACCGAGGAGCAACTCGAGGCGCTCGCGGCGACGGTCGGCGAACTCAAGAACAGTGAGCAACAGGCGCAGCAGGCCAAACGCCAGGAGAAGCTCGACGCCGACGCGCGGGTCACGATCGAGAGCCGGATGAAGCCGATCTACAAGCACCTGGAGGCCGCCGCGAAGAAGCAGGTGGAGGCCGTGCGCAAGTCGGGCAAGACGGTCGAGTCCAGCCGCCTCAGCGAAGCCGCCATCGCCCTCTACAAGAAGGCCTGGGGCGCGCTGCAGGAGCTCGTCGAGAAGTTCCCGCGCGACGAGGAGCTGGCGCGTGAAGCCGAGGTGCTGGGTGCCCAGATGCAGGCCGACGCGATCCAGGCGGCACTGCACGCCGCCACCATGCTGACCGTGCAGAGCGACTACAAGGGAGCCCGCGAATGGGTCGGCAAGGTGCTCGTCCTCGAGCCCGACAACGCCGACGCCAAGGCGATGATGCAGACGATCATCATGGCCGAGGCCGACGACGGCGACATCTGGGACTGGGGCATGCGCACGGTCAGCAACCGTCCCGATCCCCGTCAGCGGTGATCGCGACCGTCCGGCGCAAGGGCATCCCCTGGACGCCGCTCGATGGTCGCGATGTCAGCAGTGCGAGACGTTCCGCCTGGCTGGGCTAGTAGAAGTACGACCAGGTGACCATCCACAGCAGCCCTTCGACGTCGACGTCGCCCAGGTTGCCGCCGACGTCGATGCTCGAATCCGACCAGCGCACGCCGAATCCGAGCAGCGCGTTGCGGCCGACCTGGAAGTCGATGCCGGTTCGCGCGTAGTACCCCAGGCCGAAGCCGTTGCCGTCTTCGCTGGTGACCCCGCGTTCGTCGTAGAACGCCCACTGCATCAGCGGCCCGGCGCCTGCGTAGACGCGCACCGCATCACCGAGGAACATGCTGGCGAACGGGCCGCCGTAGAGGTCCATCACGAACATGTCGACGTCGACGGCGACCGCAGCACCGCCGCCGCCGACCACGAACGCGGTTGAGCCGGCGCGCCAGTTGAAGCCGAGCAGGCCCTCGAGTCCGAGGTCGATCTTGTCGCCGGCCAGTTTCCACTGGGCGCCGCCGCCGATCGCCGGCAACTCCACGTCGTCGGCCTCCACGCTGACGCCGCCGCCGGTGCGTTCGAGCTGGTTGATCGAGGCGCCGAAGTAACCGTGCATCAGCGGCGTGCCGACGCGCCAGCGCGACGGGTGGCTGCTCACACCGCCCTGTCGACCCGGGGAGCCTTGTGCGTCGGGGCTGCTCAGGGCGTCCTCCGTGATCGTTGATGATGTCAGCGGACGGCCGCCGTGGCTGGCGAAGTCATGGCTCGGGGTGACATGGCTCGGGGTGACACGCGTTGGGGCGGTCGGCCGCGCCTCCAGGAACGACGCATCGCTCAGGGTGAGCCCGACAGGCGTCGAACGCTCGACGGGCGTCGCGCAGGCGGCGAGTGGCAGCAGGATCGTGGCGAGCCTTGGGCTGACGGAACGCATCGTTGGAGTCTCCTCGTGGGCGTGGGCGTGGCGTCGGGCGCGAAGCATCGCCGACGTAAACCGGTTGGTCGGGGGATGCTAGTGGCATGGCGCCGAAGCGACAAGCAAACGGATCGGCAGCTCGCGAACCCGGCAGCGGCGCCGTCAGCCGACGTGGATCGCGCCGATGTCGTTCGGTTCTCGCGCCAAAACTCGCGCCCCGGCATGGATCGCATCCCGTGCTCCAGACTCCTAGGATCGGGTGCCGTCGGCGCTACGAGGGTGGCCAGTTCCGACGACGCGCCATGACTGCAGCCGCTCCGGTCGCCGTCCGGCTCCGAACGACGCACTCCCACAGGCCGTGAACAAACACCGCACGAATCCATCTCCTGGCTCCGGGTCGCAAGGAGGCGCCGTCGGGCCGTCGCTCTCGCGCCGCAAGAAGTTGCTGTTCGCACTGCTCCCGGTGGTGGCGCTGCTGCTGTTCGCAGAGCTCGCGATCCGAGCCGTGCGCGCGCCGTTCCATCTGGGCAGTTTCCGCAGTCTGCGCGTCGACCTGATCAAGCGCGGTTATCCGGCGGTGCCCGATGGGCGCCTCGGTTATGTGCCGGCGCCCAACTTCGCGAGTGCCGACAACCACTGGGGCACCCGCGTGTCGATCGACGCGAACGGTTTCCGCCGCAACGGTGAGGGGCCGCCGCCGCCGGGCGAAGGGCTGATCGTCGCCGTGGGCGACTCGTTCACGTTCGGCGATCAGGTCGACGACGATGCGTCGTGGCCCGCGCAGCTCGAACACGCCATCGGTCGACCGGTCGTCAATGCCGGCGTGTTCGGCTACAGCTTCACGCAGGTGATCCTGCGCGCCGAGTTGCTGCTCGAGCAGTTGCCGGTGCACACGCTCGTCGTGAGCTTCATCTCGGGTGACCTCGAGCGCTGTGAGTACAGCAAGCGTTACACGCCCGTGCCCTGGTTCGATCTCGAGCAAGGTCGGCTGGTGTTGCGCAACAGTCCGGTGGTCGACACCTCACGCGCTGAAGAGGTGGAGCAGCGTTGGATCAAGGATGCGCTCGGGTGCAGCGCGTTGCTCGATGGCATCCTCGCGCATGCCTGCCGCCAGTGGTGGATCGAGGACGAGAAGCACGTGCAGGTGCCGCACCTCGTCGGCATGGGGCCGGCGATCGGCAGTCTGCTCGTGCAGCGCATCGGCGCCGCGGCCCGGGCGCACGGGGTGCGCCTGTTGCTCGTTCTGCAGGGAGCCGAAGCGACTGCCGGTGCCAGCGCGGTGCTCGCGACCGCGCGGGCGTCGGGCATCGCGACCCTCGATCTCGTCGACGAGTTCCTCGCGGCGGAACGCGTCGACCCCACCCTGCGGCAGCGCTGGTTCGACGGACACATGACGCGCGAGGGCAACGGTTGGGTGGCGCAACGCATCGCCGAGACGCTGCGCGGCGGCGGCTGAAGCCCGTGAATACCGCCGGGTCTGGGGGCAGTCAGCCACCCGAGCCGCGGCCCAGCAGTTCGGCGAGCAGCTGCGCGAACTCCGGCGACGGCGCGAGTCTGGCCCGGCCGCCGTCGATGGCGTCCTGCTGCAGCTGGAACTCGCCGGCCGGCGTGCGCCAGTACAGGTGCGGCGTGATCGATCCCGGTCCGTCGTGGAACTTGCCGCGCGCCATCGCCACCATCGCTTCGATCGCGCGCGGCAGGACGGCCGCTTCGATCGGCCAGCTCAGCAGCACTTCGCGCGACGGCAAGGCGATCAGATTGCCGTGTTCGCCGAGGCGCGGCAGGAACGGTTCGGGCCGCAGGATGCTCGCTGCAGCGTAGAAGTCGTTGCCGAGCAGGTCGACCGCGATGCCGTCGTCCAAAGGCACACGCAGCACTTCCCACCTCGCCGAGCAGAGCTTGGGCAGGTTCGCCACGGCGCGCGCGAACAGTTCTTCGACCGCGAACCCCCACTCGTCGGCGAACAGGGTCGGCACCGGCATCACCGATTCGCCGACGTCGACGACGAGCATCGTGATCGTTCCGGGCAGGTCGACGCGGTGCACGATCGTCGACAGGATCTCGTCGGGCAGGCAATCCGCCGCCTGAATGCGCAAGCCGAACCGTTCCAGGTCCGGTCCGGCATCGTCGTCGAACGCAGTCTGCACGTGGTGGGCGACGCGCTCGGTCTCGGACTTGTCGAAGTGCTCGTCGACGAGCCGCGGCCACGCCGTCGTCGAATGCTGATGGCAGACCTGCGCCAGATTGGTCAGGCCGTGCATCGCCGGGCTGCCCTCGACGCAGGCGACCCCGCCGCGCACGATGACCGAAGCCCCGTCGCGGCCCAGGCGCTGGCGCACGAGGTCGAGGAAGCGTTCTTTGAGGACGCGGTTGGCGAACGGGTAGGTGGGCTGTGTTGCCGCGAACGGTCTGGCCCCGCGGGGCGGGAAAGCTCGATTCATGGTGTTCCTCCGGGAAGCGGATTGGCTACCGGAGGAGTGCACCGAGGGGGGGCATGTCGATGTCAGGAATCGAGCGCCCGGCCCGGTTCGACCGCAGGTCAGTTGCCGATGCTGATCGCGAAGCCGTTCGACGCCGAGACGGAGAGGGTCGTCAGGTCGATCGCCGCGCCCTGCGCGAAGAACTGAATGCCGACGAAGGCGGGATCGGGCAGGATCGGGAACGGCTGACTGACCGGCGACACGGCGACTCCGCCCGTGCTGAGCAGGATGTCGGTGAGCAGGGTGCAGCCGGTGGCGATGGGCGACAGCCCGCCGGCGTCCATCGGCAGAGGCAGCACGCCGCCGAGCGCGCAGCGGTCCAGGCCGAACATGAACTGGTAGAACGACGGCGTCGTGACGCCGAGTTCGAGGCTGTAGAGGAAGTTGCTGAGCTGCGGGCGGCCGTTGGCGCTGGCGAGACTCAGGGAACCGCACTGCGTCGTCGAACCAGACAGGTAATCGCCGTCGCCGGCCTGTTGCGTCAGCGAGAGGGCGAGGATCTCGCTCGCCGAGTAGGCGCGGAAGCTCATCAAGAACTCGTCGACGTCGAAGTGCGACACGCTCGAGTAGCCGCCGAGGCGGAACGGTCCGGCGGCGGTGATCGCCGCGCCGCCCGTCACGCCGGTCAACTGCAGCGCCTGCGCGCCGTTCACGTACCACGTGGCGGTGGCGGCGGTGGCGTCGACGACCATCGCCACGTGCACCCAGCCGGCGCTCGCCAGGGTCTGGATGTCGACGACGGTGGCAGGCAGGTAGAAGTCGTTGGCGATCGTCGCGTTCGTGCCGTTGCCGCCGGCGGCGAGGATCTGCCGCTGGTAGAGACCGCGACCGGCGACGCCGCCTGTGAACAAGCGCACGCCGCCGCTGGGCGCACCCATGATGTAGAACGGCGAGCCGTTCGCGACGTTCTGGCGCATGAACCACGCCATCGTCAGGTCGCCGTTCACGGGTTGCACGCCAGGGTCCCAGCCGGTGATCACGAGGTTCTGGTAGGTCGGCGCGACCGTGCTGCCGGCCGCGAGCGCGCTGCCGAACACGCCGGCCACGTAGGGGCTGGTCGGGCTGGTCGACTGCAGCGCGCCGTTCGCTGCGAGCGCCTGTGGGCCGGTGGCGTAGTTGATGACCTCGGTCGTGCAGGTCGAATCGAACTTGTAGTGGATGAAGTCCTGTGCGGTGGCGAGCACCGACAGTGAGAACACGGCGAGGCAGGGCAGCGGGCGCATGGCGAACTCCAAGATGCGTGGTGGGGAAGAAGAGGCGGGTGAGCAAGTCTCTTTGCCTTGGGGGAGCAGTGTCAACCCGTGGTGGCGGAACGAAGGAATGGGCGTTGCGGTCGGCCAGGGGTTCTCGGGCTGTTATCATCGCGAGGGGTCAGGCGCGTCGCGCGTCTGGTTCTCTCCCCGAGCCCGAACCTTCTTCGCCGTCCGCTGCCGGCGCGCACCCTGCACGCGCCACAGCCTGGGCAGCGCTCCCCTGTTGCCCATGCCCGACTCGAGTCGCCGCCGGTTCCACTTCTGCAGCAGCAACTGGCGAACTTGCGCCTTCGCCGCGCTGACCGCCGCCGCGAGCCCGTTGCTGGCGCAAGACGCGATCGTGATCGGCGGCTCGGTGCGCTACGACACACGCGCCTACGACTTGCCGATCGACTCGGTCAGCGTCAGCGATTCGATGTGTCTGGTGCTGCGCAACGACGGCCGCGTGTTCCTGCTCGGCGCGAGCCAGTTGCCCGAGCCGCCGTTGCCGCCGCCGGGCACCGGCTACACCAAGCTCGTCGCGATCAGCAGCTACTACGCCGGATCCGGTTTCGGCCTGCTCGACGATGGCACGATCCTCGATTGGCAGCCGTCCGGCGCGGCTGGCCAGCCGGCGCCGCCGCTGCCGCCCAACATCACCTACGTCGATGTCTCGGCTGGTTACGATCACGTGGTCGCGCTGCGTTCCGACGGTGTCGCCGTGGCCTGGGGTGCGCAGCAGTACGGCCAGACGGCCTTGCCCACGCTGCCTCCCGGTGTGACCGTCATGCAGGTCGCCGCCGGTGTGCAGGCGACGCTGCTGCGTCTGAGCAACGGCAACATCGTCGCTGCGGGCACGGGATCGATCAGCGCAGTGCCGGCGCTGCCGCCCGGTCTGACCTACACCGCGCTGTGGGCCGGCAGCAGTCACGCCATCGCGCGCCGCAGCGATGCGGCATGGATCAGCTGGGGCAACAACAGTCAGGGGCAGGGCAACCTGCCGGCGCTGCCCCCAGGCGTCGACTTCACGGACTTCGCGCTCGGCTCGGGGTTCACCGTCGGCCTGCGTTCGGACGGTGTCCTGGTCACCTGGGGCAACAACTACAACGGCGAGTTGGATCCGCCGACGTTGCCGCCCGGCATGCAGGTCGCCCAGCTCGGTGCCGCCAACAGCCTCGTCGCCCTGCGTTCGACCAACGGCGAACTGATCACCTGGGGCAGGAACAACTACGTGCGGCGGCCGCCGCAGCTGCAGCCGGGCGAACGTTGGCGCGCGTGCAACAGCGGGGCCGGTGCGTTCGGGCTCACCTCGACCGGCCGCGTGCTGCCGGTCGGCATCGTCGACGACGTGCCGGCGTTGCCCGTGGGCCTTCGGTATGAGCAATTGTTCGGCAGCCGCCAACACATGGTCGCGTTGCGCAGCGACGGCCGCGCCGTGGCCTGGGGCGCCAATTCCTGGGGGCAATGTGCGATCCCGCCCCTGCCGCCGGGGATGACCTATCTCGGTGGCGACGCTTCCTGGTCCCGCACCATGTTGCTGCGCTCCGATGGTCAGATCGTGCAGACCGGGTCGAATCCGGTGAGTCTGCCGCCGCTGCCGGTCGGCCTCGTGTACCGCGAAGTCTCGAGTCACGATCAGGGCACGCTGCTGCGGCGCTCGGACGATCTGGTGCTGGCGATCGGCAACTCGGCGCCGCCGACGCTGCCGGCCGGCGTGCGTTACGTGTCGATCGCCCAGGGCCGTTACTACCGCGCCGCGTTGCGTTCCGACGGACAGATCGAGATCTGGGGCACGACCCTCGGGGCGCCGTTGCCGCCGCTGCCCAGCGGCGTCGTCTACGTGCAGGTTTCGCTCGAAGAGGACCACGTCGTGGCGCGGCGCTCGGACGGCGAGGTCGTCGCCGGCGCGTCGTACAACAACGACGTGGGGCTGCCGCGACTGCGGCCCGGCGAATCGTTCGTCGACGTCGCCACCGGCTACGACATCACCGTGCTGCGTCTTGGGCCGACGTGCAGCTACATCACCTACGCCCCGGGTTGCGCGGGCACGCTGCCGGCCAGCCGGTTGGTGCCGCGCGACACGCCGCGCCTGGGCCAGACGTTGGCGGTCACGGTCTTCGACGTGCCGTTCGACCTGGCGATGATGGTGTTCGGCTGGCAGCGCACTGCACCGACGTCGTTGGCCAACTTCGGCATGCCCGGCTGTCTGCAGCACGTCAGCGTCGATGCCGGCCTGCTGCTCGTCGGCAGCCAGCAGCAGGCGCGTTCGCTGCTGCCGATCCCCGACGCCGCGGCGCTCGTCGGACTGCGTTTCGTCAATCAGGCGATCGTGTTCGACCCACTCGCCAACCCCGCCGGCGCAGTCGTCTCCAACGCCGCCGAAGGCGTGATCGGTTTCTAGACAACGCCGCACCTCGAGCACGATGAACCCACTCACCGCGTCGTTTGCGTTCCTGATCACGACCGCGTTGGCCTTGCCGGTTGTCGCGCAGTCCTGTGCTCCTGTCTGGCAACCCGGCCCCGCCAGTGTCGGCGTGTGGCGCGACAACGCCACGCCAGGCGCGGCTGGGGTCAACGCGACTTGCGAATGGGACCCCGACGGCCCTGGCCCGTTGACGCCGGTGTTCGTGTTCGGCGGCTACTTCGAAGTCGCCGGCAAGACGCGCGCCAACAACGTGGTCACGTTCGATCCGGCGACCGGCGCATGGGCGCCGCTCGGCAGCGGCACGTCGGGTTCGGTCACCTGTCTGTTGCCGCTGGCCAACGGTGAACTGATCGTCGGCGGATTGTTCCAGACGGCCGGAACGGCCGCGGTCAACGGCATCGCGCGCTGGAACGGCAATGTGTGGTCACCGTTGGGCGGCGGCCTGCAGTCGCGGGTCGGGGCCCTGCAACTGATGCCGAACGGCGACGTGGTCGCCGCCGGCAGTTTCACCAACAGTGCCCATCCCTCCATCGCGCGTTGGGACGGCCTCACCTGGAGCCCCGTCGGCAGCGGCATCAACGGCTCGGTCTTCGCGATGGCGTTGCTGCCCAACGGCGATCTGGTCGTGGGCGGCAGCATCCATCAAGCGGGTGGCAACGTCGTCGAGCACATCGCCCGTTGGGACGGCACCATCTGGCACGCGTTCCCGCCGATCACTTCCCACGAGGTCCACGCCTTGTTCGCGAGGGCCAACGGCGATCTGTTGGTCGGGCGCGCGTGGGGCCTGCAGCGTTGGGACGGGACCGCCTGGACCGCGCTCGGGCTGTGGGGTGGCGTGCGCACCGTGGCCGAACTCGCCAATGGCGACCTCGTAGCCGGCGGCGTCTTCACGCGCGGCGCGGGACTGCCGTACGAGTCCATCGCGCGTTTCGACGGCGTCGCCTGGCAGGCGCTCGACACCGGTTGTCAGGGTGAAGTCCGCGGCCTGTTGCCGCGCCCCAACGGCGACGTCATCGCCGCCGGCTCGTTCGCACTCGCCGGCGGTCGCCGTGTCGACTGCATCGGTCGCTGGGACGGCAGCGAGTGGTCGCCGCTCGGGCGCGGCAGTGACGGCGAGGTGCTCGCGATCGCGACTGCGCCGGACGGTGACGTGATCGCCGGCGGTGAGTTCACCAAGATCGACGGGGTCGCGGCGCGCAACGTCGCCCGCAGCGTCGGCGGCGGCTGGCAGCCGATCGGCGCGGGCACCGACGGCCCCGTGCACGCGGTGTTGGTGCTCGGCAACGACGAGGTGCTCGTCGGCGGCGACTTCCAGTTGGCGGGCGGCATCGCGGCCCGCAACATCGCGCGCTGGACCGGCAACGGCTGGTTGCCGCTCGGCAGTGGCTGCAATTACACGGTGCATGCGCTGGCGCAGTTGCCCGGCGGCGATGTGGTCGCGGCAGGCGAGTTCACGAGCGCAGGTGGCCAGTCCTGCAATCGCGTCGCGCGCTGGAACGGCGCCGCCTGGTCGCCGATGGGGGGCGGCGTCGACAACGTCGTCAGCGCGCTCGCCGTGCTCGCCAACGGCGACCTCGTTGCCGGCGGTGAGTTTGCGCTCGCCGACGGGGTGCCGGCGCGCAACGTCGCGCGCTGGCAGGGTGCGTCCTGGCAACCACTCGGCGGTGGCGTGCCGTTCGCGGTGGAGGCCCTGGTTGCGCGACCGAACGGTCACCTCGTCGCTGCCGGTCGCACGCAGATCAACTACGGTGGCGAACGCATCGCGGTCTTCGATGGCGCGACGTGGACGACGATCGCCGCCGGCTCGACCAGCGGCGACATCGTGCACGATCTCGCCAACCTGCCCGGTGGTGACCTGATCGCCGCCGGCACGTTCACGGCGCTCGGCGGCACTGCCGCACGCAACATCGTGCGCTGGAACGGCACCCTGTGGTCGCAGCTCGGCAGCGGTCTCGACGCCGGCGCCAACGCCGTCGTCACGTCGGCGTCCGGCGAGTTGTTCGTCGGCGGCGCCTTCACGACCGCCGGCGGCGAGGTCTCGACGCGGATCGCCAGGCTGACGCCGCCGTGCCCAGCCACGGGCCAGGGCTACGGCAATGGCTGCGCCACCAGCTCCGGGCCGCTGCAGCTCGAGGCGCCGGTGGCGCCGTGGATCGGTGGTGACGGCGTGCTGCGCGGTGGCCCGGTTCCCAGCGGCGCGCTGGCCGCGGGGACGGTCGGCCTGGCGCCGCAGAACGTGCCGCTGGTGACCCGGCACCCGGCCGCCGGTGCCGCGTGCCGTCTGCTGACGACGGTCGACGCGTTGGTGTTCGTGCCGGCGATCGGCGCGCTGGCCTCGTGGCACCTGCCCGTGCCGCCCGATCCGGCGCTCGTCGGGGTGCAACTCTACGCCCAGCTCCTCGTCGGCGAACTCGCCGGTAACACGCTGCAGCACCTGTCCAGTTCCAACGGCGTCGCCCTGACCATCGGCACCTTCTGACCTCGGAGAACCTCGATGCGAACCCTCTTCGTCGTTGCCGCGGTGCTGATCGGCGCCACTCTCGGTCAACACCTCGCTTGCCAGGTGCAGTGTCGGCTCGGCTACAAGGCCGGCCAACCGGCGCCGGGGCCGGTTGGCACCGTGAATTGCACCGCGTGGTGGGATCCCGACGGCGCCGGGCCGCGCCCGCAGTTGCTGGTGCTCGGCGGAACGTTCACGGTGCCGAGCATCGGTGCTGCCAACCTCGTGATGTTCGACCCGGCCCGCGAGGACTGGAGCGCCTTCGACGGCCAGCCGGACTCTGCCGTGCTGGCGCTCGCGGTGACATCGGGCGGCGACCTCGCGATCGGCGGCCGTTTCGGCATGGTCGGCGCGTTGCCCGCTCGCTGTGTGGCCGTGTACCACGACGGCGCGTGGCAAGCGCCCGGCGCCGCGACCCCGAGTGCCGGTGTGGCCGAGGTTCGCGCGCTCGCTGCCGCCGCCAACGGAGACCTGTTCGTCGGCGGCAGGTTCCAGCAGATCGGCAACGTGCTGTGCAACGGTCTGGCCCGTTGGGACGGCAGCCAGTGGCATGCACTCGGCGCCTTCACCGGTGAGGTCAATCGACTCGTGCTGCGGGCCAACGGCAACCTGGTCGTCGGCGGCGATTACGCGCGCATCGGTCAGCCCGGTTACGCCGACGCTGCCGAGTGGGACGGCAGCAACTGGATCCACTACGGCAGCGGCGTCGGTGGCCATTTCTCGTTCGTGCGCGGTCTTGCCGTGCTGGCCAACGGCGACGTGTTCGTCACGGGCGTGTTCAACATCGCGGGTGGCGTGTCGGTGCCCGGCATCGCTCGTTGGGACGGTAGCACCTGGTCGGCGCCGGGAACGGAGATCGCGCAGCCCGGCGACACGTTGTTGCCCCTGCCCAACGGCGATCTGCTGCTCGCGACCGTGACCACGGTCGCCGGCAACCCGGTGTTCGGCGTGGCGCGGTGGAACGGCATCGTGTGGTCGACCGAAGCGCCGTTCATCGGCACGGTCAATGCCATGACCACGATGCCCAACGGCGATCTGCTCGCTGCGGGCATGGTGGAGACCAGCGTGCTCGGCGAACCGGTCACTGGCGTCGCCCGCTGGGATGGCACCACCTGGCACGCGCTGAGCCACGGCTTCGACAACACGATCCGTGAACTCACCGCACTGGCCAACGGCGACGTCGTGGCCTTCGGCGACTTCCGCCGCGCGGAAGGCGCCGCGGTGTCGGGCCTGGTGCGATGGACCGGGCAGTCGTGGTATCCGCTGACGCGGCCGGCCGGCATGGGGCAGCGCGTGTTCACCACGACAGATGACGAAGGTCGCTTGTGGATCGCCGGCGACGTCTCGGTGATGCCGGGTCCAGCCGCCGTGGCCCGCTGGACCGGCACCGGCTGGCAGGCCGTCGGTGACGCGATCGGTTCCGTGCGCGCGATGGTGATCGACGACAACGGTCTGCCGATCATCGGCTGCGGCCTGTGGGGCACCGCCTACGGTCCGCGCATCGCGCGTTGGACGGGCGCGACCTGGTCGCCCCTCGGCAACCAGGTCGACGGTCCGGTGTTGTCGCTGCTGCGCCTCGCCAACGGCGACCTGATCGCGGGCGGTGAGTTCCTGTTCTCGGGATCGACCTCGTGCTCGAGGGTGGCGCGTTGGGATGGCTCGAACTGGCATCCGCTCGGCACCGGCGTCGACGGTCCGGTGCGCGCGCTGGCCCGCTTGCCCGACGGTGACCTCATCGCCGCCGGCGACTTCTACAGCGACGGCAACCGGCCGCTCAACCTGATCGCGCGGTGGGACGGCACCTCGTGGTGGCCGCTCGGCCACGGCCTGACAGGAGACCCCACCGCTCGCGTCACCCGCCTGCTGGTGCTGCCGAACGGTGACTTGCTCGCCGCGGGTTCGTTCCGCTACGCCGGTGGTCACCCCGCGCGCGGACTGGCGCGATGGGATGGCAGCGAATGGCACGCGGTCGACCAGGGACTCGATGGTGAGGTGCTCGCGCTGACCTGTCGTCCGGACGGCGAGATCTTCGTCGGCGGCACGTTCGCGCGCGCCGGCGGCAACCGTTCTGCACACCTGGCCCGGCTGCGCACCGACTGCCCGGCCAGCGTCGACCACTACGGCGTTGCATGCGCGGGCAGCAACGGCCCGCTGGCGCTCGAGGCGGACTCTCGACCCTGGGTCGGCTCGCGCTACCGCTCGACCTGCTTTGGCATCAGCACGACGGCGTTGGCCGTCGAATTGTTCGGCCTGTCGCCGCTGCAGACCCCGCTCGCCACGCTGCACCCGTTGGCTGCTCCGGGCTGCACGCTGCTCGTCAACTCCACGTTCACGACGTTGCATGTGCCGACGAACGGCAGCATCGTCGGTGAGTTGGCGTTGCCGAACGAACGGAGCCTCACGGGCGTGGTCCTGTTCCAGCAGGTGATCGCTGCCGAGATTGTCGGATCGACAATCACCACCGTGGTCGGTTCCAACGGCCTGCAGTTGACGATCGGCGTTCTGTGATGTGATGCGCCGTGGCGGGTGCTTCTGCCCGAGCAGGCTCGTCGATGGCAGGGTCGGCATGGAGGAAGGCGACATCGCAGATGTACCAAAGCGGCCTTGTGGGCTCGGGGGCACGGACGGAATCGTCGGTGCCCTTCATGCTGTCGCGACCCTGGACCGGCTGTGGCATCGCCCCCGGCGCAGCCGACTCACCCCGCAACCCTGCACGTGGCATCACCATGAACGATCGTCTGCTCTTCACCCTCTTCGCCCTCGCCGTGACGACTTCGCCCGGTATCTCCCAGGAGAAGTACTGGGTCGCCGGCGGCTCCGGCGCGATCCAGATCGACTCGAGTTGTTTCGCGCACCAGACCGTGTCGCCATCTGGCGGCCGTGACTTCGCCGTCGCTCCCGACGGCAAGGTCTGGATCCCGAACTCGAGCATCACGGTGCTCAATCCCAACGGCACCTTGTTCACCACGATCACCCCGTCCGTGACCGCCTACTCGATCGCGTTCGATCGAGCCGGTCACGCCTGGGTCACGGGCAGCGGCGGCGGTCTCGAGGAGTTCGACGCCGCCGGCACGTCGCTGCAGGTGCTCACCCTGCCCGCGGCGGCACCGCGGCAGATCTGCGTCGATGCCGACGACAACAAGTGGATTGCGCATCGTGTCGGTCCGCCCGGCAGCCTGAGCCGCGTCGACGGCATCACGGGTGTGATCACCAACCATCCGCTGCCGGCCACCTCGCTGATCATGCCGATCGGGGTCTACGCGGACTCCCGCGGCCTGGTCGGTTCGAGCCACATCTGGACCGTCGGCGACAACCGCGGCGCGGGCGAAGTCGTCGAGTTCGACTCGGCTGGCAACTGGATCAGCACCACGGTGGTCAGCGCCGGGGCGCGGCTGCAGTGGCTCTCTGGTGACTGCGACGCGACCGGCAACACGGCCGCGATCTGGGTCGGTGACTGGGGCAACGGCAACCTGCATCGGGTCGACACCGCGACCCTGGCCGTGACGACACCGAACACGTTCACGGCGGTGGCGGGCGTGACGTTCGACGGCTTCGGCGATCTGCTGATCACCCTGCGCGGCAACGGCGGCGTGTTGCGCGTCGACGCCATCACCGGGGTCACGCAGGCCAGCGCCGTGATTCCTGCCTCCAACCAGGTCGCCACGCGGTGGCAATACGCGACGGTGGTGGACCGACTCGGTGATCTCGACGGCGACAGCTTCCTCAACATCGCCGAGGTGATGGGCGGCACTTCGCCGTTCGACGCCTGTTCGCGCCCCGATGCGAGCCTGTCGATCGGCGGTTCGATGGCGATCGGCTCGACGACGACGGTCGATGTGCTCGCCAACCCTGGCGCGTTGACGATCGTCGCGTTCGCGACCAGCATGGCCGCAGCGCCGCTGGTGGTGCCCGGGATCGGATGCACGGCGGATGTCGATCCCGCGACGATCCTCGCGACCATCGCCGTGGTCGGGCCCTCCAGCCTCAACCTGAACGTGCCCAACGATCCGGGCTTCGTCGGCTTCCGCCTGATGGCACAGGCGCTCAACTTCGCCGTGCCGAGGTTCACGAACGTGGCGCCGATCCGCTTCTTCTAGACCTGACGATGACGTTCGCGCCATCTGGTTGGCTCTGTCCTGCGGTGCTGTCGCTGCTGCTCGCTGCGTCGCTGCTCGGTCAGGCAGCGTCGCCGCTGGCCGAACCGATCGACCCGGTGCCGGTGCTCGATCTGAAGACGTTCGCGACGCACTGGCGGCATGTGGTGCCGTCTGAGGACGAGTTGCAGTGGCGTGCGATTCCGTGGCTGGGAACGCTCGGCGAGGCTGTCGTGCAGGCGCATGCACAGGACAAGCCGATCCTGCTCTGGGCGATGAACGGTCATCCGCTCGCCTGCACTTGAAACAACGGCGTGGCGACCAGACGGTCCGTCTGGTCCGACGAGGCGGTGCAGCGGCTTGCGCAACAGTTCGTTCCCGTCGCGGACGAGGTGACCCGGCTGCAGCGCGACGCCGAGCCCGACTGCCTGTTCTTCCAGGGTTTCTGCGAGAAGGGCCACTACGGCGGCAGGACCCGGCCGTCGAACACGCGGCAGGGCATCTACACGGTGACACCGACCGGCGCGTTCCTCGCGTCGTGCAATACGCGGCAGGGCGACGAGGTCGCGGCGATGCTGCGCAAGGCGCTGCGCCGCTGGTCGGAGCTGCGGCCCGAGGAGCGCAGCGGCGCCGCGGCGGCGCTCGACCCGGGCTCGATCCAACGCTTCGAACGGCTGTATCCCGCAGACGGCCTGGTGCTGCGCGTCTACAGCCGCGACCTGCCTCGCCTGAAGGTCACCGAAGGTTGGCGCGGGCAGGCGTGGAACCAGGATCACGCGTGGTTCCGCCGCGACGAGATGCTGGCGATGGTGCCCGCCGCCGAGATCGGCGCCGAACGCGCGTTCCCCGACGCCGCGCTGCTGCGGTTGGCGCGTGTGCATCTCGTCGACGACGTGCGCGGCCAGACGCTGTCGCACGCGCCCGAGCACGTCGCCGCGCGGCGGCTGATCGCGCGCACGGTGTCGCTCGACGGCGACCGGCAGATCATCCAGTTCGAAGGCGCGGTGCGCATCGACCGCACCGGCACGTGGGCGACGCGCGGTTACGGTCCGCGCGGCCCGCAGCGTCTGGGGTTCGACGCGCAGCTGCTCGGCGCGGCGGAGTGGGACCGCCGTGCGCAGCGCTTCGTCGACTTCAAGCTGCTGTGCGTCGGCATGCGTTCTGGCGCCACCGAGTTCAACGGCCGTCAGGACGACTTCGGCCCGGCGCCGATGGGCGTCGCGTTCGACCTGCAGTCGGTCTCCGGCGCCGTGGTGGCGCCGTCGATGTATTGGGCCTACGGCTGGAAGTAGCGCCGCCGCGCGACCGCCGACCGGGTAGTTGGGAGGTTGGCGTGCCCGCGAAGCATCGCCGCGGGTAGAGTCATGCCAATGGCGTTCGGGAGAGCTGGAACCACTGCCGGTCTTCCGGCACCGAGCCGCCGCGAATGACCATATCACTCACACCCGAAGATCGTCGCCGGCTCGAAGACATGTTCGATCGCGCGGCGGATCTGCCGGAGTCCGAACAACTCGCCATCGCGGAGCGCGAGTGCGGCAACAACCCGGCGTTGCGCGACGAGCTGCTGCGGCTGCTGGCCGCGCACGCCGGTCCGGATCTGCTGGAGCAGCCGTCGGCGTCGCCGTGTTCGTTGGTCGGTACCCGCATCGGCCCGTACCTACTGGTGGAGAAGCTCGGCGAGGGCGGCATGGGCGCGGTCTACGCCGCCGAGCAGGTCGTGCCGGTGACGCGGCGCGTGGCCCTCAAGCTCATCAAACCGGGCATGGACACCGCGCACGTCGTGGCAAGGTTCAACGCCGAACGTCAGGCGCTGGCGCGCATGTCCCATCCCAACGTCGCGCACGTCTACGACGGCGGGAGCACCGTCGATGGGCGACCCTACTTCGCGATGGAGCTGGTGATCGGCGAGCCGGTGACGGCGCATTGCGACCGGCACAAGTACACCACGCGTCAGCGCCTCGAAGTGTTCCTGCGCATCTGCGACGGCGTGCAGCACGCCCACCTGAAGGGCCTGATCCACCGCGACCTCAAGCCTTCCAATCTGCTGGTCACCAGCGTCGACGGTCACGACGTGCCCAAGGTGATCGACTTCGGCATTGCCCGCGAGATATCCGGCGATCTGGACGCGAGGGCCATGCACACCCGGGTCGGGCAGGTCATGGGCACGCTCGACTACATGAGTCCGGAGCAGGCCGATGCTGGCCGGATCGACATCGACACGCGCTCCGACGTGTATTCGCTGGGCGTGGTCCTCTACCAGCTGTTGAGTGGCCTGTTGCCGTTCGAGCACCTGCGACGAGAAGGGGTGCCGCTGTCCGAATTGCAGCGAGCCATCGTCGAGACGGACCCGCCGACGCCGAGCACGGGGCTGCGTCATCGTGCAGCTGAGTTCGCCCCGCTGCGCAGTGCCGACCCGCGCGCGTTGATTCGCCAGCTGACCGGCGACCTGGACTGGATCTGCCTCAAGGCGCTGTCGAAGGATCCCGCCAACCGCTACCAGTCGGTCGCGGCGCTGGCCGAGGACGTGCGGCGTCACATCTTGGACCAACCGGTCAGCGCCGGTCGGCCGAGCCGCAGGCTGCGCTTGCGCAAGTTCGTGCGGCGCCACCGTGTCGGCGTGGCGGCCGGCACGGTGGCGTTCTTGGCGGTGGTGGTCGGCGTATCCGGTGTGGTTGCCGGCGGGCTCGCCGCGACCGCCAGGGCCAACGAACTGTTGAACCTGTCCGACCAGCGCAGGCTGCAGCAGTTGGTCGTCGCGGCCGACACGCTGTGGCCTCCCTACCCGGTGCAGATCCCCGCCATGCGCGACTGGCTGCAGCAGGCTCAGGAGCTGTTCGCCCACCTTCCGCGCCATCGGGTGGTGCTCGAGGAGATGCGTGGGCGATCGACCCGGGCGATGTCCGCGCCGCGTGCCGAAGGCGAGGGTGTGGCCGTGGGGCATGACTTCGCGTCGGCAGGGGAGCAATGGTACCACGACCAGTTGACCCAGTTGGTCGAGGACCTGCAGCAGTTCGGCGACGGCTTGTTGGCCGAGGATGCGATCGCCGCTCTGCACGGCTGGAGCGTGCCCAAGCGCCTGCGCTGCGCCGAGAGACTGGCGGTCGGGTTCGCACCCGAAGGGGAGTACTCCAAGGCCTGGGCCGCGGCGATGCCTGCCATCGAAGCCACCTACCCGGGCATCCGCATCAGCGAGCAGGACAAGATGGGGCTGGTGCCCATCGGCCAGGACCCGGTCACCCACTTCTGGGAGTTCGCGCATCTGATCTCCGGCGAGATTCCGCAGCGCGACACTGCGCAGCGACTCGTGCTGAGCGACGACATGGCGATCGTGTTGGTCCTTCTTCCTGGTGATCCAGGGTTCCAGATCGGAACCCAACAAGAGGATCCCGCCGGCGCCTACTACGACCCCAACCCGAACGAATACAAGGAAGAGGCCGGCCTGACCGCTGCGCCGATCGCGCCGTTCCTGTTGGCGAAGTTCGAGATGACCATGGGGCAATGGCGGCGATTCGCGAAGCCAGTGGGCGCCGAAGGCGGCGAGGTCGCCAAGGTCCAGGGTGCGCGCCGGCATGCTTTGACTCCGATCACCATGGTGACCTGGAAGGAGTCCAGAGAAATGCTCTTGCGGCTCGGCCTCGCGCTGCCGAACAGCCGCCAGTGGGAATACGGCGCGCGCGGCGGCACCACGACGATGTGGTGGTGGGGCAGAGACTACATGTCGATGCCGTGCGCCGAGAACATCCTGGACCTGGTCGGCCTCGAGAAGAACCCGGGATGGCGCAAGGCGGAGGAGGTCGCGCAGTGGTACGACCAACAGAAGTTGGCGCGTATCGAGGCGGACATGCGGGGGCCGGCGCCGGTCGGCAGTTATCTGGCCAACCCTTTCGGTCTGTACGACGTCGCCGGCAACGTGAGTGAGTGGGTGGCCGCGCGCGCGCGCAAGTCGCCGTTGCTCAAGACGGCGCGCGGCGGCAACCACCAGGACGGCCCCGAACGGGCGCGTTCGGCGGCGAGGGAGCATGGACCGGAGCACTTCCTCGCGCCGGTGCTGGGTCTGCGGGCTGCCAGGAACTTCAAGGGTGACTAGTTGGCGGAGTCGAGTGCGACGACGTTCGACGCCGAGACGGAGATCGTCGCCAGGTCGATCGGTCGATGGGTCACGCGGTGACCGGAACGTCGTGCACGCTGAGCCGGCCGTGGATCTGCCATCCCTCCCGCAGCATCCAGGTGCCAGGGTCGGCCACCGGCCGAACGATGGCTTCGATGCCCTTGACGAAGATGCGCTCGCGGAAGCCCGTGAACCACGGCGCTGAGGTGAACGTGTCCATCGCCTGTGGGACCGTGATCTCGCGGCCTTCCGCCGCGTGCTTCTTGCCGTTGCCGAAGACGTAACGCAGCGCATTCCTCACCTCCCGAGGGGAGGTGAGGATGCGATCGTGGTAGCGATCGGCGAAGACGCTGCCGCGGCGCGACCAGAGTTTGTTGAGCGCCTTGGCGATGCGGATCAGCAGGCCCTGGAGTCCACGCGCCAGCGCGCGGCGGTCCTGCGCCTCGCAGATCAGGTGCAGGTGGTCGTTGAGCACCGCGTAGTGGCAGAGGCGGAACGTGCCCTGCAGGTTGCGCGCGCAGCCGGCGGCGAACGCCGCGCGCAGGACCTGGTATTCGCGCTTGTTGCGCAGGCGCGGCAGGCCGGAGCGGAGCTTGAGCGTGACGTGAACGGGGAAGCGCGACGCCAGCGACTTGCGCGGCCGGTGATCGATGCCGGGTCTGCCGGGGATCTTCGGCTTGCGACCCGCGCCGGGTCGGGCACCACCGGGGCCTGGTCGGAACGGCAGCAGCGGGGCGACGCGTTTGCTGGTCGCACTGCTCTTGCTCTTGCCTGCTCTGGCCTTTCCTGCCCTGCTCTTGGAAGTCGTTACCATCGTGATTGCGCAGATATTAGAGTTGACATCGCGGTTGTCAAGCGGCACAAGTCGATCCTTTGGTAGTCTTCGCGGCCGACGTGGCGGACGGACATGCCCGCTCGTGCACCGCTTCTCCAACCGAGACAGCCCATGGTCCTGACGATGTCGTGCCTGATTGCGCTGCTGGCTGCCGTCCCGCAGCGGCCCAGTCCGGAGATCCCGCCGCAGCCGACGCCGCGCGCCGCCGACACGGCCTCGCCCGAGGCGGTGCTCGACGCGCTCTACGCCACGATCTCCGGCCCGGCCGGCGAGAAGCGCGATTGGCTGCGCCTGAGGTCGCTGTTCGCGCCGGATGGGCGCATGGTGGCGATGGTCGAGGATCGCGCCGGCGGGATGCGCCCAGTGGTGTTGAAGGTCGACGACTACGTGCAGCGCGCCGGTGGTGCACTCGAGCGCGACGGCTTCTTCGAGCTCGAGATCGGCCGTCAGACGCAGCGATTCGGCGACATGGCCCACGTGTTCTCGAGCTACGAGTGCAAGCGTGCGCGCGACGACGCGGAGCCATTCCAGCGCGGCATCAACTCGGTTCAGCTCGTGAAGCAGGGCGGGCGCTGGTTGATCCTGCAGATCCTGTGGGAACAGGAGGCCGACGCGGGGCCGATCCCGCCGCAGTTCCTGCTCGGGATGGGCGACACGAAGCGTGCTGCCGCTGAGGTTCCGCCGCTGACGGTGCGCGTGGTCGGTTCCGACCTGTTGCTCAACATCATGCAGCAGTGGAGCAAAGGCTGTCCGCCGGAGACGGGCGTGCGCGTCGAGGTGGCCGGTGGTGGCACGGGCGCCGGCTTCCATGCGTTCGCGACGCGCAAGGCCGAGGTGACGATGGCCTCGCGCCGCATCACCGACGAGGAGCTGAGGAAGGCGCGTGAATCGGGTGCTGAACCGCTCGAGGTCTGCATCGGCTACGTCGCCGCGGCGATCTGCGTGCACCGTGACAACCCGCTCGAATCGCTGGATCTCGCGCGGCTGCGCGCAATCGCGTCTGCCGATGCCGGAGCGGCGCGGTGGTCGCAACTCGGCGTGGAGCTCGCTGGTGGTGGGGAACACGACATCGCGATGCGGTCGTCGACCCAGGGCGCGCTGTTGTCGTTCGCTTTCCGGCAGGCGGTGTTCGGTGGCGGCGCGCCGCCGAGATCGGATGGTTTGCGCACCGAGGAGTTGCTGGACTTCGTGAGAAGCCAGCCGAACGCCCTCGTCGTGGCGTCTTGTGGTGTCGCCGAGGGCGCCAAGGTCGTGCCCATCGCGTCCAAGGCCGGTTGCGCCGCCGTGCTGCCGTCCGCGCAGACCTGCAAGGACGGCAGCTACCCGCTTGCCGTGCCGCTCTTCGTCTACTACCGCGACGAGCCGACCGGGCGGATCAAGGAGTTCGTGCGCTGGCTCTCGAGCGAAGCCGGACGCGCCCTGCTCGAGCGGCAGGGCATCGTGCCGGCGCGTGACTGAAGCGGTCGCTGCCGAGACGGCTACTGCAGCGTGATCACGACCGGGTTGGTCACCGCCGAGAACCCGCCCGCGTCCATGAGCATCGCGGCGAAGTGTCCCGGCGTGGCCTGCAGCCCCGTGTTCGCCGGCAGCGAGAACGTCGCGCGGCCCAGGCCCTGCGCATCGATCACACCGAAGAAGTTGGCGAACCACGCGGTGTTCAGGCCCAGCAGACCCAGGTCGGTGCAGAAGTCGCGGTTGAGCGGCACCGTCAGGCCCGGCGCGATCGGGGTTCCCGGGCTCGTGCCCGAGCAGCCCCAGACGACCAGATAGAACGAACCCACGGCGCACGGAGCGACCACGGTCGGGTGCGCGTCACCGCCGGTCGTCAGCGACACGGAGTTGGCGTCGAACGGGTAGGTCAGCGGGTCGAGGAACTCGAGCCTGGTGCTGCACGGCCCGGTCTGGCCGACGAACGCGGACAGGCGCTCGTTGTCGTTCTCGTTGGTCTCGTGCACGACGTCGGCGCGGTCGACGACGGCGTAGACGTAGTAGACGCGTGGCTGCAGTGACCACGGCACCTGCACGGTGCGCTGCAGGTTGAGCTGTTGGCTGGTGCCCAGGCCGTTGATCTGTTGCGCGCCGAGGTAGAGCGACTGCGTGTTCCACTGCTGGTTGTCGGTGGCGAAGTACTCGACCGTGAACGGGCCGGCGGCGGCGGGGCCGTCGTTGGCGATCTGTGCGTTCAGCGTGATCGACTGACCGGGCAACACCCACACCTGGCTCAGGCTGAACGAGTGGATGCGCAGTTGCGCGGCGGTCGGATCGTTGATCGACACCTGCCAGGTCTGCGTCTCACGCATCACGTTGCCCGGGTCGTTGCGCACCTGCGTGGTCTGGTCCTGCACGTGCACGGTGACCGTGTGCGGGCCCAGGCTCATGGTCGACGAATCGAGCAGGAACGCGGTGCTGTTGGCGCCGGGCACCGGCACGCCGTCGACCTCCCACGAGATCACCGGGTTGTTGGTCGAGGGGACGAAGTGCGTGATCGAGAACACCTGCTGATTGGGCGTCGACACCGCCACGTTGGTGGTGTTCGGCGAGAACGTCGCGATGGTGTCGACGACGGCGTTGGTGCGGATCGAGAGCTGTTCGCGGCAGACCGGGCACAGGATCACGCCCAGGTTGCGCATCAGGCAGTTGTTCTTCGGGCGATACAGGCCGTAGAGGTAGTAACCGGCGCCTTGGAAGGCGCTGACGCCCTCGGTGCCGTGCCAGTGCGCCCACTTCTGACCGGTCGATGACCTGGTGATGTTCGGTGCGCTGGGTTCGCCGCCGGTGTAGGTCTGGTTGGGATAGTCGTACTCGTCGGCGAGACCGCCGATGCTGTGACCCATCTCGTGGATCTGCACCTCGGCCATCGACGAGCCGTTGTAGCTGACTGCGAACGTGCTCGCGCAGCCGCCGTAGCGGCTGTCGTTGACCATCACCAGCACGCGCCCTTCGTTGGCGGGCGCCAGCGCGGCGTCGGCGAGCGCCTGTGAGGTGTTCTGGATGTAGAGGCAACGCGCCGTGCCGCCGGTGTTGTAGGTCGCGTCGTAGACGGTGTTCTTGTAGATCGGCGGCGTGACGTCGGGGTGATCGGCACCGCTGTCGACGCTGGCGCGGAACACCGTGTGCACGTTGTAGTAGCTCGCGAACGTCGCGTATGGCTGCTTCTGGAACAGCGCCGTGAGCAACGTCTGCACGTCCTGGTTGAAAGTCGCCTGTTGCTGGGCCTGGTAACCGTCACCGAGGATCACGATGTCGTAGCGGCTCTGCGTCGTGCCGCTCGAGTAGACGGTTTGCACGGTCGGCGCCTGTGCGAGTACGGCGCCGGTGAGCACGGCGCCGGTGAGCGAGGCCGTGGTGGCGAGCAGGCGGTTCATCGGCCACCTCCGGCGAGGCGGCGCACGTCGTCGCCGCTGGTCCGGCCGATGTTCACGTCGCCGCGCCAGAACTCGTAGCTCGCGGCGGTGGCGAAGCTGGGCGCGTTGACGAGGATGCCGATGTCCGAGTCGATAACGATGCAACCTTCGACGCGGCGCGCGCGGCCGACGTCGGCGGCGTTGGTCGCGAACTGGCTGACGTCGATCGGCACCTCGGCGAGTTGCTGGCCGCCGGCGTCGCGGATCACCAGGCGCCAGTCGCTGCGCAGGTCCTTGGCGACGCCGCCCCAGGGATCGTTCTTGTGCGCGGCGAACGTGATCGACAGGCCGTTGCGATTGCCTTCGACGACGAGTGCGTCGTGCCCGTTCGCGGCGGGCGGCGCCGTCGGCGCGGGGAGCTGCGCCGGTGCGGCGGGTGGCGTTTGCAGAGCCAAGGAAAGCACGGCGGCGCAGAGGCCTGCGCCGAGGACCGGGAGTAGTTGCATGGGCAATCGGGAGAGGGCGGCGGCCCGGGAATATAGCCGCGATGGAAAGGGAAGCGCGGGTGCGCCAGGATGCAACCGATGGACTTTCGTGGCCGTGTCTTCCTTGCGCCTCTGACGAAGGGTGGCAACCTGCCGTTCCGTCGCTTGTGCCTCGCCCATGGCTGTGAGGTCACGATGTCGGAGATGGCCTACGGCTATCAGGTCGTGAAACGCAGCAAGAGCGAATTGGCGCTGCTGCGTAAGCACCCGGACGAGACCTGTTTCGGCGTGCAGTTGGCGGTGTCGCGGGCCGACGACGCGATCACCGCGGCCAAGGCGGCGGTCGAACGCGGCGCGAGCTGGATCGATCTGAACTGCGGCTGTCCGATCCACGACATCGTCAAACGCCGCATGGGCGCGACCTTGCTACAGCGGCCCGACAAGCTCGGTCGGCTGGTCGAGGAGATGGTCAAGGGCATCGAGGTGCCGGTCACCGTGAAGATCCGGCTGGGCTGGGCCGAGGGTGAGGAGAATGCCAGCGAGGTCGCGCGCGTGGTCGAGGAGTCCGGCGCGGCGGCGTTGGGCGTGCATGGCCGCACCCGTGAGCAGCGTTACTCACGCGCCGCCGACTGGGAGGCGATCGCGCGCGTCGCCGCCGAGCGCACGATCCCGGTGATCGGCAACGGCGACCTGCTGACCTGGTACGAGACGCACGAACGCTGGCAGAAGAGTGGCGTCGCTTCGGTGATGCTCGGCCGCGGCGCGCTGATCAAGCCGTGGCTGTTCCGCGAGATCGCCGAGAAGAAGGCCTGGGAACCGACCGCCGAACAGCGGCTGGCGCTCTACCTCGACTTCGCGCGCAAGCTCAAGGAGCACTTCCGCGACGACGACAAGGGCCGCGAGCGCACGATGCGGTTCCTGCCCTGGCACCTCGAGTTCTTCAGCCGCTACCGGCCGTTGCCGGTCGAGAAGTGGCAGCAGGCGTCACGCGAGCACCCGCTCATGCAGACGCGCATGGCCGATGACGAGGTCGACCTGTCGCTGCTCGAGCGCCTGCTGCGCGACCCGCGGCCCGAGTTGCACCAGCGGCTCGCCGATCTGCTGTGGTCGGCGGCCGACGAGGGGCAGCTGGTCGAGCAGGCGACGGCGCTGGCGGCCGAGATGCCGCCGGTCGCCGGCGAGGTCGAAGAAGCGCGCGTCTCGAACGGGTGACGTGTCGGCCGTGTTCGCGCCGCCTACGGCGCGAGCACGGTGATCGTCACCTCGGTGCCGCTGACGGCGTCGCGCACCACCAGCTTCGCGTCGACCTTGGCGTCGGCGGGGATCGTCAGCGTGGCCTTGCCGGCGGTGACGATGAGCTTGTCGAGCGCCTTGGGCGCGTTGCTGTCGGTGACGTCGACCACCGCGAGTTCGGCCGCCGACGACTTCACGGTGAACTCGATCGCCTCCCCGGGTTTCGCCGCGGTCTTGAGGGCGCCCAGGTCCAGTTCGGTGTGGTGGGCGTCGAAGTACTGCGGCAGCCACTTGTGCAGCAGGTTGGTGCGGTAGAGCCCGTAGGTGACGCCGGCGAGCAGCAGCAGCACGAACAGCAGCCGCGGCCAGATGCTCTTCTTCTCGGCGTACGGATCTGCCAGCGAGCGCTGGGCGCCGGCCGGCAGCTTGGGCAGTTCGGTGAGCGCGCGGCCGAGCGGCAGGTTGACCTTGGTCAGGGCGTTCACGGCCCAGCCGTTGGCATCGAGGATCGGGCCGAGGTTGCGTTGCCGCAACTTCATCCACGCGATCACCATCGACGGTCCGGAGATCAGCAGGACCAGGCCCAGCAGGCCGAGCGGCATCAGGTAACCCAGGCCGAAGAAGCTCTCGAGCACGGTGCCGATGATCGCGGTGATGCCGCTGATCGCGACGCTGATCGCGGCCAGCACGCCGATGTCCATCTTCTTCGCCGGGGCCGCCGCGCCGGTTGCCGCGGCGCTGCCGGCCTTGCCGGCGGAATCCTGCAGCTTGGTGGTGGCGTCGGCGTCGGCGGCCGCCGCGCGTTTGGCGACGGTCTCCTCGATCCAGCGCACCAGCTTCTTGTACGGCGACCAGAACGCCTGGCCGATGCTGATCGGGTTGTCGACGAGTTTGCTGATCGTCGCGTTCCAGTCCCGGCCCTTGCGGTCGTAGAAGATGCCGTTGCGGCCGACGAAGAGGTTGTCGCTTTCACCCGCCGTGAACGCACACGCCACCTGCATCTTCTCGCCGCCCGGCCGCGTGCAGTCGACGTAGGCGAGGTAGGTCTTCGACATCGGCGCCAGCGTCGCGTGTTTGGCGGCGTTCTGGACGTGGAAACACAGGTCGAGCGCGCGGCCGTCGAGGTAGAGCGTTCCGGCCTGGAAGATGGCGCCTTCGCGGGCGTAGAAATCGGTGAAGCTGACGTAGTTGCGCAGCAGCGTCGCGAAGTCGCGGTGCAGCCGCGCGAGCTTCTCGACGCGCGTCATCGCCTCGACTTCGCCGGCCACGGCGAGGTCGGCGGCGATCGCCTGCTCGAGTGCGACCTTGCTCTTGCCCGCGAGGATCTCCCTGACCCGCGCCAGACCCAGACTCTCGACGGCGGCGCCGGCCTTCTTGCCCAGCCACGCCTCGTAGGCAGTGAACTTGCCGAGCAGCGCCGTCCACTCGGCTTCGGTGAGCGTGTTCTTGCCGCCGCAGCAGGTGCTCCGGAACGTCGCGACGGCCGCGGTCCACGCCGGATTGATGCCCTTGTCGAGCGCCAACGGCTTGTCGGCTTCGACCAGCGCCAGCGGGAAGTCCTTGAGTTCGTCGGCCGTGATCTTGAGGTCCTTGGCCGCGGCCGCCACGTAGGCCGCCTGCTCGCGGTTCAGCGCGTCGGTGACCCGGGTGTCGAACGCGGCGATGCGGCAGCGCGCGAAGTAGTCGTCGATCTTGGCGCGCACCGCGCTCAGGGCGGCGTGTGCGGCGCCGGTGTCGTCACCGAACGCGAACACGTTCTTGCGGTCGTTTGCGCCGGCTTCTTGCCAGGCGATGAAGTCGGTGCATGCGGCGAAGTACGCGTCCAGGTTGGCCTGGCCATAGCCGGTGTCGCCGGAGCGGTCGGTGGTGCCGCCGGTGCAGGTGATCACGTCCGCGGCGACCTTGCGCACCGCTTCGTCGGCGATCGCGGCGGGGACCACGACACCGTCGCCGTTGTGCGCGGCCTGCTTCATGACGTCGGCGATGCGCATCGCGTCGGCCACGGTGAGCCTGGCGGCGCCTTCCTGGCCGATGCTGCTGAGCACGTGTCGACACGACGCGAGCAGGGCCTTGCCTTCGGCGGTGTCGGTGCGCAGGTTGCCGAGGGCCACACCGTCGTCACCCTTGGCGAGCCCGTCGCCGTTCTCGAGCACGTCGCGCAGCCACTTCACCGCGTTGATGACTTCGGGCGGGCGCACGAAGCCGTCGCCGTCGCCGTCGAGCAGCGCGAGCGTGCGTTCGTCGATCTCGAGGCCCTGCACCGGGCAGCTCAGTGCGACCCACAGCTTCTGGTCGAGCTGGTCGAGGTGCAGGATGTCGGCGCCGGTGTCGAGGCGGACCTGATCGACGCCGCCGGCGCGGTAGAAGGACCAGCGATGTGAGCTTCGTTCGGCAGACGCAGTGGGCATGGGCGAGATTCTCGGGGTGTCGGGGCGGGCGAGCGCCCGTGTGGGGCGAGCACGGTGCGCGGCGACGTCGAGCGCGTCAAGCCAAGAACGGCACCGCGGCGCGGGGTTCGTTCAGACCGCGAGGGCGGTTGCGAACACGCGCGGATCGCCGGTGCGCACGGCCGCTTGCAGAGCCAGCGAGCGATCGACGGCCGTGGCCGAATAACCCAGTGGCAGCGTCGGACCGTCGAGGTCCGGCCAGTCCGGATTCGCGCTGCGCCGCTCCAGTTCGTTGTGCATGCCCGACTTCAGCTGCTGGTCGGCGCTGGCGGCGGCGAGTGCGGCCAGGTTGGTGACCGCCGGCAGGTAGGTGGGGGAGGTCGCGGCGGCGCGCTGCCACAGTCGCCAGGCGGTGTCGCCGCCGGCAGAACCGCGCAGCCGCAGCGTGGCGAGCGCCAGCAGGTTCAGTGCCTTGGGGTCCTCGGGCGCGGCGCGCTGCGCCGCCAGCGCCGCCATCGTCACCGCATCGCTGCCGGCCCAGGTCGTCAGCATCGCCACGCCGCGTCCGAGGGTGCGGTCCGCCGCGGTGCTCGCCGGTCGGCCCGGGCCGCGACGGCTCAGCATCTTCGTGAGTTCGGTGACGCGGTTGGCGAAGCGGTGTTCCTGCAGGCGCCGCTGGCCGGCGGCGGCGATGCGCAACCGACGCGGTTCGTCGCCGAGCAGCTCGAGCACGACGTGTTCGAAGTCGTCGGGGCCGTAGAGCACACACTCTTCGCCCGGCACGAAGAACTCGGCGATCTCGAGGTTGCCGCGCTCCTGCAGCAGCAGCGCGCCGCATGCGGGAACCTCGAATGCACGCAGGTTCATCTCGCCGCGGATGCTGCGGTTCCAGCCGATGCGGCAGCGGTTCAGGAAGCGGCCGTAGTCGGCGCCGCGCAGGTCGCAGCGCACGTGCACGTCGACGCCGTAGTTGCCGAGCGCCTGCAACCGGGCCAGCCACGGCGCCCGTTCGCGTTGCACCACCGGATTGAGGTTGCCGGCGAAGCCGATGTCGAGATCGCGCGGTCCGGCGTCGGGCCACAGGCGGTGCGATGCGGGTTTGTGCGAGTACTGGCACCAGTAGCGCACGTCGCCGAAGGTCAGGCGCGTGAACAGTTCCTGGCCGGCGCGATCACAGAGCAGCACGTCGAAGAACGGCCACAGGCCGACCAGGTACGGCAGCGACAGGTTGTAGTCGGAGACCACGCCGACGATCTGCCACGGGCAACTCTCGAGTTGGTCGGGCAGCGGTTCCTGGTCGGGCCAGTAGAGCAGCAGGACGTCGGGCGAGAAGCCGGGCGGCAACCGTTCGGCGAGTTGCTGCCAGCTGCCGCGCGAGGGGTCGAACTCGACATCGTACGGGTGATGCACGCCGTCGACGAGCATGCGATCGGCCGGCCCGAAGGTCACCAGTTCGACATCGCGCATCGCGGCGCGATCGTCGAAACACTCGAGCGGCAGATTGCAGAGGATGCGCACGGATCAGGCCGTGGCCAGGGCGGCGAGGTTGGCCTGGGCGTCGCGGTGTTCGGGCTGCAGCACGATTGCGCGTTCGAAGCTGTGGCGCGCGCCCGGGAAGTCGCCGGCCTGGAACAACACCACGCCGAGCCGGTTGTAGGCGTCCGCGGTGCGGCGACCGATGGCGAGTGCGGCGCGGAACGCCTGCGCGGCGTCGTGCATGCGGCCCTTGGCGTGCAGCAGCAGGCCGCGCGCGGTGTGCAGTGACTCCTCGTCGACGCCGAGCGAGGCCAGCGCGTCGTAGCTGTGCAAGGCGCCGTCGAGGTCGCCAGCGCGTTCCTGCGCGCGAGCCAGGGCGAAACGCAGTTCGTGGTCTGCGGGGTGGAGGCACAGCGCCGCGAGGTAACAGCGCACCGCGTCTTCGGCGCGGTCCTGCTCGAGCAGACGCGCACCGGCAGCGAGCAGCGGCGCGATCAGTTCGGCGGTCGGCAGGCGCGGTTCGGGCGTCGCGGTGGGCACTTCGGGCGCGAACGAACGCAGCGCGCATTCGAGTCGGCTGGTGTGTTGTTCCGGTGCGTACCGTTGGGCCACGGCCAGGCCTTCGCGGCGCAGCGTGGTGCGCACCTCGGGCAGCTTCGCCGCGACGACCAACGCTTCGGCCATCGCGCCTGCGTTCCCAGGCGGCACGAACAGCGCGAACAGGTCCTCGTCCTTGCCGTTGCCGTGACCGCGGAAACACGGCACGTCGGTCAGCACGGTCGGCACACCGTTGGCCATCGCTTCGACCGCGGGCAGGAAGAAGCCCTCTTCCGCGTTGTTGGTCGTGCCCAGGAACACGTCGAGCGAGCGGTAGAGATCACCCATGCGCTCCGGCGGGATGCGGTGGTGCCACTCGACCGGGAACGGCGGATCGAGTTCGCGCGGGTCCGGGTCGGTGTTCGAGACGCGCACGAGCACCAGCGGCAGGCCCGCCTGGTGCGCGAGCCGGCAGGCTTCGTAGCCGGAGGCGATGTCCTTGCCGCTCACCTGATAGGGGCCGACGAGGCCGATGCGGAACGGCGCGACGGGCGTGCGGGCCTCACCCGCGTGGTGGGTCTGCGGGTCGATGGCGATGCCGACCTCGGTCGCTTCGACGGCGAAGCGCTGCTGCAGCAACCGCGTCACGTGCGGTGCGATCGTCATGTGCCGCATGCCAGGCAGGCGATAGACGGCTTCGATGCGTTCGCGCAGGGCGGCGTAGGCGGGGATGTCACCCTCGTAGCCCTGGCAGAAGTGCACGGGCACACCCTTGTCGGGGCCGGCGCTCGCCGCCCACGGCACCGTGGTCCAGAAGGTGCCGATGATCACGTCGCCGGCCGGCAGGTGCTCGGGGCGGAAGTCCGTGACGCGGCGGAACTGACACTCGATGCGCATCCAGTTGGGTGGCCCCGAGCGCGCGACCACGGTGACCTGATGGCCGAGCCGGTGCAGCCGGTTGGCGTCTTCGAGAACGACTTTGACGCCACCCCAGAGCTGGTCGGCGGTTTCGAGCAACCACGTGATGCGCATGTCTGATCCTTGGCCTGCGGTCCTTCATCGGACCGATGCCACGGGCAGACTTGAGGCCGAGCCGATGAGCGCGCGACTGCGCGCTCGTGGCAAACGCAACCCCGCGCCGGCATGATCCCGGCCCGCCGTGAATCCGCTGATCCGCCTCATCCCGCCGTTCCTCGTCCGCTTCTTCGCCAAGCCCTACGTGGCTGGCGATTCGCTCGCGGCGGCGATCGAGGTCGTGCGCAGGTTGCGCCGCGAAAGAGGGCTGCTGTCCACGCTCGACCTGCTGGCCGAGGACATCCACGAGTCCCAGCAGGCCGATCGCAACCTCTCGACCTATCTGGAGATGGTCGAGGCCGCCGCCGCGATCGCCGCCGCGGATCGCCCGACGCTGTCGCTCAAGCCTTCGTCCTACACCACCGCCCCCTTGCACGAGGGTGGCGACGCGGCGGGTTCCCTGGCGGCGATGCGCAAGATCGCCGAGAAGGCCACCGAGCGCGGCGTGGCCCTGAGCATCGACATGGAGGGCCGGCACTGGACCGACTTCACCCTCGACGCGGTTCGGCAACTGCACGCCGAAGGGCATCGCGACGTCGGGTGTGTGCTGCAGACGCGCCTGTTCCGCACCGAGAAGGATCTCGACGTCCTGCCGGCAGGTTGCCGCGTCCGGTTGGTGATCGGCATCTACCGCGAGCCGGCCGACGTGGCGCTGACCGACAAGCCGGCGATGAAGGAGCGGTTGTTGGACTTCGCCGAGACCCTGTTGCGGCGCGGCCACTACGTTGAATTCGCCAGCCACGACGACGTCTACGTACGCCGCTTCGTCGAACAGGTGGTGCCGCGCGCCGGTGTCGGTCCCGATCGGTTCGAAGTGCAGATGCTGTATGGCGTACCGCGCGACCGGTTCCTCGGCGATCTGCAGCGCTGCGGCTTCACGGCGCGGCTCTATGTGCCGTTCGCCCTGAGCTGGGACATGGCGATCCAATACCTGCGACGGCGTCTGGACGAGTACCCGGCGATGGTCTGGCTGGTCAGCAAGAACATGCTGGCGCGGCGTTAGCTGGCTGGGCAGCCGCGGGTTGAGTGGCATCCCGTCGCGTCCCACGGCTCGTCCCTGCGATGAGAATGGCCGCTGAGGCATGGCGGGCTCGCGCCTTCTCGGCTATACTTCTCGCCCCCTATGGACCCACTCGCCACGATTGTCGAACGGCTTTGCGCCTGGAAGGATGTCAACCGGGAGAAGAAGGACGGCAAGGACAGCTTCTTCGTCCGCGGCCAGGTCTTCGCCTACCTCGGCAAGAAAGGCGTCGTCGTCAAGCTTGCCCCTCCGCAGGTCACCGAAGCGCTCAAGATCATTGGCGCCAAGCGGATGCCCGATGACGGCGACCCGCACTCGCGCGAATTCGTCGAGATCCCGGTGACCGGCCCCCGCGAGGTCGAGCGCGCCATGATGTGGCTGCGCCGCGCTTGCCGCCTCGGCCGCACCGCTGCTGGTCCGGTCTGATTCCTGCCTGTTGCTGCGGTTCAGGCGATCTGGGGTTCAGGTGATCTGGGGTTCAGGTGATCTGGCCCGGTTCAGGTGATCCGGCGGCTGCGCTCGGTCACGCGCGCCCGGTCCACGGCACGTCGCTGACGCCGGCCGAGTGGTTGACCAGGCGCGCCCACGAGAACAGCAGGTCCGACAGGCGATTGAGGTAGATCCCGATCGCGTCGGGTGCGTGTTCGGCCGCGGGTCCCTTGGCTAGTTCGTGCGCCAGCGTCCAGAAGCGCCGTTCTGCGCGGCGGGCCACGGTGCGCGCCACATGCATGAGTGCCGCGCCGCGACAGCCGCCGGGCAGCACGAACGAGCGCAGCGGCGGCAGGGACGCCTCGCTGGCGTCGATCCAGGCCTCCATGTCCTTGGTGGCGGGTTCGATCCGGGCCAGGCTGGCGTTGCCGCCCTCGGTGGCCAGGTCGGCGCCGATCTCGAACAGGTCGCTCTGGATCGCTTGCAGCCTGCTGCTCAGGTCGGTCGGCAGTGGCTCCGCGCCGAGCAGTCCCAGCACCGAGTTGAGTTCGTCGACGGTGCCGTAGGCCTCGATGCGCAGGTGGTCCTTGGGCACGCGGCGATTGCCGAACAGGCCGGTCTCGCCGTGATCGCCGGTGCGCGTGTAGATGGGCATTGCGCGAGTTCGTAGTTCGTTGCCGGGGCCTCGGCCAGCGCGGAACCGGGCTGGCGAGAGAAAACCCGGTCGGCGGCCGAAGCCGCCGACCGGACCCTGTTCTTCATCCTGGCGGGATGCCCTTGCGAGCTAGGAGAGGAGAAATCCCGCCTGAGCCGATTGGCCGCCCCACCGGCGAATGGTGAGGAGACCGCCCAGGTTCGGCTCGAATGCAGAGCAGGGAGCTGTGCGAGTCAATGCGTTCCACCCGAAGGCGAACGGGTATCGGAATCTAGGGGTATCCACCTAAAGCCCGCAACCTCATGGACGAGCGATTTCATGGACAGTTGTGCGCCGGCAGGGGTTCGGGGTCGGGGGTTCTCCCCATGCCCCTCGTCGCCCGCCTGGCCCGGGCCGGTCGCCAACGCCGCGCCGTTCGGTGATGATGCGCGCCCTGTCCCGCCTCGCCGACCCCGATGTTGCCCACCACCGTCCCTCTTCTGGCCGCCGCGTTGTCCCTGTTCGTCGTGGCGGCCCGCGCCCAGGCGCTCGAGCTCGACGTGGTTGGTGGCTCGTCGCCCGGGGCGATGTCGATGGACATCTTCCCGGGCTACTACCCGCTCGAGTTCATGATGGTGGTGCCGTCGTTCCAGTCGGGGCCGACGCCGTTGTCGGTGTTCGATCCGCAGGATCCGCGCAGCGTCGACATCGGCACCGATCTGCTGTCGAACGCGTGGCTGGGTGGTTGCGGTCTCGATCTGCACATGCGGCTCGGGCCGTTCCAACTCGGCGCGGCGCCGGCGCTGCAGGATCTGGCGATCTACTTCCAGGCGCTCACGCTGCTCGGCGGGCCGACGATCATCGATCGCATCAGCAACCCGGCGGCGTTCCGGCTCGGCAACGCCGGCGCGTTCCGACAGCGGTTCGCGTTCACCGTCGACGACCGCGCCTTCGGCGTGGTGCTGCCGCGTTCCGATCGGCGCTGGATGGTGGTCGGCGGCGGCCGCGGGCAGTTGCTCGCGCAGAACGCTCACGCGACCACCGACGTCTACGACCCGCTCAGTGACACGTTCTCGGCGGGGCCGCTGTTGACCACGCCGCGTTCGCTGCACACCGCGACGCAACTGAACGACGGGCGCTGGTTGATCACGGGCGGCGTCAACCAGACCAACGACCCGCAGGCGCTGTGTGAGATCTACGATCCGGTGCTGGACACGTTCTCGGCGTGCGCGCCGATGGGCACGCCGCGCATGGGGCACACCGCGTCGCTGTTGCCGAACGGCAAGGTGCTGATCACCGGCGGCCTGCAGGCGGTGAGCGTGACGCCGACGCAGCTGCAGGCGGTGCGCGACGCCGTCGACAGCACCGAGCTCTACGATCCGGTGCTGGACAGCTGGACGCCTGGCCCCAACCTGCGCACGCCGCGCGCCGCGCACGCGGCGATCACGCGGCCCGACGGCAAGGTGTTGCTGCTCGGCGGCATCAGCTGGGACAGCGTGATCATCATCGGTTGGCTGCCGGCCGTGCGGGCCACCTGTGACCTCTACGATCCGGTTGCCAACACCATCGTCGCCGGTCCGTCGATGGCGACGACGCGTTCGATGTCCGATCCGATCGATCTGGGCAACGGCCGCTGGTTGCTCGCCGGCGGCATCAGTTCGTTGACGTTGGCCAACCTCGGCACGCCGACCGCCAACGCCGAGATCTACGACGCGGTGGCCAACACCTGGACGTCGGTCGGCGCGATGGCGACCGCGCGCGGCAACCACAAGGGCTTTGCGCTCGGCGGCGGCCGGTTCCTGCTGGCGGGCGGCGGCAACGGCACGATCCTGAGCCCGGTGGCCCTGTCGTCGTGTGAGGTGTTCATGGCCGCCACCAACACCTTCGCGCCCGGGCCGGCGTTGACCTCGGCGCGCGCTGGCGCGGCGGCGTTCCTGACGCCGCAGGGGCAGGTGCAGTTCTTCGGGGGCGCGACGACCGGCGGTTCGATCACGAACTCGACCGAGTGGTACTACTTCTGAACCGCGACCACCCGTTCCTGGTGCAGCTCGGCGCCCGCGTGCGCGCGTTGCGCAAGCAGCGCGGCTGGAGCCGGCGCGACCTCGCCGCGCGCACCGACATCAGCGAACGTTTCCTCGCCGACGTCGAAGCGGGCAGCGCCAATCCATCGGTGCTGCGCCTCTTGACGCTCGCGGCGGCGTTCGAGCTCGAGCTGCAGGCGCTGCTCACGCAGCCCGTGCCCGACACGTCGCTGCACGTCGCGTTGCTCGGCTTGCGCGGCGCCGGCAAGAGCACTGTCGGGCCGCTGCTCGCGGCGCGCATGGGCTGCGCGTTCGTCGAACTCGACGGGCGTATCGAGGCGACCACCGGACTGCAGATCGGTGAGATCTTCCAGATGCACGGCGAGGCCTACTACCGGGCAACCGAACGTTCGGTGCTCGCGCACGAACTCGCGGGGCCGCCGGCGGTGCTCGCCGTGGGCGGTGGCCTGGTCACCGATCCCCACAGCTTCTCGCTGCTGCGCTCGCGCGCGCGCACCGTGTGGTTGCGTGCCGAACCCGAGGAACACTGGCAGCGCGTGCTGGCGCAGGGCGACACCCGGCCGATGGCCGACAACGACCGCGCGTTCGTCGATCTGCGCCGCATCCTCGACGATCGTGAGCCGCTCTACCGGCTCGCCGACGTCGTCGTCGACACGTCGCAGCGCGGCATCGACGAGGTCGTCGAGTTGGTCGAGCGCGCGCTGGCCGCAGCCGGCGACCTGGCGTGAGCGTTCACAGCTCGGGTGGCAGCTGGTCGGGCACGGCCGCGTCGTTGCGTACCAGCACGAGGATCGCGCCGTAGGGCACGACCAGGAACGGTTCGTCCTCGAAGGTGATCTCGATCGCCGCCTTGCGGAAGAACAGCGCAGTGTCGCCGACGCGGACCTGCATCGGCAGGAAACGCGGCGTGCGGTAGCCGTCCTTCCACGGCTCCTGCTCGTCGTGCGGCGGCGGCAGCGGTGTGCCGGGGCCCATCGCCACCACCGTGCCGGCGCGAACCTCTTCCTTCTCGACCACGCCGGGCGGCAGGAACAGGCCCACCTTGGTCATGGTCTCGGTCTTGGTTGGTTCGACCAGCACGCGGTCGCCGACCACGAGCAGTTGTTTCTTGCCGCGCTTCATGGGGGATCGCGGCAGAGTAGGACATGGTCCGGGCTTTCGCATCCCGGTTGCCTGTTGCCGCGAACCTCCGACCATGCCCCGCGCCGCCGTTCCCGCACTCCGCATCCGCGTCCTGAACACCTCGCCGACGCGTGCCGATGGCGATCACGTGCTCTACTGGATGGTGGCGGCGCGGCGGCGTCGGGCCAACTTCGCACTGCAGCGCGCGGTCGAGCTGGGGCGGGAGTTCGGGCGGCCGGTGCTGGTGCTCGAGGCGCTGCGCTGCGGCTACCGCTGGGCCAGCGATCGCCACCACACGTTCGTGCTGCAGGGCATGGCCGACAACGCCGCGGACTTCGCCGCGGCCGGCGTCACCTGCCATTCGTACGTCGAGCCGACACCGGGTGCGGGCAAGGGGCTGCTCGAGGCGCTCGCGGCGCGCGCCTGCGCCGTCGTCACCGACGACTTCCCGTGTTTCTTCGTGCCGCGTATGGTCGCTGCGGCCGCGGCGCGGTTGTCAGTGCGGCTCGAGGCCGTCGACGGCAATGGTCTGTTGCCGATGCGCGCCGCCGAGAAGGTCTACGGGCGCGCGTTCGACTTTCGGCGCTTCCTGCAGCAGGAACTGCCGCTGCACCTGGCTGACTTTCCCGCCGGCGATCCGCTGGCGCGCCACGGGTTGCCGGCAGCGGAACTGCCGCGTGAAGTGGCGCGGCGTTGGCCCGCGGCCAGCGCGGCGCTGCTCGCGGCCGAATCGACCGCGCTGGCGGCGTTGCCGATCGACCACGGGGTCGGCCCCGCCGAACTGCGCGGTGGCCCGGTCGCCGCCGGTGCGACGCTGCGCACGTTCCTCGGTGACAAGCTGGCCCGCTACGGCGACGAGCGCAGCCAACCCGACGCCGACTGCGCCAGCGGCCTGTCGCCCTATCTGCACTTCGGTCACCTGTCGGCGCATCAGGTGTTCGCGGGGCTCGCGGCCAAGGAAGGCTGGTCGCGCGACCGCATCGTCGCCACGCGCAGCGGTCAGCGCGGCTGGTTCGGCATGAGCGAGGCCGCCGAGGCGTTCCTCGACGAACTGGTCACCTGGCGCGAGCTCGGCTTCAACTACTGCGCGTTGCGGCAGGACTACGAGGACTACGAATCGCTGCCGCCGTGGAACAAGGCGACGCTGGCCGAACACGCGGGAGACCCGCGTGACCACATCTACTCGCTCGAACAGTTCGCGGCGTCGCGCACCCACGACCCGGTCTGGAACGCGGCGCAGCGTCAACTGCGTGAGACCGGCGTGATGCAGAACTACCTGCGAATGCTGTGGGGCAAGAAGGTGCTCGAATGGACGCGTTCCCCGGCGCAGGCGTTCGCGATCCTGATCGAACTCAACAACCGCTACGCGCTCGATGGGCGTGATCCGAACTCCTACACGGGGATCTCGTGGGTGTTCGGTCGCTATGACCGGCCGTGGGCGCCCGAGCGGCCGGTGTACGGCGTGATCCGCTACATGAGCTCCGCGAACACGGTCAAGAAGCTGAAGATGAAGCAGTATCTGGCGCGCTGGCAGGGAGAGTGAGGCGACGCGTTCGGCGTCCCCGCAGTTCGGCCCGGTTGTAGTCGTGGGCGATCCGCGGTCACCTGCGGTCGGCGCGTTGCGCCACGGAGACCCCATGAAACGGCACCCGCGTAAGGTCGGCGCAAGGAACATGCATCCCGAGTCCTTGATGATGAGCCACGGCTACGACCCGCAGCTCTCCGAGGGCGCGATCAAGTCGCCGATCTTCATGACGTCGACGTTCGTGTTCAAGACGGCCGAGGAGGGCAAGAGCTTCTTCGAGGTCGCCTACGGGCTGCGCGAGAAGCGGCCGCGCGAGAAGCTGGGGCTGATCTACAGCCGGCTCAACAACCCGGACATCGAGATCCTCGAGGACCGATTGAAGTTGTGGGACGGCGCCGAGGCCTGCGCCGTATTCCAGAGCGGCATGGCGGCGATCGCGACGACGATGCTGGCGCTGCTGCGGCCTGGCGACATCGTGCTGCACAGCGTGCCCGTCTACGGCGGCACCGACTATCTGCTCTACCACATCCTGCCGCAGTGGGGCGTGCGGGCGGTGGGCTTCCGGGCCAGCGACGGCACCGCCGGTCTGGAGCGCGCGTTCGCAGAACTGGGCGAGGATGCCGCCAAGGTCGCGGTGACCCACGTCGAGACGCCGGCGAACCCGACGAACGGCCTGGTCGACATCGCGGCGGCCGCGCGGCTCGCGCGCCGACATTCGCGCGGTGATCGACCCGTGCGGGTCGTCGTCGACAACACCTTCCTCGGCCCGCTGTGGCAGCACCCCTTGGCCCACGGCGCCGACGTCGTGATCTATTCGGCGACCAAGTTCATCGGCGGCCACAGCGACGTGATCGCCGGTGCGGTGCTCGGCAGCAATGCGGTGCTCGAACCGATCCGCACGCACCGCACGATCCTGGGCACGATGTGCGGACCGTGGACGGCCTGGTTGCTGATGCGCAGCCTCGAGACCCTCAAGCTGCGCATGACCAGCGCGATGAAGAACGCGCGTTACGTCGCGGACTTCCTGGCCGATCACCCCAAGGTGCGCAAGGTCCACTATCTCGGTCATCTGCGCGCGGGTGATCCGCAGTACGACATCTATCAGCGACAGTGCCTGGGGCCTGGCTCGATGATCTCGTTCGAGGTCGTCGGCGGTGAAGCCGAGGCGTTCGCCATGCTCAACGCGTTGCAGTTGGTCAAACTCGCGGTCAGCCTCGGCGGCACCGAGTCGCTCGCCGAGCACCCGGCGACCATGACGCATTCGGACATCGCGGTCGAGGACCAGCTCGCGATGGGCATCACGCCGGCGATGGTGCGACTGTCGGTCGGGGTCGAGCATCCCGAGGACACCATCGCGGACCTCGAGCAGGCGCTCGCGGCGATGTGAGGTGGGGTGGAACGGCGCGGCGCGGGAGCAGAGGTGCAACCGCGTGCGGTGGTGGGGATGATGCGCTGATGCGCTGCCCGCTCGTCCTGTTCTCGTGCTTCGTGTTGGCCGGGTGTGGCGCGGCGCCAGAGGGGCGCGAGCAGCCTTTGCCAGGCCACCGGGTGCTGCTGCAGGGTGAGGGGCGTCTGGTGATCCTCGATCGGCAGGGGCAGGTCGAATGGGAGATGCCGTGGGGCGGCATCCACGATGTGCAACGCCTCGCCGACGGCCATCTGCTCGTGCAGCAGGGCGGCAGCAAACTCGTCGAGATCGATCCGCAGCGGCGTGAAGTGGTGTGGAGCTACGACGCGGCGACCGCCAACGGCAACGCCGGTGAGCGAGTCGAGGTGCATTCGTTCCAGCCGCTGCCCGATGGTCATGTCCTGATCGCCGAGAGCGGGCCCGGTCGGCTGATCGAGATCGACCGCCAGGGGCGGCTGCTGCGTGAGGTCAAGATGCACGTGTTGCGTCCCGACGCGCACCGCGATACGCGGCTGGTGCGGCGGCTGGCGAACGGCAACGTGCTCGTCTGCCACGAAGGGGACGGCTGCGTTCGCGAATACGACTGGGGCAGCGGCGAGGTCGTGTGGCAGTTCGAAGTGCCGCTGTTCGGCCAGGAACCCAGGGGCGGGCACGGTCCCGAAGCGTTCGGCAACGCGGTGTTCGGGGCGCTGCGGCTGCCGACGGGCAACACCCTGGTCGCGACCGGCAACGGCCACAGCGTGCTCGAAGTCGACCCGCAGGGGCAGATCGTCTGGACGCTGCGGCAGCGCGACCTTCCCGGCATCGTGCTGGCGTGGGTCACGACGCTCGAGGTGCTGGCGAACGGCAACTACGTGATCGGCAACTGCCACGCGGGGCCGGGGCAGCCGGTGCTGATCGAGATCGAACCGCGCAGCAAGCGGGTGGTGTGGCAGCTCGACGCGTTCGAGCGCTTCGGCAACTCGGTGTCGAACTCGATGCTGCTGGACGAGGTGACGCTGCGGTGAGGGTGCGGTGAGGGTGTGTGGGAGGGGCGGCGGGTTGTGGTTTGTACCCGGTTCGGTACGCAACACGGCTGGAGCGGGTCGGATCAGTTGGCTACGCTCCGCGGCGCGTGCGCCCGTAGCTCAGTTGGATAGAGCATCGCTTTCCTAAAGCGGGGGTCGCAGGTTCGATTCCTGCCGGGCGTACCAGTGTTTGTCGGCCCCCCGGGTCAACGTGGCTCCACGGGTTGCGCCGTACACGAAACCGCCCCGCGGGTGCGGGGCGGTCATCGCGAGGTTTGCGCCGTCACGAGGACGGCCAACGCTCACTGACCCTGAGGGATGCTGTTCTGGTTGGTGAACGCCTCGGGCTTGCTGATCGGGTTCTCGCCGCCCCAGAACTCGATCGAGTTGAAGATCAGGGCGTCGCCGATCGAGGCGACTGCATACACCGGGATGATGTAGAGCCCGATGTAGACCAGTTCGTTCAGGAACTTCGAGTCGGAGACCCGTGAGTTCCACGAAGCGACCGAGTTGAAAGCGTTGTAGGGACCGACGCACGAGGTCGTGCCGAGGGCGGCGACCATCGCGATGGCAGTGAGCGTCTTCTTCATGTTCGTTTCTCTTGGCACCAGGAATGTGGTGGAAGCGCCCATGAGAACGACATCTCGGGCTCGAAACAAGCGCGAAGATGCGGCCGGTGGGGTGTGGAAACCTGTTCAGGTGGCCAGCTTGTCGCCGCGCAGCACGAAGGCGGGTGGGAAGTTGCGGGTCACGAGGCGGCCGATCGAGAAGGTGTCGAAGGTCTCGGCCATGAGTCGCCGCAACCGACGCGCGCTCTCGAGGGGATAGGACTGCAGGTAGCTGAAGGTGCGGAACGAGCCCCCCGGTGTCAGCACCTCGTAGGCCTGGCGCACGATGTGCTCCATGGTCGGCAGCAGGATCAGCGGCAGGCCGGAGACGATCACCTTGGGATCGGGCAGACGGTGCTCGGCGAGCAGGCGCTGCACGTCCTCGACCTGGGCGGTGGCGAAGGTCAGTTCGGGCCAGCGTTGCTGCAGGATCGCGCAGAAACCGGGTTCCCGTTCGATCCCCAGATACCGCAGCTCCGGTTCTCGCTGCAGGCGGTCGCGGATCGAGCGGGTCAATGACCCGGTGCCGGCGCCGTATTCGACGATCACGTCGTCGCCGCGCAGGTCGAGGTCGACGAGCATCGCGTCGCCGAGGTGTCGGGTGCTCGGGCAGAGCGCGCCGACTTCGCGCGGATTGCTGAGGAAACGGCGGAAGAAGAACATGCCGCGGGCGCTGGCGGTGGTCGCTGTCATCGGCTCCTCGAGGTGGTCTGGGCGGCGACGCGGCGCCGCCGACGACGGGGCGAGCGTATGGTCTTTCGCGGCGGTCACCATCGCGTCGGCACGCATCCGTGGCTGCGCGACGTTTCTTGTTGCGCTGCTGTCCGACCCTGAATCCCGGCCCGGTTCCATCTTCGCCGTGAACAGACGGCGCGCCCCCGTGCTTGTTCGCCGAGCTGCGGTTGCTCGGCCCGAGCGCGCGTCGACGGCGCGATCGCGCCGCACTCCTCAGACGCCCCGGTGTCTTCGCAAACCGGCAAGGAATCCGTACCGATGATCCGCAGGACGATCGGCAGAGTCGACTTCCACCTCCACTCGTACGCCTCAAACGTCACCGACTACTACGCGGCGAACAGCTTCTCGATCCCCGAGTCGTATTCGGACCCGCTGAAGGTCTACGCGCAGTTGCGCGCGCAGGGCATGTCGCTGATCACGCTGACCGATCACAACTCGATCGACGGCGTCAGGGAGATGCTCGATGCGGGGCTGCAGGACGTGTTCATCAGCTCCGAGATGACCACGACGTTCCCCGAGGACGGCTGCAACATCCACGTGACCGTGACGAACATGACCGAGGCGCAGTTCGCCGAGGTCGACCGGCTGCGCGGCAACATCTACGAGATGATCGACTACGTCGATCGGCAGATCGCGGCCGAGGCGGACAACCCGTTCGCCAACAAGCTCGCCTACTTCATGACGCATCCGCTGATGAGCACCCAGAACCGGCCCTACGGCCGGCAGGGTTCGCTCGGCCTCGAGCACATCGAGAAGGCGCTGCTGCTGATGAACATGCTCGAGGTGCGCAACGGCACGCGCACGCGGTCGTTGAACGAGCTGACGCACCGGCTGGTGTCGACGCTCGATCGGCAGACGATCGAGCGGCTGGCCAACAAGCACGGCATCGCGCCCATGGGGCCCACGCCATGGCTCAAGACGGTGCTGTCGGGTTCCGACGACCACAGCGGCATCAACCCCGGGCAGACCTGGACCGAGTTCACGGTCGACGGCGACGTGCCGCTGACGCCCAACCGGCTGATCGAGGCGATGCGGCAGCGCAATACGCGCCCCGGCGGCTGTCACGGCGGTCCGGTGACGCTGGCGCACGCGATGCTCAAGCTGCTCTACGACGGCAAGACCAAGGGCAGGACGACGGCCGCCGGCGGCGGGGTCAGCATGGGCGGCCCGATCAACTCGCTGCTGCGGCTGGTGTTCGACAGCGGCAAGGTGCGGCTGCACGAGAAGCTCGCGATCGGCGCCAAGGCGTGGCTGGGCAGCGTCCTCGGCAGGATCGCGGCGCCGCGGCGCAACCCGCGCGGCAAGCCGTTCGAGCGCATCCTCGCCACCGAGGCGCACGCGTTGCTCACCGATGCCGCCTTCCGCCGCAAGCTGGTCGCCGCCGAACGCACCGACGACAAGATCTTCGCCGTGGTCAGCGCGCTGCTGAATCGCATCTTCGCCAACTACGTCAAGCGCATCGGGCAGGCCAGGTCGATGGACCTGATGCGTGTGATCAAGGAAGTGGTGGCGCTGGTGTCGTCGAACGTGTTCGTGTCGATGCCCTACCTGCTGTCGTACCTGCACCAGAGCTCGGATCGGATGATCGTGCGCGACGTGTGCAAGGCGTTCGACTTCACCGAGCGGCAGCGGCTGGTGTTGTTCACCGACACGTTCTTGGAGATCAACGGCGTGGCCCGCACCATCCGCAAGATGCTGCACGAGGCGCGCCGCCGCGACGTCGACTTCACGGTCGTGACCTGCCTGTCCGCGGCCGAGAAGGCCACGTGCATGCAGGACGCCGAGCTCGCCGAGATGATCGACTCGGGTCGGCTGGTGATCTTCGAGTCGATCGTCAACCTCGACTTCCCCGAGTACGAAGGGTTGCAGGTGCGCTTTCCTCCGTTCCTCGAACTGCTCAAGTTCCTGCAGGAGTCGGGCTTCACCAAGATGCAGATCAGCACGCCCGGCACCGTCGGCGTGGCCGGGCTGCTGGCCGCGAAGATCCTGCAGATCGAGACCGCCTCGACCTACCACACGTGCTTCCCCGAGTACGTCGAGAGCTACACCAAGGACATCAGCCTCGAGGCGCTCGCCTGGCGCTACATGATCCTCTTCTACCACTCGGTCGACGAGGTCGTGGTGCCGTCGAAGTTCATCGCGCGGCTGCTGCACCAGCGCGGCTTGCGCAAGCGCAAGCTGCTGGTGCTCGACCGCTGGGTCGACCTGCAGCGCTTCCACCCCGACAAACGCGACGCCGGCTTCTGGATGCGGCGCGGCATCGAGCGCGCGCCCGAGCTGGTCAAGTTCGTCTATGTCGGCCGCGTCAGCGCCGAGAAGAACCTGGGGCTGTTGGCGGACGCATACCGCAAGGTGCACGCGGCCAACTCGCAAACGCACCTGATCGTGATCGGCGACGGGCCGTTCCGGCGCGAGCTCGAGCAGCGGCTGATCGGTGTGCCGGCCACGTTCACCGGCTTCCTCGAGGGTGAGGAGCTGTCGACCGCGCTCGCCTCGGCGGACGCCAAGCTGTTCCCGTCGACCACGGACACGTGGGGCAACGCGCCGCTCGAGGCGCAGGCCTCGGGGCTGCCGGTGGTGGTCTCGGACATGGGCGGGCCGCAGGAGCTGATGGTGCACGGTGTGACCGGTTTCCGGGTCGAAGGGCAGAGCGTCGAGCGCCTCGCCGAGGCGATGAGCCGCCTGCTCGATCACGCCACGCGCCTGCGCATGGGGCGCAACGCGCGTGAGTTCGTCGAGCTGCACCGCGTCGACGAACCGTTCACGGCGATCTTCGACTCCGAGAGCTACCGGCAGAAGGTGCGCGGCGGCAAGCGCGCGGCGGAGGCCGAACGCGGTGAGGAGGTCGAGGTCCCCGAACCCGAGGTGATCGGCGTCGACTACGCGGCCAACCGGACGAGGTTGATGGGCGCATGATGCAACTCTTGGTCTACGGGCTCGCCGCGGTGGGGGGCATCTGGCTGCTGCGCAAAGCCTGGCTGCGCCTGCTGCTGTCGCTGGCCAAACACCCGTCGCTGGGCGGACACGCGCGCATGGCGCAACGGGTCGCGCGGCTGCTGCCGTTCTACGAGTTCGACGCCGCGGGCTTCCTCGCCGCCGACGGAGCGCCCGACGAGGTCGTGCAGCAGCGGCGCGCCGGCTTCGAGCGGCTCGCCGCGGCCGCCGAGGCGCGCGCGCCGCGGACACTCGCCGCGAGCCGCGCGCTCGAGCAGGGCGTCTCCGACGTCGCCTTCACCAACGCCTACCGCGTGCCGTTCCAGTTCCGCAACCAGGTGCGTTCGCGGCTCGAGGTCGGTTGCGTGATGGACGCCACGGAGGGGCGGCGCATGCGCGACCTCGACGGCAACTGGGCCTACGACCTCGGCGGTTCGTACGGCTGCAACCTGTTCGGCTACGACTTCTACAAGGGCTGCATCGAACGTGGCGCCGCGCGCGTGCGCGACCTCGGCTCCGTGCTCGGCCCCTACCACCCGATCCTCGCCGACAACGTCGCGCGCCTGCGTGAGCTGTCGGGCATGGACGAGGTGTCGTTCCACATGTCGGGCACCGAGGCGGTGATGCAGGCGGTGCGGCTGGCGCGCTACCACACCGGCAAGTCGCACGTGGTGCGCTTCTGCGGGGCATATCACGGCTGGTGGGACGGCGTGCAGGCCGGCGTCGGCAACCCGCGACCGCCGCGCGAGGTCTACACGCTGCAGGACATGGATCCGAGCACGCTGCGGGTGCTGCGCAAGCGCGGCGACATCGCCTGCGTGCTCGTCAACGCGATCCAGGCGATGAACCCCAACGCCGGCGCGCCCAGCGACTCGACGCTGCTCGGCAGCGGCCGCAAGGTCCGCTACGACCGCCGCGCCTACGCGCAGTGGCTGCAGCAGCTGCGTGAGGTGTGCACCGAGCGCGGCATCGTGCTGATCGTCGACGACGTGTTCCTGGGCTTCCGTCTCGCCCGCGGCGGCACGCAGCAGTACTTCGGCGTGCGCGCCGACATCGTCACCTACGGCAAGACCCTCGGCGGCGGCCTGCCGGTCGGCGTGGTCTGCGGCAGGAAGGACCTGATGCGCCGCTACCGCGACGATCGCCCCTCGGACGTCTGCTTCGCGCGCGGCACCTTCAACTCACATCCCTACGTGATGGCGGCGATGAACGAGTTCCTGCAGCACGTCGAACGGCCCGAGGTGCGTGCGCACTACGCTACGCTGGACGCGGTCTGGGACGGGCGCGCCACGGCGCTCAACGAGCGGCTCGAGCAGCGCGGTCTGCCGGTTCGGGTCGCCAACATGACCTCGGTCTGGACCGTGCTCTACCGCGCGCCGAGCCGCTACCACTGGATGCTGCAGTACTACCTGCGCGACCAGGGTCTGGCGCTGAGCTGGATCGGCACCGGCCGGTTCATCTTCAGCCACGACTACACCGACGAGGACTTCGCGGCGGTGGCGGACCGCTTCGTGGCCGCGGCCGAGCGCATGCAGCAGGACGGCTGGTGGTGGCAGAGCGCGGCGCTGACCGAGAAGTCGATCAAGCGCCGGCTGCTGCGTGAGGTGGTCACGAGTGCGCTGCGTGGTGCATCGGGTCGAGCAGCTCACCCTTGAGCAGGGCCAGCGGCGACCGCCAGTAGAGCATCACGTCGTGGAACGGGTCGGTGAGGATCTTGGTCATCCAGACGATCCCGGTCTGCACACTGCGCGTCGCGCACAGGTAGAGCACGCGCAGCACGATCGCGCCTGCGGCGATCCACAGCCAGGCGACGCTCACGTCGTGCACGTAGCCGTAGAAGTCGGTCGGCGCAGTGAAGCCGAACGCCGTCGGCCACAGCCACAGTACCAGCGGCGCGGCGCCCCAGACGACGTGCAGCAGCACCTTGCGCCGCAGGTTGTAGCCGACCTTGATCGCTTCCTTGTGCTGATGGGTGGCGCGGTTGACGTGGTCGTAGCCCTTGGGCTCGAAGAAGAAGTGGCCGGACTGGCGCGTCACCATCGACACCAGCCAGCCGAGCAGCACCGCCCAGACGGGATCGATGAAGATCATCACGTAGGCGGTGAGGAAGCTCAGGGCGCTGATCAGGTGCAGCGTCTGGTTGATGCGGCTCTGGTGATAGAAGCGGTGGTCGTCCCAGCGCTGCTCGTGCAGCTCGGCCAGGAACGACATGCGGGAGCTCGAGGTCGCGGTCGTGGTCATGGAGTGTTCCTTCGTTCGGGCATGGCGGAGAGTGGGGTCGACGCGCGCAGCAGGGGCTGGCCCATGCGCAGCACGCCGCCCTCGGTCACGTTCGGGCAGAAGTCGAAGTCGCCGGTCGCGAACAGCAGGATCGTCGAGCCGTGCTGGAAGTAGCCAAGCTCGTCGCCTTTGGCGAAGTCGGCACGGCACGGGATCACGTTGGCGCCGCGGTAACGCAGGTCGAGGTCGTGCGACAGACAGTGCAGCTTGATGCTCGCCACGAGGATCGCCGCGACCGGCACCAGCGTCAGCGCGTGGTCGGGGCTGGCCAGCTGCAGATCGAGCACGGCGCGCTCGTTCTTGCAGAACAGCTTCTCGACGCGGCGCAGCGCGATCGGATTGACGTTCCAGGTGTCGCCCGAGATGTAGTTGACGCGCAGGAGGGCGCCGTCGCAGGGCGCGTGGAAGCGGTGGTACATCGCCGAGCGCAGCCGCAGCGTGACGAATCGGCCGCCGCGGTGGCGTTCGACCAGGTCGTCGTCGCCGAGCAGATCGCGCAGCGTGTACGGGAAGCCCTTGGCCTGGATCGCCTCGATGCCGTCGAGGCGGCCGTGTGCGCCGATGATGGCATCGCACGGGCTGCAGACGACGTGCGGGTCGTGGTCGATCGGGCGCGCGCCGCTCTTGAGCTGGCGGATGAAGACGTCGTGCAGGCTCTTGAAGTCCTGATGCCGGGCCTCCGCGAGGTCGAGATCCGGCGAGAACCTGCGCCACAGGCGCAGCGACAGCGCGCGGATCCAGCCGATCTCGATGCGGCTGAAGCGCCCCATCAGCAGGGTCAGCCACCGCCGGGGGATGCGGTTGGTCAGCAGGAAGTTCAGGTCTTCCTGCAGGATGAGCCGCTGGAGCAGTGGGGGTCGGGCTGCCGTCACTGGCCGGACACGCTATGTCGCGATTGCTCTTCTCCCGTTTGCACTGCATGAAGATCCTGGTGGGCAGCCGACAGGTGGCCGCGACGGGCGGCCACGACGCGCACCGTTCCGGTCCGACCCCGCCAACACGAGATCCAATGACACGCAGTTTCGCCGTCCGCCCACTGTTCACGATCGCTCTCGCCGCGCTCACCGTTCTCGCGCCCGCACAGGAAGAAGCCAAGGAAGTGCCGCCGGTCGATGCGCCGGCGGCCGCCGCCAAGCAACGTGTGCCGTTCCTGCGGCCGTCCGGGAGCTACGCCGATCTGCCCGAGATGGCGTTCGGACCGATGGACCTGCTCGGCGGCGGCGGCGCGCCGCCCAAGGCGTTCTACCCGTTCGTCGAACTGGTCGACGGTCTGGCCAAGGTGCCCGAGACCGACGTGCTGCTCGACCTGTCCGGCAACCCGGCGTTCAACCTGCCCCAGATCCGAGAACTCGAGCGCGCCGTCGGGCGCGTGCGCGCGGCCGGCAAGAGGGTCGTCTGCTACATCGAGAACGCGGGCGCCGCGACGTTGCAGCTCGCCGCGCTGGCCGACGAGGTGTTGATGGCGGACATGGGGGTGGTCGATCTGCGTTCGCCGGCGATGAACGTGATGCACATGAAGGACGCGCTCGATCTGCTCGGCGTGCAGGTCGAGGTGACCCGCGTCGGTGAATACAAGGGCGCGGTCGAGCCGTACATGCTGCCGACGATGTCCGATCACCTGCGGCAGCACTACGAGGCGATGTTGCGCAGCATCAACGCCGACGTGGTGCGGCGCATCGCCGCTGGCCGCAAGTTGACCGAGGCCACAGTGCGGCAGTTGCAGGCCGATCGTGTGTTCACGGCCAACGCCGCCAAGGCTGCCGGGCTCGTCGATCGCCTGGTGCCGTGGGCCGGGGCGAAGCGCGGGCTGGCGCTGGTGCGCGGCGACGAGGCGTTCGAACTCGTCGACGCCGCGCCCAAGCAGAAGAAGCAGAGCCGCGACCTGATGTCGATCCTGTCGAGCATGATGCGCGGCAGCCGCGAGGAAGAGGTCGAGGATCCGCAGGTGGTCGTGATGCACCTGGCCGGCCAGATCGTCGACGGCGACAAGCCGTCGCCGGGCAGCATGGTCAGCGGCGTCGTGGTCGAGAAGCTCGACGAACTGGCGGCCAACGAACTGGTCAAGGGCGTGGTCGTGCGCATCAACTCGCCGGGCGGTTCGGCCACTGCCAGCGAGGCGATCCGCCTGGCGCTGCAGCGACTCGCGGCGAAGAAGCCGCTGGTGTTCTCGATGGGCAACGTCGCCGCGTCGGGCGGTTACTGGATCACCACCATCGGCAAGCCGATCCTCGCCGAGGTGGCGACGATCACCGGTTCGATCGGCGTGTTCAGCATGCGGTTCCAACCCGGCGCGTTGCTGCGGCGCGTGGGTGTGCACACCGACATCGTGCGGCTCGACGACGGCGCGCTGATGGACGCCATGGACCGGCCGTGGAGCGAGCAGGCGCGGGCCCGGGTGCAGGGCCTCGTCGACGACATCTACGATCGTTTCCTCGGCAACGTCGCCAGCTCGCGTCACATGACCCGCGACGGCGTCGACAAGATCGCAGGGGGTCGCGTGTGGTCCGGCAGTCAGGCGGTCGAATTGGGCCTGGTCGACGAGATCGGCGGCGTCGACGACGCCCTGGCGATGGTGCGTAAGCAGGCCGGGTTGGCCGACGACGTCGAGGTCGTGCACATGCCGCAGCCGAAGAGCTTCGCCGACGCCATCTTCGCCTCGATGTTCGAGTCGCAGGTGTCTGCCGGGCTCGACGTGCAGCTGCTGCGCACCGTGCTCGAACGCGCCCGCCAGTTCCCGGCAGTGATGGCGGTGCTGCGCGATGCCCTGGCTGGGGAGACGGGCCCGAGGGTCTACGCCTTGGTGCCAGCGGGGCTGTCGATCGACTGACGCTCCGCGGCCCACACCGTTGGCCGTCGTTTCTGGGCAGCGGTGTTGCGTCGGGGCGCAACCAGGAGCACTTCACGGGAACTTTGCGGTAAGGCCTTGAGGGATACCGCAAAGAGGCCTTACCTTCGCTCCCAAGTTGGCAGCGCCCGCGTTGACCTACGACTCTTCGAACGTGTTCGCACGCATCCTGCGCGGCGAGATCCCCGCGCAGGTCCTGCATGAGGACGAGCGCTGCCTCGCCTTCCGGGACGTGATGCCGATGGCGCCGACCCACTTCCTGGTGATCCCCAAGCACCCGGTGGCGCGGCTCATCGATGCGACGCCTGCCGACGCCGAACTGCTCGGCCACCTGTTGCTGGTGGCAGGCCGGGTCGCCGGGCAACTCGGGGTCGCCGACGACGGCTTCCGGGTCGTGGTCAACAACGGTGCGGGCGCCGGCCAGACGGTGTTCCATCTGCACGTGCACGTGCTGGCCGGCAGGCCGCTCGGCTGGCCGCCCGGTTGAGCCCCCGGCCGATCGCCGCAATCCACGGCAACTCACTGCGTCAAAGCATCTTCCAAGAACGACAACCGACAAGCTGATGGCCGACAACCCCGATCCGCAAGACGACCTGGACGCACCCGAAGTGATGTTCCTGCCGTTGGCGGTCCGGCCCAAGGCGAGTTGGTCGGGGGTGGACTGGGCCGGCGTCGATCTCGACGTGCTGGCGCGCCGGCTGCCCGACTTCGTGCATCAGGTGCTCAACCAGGGGCAGTCGGGCCCGACCGCGATGCTCGAACTGCAGACCTCGGGCAAGGGTGGCGCCGCCACGTGGCTGCGGCTGGACGCGCCGCCCGATCGCGAAGAGGCGTTCGACCTGTTGCCGGGCGACGTCGACGTGCGCGCGATGGTGGTCGGTGAGATCGTGCCGCGCGACACCGGCCTGCTGGTCGAGTTCCACGTGCTGCACGACGAGCCCATCGGCTTCGACGAGTCGGTGACCGAGAAGGTCGCCGGCACGCTGCCGATGCAGAACCCGGTGCCCGTGCTGCTGCGTCTGGCGCGACACCTCGCGCGCCTGTTGGGCATCACCTTCCACGAGCCGCCGCGCGGCCTGCTGACCCACAACGGGGTCGCGTTCGGTCACTTCCTGCAGGGGCTGGACAACGCCATGTTGCTCAGCGGCGACCTCGACATCGCCGTGCCCGAGGACAAGGACTCGCTGATGCGGCCGTTCGCCGAGGCGCTGTCGCTCGATCCGGCGTTCGGTCTGGCGCTGCGCGTCGCCAACGCCACGAGCGTGTTGGCCCTCGACGGGGCGCGGCTCGACAAGGACGCGGTGCGTCGTTTCCTCGACGTCTGCTATTCGGCGCAGCCGCACGACGGAGACGGCTGTGTCGCGATCGCCGAACACCTGTCCGACATGGGTGACGACCAGCGCGCGTTCGCCTGGCTCGAACACGCCACGCACCTGGATCCGCCACCGGCCAAGGGACTCGAGAGCCTGGGCATCCTGTTGGCCCGTCGCGGCGACACCAGCGGCGCCGCCGATCTGTGGCGGCGTGGCCTGGAGATCGACGGGCACCCGGACTTCTTCTCGCACCTCGCGCAGGTCCGTTTCGCCGAGCAGCAGGAAGACGAAGCCTGGGAACTGATTCGCCGCGGTCTGGTGCGGCTGCGCGAACGCACGCTGCGCAGCGGCGAGTGGGACGCGGAGCCTTCGAGCACGAGCATCCTGCTCGAGTGCCTGCATGCGCACGTGCACGATCGACCGGCGCCCGAGCCGGTGATCGCGGCGTTGCGTGAGCTGCGCACGCTGTTGCGCGACGACGCACGCGTGTTCCTGGGCTTGTGCCTGCATGGCGTCGGTCGCAACGCCGAAGCGCGCAGCGAGCTGATCGCCGGCCTGCAAGGTGTGCTCGACCACGACGTGCGCGACCGCGCCGTGCGCACGATGCTGCGCATCGACGTCGACGGCTTCGAGCAGCGCTTCGCCAAGGCCGTCGCCGGCGTGTTGCGCGGCAAGGACCCGCGCCGTCACTCGGCCGATCTGCAGTACTGGCTGCACCTGCAGGAGGAGTTCTGGCCGGCGCTGTACTTCCTGGCGCTGCTCGACAAACGCGCCGGCAACCCCGACCACGCGCTCGACCTGCTGCAGGAAGCGCTCGAGATCTATCCCGCGCAGCCGGACGTGTTGTTCGAGATGGCCGAGCTGTTCGCGGCCCGCGGCAATCCCAAACGCGCGCTGGAGCTCGTCGACCGGGCCCTGCAGGAACGCGCCACCGAAGTGCGCTTCGTCGCCGCCCAGGCCAGGTACCTGCGCGACCTCGGGCGTATCGACGATGCCCGCCGGGTCGTGCAGCGCGCGTTCGCGAGCGGTCTCGACGGCAAGGAACTGCGCAAGATCGGCCGCGAGCTGCGCAGGCGTCAGCAGTGACCGCGCCCGGCAGCCGCGAGGTGTGAGGCCGGACGGCTCAGGCCGCCGCGCTCACTTGGGCGGCGCGGCGAGCTGGCTGAGATCGACGCGGCTGACGGCGTTGGCCTGCAGCAGGTGCGACATGCCCTCTTCCTCGAGCCAGGCGTAGACCGCGTCGATCGGCGTGCACAAGCCCATGTGCGGCACGACCACCGGGTTGCCCTTGCCGTGCGTGTAGATCTTCGAGAACACGCCGATCAGCTGGTGCGTGTCGGCGAGGTAGATGCCGCCGCCGCTGTTGCCGAAGTAGGTCGGCGCGTTGATCATCCAGTAGTTGGCGCCGTTGAGCTCGTTCTTGAGCGAGCTCACTTCACCCTGGCTCGGCACCGGGTCGTTGCCGAGCGGGCAGCCGACGGCGCAGACCTGGTCCCAGACCTTGACCTGAGCGGTCTCGGCGCGCGGCAGCACGTTGGCGACGTTGGGCAGCTGGCGGTCGGTGAACACGCGCACCAGCGCGGCGTCGATCTTGGGCTGGCTGGCGACCATCTTGCCCTTGCAGACCAGGCGCTCGCCGGGCAGGTAGATGGTCACCTCGAAGCCCTCGCGGTTGGCGCGCGGGGTGTCGGCGAGGATGTTGCGCACCACGTGGTGCGAGGTCAGCACGTAGGTCTCCACCTTCTTGGTGGTCGGGTTCTCGCCCGAGAACACGATCGTGCCCGAGCCGACGGTGTCGTCGCCGTTGAGCTGCACGGTCGGCAGCAGCATCGATCGCGTCAGCGTGGTCGGATCGCGGTAGATCTGGCTGGCCAGCCTGGCGATGTCCTTCTGCGTCTCGGACAGCTTGACCGCCGCCGAGGCCTCCTTCGCGCGCACTTCGTTGATGTAGTCGTCGACGAGCGCCTTGGTGCGTTCGAAGTCGGTCGACATCTCGGTGCGGAACTGCGCCACGTCGTTCTTCGCCCGGGCCAGCTCCTGCTCGATCTGCTCGGCCTGTGACGAGCCGGCGGAGACGGTGCGCAGCTGCGATTCGAGGCCGGTGATCCGGTGCTCGGTCTGCTCGAGGATCTGACGACGCAGCTCCGTGAGGTCGCGGTCGTCGCTGACCGTCGCGATGGCGCGCTCGACCTTCTGTTCGAGCGCGGACACGTCACGCTGCTGCACCTCGAGCCGCGCGATCTGCTGATGGAACGAGACCATCAGCACGAGCGCGGACAGGCCGCAGAACACTTCCACCAAGGTGCGTTTCATCCCCGTTGCTCTTCTTCCCCGGTTGCTGCCAACCCGCTCCCTTGCCGAAATCCGGCTTCGTCGTCGCTCCGGGGGTCTCTGAAGCCAAAAACAACTCCAGTCGCACCAGGCAGTTGTGCGGCCCATGACACCGTGGCCACGGGCTCGACAGCCGCGCCCCGAATCGACCCGGAGTGCTGCATTGGTCGGCAGTCCGCAGGCTCCGTCGAGATGTGCAGCAGTGCGCCGCGTCCGTCGAACACACAGCCCGACGCAGAACCAGGCGGCGAGCGCCGTTACACTGCTTCGTCCCGCGACCTCGCGGCCCCAACCAGCACATGACCTTCGCCCCGATCCCCGAGTTGCTCGCCGAGTTGGCCCAGGGCCGCCCGATCGTGCTCGTCGACGACCCCGACCGCGAGAACGAGGGGGATCTCTGCTTCGCCGCCGAGTTCGCCACTCCCGAGCTGGTCAACCAGATGATCCGCGACGCCCGCGGCCTGGTTTGCCTGGCGCTCGACAGCGCCATCTGCGAGCAGCTGCGGCTGCCGATGCAGGTGCAGGAGAACAGCTCGCGGTTCGGCACGGCGTTCACGGTGTCGGTCGAAGCGGCGGCCGGCGTGACCACGGGGATCTCGGCCAAGGACCGCGCCCACACCATCCTGACCGCGGTCGCCCCCGGCGCCCGCCCCGAAGACCTGGCCCGCCCGGGCCACATCTTTCCGCTGCGCGCGCGCGATGGCGGTGTCCTGGTGCGCACCGGCCAGACCGAAGGCATCGTCGATCTGTGCCGCATGGCCGGATTGCGGCCCGCTGGCGTGATCTGCGAGATCATCAAGGACGACGGCGAGATGGCGCGCGTGCCCGACCTCGAACGCTTCTGCGCGCAGCACGGCGTCAAGATGGGCAACATCGCCGACATCGTCGAATACCGCCGCCGGCGCGAACGGCTGATCGAGCGCGGCGCGGTGGCGCTGATGCCGACCGAGTTCGGTGAGTTCGACTGCCACACCTACATCAGCCGCGTCGACGGTCGTGCCCACATGGCGCTCACCGTCGGCATCGACCGCGTCGAGATGGACGCCCGTTACCCGGCCATCGACGTCCCGGTGCTGACGCGCGTGCACTCGCAGTGCCTGACCGGCGACGCCTTCGGATCGCTGCGCTGCGACTGTGGGCCGCAGCTGCGCGAAGCGATGCGCCGCGTGCACGAGGCCGGCCGCGGCGTGGTGCTCTACTTCAGCCAGGAAGGCCGTGGCATCGGCCTCGCCAACAAGCTGCGCGCCTACGAACTGCAGGACGGCGGCATGGACACCGTCGAGGCCAACGTGCACCTGGGGTTCCGCCCCGACGAACGTGAGTTCGGCACCGGCGCCCAGATCCTTCACGACCTGGGGCTGCGCCACCTGCGGCTGCTCACCAACAACCCCAAGAAGCTCACCGGCCTGACCGGCTACGGTCTCGAAGTGGTCGAGCAGGTACCGATTTCGATCGACCCTAACCCGCACAACGTCAAGTACTTGGAGACGAAGCGCGCAAAGATGGGGCACCTGCTGGGCGGCTCCGGCGGGGCCACTTGAGCGAGCTGGGAAGAAACCCCCCGATCCGCCTTCCAAGGCGCCCGTGTTCGCCTTGAAACGCAGCTCCGACACCGACGTGCCCGACCGCGACCTGATCACTGCCGTGCTCGACGGCAGCGAGAGCGCCTTCGCGACCCTGGTCGAACGGTACCAGGACCGGGTGTTCCGCCTGCTCGGCCGCTATTGCCGCGACGTCAGCGAGTGTGAGGACCTGGCGCAGGACGTGTTCCTCAAGGTGTTCCGCAAGCTGCACACCTTCCAGCACGAGTCGCAGTTCTTCACCTGGGTCTACCGGATCACCGTCAACGCGGCGACCGACCACCTCGCCAAGGCCGGCCGGCGTCGCCTGCGCCTGGTCGAGGACGAAGCGACCCTGGACGCGGTCGGTCGCGATCGCGACGTCGATGGACCCGACGCGCCGCTGTTGCGCAGCGAGCTCGCGCAGGTCACCCGCAAGATCCTCGACGAGATGCCCGAGAAGTTCCGCACCATCCTGGTGCTGCGTGAGTTCGAGGAGCTCTCCTACAACGAGATCGCGGCGGTGCTGCAGTGTCAGCTCGGCACCGTCGAGTCGCGCCTGTTCCGCGCCCGCCAGCGCTTTCGCGACCATCTCGAACGCACCCATCCCGAACTGGTCCCGGCGCTCGCCGCAGTGACCGGTTCCGCCGTTTCTCGCGGAGGTTCCAAGTGAAACTCACCACTGCCGATTCGCTGCTGCTGCAACGTTACCTCGATCGCGAGATGCCGACCGACCAGGTCGAAGCCTTCCGTCGCCGCCTCGCCGCCGAGCCGGCCCTGCGCGCTGCCGCCGCCGAACGCGAAGCGATCGCCGCGGGGTTCGCCGCGGCGCGCCAGGACGTGCGCCGCGCGCCGGCGGGGTTCGTCGTCGGAGTGCTCGCCGAGGTCCGGCAGCTGCCGGCGCGCGTGCAGATCGAGGCCGCGGAGTCCTCCGCGGTGGTGCTGCGCGTCTGCCGGCGCGTGTTGCTCGCTGCGGCGATCGTGGCCGGCATCGGCCTGGTGCTGCGGACCGGTTTGTTCGAGACGGGTTTCGGTGAGCAGTTGCACGCCGGGCCCGAAGAGATCCAGACCGAGATGAACCGCCTCGACGAGATCGCCAAGGGGCTCGACGCGCCGCAGGTCGAACGCCCGTCGGAGCAAAGACGGCGGTGAGACATCTGCGGTGGTGGATTCTGGCCGCCGCTTTCGGCACCTTTGCCGCCGGCATGAGCGTTGGCCTGGCGATCCCGCGAGTAGAAGCTGCGATTCGCGATCGCTCCAGCGATCTCGACGTCGAGGCCGACTACGCGCGGGACTTCGCGGCGCGCTACGGCCTCTCCAACCAGCAAGAACGTTCGCTGGGCATGGTGCTGCTCAGCAGCCGCAACGAAGAGCTCACGATCCTCGGCCAGACCGACGCTTCGCAGCTGCCCGACGGGATCCGCAACCGGCTGCTCGAATCGCGCAGCCGCACCGAACGGCGCATTCGTGCATTGCTCGACGACGACCAGCGCGCCCGCTACGACCGCGACAGCCGGCCCGTCGGCGGCGCGATCAAGTGAAGCCAGGCAGTGAGGAACGGCCGCTGACGCGGTCAATCAATGGGTCGCCGACGCGACCGACGACCGACATTCCCCGAGAAGAACGACCATGGTGAGGAGCGTAGGCATCGATCCCGGCGAGGACAACGCGAAGGTGGTGGAGCTCGACGGCACGTATCGCAAGACCAGGCTGCTGCGGGTGCATGCTGCGCCGGTCGTGGTCCCGGCCAGCGACGTCCAAGGACGCGCCGACGCGGTCGCCGCGATCGCCAGGGAAGCGATCGACACCGGCATGAAGGGGGAGCCGCTGCTCGGCCACCCGTGCCGCGAGGCCGTGCTGCGGGTGCTCGACCTGCCGTTCAAGGGGCACGACCAGATCCGCAAGGTGGTCAAGGCCGAAGCCGAGGGTGAGATCCACGGCTACGTCGTCGACGACATGGTCGTCGACTTCCACGAGATCGGTGAAGGTGCCGCCGGCGGCACCCGGTTGCTGGTCGCGGCCGTTCCCAAGGTAGGGCTGCGCGCGCAACTCGATGCGCTGGCCGGTCAGTCGATCGAGCCCGAGCACATCGACCTGGACACCATGGCGCTGTGGCGCGCCGCGCACTGGGCGGGCGCGTTCAGCAGCGAGGACGAGGCTGCGCCGGTGCCGATGGGCGCCTCGGTCGTCACCGCGGTGGTCGAGATCGGCGCGCGCAGCGTCAAGGTGCTGCTCGTCGAGGGCGACAACCTCGTCGACATGCGGGTGATCCGCGTCGGTGACGCCACCGTCGGCGACGGTCTGGCCAACCGCTACGGCATCGAGGCGTCGCGCGCCCACGAACTCGCCCTGCAGGTGCTGCGTTCGGGCGACGACGTCGAGTTCGCGCTCGAAGAGGAACTGCCCGAGGCGGCGGATGCGGACGGCGGCGCGGCCGAGGCGGTCGCGACGCCGACGATGCGTCAGATCGTGATCTCGCACAAGGAGACCGAAGCCGCGCACACCGCCTACCTGCAGCGCCTGGCGCGTGAGCTGGTGCGATACCTGACCTCCGTGACCAAGGCCGCGACCATTCGCGCGGTCTGGACTACCGGCATGGGCAGCCGCGCGCCCGGGGTGACCGAGATGCTCGGGGAAGTGTTCGGCGTCGAGGCGCGCGAACTCGACGTGTTGGCCAACCTGCAGCACGACCTCGAGCCCGAAGAGGTGGAGGCGCTCGGCCCGCAGCTCGCCACCGCGATCGGCCTGGCGCTGACCAAACTCGGCGGTCCGGCCGGCTTCGACCTGCGGCAGGAAGACCTCGTCGTGCAGCGCGGCTTCGAACGCATCAAGTTCCCGCTGGCGATCCTGTGCATGGTCGGGCTGCTGGCGCTCGTCTTCTACAGCGCCAAGCTGTCGGCCGAACTGCGCAATCTCGAGCTGCAGATCGGCAAGACCTACATCGATCCCAAGAAGCCCAACGGCCCGCCGCAGTTCCACGGCATGTTGCACTCGGTGCTGTCGGGCAAGTGGTTCGAGAACGGCTCGCAGTTCCGCATCGAGGACAGCAAGGGCAAGGACTACACCTACAAGGACCTGGTCGTGGACCTCGCGAACGAGCCGGTGCACAAGCGCCTGCTGATGGTGCGTGACAAGCTGCGCCAGGTCGCCGACCAGAAGCAGAAGGACTCGGGCATCTACGAGGACGTGTCGCTCGAGTCGGGGCTCGCGGTGCTGGTGCGCTTCGCGCAGATCATGAAGTCGGTCGAGCCGCAGCTGGGCCGCTACCTGATGCTCAAGCTCAGCGTCAACATGAAGGCGCCCAACCGCAAGCTGGAGTTCCTGGTCGCGTTCCGCGGCGAAGGCTTCCGCGAGAACCTGAACGCGCTGCTGCTCGCGTTCGAGGCCGACTACGAGCTGGCCGACAGCCCGTTCGAGAAGCCCTCGACGCGCGCCGAGAGCTACAAGGAAGAGCCGTTCCGCGACTATGCCGAGACCAACGTCCCGGGCTCCTACTACAAGATCACCTTGCGGGTGAAGGACTCCTTCGCGCCCTTCGGGCAGTGAACGCCATGAAGAACCTGGACCTCTACAAGGTGATCGTGCTGCTGTCGCTGGTGGTGCTGCCCGTCGGCTACTACCTGTGTATGGGCATCGAGGACGAGATCGCGGCCTGCAAGAAGGCGATCAACGAGGCGACCCGCAACGGCGGCACGCTCGAGCAGATCGGCGGACTGCAGAAGAAGGTCGAGCTGGTGGTGCTGAACAGCCTGGCGACATCGGACGCGACCAATCAGCCCGGGCTCTACTTCGAGCGGCAGATCCTCGCCGGCGCCGCCGGTCAGGGGCTGACCAGCAACGACTTCGTGCTGTCCGCTCCCAAGGAGGAGCCGGCGGTGCTGTCGGGCTCCAAGCAACGCGCCGCGGACTACGTCGTCTCGGTCGACTGGAAGCGCAAGGACCTGCAGGTCAAGCTCAGCTTCGTCTACGCGGTGTTGTTCAACTGCGAGTCGGGCGCGCGCGCCGGTGGCGGTTCGGCGGCGCTGCAGTCGATCTGGAAACTGCGAGAACTCGAGATCCAGAACGGCACCGACGACCGTCTGGCGACGAGCTACAAGACGCCGCCGCCGGAACTGGCGGACACCTGGGTGATCCGCAAGATGACCTTTGCGCGCCGCGAACCGAAGAAGAAGTAGGGCATGACGTCGCTGCGACCGGTAGGCAGGATCCGTCGCCGCGCCAAGCAGCGGGCCGCGCTGCTGGCGGCGCTGCTGCTCGGCGGTTGCACCCAGGCCGTGGTCTACGCCAACGAACTCGTCGACCCGCGTTACGGCCGCACCTGGTTCACGCGCTTCCCTGCGACCCTCGGCGGCACCACCGGCTTCATCGTCGGGTTGCCGATCGACATCGTGGCGATCCCCGCCACGGGCGCCTACTACCAGGCGCAGCCCAAGGAGACGCGGGACCTGTTGTCGGTGTTCCTGTTCCCGTCCTTCGTGTTGTGGAAGGCCGGCACGCTGTTCGGGGCGCCGTTCGATCTGGTCGAGTGGGTGGCGTGGCGGTCGTGGCAGGACGAGCGGGAGTTGACGCAGGAAGAACGTGAGGCGATCGAGCGCTCGTGGGACGCCAAGGAATACAGCGAGTATCCGGTGACCCCGATCTACCCGGCGCCGGTCCAGGTTCCGGACGGCGGTTGAGCGGGCTAGTGCATCCACACCGCGGCTGCGCTCAGATGGCGGGTGATGGACGACCCCCGGCTCAAGCTCAAGAAGCTCATCGAACGAGCTCTGGCCAAGGGTGGTGAACTGCCGCTGGCGCTGCTGCTCGAGCAGCTCGCGCCAGTGAAGGCGATGCGTGAGCTGGCGCGCAAGTTCGGCGCCTCGCCCAAGGGTGGATACCGCCTCGAGCGCGCTCCGGCCAACGTGCTCGCGCCGATGCTGGCCGAGGCCAAGGATCCCGAGCAACTCGGCGAGGTCATCGCGCTGCTGCTGCCGCGCCCCGAGGCGGCGCCGCGCGTGCCCGACGCGGCGGCGGCCGCCGACGCGGCGGCCCTGTCGGCGCTGCGTGCGCAGGAAGTGCAGCGGCTGCAGAAGGAGCTCGACAAGGCCCGCGAGAGCGCCGCGCGTTACCTGGACCGCGGCGCCGATCTGCAGCACAAGGTCGACGCCGCGGCGCGTGAGCAGGCGGTGCTGCGGCGCGAACTCGACGAACTGCGGCGCGCCAGGAAGGACGTGCCCGGTGCCGCCGCGCCCGGCGGCGACCGCACGCTGCAGAACCGCGTGCACGACCTGCAGATCGAGCGCGAAGGACTGCTCGCGGCCGACGCCGCTTTGCGCCGGCAGCTCGCCTACAACCAGACGCGCCTGCGTGAACTCGAGGAGGTCGTCGCCGAACTCGAGCCGCTCGTGCCCAGGAACCGGCGCCGCAAGAAGCTGCCGCCCCCGCCCGAACCCGAGCCCGAGAAGCGCTTCCGGCTGCCGCGCTTCCTGCCGTCGTTCTACAAGTCGCTGGACGGCAAGGATCGCAAGTCGGTCGAGCGCGCGTTCGCGGCGATCCTGCTGTTCTGCACCGAGGGCCACGGTTATCCGGGCCTCGAGGTCAAACAACTCGGCGGTCAGGACACCTGGAGTTTCCGCGCCTCGCTGGGGCTGCGGGTCTACTTCCGGCCGCTGGCCGACGGCGACATCGAGCTGCTCGAGCTGGCCGATCGCGAGGAGCAGCACACCACCCTGCGGCGCCTCAAGGACAAGTGACGCGGCGTCGTGCTTCGCAACCGGTGGCTTTGCCAGCGCGAGGACCCCTGTGGTTCCCCGATCCGCGCGACTACGACCGCGAAGGGCTGCTCGCGATCGGCGGCGACCTCTCGGTCGAACGGCTGCTGCTCGCCTACCGCAGCGGCATCTTCCCGTGGTACGACGTCGGACTGCCGCCGATGTGGTGGAGCCCGGATCCGCGCGCGGTGTTCGACCCGGACGGGGTGCACGTGTCGCGCAGCCTGGCGCGGGTGCTGCGGCGCGGCGCGTTCGAGCTGACCTGGAACAGCGACTTCCGGGCGGTGATGTCGGCCTGCCGCGAGGCGCGAGCCGACGGCACCTGGATCCTGCCCGAGATGATCGAGGCCTACGTGCGGTTGCACGAGGCGGGTCATGCGCACAGCCTCGAGGTCCGGTGCGGCGAGGAACTGGTCGGCGGCGTCTACGGCGTGCAGGTCGGCGGCCTGTTCGCGGCCGAGTCGATGTTCCACCGTCGCACCGACATGTCCAAGGTCGCCCTGGTGGCGCTGGTGCGGTCGCTGTTCGCCGCCGGCATCGAGTTGCTCGACGTGCAGATGCCGACCGCCCACCTGCGTTCGCTCGGTTGCAGGGTCGTGCCCCGCCGCGACTACCTGGCGATGCTGCCGCCGGCCACGGCGCGAGCCGTCGACCTCGCCGATCTGCGGCCGCACGTCTGACTTCGGACCGGAAGTTCTCGCCGGTTGGGACGTCGATGCGGCCAATCTGCCGGTCGCACCGGCGGGACCCTGTGCTAGCCTCTGCGGTCCTCGCCGCGCCGAGTTTCGGCACGCTCTCCGACCCCTCCCCGCCGAGATCGCCGATGATCCTGCGTCGTCCGCTGCTGCCTTCTGCCCCCATCCTGCTCACGCTGGCCGCCACCTGCGGCCTGGCGCTCGGCCAGACTCCCGTGCCGGTGCGCGCCGTGCGTTCGACCCCGGCCGTGAACCTGCTGCTGCCGACCGCGGCGGATCCTCGTACCGGGGACGCCCTGATGGCCGCCGAAGGCCAGGTGCCCCAGGGCCCGGCCCAGCCGCCCGCGGCCACCGACCCGGCTGCCGTCGAACGGCTCACCAAGTGGAAGACGACGCTGTTCGATCGGCGTCGCTCGACGATGTTGCAGGCGTGGGCGTCGCCCGAGCTGAAGCCGTACGACCCCGCGGAGGACGCGCCCAAGCTGAGCCCCGAGGTGCGCGACCTCGTCAAGGAACAGTTCGGCGTCGACCCGGGCGACAAGGGCACGCCGCCGCCGGCGCCGACCGGGCCCGCCGCCGAGGTGTTGCTCAAGCAGAAGCAGTTGCAGCGTGAGTTCGAGATGGTGCAGCGCGACGTCACGCTGGGTCGCTGGGACCAGGTCGCCGCGTTCTTCGGCACGTTCGCCGAGGCCAATCGCAAGGAGGCCTACGAGCAGTTCCTGCGGGTGCTGCCCAATCACCCGCAGACGCCGCAGGATCAGCGCGTGCCGCCGAACCTGCAGGAGAAGAACGTGTTCGCGTTCGAGGACGTGCTGGCGCTGGCCGGCATGGCGCCGGGCGGCCTGGACAAGAAGCAGGTGCCGCTGCTCGCGCCGTTGGTGCAGCGCGCGATCGAGGTCGGCAACGTGCTCGAGGAACTGCTGCGGGCGCTCGAGGTCGAATTGGCCAAACCGGCCGAGGCGCAGCGGCTGCACCGGCGCAACGCCGCCCTGCTGCTCTCGGCGATCGGTCAGGAGGTCGAGCTCGGGCCGTTCCTGCCGTCGTTCGACGAGGCCGAGAAGGCCAACGATCGTGAAGCGTTCAACCTGATGGCGCGCCACGCGCTGGCGATGTTCGCCAAGGAACAGCGCAACGAGTTCCTCGAGACCGCGTGGCGCGTCACGCACGCGGCGCTCGCCGCCGGCGAGGTCGGTGAGGACGAGAAGGCCGAGGCGCTGCGCCGCGCGATCGAGCTCGCCCCCAAGGTGCGCTCGGACCTCGGTCCGCAGTGGCTCGGTGAGAGCTTCACCGCGCGCCCCGAACGCGGCATGGAGATCATCGCCACGATCGGCGGCCAGGTCGCCAAGGGTTTCCGCGAACAGCCGCAGGACACCAAGTACCGCGCCGACGGCCTGCTGCTGCAGAAGACGGCCGTCGAGGCTCTGCTCGACAAGGCGCCGGAGCTGGCCGCGAAGTGGCAGCCGACGTTGGCGCTGCTGGCCTCGGGGTGGGTGGTCGAGGCGTCACACAGTTACTCCAACTCGTCGACGGGTTCGCTGCGCCCCGTGATGCAGCGTGATGCCTTCGGCAACATCTTCTGGAGCGAGATGCGCATGGGCGGCGGCGGTCAGGTGCAGGCGGTCGAGCCTGCCGACCTGGTCGCGGCACTGCCGGGGCCGAAGTGGCGCGAACTGCTCGGCGATGCGCTGCTGCCCAACTTCCTGACGGTGGCGGCGCAGTTGTTCCTCAAGGTCGACGAGGCCGAGAAGGCGTTCCCGTTCATCGAGCAGCTCGCGGCGATCAATCCGCGCAAGGCCAAGGAGCTCGCCGACGAGTTCCTGCGCGTCTGGACGCGCAAGGCCAACCCCAACCGCGGCCGCACCAATTCGTACATGTTCATGTACGGCTTCGACCAGCGCAGCAACGGCATCCCGCTGACGCGCAGCAAGCAGGAGCGCAACCTCGCCGAACTGGCGAGCTGGGTCGAGCAGCTGCGCAAGCTGCCGATCGGCGGCGTCGACCAGAAGCTGCTCAGTGAAGCGTTCGCCACCGCGCACAGCGCCGCCGAGGTGCCGAAGATGGCGACGATCGAGAAGGTGTTCGGCGACGTCGCCAAGCTCGATCCGGTGCTGCTCGGCGACCTGCTGCAGAAGATGCGCGCCAATCTGGCGACGATCTGGCGGTTGCCGGCGGTGCAGGAAGCGCAGAAGACGCGTCGTTCGCAGAAGGAGATGCTCAACGAGGTGCAGCGCGGCTACGAGACGGCTGCCGCGGTCGCGGCGCGGGCGATCACCGAGGGCGGTGAACACTGGGCGCTGTTGGCGGTGACCGCGGCGGTGCTGCACGACCAGAACAACTTCGAGAAGGAGAACGGCCGGTCGAGCAAGTTCGCCGATCAGCGGCTGCGCTCGTTCGAGGTCTTCGAAACGGCGGCGAAGGACTACATCCGGCGCGCGCCGGACCTGCGCCTCGACGAGGAGTCGATCGGTGCCTTCGACACCTGGTTCTACGCCGCGCTCGGCGCCTGCGACCTGGGTGCGATCGACGAGGAGACCGTGGTCGCCAAGAGTCAGCTGCCGCTGATCAAGCGGGCGCTGGCGAGCCTGCCCGAGGGCGCGCGCGACCGTCACCAGGGCATGTTCGCCAACGCGCTGTTCACGCGCATGTCGGCGGTCAAGCCGCAGATCAAGCAGCGTTACCTCGAGGCCGGCTTCGAGATCGTGGGCGACAACCCGCGCGCCGAGGAGGCGCGTAAGGTCTACCAGTACTACCAGGACCTGATCAGCGAGCTGCGCCTCGAGGCGGTCGTCGAGGGGCCGACCGAGATCGGCACCGAGCCGTTCGGCGTGCGCGTCGACATCGTGCACTCGCCCGAGATCGAGCGCGAGAGCGGCGGCTTCGCCAAGTACGCGCAGAACCAGAACAACCAACCCTACGCCTACAACTACGGCCGGCCGCTCGAGAACTACCGCGACCGTTTCCAGGAGGCCGTCAACGCCACCGTCGAAGAGCACTTCGAGGTGCTGTCGATCACCTTCAACAGCGAGAACATGGAGTCGAAGGCGACCGACGATCCGGCGTGGAAACGCACGCCGTACGCGTGGTTGTTGATGAAGGCGCGCGGCCCGCAGGTGGACCGCATCCCGCCGATGAAGATCGACTTCGACTTCCTCGACACCTCGGGCTACACGGTGTTGCCGATCGGCACCTCGCCGGTGGTCGTCGACGCTTCGCGCAAGAGCGCCGAGCCGCGGCCCTGCAAGGATCTCACGGTGACGCAGATCCTCGACGAGCGCCGCGCCGACGAGGGCCGCATCGTGCTCGAGATCAAGGCGTCGGCGACCGGGCTGGTGCCCGAGCTGGAGCAGGTGCTCGAGTTGACGACCCCGGGCTTCAAGGTCGCCAAACGCGACGACCAGGGTGCGTCGGTGGTCAAGTTCGCGGAGGACGCCGACAGCGTCGTCACCGAGCGCGTCTGGCTGCTGTCGCTCGAACCTGCCGACTCGAGCTTCACCCCGGGAACGTTCACGTTCGGCAAGCCGCGCAGCGACGACATCAAGGCCGTCTATCAGCGTTACGACGACGCCGACCTCGCGACCGTCGATCCCCAGATCGCGCTGTCCGGCAAGCGGTCGGGCCAGATCCCGCTGTGGTTCTGGATCGCGTTCGGCATCGGCCTGCTCGCCTACTTCGTCTGGTTCTTCACCAGCAAGCCGGGCGGTCGCGGCAGTGCGCAGAAGCTGGACCTGCTGCAGATGCCGAGCTCGGTGACGGCGTTCTCGGTGCTGCGGCTGCTCGACCAGGTCGGCCAGCGGGCCCGACTCGACGCCGCCGCGCAGCAGCAGTTGGCCGCCGATCGCGAACGCATCGAGCGCGCCCACTTCGGCCGCGAACAGGACCCCACGCTCGACCTGCAGGCCCTGGCCAGGGATTGGCTGCGCCGCGCCGTCTGATCACCACGCTCATCTCTTCAACCGCCTCACCAACCCGCCGCCATGACCGCCCCCCAAGCACCCGCCGCGTCCACCCGGTTCGTCGAGACGCGCGACTTCCTGCAGCAGATCAAGGACCGCGTCGGCCTGGTGGTCGTCGGTCAGGACGTCGTCGTCGAGCGCATCCTGATCGCGCTGCTCACCTCGGGCCACCTGCTGCTGCAGGGTGTGCCGGGCCTCGCCAAGACGCTGCTGGTCGCGGCGATCAGCAAGACCGTCGATCTGGCATTCGCGCGCATCCAGTTCACGATCGACCTGTTGCCCTCGGACATCCTCGGCAGCGAGATCCTCGACCAGAAGACGCACGAGTTCCGCACCCACAAGGGCCCGGTCTTCACCAACCTGCTGCTCGCCGACGAGATCAACCGCGCCGCGCCCAAGGTGCAGAGCGCGCTGCTCGAGGCGATGCAGGAGCGCCGGGTCACCATCGGCAACAACAACTACGCGCTGCCGGTGCCGTTCCTGGTGATCGCGACGCAGAACCCGGTCGAGCAGGCCGGCACGTTCGAGTTGCCCGAGGCGCAGCTCGACCGCTTCATGCTGCTGCACCGGCTCGAGTACCTGAGCAACGCCGAGGAGATGGAAGTGCTGCGGCGCAACACCAAGCTGGGCGTGCGTCGCGAGGGCAAGGGCGCGGTGGCGCGCACCGAATTCGACACCATCGGCGACAAGCCGATCGGCAGCCTCGACAACCTCAGCAAGGCGATGGAGGACGTGCAGCACGTGCACGTCAGCGAAGCGTTCCTCGAGCACGTCGTCGCGATCGTCGACCGCACCCGCAAGCACCCCAAGCTCGAACTCGGCTGCAGCCCGCGCGCCGGCATCTCGCTGGTCAAGGCGTCGCGCGCCCGCGCGCTGATCCACGGCCGCGACTTCGTGCTGCCCGAGGACCTGTTCGCACTCGCCGACGACGTCATCCTGCACCGCGTGCGCCTGACCTACGAGGCGATGGCCGAGGGCTTGACCACCCAGCAGGTGCTGCAGGAGATCCTGTCCGAGTTCGACGCATGAGCGACTCGTCCGTGAACGCGCGCGCCGCCACAGCACCCGGCGCCAAGGGGCAGGGTTACCTGGCTCGCGAACGGCAGCTGCCGGGCATGTTGCCGGCGGTGCAGCCGCTCGCGGCGCGCAAGTTCGTGATCGCGATCCGGCGCCTCGCCGACGACCTGACCTACGGGCTCGACGGCTCACGCTTCCTCGGCTCGGGCATCGACTACGTGCAGTCGCGCATCTACCTGCCGGGCGATCCGGTCAAGGCGATCGACTGGCGGGTCACGGCGCGCTCGGGCAAGGTGCACGTCAAGGAATACGAAGCGCAGCGACGCATCGCCGCCTGGCTGCTGCTCGACACCTCGGCGTCGATGGTGGTGTCGTCGACGCGCATCAGCAAGTACGAGCTGGCGCTGCACGTCGCCGGTGGTCTGGCCCTGGCGTGCTTGGACCGCACCAGCCCGGTCGGCGTGCTCGGCACCGGTTCGCGCGACGTGCGCATCGAGCCGAGTCTGGCCAAGGACCAGGTGCTGCAGTGGCTGCTGCGCCTGCGCCGCCACGCCTTCGACGAGCAGACCAGGATGGTTCGGCGCATCGCCGAACTGCGTCCGGTGCTGCAGAGCCGTTCCTTGGTGATCGTCTGCAGCGACCTGCACGAACCGGGCGCGATCCACGCGATCGCGATGCTGGCTCAGCAACACGAGGTCGCGGTGCTGCAGTTCCAGGATCCGGCCGAAGTGACGATGCGCGGCAGCGGTTTCCTGCGCGCGCAGGAGGCGGAGTCGGGCCGCGGCTTCGTGACCCACGGCCGCCGCGACCTGATCGATCCGCTGCTGGCCGAAGCCGAGCTGCGCAAGGCCGGCGTCGAGTGCCTGCGCATCCGCACCGATCAGCCGTTCGTGCACCGGTTGCGGCACTTCTTCCGCTCGCGGGGCCTCGCCGGCAAGGGGGCGCGATGAGCATGCCGCAGTTCAGTTCGTTGTTGGCGTTGGCGTTCGTGACGGCCTCGCTGGCGGCGCAGGCGCGCGACCAGCGCACGGCATCGGTCGGCATGCGCGCCTACATCGAACAGCTGGTGTTGCCCGGCGCCGAACTCGTCGTCGCCAAGGTCGATCACGCTGCCCCGGTGGCGGTGCGCATCGTCAAGGTGTGGCCGCACGGGCAGATCTTCCGCTACGACCTCGAGTGGACCGGCCTCGAGCCCGGCAGCCACGATCTCAAGCAGTATCTCGCGCACAAGGACGGTTCGTCGACCGACGACCTGCCCGCGATCGTCGTCGAGGTGAAGCCGACGTTGGCGATCACCACCACCGAACCGACCGAGCCAGAACCCGTGCCGGCGCCGCGCCTCGCCGGTTATCGCACGCAGCAGATCGTCCTCGGCGTGCTCTGGGGCGTCGGCTTGCTGCTGCTCCTGTTCGTGGGCAGGAAGCGCCGCGTCAAGGTCGCGCCGCCGATCGCCAAACCGACGCTCGCCGATCGCCTGCGGCCGCTGGTCGAGGCGGTCGCCACCGACAAGGCCGACACCGCCGCCAAGGCCGAACTCGAACGCATGCTGGTGTCGTTCTGGCGGCTGCGCCTGGACCTGAAGCACGAGAAGGCGTCGACCGCACTGGCGACGATCCGCGAGCACCCCGAGGCCGGCGCGCTGCTGCGCCAGGTCGAGCTGTGGCTGCACGCGCCCGAACCGCCGCGTGATTTCGACCTCGGCAAGCTGCTCGAGCCGTATCGCGCCGTCACCGCCGACAGCCTGTTGCCCATCGCCAAGGAGGCGGCGTCCTGATGTTCGGTCGTCCTTGGATGTTGTTGCTGCTGGTGCTGCCGCTGCTGCAACTGTTCTGGGTCTGGCAACGCACTTCACGCCGCGTCGTGTTGCCGTTCGACCACGGCGGTCGCGGCAGCGGCTGGCTGCTGCGCTGGACCCTGGGGCTCGGTGAGTCGCTGCCGGCGCTGCTCGTGGCGGTCGTGATCCTGCTGTTGTCGCTGCCACAAGAGTTGGCGGCGCCCAAGCAGAAGCGGTCGCTGACCAACATCCAGTTCTGCGTCGACATCTCGGGCTCGATGACCGCCAGGTTCGGCTCGGGTACGCGTTACGACGCCTCGATGAAGGCGATCAACCAGTTCCTCGACTACCGCGAGGGTGACGCGTTCGGTCTGACCTTCTTCGGCAACAACTACCTGCACTGGGTGCCGCTGACGAGCGACCCGTCGGCGTTCCGCTGCTCGATCCCGTTCATGCGGCCCGAGAACAACGTGCCGGGTTTCGGCGGCACCGAGATCGGCAAGGCCGTGCTCGGCTGCCGCGAGATGCTGGTGTCGCGCAGCGAGGGGGATCGCATGCTGATCCTGGTCACCGACGGCTGGAGCAGCGACCTCTCCGGCGGCGCCGAGATCGAGATCGCCAAGCGGCTCAAGCGCGACGGCATCACCCTGTTCGCCGTCAACATCCAGGACTCGGATGCGCGCGGTGAGATCGTCAACCTGGCGCGCATGACCGGCGGCGAAGTGTTCAACCCCGGCGACACCAACGCGCTCGAAGGCGTGTTCCAGCGCATCGACGAGATGGCCAAGGCGAAGATCGAACAGGGCACTGCCGAGCTCGTCGACTGGTTCTGGCCGTTCGCGATCGCCGGCCTGTCGGTGGTTGGGCTCTACGCGCTGCTCATGCTCGGCCTGAGGTACACGCCGTGGTGACGCTCGTCGCGATGTTGGCGGTGGCGCTGGTGATGCTCGTCGCCGAGACCCTGCACTCACGCCGCGTGCGCCGCGTCGCGCACCTCGCGTTCGGGCCCGATGCGCGGGCGCAGCGATGGACGCTGTTCGCGCCGGCGCTGCGGGTGCTGTCCGCCACCGCGTTGGCCTGGGGCATGGCGACGCTGCTGACGATCGAACCGCAGGTGCACGTGTCGGGTGAAGTGTCCGAAGAAGAGTGGCGGCACCTGGTGCTGGTGCTCGACGTCTCGCCGAGCATGCTGTTGCGCGACGCCGGCGTGAACGGTGACGAGAGCCGTTCGGAGCGTGCTTCCGAGCTGATCGAGTCGCTGTTCGAGCGGGTGCCGATCGGCAAGTTCAAGATCACCGTGATCGCGACCTACAACGGCGCCAAGCCCGTGGTCGAAGACACGCGGGACATCGAACTCGTGCGCCACATGATGACCGAGGTCAACATGCGTTACGCGTTCAAGGCCGGCAGCACGCGCCTGTTCGACGGCATCGCCGAAGCTGCGCGCATCGGTCGGCCGTGGCGCACGAAGAGCGCGATGCTGGTGATCGTCAGCGACGGCGACACGGTGCCCGCGACGGGCATGCCCGAACTGCCGCCGTCGTTCGGCGGCACGTTGGTGATCGGTGTCGGCGACAACGTCTCCGGCAAGTTCATCGCCGGCCATCAGTCGCGCCAGGACGCCAGCACGCTGCGGCAGGTCGCGATCCGTCTGGGCGGCGAGTTCCACAACGGCAACAAGCGGCACGTGCCGAGCGACATCCTCGCCGCCGCCGCTGCCGACGCGCGTAAGCCCCTGATCGAGCGGCTGACGCTGCGTGAGTACGCGTTGATCGCGGTGGCCCTGGGCAGCCTGATGCTGGCCGGCCTGCAGTTGCTGTTGCACTACGCGGGAACGCGGTGGCGACCGGGCGCGGTGGTGACCGAGAATCGGGCGGCGGCGTGAGCGGGGGGGCCGCGTGGCCCGTCGGAACGGGCTCGCCATGGGCTGCTCGGGCCAAGGTGGGCGAGCAGCCCCGGCTGCCACGCCCGGCCGTCCAGCCGCCCGGTTACGTCCTCGGGGCAAACTTTCCGGGGCCGCCTTGCCCCCGTGGCGCCGATCTCCCGATAGCATTCCACACCTCGCACCCTGCTGGGTGCCCGTTCACCCCGACCCGGAGTTCGACATGCGCAACATCCTGATCGCCGGCTGGCTGATCCTGCCGATCGCCGCCTGGGCCTACCACGAAGGGCCCGGCCAAGATCGCCAGGCCATGGACCAGGCCGACGCCGTTCTGGTCGCCGCTCACGAGGCGGCCGACGTTGGCGAGTGGAAGCTGGCGGTTTCGAAGTATCAGGAAGCCTTGGGCCTGCTGCCCAAGGAACTGGAGACCCCGCTGCTGCGCACCACTGAGAACCGTATCAAGCTGGAACTCAACAAGGCGCGCATGTTGGCGAGCGGCCTGCCCGACGCCCGCGAGGATCTCGAGGTCCTGGTCGAAGGCATGATGGCCGAGTCGGACACCGACCCGGCGCTGCTCGCGGAAGCGCGCCAAGCGCTCGCGCGCGCCCAGTTCTACACCACCTGGCTGATGCGCCTCGAAGGCCAGACCCGCGAGGTCTGGGAGCCCGAGATCGAAGCGGCTCGTCAGAACTATCGCCTGCTCGCCGAGAGCACCGAGGACGCGGCCAAGAAGGCCGAACACGCCGGTGACCTCGAAGCGGCCATCCGCCTCGAACGCCTCGCGATCGAAGACCTGCAGGGTTTGCCCCTGCCCAGTGAATGACAAGGCTGCGGCACCAAGGCCGGTCGGCCTCGCATCAGCAAGAACAAGAAGCACGGCAAGCCCAACAACGGCGCGGGCAGTGGCCCGCCGCCCGACAACGGTGGCTCGTGAGACACGGTGGCTCGTGAGACACGGTGGCTCATGAGACACGGTGGCTCATGAACGGTTGATCAGGCTCACCTGATCGTGAAGCGGCCGGGTTCTCCCGGCCGTTTTCGTTGGTGGTGCGGTTCTCGTTGGTCGTCGAGGCCGTTCAACCGTCGCGCTGCGACCGCCGCTGCGCACGCGCCACCAGTTCTTCGTCGGCGAGCGGGCTGCGGGAAAGGGCGATCAGGCGTTCGCGCGCGACTGCATCGAACGTCGTGACGAACGCGCAGGCATCCGCCGCAGCTTCGTCTTCGCAGTCCCACAGCGCTTCGCGCAAGGCTTGTTGCGCGAGCTCGAGCTGCGGCATCGTGGCCAGGGCGCGCAGGGCACGGCGCCGCGCATGGCTGTAGGCGGCGTCGTGGGCGACCTCGACCAGCAGGGGCGCCGACCGGGGATCGGCGAGGCGGCCGAGTGCGTCGAGTTCACAGATCACGTCCCAGCCGCCACCGTGGTCGTGTCGTTCGGCCACGAAGGCCTCGAGCATGCGCCGGTCCGCGGCGGTGGCGTGTTCCTGGAAGACGAAGCCGGCGACGGTCTCGAAGTAACCGCCGCGCGGGTGGTAGTCGCGCGCCAGTTCGAGTGCGCGCCGCACCGGCAGGTGCTGCACGTAGTCGGCCAGGCACGAGCGGCGCATGCGTTCGAGCCCCGGCAACCGACGGCGCGGATCCTCGAACACGTCGTCGCGTGCGAAGTGGTCCTCGGCGAGCGGCAACAGGCGTTCGTCACCGAGCAGGCCCAGCGCGCGTGAAGCGAGGCGCACCCGTTCGAACACCACATCGGTGCTGGCCACTTCGAGCAGCCGGTCGCGCGTCGTCTCGTCGCCGCGGGCGCACAACTCGCCGAGCAGGCGGTCGCGCCGGTGTCGGCGAGGGTCCCTGGCCAGGTCGAGCAGATCCTGCAGCGGCACGCCGGCCAGCGCAGTCGTGCTCTTGGGGCGCAACGCGGCCTGGGCGCTGTCGGCGTTCTGCAGTTCGAGCCGCAACCAGATCGCGGCCGCCCGCGGCGGCAGTTCGACTCGCGTCGCCCATTGGCGGGCCCACAGGCAGCTGGCGACGCCCGAGACGAGCGCCTCGTCGGTGTCAGGCGAGAGCAAGAGCGCGACCGCTTGTGGCTGGCCCAGACGCCAGGCCGCGGCGAGCACCTCGTGACCGAGTTGCTCGTCGTGGTTGCCGGTGAGGTGCTGCACGATCGGCGCCAACGGCACGTCGAGCGCCAGCACCAGTTCGCCGTAGTAACGCGCCCGTTCTTCGATCTGCCGGTCGACGCGCGGATCGGTGCTGATGCAGCGGATCACGTCGTCGTGGGCGGCGGCGCCCGCGCGCAGGGCCGCCACGAACCCTGCCCCGCGCCCGCGCTGCAGCTGGCCCAAGCGGGTGGTCGCGGGCGCGATCTCGGCGGGCAAGTCGTTCACCGGGTCCCTGCGTACCGGACCCGGCGCAAACCGCAAGCTCGATCAGCGCGTCGGCGGCTCGAGCTCCCGGATGACGGCGCCGCGCTGCTCGTGCATGACGAGCACGGCGTAGCGGTCGGCGC
>CAYMPV010000016.1:0-145307 GCA_964392305.1 uncultured candidatus Brocadiaceae bacterium
GCTGCGCAGATCCGATCATTGCCCTCAGGCGCCCACACGAACGTCAGGAGAGCCTCAATTCGCGCTGGCATCGGTGATGGTCAGCCATTCGCATGCATGCGAATGAACCTGATCAAGCCGTTCGCGGTCCTGCTGTGGCTATCGACGCTCACCGGCCGCGGCGTCGGCCAGGCCGGAGTGCGAGACGGCGGCTACGTTCTCGACCCTGACACGCAGATCACCCTGCTCGAGGGTTTCGACGCAGAACTGCTCTACTCGGTGCCCAAGACGCAGGGTTCGTGGGTGGCCATGGCCTTCGACCACAAGGGTCGGATCATCGTCTCCGACCAGGACGACAAGGGCGTGTTCCGCGTCACATTGGCCAGGCAAGGAGACCCCGCGTCACCGATCGAGGTCGAGAGCCTGCAGGGCTTCCCGTATCTGCCGATCGCCTGGGGCAGCCGCACGGTGGGTGGCGCGTTGGGTTTCCTGTGCGCGCATGACAGCCTCTACATGTCGTCGATGAAGGGCTTCTACCGGATCCGCGACACCGACGGAGACGACACGTACGACGAGTTCACGTTGCTGAAGAAGCTGTTCGTCGGCTGGGAACACTCCGCGCACTCCATCATCGAGACCGAGGACGGCAACGGGTTGTACCTGGTCTCCGGCAACCACTCGCGGGTGCCCGACGGTGTGCACAGTCTGCAGCCGCCGGTGTGGGGGGAGGACTCGCTGCTCGCCGCGCTGCCCGATCCGCAAGGGCACGCCGTGGGCATCAAACCGCCCGGCGGATGGATCTGCCGCATCTCGCCGGACGGCAAGGACTGGACGATGATCGCCTCGGGCCTGCGCAATTCGGTCGATCTGGCGATCAATCACGATGGTGAACTGTTCACCTACGACTCGGACCTCGAGTTCGACATCGGCAGTCCGTGGTACCGACCGACCCGCGTCAACCACGTCACTTCGGCCAGCGAGTTCGGTTGGCGCGCTGGTTCGGCGAAGTGGCCGGACTACTTCGCCGACAGCAACGGGTCGGTGATCGACATCGGGCCCGGCTCCCCGACGGGCATGAGCTTCGGCCATCGGTCCAACTTCCCCGAGGAGTTCCAGGACAGGCTGTTCTTGTGCGACTGGACCTTCGGCACGATCTACACCGTCGATCTGCAAGAGCGCGGTTCGAGTTACATCGGGACCAAGAAGGAGTTCCTCAACGGTACGCCGCTCAACATCTCGGCGATGCGGTTCGGACCGGACGGGCACATGTACTTCGTGACCGGTGGCCGCAACACGGACTCGAAGCTCTACCGCGTGCGCCACACCGGCGCGCGGCGCCCTGCAGTCATGGGGGAGCAGGCGAAGGAGAGCCGCAGCACCAATCAGGCGCTGCGCGACCTGCGTCGTTCGCTCGAGGCGCTGCATGGCAACGCCCGCGGCGGCGCGGCGGCGGTCGAGACGGCGTGGCCACACCTGTCGCACGCCGATCGCAACATCCGTTACGCCGCGCGCCTGGTCATCGAGAACCAGGACCTCGCACTCTGGCAAGAACGGGTGTTCGCCACCACCGAGCCGCGCGCCGTCGTGCACGCGATCATCGCGCTGTGCCGTCACGGGAACGCGTCGTGGTCGCGGCGGGTGCAGGACAAGCTGATCAGCGTGCCGTTCGAGCGCCTCGAAGGTGACGATCGACTGGCGCTGCTGCGCGCCTGGTCGCTGTGCTTCATCCGTCTGGGGGCGCCAACTCGAGAGGAGGCTGCCGCGGTCACCGCCACGCTCGAGCCGTTCTACCCGGCCAACGACGAGAGGCTCGACGCCGAGCTGTGTCGGCTGCTCAGCTACCTCGACGCGAAGGACGTGGTGCGCAAGACGATCGCCTTGATGAAGGGGACCCAGACCAAGGCCCTCGCCTACGACAAGGCGATGCTCGGGCGGCACGAGTACGGCAAGGCCATCCTCGAGACGATGGCCAACACGCCCAACAGCCAGAACATCTGGTACGCCTACTCGCTGCGGCGGGTGCAGAACGGGTGGACGCTCGAGGACCGCAAGTTCTACTTCTCATGGCTCAACGACACGCTGCAGAAGAGCGGCGGTCTGAGCTTCGCCGGTTACATCCGCGCGATCCGGCAGGACGCCATCGAGCATCTCACTGCCGCGGATGCCGCGGCCGTCGCGTGGCTGGTCGGCGACATCGCGCCCGTCGACCTCAGCACGCTGCCGTACCCGAAGGGACCGCCGCATGCCTGGACGACGGACACGGCGATGAAGCTGTTCGAGACCGGACTGCGAGGGCGGGACTACGAGAACGGCAAGACGATGTTCTCCGCGGGTCGGTGCGTGGCGTGTCATCGCTTCGGCGGCTCTGGTGGTTACTCCGGCCCTGATCTGGGTTCGGTCGCCAGGCGGTACTCGATCCGGGACATCCTGGTCGCGATCTGCGAGCCGAGCCAGTCCGTGTCCGAGCAGTACCAGGCAAGCACGGTCGAGCTGAAGGGGGGCGAGCAGCTCTACGGGCGCGTCATCTACCGCAACGACAAGGAGATCGCCGTCGCGGCGAACCCGTACGACTTCGGCGAGTTGACCAGGTCGCCGATCGGTGACGTGGTGAGCGTCGTGCCGTCGCAGGTGTCGATGATGCCGCCCGCGACGATCGCCCTGATGAACGCGGCGGAGCTCGCGGACCTGATCGCCTACCTCGTCTCGGGCGGTGATCCGAAACACGAGGTGTTCCAGGCGAAGTGACGGCGGCTACTGTTCGTCGCCATGACCTCACGACTGGTCGACATGGCGATCGCCGCGGCGATGCTGGCGCTGCTCGCCGGCGCTGGCCTGTGTGGCGCGATTCCGCAGCAGGTTCCCGAAGCAGCGCGGGATCCGGACTTCACCCGCGGCGCGGCGATCCCCGCCGGTGCCGATCACGACTGGGCGCTCGGCGCCACGGGTGCGCGAGGGTGGATGTACTGCGAGAAGCTCGTCACCTCGGTAGCGCGACAGGTGGCGATCACGGCGGTCGCCAGCGGCTCGCCGGCCGACGGTGTGCTCGAGGTCGGCGACGTGATCCTCGGCATCGGCGACGCCCCGTTCGCCTTCGATCCGCGCACGGAGTTCGGGCGGGCGCTGACAGCGGCGGAGTCCGAACAGGGTGGCGGCCGGTTGGCGCTGCAGCGGTGGCGGGGCGGCGCGACGCAGACCGTCGTCGTGCAGCTGCCCGTGCTCGGGACCTACAGCGCGACGGCACCCTTCGACTGTGCCAAGTCGGAGCGCATCCTCACGCAGGGCTGCGCAGCGCTGGCGCGGCGCATGGCGGAACCGTCCTACCGGCCGAACCCGATCCCGCGTTCGCTGAACGCGCTGGCGTTGTTGGCGAGTGGCAACACCGACTACCTACCGTTGGTGCGTCGCGAGGCGCAGTGGGCGGCGGCGTTCTCGGCGGACAGTTTCCAGACGTGGTACTACGGCTACGTGGGCATGTTGCTCGCCGAGTACGTGATGGCGACCGGCGACGACTCGGTGATGCCGGGGCTGCGGCGGCTGGCACTGGCGGCCGCGAACGGCCAGAGCGCGGTGGGGTCGTGGGGCCACAAGTTCGCGCTGCCGAGCGGCCGCCTCACGGGCTACGGAATGATGAACGCGCCCGGCGTGCCGTTGACGATCGCGTTGGTGATGGCGCGCGAGGCCGGTGTGCGTGAGGCCGAGGTCGAGCGCGCGATCGAGCGCAGCGTCGGGATGCTGCGCTTCTACATCGGGTCGACCGGGATGCGTTGCACCAGGCGATTCGCGCCGGGCTGCGCAACGAGGACGGCCGGGCTCGCAGCGCCGTCGGGTCGATCTACGAGGACCTCTCGTTCGAGTCGCTGCAGCCGCTGCTGCCGGCGATTCTCGATGCCACGATGGAGTCGGCGCCGAGCGGGATCATGTTCGCGGACGGGGTGCGCATGGCCGGATTGAGGCTGCTGGCGGCGCACCGCGTCGAAGAGGGCATCGCCGCGTGCGCGTTCTACGTGCGGCACATGAAGCAGCACGGCAGTCAGAAGCGCGTGCCCGAGGTGCTGGAGATCCTGCGCAGCTACGGCGCGCATGCCCAGGCGGTGATTCCCGAGTTGGAGCAGACTGCCGAGTCCTTCGCGAACAAAGAGACGGACTTCCCCGAGAACCTGAGTCGGCAGAAGGCGGCGGCGGTGCGGGATGCCGTTCGGGCGATCGGTGCGGCGACAGAGCGCCCGGTGCTGATCCGGATCAGGTGACGGTGGGGCCTGCGAGCGATGGGCTGGGCCGTTGCGTCGACTGATCGGGCTCGCGCGGGGTTGTGGTTTGTACCCGGTTCGGTACGCAACCACGGCGAAGTTGCGCTGCCGCGGGTGGGCCGCCACACTGGTTGCCCCGATGAGCGAGACGCGCGCCAGTCAGCACTACCCCGATGCCCCGGCCCAGGCCAGTTTCCCGGCGATCGAGCAGGAGATGCTCACGCGGTGGCAGGAGCGCGGCACGTTCCGGCGCTCGGTCGAGCAGCGCGCGGCGGGTGACAACGAGTACGTGTTCTACGACGGGCCGCCGTTCGCCAACGGGCTGCCGCACTACGGGCACCTGCTGACGGGCTTCGTCAAGGACGTGGTGCCGCGTTACCAGACGATGCGCGGGCGCCGGGTCGAACGGCGTTTCGGGTGGGACTGTCACGGGCTGCCGGCGGAGATGGAGGCCGAGAAGGAGCTGAAGATCAGCGGCCGCGAGGCGGTGCTGGGCTTCGGCCTGGCCAAGTACAACGATGCCTGTCGGCGCAGCGTGCAGAAGTACACGCAGGAGTGGCGCAACTACGTGACGCGGCAGGCGCGCTGGGTCGACTTCGACAACGACTACAAGACCATGGACCTCTCCTACATGGAGAGCGTCATGTGGGCGTTCAAGACGCTGCACGAGAAGGGACTCGTCTACGAAGGCCAACGCGTGATGGCCTACTCGTGGGCGCTGCAGACGCCGGTCAGCAACTTCGAGACGCGCATCGACGACAGCACCCGGCCGCGGCAGGACCCGGCGGTGACGGTGGCGTTCGTGCTGCACGCGCGGCCGGGTGATCCTGGCCCGCTGCGCATCCTCGCGTGGACGACGACGCCGTGGACGCTGCCGAGCAACCTCGCGCTCGCGGTCGGGCCCGAGCTCGACTACGCGATCGTCGGCAAGGACGGCGTGTTCTACGTGCTCGGCGCGGCGACGCTGCCTGCCCTGAAGAAGGAGCTCGAGGGCTTCGAGGCGGTCGCCACGGTCAAGGGCAAGGACCTGGTCGGCCGCACCTACGAACCGATGTTCCCCTACTTCTTGGGGCACGCCAACTCGTTCCGCGTGCTGGCCGCCGACTTCGTCGACACGGCCGAGGGCACGGGCGTGGTGCACATGGCGCCGGGCTTCGGCGAGGACGACCAGAAGGTCTGCGAGGCGAACGGCATCGAGCTGGTCTGTCCCGTCGACGAGCGCGGCGAGTACACGGCCGAGGTGCCCGAGTGGCAGGGCATGCTGGTGTTCGACGCCAACAAGGAGATCATCAAGGTGCTCAAGGAGCGCGGCGTGCTGCTCAAGCACGCGACGATCGAGCACAACTACCCGCACTGCTGGCGCACGCGCGAGCCGCTGATCTACAAGGCGATCGGGGGCGCGTGGTTCGTCAAGGTCACCGAGATCAAGGAGCGCATGCTGGCGCACAACCGCACGATCCGGTGGATCCCCGAGCACGTGCGCGACGGCCAGTTCGGCAAGTGGCTCGAGAACGCGCGCGACTGGTCGATCTCGCGCAACCGCTTCTGGGGCTCGCCGATCCCGGTGTGGAAGAGCGACGATCCGAAGTTCCCGCGCGTCGACGTCTACGGCTCGCTCGCCGAACTGCAGCGCGACTTCGGCGTGCCGGTGACCGATCTGCACCGGCCGTTCGTCGACGAGCTGACGCGTCCCAACCCCGACGACCCGAGCGGCAAGGCGACGATGCGGCGCGTGCCCGAGGTGCTCGACTGCTGGTTCGAGTCGGGCTCGATGCCGTTCGCGCAGGTGCACTATCCGTTCGAGAACAAGGAGTGGTTCGAGGACCACTTCCCGGCCGACTTCATCGTCGAGTACGTCGCGCAGACGCGCGGCTGGTTCTACACGCTCGTGGTGCTGGCGACGGCATTGTTCGACAAGCCGCCGTTCGCGAACGTCATCTGCCACGGCGTCGTGCTCGACGAGCACGGGCAGAAGCTCAGCAAGTCGCTGCGCAACTACCCCGACCCGGTCGAGATGTTCGCGAAGGTCGGCGCCGACGCGCTGCGCTGGTTCCTGATGAGTTCGCCGATCCTGCGCGGCGGCGACCTGCAGATCGCCAAGGACGGCAAACAGATCACCGAGGTCGTGCGGTTGGTGCTCAACCCGATCTGGAACGCCTACTACTTCTTCACCCTCTACGCCAACACCGACGGCGTGACGGCGCGGCAGCGCACCGACCAGGCGAACGTGCTCGATCGCTACGCGCTCGCCAAGACGCGCGTGATGGTCGAAGGCGTGCAGCAGCGTATGGACACCTACGACCTCGCCGGCAGCTGCCAGGTCGTGAAGGAGTACCTCGACGCGCTCAACAACTGGTACATCCGTCGCAGCCGCCCGCGCTTCTGGGGCGAGACCGGTGTCGAGGATCGCCAGGACGCCTACGACACCTTGTTCACGTGCCTCGTCACGCTGTGCAAGGTCGCTGCGCCGCTGCTGCCGCTGCTGACCGAGAAGGTGTTCACGGCGCTCACGGGTGAGGAGTCGGTGCACCTCGCGGACTGGCCGGATGCGGGCGCGTTCCCCAACGACGCGGTGCTCGTGCGCGAGATGGATCGCGTGCGCGACGCCTGTTCCGTCGGGCTGTCGCTGCGCGAGGCGAAGAAGCTGCGCACGCGCCTGCCGCTGCCGAAGGTCACGCTCGCCGGTGCCGACGCCGAAGCGATGGCGCCGTTCGTGCATCTCCTGCAGGACGAACTCAACGTCAAGGCCGTGGCGTTCGCCGCCGACGTCGCGCAGTTCGGCTCGTTCCGCCTGCAGGTCGACGCGAAGGCGCTAGGCCCCAAGCTCGGCCCGAAGATGAAGGACGTGCTCACTGCCACACGCAGCGGTGACTGGCGGCGCTCGGGCGGCGTCGTGCATGCCGGTGGCGTCGAACTCGCTGCGGACGACTACGTGCTGCAGCTCGTGCCCAAGGACGGCATGACCGCGGCGGCGCTGTCCAGCAACGACGTCGTGCTGGTGCTCGACACGGTGGTCACTGCCGAACTCGAACAGGAAGGCCTCGCGCGCGACTTCGTGCGCCTCGTGCAGCAGGCCCGCAAGGACGCGGGCCTGCACGTCAGCGATCGCATCGAGCTGTGGTGCGATGCCGACGCGGGGACGAAGGCCGCGCTCCTCGCTCACGAGACCTATGTCGCGGAGCAGGTGCTCGCGGCGTCGTTCACGTTCGGGCCTTGCCCGGCGGAGGTGTTCGTGGCCGAGGGCAAGGTCGGCAACGGTGCCGAGGTCCGGCTCGGACTGCGCAAGCGCTGAGGGGCAACGTCTGTTCCCCCCCAGCGCGGCGACCGGGTCAGCCCGATCGCCATCGTGGCGCTCACAGCAGGTCGAGCGTGAGCTTCATGCCGTTCGACGATTGCGCGTTGAGCGCATTGACGCCCGGCACGAGCGCGACACCTTGCGTCTTGAGTTCGACGCCGGCGAACGCGGGGTCGTTCGGGATGTTGAACGGCGTGCTGCCGACACCGCCGGCCGGCAGCCAGATCTGCGACGCGTCGATCGTGACGTACTGGAAGCAGCCGGGCATGCCCAGGCCGCTCAGGTCGAGGCCAGGGTTGATCTCGGTCAAGCCGAACAGCGTCGCGCCGAGCTGACTGCCGGGCGGCACGTTGGTCGTCTCGAGCGCGATGTTCGTGCCGATGACGGGACGGGCCGTGGCATCGTGACGCAGCGACACCAGTTCGGTGTGCGGCACGATGAACGTCAGCGGTGTGGTTGCCGACAGATCGGTGTTTGGCGTCATCGCCGAGGACGGACCCGCGGGCGAGTAGCCGACGACCCAGCCCTCACCACCGGCCCAGCCGCTGATGCTGACCGTGTCCATGCTCTGGAACACGAAGTCGACGTTGCCCGTAGCCAGTTCGAACTGCAGTTGGAAGGTGCTCGGGGTCGTGCCGGCCGTGGTGCCGACGTAGCCGACGACGTTGAGCCAGGTGATGTAGGCGACGCCGCCGACTTCCTCGAACCACACGTTGCCCGTGGCGTTGGGGATCATGTCGCGCCAGACCGCCCAGGTCGCGTTCGCCCAGTTCAGCAGTTCACCGGGGGTGGGTGTGTAGTCGAACGCCGCACCGTTGCTGGCGGTCGAGATGTGGCCGTTGGAGCAGACGTTGAGCGAACTGATCGGACCGCCCGGGTGGGGCATCGGACTCGACAAGGTGACGGTGACCTCCGAGTCGTCGGTGAGGGCCAGGTTGGTGGCCGTGGCCGAGGGTGGCAAGAACGTCGCCGTGCTCGGCATCACCAGGTAGTCCTGGCCGATGTTGAACATGCGGAACGCGCTGTTCGACAGATCGATCGAGGGCGTGGTCGTGAAGTGCTCGAAGAACGAGTTGTAGGTGTCGTAGCAGCCGGTGCCGTAGAGCTGCTTGGCGGCGTAGCCGCCGACGCCGCCGATGTAGACCTCGACGCGCCCGAGTGCGCCCGTGGACTCTTCGGAGCACGGCTGGTTGCCGCCGTTGCTGGCGATGCCCGACTGGGTCAGGAAGCGCGTCAGCGTGACGGGCTGCCCGAGGATGCTGCTCGCGAACGGGCCGGCGCTGGAGGCGTACGAGTTGTACGAGTTCGCCGAGGCCGGGGTGTCGTTGCAAGCGCCCAGGATGCCGATGTAGTCACCGGGGGAGACGGGAATCGAGCAGGCGATGATCGTGCCGGCCGGCGTGGTGTTGTCGTAGAACAGTTGCGTGCCGGTGACGGTGGCCGGGTAGGCAGGCGGCGCGGCGCCGAGGTTGATGACCTCGACAACCTGGTTGGGTTGCATCGCCTCGTTCGGCACCATCAGGCCCGTGATGGTGAATGCCGTGGGGGCCTGGAACCAGAAGCCGCGGGTCAGGGTCGAGGTGAAGGTGCTGCCGAAGGTGGGGATGGGCAGCTGCTGTGCGAGCGCGGGAACCGCCAGCACGCATGGAACGAGCAGGGAAACAATACGCATGGGAATCTTCCGGGGAGAGGAAGCAGAGACGCCGGCGAACCGACGCGGCGCGCGTCGTGCGCGCCGCGCGGGCATTCAAGCCGATCGCCGGGTTGTTGACCAACCCCGACCTTTCGTCTAGCCGTAAGGTGTGTTTCCAGGCGGTTTTCAGCCGCGCGGTCGATCGAGCAGTTCGGCCGTCGCGCGCTGCGCCTCGACGCCGAGCCGTTGCTTGACGAGCTCGACGTAGATCTGCTCGATCGCGCGCGGCGTGCGCAGGATCTCGTCGCTGCCGACGCCCCTGGCGACCAGTTCCTTGCCGAAGTCCGTCGGCAGGAAGTCCATGCGGGCGAGCCGGAAGTTGTGCGTGCGCCAGCCCAGGTACCAGCTCCAGTTCGTGTAGTACTCGAAGCTGCGTTCATTGAACGCACGCACGTGGGTCGGATCGGACCACGCGCCCAGGGACAGCTCGTAGGGAACGGCGACCTTGAGCACGCCGCCCGGCTTGAGCCAGTGCAGCATCGTGCGCATCGCGGTCGTCAGCTCGCGGATGTGCTCGAGCACGTCCTGGGCGATGATCTCGTCGAACGTGTCTTCGCCGATCACGAGTTCGCCGAAGCGTTCGGTCTGCACCACGACCTGACCGTCCGCTGGCAGCGGCTGGTTGAGGTCCCACAGCAGATCCGGCCGCCACTGCGGATCGACGTCGAGGTTGAGCCACGCTTGTTGCCAGTTCTTGCCGCTGCCGACGTGGAGCGTGGTCGGCACGGCGAGGCGGGTGGGGGCGGGGATCGTGACCTGGAGGGCCATTGCCATGGGCACATCGGCTCGTTCGGGCAGCAGCTTGAGCCGCGCCGCGCAGTTCTGGGGGCGGCCGGTCGGCTGGTACGTTCTAGTGTCGGGGTGACCCAGTTCCCCGATACACCCCTCGCGACCCCCGACCAGCTGCGCCGCTACCTGAACCGCGTCGGCCTCGCCGACGTCGCTGTCGGCGCCACCGCGGCGACGCTCGCCCGTCTGCACGAGGCGCACCTGCGCGCGATCCCGTTCGAGAACCTCGAGATCCACCTCGGCCGGCCGATGCGCATCGAGCCCGATGCGCTGTTCGCCGACCTCGTCGATCGACCTCGCGGTGGCTACTGCTTTCAGATGAACGAACTGTTCGCGCTGGTCGCGTCGGCCCTCGGCTACGGCGTCGAGCGCTTCGCGGCGCGCGTGCGCTTCGGCAATCCGCTACCGATGCCGCCGCGTTCGCATCAGTGCCTGCGCATCACCGACGCTGCCGGCGATCGCTGGTTCTGTGACGTCGGTTTCGGCGGCGCGAGCCCGATCCGGCCGTTGCCGTGGCGCTTCGACGAGGCGGTCGATCAGGAACTCGCGGGCTACGTGCTGATGCGCGGCGCGGCCGGTGAGGTGGTGGTGCGCACGCGGCTGCACGGCGGCGACTGGCAGGACATGATCACGTTCACCGAAGAGGTGCAGCAGCCGATCGACTTCCGCTACGCGAACTACGCGCTCTCACACATGCCCGACTCGAAGTTCGTGCAGAGCCGCATCGTCTCGCGGTTGGTCGACGGCGCGCGGCTCAACTTCCAGGACGGCACGCTGCGCGTCATCCGCGCGAGCGACGTCACGGTCGAACAGCTGGCGCCGGCGGACGAAGAGCGCTTGCTGCGCGAGCGGCTCGGCCTCGAGTTGCCGCCGGTGTTGCCCTGGTTGCAGGGCCGCTGAGGGCCGCTGAGGGCCGCCAGGGGTGAACCCTCGCGCCGCCGTCGCGCCGGCCTGCTACTCTCGCCGCCATGTCGGCATCCTCCAAGAAGGGCAGCGCTGGTGTTCGCGCTGCGGCCTCGTCGCCCGACGAGCGGATCGCGGCGATGTCGTTCGCGTCCGTCTACCCGCATTACGTCGCCAAGGTCGTGAAGAAGGGGCGCACCGAAGCGGAGCTGCGGCAGGTGATCTCCTGGCTCACTGGCTTCACCGCTGCGAAGATCGACGCACACATCGCGAAGAAGTCGACGTTCGCGGCATTCTTCGCCGCAGCCAGGCTCCACCCCAACGCCGCGAGCATCACGGGCACGATCTGCGGCCATCGCGTCGAGGACATCGCCAACCCGCTGACGCGGCAGGTCCGGTATCTCGACAAGCTCGTGGACGAACTCGCCAAGGGCCGGGCCATGGAGAAGATCCTGCGGTCGTAGGCGGTCGGCATCCGCCCCGCAGGGTCAGCGCGGTCGCTCCGTCATCTTCGCGCCATCGGCGTGCACACCGAGCACACTGCGCCCCGACGGATCGGCGTTGTTGCGGAACGACGCGTCCCACTCGAGCGCGGTCGGCGTCGAGCATGCGATGCTCATGCCCTCGGGCACGCAGCGCGCCGCGGCCTCGCCGGGATACCACGACTCGAAGATCGCGCGGTAGACGTACTCTTCCTTGGTCTTGGGCGGCTGCACCGGAAAGCGCGCCGCGGCGCGCGCGAGCTGCTCGTCGCTGACCTCCTGCGCGGCTCTCGCCTTGAGCGTGCCGATCCACGAGTAACCGACGCCGTCGCTGAACTGTTCCTTCTGCCGCCACGCGATCTCCGCGGGCAACAGGTCGGCGAAGGCTTCACGCAGCACGTGCTTCTCGATGCGTCGTTGTGTCTCGGGCACCCCGGGGCCGGTGCGGCACATCTTGTGCGCGGCGTCGAAGCCCATCGCCACGTCGATGAAGCGCAGATCGAGGAACGGCACGCGCGCTTCGACGCCGTAGGCGGCCATCGCCTTGTTGGCGCGCAGGCAGTCGAACAGGTGCAGCTTGTCGAGCTTGCGCACGGTCTCGGCGTGGAACGCCTCGGCGCTCGGCGCCTTGTGGAAGTAGAGGTAACCGCCGAACAGTTCGTCGCTGCCTTCGCCGCTGAGCACCATCTTGACGCCCATCGAGCGGATGCGCCGCGCCAGCAGCATCATCGGCGTCGCCGCGCGCACCGTGGTCACGTCGTAGGTCTCGAGCTGGCGGATCACCTCGCGCAGCGCGTCGACGCCTTCGTCGATCGTGAACGTGAACTCGTGGTGCACGGTGCCCAGGTGTTTGGCGCATCGTTGTGCCGCGGCGAGGTCGGGTGAGCCCGGCAGGCCGATCGCGAACGAGTGCACGCGCGGCCACCAGGCCAGACTGTGGTCGCCGTCGTCGACGCGGCGGTTGGCGTGGCGCACGACGAGTGCGGCGAGGATCGACGAATCGAGTCCGCCGCTGAGCAACACGCCGTAGGGCACGTCGCCCATCAGTTGTCGATGCACCGCGGCGTCGAGTTCGCTGCGCAGGCTCGCCGAACGGCACGGCACGCCGCGCACGTTCTCGTAGTCGCGCCACGCCGGCTTGTAGTAGGACACGGGGCGCTCGGTCGAGCCGTCCCACCAATGACCCGGCGGGAACTCCTCGAAGTTGGGGCAGACGCCGTGCAGCGCCTTGAGCTCCGAAGCAACCCAGGTGCGGCCCTGTTCGTCGACGCCCCAGTAGAGCGGGATCACGCCGATCGGATCGCGCGCGATCACCGTGCGGCCGGTCTGCCGGTCGTGCAAGACGAACGCGAAGATGCCGTTGAGGCGCGACACGGCCGCGGGGCCGTGGCGCGCGACCAGCGGCGTCACCACTTCGCAGTCGGAGTTGGTGGTCCAGGCGAACGGCTCCTTGGCGTCGAGTTCGGCGCGCAGTTCGCGATGGTTGTAGATCTCGCCGTTGACGGCCAACGCGTAGCGGCCGTCGGGCGACACCAGCGGCTGCGCGCCGCCGAGCACGTCGACGATCGCGAGCCGTTCGTGCACGAGCAGCGCGGTGTCACAGGCGAACACGCCCGACCAGTCGGGGCCGCGATGGCGCATCGCGCGGGAACGTTCGACGGCGAGCGGACGCAGGGAGGTGGCATCGCCGGCGGCGAGCCCCAGGATGGCGAGAATCGAACACATGCGGGTGCGGTGCGCAGTCTGCGGCGCGGATGGCGCAGAGGCTCGACCAGGATCGGGATTCGGCGCGGTTTGTCACGACCGAATCCAGGCATCCGGCGTAGCCGACGAACGCCTGGGGAACCCTCTCGCCCGACCTGGGCCCAGCAGCTAGAAGGTTGCCATGCCGATCCCCGAATTGATGGCTGGCTGGCAGCGCTTCCGCACCGGGCGCTTCGAGCAGCAGCGGGAACTGTTGGAGCGCATCGCCCGCGAAGGGCAGCGCCCGCACGTGCTGATGATCGCGTGCTGCGATTCGCGCGCCGACCCGGCGATCGTGTTCGACTGCGATCCCGGCTCGCTGTTCGTCGTCCGCAACGTCGCCAACCTGGTGCCGCCGTGCGAAGGCGTCGGCGCCTACCACGGCACCAGCGCCGGCGTCGAGTTCGCGGTCTCGGTGTTGGGGGTGCAGCACGTCGTCGTGCTGGGCCACAGCCGCTGCGGCGGCATCGCCAGCCTGCTCGCCGGGCCGCCCGCGACGCTCGAGCCGCTGCGTTTCGTCGCCTCTTGGCTGGAGATCGCCCAAGAGGCGCGCACCGCGGCCCTGACGCCGCCGGGGCTGACCACCGACGAACGCGCCAACCTGTGCGAGCGGCTCGCGATCCGGTTGTCGCTGCGCAACCTGGAGACCTTCCCGGCGATCCGCAGCCGGATCGAGAGCGGTCAGTTGCAGCTGCACGGTTGGCACTACGACCTGCACGGCGGCATGCTGACGGTGCTCGACACGCAGACGCAGCGGTTCGTGCCGGTCGAGGCTCAGGGCTGAGGAGTGCGACAGGCGGAACAGTTCGCTTCCCGTCGCTGTGTCCCGTTGCTATGGTGTCGCCGGATTCCGTCTGCCGAGCCGGTCAGCTCGAGTCGGTCCGCCCTCTAGGGTCTGCTGAGGAAACAGGTCATGGTCACTTCGTTCTTCGTTCGTTCGGCAATTCGGGGCCTTGCGGCCACCGCCTGCCTGTTTGCGGCTGCCTGTCAGGCGGTCGAGCCTGCGATGGTCGACTCGACCCTCGCCCCGACCCCGGCTCTGGCCGCGGCCCGGCCCGCCGATGTCGCGGTGCTGGCGATCGAGGACGGCACCCCCGACTCCGCCGCTGCCCGGCACCTGATGTTCCTTCGCCAGGAACTGATGCGGCAGCTGCCCGATCGCCTCTACTCGCCGGTGACGGCGTTCACGATCGACTCGGCACTGGCCAGCAAGGTCGCGCCGCGCGAAGCCTCGGCGAAGGCCGCCGAATCGATCCTCGCTCCCGCGGTGCTGCGCACCTACGTCGGTCACTGCGGCGAAGACGCCGTGCTGGCCGTGCGCGTCGATCGCTGGGACGAGTCGCGGCTGCTGATCGACAAGCGCCTGCGTTTCGAGATCCAGGCCGCCTTGATGTCGGTCAAGGGGGAGCAGCTGTGGAGCGGCACGCTGCGCGGTGAGATCAAGGCCGGCGGCGCCGGCGCCGCACCGCGCGACAAGGACGGCATGGCGCGCAGCTGCGCGACCCTGGCGATCGGCGAACTGCTGCAGCGGTTGCCGCAGCGCAACCTCTGAGCCGCAACCGGCAAGGGGTGCGGTGCGACGAAGGTCAGTTGCCGATGCGACAGCTGCCGCCGTTGCTGACGGTGACGCCAGCGGCGTTCGCGGCGGGATCCCACGCCAGGGCCTGCAGGTAGAACTGCAGGCCGAGCAGGCCGGCGACCGGCGGAACGGGCAACAACCAGGTCGCCGTGTTGGCGGTGCCGAGCAGCAGTGAGTTCGCGTCGGGTGACACCAGCAGATCGCAGCCCGGCATGCCGAACGGCTGCAGTGACAACGGCAGCGATTGCGTGCCGGCCAGCGTGCGGGAGAAGCCTGCGGCCATGATCGCGATCGAGTTCGGCAGGTTGCCGACGTCGAATGCGACGACGCCGCCGGGTTCTGGTGTCGATGCGGCGCTGGCTTGCAGCGAGGGGATTCCCAGGGTTCCCGGACAACCGCTGCCGAACGTGTCCTGCAGCGCGGCGGTCGCGAGCGTCCAGGTGCCGGACGGGTAACCGCCGCCACCGATGCCGCCGAACAGCAACAGTTCGCGGCGCAGCGGATCGAACGTGACGACGTGACCGTTGCGCCCCGTGGGCAGCGTCGCGGTCGCCAGTTGCTGCCACGTCGTGCCGTCGAAGGTCCAGGTCTCGAACGGCCCGTTGTTGGCGTTCGGATGCGCCAGCACGACCTGGTTCATGATCGGGTCCCAGGTGCAGGCCGTGAACAGCCTTGCGGGCGGCGAGACCGTCGGCTGCAGTTGTGACCACGTGCTGCCGTTCCAGCTCCACGTGTCGGCGAGAGACACGGTCGCGGCGGTCGAACCGCCGAACAACACGACGTCCTGTCCCGCATGGGTCATCGCGGGTGCGAACCGTGCGGACGGCGTCTGCGCGGGGTTCTCCTGACGCCAGTCGATCCCATCCCACGTCCACGTGTCACCGCGCAAGGTGTTGCCGATCTGGCCGTCGACGCCACCGAACAGGACGATGCGTGACGACGCGGCGTGGTAGGCCATGCCCGCGTAGACGCGGCGCGGCGGACGGTTGGCCGGTTGCACCTGCGTCCAGGTGCCGTTCCAGATCCAGGTTTCGTCGAGCGGCGTCGTCGTGGTCCCGCCACCGAACAGCACGACTTCGCCGCGCGCCGCATCGAACGCCATGCTGTGCGCTACGCGTGGGCTCGGCGAGGACGCGGGTGCCGCCAGGTCCCAACGTTGCCCGTTCCAGATCCAGGTGTCGTCGTGCAGCCCTTTGGCGAGCGATCGCCCGCCGAACAGGACGAGGTTGCCGCGCGCCGCATCGAAGACCATCGCCGCGTTCGTGCGCCCGACCGGCAGGCTGGCGGGTGCCACCTGGGTCCAGTCGACGCCGTCGTACTCCCAGATGCCGTTGTCGTGGTCGTCGAGGAACAGCGTGAGGCGACTGCGCGTGCGGTCGAACAGCAGCTGTGGGCTGTGATAGACGCCGGAGACGTTGAGGCCGAGCGGTGGCGGTTGGTGGGCGGTGGCAATCGGCGTCCACGTCACGCCGTCCCATTCCCAGGTGTCCGCGAACTCGGCATACGGAGCCGTACTCGAGATGCCGCCGCGGACGACCACGCGCTGGCGCCCCGGATCGTAGGCCATCACGTGCTGTTCGCGGGCCGGCGGCGAGAGCGCCGGTGTGCGCTGCAACCAGGTCGCGCCGTCCCATTCCCAAGTGTCGGCGAGGCCGGTGAGCAGATCGTCGACGCCACCGAACAAGATCGTGCGGCCGCGCGCAGCATCGAAGGCCAGCGCATGTCGGGAGCGATGCGGCGGCACGGTTGCACTCTGGATCGTGGCCCACGCGGTGCCGTCCCACTCGGCCGTGTATTGGTGATGTTGCACGCCACTCCAAACGACGATGCGACCCCGCACCGAGTCGAAGGCTGTCGGCATGTCGCCGCTGATCAGGAAGTTCGGGGTCCCGCCCGAGCGCCAGCGCACGCCGTCCCAGATGCCCGTCTCCCAATTGCTCGTTGCGCCGGGGAACGGAAAGAGCACGAGTTCGCCGCGCAGTTCGTCGGTTGCGAGGAAGCGGTGGTTGTTGGGCGAAGGCGCGTTCACGGGTGCGCCGGCGTGGCGCTGCCAGCCGCTGCCCGTCCATTCCCACAGGTGTGGCGTGCTCGTGGCGCCGTTCGACGTGAACCCGCCGAACCGCAGCGGGCGCCCCGTCGTGGGGTGCAGCGCCATGCCGCCACTGCGGGCTTCGAACGGTTGTCGCAGCGTCCAGTCGAAGGCGGGCTGCTGCGCCGCGATGGCCAACGTCAGGGTGGGGATCGCCGCGAAGAGTCGTGCAGACATGAAGAGCTGTTGATTCGAGAGGGAGTCGCCGGCGGGGGCAGGGCTGCGGCTTGGGGCGGCGCGCGTTGACAACAAGCATGCCGGGGCGGTGCCGTGATCGGGCAGGCTGGCCGAATCGGTCGCTGCTGGGGGCCGCCCGTTCTTCGGTGGCCTGGTTGCCTTGCGTGTAGTTTCGATGTGGTGCTGGCGTATCAGTTGCGCGACGCGAGGGGCGCTGCGCACCCGCTCCGTCGATCGCAACGTCGCTGCGCCGTCAACCCAGGTGCGGCCGCCCCATCGCGTGGGCGTCGAGCTGGCCCCAACCTGCGCCGTGGTCATAGGTCGACGCGTTGGCCGGGTGCACTTTGTGTTCGCCGAAGCACAGCAGCCGCAGGGTCGCCCAGGCACATCGGTCGGATCCCCGATGCGCGCACCTTGACCGAGGGATTCCCAGGTGATCTAGTCCACTAGACCACGCAGGCGGCCGCGTGGCCGCGGCCCATGTTCCTCCGCATCAATCCCAACAACGGCGTGCCGCTCGGCGTGCAGATCTGCGCCGGCCTGCGCCTCGCAATTGCGACGCAGAGGTTGCGCGCGGGTGATCGGTTGCCTTCGGCGCGGGACCTCGCGAGTGAGTTACGCGTGAACTTCCACACGGTGCGCAAGGCGTTCGCGGACCTCGAGGCGGAGGGCGTGCTCGAGACCCGGCGCGGCCTCGGCACGTTCGTCGCCGCCGCGCACCGGGCGGGACGCACGGAACTGCGACGCGTCGTGCGTGAGCACCTCGAGGCCCTGTTGGGCGAACTCGCGGGTGGCGATGTGACGCCGGAGGAAGTGAAAGAGCTGTGGCTCGAAGAGTGGCAACGGCGCGCTGCGGCGCGGAGGAAAGAATGAGTAAGGACCAGCTACGGGATGCGATCGTGCAGTGGCAGGGAGTCAGCAAGCGACGCGGCAAGCAGCAGGCGCTGGTGGACTTCTCGCTCGAGTTGGCCCCAGGCCGCGTGCTCGGCCTGATCGGCCCCAATGGTGCCGGCAAGACGACGGCGATCGAGCTGCTGCTCGGCATGCTACGTCCCGACGCCGGTGACGTGCGCGTGTTCGGGCAGCCCGCACTCGGCCTGGCTTGGCCGCAGCGGCAGCAGATCGGGTATCTGGCCGAGCGCACGCGCGGCGTCGACCTGCCGAACCTCACCGTTCCGGAGCTGCTGGCGTGGCAGAGCTGCTTCTTCGAACGTTGGGACGCCGCCTGGTGCGAGGCGCTCGTTGAGCGGCTCGGCGTGGTCGCCGACCAGCGTGTGTGGGCGATGAGTGAAGGCCAGCGCCGCCGCTCGGAGATGGTGCTGGCGCTCGCGCACCGGCCGTCGCTGCTGGTGCTGGACGATCCGGCGCTCGGGCTCGACGCGCTGGCGCGGCGTGACCTGTTGTGGACGACGATCGAAGCGGTGCGCGACGAGGGCACGACGGTGCTCTTCACCTCGCACGTGCTGCAGGACGTCGAGCGCGTCGTCGATGACGTCTGCATTCTCGATCAGGGCCGGGTGCGTCTGCGCGGCGAGCTCGAGCGAGTGCTGGGGCGTTGCAAGCGGTTCGTGCTGCCGGCGGGCTCGACGCCCGCGGCGCCGTTCCCGGGTGAGGTCAAACGAGAGACGCGCGGCCGCGAGACGGTCGTGGTCACCACGGCGTTCGACGCGGAACTCAGCGCCGCTCTCGTCGCGGCGGGCCTGTCGCCGCGCGTCGATCCGATGAACCTCGAGGAGATCTTCTGCACGATAGTCGCCAGCGCCGAGGTGCTGCCGTGACCACGCCGGGCCCGATCGCCGCTGCGCTGCACGTGCTGCGCGTGGAACGAGTCCAGTGCCGGATCGTGGTGACGAGTGCGCGACGCCACGGCCGCACGACTCGCAAACGCGTGCTCGGCTGGCTCATGTTCGCCGTGTGGCGAACGGTGCTGCCGGCGGCAGTGGCGTTTGCGGCGTGGCAGAGGACGATGGTTCCGTCGGATCAGGCGATCTCGGTGTGGGCCTATGTGGCCGTGATGGCGGCGCTCCTCGGCAGCGGTCACACGTTCCAGTCGTCGGCCTTGTCGTTCGCGGCGCGCGAGGTGCTGTTCTTGCCCAGCAAGGCGGCTGTGCTCACTGCGCGCTTCGTGCACGCGCTGCCGTTGCTGGCCTTCATCGGCGGCGCCTGGGCGCTGGCGGTCTGGTTGTGCCTGCGGGAAGAGCAGGCTGAGCAACCGGGCACCGTGATCGTGTGCTGCGTCGTCGCGGCGCTGGCGCCGCTCGCGTGGAACGTCGGTGCGGCTCTGCAGCGCCTCGTCGCGCCTGGCGCCCCTTCCGTCGCTACCCCGGCCTGCCTGCTGGCGGTGTGCGGCGTGTACCTGCTCGATCCGCTGCACTGGGCGGGTGGCGATTACCTGCGATGGGTGGAGCTCGGCGCCGTGCTGATGCTCGCGGCGATGCTCGCGGCGGGACTGGTGTACGGCCTCGTTCGCACGAGCCGCGCCGGCGTGCGGGCGCTGTGGCTCGAACTCGTGCGCGCGCCGCGGGTGCTCGTGCTGGCGATCCTGTTGCTGCCGCCCATCGCGTGGCGCGATGGCGCGTGGCTGTCCATCGTCGCGGCGGTCGGGGTCGGTAGCCTCGCGGTGCTTCTGCCGTTCGCGGTGCGGCAGCTGCTCGTTGCCGTGAACGGCGCCGAAGCCGAGACCCGCGGCGGCGCGATCGACCGGGTGGGGGACCACGAACGGCCGCACGACACGCGGGCGCCGCGATCCCCTGTGCGCGCCGAGCATCACGGCCGCTCGCCGTGGCGAGCGACGTGGCGCCTGCATTGGCTGCAGCACGGCGTCGCCTGGGCAGACCTGCGACGACCTTGGCGGCTGCTGCCGTTCGTTGCGCGCCATGGCTTTGGCTTCGGGTGCGTCGCGTTCGCCGTGTGCATGGGAGACGAGCACTTTCCGCCGGCGTTCCTGGTCGCGGTGTTGTTCGTTCCGGTTTCGGCCACCGCGATGTCCCGCGAACGCATGCACCTGCTCGGCATGGATCTGCGGGAGCAAGCGCGCCACGGCATGAACATCGCGCTGTGCACGGTTGCGGCACCGTGTCTGTTGGGCGGTGCACTGGTTGCGACCGTGTTCGGCTGGACTGAGCACCGGGCGCTGGTCGTGATGGCGTTCGCGGCGGTGTTCGTGATGCGCATCGGTTGGCGCGGGTTGCTGCCGCGACCCGAGCTCGCCTCGGCGAACGGCGCCTTGGTCGTGGGTTTGCTGCTCATCACGAGCTGGTGGATCGCTGCGCTGTTGCTGCCGGTCGTACCCACGGACATCAACCCCGAGGTGGCGCGCCGGGTGCTGGGTGACGAGGGTGCGCGCGAGTTGATGACGAAGACGGTGCCCGTGCAGTGGCCGATCGTTGCCGGAGTGGCGGTGGTCGCAACTTTCGGCCTCGTGCGCCGCATCATGCTGTGGCGTGAGCCCGAACTGCTCGCGGAACTGATCGCCGAACGGGAGCGCGAATCGCAGCCGGCGACGTGAACACGTACGTTGCCGCGACTATCGATTGTCGCACCCGCTCGCGACACCCCTTCTCTCGCACCTGCGGTGCGTCCCATCAACCCAGGTGCGGCCGCCCCATCGCGTGGGCGTCGAGCTGGCCCCAACCTGCGCCGTGGTCATAGGTCGACGCGTTGGCCGGGTGCACTTTGTGTTCGCCGAAGCACAGCAGCCGAAGGATCGCCGGCGGACGCAGGTGCCAGCTGGCCCAGGCGAGTGGGGTGTCGCCGTGCGCGTCCCGCAGTTCTCGATTGCCGCCGCCATCGAGCAACATCTGCACGGCGGTCACGGTGCCGAACGCGGCGGCGCGATGCAGCGGCGTTTCGCCCCGCGTGCGGCAATCGCGCATGAAGGCGTCGGTCGGGGCATCGATCGCGGTCTTGCAGTTCGGGTCGGCGCCGTGCGCGAGCAGCACCCTGACGACGTGGTCGTAGATCGGCCGGTTGGCTTTGCACAGCGCTGCGTGCAGCGCGGTCTCGCCGGTGACCGCATCGACGGCTCGCGCGCTGCCGCCGTTCTCGAGCAGGAACTCGCACAGTTGCCAATGGCCGTGGAAGGCCGCGCCACGCAGTCCGAGGTCGTCGCCGAGGCTGGTCAGTGTCGCGCCGCGTTCGAGCAGGTTGCGCACCGCGGTGACGTCGCCGTGGTAGGCGCACCACGCGAGCAATGAGACGCCGCCGGGGTCGGTGGCCGTGGCGTCGCCGCCGGCGTCGAGGTGGGGGAGCACGAGGTCGGTGCGGCCGTCGGCGATGCGATCGAACATGGGAGTCTCCGCGTTGCAGGATAGCGGCGGCGTTTTCCACGCATCCCGAACCCTTTGCCGGGGTTGCCTGGATCGGGAGTCGGCGGCCGAGAGCCTCTGCCCCCGCCCGCAGGACTCCCCGAACTGCCCAAGTTGCCCCAGGGCTTGCTCCGACCCGCCCGACCCGCTACCCTCCTGGGCTTTTTCATACCCCCAGCCCCACCGTGGGCCGACCGCGCAAGCCGGAAACCCTGTTCTGGAGCGCCGGTTCTGACGATAGCAATGAGGATTCAGGGATGACCGTCTCCAGCGAAACCAAGCAGCAGATCATCAGCGAGAACAAGCGCCACGAGAAGGACAGCGGCTCGCCCGAGGTTCAGATCGCCGTCCTGACGGCCGAGATCAAGGACCTGACCGAACACATGCAGCGGCACCCCAAGGACTACCACAGCCGCCGCGGCCTGCTGCAGAAGGTCAATCGCCGCAACAAGCTCTCGACCTACATGCGTCGGGTTGCTCCGCAGCAATACACTGCGCTCGCCGCCAAGCTCGGCCTGCGCAAGTGAACCGTTACTCGTGAAGCGGTCGCTCGGGCGTCGACCCGAGGTCGCTTCGACCATGCCAACCAAGAGGATCGAAATCCAAAGATGAGTTCGGCGCGGTGCTCGGCACTGCGCCCCGGTCCGTCGCGGAGACTCCGCCGCGGACCACGACAGGTGGTTCCGTTCCTGCCGTCGCCGCGACTATCGGCGAACCCGTGAAGGGAAGTGCGCAGGCAGCCGCGATGGCTGATCCACCCCCCGGAGCGCCGCCAAGGCGCATCGTCTTTCGTGTTCTTCGCCGGATGTCCCAGTTGGGTCGGCGCGCGCACGGAAGGATCGACTGAAACCATGCGTCGCCCCGACAAGACCGGGTGACGCAAACGCCGGCGCGCTGCGAGGCAGCCGACCGGTGGGCGGAATCTCCGCCGAGGCGCCGTGCTGCGCGGGCCCCCGTAGGGGCAGCAGCGAGGCGTTCCACAAGCAAAGCAAGCAAGAGAATCAAGAGACTGATGGCAAGCAAGAAGAAGGCGGAAGACTCCCCGGCGCGCAGCGCCAAGACGCCCCGCAAACCCAGCACGCCGCGCGCGCCGCGCAAGGCTGCAGCTGGCAAGACCGCTGAGAAGGCGGCTGAGAAGGCCGGCGACGACAAGCCGGTGACGAGCAAGAGCGGCGGCCGCGCCGCCGCGACGCCGGCGCCGACCGGTCGCGTGGTCGTCGAACGTGAGATCGGTGGGCGCACGCTCACCCTGGAGACCGGCCGCATGGCCAAGCTCTCCGACGGCGCCGTGGTGGCGCGTTACGGCGACACGATGGTGCTCGCCTGCGTCAACAGCGGCAAGGCACCCGAAGGCATCGACTTCTTCCCGCTCACGGTCGACTACCGTGAGAAGACCTCGGCCGCGGGCATCATCCCGGGCGGGTTCTTCAAGCGCGAAGGCCGGCCGACGACCAAGGAGATCCTCGCCTGCCGCATCATCGACCGGTCGATCCGGCCGATGTTCCCGGACGGCTTCCGCCGCGAGGTGCAGGTGCTGTCGCAGGTGTTGTCGACCGATCGCGAGAACGATCCCGACGTCGTCGCCGCGATCGCGTCGTTCGCCGCGTTGGCGCTGAGCACGGTGCCGCACGGCACGACGCTCGGCATGGTGCGCATCGGCCTCGTCGACGACAAGCTGCAGGTCAACCCGCTGTGGTCGACGATCCAGAGCCCCGAGAACAAGCTCAACCTCACGGTCGCCGGTTCTGACGAGGCGGTGGTCATGGTCGAGGCCGGCGCCAAGGAAGTCGCCGAAGAGACGATGCTCGAGGCGCTGCAACTCGCGCACAAGGTCGTGCGTGAGATCGTGGCGATGATCGAGGAGCTGGCCGACATGGCCGGCAAGCCGAAGATGGAGTTCACGCCGCCCAAGCACGACGAGAAGCTCGTCGCGGCGATCGAGGACCAGTTCGGTGCGTTGTTGCGCAAGGCGCCGGTCACGCCCGGCACCAAGCAGGTGCGCAGCGCCGCGATCAAGGCGGCCAAGGAACAGGCCTGCAGCGCTTTCCCGGCGCCTGCGGGTTCGACCGAAGGGCAGGCCAAGGCCTGGAACACGCTGGTCGCCGAGATCGTCGGCGGCATCGTCAAGAAGGGTGAGCGCGAGTCGATCCTCGCCGGTCGTCGCGCCGACGGCCGCGACACCAAGACGATCCGTCAGATCACGATCGAGGTCGGCGTGCTGCCGCGAGTGCACGGCTCGGTGCTGTTCACCCGCGGTGAGACGCAGGCCCTCGGCATCATCACGCTGGGTGGCACCGACGATCAGCAGATCATCGACGGCCTGATGAAGGAGCCGAAGAAGCGCTTCCTGCTGCACTACAACTTCCCGCCGTACTCGGTCGGTGAGGTCAAGCGCATGATGGCGCCCGGGCGCCGCGAGATCGGTCACGGCGCGCTCGCCGAACGCGGCCTCGAGCCGGTGTTGCCGACGAAGGAAGAGTTCCCCTACACGATCCGCGTCAACAGCGAGATCCTCGAGTCGAACGGCAGTTCGTCGATGGCGACGGTCTGCGCGGGCACCTTGGGCATGATGGACGCCGGTGTGCCGATCAAGCAGCCGTGCGCCGGCATCGCCATGGGGCTGGTGATGGAGGGCAAGCGTTATGCGGTGCTCTCCGACATCCTCGGCAGCGAAGACGCCTGCGGCGACATGGACTTCAAGGTCGTCGGTACCGGCAACGGCATCACCGCGCTGCAGATGGACATCAAGTGTGATGGTCTGACGCGCGAGATCATGGCCGAGGCGCTCGAGCAGGCGCGCCAGGGCCGCATCCACATCCTGCGTGAGATGCTCAAGGCGCTGCGTGCGCCGCGGGCGCAGCTCAGCCCGAACGCGCCGCGCCTCGAATCGGTCCAGGTGCCGAACGAGAAGATCGGCCTGATCATCGGCCCGGGTGGCAAGAACATCCGCGCCATGCAGGAGCAGTTCGAGTGCAAGATCGCGATCGAGGACGGCGGCATGTGCACCGTCACCGGCGTGAACAGCGAGAAGGTGCTCGCCTGCATCAACCACCTCAAGTCGATGACTGCCGAGATCGAACTCGGCGGCACCTACGAGGGCCGCGTCACCGCGATCAAGGAGTTCGGCGCGTTCGTCGAGATCCTGCCGGGCCAGGAGGGCCTGGTGCACGTCAGCGAGCTGTCCGACGAGTTCATCCGTGCGGTGACCGACGTCGTGCGCATCGGCGACGTGATCAAGGTCAAGGTGATCGCGATCGACGACTTCGGCAAGGTCAAGCTGAGCCGCAAGGCCTTGCTGACCCCGGGCGCTGGTGCCGGTGCGGCGCCCGCTCCGACCAGGACCGAGGCTGGTGACGAGACGGCCGAGCGTCGGCCGCGGCCCGACCGCGGTCCGCGTCGCGACGAGCGCGAGGAGCGCGGTGGTCGCGACTTCGAGCGTCCGGCCCGCGAGCCGCGCGTCGAGCGTGAACCGCGCGTCGAGCGCGAGCCGCGCGACTTCGAAGCCCGCCCCGAGCGCGGTGAGTTCCGCGGCGGTCGGGACCGCGACCGTGAGCCGCGGGGCCATGACGATCGCGGCAGCCGGCGCGACCGCGATGACCGTCGCCCGCCGCAAGCGTGGGGTGAACGTGCCGAGCGCCCGGCGGGTGAAGAACGTGCGCCGCGTTCTGACCGGCCGATGCGCGACGACCGCGGCCCGCGTGGCGACCGCCCGGTCCGCGAGGACCGTCCGGCGCGCGACGATCGCCCCGTTCGCGACGATCGCCCGATGCGCGACGACCGCGGTCCGCGCGGCGATCGGCCGATGCGCGAGGACCGTCCGGCCCGCGAAGACCGGCCACTGCGTGAGGACCGTGGTCCGCGCGCCGACCGCCCGATGCGCGATGATCGTCCGGTTCGTGAGGACCGCCCGGCTCGCGAAGATCGCCCGGCCCGCGAGGATCGGCCGCTGCGTGAGGACCGTGGTCCGCGCGGTGATCGGCCGATGCGCGAGGACCGTCCGGCTCGTGACGACCGCGGCCCGCGTCCGGATCGCCCCATGCGCGAGGAGCGTGCTCCGCGCGGTGACCGGCCCGGGCGCGAAGACCGTCCGGCTCGTGAAGACCGGCCTGCCCGCGAGGATCGGCCCGCCCGCGAGGATCGCCCCGCCCGCGAGGACCGTCCCGCCCGCGAAGACCGTCCGGTCCGCAGCGAGCGTCCCGAGCGTCAGGACCGCGGTGGCAGGGGACCTTCCCGCATGCCGATGGCCGAGTTCGAAGACGAAGTGCCGCCCGCGGCACCGGCCGGTTTCGACGACATCGGCGAGTTGGAGCCGATCGAGAACCTGCTCGGTGACGAGCGTCGCCCCAGCGGTGGCCGCGAGGGCGGTGACCGTGGTCGTCGCCGTCGTCGCTGAGCGACTGGCATCGGACCGCGGGCGGTGAACGCCGTCCGCGGTTCCTAGGAAGGCCATCCGCGGCTACCATGCCGCGGCATGTCAGGCCCCGTCCTCGTCGCCCGCTGCCTGGCCGCAGCACTGCTGTTGCTCGTGGCGAACTTGCCCGGGCAGCAGCCCGCGCCGCAATTGGTCATCGGCCAACTGAGCCCGCAGATCGACGGAGAGCTCGGCGAATGGGCTGCACAGAAGGGGCGACTGCGCCTCGACGACGCGGCGTTATTGGTTGAGGGCAAGGAGTTTTGGTCCGACTTCCGCGACCTCTCGGCAGAGTTCCTGCTCGCCGCGGATACCAACCACCTCTACATCGCCGGCCTGGTTCGCGACGACCAGATTCCGCGTGACCAAAACCAGGTCGCTGGCGAATTCTTCGACCGTATCGAGTTCTTCCTCGGCTCCGGCGAGAGCGACACCTTCCGCGCCGACGGTGTGCGATTCCATCTGATGCCGTGGAGTCGGCTGCGACCTTGGTCCTGGGTCGACAACGGCGCCGCCAGCGGCCGTCAGGTTGGTAGCCAGATGACCGGGGTGCGGGTCGCCACGAAGCGGCTCGACGAGGTCTCCTACCAGTTCGAGATCGCCCTGCCGTTCCACCACTTCCCGGCGCTGCTGCCGGGGGCGGCCAGGCTCGGCTTCAACGTGGTGTTGCGCGACTTCGATCCGGCCGACGACCACAAGGCGGTAGTGATGTCCTGGAGCGGGCTGGACCCGGCGGCCGCCAAGGGCCTGGGGGCGCTGCTGCTGCCGCGTCCGGGGCCGCTGGTGTCGTTGCGCGGCGGCGCGCCACTGCTGTCGAACGAACTGATCGAAGACCTGCCGTTCTTCCTGGTGCCGCTGGCGACCGTCATCGCCCTGGTGCTGGTGCTGCGCGGCTGGACCAAGGTGCGGATGCGGGCGCAGTGGTTGCGTTCGGTGCTGCTCGGCTGCGGTTGCTTGATGTTCGGGTTGGGCCTGTGGTTGCCAGACCTGCTCGGGGACATGCGCGTGGCCGAGCAACGCCAGCGACTCGACGTCGCCCTGACCACGATCCAGGACGCGCTCGGCAAGTTCGAGCAGGGCACGCTGGCGAGCTACCGCGGCGCGAGCCGCGACCGCGCCCTGATGGACTTGATGGCCGGCAAGGCGATCGCGCGCCAGCGCTACATGACCTACCGGACCCTCGCCGAACTGGCGCCAGAACAGTTCGGCCCCGGCGTGCGCACCTTCGACGACCTGCCGGTGCGCGCCTATTCGCTGCCGTTGCTGCCGGAGCGTCCGGAGTCGTTCCAGTTCGATCCGCCGCTGCAGGGCACGCGCCTGTTCCTGGTGGTCGGGCGGCCGTTCTTGTCGTCGTTCGAAGAACGCAGCCTGCCGTCGCCGCGGCTGCGGCTGAGTCTGGACTACGGGTCGGGTGAACTGCACTCGCGCGACGTGGTGCTCACCGGGCCGTTCTACGACGGCACGATGTTGGGCAGCGACGTCGACCAGGCGTGTCTGGTGCCGCTGGCGCTCGAGGGTGGGCTGCGTTCGCTCAGCGTGGTCCCCGAGCGCGACTCCGGTCTGCGGCTCGTCGGCATCTCGCTCGAAGGCGCACGGCCGGGAGCGATCGAGCCGCTGCTGCTCGGCACGCCGTCGCTGGGCGGCGTGCTCACCGATCTGCGCGGTGCCTACCCGATCGACGCCGGCATCGAACTCGCGCCCGGCGCCACCGCCAAGGTCGCGATCCCACCGGTCAGCGAGCCGTTCCAGAAGATCTGGTTCTTCTATCGCGCCACCTACCCCGATCAGGCCGCCGCGTCACCGGGCACGTCGGTGGCCGAACTGGTGCTGCACTTCGCCGGTGATGTGCCCCCGCGCACCATCGTGCTCGACCACCAGGTCAGCATGTTCTACGAGCTGGCGGTGCACAACACGCGCGACGATCCCCCCGAGGAGTCGCCGGCGTCGATCGCGCTGACCTGGGTCGACAAGAACCAGGAGAAGCACATCAACCTGGTCTATCCGGTGCTCGACCTGCCGCCTGGCGTCGAACTGGCGTCGATCGAGTTCCGCAACCTCGCCACCTACCGGATGCGCTTCCGATCGGTGGTGTTCGGCAACGAACGGGTCGCTGCGCCGCAGGACCCGGTCGATTCGCCGCTGGTGCGCGAAGGACAGGAACGGCGCCTGCGCAAGGATGTGCTCGATCGGCTGCGCGACACCGCGCTGCTGATCTATCGCGGTGGCCGGCTCAGCGAGGCGACGTTGCCGGCCGAGTTGCGGCAGGATTATCTGCAGCTGCCGCGCGCGGCGCAGGATGTCGCCGTGACCGCCAAGGAGGACGTGCTCCCCGACGGCAGTCGCCGGGTGACGTTGTTCGCGCCGCTGCAGGGTGACGGCTGGGACGGCGCGGTGCTCGGCGTCTCGGACACCGACGAGGCCTGGGACGCCCGGCGGCAGCTCGATGCGCGCATCGGCCTGTTGCTGTGTCTGATCGGCACGCCGCTGTTGCTGGTGCTGCTCAGCGAGCTGCTGGCCGCTGCCGCCAACCTGCGTTTTCGGCTGATGACGGTGATGTCGCTGGCGTCGCTGGCGCCGCTCGGACTGCTGTCGCTCGTGCTCGTGCAGGTGCTCGAGACCGGCCACGCCAAGGACGTGCAGGAGAGCATGTTGGCGACCGTGCGCAGTTCGGTGCAGCAGCTCGACGGCGAGAAGGAGAAGGTGCGCAACTCGGCGCGGCAGTGGCTGCAGGGGTTGGCGCAGCTGGCCGTCGGCAGGCTCGAACGGGTGCAGGAGGCCGGGTTCGCCAAAGCCGTGCCTGCAGTGCGTTCGGAACTGCAGAAGCTGCTCGCCGGCCAGTTGCCACCCGAATGGCGCGGTGGTTTCCTGCGACTGGAGTGGCAGCCGTCGTTGGGCGCCCAGGTCGCGGAGCCGCTGGTGCTCGTCGTCGGCGAACCGCGCATGGCCAATCTCGAGACGCCGGCGCGCCTCGATCCGGGCCTGTTCTTCCAGTGGGGCGCGCTGTTGCTGGGCGTGCGCGCCGAACAGTCGTTCCGCGGCGGCACGATGAGTCTGACCGCGGCGCGGCCGCTCGACGGGGACCTGCTCGGGTCGCTGGCTCCCGGACAATCGCTGCTGCTCACCGACACCCGCGGATATCCGTTGGCGGTCAGTTCGGGCCAGCCCGAAGCGAGTTGGCTGCTGGCGCATGCGATGGACCCGCCGGTGATGGGCGAGCGCGAACGGGTGCTGGCGACGGGGCTGCAGACGCGCAGTCCGGTGGTCGATCGTCTGGCCGCAGACGCCGGCAACTACGTGTTCGGCAGCGAGGTGTTGCGCGACCTGCAGGACACGCCGCGCGGTCTGCTCGTGGTGGCGCAACCCGACCAGCGCGCCTCGCTCGACCTGGCGATCGGCCGCATCCCGGTGCGTGCCTTCTTCCTGCTCGTCGCCGGCTCGCTGGTCGTGCTCGCCGCGTTCTTGTCGTTCGTCGTCAGCAGTCGCATCAGCCGTCCGGTCGAGCGTCTCGAGGAAGGCACCCTGGCCCTGTCGAAGGGCCAGCTGCAAACCCGCGTCGCCGTCGAGGAAGGTGGGCAGATCGGGCGCCTGACGCGCCGCTTCAACCAGATGGCCGCGGATCTCGAGGGGCGTGTGCAGGACCTGCAGGCTCTCAATCGCGCCATGCACGAGCTGTCGGCGAACGACGACGAAGCGACGATCGTGTCGTTGTTGAGCCGGTTCTGCTCGGGGCACACGGCCGCGGATTCGGTGCGCATCGCCCTGCTCGACCAGCACGCGATGGGGTTGCTCGTGCATGGCGGCGGCGAGCCCCTGCACCTGCCGCTGCCGAACGGCTCGGCGCTGCTCGCGCCGCTGGCCGGCGTGTTCTCGTGCAGCAGTGCGCGCGGCAGCCTGCCGCTGCCGTGGAACTCCGTGTTGCCGCGGGCGCGCTCGCTGCTCGGCCTGCCGATCGCCTTCGCGGGCCGCGTGCGCGGCGTCGTATTGCTCGGCTTCGAGCGCCTCGAACCGCTCGAGGTCGACCTCGAACTGCTCGGCACCGTGGTCTCGCAGGCGTCGATCGCGCTCGAGCGTTCGCAACTGCACCGGCTCGCCGTGCAGGACCCGGTCACGGGCTGCTTCACGCCCGACTACTTCCGCCAGCGTGCGGTCGACGAGGTGTCGCTGGCGCAGCAGAACGGTCAGCCGCTGGCGATGGTGGCGATCGAGCTCGGCGACGGCGAGAGCCGGCCGCGCGGTCTGCGTCGCTTCGCCGGCATCGTGCAGCGCGAACTGCCCGCGAGCGCGGTGGTCTGTCACGCCGGCGGCGGCCGCTTCGAGGTGCTGATGCCGGGTGCCAACCGCGCCGCCGCGGATCAGGCGATCGAAGCCGTGTTGCGCACCTGGGCCGAGCTGGTGCAACGATTGCCCGAGAACGAGGTCGAAGAGCAGTCGCCGCGCGGCGTGGTGGTGCAATTCCCCGACGAGGCGCCGTCGACGGAGTTCTTGTTCGACGCGACCCGGGCGCGGCTCGAGGCGCTGCGCACGCCGTTCGCGTCGGCGATGGAGTCCGACGAAAGCCTCGAACGCGCCGGCGTCACCGCGATCAGTCCGGCGATGCGCGAGGTCTACGGCACGTTGCGACGGGTTGCGCCGACCGACCTGCCGATCCTGCTCGAGGGGGAGACCGGCGTCGGCAAGGAAGTGCTCACCAACCTCGTGCATCGCTGGAGCCGGCGCGCCGGCGGGCCGCTGATCAAGGTGCACTGCGCGGCGCTGTCCGAGACCCTGCTCGCCAGCGAGTTGTTCGGCCACGAGAAGGGTGCGTTCACGGGCGCCGACCGGCGCAAGATCGGTCGTTTCGAACAGGCCGATGGCGGCACGTTGTTCCTCGACGAGGTCGGCGACATCCCGCTCGACGTGCAGGTCAAGCTGCTGCGTGTGCTGCAGGAACACGAGATCGATCGCGTCGGCGGCACCGACCCGGTGCGCGTCGACGTGCGCGTGATCGCCGCGACCAACCGGGACATCAGCCGCATGGTCGCCGAGGGTTCGTTCCGCGAGGACCTCTACTACCGCCTGCAGGGCATGGTCGTGCGGGTGCCGCCGCTGCGCGAACGTAAGCAGGAACTGGCGGGCCTGATCGAGCACTTCCGGCGCGACCTGGTCGACGCCGGGCAGAGCAACGTCCGGGCCCTCTCGCCCGAGGCCATGGACGAGCTCTACCGGCGTGAGTGGCCCGGCAACATCCGCGAACTGCGCAACACGGTGCTGCGGGCGATGGTGCTGGCGCGCGGTGACGTCGTGTCGCGGCGCGACGTGCAGATGGCTTTGGGGGGCATGGCGCTTGGGCCCGCGGTCGAAGCCGCCGTCGCCGAACTCACCCCGACGCGGTCCGCGGGGCGCGCCATCGTGGCGGCCCCCCTGGACGACGACGTGGGGGTGGCGGATGAGGTCGCGCCCATGCCGGCAGCTGAGCCGGTCGTGCTGCTGCCGTCGTTGCCGCCCGCGGGGCCGCCGCTGCAGGCGGGTGGTGAAGCCCAGGCCGAGCGGCTGCAGTTGGCGCTGCGGTTCGCCCAGGATCGCGGCAGTCTGACCACGCAGGATCACATGGAGGTCGCCAAGGTCTCTCACCGCACCGCGCTGCGCGACCTGCAGATGCTGGTCGGCCTGGGGTTGCTCGAGCGGGTAGGCAGCCGGCGGGGCACGTTTTATCGGCCATCCGTCCCCGGAAGCAGTGCGTGACCAGTTTCTGGCTGGCAAGAAGATTTCCGCCATGCGATCGGCGGGATCCCCGCCAGCTTTATTCTCGATGGCTCAAGTGGCGATTCCTGATTCGGTTGTGTCGCTTGGCGGATAACGACCAATTTGTGTGGCCCGTCGTTTGCCAAGACACGATTGCCTCGCGGCGGCCATGGAGGGCATGGTGCCGCGTCCCAACGGGAAGCCATGAAGTCCATCTTGAACAGTCTGGTCCGGATCGGCGCGATGTCGCTGTTGCTGGTTGTCGCCGCTACCGCGCAGGTCAAGCTCAAGCGGGGTGCCGTGGTCTACACGGGCAGCGCGAGCAACACTTCGGCGCCGGCCACGATCGATGAGTCCAAGGTGCGTGAGGCGACCGAAGAGTGGAAGAAGATGCAGTCGGATGGCATCGACCCCGACTCGGCGCAGGGCAAGCAGCTGCTGGGCAAGATGAAGACCCGCATCCGCGAGGCGGTCAAGAGCGTCGCGACCGACGAGAGCCGCGACCTGGTCGTGCGCAAGGACGACATCAGCGACGAACAGGGCAAGGAAGTCGTCGACCTGACCGACAAGGTCATCGACAAACTGGACGCCTGATCCCGCTCCGGCGGGCTGACCCGCCCTCCCCAGCCGCCCGCGCTCGTCCCCACGCCCTCCTCGTTTCGTTTGCACACCCGGACTGGTGATTCCATCGCGGGTGCACGCAGCGCACAATCCGTGATCGTGCCATTCCCTCCTCTCGGGTTGCGCCCAGGGCGACTGCGGTCGCGGTCACACCTCGCCCTCGTGCTCACCAGCGGCGTCCTTGCCGCAGCCTGCGTCAGCGGTCCGCCGAATCGGTTGGACCCCGTGGTGCTCGAGGCGAAAGTCGCTGCCGGCTCGGCAGGCCGTTCGGGGACGGCGCTGGGGCCGTTGGCCTGGGGCCTGGGTGGCGGGTTTCGCGATGCTTCAGCCGCCCTCGACCCGAACGCCGCGGCTGGCGAGGGGCGGGACCCGCAAGATCCCCAGGAGACTCCGGAACAGCGCAACGCGCGGCTGCGAACGCAGTTCGGCAGCACCGTACTGATCGGTCCCGACGGGCGGCTGACCAAGCAGTACTTCATGGCCGGCGAACTCGGCGCGACGTTCCTCAAGCTGATCCAGGAGATCGCCGACAAGCCGCTCGAACCCGGTCGCGACAAGATGCCGGTGCCAGTTCCCGGTACCAAGATCGGCGGCGCGCAGTCGAAGAGCATCCTCGGGCGCATGTTGCAGGGGCAGGAGATCGAGGTCACCTACGTGCCCGACTTCGAGATCCTGACCGGAGCGGTGATCGTCGACGCTCAGAACAAACCGGCCGTGACCGGCGCACCCGCGCTCGCGCCGCCGCAGGCGCCGACCGTGGCGCTGGTGCTGATCACGGCTCAGCCCGCGGCGCTGGCCGCCTTCGAGCAATCGCTCGACCTGTTCTACTCGAGCATCCCGCAGATCGAGATCACCGTGCAGGTGATCGAATACCAGGCCAACGACGCCCTGGCCTTCGGCGTGTCGCCGATCGACGCCAACACGCCGATCCTCAACAACCTGAGCAGCAACCAGCTGGTGCGTTCGTACACGTCGTCGTTCCCGCTGCGACAGCCCGTCGTCGGTTCGTCGCCGGTGACCGATCTGGGCATGTTCACGCTCGGCGGCATCCACTCGAGCTGGGAACTCAACATGGTGCTGGAGGCGCTCGAGGCCAACAACCTGGCCGACATCCAGAGCGCACCCAAGCTGGTGGTGCGCAACGGCGGCATCGCCTCGATCTCGACCGTGTCGCAGGTGCCGTTCCCCAAGTCGAAGATCTCGCAGCTCGGCAGCAACGTCGCCGTCGACATCGCCTTCCTGCCGGTCGGCGTGAAGATGAACATCATCCCGACGCTCGCCGGCACCGACTCGGTGATCCTGCAGATCTACGCCGACGTCTCGGCGATCACGGGCTTCGCCGACACCGATCCGGTGGTGACGCCGATCACCAGCGAGCGCACCGCGGTGACCACGGTCTACCTCAAGGACGACCACACCCTGGTGATCGGCGGATTGACCTCGGAGTCGAAGTTCGAGAGCGAGACCAAGGTGCCGATCCTCGGGGACATCCCGATCCTGGGCTTCTTGTTCCGGTCGACGAGCACGACCCGCTCCAAGACCACCATCGAGTTCCTGATCCGGCCCCGCATCGTCACCGACCGCGGCGACCCGCGGTCCTCGCTGGGGCTCTGATCGCGGGACGGCGGCGGAAGAACCCGCTACGCTGCCCGTCCCAAGCCGGTGTTCCGCCCGGTGGTGCCGCTCCCGGCCGAGGTCCGTCCAGCATGTCCGTCCCAAGTCGTCCAGCCAGCCCCAGTCGTGCCGCCGAGAGCGGCGTGGCGCTGGTGCTGACCCTGATCTTCTCGATCCTGCTCTACATCCTGGTGGCCGAACTGGTCGTGTCGTCGCGCATGGTGCGTTCGACCGGCGAGAACGACGCGCTGCTGGCGCGCATGCGCAACCTGATGGCCTACCAGCTCGGCGACGTCGAGCAGCAGCTGATCGACGACCTCGCCGGGCAGATGGAACAGGAGGGCGGCGCCGGCAGCGGGCTCGGCGGCGCACTGGGGGGTGCACAGGGCGGTGAGTCCGGCGGCGCCGCCGGCGGCGAAGGAGAGCCCGAAGAGGATCCGTCGACGAAGTGCGACAGCAGCCGCGACTCGTGGTTCCATCCGGTCGGCAACGCCGACGAGGACATCACCACCTACGTGTGGGTCGAGGACGAGAACCGCAAGTTCAACATCCTGGCGCTGTGGAGCTACGACGAGGAGTTCGCCGAGTTCTCGCGCGATCGCCTGGTGCGTCTGCTCGACTCGCTGCGCGAGGACACCGAGTTCGACATCTCGACCGGCGACGCCGAACGCATCGCGATGGAGATCAAGGACTGGGCCAAGCGCCCCGACCTCGACGCGATCCCGCGGCCCAAGCTGAAGTCCGACGACGAGAGGCGCCGTGAGATCACCTTGCCGATGCACCTCGACGAGTTGCTGCTGCTGCCGTCGGTCAAGGACGAACTGTTCTACGACAAGGTGCTCGACGGCAAGGTTCACCTCGGGCTCGAGTCGGTGCTGACGCTGTGGACCAGCGTGGTCATCGATCCCGGTGATCCCGAGAAGGTCGCGCGGCAGCAGGCGAAGCAGGCGGTCACCGAGCCTTCCCAGCCCGGCAGCGGTGGCCAGAGCGGCGGCCAGGGCAGCGGTCAGGGCGGTGCCGCGCCCGCAGGTGGCACCGGCAAACAAGGTGGTGGGCTGGCTTCGCCGGCCGAGAACGAAGCGCCGCCCCAACCCGATGGCCTGGGCATCTTGATCAACGTCAACACCGCGACGCGGCCGGTGCTGCGCGCCTTGTTCCCGCCCGACAAGATCCCCGACCGTGTGATCGACGCGATCATCCGCTACCGCAACGAGGTCGACGAGGAGGAGATGGCCAAGGCCGAGGAGGAGGGCGTCAGCACCGACGTCAGTGACTTCGGCGACCTGCAGCTCGGTGCCGACCAGAAGTACAAGTTCTTCGAGACCGTCGCCGACCTCGAGAAGGTCGAGGAGTTCGCGGGTCTGGCGGATCCGCAGATCAAGGCGGACTTCCAGGCGGCGTTGACGACCAAGTCGGACGTGTTCACGATCCACCTCGCGTCGCTGTTCAAGCGCAACGACGAGAACCGCGTCTACGTGCTGCGCCGCGCGCGTTCGGTGGTGCTGCGCGTCGACGACAACGGCACCGGCGCGGTCGTGCCGCTGGTGCCGTTCGAGGAGCGCATCGGCCTGCGCGTGCAGCCGGTCGACATGCAGGAAGAGCGCGCCGCCGAGCGTTCGCGGATCTATGCGGACATGGATCAGTTCTCGCAGGAAGAGCGCGCCTGGAACCCGTTCCTGGTCGACTTCTACCTGCCCAAGCACGTGCGGGAAGAGTTCTACCGGCCGCGCTGAGCGGTCTGGGTGACGATGCCGCGCACGCCGGATCTCCACCTGCGCGAGCGGCTGATCGCGGCCGCCACGGTCGAGTTCGCTGCAGCCGGTTTCGCCGGCGCCACGCTCGACGGCATCGCCGCGCGCGCCGGCGTCACCAAGGGCGGCGTCTACTTCCACTTCGCGGGCAAGGAAGAGCTGTTCTTCGCCGTGCTCGACCATTGGCGCGAACGGCGTCGCCGCACCCTGCAGGTGCCCGCTGCCGGCGCCGGCGGCGCAGCCACCGCGCTGCGCGCGTTCCTGGCCAACTACCTCGCGTTTCATTTTTGCGAACCCGAAGCGACGCACCTGCTGCGGGTGCTCGCGACCGAGCTGCGCGGTCGCTTCACGGCGCGATTGCGCGAGGACGATCGCCAGGAGCTGCGCTGGTTGCGCGCGTGTGTGCGTGAGCTGCTGGTGCAGGGCATGCGCGACGGCACCCTGGTCGCCGAGGATCCCGCACAGACTGCGTTCGTGCTGGCCGCGTCGGTGACCGGCGTGCTCGAGCAATGGCACGCATCGCCGGCGGATGTGGAAGCACATTGTCAGGAGGAAGAACTGGCGCGCGTGCTCGTGGCTCGATACGCCACCGGGGCCCCCGGCAGCGAAGGCAGTGCGCCGGTGGACTTCGACTTCCGTGACCTCCCCGACGTCTGAATCGCCCTCTCCGTCGACCACGCCCGCCGAGCGCGTGTTGCCGGTGCTCGTCTGCGTCGTCGTCGCGGCGTTCGTGGTGGTGCTCGGGTGGCGAACGGCGGGCCGCGTCGCGACAGCCGCCGCGGCGGCGGCGCGCGGCTGCAGCGAGCCGGCCGAGGCGCGCATCCTGCGCACCAGCGGCATCCCGGCGAGTCTCGTGCAGGCGATCCGCACCGCGCTGCCCGAGGACGGTCGGCTGGTGCTCTACAGCCCCTACGGCGGCCAGCAGTTCGTGCTCGACGCGAATGACCCGCGCGGCGAATGGGCGCGGCAGCTGCGCGGCATGTGGGGGCGGCTCAAGAACCTCATCTACCCGCGGCCGCGCGACGTGCGGCCGGCCTACGACGCCGAGGAACTTCAGGCGCTGGTCGAGCCGGGCCTGGTCGGGCGCCTGCTGGTGCTCGACGGCACGCAGGGCAGCGCGGCGCCGCTGACCGTCGGCGGCGATTACGAACTGATCCGCGAGGAGCGGGTCGGCACGGTGCTGATGCGGCTGTGGCGGCTGCGGAGGGTGCCGTGATGGCGTTCTTCGCCCTGCTCGCGCCGGCCGTGCTCGGCGCGCTCGGCATGCGCGTGCTCGGGCTGCGCTGGCGCGACGACCGGCTCGGCTACGGCGCGTGGGCGTGGTTGCTCGGCTGTCTGCTGCTCGCGCTCGGCGTGCAGCTGGCGCTCGAACTGCATCTGCCGCCGACGTGGTGGTGGATCGCGCCGGCCCTGCTCGCGATCGCACTCGGGGCGTTCGGGGGCCGCTGTTCGTGGACACCATCGGCGCCGGCGCCGCGCGCCGGCCGCGGCTACACCGCGTTCGTGCTGCTCGGCGTCGCGCTGGCGCTGCTGTTCGTCGCGGCCGGCATGGACCGGCCGTGCATCGAGGGTGACGAAGGCAACATCTGGTCACTCAAGGCCAAGTCGTTGCTCGTCGACTGGCCGGCGCAGTTCGCGGCGATGCAGGTCTACAACCTGCACCCCGATTACCCGCAACTCGACCCGCTGCTGCAGGCGTGGGTCTATTCGTGGACCGGCTCCCCGGACTTCGTGCAGTTCGAGAACCGCTGGCCCGTGCAACTGGGCAACGTCGCGCTGTTCGTCGCCGTCGCCGCGGCGCTGCGGCGACGGCTGGCGCCGCTGCCCGCGGCGCTGCTGGCTTCGTTGGTGCTGCTCGAGCCCGAGTTCTCGTCGCTGTGCCGCACCGCCTACGCCGACGGTCTGGTCGCGCTCGGCGTCGTCGTCGCGCTCGACGGCTGGCTACGCTGGCGAGAGCACGGCGACCGGCGCTTTGCGTGGCTCGCGGCGTTCGGTCTCGCGTTCGCCGTGTGGTCGAAGAACGAGACCATGCTCTATCTCGTCGCGGCGGGCGGCGCGGCGCTGCTGACGCGCCTGTGGCTGCCGCCGCTGGCCGGTGGGTTCTCGCGGCGCAACCTGCGGCTGCTGCTGCCCGCCGCGTGCGTGGTCGGCTACTCGATGCTCTGGAACCGCCGCTTCGGCATGCGCAGCGACCTGTTCGGCAACAACCCGACCGGCAAGTCGATGTTCACGCTGATGGCCGAGCAGTGGCCAGAACGCGTGCCCGCGCTGTGCGGCGAGGCGCTGCGGCTGTTCGTCGACGTCGGCCACGCGCACGTGGTGTTCGCCCTGGTGCTGCTCGGCGCCGTGCTGGCGCCGCGCCGGGCCCTGCGGTCTGCCCTGGCGCTGCCCGTGCTCGCGCTGCTCGCCGCGTTCGTCGGCCTGCACGTCGTCTACGTCGGCAGCTTCCTGCCGCTGCGCTTCCATCTCGACACGTCGTACACGCGCGTGCTGTTCCAGCTGCTGCCCGCGGCGGTGGTGTTGCTCGGCGGTCTGCTCGCCGAAGTTGTCGCCGCGCGCGCGAACGGGCAAACTGCGCCCCGCCCGTGAAGACTCCGCCGCTGCCGCCCCTGCCTGCCGACTTCCTGCTCAGCGTCGTCATGCCCGTCTACAACGAGCAGGCGACGCTGCGCGACATCGTCGCCAAGGTGCTGGCCGTGCCGATCCGCAAGGAACTGGTGCTCGTCGACGACGGCAGCAAGGACAGCAGCCGGCAGATCCTCGCCGAGCTGGCCGCGGCCCATCCCGAGGTGCGCGTGTTCGAGCACGACAAGAACCGCGGCAAGGGCGCTGCGCTGCGCACCGGTTTCGAGCACGCGCGCGGCGATGTGGTGGTGGTGCAGGACGCCGACCTCGAATACGACCCGCGCGACTACCCGGTGCTGCTCGAGCCGATCGTGCGCGGCGACGCCGACGTCGTGTTCGGCTCGCGCTATCTCGTCGACAACCGCGACCCGGGCCGCGAGCGCGACCACTTCTATCACTACCTCGGCAACCGCGTGCTGACGTTCGTCAGCAACCTGTTCACCGGGCTCAACCTCACCGACATGGAGACCTGCTACAAGTGTTTCCGGCGCGAGGTGCTGCAGGGTTTGTCGATCGACAGTCGGCGGTTCACGGTCGAACCCGAGTTCACCGCCAAGATCGCCAAACGGCCGGTGCGCATCTGGGAGGTGCCGATCCGCTATCAGGGGCGGAAGTACAGCGAAGGCAAGAAGATCACCTGGCGCGACGGGGTCGCGGCGATCTGGGCGATCGTGAAGTACCGCTTCGTGGGGTGAGCTGCGGCGCGAGAGGGGAGTGATCGCTGCGGGGGGCTCGCTTTCAATGGCCTGTCGGTGTCAGCTGGTCTCCGATTCGGTGGCCAGCTCGAACTCGGGCCAGGAGAACGTCATGAAGGTCCCGCTCTCAGTGCTGTCGTTGCTGCTTTCGGGCATCACCGCGGTTGCGCAGCAGGTTCCTTCCTCCATCCGCTCGTGGGGCATCGTCGGGTTCGACACCGAGGGCCGACAGGGCCAGGTCACGCACCTGTGCTGCGCGAATCTGGTCACCGGTGTGCTGCGGGCAGACGGTCGGGTGTTCGTGAACGGCTCGGGGCGCTACCCCTGCGACGTTCCGTTGCCGCCGGCGGGCCTGTTCTTCACCGCGTTCGACGTCGACGCCAACTACGGCATCGGCTTGTTGAACAATGGGGACATCGTCACATGGGGCGGGCAGCACGGGACCTGGCCCATACCTGTTCTGCCTTCGGGAACGACCTACACGGATGTCAAGGCGGGTGGAGGTTTCTATCTGGCGCTGCGCTCCGATGGTACGGCCACCACCTGGGGCATCCTTCCGTACTTCCTGCATCTCGTGCCGCTCCTGCCGCCCGGGACGCAGTACGTGCGGATAGACGCTGGGCAGATTCACGCACTGGCGTTGCGCAGTGATGGCCAGATCGCGGCTTGGGGAGCCAACACGACTGGCCAAACGCAGGTGCCTTCGCTGCCATCTGGGATGATCTACATCGACATCGCGGCTGCAGAATGGCACTCGCTGGCGATCCGCTCCGATGGCATGGCCGTCGCCTGGGGCGAGAACACCGACGGCCAGTGCAACGTGCCGACGCCGCCATCGGGGATCAGCTACGTGAAGGTCGCCGGCGGGCAGTACCACAGCATCGCGCTGCGTTCGGATGGCGTAGTCGTCACGTGGGGAGGCAACCTGTGGGGGCAGTGCAATGTGCCTGCGCTACCCGTCGGAGTGCCCGTCGTCGAGGTCGCTGCCGGGGACACGCACAGCGCTGTGCTGCTCGCGGATGGGCGCGTTGTGACATGGGGGGCCAACAACTGGACCCAGAGTTTTCTGCCGTCCCTGTCCGCGGCTGAACGGTGGACGCAGATCGCGAAGGGCGAGTACCACACCCTTGGCTTGACCAGTTCGGGAGAGGTACATGCCTGGGGCCGTGACCTCTATGGAGAGACGAGTGTTCCTCCGCTGCCTTCGGGCCAGGTCTATACCAGCGTCGCGGCGGCCGCTGTCACCAGCGCAGCGTTGCGCTCGGATGGCGCGCTTGTGGTCTGGGGGGCCAACTACGCGGGGCAGACATCGGTTCCACCACTTCCCAGTGGTGTGACCTACACGGGTGTTGCACTTTCCGTTTCTCACTCCGTCGCACTCCGTTCCGACGGCCAGGTCGTTGCCTTCGGTTCGAACAACTACGGGCAGTGCAACATCCCTCCGCTTCCTCCGGGTCTTCGCTACACGCAGGTGGAAGCCGAGTATCTGAAGACCTGTCTATTGCGATCGGACGGGGTCATTCTCTGCTTGGGGCAGTCCAGCGATGGGCAACTCAACGTTCCGCAGTTGCCGGCTGGCGAACACTGGGTCGAGGTGCGCGCGAGCGACTTCCGCAATCTCGGTCGCACGAATCGTGGCCGGGTCTTGGCGTGGGGTTACGACGCGAATCAGCTGCCCGCGATCCCAGCCGGCAAGACCTGCGTCGAACTGGCGGGAGGAAGCTACCACTCGACCCTTCGTCTCTCGGACGGTTCGGTGATGGTCTTCGGCAACGATGACGGTCAGGAACGCATCCCGCCGCTCGTCCCCGGCACCTCGTACGTCGAGGTCTCCGGGTGCTTCGAGGACGTCGGCGCCCGCGTCGGCCCGACGAGCACCTACGTGACGACTGCCCCTGGCTGCGCAGGCACCCTACCGGCTGCGCGCCTGGTGCCGATGGACACCCCGCGCATCGACGCCACGCTCGAGGTCAACGTCGTCGGTCTGCCGCAGAACGTCGCGATGATGGTGTTCGGTTGGCAGGGCACGACGCCGCAGCCGCTCGCGTCAATCGGTCTGCCCGGCTGCTTCCGCCACGTCGCCATCGACGCGGCGGTGGTGATCCTGGGGCAGGATCAGTGGGCGACGTTCCGACTGCCGATCCCCAACTGGCCCGCGCTGGTGGGGCTGCACTTCCACAATCAGGCGGTGGTGCTCGATCCGGGCGTGAACGCGGCCGGGGCCGTGGTCTCCGAGGCTGCCGAAGGCGTGATCGGGCATTGGTGAAGAGCAGCTGGCGCGACGGGGTCGCGGCGATCTGGGCGATCGTGAAGTACCGCTTCGTTGGCTGAGCTCCTACGCACTACGGCACGAGCCGCATGACGTCGGCGTGACGTAGGGTGAGGCGGTCGCCCTTCCCCCGGGCGCCAGTCTCTCGCCTGGAGGTTTCATGCCCTCTCGTTCTGTGCCGTCCCCGCGCGGGGTCTCGCATTACCTGTCGTCGGCCGCCGCGGTGCTCGCACTGACCGCGCCCCTCCTCGCGCAAGGTCCACCGCGTCTGCTCGGCTGGAACGACCTCGGCATGCACTGCATGGACGGTGACATGTCGGTGTTCTCGATCCTGCCGCCGTACAACACGTTCCACGCCCAGTTGCTGCGCAACGGGCAGCTGAGCAGCAGCGCGAGCTACACCGTGACCTACGAGGCCGTCGCCGACCCGAGCGGCTCGATCAACAAGACCTCGATCGGCAAGACCGACTTCTGGCAACACGTGCAGGCGCTGTTCGGCGTGTCGCCGCCGCCCGATCAGGGCCTCGCCGGCTTCCGCATGCCGGGCCTCACGAACACGCCGCAGAACATGCCGTTCCACAGCGGCCTGTCGGACTACGTCGCCGAGGGCGTGCCGGTGACGCCCTACGACGACAACGGCGCGATGAAGCCGTACCCTTTGATGCGCCTCGTGGCGCGCAACAGCAGCGGTCAGCAGATCGCCTCGACCGACATCGTGGTGCCGGTCTCCGCCGAGATGGCCTGCGTGCAGTGCCACGGTTCGGGCGGCAGTCCGGCGGCGCGGCCCACGAACGGCTGGGCCTACGCCGCGCCCGCGGTCGACGATCGCATCAACATCCTGCAGCTGCACGACGACCGCCATCTCGGCGATCCGGTCTACACGGCGGCCCTCGCGGCGGTCGGCTACTCGTCACTGGGCCTGCGCGACACCGCGATCAACCAGAACCACGCGGTGTTGTGCGCCAATTGCCACGGCAGCGCGGCCCTCGGCGCGGCCGGGCAGCCCGGCGTGACGGCGATGACCAGCGCGATGCACACGTTGCACGGCAACGCGCGCCTGCCCGATGGCCAGCGCCTCGACGACGTGAACACGCGCGCGTCGTGCTACACGTGCCACCCAGGCGCGGCGACACGCTGTCTGCGCGGGGCGATGGGCAAGGCGATCGGCGCCGACGGCGAGGCGATGATGTCCTGCCAGGACTGTCACGGCAGCATGAGTGAGGTCGGTTCGCCGGCGCGTTCCGGTTGGCTCGAGGAACCGAACTGCCAGAGTTGCCACACCGGCGACGCCGTCAGCAACGCAGGCGCGATCCGCTTCACCAACGTGTTCGACGTTCCGGGCCATCCGCGCACCACCAACAACCAACTGTTCGCGACGACGCCCGACGTCCCGGCAACCGGGCTGTCGTTGTATCGCTTCTCCACGGGGCACGGCGGCCTCGAGTGTTCGGCGTGCCACGGCTCGCCGCACGCGATCTGGCCGTCGTCGGAGAACAACGACAACCTGCAGAGCATCGCTGCGCAGGGTCACCTCGGCACGATCGTCGAGTGCAGCACCTGCCACTCCGGGCTCGAGGACGACGAGTATCAAGGGCCGCACGGCATGCATCCCACCGGGGCGGCCTGGGTTCATGACCACCAGGACGCTGCTGAAACCCAGGGCACCGCGAGTTGCCGGGGTTGCCACGGCACCAACTATCGCGGCACGCCGCTGTCGCGTTCCCACGGCGACCGCACGCTGAGCACGCAGTTCGGCACCAAGAGCTTCTGGCGCGGTTACGAGGTCGGTTGCTACGACTGCCACAACGGGCCCAACAGCGAGAACCCTTCGTCGAACACGCCGCCGACCGTGGCCAGCAGCGTGCAGAGCACGCCGACCGACGTGCCGCTGACGATGACGCTGTCCGCGACCGACCCCAACCCGGACACCTTGACGCTGCGCATCGTCTCGCAGCCCAAGCACGGCGCCGTCGCGTTCGACGGCAGCACGGCGGTCTACCGCGCGTGGGACGACTACGTCGGCGCCGACTCGTTCACCTACGCGGCCGCCGACGGCCGCAGCAACAGCAACCTCGGCACGGTGCAGATCACCGTCGGCCCGCGCGCGTGCGCCGGCTCGTGGTCGACGTTCGGCTACGGCTGCCCGTTGCCCGACGGCAGCGTGCCGTCGCTGCGGCTGAACGGCTGCCCGGTCGGCGGCCAGCAGGTCGACGTCGTGCTCGAGAACGGCCCGAGCACCGGTTTCGGTGTGCTTGCGGTGGGCTTCGGCCGGGGCCTGGGTGAGTTCGGCAACGACGGCTGCACGCTGCGCGTCGGCCTGGTCATCGGCACCACCCCGTTGCTGGCACTGAGCGGCGGTTCGGCGACGCACCAGATCACCGTGCCTGCCAACTTCGGCGCGTTCGATGCGACGTTGCAGGGCTTCTGCCTGGACAACACCGCGCCGCGCGGCTTCGTCGCCACGCCGGGACTCGAGGTGCTGTTCCGCTGAGTCGGCGGATCAGAACACCGCGCCGACGGTCAACATCACGCCCGAGAACGTGCTGTCGTAGCCGAGCACCGACAAGCCGTTCTTGGGGTCGCTCTCGTCCATGCTGTGACCGCGAGAGACGAACGACAGGCCGAGTTCGATCGAGTCGAAGCGCACGCGCGTGCCCAACTCGAGGCCGTAGAACACGGTCGCCGAGTCGTAGTCGTCGGGCAGCCCATCGCTGTCGATGTTGGTCAAGCCCGTGCCCAGACTCAGGCCGCCGAGCAGGGACCAACTGACGTGTTCGCCGCGCGACAGGAACAGTTCCGGTGCGATCTCGGTCAGCAGGCCGAAGGTCGTGAAGTCCGTATCCTGACCGAGGATCAGGTCCTCGAGCCTGTGGTTGTGCAGCAACAGGCCGCCGCGCACCGGCACGGCGAAGTGGTCGTCGCCGAGGCGATAAGAGAGGTGCGCGAACAGCGACGTGCTCGTGCCTTCGGTCGAGTTGAAGCCGGCGTCGTCGAACAGGTCGTCGTCGGTGGTCCAGGCTTCGTAGCGCACGCCGCCGCCGAGGCCGGACTTGCCGAACGCCTCGAAGCCCAGGCGGAAGGCGCCGGCATCGGTGTCGCCGTCGAGATTGGAGCCTTCGGTGGTGTGGTCCAGCGAACCTGCGCCCAGACCGAGTTCGATGCGAACCCGAGGCAGCGTCAGAGACTCGTGTTGGGCCAGGGCGGGGCCGACCAGGGCCCATGGTGCGGTGAGCCAGAGCGTGGTGCGGACCACTATTGCGCTGATGTGCAACGAGTGCATGTCAAGCCTGCAGGTAGTGCCCGGGGATCGGCAGCAGCTTGCCCAGGGCGTTGCGAGAATCGACCACGAGGCGGGCGTGGTTTGCGACCAGCTGCCAGTCGATCGCCTTGTGATTGGTGACGATCAGCACGCAGTCGGCGTCGTGCAGCGTCTGTTGCGACAGCGGCACCGAGTGCATGTGGTATTCGCTGTACTTGCGCATGCCGGCGAACAGCGGCACGTGCGGGTCGTGGTAGCTGACGTCGGCGCCGTGCTCGAACAACAGCTTGATGATCTCGGCGGCCGGGGTCTCGCGCACGTCGTCGACGTCGGGTTTGTAGGCGAGGCCGAGCACCAGCACCCGGCTGCCGCGCAGCGGCTTGCCGAGTTCGTTGAGGCCGTCGATCGTGCGTTCGATCACGTAGTGCGGCATCGCGTTGTTGATCTGCCCGGCGAGCTCGATGAAGCGCGTGTGGTGGCCGAACTCCTTGGCCTTCCAGGTCAGGTAGAACGGGTCGATCGGGATGCAGTGTCCGCCGAGCCCCGGTCCCGGATAGAAGGCCTGGAAGCCGAACGGTTTGGTCGCCGCCGCTTCGACGACCTTCCAGATGTCGATGCCCATCGCCGCGAGCACCGGCTTGAGCTCGTTGACGAGCGCGATGTTGACGCAGCGGTAGATGTTCTCGAGCAGCTTGGCGGCTTCGGCGATCTCGGCGTTCTCGACCGGCACGACCTTGCGGATCGCGGCGGCGTAGAGCGACGCGGCGAGCGTGCCGCTGGTCTCGTCGATGCCACCGACCAGCTTGGGGATCGTCTGCGTGTCGTGGTCCTTGCGGCCCGGGTCTTCGCGCTCGGGGCTGAAGGCGACGAAGTAGTCGACGCCGGCCTCGAGGCCGCTCTTCGCCAGGATCGGCAGGCAGTCGCCGCGCGTGGTGCCCGGGTAGGTGGTCGACTCGAGCGAGACCAGCTGCCCCTTGCGCAACACCTCGGCGACCATCTCGGTCGACTTGACGATGTAGCTCATGTCGGGCTCGCCGTGGCGGCCCAGCGGCGTCGGCACACACAGGATGATCGCGTCGGCGCGCGCCAACTCGCTGGAGTCGCTGGTGGCGGTGAACTTCTCGGACCGCGCCAGCTCTTGCACGAAGTCCTCGCCGAGGTGCTTGAGGTACGACTCGCCGCGCTGCAGCATCGCGATCTTCAGCGGGTCGATGTCGTAGCCGATCACCGGGAACCCGGCCTTGAAGAACGCGCGCAGCAGTGGCAGGCCGACGTAGCCGAGGCCGATCACGCCGACGACGGCGTCGCGGCTGTCGATGCGGGCTTGCAGGGTGGCGGCGGGGGTGGGTGCTCGAGTCATTTGGGGCGTATAGGCGTATCGCGGCGGGGCACGGGTCGCCAGTGTGGGCATCGGCCGCGGTCGCGTGGCCAACGCAACGAGACTTCGAGATCGCGGCTGCTACAGTTCGCGCGCGTCGCCGTGAAGCTCCTGTTCACCGTCCTGACCGTGCTCGGCATCGTCACCTTGTTGTCGATGTGGTGGTCCGGTGCGTTCGCCGAGAGCGGTGGCCTGTTGTTCTGGCTGGCGATCGTCGCGATCGCATCGCTGGTGCTGCCGGCCGTGTTCCTGCCGATCGTGATCGTGCGGCTTGCGGCCGATCACTTCATCGTATCGACGCACGAACTCAACGAGCGGCGCACCGGCGGCGGCTGGGTCCTGTTCGTGTTGCGCAATCTGCTGGGCGTGCTGCTGTTCGTCGCCGGCGTCGCCCTGCTGTTCTTGCCAGGCCAGGGCCTGCTGACCATGCTGATCGGCCTGCTGATCGTCGATCTGCCCGGCAAACGTGCGCTCGAACTACGCCTCGTGCGCAAGCCCACGATCCTGAACGAACTCAACCGCCTGCGCGCCCGCCACGGCCGGCCGCCGTTCCTCGTCGAGGTGCCCGACGCCGGGTAGGTGTTGCGTACGGAACCGGGTACAAACCACAACCGTCGGCCGCTTCGCGGCCGGCGGTTGTGGTTTGTACCCGGTTCCGTACGCAACTGCTGCGGCTTGCCATGCAGCTCGACGAAGTGCACATCGTGTTGTTGCGGCCGCGCTGGGCCAGCAATCTCGGTTCGGTCGCGCGGGCGATGAAGAACTTCGGGCTGCGGCGGCTGACGCTCGTCGACTCGTGCATCGCCTCGTGGGCGGACGCGTGGCGCATGGCCGTGCAGGCCGATGACGTGCTGCACGCTGCGGTGCAGACTGACGACCTGGCGGCGGCTCTGGCGCCGGCGCGGTGGGTGGTCGGCACGAGCAACGAGCCGCCTGCAGGCATGGAAGTGCTGACGCCGCGAGAGGTCGCGGTGCGCGCGGGCGAACGCGGCGCGCCGACGCTGCTGTTCGGCGGCGAGATCAACGGGTTGGACCCGGCGGAACTGCTGCGCTGCCACGCCGTGTCGTGCATTCCGACCGCACCCGAGCAGTCGTCGCTGAACCTCGCCCAGGCGGTGTGCGTGTTCGCGGCCGAACTGTTCGCGGCGCACGGCGCAGCGGCGCCAACGCCGGCGCCTTCCGTTCCCATGGCCGACACCGCGATGCTGCAGCGCCTCGAACTCGCCTTGCGCCAACTGCTCGAGAACAGCGCCTGGTCCGGCGCCAGCCGCCCCAAGAACGCGATCGCGGCGCTGATGCAGCCGTTCTATCGCGCCAACCTCACCGACGAGGAGGTGCGGGCCTGGCTGGTGGCGCTCAACAAGGCCGGGCAGCGCTGACGGCGGGCGCGCGGTTGTGGTTTGTACCCGGTTCGGTACGCAACCAGGTCAACTCGTGCTTGTTGTGGTGCAGATGCACCACGCGCGAACCCTCGATCGCCGCGAACGCGTGCGCGGCCTCGTGCTCGTCCTCGCCCTGGAACTTGATCGTGCAGACGAAGTTCTTCGCGAGCCCCGCGGCGCGCCAGCGTTCGACGAGCGCCAGCAGCCGCCGCGGGTAGCAGATCACGTCGCTGCACAACCAGTCGACGGGGCCGATGCTCTCGGGCTCGATGCCGAACGCGCTTTCGTTGCGCACGGTGACGCCGGGTAGCGCGGCGATGCGCGGGTCGAGCGGCGCCTTGTCGACTGCGATCACCTGCGCGCCCAGGCGCTGCAGTGCCCAGGTCCAGCCGCCGGGTGACGCGCCGAGGTCCAGGCACCGTTCACCGGGCTGTGGCCAGCGGCCCGTGCACAGCAGCGCTTCCCACAGTTTGCGGTAGGCGCGGCTCGGCGGGCCTTCGTGGTCCTCGACGAATGCCATCTCGCCGTTCTGGTAGGGCGACGAGCAACGCGCGCTGGCGAGCATCAGGTCCGGTTCCCACAGCGTCCACGAACCCATCGGCGCGCTCGGCAGCGCGCACGGGAACGACAGCGGTTTGGGGCGCAGCGGCGGCAGCTTCTCGGCGATCAGCGCGGCGCGGCGGTGATGGCCGGTCGAATACAGGGCCCAGTTGCGCTGCATCGAGCGCAGCCAGCGGTTGCCGTCGTTGATCGATCCGATCGGCTGCTGCTGCAGGTGGAGCCAGGTGTTGGCGGCCCACCAGCCGGCCTCATCGTGCGGCGCGCGCGCCAGCACGAGCCGTTCGCGCACGGCGACGACGTCGTCACCGAGCGCCGCGAGCAACGGCTCGAGCAGGCCTTCGGCGGCGAGGTAGGCGACGGTCGCGGTCGAGAGGTCGGGGGCGGGGGGCACGGGGCGGCGAGCCTATCGCCGCGGCCGCCGGCAGGCTCGCTGCATCAGGTGCCGATGCGGATGCGCAGGCCGTTGCTGAACACGACGCCGACGTTGTTGCTGCCCGGCACGATCACCCAGCCCTGCGCGAAGATCTGGAAGCCGACGAAGCCGACGTCGTTGGGCACGGGGATCGTGGTGTTGGCGACACCGCCCGCGAGCGTGAACGGCAACGCCGACAGCAGGCTCGCGTCCATCACCAGCCAGCAGCCGGGCATGCCCTGGGAGCCGAGCGGCAGCGGCAGCACGTAGGGGCCGAACTGGGCGCTCGACACGCCGACCGCCGCGAACGCGAGCACGCTGTTGGCCGGCAGCGTGGTCAGCGCGAGGCCGAGATTCTGGCCGATCGCGGGCTGGCTCGTGGCGCCGAGCGTCGGGCCGCACGAGGTGCCGTAGGCCGCCGCGGTGCCGATCGCGCCCGAGCCGAGGTGCACCTCGAGGTTGTCGATGCCCCAGGACTCGTCGTTGAGCGGTTGGATGCCCGGCCCCTCGATCACGAACGCGACCGTCAGCGTGCTCGCCGAGTGCGCGATCGAGCCGAAGAACGGGTCGCCGCCGAGGTAGTAGGCGCTGTCGGTGTAGAAGCTGCCGGGACCCGAGAAGCCGAGGTCGACGTGGCGCGCCAGTTCGACACCCGGCTGCGAGACGTAGGTCTGGGTCTGCGAGGGCAGGGCGTTGGCGAACGCTTCTCGGAACACCGTCTGCGAGTCGACGTCGATGCGGAAGTAGTCACCCTGCGGGTAGGCGCCCGCCCCGTCGAGCGAGTCGATCGCCGCGAACAGGAAATCGAGGTGCAGCACGTTGTGCGGCGGCAGGTTCGACAGCGTCAGGGTGACGGTGTTGCCGGTCTCGCTGCGCAGGAACGAACCGGCGAACTGGTTGCCGGTCGGGCCCAGGCCCGCGTAGCCCTGCACGCCAGTGATGGTCGCCGCGCCGGCGTTGATCTCGGCGGGCAGTCCGTTCTCGAAGTCGCAGCTGAAGACGGTCTGGGCGGGGATCGCCGCGGTGGCGAGGACGATGCAGAGGAGGGTTCGCATGGGATTGTGGGGCGCCGTCCGGCGTCGGCGCTTGCAGCGGCAGCCGCTGCCGAACCGAACATCCCGCCGCGACGAAGTTACCCCGCTGCGCGCCCCCCGAACGAACGACGCCCGACCGTGCGATGGCACGGTCGGGCGTCGCCGGGTGCACTGACGCTGCGTCAGGCCCCGGTCACAGCGCGCCGATCGTCAACGCGATGCCGTTCGTGCTGCTCAGCGCGGTCAGGTTGAACTGCGCGTTGAGCTGCATCTGCACGACCTGGGCGTTGATGCCCAGGCCCGCGAACGCCGGGTCGGCAGGCAGCGCGATGCTGATGCTGGCGCTGCCGCCAACGGGGAACAGCAGCAGGCTGACGTCCGGGGTGACTTCGGCGGTGCAGCCGGCCATGCCGGCCGGGTGCAGGGCGACGAGCGGCACCGACTGCGTGCCGAAGCCGATCAGGCCGAAGCCGATGCCGTTGCCGGCGAATCCCGTGGCCGTCGCCGTGACGGTGCGGCCGGTCCACGGCAGCTCGTCGGCGGTGAGGCTCAGGCCGTTGCAGCCGGCGCCGAGCACGGTCGCCGCGGCGACTGGGCTGGCCTGGTACTCGTAGACGTTCTGCGCCGGGCGCGAGCCCGACAACGCCGGGTTCTGGCCGCCCGCCTTGTAGACCTTGCCCGTGGCCGGCACGTACGCCGCGAAGAAGCGGCTGATGCGGCCGATCGACGGGTCGTTGGTGTTGTAGAGAGCCGTGCCGTTCGTCGAGCTGCTGTAGATCGTCCAGCTGTTGGTCAGGCAGTCGAACTCGCTCGTGTAGTTGGTCGGCGAGCCGTTGTAGGTCGTCGTGCCGAACACGTAGATCGCGTTGTTGGCGGTGTTGGCGGCGATGCCCTGGCCGCCCTGCATCACGACGCGCTTGCGGGTCGGATCGTAGACGGCCTGGTTGGCGAACGCGCTGGCCGGGAAGGTGCCGGTCTGGGTGGCCCAGTCGTAGTTCGAGATGCGGGTCCAGTCGGTGCCGTTCCAGGTCCAGACGTCGAGGTGGCGGTAGGGCTCGGTGAAGCCGTTGAGCAGCGAGTCGTCGCCGCCGCCGACCATGATCACGTCGTTGAAGTCCGGGCGCGTCATCATGCTCGCCATGCGGCGCGCCGGGGGCACGTTGCCGGGGCTGAACTGGATCCACTGGCCGCCGAGGAACAGCCACGTCTCGTTGTTGGCGCCGAGCGCGCCGGCACCGGTGTCGCCGCCGAACATGAGCATGCCGCCGAGGACCGGTTCGAACGCCATCGAAGCCCAGCGGCGCGGGGCCGGCTGCGGGCCCGAGGCCGGCGTGACGTCGGCCCAGGTGTTGGTGGCGGGGTCGTATTCCCAGATGTCGCCGAGGTAGGTGTTGGCGGGCAGCGGGCCGCTGTTGCGGTTGTCACCACCGTAGACCACGAGCTTCTGCGTCAGTGGATTCCACGCCACCGAAGCGCGACCGCGCGCGTGCGGGGCCGTGCTGACCACGCCATCGTGGATCCGCGTGAACGTGCCGGCGATCGCGTCGAACTCGTAGAGGTCGTTCATCGTCGTCGCGGTGTTGTTGTCCAGGCAGCCGCCGAAGACGTACATCTTCGAGTTGCTGGCCGCGCCCATGTTGTCGCAGCGGAAGGTCGTGCCGGTCACGGTCGCGCCGGCGGAGGCAACGGCTGACCACGAGGCGCGCGGTGCGGCGCGCAGTTCGAGCGGCTGCGAAGGGAGCGGGTTGAATTGCGCGAGGGCCGGGGCGGCCAGCACGGGCAGGAGGAGGAAGACGGTGGAACGCATGATGAGATTGGGAAGAGAACGGGAAGGGGGGGGGCGACTCGGAGTGCCGACGACGCAGAGGCGATGTCTGGCTGGGGATGGCCAAGACAATCCTTCCGGGTGGTCTCGGATCGAGCCCCGATGCGGTGCGCCGTGCGAAGGCGCAGTCGACGGAAGGGTGCGAGGGCTAGGAGTCTGGGTCACGGGATCCCGATCCGCGGGCCCGTCCCAGCTGCCGCCGGCTCACGGCAGGAACTTGCTCGGATCCTTCAACTTGCGCGGCAGGTACTCGTCGATCACGAAGTTGAGCCCCCACTTGGCCAGGGCCTGCTGCTCGGCGCGAACGCCCATCTTCAGCATCTGCTCGATCGCCTTCTGCCACTCCTTGTGGGCCTTGAAGAACGGGTCGTTCTTGAGCGCGTCCTTGGCGCGCTTGACGTCGACGTCCTTGAGCGGGTGTGTCGCGTCCTCGAGTTCGAACTCGAGGATGTCCTGTGGCGTGACGCCCAGGTAACGCGCCTGCGGCACGCAGAAGAACTGGTTGAGGTGCACGGCGTTGCCCGAGCCGACCTTGAGCGTGCGGTAGATGTTGCTGATCCCGTACGGATCACAGTCGTTGAAGCAGTAGACCGGCAGCTTCTTGTCGTCGGCGAGCTTGCGGATGAAGCGCCGCGTCGCGCGCGTCGGCACGCCGCCGGTGCCGATGATGATGCAGTTCTCGCTTCGCCACCACTTGTGCTCGTGCAGGCGCGCGAACATACCGCCCGTCTCGATCACCAGGACGAACTTGGCCTTGGTCTCGAACTTGAAGTGTTCGACCGAGGCCGGGATCGAATACGAGCCGCTGCCGAAGCGCGTGCAGTCGATGCGTTCTTCGGCGCCGGTCTCGCGGTCGCGATCGATCACCACGAGGTCGCCGGCGACGTTGCCGCCGTGCTCTTCGGGGCGGAAGCGCAGCTGCTCGCGCGTCACGCCTTCGAGGCTGAACAGCGCCTCGATGTCGTCCATCACCGTGTCCGACTCGGGCTGCTCGGTGAACTTGGCCTCGCCCCAGTTCTTCGACACGTAGTACGCTTCACGCTTGGTGGCGAAGTCGTCGCCTTCGACCATCTCCTTGCTCAGCGACATCAGCTTGAGCGTCTGCGCGAAGGTCTTGACGGTGTTGACGGTCAGTGTGCGTTCGATGCGCCCGCGGCCCATCTTGAAGCCGCCCTTCTTGTCGTAGTTGGCGTTGCGCAGCGAGCGTTCGGGGAACTTGAGCTCGGGTTTGTCGAGCTTGGAGATCTTGCCGTAGACGTTCTGCGCGCACTCGACGATGCCCTTGATGGTGAGCTTGTCGAGCTCGGTCATCGGCTTCTTGCGCTCGGCCTTGGGCTTTTGGAGTTTGCTGTTCTTCTTGGCTGCCATGGCGGGGGTGTTGGTCGCTGGTGTGTGTCGTGTGGCGTGAGGCGTGTGTCCGTGAAGCGGCGCGGTCGCGCTACAGCTTGCGGCTCTTCTCGAGCACGGTGGTCAGGTTCTCGGTCGCCGTCGCCGTCGCCTTGTCGTCGAGCACGAGGATCTCCTTGAGCGCTTCGACGACGTGCGGGATGTACATGGTGATGTAGTTGCGCTTCTTGAACTCGCTGGCGAGCTTCTTGCCCTTGCGCACGTGCGAGCCGAGCTTGCGGCCGCTGTCCATGAGCGCGAGGCGCAGCTCTTCGAGGATCTCGTCGTAGCTGGCGATCGCCTCCTTGGACTCGGACGTGAACGGCACCCACACCGACGCGATGTGCACGAAGATCACCATCGGACCGATCGGCAGCGCGCCGCGCGGCTGCTGCAGGCCGTAGTTCTTCCAGTTGGTGTTGATGACCGCCTTGCTGATCGCGCACGCGGACTGCTGGAACACCAGCGGCACGCGGTTGGCGAAGCGGATCAGGCGCACCGGGTCGTCGGCGTTGCCCATCAGCAGTTCCTGGTTCTTCGTGCCGGCCGAGACCTCGACGATCTTGCCGCCGTCGGTGATCTGCAGCGAGTCGCCGGGCTTGCCGTAGGCGATGCCGACCTCGATCGCGAACGGGTGGCCGCGGTAGACCACGGGTTTGCGCGACGTCGCCACGTAGAAGTCGGCTTCGACCTCCTTCTTGAGGCCGGCGATGATCAGTTGCTCGCCGATCGGCGCGATGCACGACAGCGGCGGCGCCATGATCTTGGTCTTGTCGATCGCGTTCTTGAGCCGCTGCACCGTCGGTGTGTCGAGACGGCGCGGATTCGACTCGGGCTTGACGTCGGCCTTGGCGCAGATCTCCTTGGCGACGCCGGGTCCGACGCGCGAGAAGTCCTGCTGCAGGAAGGCGCTGACCGTGCGGTTGTCGCTCTCCTGGATCATCTTCAGCAGGATGCCGAGTTCGACGCCGTGCGGGTGCGGCTTGATCTCCTCGACCTCCTTGGGCAGCTCCTTGGTGCCGCGCACGTATTCGGTGACGTTGCCGTCGGGGTCGGTGAACTTCAGGTTCACGTGCGGGTTGGCCACCGCCATCAGCTTGAGGAACTCCTCGATGCTGCGCTGGCCGCGGCGGTATTCACCCTCCATGTCGATCTGGACCGAGGTGCCGTGGTCCTTGTCCCACTCGATCACCTTGTCCTTCGCTTCGGGGCGGTTCTTGGCGGTGTCGATGCGGATCTCGAACTCGAGCGGGATCGCGCGTTTGCCGGCCTTGCTGCGCACGATCACCGGGTGCCCCGTGGTGAGCAGGCCATACATGCCCGCGGCGCTGATGCCGATGCCCTGCTGACCGCGGCTCTGCCGCAAGCGGTGGAACTTGCTGCCGTAGAGCAGCCGGCCGAACACGTTCGGCACCTGCGCCTTGACGATGCCGGGACCGTTGTCCTCGACGATCATCGTGTACTGCTTGTCGCTGTCGCCGAGCTTGCGGATCGTCACCTGCAGGTCGGGCAGGATGCGCGCTTCTTCACAGGCGTCGAGGCTGTTGTCGACCGCTTCCTTGACCGCGGTGAGCAGGGCCTTGCGCGGGCTGTCGAAGCCGAGCAGGTGGCGGTTCTTGGTGAAGAACTCGCTGACCGAGATCTCGCGCTGGCGCTTGGCCATCGACTCGGCGTTCTCGCTCTTGCTGGCGCGCTCCTTGGGTGCTGTTGCTTTCGCTTCGCTCATCTTCTCTTCGGGGTCGGCGAACAGGTCTTGCTGGCCGGTGGTGTCGTGCATCTGGTTGTGCGGATCGATGGTTGTGCGGATCGTCGTGGTGCGGATCGTCGTGCGGGTCGGCGGCTGCGGCGCTACTCCGCGGTCGCCGACGGTGAACTGGAGACGAACTGCGGGTCGGGTTCGGTGGCGAGGCCGGCGGCGCGGCATTCGGCCCAGAAGCGGAGCAGGCCGCGGCGGTCGTCGTCGTCGAGGTCGTAGTGCGCGGCGCCGTGGGTGCCGTCGACGGCGCCCATCGCCTTGCCGTGTTCGCGCGCGGCGCGCAGTGCCGGCACGACGTCGCGCGGATCGCAGCCGGGCCGCAGCAGCCAGACCGCAAACACGAACGGCAGGCCGGTCCAGCGTTTCCATTGCTGGCCCATGTCCCAGACCTGCCGTTCGCCCGCGGCGGCCGCCAGACCGTGGTCGCCGATCAACAGCACCAGGTCGTGGGGCAGTTCGTCGGGCGCGGTGGTGGGGTTGATCGCCGCGAAGGTCACGTCGGCGGCGACTTCGGCAGCGTGCGGACCGGCGAGCAGCAGCTGCAGCAGCGCGACGCTGGTCGCGGAGCTGCTGTCGAGACCGACGGTGCGGATCGGTTCGCCGCGGCGGCGGAACGCGCGCACCGACCGGATCTCCTGTTTGCAGGCGATGCCGAGGTCGCGAAGCACCGTGTAGCCCGGCGCGCGTACCGCTTCGACCGACGACACCAGGGCCGCGTCGAGTTCGTTGCGGCGCAACCGCGCGATCAGTTCGGTCGGGTGCGCCTTGCAGAGTTCTACGGTGGAGTCGGACTCCAGGCGCGCAACGAGGGGCGCGCCGACGCCGTAGGGAACTCCGCCGATCCTTGCTCGCACAATGCCTTCCGGGCCCTGACCAACCCGGTCGGCCGATCCTACACTTCGCCCCTGATGTCCCAAGCACAAACCCTCGCTCGCCGCGGCGCGCTGCGGCGGGTGATCACCATCCTGCCGCTGGTTCTCGTCGTCGGCTACTTCGGGGTGCGCGCCTGGATCCGCGGTCACGTCGACGACCTGATCCAACACGCCGTCGGGCAACCCCTGCCCGACTTCCGCCTCACCGACACGACGGGCAAGGTCTGGACCAAGGCCGACCTCGTCGGCAAGCGCGCCGTGCTGCACTTCTTCCGCTCGCGCTGCGCGTCCTGCGACGTCGAGGCCCCGGCGATGCGCGAACTCGAGCAGCGGCTCGGCGAAGGCACCGTGATGCTGCACGTGATGACCGACCGCGTGCTCGACTTCCCGCCCGAAGAGACCGCCAAGACCCTCGCCCACAAGCAGTTCACTCGCCCCGTGCTGATGGCCGACGCGGCCTTCGTCGACGCGTTCCATCACGTGCGTTGGTCGCAGGTGACCCCGATCACCTACATCGCCGACCAGGCTGGCACCATCACCTACGGTCTGCGCGGCATGCAGACCGTCGCCACCATCACCGCGGCGGTTGGGTACTGAACCGGGTACAAACCACAACTGCCGGCCTTCGGCCGGCAGTTGTGGTTTGTACCCGGTTCCGTACGCAACACCTCGCTACTTGGCGACGGGGAACGCGGCGAGCAGTTCGGCGGCCTGGGCCGCCAGCTTGGGGTCGGCGTCGCGGGTCAGGGCTTCGAGCTGTTGGCGAACGGTGGCCAGCGCGGCGGGGTCGGGCGGCGCGATCGCCTGCAGGACTTCGGCGAGCAGGGCGAGGGCTTCGGGTCGGCGGGGGGCGATGGTGCGGGCCCGTTCGGCAGCGTCGCGGGCGAGGTCGAGCAGGCCCAGTTCGAGGGCGGTGCGGCCGACGTTGTAGATCGGGATCAGGTCCTTGGGCGCGACCTCGGCGGCGAGCGCGTAGGTGATCAGGGCCTCTTGCTTGCGGCCGGCGGTGCGCAGGGCGTTGCCGAGGTTGGCGCGCGGCTGCACGTAGGTGGGGTCGGCGGCGATGGCGCGGCGGTAGTGCTCGATGGCGCCTTGCGTGTCGTCACCGGCGAGCAGCAGGTTGGCGAGGTTGAAGTGCGCGATGGCGTAGTCGGGCCGCAGCTGGATGGCGCGTTGCAGGGCGCGTCTTGCGCCGTCGGCATCGTCGAGGCTGCGCAGCGTGATGCCGAGGTTGTTCCAGGCACGATGGTATTGCGGATCGGCGGTGACGGCGGCGCGGAACGCAGCGGCGGCCTCCTTGTGGTTCTTCTGCTTGCGCAACATCATGCCCAGGTTGTTGTGGGCGCGTTCGTGGTTGGGGTTGCGCGCGATGCAGTTGCGGTAGGCATCGGCAGCATCCTGGATGTGCCCGAGCTTCTCGTGCGCGAGGCCGAGGTTGAACCAGGTGGAGGAATCGTTGTCTGCGGTGCGCGCGGCTTCCAGCAGCAGCGGCAGGGCCTGCTCAGGGTCGAGTTCGGCAAGCATGCCGGCGCGGGCCAACGTCACGCTCCTGGAAGCTGTGAAGTGCTGCGCGAGCGCCGCTGCCAACGCCAGGGCCGTCGGGTTGTCGCCGGCCGTCGCGGCGGCCCGCATCCACAACACCAGCACCATCGCGCGCGGCGTCTGGAACTGCACGGAGGCGCGGGTCATCATCGACACGGCGCGTCGCGCCAGCGCCTGGTCCTCGTCGCGTCTTGCGCGTTGCACCATCACGATGGCCTGCACCAGCAGATCGAGCGGATCGGCATGCGAGGTCGTCGTGGGGATATCCTTGCCCAGGGCCCACGCGCGAACGCTGTCCGTCAGCGTGCCCGCTGGCAGCGCTTCGAGCAGGGCCACGGCGCGCGGTTCGTCGCCCTGGCGGTCGAAGCAGTAGGCGCGCGCGGCGTTGGCCTCCAGATCGGTGGCGTCCGGCGGCAGGCGATCGAGCGCCTGCAGGGCGGTCGCCGGATCGTCCTCTTGGATGGCCAAGAACGCCTCCGCCAGCACACCTTCGCGTTGCCGCGCCAACGCGTCGGCTTCGGCGGCGGCGATCTTGGGCGCGTTGGCGGTCAGATAACCGAGCGAGCCGGCGGCGATCGGTACCAGCAACAACAAGACGAGGGCGGTGGCGGCGCGCCACGGCTCGCGCCGCGCCCATCGTGCCATGCGCTCGCGCGTCGTCGGGTGGCGGGCGCTGACCGGGGCGCCGATCTGCAGCGCGCGCAGGTCCGCGAGCATCGCGGCGGCGCCCGCGTAGCGCTGGTCGGCGCGCTTCTCGAGCGCGCGGGTGAGCACTGCGGCGAGGTCGGCCGAGGCGCCGGGAACGAGCGTGCGCACGTCGGGCGCGTCGTCGGTCAGGATGCTGCGCAGCGTCGCGGCGGCCGTGGGTTTGCTGAACGGCCGTTTGCCCGTGAGCAGTTCGAACAGCATGACGCCGAGCGACCAGACGTCGCTGCGGGCGTCGACCTTCTGTCCCTGTGCCTGCTCTGGCGAGGCGTAGTCGAGCGTTCCCAGGAAGCTGCCGTCGGTGGTGACGCTCGGCAGCGCGGCGTCGCTGGCGAGGCCGAAGTCGGTCAGCACGGCGGAACCGTCCGGGCGCACGATGACGTTCGCGGGTTTGACGTCGCGGTGCACGAGCCCCATCGCGTGGGCGTGCTGCAGCGCGTCGGCGACCTGCGCGGCCAGGTCCACCGCGGCGCGCGGTTCGCGCAGCCGGGCGCCGCACTGCTGCAGCGACTCGCCGTCGATGTGTTCCATCGCGAACCAGTGACGGCCGTCGTCGTTGCCAAAGCCGAACACCTCGACGATGCCGGGGTGGCGCAGCCGCGCGACCGCGGCGGCCTCGCGGCGGAAGCGCGCGATCGACGCCGGTTCGGCGACGAGCGCCGGCGCCAGCACCTTGAGCGCGACGCGCCGGTCGAGCGAGCGTTGCCAGGCCTCGTAGACGACGCCCATGCCGCCGCGGCCGAGTTCGCGCACGAGGCGGAAGTCACCGAGGGTCTGGCCGCCGTCCACTGGCGCCCTTGGTTCAGACGGAGCCAGCATCGGCTCGAGCAGCTCACGCAGGTCGGCGTGTTCGGCCAGCAACGCTTCGTTCGCGGCGCCGGAATCGACGTGGTCGAGGAACAGTTCGAGCGCGCGCTCCAGTCGCGCGTGCGAGTCTTCGCGCGGCGCGGTCATCGGGGTTCCTCGCCGGGCAGCTGTCCCAACCGCAGCTGTCGCAACACTTGCGCGAGCCGGCCGACGGCGCGGTTCCAGCGCATGCGCACCGCGTCGGCGGTCATGCCGATCTCGGCGCCGATCTCGACGAACGAACGGTCCTCGTAGTCGCGCGCCACGATCACCTTGCGTTCTTCGGGGTCGAGCAGTTCGAGCGCCAGCCGCACCCAGGCGCGCGTCTCGTCGCGATCGGCGCGGCGGCTCGGCGTGCTGCTCGCCACCATGCCCGACGGCAGATCGAGCATACTGCCCTCGGGCAACGGCGCCTGCCGCGCGAGGTCGCGGCGTTTGGCCCGGAACCAGTCGTTCTTGTCGCGCAGCGTGTTCTCGATCACCCGCGCCAGCAGGTTGCGCAGATGCCGTTCGTCCTGGACCACGAACCGCGGCCCGTCGCGCAGGAAGTCGAGCAAGGCGTCGTGCAGATAGTCGTCGACCTCGCCGCGATTGCGCAACATCGGCCCGAGCCGCCGATCCAGGTGTTCGCGCAGCCACGGCAATTGGCCGCGGACCAGTTCGGCCAGGGCGACGGCGTCACCGCCGTGCCAACGCTGCAGCAGGCCGTGGATCGAGGCGGGTTCCATCGCAGGCCCCCGATTCCAGGGGCGTCGAGCCCGGCTGTCAAAGCCCGATCGTCTCGGCTCACCGACAAGTGCGCATGTCATCGCCCCAACAGCGGCAGCCGGTTGCGTACCGAACCGGGTACAAACCACAACCGCCACGCCCCGTCGCCGGAACGTCCGCGCGGGATCACCGCCCTGCCAGCGCCAACTGCTCGGCGCGGGGGGCGCCGTAGGTCTCCACGAGGGCTGCGTGGCCGAGCACCTCGAGCAGTGAGGCGAGCTCGCACGGCGCGCGCACCTCTTCTTGCGCCTGCGCGTAGAGGCGGCGAGCCATCTCCGCCGAGCAGTTCATCCGCGTGCCGATCCGGGCGAACGTGTGCCCGGCCAGGTCGCGGAGCAGGACGGTGCCCAACGCTCGGTGGAATCGCCCGCCGGGATGCTGCTGCGCGCCGCGCAACACTTCGTCGATCGCCTCGGCCGTCACCAGGGCGGTGCCGGGTCGCGTTCCATCGGCGAGGCGTGCCTTGCGGCGCAGCCAGTCGAGGACCGCCGGGCCTGCGCCGCCCAGCAGCGCGTCGATCGGATCGACGTCGTCGACCGGCCGCCGCAGTCTGCGTTCGACCAACTGCGCATCCGCGGCGGACCTGCCGCGCGGGAAGGCGTCGAGGTAGCGCGCGCCCTCGAACCTGGTCAGCCCCAGGCGCGCGCAGGCCTCCTCGTGCACCCAGTCGCGGCACAGCCACGTCGGGCCGCCACCGAGAACGTAGGCCCGGCAACTGCCGAAGTGGTGTTCCTCGGCGCGGTCCGTCATCCCGGCGTGCACGGGATTGGCGTCGATGTAACCGACGAGCACCCCGCGATAGGCGAGCGAGTCGGCCAGGTGGGCGCGGAACCTGCCCCGCAGCAGCGGACCGTCGCGCCTCCGCGAACGATTGAAGTGGCGCACGTAGCCGAGCTGCAGGAGGTGCATTGCGTCGGACAGCCGGCCCATCGGGCTGCGCACCAACGCGTGGAAGTGCGTGTGCAGAACGCAGAAGGCGTGCACTTCGATCCAGCCGCGCTGTGCTGCCTCACCGAACCGTTCCAGGAAGGTCTCGAAGTCGACGCGGTTCTCGAACAGGGTCCGGCGCGCCACCGCCCGGTTCATGACATGGAACCAGTCCCCTGGTTCGTCTCGACGCTTGGTTCTTGCCACCTTCCACCTCCGCATCCATGTCGCGCAGCGGGGGGAGGATCCCTTCGGAATCCGGGGCAGGACACGCGGAGGAGCAGGGGGTGCAGAGCGGCGGGTTGTGGTTTGTACCCGGTACCGTACCCTCACCGCCCGATGTACGACCCTGAACTGATCCGTCCGTTTCGCGAAGAACTGACCCGAATTGGCGCCAAGGAACTGCTGACCGCGCCCGAGGTGGATGCCTGGCTGGCCGAGGGTGGCAGCGGGCTGTTGGTGATCAACTCGGTGTGCGGCTGTGCGGCGGGCAGTGCGCGGCCGGGGGTCGGGATGGCGATGCAGCACCCGACGCGGCCGGAGCGGTTCGCGACGGTGTTCGCGGGTCAGGACAAGGAAGCGACGGCGCAGGCGCGCGCGCACTTCGCCGAGGTGCCGCCGTCGAGTCCGTCGATCGCGCTGGTGGTGGACGGCAAGCTGGTCGACTTCCTGCCGCGGCACCGCATCGAGCGGCGCATGCCTCAGGAGATCGCGCAGGATCTCGTCGCGATGTTCGAGAAGCACCTCGCCGCGAACTGAGCTCGCGGCGGCGTCACTTCCGACGCAGCAGCCAGACGAAGCCCGTCGCCTTGTCGGCGATGATCTTCTCGCGTTCCTGCCACAGCGCCTGCCAGTCGTCCTGGCCGGCGTCCTGCTTCTCGCTGAGCTGCTTCTGTCTGGCCTCCCAGGCGACCATGCGTTCGCGGGTCTGGGCTTCGGTCAGCCCCTCGGCAGGGTGGGCGATCGTCACCTGATCGCCGATCAGCAGGTCGAGTTTGCCGTCGCCGTCGGCGTCCTCGACCCAGACGCGCGTATCGCTGCCGGGTCGGTCGATGTGGGTTTCACCGAACTGGATCGGTGCGGTGCCGCTCGGCAGTTCCTCGGCGGCCACCAGGGTCTGGCGCGCACCGAAACGCGGCGCCTTGCGGTCACCCTCGTTGGTGAACAAGAACACGCCGCCGCGCGCCGAACCGCTGATCAGGTCGAGGTCCCCGTCGCCGTCCCAGTCGACGAAGAACGGGTCGCTGTGCATCTGCACGGTCAGCGGCTCGCCGGCGTGTTCGAGCCAGGTGTTCTTGGCCGCGAACTTGCCGCCGCCCAGACCCTGGAACATCGCGAAGGTGCCGCCGAAGTTGCCGCTGACGAGGTCGAGTTTGCCGTCGCCGTCGAGGTCGACCGCGAACGCGCGCGTGCAGATGCGGTCGAGCACCGGGTCGTCGGTGCGCCGCGTGCTCACGAGGAGCAACTCGCCGTCGTCGCCGCGCAGCGGTTCGGCCTTCTTGAAGGTCCCGTCGGCGGTGCCCCAGAGCACCTGGAACAGTCCGGCCATGTCCTTCTCCTGGCGCGAGTAGCTGCCGGAGAGCACGTCGATCTTGCCATCACCATTGAGATCCACGAACTGTGGAGTCGAGGAGGTGCATCACCAGACGCCGGGCACTTCGGCGATCGCGCCCTCGGCCATCAGCCACTCACCCTTGCCGTACTTGCCGGCGCCCAGGCCCTTGTAGACGTTCATCTTGCCGTCCCTGAACTGGCCGACGACGAGGTCCTTGGTGCCGTCGCGGTCGACGTCGAACAGGGTCGGACATGCGAACCCTGGCTCTTCGACCCGAATCGGGGCGTCGCCGGCGTGCACGCGCACGGGCGGGTGGAACTCGGCGCCTTGCGGCGTAACCGCGGCGGCAAGGGAAGTACACAGGAGGATGGTGAACATGGGCAGGAGGTTCTCCGGGGAAGCGGGTTCGGTGGGCAACGGGCAGCAGCGCGGCAGCATAGCGTTCGGCAACTCCCGTTGCGGCGAGGGGTAGACTTGTCCGACGCCATGCGTGCCACCAACCCGAAGTTTCGCGAACCGTCGCGGCGCCTGCCGTGTCAGTTGCTGCTCGCGGCACTGCTGACGTTCCTGGGTAGCTGCGGCGCCGGCCTGATCTCCGGCGTCGCCGCGGGCAGCGGCAGCGGCACGACCGCCGAGACGAGCCCGCCCGAACTCAGCCTCGTGCCGATCCTGCCGCTGGTGCCGGCCGAGGGCACCTCGCGCGTGGTGGTGGTGGCCAATGCGCAGATCGCCGCCGGTGCCAGCTTGCGCGTGCACATCGCGGCGGCCGGCGTCGGCGTCGACCAGTTGCAGCCGACCGCCGCCGGCCAGGGCGGGTCGACGTCGATCTCCTTCGTCGTCGACACCGGGCCGATCCGCACGGCAGCGGGCCGGACCGATCAGGACGTGGCCGGCACGCTCAGCGTGATCGTCGACGACAAGTCGATCGCCAGCGCCGCGATCGTCCTGGCCCGGCAGCCCGGCGCCGCGCTCGACCTGGCCCCCGCGGAGAACCTGTTCGTCTCACCATTCGGTCAGCGCCTGAGTGTGCTCGTCGACGGACTGCGCAGTACCGACGCCGCGGGCGTGCAACTGTTCGTGCGCACGGCCGACCCGTCGCGCGCGGTGGTGCCCGGCCAGGAGCCGCCGACCGTCACCCGGTTGTGCACGGAGCTGCGGTTGTCGCCCGGTCCGACCGCCGGCGTGCAGGAAGTCAGCGCCGTGGTGCCGGGCAACACCTTCCCGGTCGCGATGGAACTGTTCGTGCGCGATGACCTGGCGGGTGAGTCGACGGTCGCCACCGGCGCGTTCTATCGCCCGGACATCGCACTGGCGCTGCCGAGCCAGGGCCCGACCACGGGCGGCAGCCTGGTGACGTTGGTCGGCAACGCGCTGGTGCCTCACGACTTCTCGGTCACGGGGGTGTTGCCGCCGCCGTTGTTCGACGCGGTGTCGTTGTCGTTCGCCAAGGGCGAACGTGTGGTCGACCTCGATCCGCAGGATTTCCGCACCAGTGAGTCGAGCCGCGATCGTCTGGTGTTCACGATGCCGGCGTCACCCGACGGTCGTCCCGGCGAAGTCGATGTCGTGTTGCGCGTCGACTTCGGCGGCGTCACGGCGCAGGTCACCGCCAGCCTGTTCCTCTACGCCAACCCGCAGCCGTTCTTCGGCCCGCGCGGTACGACCCTCGAACGGCTGCCGGTGGCGGTGGCGCCGATCGCGCTCGACGGCGCGCCGAGCGTCGACGACGCGCCCGACTTCGCGGCGCTCTACGACGAAGGTGGCGTGGCCTTCCTGCAACTGCTGCTGGCGCAGGAGAACGGCATGTTCACGCGGTTCGGCTCGCCGCGGCAGATCGCCGATCACGAGATCGCCGCCGAACTGGGGCCGCGCGATCTGTGCACCGGCGACTTCGACGGTGACGGCGTGCCGGACATGTTCCTGGTCAACGTCGGTGCGACGACGGCCGTGCATCACCTGGTGCTGGGGCAGGCCAAGCCATCGCCGCCGCTCGGCGCGGTGCACCGTTTCCCAGCCACCGCCGGCACCTGGCGTTGTCGCGCAGCCGACTTCGACGGCGACGGCCTCACCGACGTGCTGCTGGTGCCGGGTACCACCGCGCCGATCGGGCTGCTGCCCGAGGTCTGGCTGAGCCGGCCGATCGGCGTCGGTCAACCCGCGTTCGCGCCGCCCGCGGCGTTGCCGGTGCGCACCTTCGCCTACGAGGCAGTCGATCTCGACGACTTCGACGGCGACGGCCACCTCGACGTCGCGTTCGTCAGCGGCACGACGCTGCAACTCGACGTCGCCTTCGGCCTGGGCGACGGCAGCTTCGGCGCGGTGGTCCCGGTCGACTTCGCGATCGGCGGTTACACACCCGACGCCAACTCGCCGGCGGTCGGCTTGCACGGCTGCCGCAACGGCACGCTGCAGTCGCTCGCCGTCGTGCTGGCCGGACTCGACTCCGTGCCGTCGACGCGGCCGACCGTCGCGGTCCTGCATCAGACCGCGGCGCGTGTCTTCGTGGCGCCGACGCCGGTCGACGTGGAAGTGATCCCGACCGAACCGCTGGCGCTGAGCCTGGCAGCCGACCTCGATCAGGCCAACACCCTGGAGATGGCGCTCGCCGTGCGCGGCGACCCGCAGTTCGTGTCGCTCGGTCTGCTGCGCTACGGCACGACGCGGTTCTCGCCGATCCCCGGCGGCATCGAGCTTGGCGCCGAGTCGCCGCGGCAGATCCGCGCGCTGCACTTCGACCGCGCCTTCCCGGCGACGCCGCAGAGCAGCGAGGCCAAGGCGGTGTTCGTCGTGCACGAGAGCGAGATCGACGGTACGCGTGAGAAGCGCCTGTCGACGCGTCTGCTCTATGCCGATGCCACGTCCGGCCAACTGACGCTGCTGCCACCGGACGCCGGCGCGCAGATCGGCGCGCCCGTGTCGGGCATCGCGTCGGGCAACTTCCACTCGATCAGCGTCGCCGGCGGGGGTTCGGTGCGCGACCTCGCGCTGGCTCGCGACGGCGAGATCGAACTGCTCGAGAACGACGGTTTCGGCGGTTTCCCGCGGCCCAGCAACCGCCTGTCCTGGAGCGGACTGCTGCCGTCCTCCGTGCAGCTGCTGCCCAGCGCCCTGCCCGAGATCGAGTCGTTGGTGTTCGCCAACGAGGACTCGCGGCTCGGCATGTGGCGCCACGATCCGTCGGGGACGGCCGTGCAGACGCCCACGTTGGTCACCACCGAGCTGCGCCTTGCCAGCAGCAATCCGGCGCTGCTGACTGCATCGCTGTCCGACAGCAGCCAGATCCTGCGCGGCGATGTCGACGGCGACGGCGTCGCAGACCTGGTCGTGCTGCTCAACTTCGACCTGCCGCAGCAGATCGAAGGCAGCGCCCAGATCGCGCTGCTGCGCGGCAAGTCGATGCCGGCGTCGAACGAGTTCCCGTTCTTCACGCCGACCGTGCTCACGCCGGTGCACGGCAACGCCAGCTCGTTGGCGCTCGGTGACTTCGCAATGGACGACCCCAGCCAGCCGCCGCGGCTCGAACTCGCGGTCGCGGTGCCGCGGGGCTCCGGCGGCGGGGCGCTCGACGGCAACCACGTGCGTTTCTTCCGCTATGTCGACGGGGCTACGCCGGCTGGTGACCACTTCGTCACCAGCGCGCGCGCCGGCGGTCCGCAGGTGTTGCTCGCGGGTAGCGGTCCGACGCGCGTCGTCGCCGCGGACTTCGACCGCGACCAGCTCGTCGATCTGTTGGTGGCGGCGGAGGATGACAGCAGCCTGCGGCTGTTCCGGAACGTGGCGGAGCCGGGCACGGGTGAAGAGGTTGCGGTTGGTGCCTTCCAGCAGAGCCTCGGTTCCCCACGACCGTTGGCCGTCGGTGAGCCGCGCGCGTTGCGCCTCGGTGACGTCAACGGCGACGGCAGCCTGGATGCGGTCGCGGCCGTCGAGTGGGCGGACGCTCAGGCGGTGCGCAGCACCGCGGTGTTGTTCTACCTGAGCACCGGCGCCGGTGAGTTCGGCCCGCCGACGTTCGTGTCGCCGACGCGCGTCGGCGATCGCGACGCGCGGCTGTCCCTGGATCTCGGCGACTGGAACCGCGACGGCGTGCTCGACCTGTTCTTGGGCTGGAACACTGCGGGGCCGAGCGATCGCAACGTGCGTGTGCTGTTCGGCGGCACGCGCTGAGTTTGCGAACTTGCTCTGGAGCGCGTCGCGCGTTCCAGTCTCGCCCGATGAAGTCCTCGTCCAGCTCGCAGGTCGGCGCCGCCGGCACCCCCAAGGTCCTCAACGTCGCGATGGTCGGCCACGCCTTCATGGGGCGGGCCCACGGCAACGCCTATCGCCAGGTGAACCACTTCTTCGACCTGCCGCTGCTGGTCGTGCCCGCGGTGATCGTCGGCCGCGACCTGCAGCGCGCCGGTGAGGCCGCGCAGAAGTTCGGCTTCGCCGAGGCGACCACGGACCTGCAGGAGGTGCTCGCCGACCCCGACATCCACGTCGTCGACGTCGCCACGCCCAACGACAGTCACTACCCGATCGCGATGGCGGCGCTGCGCGCGAAGAAGCACGTGCTCTGCGAGAAGCCGCTGGCGATGACGCTGGCCCAGACCAAGGAGATGGCGGCGCTCGCCAAGAAGAACAAGGTGCGCGTCGGCCTGTGGCACAACTACCGCCGTGCGCCGGCGACGATGCTCGCGGCGCAGATGATCGCGCGCGGCGACATCGGTGCGGTGCGGCAGGTGCGTGCGGTCTACCTGCAGGACTGGCTCAGCTCAGCCCAGATGCCGGCGAGCTGGCGCACCAGCAAGAAGGCCTGCGGCAGCGGCGCGCACGGCGACCTCAACGCGCACCTGATCGACCTGACGCGCGCGCTCACGGGCCTGGAGTTCGACGCGGTGTGCGGCGTGCAGCAGACGTTCACCAAGGAACGACCGACCGGCGACGGCGAGGGCAAGGCCAAGGTCGACGTCGACGACGCGTTCTGCTTCCTCGCCAAGTTCAAGGGCGGCGCGATCGGCACCTACGAGGCGACGCGCGTCGCTCCGGGCCGCAAGAACTTCAACAACATCGAGATCTCGGGCGAGAAGGGCGCGATCCGCTGGAACCTCGAGCGCATGAACGAGCTCGAGGTGTTCTCGTTCGACGATCCGCGCGACGGCCAGGGTTTCCGCGCCGTGATGTGCATGGACGGCGTGCATCCGTACGCGGCCAACTGGTGGCCCGACGGGCACATCGTCGGCTACGAACACACCTTCGTGCACCACGTCGCCGACTTCGTCACCGCGCTCGCGAGCAAGCAGCCGTTCCACCCTGACTTCAACGACGGCGTCGCCGTGCAGGCCGTGCTCGAAGCGGCGCTCGCGTCGGTCGCGAAGGGCGGTTGGGTGAAGGTCGCGAAGTAGCCTGGCGGCGCCCCTGACGATCGGGGGCAGGGAGTTCCGGTGCGGCCCTGCCGGCACTACTTTGTGTCGGTGGACGACCGGGTGCACGACCAAGGCGCGGCACCGCCGACGCGCGAGACCTTCCGCAGCCCATGGATGATGGGGCCGCGGCTCGACTACAAGCCGATGATGCCGGTCACCGATCCACAGAACCGGATCGCGTTCGGGGTCTGCATCGTGGTGGTTGCCACCGCCGTCGTCTACGGCGTCGAGGACGTGGGCAACGGCCGGCATTGGTTCACGGGCTTGGCCGCCTTCGGCGTGGGCATGATCGTCTCCGGGGTTCGTCACCAGCGCCACGAGGCGCGGGTCCGGCGCCTGATCGAACGCGCGCGTCGCGAGTGGAGCAGACTGCTGGCTGGCGCGGCGGTGGCGAAGGGCGGCGAGGGCATCCCGCGGTTCCTGACACGGCAAGGCTACGGCGAGTACTTCGTGCGGCGGTGGATCACCGATCGGCTCGCCGCCGAACTCGCGAACGCTGCCGAAGACCCGCCTGCGTGAGAGTTGCCGAGCCGGCTTGTTCTAGGGCCGCGGCCCGGCGACCATCTCGCCGATCACGCCACGGAGCTCGCCCATGATGAAAGGACCCGGCATCTTCCTCGCGCAGTTCATGTCGGACAGCGCCCCGCACAACCGCTTCGACTCCGCCTGCAAGTGGGCGGCCGAACTCGACTACGTCGGCGTGCAGGTGCCATCGTGGGATCCGCGCTGCATGGATCTGGCCAAGGCCGCCGAGAGCGTCGAGTACTGTCACGACCTGTTGGCGACCGCCGATCGCGCCGGCGTCGAGATCAGCGAACTGAGCACCCACCTGCAGGGGCAGCTGGTCGCGGTGCACCCGGCCTACACGTCGATGTTCCAGGGCTTCGCGCCCGCCGGCGTGAACACACCCGAAGCGATGTGCCGCTACGGCACCGAACAGGTCAAGCTGTGCCTTCGGGCCAGCAAGAACCTCGGCCTCGACGCGATGCCGACGTTCAGCGGCGCGTTGATGTGGCACACGATGTATCCGTGGCCGCAGCGTCCCGCGGGTCTGGTCGAAGAGGGCTTCAAGGAACTGGCGCGGCGCTGGCGGCCGATCCTCGACTACGCCGACGAGTGTGGCATCGACTGCGCGTTCGAGGTGCACCCCGGCGAGGACCTGCACGACGGCGCCAGCTACGAGATGTTCCTCGACCACGTCGATCAGCATCCGCGCGCGTGCCTGCTCTACGACCCGTCGCACTTCGTGCTGCAGCAGCTCGACTATCTGGAGTACATCGAGCTCTACCACGAGCGCATCAAGTGTTTCCACGTCAAGGACGCCGAGTTCCGGCCGAACGGCCGCGTCGGTGTCTACGGCGGTTACCAGAGCTGGCAGAACCGCGCCGGCCGTTTCCGTTCGACGGGCGACGGTGACGTCGACTTCACGGGCATCTTCACCCTGCTCACCAAACACGGTTACCAGGGCTGGGCGACGATCGAGTGGGAGTGCTGCTTCAAGGACAGCGAACAGGGCGCCGTCGAGGGGGCGCCGTTCATCGCCGCGCACCTGATCCAGCCGCCGCAGCGTGCGTTCGACGACTTCGCCGGCGCCAAGGTCGACAAGGTCGCGATCCGGCGCGCGCTGGGTCTGGAATAGGCACCGCGTGGCGTTCACCTACGAGTATGCGCGGCCGGCGCTCACGGTCGACGTGGTGGTGTTCGCGCCGGGCGCACGCGGGGGGCTGCGCGTGTTGCTGATCCGTCGCCGGCGCGCGCCGTTCCGCGGCCGCTGGGCTTTGCCCGGTGGGTTCGTCGACGCCGACGAGGACCTGGACGAAGCGGCGCGGCGCGAGTTGCGCGAGGAGACCGGGCTGCAGGTCGGGCCGCTGCAGCAACTCGGCGCCTACGGAACACCCGGGCGCGATCCGCGTGGGCACACGGTGTCGGTGGTGTTCGTCGCCGGGGCGCCGGCCGCCGCGCTCGCGACCGCCGGCGACGACGCCTCGGACTGCGTCTGGCATCCGGCCGGCAAACCGCCGCCGCTCGCGTTCGATCACGCCGTGGTGTTGCGCGACGCCCGCCGCCGGCTGCGCACGCTCGCCGTGGACGAGGTCGCGTTGCGCCGCGCGCTGTTCACCCCGCGCCAGCGCGCCGCGGCCGCGGCGCTGCGTGCCGTCGCGCTCGGCGGGAGGCGCAAGTGAGCGAGGAACTGGCGCGTTCGGCTGCGGTCGACTTCGCGGCGGCGATGCACGAGGTCGACAGCAACCTCGAGGTGCGACGGCTGATGCTGGTGCTCAGCAACGTGCTGACGCCGGCTTGTGTGATGGGGGTCGCCGACTGTCTGTCGGGCAACGCCTATCCGCCGTCTTTGGTCTGGCTGCCGCAGCTGATCCTGCCGTTCAGCGGCGCGCTGCTCCTGGTCACGGGGTTGCTGGTGACCGGCGTGCTGGCCCGTTGCCACTTCGGTCTGGTGCTCAACGGCACCAAGATGCGTAAGGTCGAGACCGGCCGGCTCGAGCTGCAGGGCCTGAACTGGCTCGGCGTGACCACCAACTTCGTCGCCCTCACCGCGGTGTCCGCGGCGCTCGGCTCGACCTGGCTCGTTGCTGGGCTGGGGTTGCAGGCCTGGTCCTGGCCGACCGCGGCTGCGGTGGCGCTGCTGCTGATGCTGTGGCTGCCGATCTCGCACCGCCGTGCCAATCGCCGATGCCGCGACCTGCAGGTACATTGGCAACACGGTGCGGTGGCTGCAGAGCTGCGTGAGGAACACGCCCGCAAGTCGCTCGACGGCACCGCCGCGGACATCTCCGTGGTCGTGGTCATGGCCGTGGCCCTGTTCGCCGGCGTCTTCAGCGCCCTGACCAACCTCGGTGGCATGCCCCAGGAACTGTCGGTGCAGCCGGCCCCCGCGGTGCTCGTCGGCGTCGGCTTCCCGCTGCTCGCCGGTTTCCTGCTGGTGTCGCTGCTGTTGTCGTGCCGCATGTTGGTGCGGTTGCGCATCGCCTACGGCGATCATTCGCGTCGGCTGGCCCAGCTGCGCGGCGAAGGGGATCCGACGGCGATGCGCTGGCGGTTGCAGGAGCGCACCTACCTGCTCTATTCGATCGTGCTGCTGCTCGCGGCGGCGGCCGCCGCGCTGTTCGGGCACGAACGCGCCGGTGCCACGGTCGCGTTCAGCGCTGCTGGCGCGGTGATTCTGGCCGGTGCCGTGTGGTATCCGCTGGTGTTGCGGCTGCGTCGTTGAGCGCCGCGGCCGGTTGTTCTGTGCCTGCAGGGGGTCTGGATGCCGCCCGCACCTTCTTGCGAAGGCAACCGCGTACTCGATCAAGGGATCGGTTTCCTAACGCAGGGGCCGAACGGGGCGCAAACCGAGCCAATCGGCGAAACCAGCGACCGGTACCGTCTCCCGGGCGGAACTGCGCAGGCTCTCCCAAGGGTCCTGGAAACTGCCGCCACGAACGATTCGTTGCCCGTCGTCGTCGGCGTTGTCGACCGTACGCAGGCCATCGTGGCGTCGCAGTGTGCCTTGGCCATAGGAGAACAGCTGCTCGATGCACCACTCGGCGACGTTGCCGTGCATGTCGAACAGGCCGAACGCATTGGGGTGCCGCCGGCCGACGTGATCGGTGCCGTCGCCGCGGTGGGCGTACGTTGCTGCGTCGGCGGCCGCGCGGCCAAAACTCCAAGGTGTCGTCGTGCCGGCGCGACAGGCGTATTCCCACTGCGCCTCCGTTGGCAGCGACATGCCGTGACGCTGCAGCAACACCGTCGCGGCGGACCACTCGACGCGGTTCTGGGGCAGCGTCGCCGTGCCATGGCGCGGCGGCGGTTCGCCGGTGAGCCGTGCCCACTGGCCGCGCGTCAGTTCAGTGCGCGCCATCAGGAACGGATCGAGGGGCAGCAGTTCGCCGCCGCGCTCGGGCCCCTCCGCGTCCGGGTCGAATTGCGGCAGCCCCGGCTCGTCGGGCGTGGCGCCCAGCCGCACAGTGCCGGGAGGCAGCAGCACGAACACGATCCCGACGTCACCGTCGGTCGGCAGGTGGCCGTCGGCGTCGCGCGCCGGCAGGGGCACGCCTGGCGGATGGGTGTTGAGGTCGAGGAACTCGGCCAGGCCCGAAGCTCGGTCGATGCCGAGCGGTTGGAGGCCGGGCAGAGCGGACAAACCAAGACCCGCATAGGCGCGTGCGCTGGCGACGCCGTCGCTGGATTTGACCGCGCGGATCACCTCGCGCCATGGGTCGTCGGCGGGTTCGGTCGGGTGCGCGAACTCGTCCAGCCGCGCTCGCTGCGAGCGGATGCGATGGGCGTGACCGGTCGTGAAGAACGTTTGGAGCGCGTCGTGCAGCAGCGAAAGCTCCTCGATGAGGACCTGCTGCTGCGGGTCGGTGGCGTTGTCGGGGCGCGCTGCACGCAAGCGACGTCGAGTCTCGTCCAATGCTTGTTCGAGCGGCACGCGGTGTTGCTGTTCCCAGCGCTGGTAATCGCCTTCGTGCTCGGGCCACGGCGGCGGCAGGGCCTCGGCGGCGGCGATCGCGTCGCGCAGGAGCTTCTTGTTCGCCAGCAGGCGGAAACCGGCGTCGGCCTTCTCGCCGAGTTGCTGCTGCTGGCTGGCGATCTCCGCGTTCAGGCGATTGGCGTGGGTCAGGGACAAACCGAGCAGGATGGTTCCCGTCACGAGGCCGACACCGGCGACCAGCAACGCCGTCGCCAGCGCGCGCTGGCGTCGCCCGAACTTCACCAGCCGCGTCAGCGGCGACGGGGGCGCGACGTGCACGGGCCGGTGCGCGAGGTGGTTACGCAGGTCGTTGGCGAACTCCGCGACCGTCGAGTAACGCTCGTCGACGGACTTGGCGAGCGCCTTGCCGAGGATCGCGTCGAGATCGCCGCGCAACGCCTTGGCCATTGGCGCCGGCGCGAGATCGCTGGCGCGCGGTGGGCGGTAGTCGGCGATCACCTTGGCCATGCCGGCGATGCCCTGCGAACGCAGCACCACGCCGGGGATCGGCAGCAGTCCGGTCAGCAGTTCGTAGAGCTGCACGCCGAGCGAGTAGACGTCGGTGCGGGTGTCGACCTCGGCGATGCGGCCGGCGGCCTGTTCGGGACTCATGTACTCGGGGGTGCCGAGCAGGGTGCCGCGCAGGGTCTGGGCGCCGCCGAGCAGCAAGGGATCGCCGAGCGACTTGGCGATGCCGAAGTCGATGATCTTCGGCCGCGGCCGGTCGTCGACGCTGGCGACGAGCACGTTGTTGGCGGACAGGTCGCGGTGCACGACGGCCTTCTGGTGGGCGTGCTGCACCGCGTCGAGCACGTCGAGGAACAGGATCAGGCGGGCGCGCAGCGGCAGTTCGTGTTGCCGGCAGTAGTGGTTGAGCGACGGACCTTCGACCAGCTCCATGACGAAGAACGGGCGGCCCTCGGGCGTGCTGCCGGCGTCGAGCAGGCGGGCGATGCCGGGGTGGTCCATGCGATTGAGCGCCTCGCGTTCACCCGTGAACCGCGCCAGGATCTCGCGCGAGTCCATGCCCGGGTTGAGCACCTTGATCGCGACCGCACGGCGGATCGGGCGCTGCTGTTCGGCGCGATAGACGGTGCCGAAGCCGCCGCGCCCGATCACCGCGAGCAGCTGGTAGTCGCCCAGTGGCCGCGGGAACTCACCACCTGCGGTGCCCGAACGGTTCGTCGCGTCGGCCTCGGGCACGGTGACCCCGGCCTGCTGCAGCCACGAACGGATCGCGTCGGCGTGCCCGGCGTTGGCCCGCAGCAGCGAGGCCAGCGCCGGCGTGCGTGCGTGTTCGTCGCCGTCGAGGATCTCGAGCACGGCGGCCTCGAGATCGTCGGGCAGGTGGTGCGGATCGTGGCGGGAGCCCATCGCGTCGCCATCATGCGCGTCGGCGGCGGGTGCGCCAGCGTGGTCCGCGTCACCTGCCGGTGACCTGCTGCGGGCAGTCGGCTGCCAGCTGCTCGAGGTCCAGTTCGGCTTCACCCAGCAGTTGCCGCGCCGGACCGCGCACCGCCGCCAGGGTGCGTTCCCAGAGCAACGTGTCGCCGGCCCGCTTGCCGGTGAGTGCATCGCGGGCGAGGTCACGCAGGATGTCCAGCTGGCGTTGGCGTGGAGCGCCCTGGGTCCAGGCGTCGAGCGCGTTGCAGAGGACCTCGCGGCGCAGCGGCTTGGTCAGGTAGTCGTCCATGCCGGCCTCGAAGCAACGCAGGCGGTCGCCGGCCATGGCGCTCGCGGTCAGGGCGATGATCGGCGCGTGGCGGTTGCTCAGCTGTTCGCGTTCGCGCCAGCGCCGCGTCGCCGCGTATCCGTCCATCTCCGGCATCTGGCAGTCCATGAGCACGGCGGCGAAACGCTCGGGTCGTTCCACCAGCAGCGCGTCGCGACCGTTGTTCGCCAGAGTCACGTTCCAGCCGGCGCGTTCGAGCACGGTCTGCACGACCTTCTGGTTCACCGGATGGTCTTCGACGACCAGGATCTGACCGCGCGGCTGCGGTGCCGGCGCCCTGGTGCCGGTTGATTGTTCATGCGGCGCTTCGGCACCGGTGAGGTGTTCGATCAGTTGCCGATCGCTGATTGGCGTCGGCAGGGGCTTGCCGGCGCTGTTCTGCAGGAGGCCTTTGCGCGGCTGGGCCAATGTCAGCTGCGTGAGGTCGGCGTTTGGCGTGGTCGGACCCTGCGGATACTCGTGGAACAGAAAGCACAGCACGGCGCCTTCGCGACGCGCCCATCCGATCGCGTCGTCTTCGTGCGCGAAGGCGCGCACCCGACTGCCGCGTCGGGTCAGCGTGTCGGTCAGCAGGCGGCCCGCCAGGGTCGAACGGGTCAGCAGCGCGACGGCCGGTAGCATCGGATCCGGCGCCGGTGCCGAGACCCGTTCCAGGGTGAGTTCGCACCAGAACACCGAGCCGAGTCCCGGAGCGCTGCGCACGCCGATGCGGCCGTTCATGCCGGTGACGATGTGCCGACAGATCGCCAGACCCAGCCCGATGCCGCCGCTGCGGCGCGAGGTCGAGCTGTCGGCCTGTTCGAACGGCTCGAAGATGCGGTCGTGCAGTTCCTGGGCGATGCCGATGCCCGTGTCGAGCACCTCGATGCGCAGCTGCACGCCGTGCGGATCTTCGTGCAGCAAGGACAGGCAGGCCCAGACCTCGCCTCGTTCGGTGAACTTGATCGCGTTGCCGAGCAGGTTGAGCAGGATCTGACGCAGGCGTTGCGGGTCGCCGCGCATCGTGCCGTCGAGTCGCGGGTCGATCGTCGCGCCGAACACCAGACCCGCCGTTGCCGCCCGCGTGGCGAGGATCTGCATCGCCTCGTCGACGACCGTACCGAGCAGCAACGTGGTGTTGTCGAGTTCGAGATGGCCCGCCTCGAACTTGGAGATGTCGAGGATGTCGCCGAGCTGGGAGAGCAGCGCTTCGCCGGACAAGCGCAGCGTGCGCACCAACTCGAGCTGCGTGGGGTCGAGAGCGGTGTCGAGCAGGATCTCGCTGACGCTGAGGATGCCGTTCAGGGGCGTGCGCAGCTCGTGGCTGATGTTGGCGATGAACTCGCTCTTGGCGCGTGCGGCGCGCTGCGCCTCACGTTGCCGTTGTTCGAACTGTTCACTCGCGCCGGCCAGGTCCTTGGTGCGTTCGACCAGCAACCTCTGCACGTCGAGCAGCACGCGTCCGTGCCCGGGAACCTCGCAGAGGATCGGATCGAAGCCGGTGCGGCTCGGGCGTTCGACCGCAGCTCGCAACACCGGCGCGAGCAGGTCCGTCGGCGCGGCCGACAGTGGCGCGTCGCCGAGATGGTCGGCGAGCACCTGCGCAGGCCGCAGCTCGAACACGGCCCGGAAGTAGGGGCGCGCCATCAGTTCGTGGAAGCGCGCCGGGGTGAGCAGCACCACGCCCTTGCTGCCGCAGTCGATGACGACGCCGAGCGCTTGCGGGTGGGTGGCGAAGACGTGCTCGATCAGTTTGGCCGGTTGGTGCCCCGAGAGTTCGAGCGCCGGCTGGGCCAGGTGCAACACGCTGACGAGGGTCTGGTCTGGGTCGGCTCGCCGACTCGCGTCTGGCTCGAACGGGGGATGATCCATGCCGATGAGCAGGCATCGGGCCGTTGCTGCACCCACTTGAGCCCTGAGCGGTCGCGCCGTGATGAACTTTTCGCCAAGACGGCGCACTTGCTCATGCGTTGCTCCTGGCCTCGAATCGCGCCGATGTCCGAGGCCCGCTTCGTTCCGTTCGTCGACCGTTACCAGCCGTCCGCATCGCCCGAAGCGGCGGCCGCGGCGCTGTTCGAGATCCTGCGGCGCCGCCGCAGCGTGCGCATGTTCGACGACCGGCCGGTGTCGCGCGCGGCGATCGAGTGGCTGGTGCGTTGCGCACACACTGCACCGAGCGGTGCCAACAAGCAGCCCTGGCGGTTCGTCTGCGTCCAGGACCCCGCGGTCAAGGCGCGCATCCGCGCCGGCGCCGAGGCCGAGGAACGTGAGTTCTACGCGCGCCGCGCCAACGAACAGTGGTTGCAGGACCTGGCGCCGCTCGGCACCGACGAGCACAAGGAGTTCCTGACCACGGCGCCGTGGCTGGTGGTGGTGTTCCAACTCACGCACCTCGACGACGGCAGCCAGGTCTACTACCTCAAGGAATCGGTCGGATTGGCGTGTGGCCTGTTCCTGGCCGCAGCGCAGCACGCCGGGCTGGCGACGCTGACGCACACACCGAGCCCGATGGCGTTCCTCAACGAGGTGCTCGGCCGCCCCAAGCACGAGCGGCCGTTCCTGCTGATTCCAGTCGGTTACGCGAGCGCCGATTGCGAGGTGCCGGCGAAGGCGATCGAACGGCGGCCGCTCGACGAGGTGATGGTCGTGGTCTGACAGCGCGCGGCGCGATCAGACGATCAGACGATCAGACGATCAGACGATCAGACCGACAGACCATCGGCCAGATTCGCGTGGTGCTGGCGGGCGCGTTCGCGCGACCACAGGCCGTAGAGCATGAGGCCCGCCAGACAGAGCAGCACCAGCAGCCGCGCGCGCTGCGAGCCGTCGTCGGCCAGGGTCTGGCGGCGTGAGCCCGGCACCAGATCGTCGAGGTCGATGGCGCGCACGTTGCGGTCACCGCTGCGTGCGATCGCGGCGCGGGTACGTTGCCGGTCCAGCGGCGTGGCGCGGGCGAACAGGGAACGCACCGCGTCACAGGCGGCCAACGACGCGAGCGGTCCGTCAGGCGTGACAGCGGCGACGATGCGGGGCAGCGCCGTGGTGTCCCCGCGGCGCACGAGCGCGTCGATGGCGACCAGGCGCTGCACGTCGTCGCCGTGCAGCAACGCGCGCAGCGTCTCGTCGGCGGTGCTCGCCGTGGCCCTGACCAGTTGCCTGGTCGCTTCGTCGCGGTCGCCGTCGCGCGCCGTGTAGGCCCGCAGCGGCAGGTGGTCGATCGGCGCCGCGGCGCCGTCAGCAGCGAACTGCACCAGAATCGCCGGCAGCAGCAGGCCGCCGCCGCTGCGACCGCGCACCCGCAGATGCGTGTCGGTGCGCCAGGCGGTCCAGGTGATCTCGCCACAGGCAGCGGCGCCAAGATGCAGCAGGTTGGCGCGCGGATCGCCATCGGGGGCGCCCGCGGTGAGATGGCCGATCAGCACGGCGAGATCGAGCGAGCGCGGCGTCGCCACGACGTCGGCCTGCAGTCGCTGCAGCAGATCGGTCCACGGAGCGGGCACCGAGACCGTCAGCGGCACGAACCAGTCTTCGGTGCCGTCGGCGGCGCACGACCACAGCGCTTGCTGACCGTCGGCGAACGTCACCGAGCCGGCCAGCGCCGCACCATCGGGCAGCGGCGTCGAAGCGGTGCCAAGGCGCAGACCGTCGTCGGCCAACTGCAGGGCCAGCGTCTGGCCACGCTGCAAGCCGGTGGGCCACTCGGCGCGCTGGCGCAGGCAATTGTCGACGAGCCACGCGAGGCCGCCGCCGTCCGCGCCGGCGAACTGCGTGGCACACACGGCCCGCACCACCGGCCCTGGGGCGGTCGGCTGCTGGGCGCCGATGCCGGCGCTCAGCAAGGCGAGCAGCGCGAACGTCGACGGCCTCTGATCAGCGGCGGGAACCGGCATCCTCGTAGACCTGGTCCTCGTAGCCGGCTTCGGCGTCCTCGTAGTACTCGGCGCCTTCTTCGTACGCCTCGTCGTAGTAGTCGTCCGAAGGCGCGGTGAGCGCCGCGGCGGCCGCAGCAGCTTCTTCGTGCGCCTGGCGGCGGCGCCGCCGGCGCACCATCATCACGCCCACGAACAGCACCATCATCACGCCGGCGGCGCCGCCGCCGTAGATCATGCGTTCGTTGTCGTCGAGGCCCTTCCAGGTGGCGACGGTCTTGGCCCACAGTGCCTGGGCGTTGGCCATGGCGCGTTCGTACTCGTCGCCCTTGGGCTGATCCTGGTCGCGACGCAGGTAGGACAGCGTCGATTCGATCAGCGGTCGCAACTCGGGTCCTTCGGCGCCCAGGCGCTTCTCGAGCGCGGGCACCGCGCTCGTGCTGTTGAGTTCGGCGAGGCGGTCGATGGCGTAGCGCCGCAGCAGCAGCGCGCTGTGGTCGAGGGCGGCGAGCAGCAGCGTCGTCTCCTGTTCGCGCGCGAACTGCGGCGACATGCCTTGCCAGTAGAACGCCAGCGCCTGACCGACGCCCGGTTGGGTTGCGTCACGCAGCGTGGTCGTGGCGGGCAGCAGCTCTTCCTTCGCGCCCAGGTCGTGCAGTGCGACCAGGGCCGCCTGCACGTCGCTGGTGTCGCTCGCCTGGGCGAGCGTGCTGCGCGAACGCTGCAGGAACGCGAGCAACGCTTCCTTGCCGGCCTGCTGACGCAGTCGACCGAGCAGTTGCGCGCCGGCGACGCGCACGCGCGGGTCGGTGTCGTCGAGCGCGTTGGCTGCCGTGTCGAGCGAACCGGGAGGCGCCGCGGTGATCAGTGCCGACATCGCCAGCAGGCGCACGTCGGCATCGTCGGCCTGGCGGGCCAGGTCCTGCAGCGGTTGCAGCTTCTGCTTGTCGTTGTGTTTGCCGAGCAGCCAGGTGGCGCGGCGCGCGACTGCGCTGTCGGTCGAGTTGGCGAGGCGCACCAGCTCAGCGATCTGGGCGCCGTTGCCAGCGGCCTCGGCAGCGTGCAGGTCGCGACGCGCCGCCTCGTCCTCGATGTCCGTCGTCGTTGCCGCGGGGGCTTCGGCGACGATTTCGATCGGCGTGCCTTGCCGACTCGACAGGGTCATGCCGGTCTCGATGCGGCGCAGGAACATGGTGCTGCCCGACGTCGAATCGAAAGCCAGATGGGTCGTGTTCTCCGGTGCCGTGGCCAGCGCCGCGGCCACCGCGGGTGCCGGCTCGGTGTTGCCGGTCTGCCGCTGCAGGGTCTGGAACGTCGCTTCGCCTTCGGCGATGCACAGCCAGTCGCCGACCATGCCGACCACTGTCGTCGTGCCGAACGGATTCTCGATGCACGACACGGTCGTGCCGCCGAGCACCCGCTGGTTCACGACCTGACCGAGATCGGTGAGCAGCGCCGTGACGCCGCGGGTCCACACGGCCTGATTGCGCACGCCGATCGCCACGGCCTTGCCCGTGCCCATCTGCATCGTCGCGATGCGGCCGCTGCAGGTGTCGAGCAGATCGGCGCCGACGTCGAGGCCGTGTCTCTTGCCCCACGAGTCCATCGTCTCACGCACCATCTTGCCGGTGTTCGAGTCGATCGCGGCGACCGCCGCGACGCCGGCGCGGATCACGGCGCCGAGGTCGATCGTCGACAGGCCGAAGGTGGTGGCGCTGGCCGGGACGATGGCGGCCAGGGTGTGATCGAAGCGGATCGACGTGCCGCCGAGAGCGGCGAACAATCCGCCGAGGCGCGGCGCGTGGATCGTGCCTGACAGGCGCGCGCCGTGTTCGGTGTGCGACACACCGAAGAGCGCGCGGTCGATCTTGTCGAGTTCGAGTGCCGCAGCGATGCGTTCGGTCGCGTCGGCTGCCCCGGCGGCGTGGGCTCGCAGCTCCGTGAACAGTTGCGAGGGCCGCGCGTACAGCTGCATGTGCGGCGGTTCGTCGCCGCACTCGACGAGCGAGTCCTGGTAGTCCGAAGCGTGCGCGAGCGATTTCTCCTGATCTTCTCGGGTGGCGGCGATCGTCCACAGCAGCGTGTCGCTCGCGGTGGTCAGGATCAGGTAGTCGCCGAAGACGCCGCCGACGAACGTGTTCTCACCTTCGCCGAACTCCCGGCAATCGACCGAGTCGACGCGCGTCGTGTGACCCTGCGCCTGCAGTGCCTCACGCAGTCGATCGGCGCGCGTTGCGCAGCGTCCGACCAGGGTGAGCGAAGGGCCGCCGTTGGCGCGCCAGCCGTGCAGCGCGATCGCCAGGCCGCCCTGCATCAGGTCGGCGACGTCCTGCGTGGACAGGCCGCGACCCTGCAGTTCCAGCTCGATCTCGCCCGTGAATCGTTCGAGGGAGCCCGATGGGTCGTTCGCCAGCAAGCGGCGAAGATCCAGTGAGTCGAAGTGTCGCGCGGGGTCGGGTGACACCAGGACGGCGACCGAGCTGTGTGCCGGCAGCCACGCAGCAGGATGGATCACCGCCGGCGGCGCCGCGACCGTTTCGGTCGACGCTCCCTGCGGCAAGAACGACGACACCAGACAGATTGTGAGCAGTCCCATGGCTTCCTCTTGCCTGCCCTCATCGGCTGGTCGCCCTCGACGGCTACAGGGACTTCCCACATCAAGACGATGTTTGCCGCGACTCGATAGTCAGGTTGTGACAAGTGGCGCCAGAGCACAGCAGGACGGGGTCGACGGGGCCGCCGTCGGGAGCCCGGACGAACGCCTGGTGGCCGTCCGGGTGCTGGTCGTCGGCGCGCTCCTGTTCGCGGTGACCGTCGGGGCCGGCGCGAACGTATGGAGCGCCGCCGCCGTCGCGGTCGCGGCCGCCGCCACAGTGGTCTTCGAGAGGCGTCGTGTTCGCCGGCAAACAGCGGCGTTGCTGCGCATTCAGCTGCGTGCAGCCTGTCGTGAGGACGAGCGCGACGCCGAGGCCCGCCGGCTCACGCTCGAGCTCGCTCACGAACGGTCCCGGTCGGTGCTCGAGGCACTGCAGGAGGGGGTCGTCGTCATCGACGCGGGCGGTGAGGTGGTGCTGGCAAACCCTGCTGCGCAGGCCGCGATGGTCGATGCCGGAGGGCGCATCGAAGGCCGGCCGTTGTGGGAGTTGTTCCCCGTCGAGCTGGCGCGCCGGGCACGGGAAGCGTGGTGCCTCCTAGGGGAAAACCAGGACGAGAGTGGTTCCTGCCTGCCGGTGCGCTTTGTGTCCATCCCGGCGGCGTCGAGGATTCTCGACCTGACCGCGGTCCGGGTCCGGTCGCCGCGCACGGGCCAGGACTTCGGTTACGCGTTCCTGCTGGTCGATTGCACCCGCACGCACGAACTGCAACGCCTCAAGGATCGGTTCTTGTCCAGCGTCTCGCACGAACTGCGCACACCGCTGACCAACATCTGCGCCTTCGCCGAGATCCTCGGCACGATGTTGCCCGGCGAGAGCATGGAGTGGCCTGAGTTCGTGCGTGTGATCCACCAGGAGAGCGTGCAGCTGAGCCGGCTCGTCGACGCGATGTTCGACTACCTGCAGCTCGAAGGCGGCGAGGCGATCCTGCGCGACGAACGCATCGACGGCGCTGCGGTGGTGCGCGACGTCGTGGCTGCGGCGCGGGCTGCTGCTGCGGCGCGGCACATCGACCTCGTCAGCGAGTTGCCGGACGAGGCCGCGGCGCTGGTCGTCGATCCCGTGCGCCTGCGGCAGGTGTGTGGGCACCTGCTCGACAACGCCGTCAAGTTCACGCCGGTCGGCGGTCGCGTGCGGGTCGAGGTGCGCCAGGAACAGGACACGTGGCAACTGGCGGTGGAGGACTCGGGGCCGGGTGTGCCCGAATCGGATCGCCGTGCCGTGTTCGAGAAGTTCCACCAGCTTCCCGACCTGTTGACCGACAAGCCATCGGGCACGGGGCTCGGCCTGGCGACCTGCGCCGCGGTGATCCACCGCTATCACGGCACGATCGTCTGCGGCGACTCGGACCTGGGCGGGGCCCGGTTCGTGGTGCGGCTGCCCTCGGCCACCGCCGCGCCGCTCGTCGCCGTCACGGTCTGACCGGGACAATCACCGCGTGCGCTTGCCAGCGGCTGACCGCCGCCGAGAATGGCGCCGCCGATGTGCCCGTCTCCGACAGTCGTTCCGCGTCGCCGTTGGTCATGGGCAGTGCTGGCGCTGCTTGCGTGGTTGCTCGTTGGTTGCTCACCTGCCGCCCCGACGCGCCCGGCGACGGTGGTGTTCGCGGCGGCCTCCCTGACTGCGCCGTTCCAGGAACTCGCCGAGGTGTTCGAGCGCAACGATCCGCAGAGCGCGATCGAACTGCACTTCGCCGGCACGCCGAGCCTGCTGGTGCAGCTGCGCGAAGGGGCACCCGCCGACGTGTTCGCGGCGGCCGACGAGCCCAACATGCAACGCGCGGCGGCCGACGGCCTGCTGGCGGGCCCAGCGTTGGCATTCGCCAGCAATCACCTGGCGATCGTCGTCGCGTCGGGCAATCCGCAGCGCATCGCCGGGCTGGCCGACCTCGCGCGCAGCGACCTGCGCGTGGCGCTGTGCGGTCCCGAGGTGCCGGCCGGCAGGTACGCGCGGCAGGCGCTCACCAAGGCCGCGGTCGTCGTGCGATCCGTGTCCGACGAACCCAGCGTCAAGGCGCTGGTCAACAAGGTGCGTTTGGGCGAACTCGACGCCGGCGTCGTCTATGCGACCGACGTCGCAGCGGCCGCGGTGGGAGTGAGCGCGGTGGCGGTGCCCGATGAGTTCGACGTGCAGGCGCGGTATCCGATCGCGGTCGCGACGACGGGTGGACATCGCGAGGGCGGCGCGCGTTTCGTCGCGTTCGTGCTGTCGCCGGCGGGTCAGCAGATCCTGCGCGATTTCGGGTTCGGTGCGCCGTGAAGGCCCGGCGCCCGCGACCTGCGCTGCTGTGGCTGCCCGCCAGCTTGGGGGCGCTGTTCTTCGTGCTGCCCCTGCTCGGCCTGCTCTCGCGCGCGCCGTGGGCTGAGTTCGCTGACCAACTGCTCGCGCCCCCGGTGCTGCAGGCGCTGTGGCTGTCGCTGCGCTGCGCCGCTGCGGCCACCCTGCTGACGCTGGTGTTCGGCCTGCCGCTGGCCGCATGGCTCGCCGTCGCCGCGGGCCCGTGGCGCACCGCGGTGCGCGTGCTCGTGACCCTGCCGATGGTGTTGCCGCCCGTGGTCGGTGGTGTGGCATTGCTGCTGGCATACGGCCGCCGCGGTCTGCTGGGGCAATGGCTCGACGCGTGGTTCGGGCTGGTGCTGCCCTTCTCGCCCGCGGGCGTGGTGCTGGCGGCGACCTACGTGGCGATGCCGTTCTTCGTGTTGACCGTCGAAGCCGGGTTGCGATCGTTCGATCAACGTTACGCCGACGCGGCGGCATCCCTGGGCGCCGGCCCGTGGCGCGTGTTCACGCGCGTCACGCTGCCGATGATCGCACCCTCGTTGGGCGCCGGCCTCGTCGTCGCATTCGCGCGGGCGCTCGGCGAATTCGGGGCCACGATCACCTTCGCCGGCAACCTCGCCGGGCAGACGCGCACCATGCCGCTCGCCGTCTACCAGGCGCTGCAGACCGACCCGCAGGGCGCGATCGTGCTCAGCGTGGTGCTGGTGATGGTCGCGGCGCTGCTCCTGTTCCTGCTCCGGCGCCATTGGTTGCGAGTCGCATGAACCTGTTCGCCGACTTCACCGCCGCCAACGGCGACTTCGAGTTCGCGGCCGACCTGCAGGTGGGCGGCGGCGAGACCGTGGCGCTGGTCGGACCCAATGGTGCGGGCAAGACTTCGGTGCTGCGTGCGATCGCCGGGCTGCTGCCCATCGACCGCGGCGTGATCCGCTTCGGTGAACAGGTGCTCGACGATGGTCACGCTGCAGCGTTCGTGCCCCCCGAGGCGCGCAGCGTGGGTTTCGTCTTCCAGCAGCCGCTGTTGTTTCCGCACCTGTCGGTGTTGGGCAACGTCGCGTTCGGCCTGATCGCGCGAGGCATGCCGCGGCGCACCGCGAACGCACTCGCAGCCGGCTGGCTCGAGCGCGTCGGCCTCGCCGAACGGTCGCGCGCTCGACCCGACGAGCTCTCCGGCGGCCAGGCGCAGCGTGTCGCGCTCGCGCGCGCGCTGGCGACCACGCCCCGCATCTTGCTGCTCGACGAACCGCTCGCCGCCGCCGACGCCTCGGCGCGCCTCGACCTGCGCCGCGAGCTGCGCAACCATCTGCAGCAGTTCGCCGGCGTGCGTCTGCTCGTCGCCCACGACGCCGTCGACGCGTTCGCGCTCGCCGATCGCATCGTCGTCGTCGAGCAGGGTCGCGTGGTGCAGGCCGGCACCGTCGCCGCGATCTGCGGCAGCCCGCGGTCGCGTTACGTCGCCGACCTGGTCGGCCTGAACTGCTTCTCGGGAACGGCCCGCGCCGGCGTCATCGAACTGCCCAACGGCGCCACGCTGGTCGCGGCCGGTGCGCGCGACGGTCCGGTGTTCGCCACCGTGCATCCGCACGCGATCTCGCTGTTCCGCGAGCGGCCGTCGGGGTCGCCGCGCAACGTCTGGCGGGCGCCCGTGCTCGGCATCGAACCCGCGCTCGATTGCCAACGGGTGCGCCTGGGCGGGGACGTTCCCCTGGTCGCCGAGGTGACGGCGCGCGCCGTCAGCGAACTGCAGCTGGCCGAGGGCGGCGAGGTCTGGGTCGCGCTGAAGGCGACCGAGGTGCGCGTGCAGGCTGGCTGAGTTCCGCCTGTGCCTGCGCGGCCAGCCCGAGTCTGGCCAGCCCGAGTCTGGCCGCTCGCGCCGCGCTCAGATCTTCTTGATGTGCGCCGAGACCAGCTTGGTCATCTCGAACATCGTGACCGTCTCCTTGCCACCGAACACCGGCTTGAGGGCCGCGTCGGCGTGGATGTTGGTCTTGACCTTCTGGTCCTGCAGGCCGTTCTTCTTGATGTAGTCCCACAGGCGCTTGGTGATCTCGCTGCGCGGGATCGGATCGCTGCCGACCACGGCGGCGAGGGCCGCGTCCGGCTGGACGGGCTTCATCAGGGCGGGGTTGGCCTTCTTCTTCTTGTCGGGCTCTTGGCTGGTCATCGGTGGTTGTTCGGTGGGGGCTTGGCGCCGCTTCGTTCGTCGGCGCGTGGCGGGGGGCACCAACTGCGGTGCGTCGCCCGAAGGATGATGGCGGGCGGGGGGCCGGTCGCAAGGCGCAGGGCGGATCTTCGGCAGAAACTGGGGTGGCCAGCGCCGCGGGAACGGGCCTCCGGTTCTCTGCGTCGTTTTCGGTTGCCCTACGGGCGCCAGCCCTGCGCCAAACGGCTGACTTGACGATCGGGCAAGCGCGCGACAAGCTTCCGCGCGGAGTGGAGCGCCTGCATTGACTGCAGGCCCGCGCCCAGGCAGGCGTCCCATGGACTCGACCGTCGGGCTGGATTCCGCGGCGTCATCGTCATCAGAGACTCTCGTCGAGTCCCTGCTGGTGGAGCTGTTGGCATTGCCCGTGGACGAGCGCGAAGACGCCTTGTTGGCCAGCTGCCGGCTGCATCCTCGCCTAGCCCCGACGCTGCTGCGGCGCATGGCCCTGCTGTGCGACCTGCTGCCGCCGCTCGACGGGAACCAAGGAACGCAGCGCTTCCACCGTTTCGCATTGCAGCGGCGGCTCGACGGCGGAACGGCCGAGGTCTACGTCGCGACCGACCTTGCGAATGGCGCGGAGGTCCTGCTGAAGCTGTTGCGCCATCCCGCCCTGTTGGATCCGGCTGCGCGCCGCAGCCTCGAGCGCGAGGCCTTCGCCGCGGCGCGGCTGGATCATCCGGGCATCGGCAAGGTGCTGGAGATCGGCGAGTTCGAAGGCGTGCCCTACCTGGTGCAGGCGTTCGTCGAAGGCATCTCGCTCGCGGAATGGCTCGATCGGCATCGCCGGGGCGGCGCTTTGCGCCAAAGGGGTGGGCTGGCGCTCACGGACATCGACCTCGTGCTGGGCTGGCTCGAAGGGATCGCGCGGGCGCTGCACGTGGCGCACCAGCACGGGCTGGTCCATCGCGACGTCAAGCCGTCGAACATCCTGCTGCCGTTCCGGGGTCGGCCGCTGCTGCTCGATTTCGGCATGTGCCAGGAGATCGCGCCGTCGTCCGGCTCCGCCCGCACGCCGACGCCGGTCGGCGGCACGCTCGCCTACATGGCGCCAGAGCTGTTGGCGCCGCGGGAACGTCCGGTCGGGCCGGCCGCCGACATTCACGCGCTGGGGGTCACGCTGTTCGAGGCCGTGACGCTGCGTCTTCCCTATTCCGGTGCCGACGATCAGCAACTCAGCCGCGCCATCCTGCTGCAGGCGCCGCCGACCAGGCGGCAGTGCCCTCGGCATCCGCGCGGCATCCATCGGGTGATCGCCTGTGCCATGGCCAAGGCCGCGTGGGAACGGTATCCGTCGGCCGAGGCGTTCGCCGACGACCTCGCGCGCCTGCGCCGCGGCGAACCGGTTGCGCCGCCGTGCCCGCCTTGGGTCACGCGATGGGCTCGCTGGTGCGTCGCGCGGCGGCACCTGCTCTGGGCCTCGCTGTTGCTGGTGATGCCGCTACTGGTTCTCGTGTTCGCCGAGCACTCCCTCGCGGAGGTCAAGGACCCCGACCTCGAGCTGATGGCGATCTCCTCGCGCCTCGCCGTGGCAAACGCACACGCGGACGAACTGGTGCCCGGCCGCCCCGACCAGGTCCCGGCGATGCGGCGCTGGCTGACCGAGGAGGGTGAGCCGCTCGGAGCGACGCTGCCAGCGCTGCAATCGCGCCTCGCCGAGCTGCGCCGCAGCGCTCTCCCCGACCCGGCGGTCCTCGCGGTGCTCGTCGCCGTCGAGGCGCAGCTCGTGCAGTTCGTCGCCGGCGCGCGCGGCGCATTGCCGCGTATGCGCGAACGCCTCGCGTGGGCGCTGGGGGCCGAGGAGCTGACCCTCCGTGCGCCGGCCCAGGCTTGGCGCGACACCATCGAGGCGGTCGCGGCGGATCCGCGGTATCTCGGTTTGCGTCTGCGTCCCATGCTCGAGCTGGTGCCGCTCGGGCCGGACCCTCAATCGGGGTTGTTCGAGTTCTATCATCCTCGCTCGGCGTGGACGGGTTCGCTGTCCGTACATCGCGACCCCAAGTCCAAGAAGCTCGTGCTGCACGACATGTGCGGTCTCGTGTTCGTGCTGATTCCCCCAGGAACCTGCCGCATCGGGGAGCAGCACGAGGACCCGCTGCGGCCGCGCTACGACCTGACGGCGGCCGTCTATTCGGAACCATTCGAGTTCGCGTTCGATGCGTTCCTGATCTCCAAGTACGAGATGACCCAGGTGCAGTGGCTGCACCTCGCCGGCGAGAATCCCTCCACGTTCCGCATCGGCCGGAGTTGCTACGGGGACACCGAGGTCGGCTACCGGCATCCCGTCGAGTCGGTGTCCGCCGCGGATTGCGACGAGCTGCTGCGCGAGTTCGGTCTCGTGCTGCCGACCGACGCGCAGTGGGAGTATGCCTGCGGAGCCCGCGCCGACACGCGTTGGTTCTTCGGTGACGAACCCGATGGGCTCAGCGTCTTCGGCAACATCGACGATCAGGCCCACGCTCACCTGCTCGGTCTGCGCGGCGGCGCCCCCGGCGATGACGGCATGACCACGCCGGCGCCGGTGGGCCGCTATCTCGCCAACCCCTTCGGCCTGCACGACGTCTACGGCAACGTCGCGGAGTGGTGCCGCGACACCTGCGCGGATCACGCAGTCAGCGCGCCGATGCCCAAGGATGGATTCCGGATGCCGCCCGAGCCGAGCGGCATCCGCGCCTTCAGGGGCGGCCACTACGGCCAGCACGTGCCCACGTCGCGCCGACTCGGGGCTGCGCCGGACCTGCGCAGCCAATCCCTCGGGCTGCGGCCGGCGATGGCGCTGACGGAGGCCTCGCGGTGAACGTCGTCAGCGATCCGATCCGCTTCGGCCCCTACGAGCTGCTCGAGCCGCTCGGCGGCGGCATGGGGATCGTCTATCGCGCGCGCCGCACGGGTGAGGCTGGCGAGATCGCGGTGAAGCTGCTGCGCCAGGAGAGACTGCTGGACGGCAGTGCGCGCGCGAGGTTCGCGCGGGAATTGAACACGCTGCGGCGTCTGCGGCATCCACGGATCTGCCCTGTGCTCGAGGCCGGAGAGATCGACGGTATGCCCTACTTCTGCATGCCACTGCTGCGTGGGCGCTCCTTGGCCGCGCAGCTCGAGCTGGCGCGGCGGGACGGATCGGAACGGTTGCAGTTGCGACCGGCGAGCGAGCGGGCGAACTGGCAGGAGGTCGTTCGTTTCGTGGCCACGGCGGCCGACGCGCTGGCCGCCGCGCACGCCGAAGGATTCGTGCACCGCGACATCAAGCCGGCGAACCTGTGGGTCGACGAACACGGTGAGGCGCTGCTGCTCGACTTCGGCCTTGCGCGCGATCCTGCGGAGCGCCTGCGGCACCTGACACGCACAGGGCAGGTCGTCGGCACCCCGGCCTACCTTGCGCCCGAACAGCTCGATCCGCGGCTCGGCCCGGTCGGTCCGCACGCCGACGTCTACGGTCTGGGGGCCGTTCTCTACGAGGCGCTGACGCTGCGTCAGCCGTTCGAAGGGCGCTCGCGCGCCGAGCTGTTCGCCAAAATCATCGCGGGTGGATGCTGTGACCTGTGCCGGCGCCGCCCGGACGTGCCGGCGGCCGTGGCCGACATCGTCGCCGTGGCCATGGCTCGTCGCCAGCGCCATCGATATCCCGACGCAGCGTCGCTGGCTGCGGATCTGCGGCGTGCGGTGGAGGGCCGGCCGCTGCGGGCCCGCCTTCTGTCGTTGCCGCAGCGATTCGTCGAGCGTGCCGCGCGCCGGCCGGTGATGGCCGGGATCGCGGTGTGCGTGGTCGTCTCGATCGCGCTCGGTGCTCTCGCGACCGCCCGCCTGGTGCATTCTGCGCGGATGGCGGCCTCCGGCATACGCGTGCGGCAGGAGTGGTCATGGCTCGGGCGCGCGAAGCTCGCCGAAGCGAGCTACCTTCGGTTGCCGCCCGGGTGGCCGCAACATCGCGGCGAGTTGACGGACTGGCTGCAGGAGTTCGGTCGGCCGCTGCTGCAGGCCGCGCCGCTCGACGACCCGTCGGGTGCGCCGCTTCGCGATGTCGTCATGCGCGCCGTCGCCGACGTCGAGCAGCGCCTTGCGTTCGCGGCGATGCTGGAACGACGCGCAACGACCGAGGATCCGGCGTGGCGCCGCGCGGCCGACGAGCTGGCTTGCGATCCGCGATTCGCCGGCTTCGACCTCTGTCCACAACCGGGCCTCGTGCCACTCGGGCGCGATCCTTCCGGCCTGCAGGAGTTCCTCGATCTCGCCTCGTGCGAGCCCGGCTCCGAGCCGCCGCAGCGCGATGCGATCGGGTGCCTGCAGCTCGTTGCAGGACACGGAATCGTGTTCGTGCTGCTGCCTGGTGGAGCCGCGCTGGGCAGCGGCGTCGGGCCACGTGCGTCGGCACTCCCGTTCCTGACCGCCAAACACGAGTTGACGCGCGCGCAATACGCGCGGTTGTCCGGCGGCGTCGATCCCAGCGCGAAGGCGATCGGGTTCGTCTGGGATGGGGAACCTCAGACCGTGCAGCACCCGGTGGATCGGATCCGATACGCCGACCTGCGGCTGGTGCTCGGGCGTTTCGGGCACTGCGTGCCGACGCTCGCCGAGTGGCAGCTCGCTGCCGCCGCCGCGGGTGGACGTTCCGCGACCGAAACCGTGGGCAACTTCGACGATGCCTCGTCGCCGCGACCGGACGGGTTCCGACACGCCGCGCCGGTCGGCTCCTTTCCGGCCGATGCGTTCGGCCTGCACGACATCCTGGGCAACCAGATCGAGTTGTGCGTTGCGGAGGAGGAAGGTGTGCCCGTCGAAACCGAGCCGACGCTGCTGTTGTGCGGCGGCGGCTACGGCAGTCGGCCGTGGCGCATCGACGAGGCGTCCACGGCGATCCCGGGTCAGCGCATGGGTGGGGTCGGAGTGCGTCCGGTCCGGAGGCTGTTGCCATGACCACCATGGAGCATGGGCAGGGGGCGATGGGGCCGACGCCCACCCTGCGGGAACTGCTGCCGCAGCACCTGCCGCACCTCGAGCGCTATGTGCGCTCGCAGCTGCATCGCACGCTGCGCGACGCCGAGTCGGCCACCGATCTCGTCAACTCCGTCTGCGGCGACCTGCTCGAACAGGACATCCCCTTCGAGTACCGCGGCGACGCCCAGTTCCTGACCTGGCTGCACACCGTCGTCGTCAACAAGATCAGGCAGCGGCTTCGCTTCCTGGGGGCCGGCAAGAGGGACCACCGACGGCTCGCGGTGTTCGACCCAGGCGACGGCACGGTGCAGTTCGAGCAGGTCGATCTCCGGACCCCGTCCCAGGATGCCGTGGTCCACGAGGATCTCGGCCTGCTGGACCGATCCATCAGCATGTTGCCCGAGCACTACCGGGAGCTGGTGGTGCGCGTGCATCTGCGTGGCGAGTCGCACCGACGGGTCGCGGAGGAACTGGGGCGATCGGAAGGGGCGACGCGGACCATGATGGTGCGCGCGCTGGCGAAGCTGGCCGGGATCATGGATCGGCTGCAGCAGGCCGATTGATCGTCCGCGGCGGCGCAAGCGAGTGGCCTGCTCGCGATTTTCCGATTCTGCGGTACGCGCCCTGGGCGGCGGCATTCGACGCGTGAGGGAGGGCCGTCCCGGCTCGACCGGAGCCCTCTCTTCCAACGCCCATTCGCCGCGCTCCCGCGCCGCGAGGAGATCCTATCCATGCTCCGCCCCGTCTCCCTTCGCCCCGTCTCCCTTCGCCCTGTCGCCCTGGCGGGCTCCGTGCTCACCTTGGTTTCCCTCGTGACCGCGCAGAAACCGACGCGTCACGTGCCCCCGGAAGCTCCCAGCACCGTGTCCGGCGCCAAACACACCGGCTTGCGCCACGAAGAAGGCCTGGTCACGCCGTTCCCGCTGCCTCTGCTGCCGACTGGTCCCGATGGTTCGCTGATGCGGGAGAACATCGTCTACGGGCAGTTCGACGGTCCTACCGTCGTCGCCGAGGACTTCGAATCGGGTGCCCTGGGGGCGAACTGGACGACGTGGTCGTCGACCGCGAGCGGCCGCATCCAGCTGACCGGCGACTACGGCTCCGGCAGCGGTGACCACGCGTTGCTCATGGACACGGCGGTGACCGGCTACAACCTCAATGAAGCCATCTGGACCGTGGATCTGCGCGGCGCCGTGAATCCACGGCTCCTCTTCTGGAGCCGCCGCGTCAACGACGAGAACCATCCGATGACCGGGGACTTCACTGGCCATCTCAACGCGGACGGCGTGGCGATCAGCGACGACGGGATCCGTTGGCACCCCATCGGTCAGGCGTTCTACACCTATTGGAATCAGAGCGAAGTCGATCTCACCGCGGCCGCGGCCGCGGCCGGCATGACGCTCGGCGCGGGCTTCCAGATCAAGTTCCAGCAGTACGACGACTTCCCGCTGACCACCGACGGCATCGGTTACGACGGCATCGGCATCCACGCGGACGGCGTCGACTTCGACACCTACGAGGTCTCGGTCGACCCCGGGCAGAAGATCACCGTGAGGATGGAGCCGCCATGGGGCGTGACGGGGTATGTGCGCATCCATCGCGGCAACCAGGTCCTCGCCGAGGCTCTGGGCGAACCGGGAACTCCCGTGCTGCTGAGCTCCGTGGCCTTGTTCGGTACCCTGGGAGGCGGAGGTGATCCCCGTACTTACCAGATCACCGTGAGCAACGTGGTGCCGAGTTTCGGCAGCTACTACCTGACCGTCGCCCTGAACACCGAGTTCGAGCGGGAATCGACGATCGCGAGCGAAAACGACCAGGTTGCCTCGGCCGAGGATCTGAACCGCGCCTTCGTGCCGCTGCACTCGAGCGTCAAGGCCAACACCGCCGGTCGCAAGCCCATGCGGGCCGCGGTCCGCGGTCAGGGTGGCACCAGGACCGTCTACAGCGAGGACTTCGAGAACGGGTCCCTCGGATCGGCCTGGACGACCTCGTCGTCGACGCCGGACGGACGCATCGAGATCTCCTCCGAAGCCTCGGCCTCGGGGGCCTATTCGCTGTGGATGGATGTCAGCACGGGGTCGGACGGGGGGGCGGGGGCGTTCTACGAGATCTTCCCCGCGCCGGGGTCCCTGGACCTGGCCGCCAACCTGACGCTGACGAATCAGGGCAGCAACTACCAGGTCACTCAGGGCACCGGCACGTTCCAGACGCCGGTCTCGGGATCGCTGACGGCGGGTTCCTGGGAATACTCGTCGACGGGCAGCTGGGATGACGCCCACACCTATCCGATCGCGCTGCCGGCCTCGTGGGGAAGCGGGTTCCCGTATCCCGGGGGCGTGACCCAGTCGATCACGATCGGCAGCAACGGCTACGTCTTCCTGCAGCCGAGCGACTACTCGTATGCGTTCTACAACGACACCTACAACTTCCATCAGCAGGCACCGCGTCTGGCCGCGGCGTTCGGCGACTGGGATCCTTCGACCGGCGGCTCGATGCACTACGACGTCGGCCCGGGGGACGCGTGGGTCGCGATCACCTGGCTGGGTGTGCCGGAGTGGCCGCAGCCGGGGACCTCGGTGACGTTTCAGATGGTGCTGTATCCGAGCGGTCAGGTGGACCTCAACTACCAGGGCAGCATCGACATGGTGCTTGCGCCGGTGCTCGTGGGCTTCAACCCCGCCATGGGCACGGTGGACGACGGCAGCATGGACCTCGACTACTCGTTGCCGTTCACGACCCGCTCGGTCGCGATCAGCGCGATGAACCGCAATGAAGCCGACTGGCTCGTCGACCTGTCCCAGGTGTCGCGGCCGCGCCTTTCGTTCTACTGCTTCTTCTGGAACGACGAATGGCATCCGTTCGCAGGCCCGTTCACCGGCCACGCCGATGCGGACGGGGTCGCGATCAGTGTGGACGGGGTGAATTGGTATCCGCTCGACGTGCAACCCTACCAGAGCGGGTACGACATCGACCTCACCCAGGTGGCGACGAGTTTCGGCATCACGCTGGGCAACAACGTGCGTATCCGCTTCCAGCAGTTCGACAACGCGCCGCGTTTCGAGGATGGGATCGGGTGGGACATCATCGCCATCACGGGGGACGACCAGGACCTCTTCAAGGTGCGCATCAATGCCGGGGACACCTTGGCCATGTATGCGACCGGCACCGGGGTGGATCTGGATCTGCTCGACGCTGGCCAGAACGTGGTCGCGCGCCGTCTGCGCGATCCGATCGTGAACGGCAGCTTCGAAGAGGGCTTCAACGGCTGGGACTATTCGTACTCGGGAGGGTACCCGTACTACAGCTGGACCTATGTCTATGCCGGCTGGGGCAGCCTGTTCGCCGGTGCCGCACCTGCCTCGCCGCAGCACGGCTACTACTCCGCGATCAACAGCTTCGACATGTATGGGAGCTACGGTCCGGGTCCCTACGAGCACACGTTGGCGCAGACGATCACGCTGCCCAACCCGCTGCCGGGGTTGTTGCGGTGGTCGGATCGCATCCAATGGGACTTCACCCAGTGGGGCGACTTCGCGTCGCTGCCGCGCAGCTACACCGTGGAGGTCCGTGATCCGGTCACCGACGCCCTGTTGGCGACGCTGCACAGCTTCGCGACCGGCACCCAGGCGACGACGCCGACCGGTGACACCGGTTGGCTCACGCACACCGCGGACCTCTCCGCGTTCGCGGGGACCACGGTGCGCCTGGTGTTCCGCGAGACGATCCCCGAGGTCTACACCGGACCGGGGCAGTTCGAACTCGACAACGTGCGTTTCCTCGACCTGCCGAGCAACGTCGACAGCGTCGTGGCGCCGTTCTCCGCGCCGGCCACGGGCGACTACTACGTGCGCGTGGCGGCGGCGTCCAGCTACGACCTGCTGGTCCTCGAGAACGCGCGGTTCGGTCTCGAGAGCAACGACACCATCGCTACCGCGTCGCCGATCGGCACCGTCGAGGCCGCGGGCCGCAAGTGGGTCGTCGGTCACGCGGGTGCCGGCGGGACGGATGTCGACTACTACCGCCTGCGTGGAACAGTGGGCCACACCCTGGTCCTCGAGACCATGACCCCCGCGGGTGGCGAGGGCTCGTTCGTCAACGACCTCGACCCCGAACTGCATCTCTACGACGCCGCTGGCAACCAGGTCGCCTACGACGACAACTCGGCCAGCGACGGCCGCAACGCCAGGATCGACTTCCCGGTGCCGACCACGGCCGACTACTTCGTGAAGATCGGCGTGAAGACCACGCATGTCGTGGACGAGAGTTTCGAGACCGGCGCGCTCGGAGCGATGTGGACCACCTCGTCGACGACCACCAACGGCCGGATCCGCGTCACCAACCTCGGCGGCGCTGCACAAGGCAGTTACGCGCTGCTCATGGACGTCGCGACCAACGTCACGGGCAACGTCACCAACTCCGCCACGATGACCGTCGATCTGTCCGGCCTCAGCTCGGCGAAGCTGACGTTCGCGCACGCCAGCTTCAACGACCTGAACCAGGGCAACGACGGCGTCTACATCAGCGCCAACGGCACGACGTTCTACAAGGTCTGGTCCCCGCCGTTCCAGGCGTCCGGGGTCTGGCAGACCTACACGTTGGACCTCGCCGCGTTGGCTGTGAACTTCGGCCTCACGCTGGGGCCCAACTTCAAGATCCGCTTCCAGCAGATTGACAACCGTTCGTTCCCGGTCCGGGGGCGCGCCTGGGACGCCATCTCGATCGACGGCACCAAGCCCGCGGGTGAGTACATGCTCACGGTGAAGGGCGAAGGCTGAGGGGTCCGCCGGTCCGGCGCGGCGCTACGGCGTCGCGCCAGGGCTTCGCGGCTCTCCCGGAAGTCAGGGCTCAGCCCGGAGCTGCCGCTACCGGGGCGAAGCGGCGGAAGTCAGAAGTGGTGGGCCGTACTGGATTCGAACCAGTGACTTCGACCTTGTGACGCCATCCAGACCAGCGGTCGGAAGTGCGCAAGCGAACTTGGGTTGGGAGGTTAGGCGCGGACTGGAACTTTCGCAACCGTTCGCCGAGAATCGCCATAACTCACGCGCTCACGTCGAGCGCGACGGGATACGGGTGCACGTGCACCCGATGTCAGGGACTCGGTAGCCGCACCAGTTGCCGAACCCCGGGCACAGCTGGAGAGCACAACTGGAGACGCAGCCGATGGCCTACCGCAACAAGACGTACGTCGCCTTCGACGGTGACGAGGACATTCGCTACTACCGCCTGATGACGGCCTGGAAGGCGAACGACGGGATGGAATTCAACTTCCATGATGCTCACGACCTCAACAGCGCGAGCGACACGAGTACCGAGGAGTCGATCAAGCGCCAACTCGCCGTTCGCATGCAGAACAGCAAGGTGTTCGTGATCCTGATCGGTGAGAAGACGAAGTACCTCCGGAAGTTCGTGCCATGGGAGATCGAGCAGGCGGTGAAGCGCGACCTCCCGATCATCGCTGTGAATCTCAACAAGTCTCGCGACTTCGACGGGCATCGATGCCCCGCAGCGCTGCGGGGCGAACTTGCGATTCACATCCCCTTCGGTCAGGAGGCTATGCGATACGCGCTCGACAAATGGCCGGAGTCGCACCGTTCGCATCGACTCAGGAAGGAGACCGGACCGCACCACTACAATAACCTCGTCTATTCCCGCCTCGGATTGCAGGCCGATGCCTGAGGGGGCCAGGGACGATGGCGCGCGCGAGATCCTGCTGAACCAGATCGACCACCATTGGGACGAGATCCACCACGTTGAAGAGCAGCGGGTGCACTTTTCCTCGATGGTGCTGCTGATCGTTTCGGCAGGGCTCGGCTACTTCTTCGGGAACGAAGATGCGCCACGCAAAGTGCTGGCGTGGCTCCTCATCGTGGTAGGCATCTTCGGCATGCTCGCGGTAGGGAAGATGTTTGAGCGCTACTGCTTCAGCCAGGGGCGCCTGGACGAATGGTACAGGCAACTCGACGAGATGTACCCGGAGGCCCGATTCCTGAGAAGAAGGGCAGTTGCTAGAAAGCGCCACCTGAAGGGATTCAGGCCACGGTGGATGCTGTGCTTGAAGGTGAACAACCTGTGGCTCTTCGTGCACTTCTTCGTGACGGTGATTGGCGAAGCGCTGCTGCTCTTGCTGGGGCTTGGGTGGAAACCCTAGAGCCGGCTTTCGATTCGTCGATGGGCGTTCACTGCGCCGGCGGCGGCCGCCAGCTCTTCAGCTCGGTGCGCTCCACTTCGACGCTGCGGTAGTGCAACCCGCACGCCTGGCAGATGTGCTTGCGCAATCGGCCGCGCACGTAGTGCGTTCGCGGCTTGTGGCGGCCGCACCGCGGACAGCGGAATGGCACGAACGGCACGCACGGCTCGAGGTCCGAGTCGTCGAGTTCGTTGGCGGCTGGCACGGCGCGCAGCATAGGAAAGTGCCCCGACGGTGAGAGCTACGAGCTTCACCGCCGGGGCAACGAGGACCGCCGGCACGGGCCCGGCGGGACATGCCTCTCGCCGGCGCAGGCCCGGCGGACGACGAAGAATCAGGTCGCGGCCGCCTCGGCCGCCTCGGCCTCGAGTCGCGCGTTGAGCTCGGCGACGATGCGCTGCGCAGGCCCCCGGCCGACGCGCTTCTCGAGCCCGAACGGCCAGTAGGCGCGGACGCCTTCGTTTCGGTAGGGGTAGACGCCGACGCGCTCGAGCGCGCTGCGGAGATCGGTGCGGGCCGGGTTGAAGCCCAGGACGCGCACGATCTCGGCGTCTGCCATGCGCTGCGGCGGTTCGGCAGCGATAGGCGCTGGCCGCGCGGCCGCGGTGCGGTCTTGCTGCTCGAGGCGTTCGGCCCGGTCCGCGCGGCGCGGCTCGAGCGCGTCGAGCTGCGCGCGCAGCTTCCGGTTCTCGTCGAGCAGTGCCGCGGGCTCCGCAACGGCGCCCGAGCTCCCGGTCGGCGACGGCGCCGACTCCGTACCACGCGCGGCGATCGCTCGCTCGGCCGCGACGCGATTCGCGGAAGCGAGGCCGGCCAGGTGCATCGCCAGCGCCGCGGGATTGCCGAAGTGGGCGGCCTCCCCCGGATCGCTCGCGAACAGTGCCGCGGAGAGCGAGGCGCCGCCATCGCGGGCGACGTCGAGAACCAGCTGGGGGTCGGTGTCGAGAGCCGCTTCGGCGGCGTCGATGGTCTTGGGGTAGTTCATTGCAGTTCTTCCTCCGTGGTCTCCAGTTCGTCGAGTTCGTCGAGATCGTGGTCGTCCTCGCCGGTGACAGCAAGAACATCACCACGAGCGGCCGCGGCCGCTGCGCGCAGCTTGTCGGCTTCGCGGCGGTGTGCCGCCTGCTGGCGCGGGTCGAGCTGGCGATCTCCGGCTCGTGCATCGAACTCGCGAGCCTTCCCCTCGAGATGCTCGGCGCGGGCATCTCCTTGGCGACGGTGCTCGGCGTCGCCGGCACCGCCGTGCCCTGCTGCCGCCAGCTCGCGCGTCACCATGACGAGGCGCTGCTGCTTGGTGTCGAGCTCACGGACTCGGCTCTGCGCGACGTCGCAGGCATGGTGGGCGGCCTTGGTGGCTTCAGCGAGTCGGGCGGTTTCGGTGCGCTCGAGCTCGACGGCCTCGTTCCTGGCGCGCAGGACCTTCTTGAGCTCGGCTTGCTGCTCGTCGCGTTTGGCGATCGCGGCCTGGAGTTCGGCCTGCTCGCGGATCAGGGCCACGTGCTGGTCGAAGTCCTCGGCGGTGAGCTCGAGCCGTTCGCATGCCTCGGCCAGCGCGTCGGGCTCTACGTTCGGCCGGCGACCATTCGCGACCGCTTCGGCCGAATGCCAGTAGAGCTCGAGGTCCGACACCTCGACTTCACGGCGCGAGCGCCGGAAGTGATCCATGAACCTCTGCACCAGGCCCGCGTCGGCGGGCTTCGTCTTCGTCTTCGTCATGCAACGTCATCCTCTGCCGGCGCGTCGCCGGCGTCCTGTTCTGCGGCGCCTGCCCCGGAGCGCTCCGAGGTCTTGTCGCCGCGATTGCCTTCCGCCTGGAACCGCTGCTCGATCTGCGCGAGCAGCGCCGTGAACGCGACGTCGAGCTGGTGGCGCAGCTGGTCAGCCCCAGCGCCAGCGCAGTCGGTCACGAGATCGTCCACCGCCTTGTGCAGCACGCTGGTGACGACCTCGAGCGCGCGCGCGACCGTGTCGACGACCTCGGCGCGCGGGATCAGCATCTTGGTGCGCTCGGCGACCTGCAGCTTCGCGAGCATCGCGCGGTAGCCGGCGAGCTCGCGGCGCGCGCGTGCGTGCTCCGGGTCCGGCGCCGCGCCGCCGGTGGCGCCGGGCGCGCCCTTGCCGTTGCGCTGTCGCCAAGCGTGGTAGGCCTTCAGCCAGGCCTCGAGCCGTCCCTTGCTGTTCGGCAGCGGCGCGCCCTGCGCCTGGTGCGTGCGCCAGGTCGATGCGGACACGCCGGCCAGCGCGGCCAGCTCGATCTCGGGGAGGCAGTGCTTAAGTCGTGCTGGCATCAGTTGATCGCAACGCGACACCCCTGCTCGCGGGCGCGGGAATCTGTGAAAGGCCTCGCAGCCGCGCCCCTCGGGCTCCCCCCCGGGGGGGTAGAAGGGAACCAGACCGGGGGGGCCGCCTGGCCGCCCGTGGCGCCGCGTGCTGCGTCGGCGGGCGGTGAGGCTGCCGTTCCACGCTGCACGGCGATCGCGTCTGTGCAGGCTCACAGCTGCGGCTCCCGTTGTCGTGGACGGATGCGCAGTTCCGGCGCAGCGCCGAGCAGGTCGGCGAGAACTCCGACCAGGTCGCGCAGCAGCGGCTGCAGCGGCAGGTTGCCAGTCCTGCGCCAGATGGTGAAGGCCTGCAGGAGCTCGTCACTGGCGGCGTCACCGAGCTTGTGGTCGAGTCGACCAGCGGCTTCCAGTGCAGCGCGGCGCCCTGCCCACGTTGGCGGCAGCAGCGCGGCCACGAGGCGCGTTGCGCGCCCTGGGACGTTCGGGTGGTTGTTCACGCGGTCCTCCGCGCGCCGGCGATGCGCGCAGCGAACTCGCTCGCGGCGCCGGCGCGGGCTGCCTCGAGCTCGGCCGTGATCAGGCCTTCTGCGATGCCGGCGCGGTCACTGAGCCAGCGCACGTCCCAGCCGAGCTCGAGGCCGTAGCGACGCATCAGGTCGTCGACCTGGCGCCAGGCGCCTCGCTGCGCATGCTCGATCACCGCCGCCTCGGCGCCGGCGACGCGCGGGTCGCAGGATCGGTCGGGCGCCTGTCGTGCTGGCCGCGCCGCCGGTGCGCCGTCAGCGCGTGCGACCCGCCTGGCGAGCTCGTCGGCCGCGCGCTCGAGCGGCCAGGCTCGGCGATGGCGCGAGACTACGTCGGCGAGGGGCTCGCCGCGGGCGATGCGATTGGTGCGCGCGAGCAGGGCCGCTGCGATGCAGCGCGGCCGCGAGAGGGTCACGTCGACGATCAGGGCCAGCAGGCCGCCGACGCCGAGGAGGCGCAGCAGCTGCACGGCCGCGCCGCGCCGGCGCTTCGGCGCCTGGTCGTAGGCTTCGACGAGGGCCAGCAGCTGCTCGCCCGCGGCGAGCGGCGGCAGCTGCAGGAGTCCGAGCATCGCGACGCGATCGGTCGCGAACTCGGCGACGCGGCGCGCGACCCGGCGCTCGCGTTCGGCGGCCGACTCCGCGACCTGGGCGGGCTCTTCCGCCTTGAGCGGCAGGTCGTCGAGCACCGCGGCGATCGGCGTTGGTGTCGCGCCGGCCCGGGCGCGGCGCTGCGGCTTCGCTGTCAGCTGCTGGTGCTGGCAACCATTCAAGCCCAGCTCGAGCTCGTGAACCATCCGCGCGGGCGCTGCCGGCGCCTGAATGGGTACCAGGTCCCCCTTGGGGACTACATGGGTCTGTTCCGAATTGCGGCACCCCTCGGTGTGTCGCGGTACGGCACCTCGGCGACCCCGTTCCGCTGCCGCCGCGATGCGGGCGGCCACCCGATCCGAGAGCGGCGCTCCGTGGGTAGACCGCCGCCGATCCTCGAGGCGAACCCGGCGCAGGTCGGCACGGCCGCGGCGCAGGGCCTCGACCGTCACGAGCGCTCGCTCGGCCAGCAGGCGCCTGGCGGCGATGACCAGGCGGCGCGACGTGCCAGCCAGGGCCGCGCGCTCGGCGTCGGCTCGACACCCGCGGCGATCGGCGCGCCAGCCGATCGCGTCGGCGTAGACGACGGCGCAGGCGCGCAGTTCTGCCGGCGTGGGGCGCACGCCGCGGCGCAGCAACACCCGGGGGAGCGGGTCACAGCCGGCGCGCAGCAACTCGCGCGCCTTGTCGGTGGCGACGAGGTAGCCGCCGGCCTGGGCGCACAGGCCTTGCTTGAGCAGTTCGTGGCGCCACCGCCGGGCCGTCTCGGGATCGACGTCGAACGTGCGCGCGATCGCGGCCATGTTGTCTGGGTGGCCGGCGGCCCGGTCGAGTACGAGCGCGAGCAGCAGGACGTGGTTCCCCTTGCCTCGAGGCACCCAGAGGTGTGCCGTGCCGCGAGCTGGTCGCGTCGGCGACATGGCAGCGTTCACCTGACACCTCCAGCGCGGCCCCTCGGCCGCGCGGAACTGTCGGCATCTTCGCCGGAATCAGGTGCTCGTATGCGGCAGCCTGCTACTCGGCGACCCCGCGAGCGATGCGATCGCGTGCGGCGCAGAGGCCGGGAGGGCAGGATCTGGCGAGCGACAATCGTACCGGCCAGCGCGGAACGGTACTGTGCGATACGGGCGGCTTTGAGCAGGGCGAGAGATCGGGCGCGTGCCCTGGTGCGGCGCACGACTTCTTGCGGGGGGGAACCGTTGTCGAAATCTCGCAGTGCCTCGCGGCGCAGCCGCAATCGTTCGGCGTCGTCGAGCAGGCAGGTCTTGCCTGAGGTGTTGGTGGGGCTACGTTCTGCCGTCGAACCGCGCCCGTGGTTCTCTGCGCCCTTCTCGGCCTGCCAGCCGAGGGGGCGCCGTCGTTTGGTGGGCATCATCGGTTGACATCTGCGGTGAGGCCGTAGCGGGCGAGGGTCGCGGCGGTCTGCTTCTTCCGTTCGGTGCCGGCTCGCTTCTGGCGGCGACGCGAGGGCGGCGGCGCACTGCTGCCGGCGGCGACCCGCTGCGCGTCGACGGCGACGATGAACTCGGCGACCCACTTCGCGTGGGTCACGAGCCCGACGCCAGGCACCCTGACGGCGCGCAGCTTCACGCCGGCGATGCCGTCGGCAACCCAGCGGAAGGCGGTGTGCTTGTGCAGTCGTCGGCCACCGGCGGCAACTGGCCAGTGCTTCGGCGCCTCGGTCAAGGGGAAGCACTCGGTCAGAGGGACGTCGAGTGGCGGCGGCTGGTTGGTCTTTGGTGTCATGCGGAACCTCGTGGTCCCGCATCTATCTGATCGCGAGGGAATCGAGCCGAACGAACGTCGCAGGGTTCGCAGGTGCGAACCTGCGAACCCTCAGCGTGCCGATTCGGTCCAGAACTCACGGCGGGTACCGAGCCCGCCGGTTCCGCAAACGCGCTTGCCGTCGGCAACGCGGCCGATCAGTCCGCGAATCAGCTTCGTCTGCCACGTGTTCGGTTTCGCAGCCTTGAACATGGCTGCGTCCTTCTTCTGCGCCGCAAGGAAGATGCCCTGGTAGTCGAGCCGTTCGCCATTCGCATCACACAGGGCGCGGAAGAACGCGAACTCGATCGGCGTGAGCCCGTGCCTGCTCGGTTGCGTGGTGTTGGTTTCTCGCCGCTGCAACTCCGCCATCTCGACTTCAATGCCGAGCTGCAGTTCGTGCCACGTGTTGTCGTCCCGGTCGGATGCGCCGAGGTCGTCGAGCAGCAACGGTCGAGCATCGATGATCTTGACGATCCATCTCGCGCACTGGAACAGCGCCTCGCAGGCACTCGCTGCCTTCGCATGCCCGCTGCACTCGAAGAACGGTCGGTGCAGCAGGCCGGCAACCGTGCTGCGCTGGTTCTCGAACGCCCCGGTGAACGCCTGCCAGTCCCGCTTGATTTGCTGCTCTAGCTCACGTCGCGCAGCCGCGCGCTGCCTGCCCTGTCGCTCCAAGTCGCGGATCGACACGGGCTTTGTGTCGATCCGATGTGGGATGCCCTCGTGCTCCATGCTGGCAGCCAACGCACGTCTGAACTGCGTCACGTTCTCGGGCGTCATCGCCGCAGAAACGCGCTCGTTGCATAGGCTCCCGATCAGTTCCCCAAGCTGGCGCGCCAGCCGCGGCGCGACCTCGATCAACTGCGCAACCGATTCTCCGGTTGGTGTCATCGTGCGAACTCCTGCTGCGGACTCCACAAGGGGAAGACGCTGGGGCGGGCCGGGAGTCCGCATTGGCCGCGTGGGGGATCAGTCCCACGGTGCCCCAGCGCCGTTGATGCTACCCGTGCCGCTTCATCGCGTCCGCCGCCAGGCGCGCCTCTGCTGACTGCGCGTAGTGACGCGTCATGTCCAGGCGCGAGTGTCCAAGCACGCACCGTGCTGCCTCGAACTCGCCAGCCTCGAATAGTCGAGCGGCGCAGGCGTGACGGAGCATGTGTGGGCTCCACGTTGGCACGTCGGCTCGCTGGCACGCGCGGTGCACGGCGCGGCGGTAGGTGTTCGCGTCATAGAACTCGGCGACATCCAGCTTCGGGTTTGCCGCGTGTTCCTCGGCGCGCTTCAGCTGCGATGGCTGCACCTTCGTCTTCCGGCGGCGAGCCTTCTCGGCCTTCTGCTCCGCGATGGCGTCGCGTGGCGAGACGAGCGCAGCGTTTGGGTCCAGCTTGAGCAAGCCCTGCAGGATCTCCTTCGCCTTCGGCCCGAACCGGATGGTGCGCTCGCGGCCCTTCCAAACGCCCTTGTGCTGCCTTGGCCTGTAGATCCAGACTTCGCTGCTGCGATCCAGCTGCGCACCCGTGAGTGTGCAGACCTCGCCCGACCTCATCCCGGAGTGCCACTGCAGCAGCACCGCCATGCGCAGCGGGGTGGACAGGTGGGGCAGCACGGGTTCGACCCACTCCCACGGCACGGCCTCGACGATCCTGGACTCGCGCGCTTTGGTGCGGCCAGGCCGCACGTGCTCCAGCGTCCGCAGGTGCTCCCAAGTGCCGCGCGACACCATGCGTCGCTGCTCAGCCCAACGCCAGCATCGGCGGATGGCGTTGATTCGGGCGCGGATCGTCGCGCGCGTCAAGAAGTAGGTCGGCTCGGGCTTCGCTACAGCGCCCGTCGGTGCGTCGCCGGCGGCGGGTGCGGCCTTCGACGCTTTCGTGCGGCGCTTGCGCACGCGCTGCCGCTCGACGTTGGCCAAGTCGTTCTGGATCTTCTCGAGGCACGAGACCCCGAACTCCTCGGCCGGCAACTGGGCGAAGTCGTGCAGCACTGGATCGACGGCGCGTTTCAGGTTCTCGAAGGCGTCGGCGCTGTAGATCGGCTCGGCGTGTACGAGGAATGCGGCGACGACATCGGCAACGCTGTGCCCGCCGTCGTCGGCCTCGACAAACCGGCGGCCGTTGGCGATCCACTGCGCGAGCATCCGATCGAACGCGGCGGTGGCGTCAGGGCCGGCCGGTCCGAACGAGACGGTGCGGCGGTCGAACTTCGCGTAGGCGAGCGGCCGACCCGTGGTCGGGCTCGGTCGCGTGAGCAGCGTGGGCGTTCCTTTCGTGCGTGGCATGGGCGGAACCTCGTTCGTTTGGGTGCACATGCACCCATTCGCTTGAGGCACCGCTCTGCCCTACGTCGGGCAGGTTCACGCAACTGCGTGCTCGGCGCTGAGTTAGATGGTGGGCCGTACTGGATTCGAACCAGTGACTTCGACCTTGTGACCGCCGGCCGGGCCGGAACGCGGAAGTGCCGAGGAACGCAGAGAAACCCCACTTCGGGGCCAGATCCCGCGAGAGTAGCGACCCCATCCAAACCCCACAAGTCCCGCTGTAAGTCCAGCAGGGTCAGCAGTGGCACGGGCTGCCAAGGCGACGTTCCGCTGTATCACAGCGCGCTTGCTGACGATGACGCACGCGGTGGCGGAGCGGGGCCAAATTGTGCTCATGAGCACAATTTGGCGGGGTTGGGCGTGTGTGGACCGGCAAATGCGAATCGTGATTCGCATTTGCTGGCTGGCGCCAACGCGGGCGGCCCATTGGCGTCAGATGTGCAGCACGCTGCACATCTGAGCAAACCCCTCGACGGGTCTGCCGGGATCGTGCGAGGGTGGCGGCATGACGTCCACTACTCCGATCGTCGATTCCCGGCAGCGGCTGCTGGCCGAGGGTCTCGTCCCAGTGTCCGAGGCGGCCGCGAAGGTCCTCGGGCACCCGGTGAGTGCCGGGTCGGTGCTCAGGTTCTCGACCGCGGGCCGGAACGGCGTGCGCCTCACCACCATCAAGGGTATGCGCGGTCGGCGGCTTACCTCGGTTCAGGAGTTCGCGCGATTCTGGCTGGCGAGTTCGGCCGAGGTGGAGGGCGACCTGCCGGCGCCGACGCTGGACGCGGCAGAGGCGGACAAGGTGCTCGAGGCGTTCGGGCTGGGCCGATGTGGCGACCAGTGAGGCGCGCCACGCCACCGCCTGGACACGACACCGCCCGCTGCTCCTCATGCTTGACGGCGGGGAGCAGCGGGCGGCGGGCGACGCAGAAGAAACCAGGGGTGAGCCTGAGCGATCCGTGGCGCGAACCACGGCTGGGGAGGTCGCATGTCTGACGGTAGCGAGAACACCTCGTCGCCGCAACGATCAGCCGTGTTTCGGACGCTGCTCGTCGGTCACGATCCAGCCGACCCGCCCGAGGCGACGTTGGTGCTTGCCGCGCTGGCCGCCCTGCTCGGTCTCCGCGCGGACGGGCAGATGACAGACGCCGTCGACTGGGCGCGGGCGCCGAGCCTGCGGCAGATCGCCGACGAGCTGGGTCTGCACGTCAAGGCGGTTCGGCGAGGTGTGCAGCACCTGGTTGGTCGAGGCATTGTCCGGCACTCGCAGGGCGTGGGCGTCGAGCTCGTCGACACCGAGGCTCTTGCGACCCGATGGCAGAACCACCGCCAGCGGTGCCGCCTGACCGTCGAGAGTCGCCAACTTGGCCTGCGGTCGGAACCGCTGCTGCTGGTCGGGCTCGTCGGTGGCCAAGCAGATCAGCGCGCGCAAGTGGCCCTTGGCGTCGAGTTCCTCAGTGAGCGCCTGGGCTTCTGCCGGCGACGGGTCGAGCGCGCGTTGGCTGCATCACGTCGCGCTGGCGCCCTCGCGACGTGGTCCACACGACTGCCAGGCGGCGGTAGGCGCTGGCAGCTGCACCTCTCAATCGAACCCGAAACCATCGCGAAGCGGCGGTCCGAGAACCTGCCCGAGCATCCCAAAGCGGCGGTCCAAGACGTTCCAAAGCGGCGGTCCAAGACGTTCCAAAGCGGCGGTCCGGGGCATCCCAAACCGGCGGTCATGGGGTTCCAAAGCGGCGGAAGACTTCCGGATTGCCTTCCGGATGTACTTCCGGATCACCCTCCGGACGCGCAGACGCCGGCCAGGCCGGCGGGTGAACCGATCCAGGCTTCGCCTGCGGCACCAGCACCAGCACCAAGCCGCCTGACAGCGGCGCAGGTCCGCGCAGTGGTGGAGCCGTGGGCCATCGCGATGGTACGGGGGGGCATCGAGCAGCTCGAGCAGCAGCACGTGATCGAGGTGGCCGGCATGCTCGGCCAGTTGAGCCCGGAGCCCATCATCGAAGGGCCGCGTGCCGCGGACCGGCGCCGAGCGCTGCTGCGCAACCGCGAGGCGATGGCCCGCCGCGTGATGCAGTTCTGCGGCCACACCGAGAGCTTGGCGGCCTGGCTGATCGACGTTGCCGAGACCAGGGGCCCGGCGAACTTGGTGGGCTACTTGCGCCGCAGCGCCGAACGTGGCGGTGACGCCACCGTGCAGCTGCGCGGCGACCGCGGCAAGTTCGGTCGTCGCGCAACCCGTCGTCGCGTGTTCTCCCCGGAGACGGAGCGCGCGCTCGATGGGGTCCACAAGCGCGATGTCGAACGCATCGTCGACGTCGGCGCGCACGTGCACGCGCTGCCCCTGAATGACGAGGGGCGGGCCGCAGCTCTGCGCGCCTTGCAGCACTACTTCGCCCTGAACAACCTGAAGGCTGCGGGCAGCATGCTGCGCGACGCGCTGGGGAAGGATCCGAGCGACGTCGCGCTGGCCGCCTACACCGCTGGCATCTGCACGCTCGCAAAGGCGCGGGAGGCGCTGGCAGCATGACTTCGCCGGCCCCAGCCATCGGCCTGTTCGTCGGCCACCGCGTCACCGGCGAGCCGTACCTGCGCGGCATCGCGTCCGAGTCGTTCACCGTGCCGGCCGGTGCGCGCGTGCAGCTGCGTCGACTTCGACCCGATGGCCCAGGCGACAGCCCGACGCACGCGATCATCTTTGCGCCGCCCGACCCGACCCTGACCAGGGCCGATCTCGCGCAGGCGACGCGTGACGCGAGCTGGCACCGGCGCGACCCGCGCGACGAGGTGCGCCGATGAACCTCAGCCCCGAACTCGAGGTCAAGCTCGCAGCCCTGACCGAGACCGAGGCCCTCGAGCTGCTCGCCCAGGTCAACCTGGCGCTCCGCTACCTGCACCACGCTTGGCGACGCGCGCCGCGCGTGCCGCGGCCCCGATCGAATCACCGCCAAGTCGCACGTCCTCCAGCCCCAGGTTTGGGACGGCCTGAGACCAAAAGGGGGCGCGTGCGCGCTAACCCCGTGAAACCCACGTCCCGTTCCAGGAAGAGACCGACATGAGCAAGACGACATCCAACGATCCCGCCGCAGCAGACGCGGCACGCAACGCCGCCGCCGAGAGCATCGTGGCGAAGTTGCAGCCCCGACCCGAGCACCGCGACGCGTTCCTGCAGCACGTGCGCGACCGCATTCGTATCGACGAGGGCGCCAACGGTCCCGAGGTCGCGTTCACCGACAAGCCCGGCGGCTTGCGAATCCCGAGCGCGTTGCCCGGTGCCTCTTGGGTAGGCATCGACGAGTACAGCTCGTCGGAGTACGTGCGCCAAGACGCGCCGGCCGAGTGGTTCGTGTCGGCGCCGGCAGCGCCGCAGGAAGCGCCGGTCGAGGCCTTCGTGCCGCCGCCCCGCGATGTCTCGATCACGGCGGCTCAGGCTCGCGATTTCAAGACCTACGAGGCCGCAAGAAGCGAGGCGACGAAGCGTGGCGGCCAGCTGCACATCGTGGCAGACGCCGCCGCGCCGCCGCCGCCCCCCAGCCCCACGCCGAACGGTCGCGATGTCCTGCTCACCGCCGAAGAGAGCCGCAACTTCCAGCGCTACGAGGCGGCCAAGCGGCTCGCGGTGTCGCGCGGCGGCGAGGTCGTGATCGTCGGCGGACAGCCGATCGACCCGAATTTCGGCAACGTCTTCTAATCCACCGTGATCGACAGCGACGACGAACCGAACCGCGGCGGCCGGCCCGCCTCGGTCATGACCGCGGCGAAGCGCGGCGAGATCACTCGCCTCGTGGCGCTTGGTCTTCGTCCCGCGGCCGCGGCGCGCGCTGCCGGGATCTCGTCGTCGACGATGCGCAGCACGAAGTCGCGAGACCCAGAGTTTGCGCAGCAGCTCGAGGAGGCCGAAGGCCGAAACGAGGGCGGGTTGCTCGCGACCATCGTCATGGCGTCGAAGAAGCACTGGGTTGCGGCCGCCTGGTGTTTGGAGCGCCGCTACCCGGAGCGCTGGGCGCGACCCGAGGTGCAGGTGCAGCTGCAGATCGCAGCGACGGCGGCGTCGCCGCAAGACATCGCGGCCGCGATCGCGGCAGCCCTCGGCGCGGTTGCCGCACACCACAACCCACCGGGCGCGCCGGACGTCGAGGACCTCGTGCCAGGTCCGCCGAGGCATCCGCACGAGATCGCGGCCGAGGAAGCGCAGCGCCTCGAGCTCGAGCGCCAACGGGTCGTTGAGCAGCGCGCGCGCGACGGCGCGCTCGTCACCGAGCCGAGCCCGATCGAGCAGTTCGTCCCGCTCCAGCATCAGTTCTCGCGCGACGAGATCGTCGCCGCCACCGCACGCGACGCGCTTCGCAACCCACCCCGCTGACCAGATTCGTTCGCACCTACTTCAAGTCGCCCGCGCAGGCGGGCCCAGCAACCAGACAGGAGACCCAGCCGTGATCGAAATGTTCCTTCCCGATTCCACTTCCGTCGTGTTCTCGACCGACGCGGGCGATGACACCGTCGTCGTCAGCGGCGCCGGCTGGACGCCCGACGAGTTCGTCGGCTTCCAGGTCGCGGTTCGCGGCGGCATCGGCGTCAACCAGGTGCGCACCGTCGTGTCGAACACGGCCGACCGCCTGGTCGTCAACGTGCCGTGGACGACGCCGCCGCACGCCAGCTCGCTCATGCTCAGCTCGCCGAGCGCCAACCGCACCTCGGTCAACAGCTGGGACGTGGTGCGTCGCCAATGCGACGGCTACGTCCCGGCCGACAACGGCAGCGGCGACGCGGGCTGATCGATGCCGTCGAACGCGAAGGAATACGCGGCAACGCTGCGACAGCAGGCAGCGGATCTCGCCGAGAAGGTGATCATGCCGCGGTTCCGCATGTACGCGTTCAAGGTGCTCGAGGTCGCGATCCAGAACTCGCCGGTGAACTTCGGCGCCCTGCGCAACGGGTGGCACCTGACGATTGGCACGCCTTCGGGCGCCGATCAGAAAGGGGGCGCGAACGTGGGCGAGAGTCTGCAGAACGGCCTCGGCACCCTTGCGCAGGTCAAGCTCGGCGATCGCGTGTGGATCCAGAACAACGTGCCCTATGCGCGCGTCTACGAGGACGGGCTGTTCGTTCCGAAGGACCCGGGCCCGAGCAAGGCCACGCACGTGCCCGAGAACCGCCGCGACACCGTGAAGGGCGTGACCCTCATCGAGGGCGGGTTTCACGTGTCGGCGCCGCAGGGCATGCTGGCGGACGCGTTGCAGGAGGCAGCCAAGACATGGAACGATGGCTAGCCAGCTGCGCCGCCGTGCCTACCTGTGCGCGGACCCGGACCTCCGGGACTACGTGCGCAAGTTCCTCGTGCTCAGCGCGCAGTACCGGCGCCGGGCGCGTTCTTCGAACCGTATGGACCGCGACGACCGCGACGAGCTGCTGCAGTGTGCGGCGAGCGCGGACGCGACGGCCGACGAGGTTCTTCGCCGCGGCGCCCCGATCGGTTGCGGGCCGCGTGCGACTTCGGACACAGCAACCCCTGCACACGACCTGACCCCATGAACAAGCTTCACCTTCGCGTCCCCACCCTCGACCCTGTGCCGGCCGGCCTGCGCGGCTACTACCGGCCCGCAGACGGCGGCGGTTTCATCCTGGACCACGAGGACGATCCAGACGGCTTCGGCATCGACAACATCAAGGCCTTGCGCGGCAAGCTCGACGAGGCGCAACGCGACAACGCGCGCGCCAACAAGCGCCTGCAGGGCTTCTCGAAGCCCGATGGCTCCCTGCTGTCCAGCGAGGAAGTGCAGGCCATGGCCGAGCAGGTCGCGTCCCAGGCCAAGCTGATCGAGACGCTGCAGGACGACAGCTCGACCGACGAGCAGCGCATGGCCGAGCTCGTCGCCAACGCCCAGCGCCCGTTCGAGGCCGAGATGGCGAAGCTCAAGCAGTCGAACGAACGCTACCGGGCAGCCGCGTTCGCCGCCGAGAAGCAGGTGGTGGCCGCCCGCATCCTCGAGCAGCTGCGTCCGTTGGACCAGTGGAAGCCGCTGCTCGAGGCCGAGCTCGCGCGCCACATCGAGATCCGTGAGGCCGAGGACGGCACGCTCTCGCACGTGATCATCGACCCGCAGACCGGCAAGCCACGGCAGTCGACCAGGGCGCGGCCCGAGTCGTCGGGTCGCGGCAAGCCGCGCGAGGTCCTGATGGACGCGGCCGAGTTCGCCACGCTCGGCGAGCTGCGCAAGAAGTTCGGCGCCTACCTTCGCGGTGACGGCAAACGCGGCGCCGATGTCACGGACGCGAGCATCGCGGACATGCGGCAGTCGCCGCGCAGCTGGGGCGGGCCCGACGTCGTGCTGACGCGCAAGCAGGCGTCGGACATCAAGGTCTACGAAGCCGCGAAGGCACGCGCGAAGTCGCTCGGAGGCGAGGTGCTGATCGCGCCCTGAACCATCTTGGGATCTCCGCCCTCGTAGGGCGGGGGATCAGTCGTTTGCTTGCAGGGCCCGGGGCGATGGCGCTCCGGGCCATTTCCTCACACGGGAACTGTCACATGGTAGCCATCGGCTTCGCACTCGCTGCGCCGGGACTCGGCCTAGCCGGGCCAGGCATTGGCCTCGGATCGGCACTGGCCGGTGCCAGCCTCGGCCTCATGACGGCGTATGTAGATCAGCGGTGGATCTACCCGGCCCTGTTCGGCAAGGACGGTGGGCCCAAGCCTGGTTCGCTCGAGGGGTTTCAGCTTTCGACGACGGACCCAGGCTCGGCCAGGTGGGAGGTGTTCGGCACGCGCGCGTGGGTGCCGGGCCACTACCTGTGGACGCTGGGTCTTGAGGAGGTTCCGGCGCAGGGCGGCGGAGCGGGAAAGGGTCAGCGACCAACGGTCGGACACATCAGGGTCGACGCCGGCATCGCGACGTGTGACGGGCCGATCGCCGGCATCCAGGTCCTGTACGGCGACGAGCGCCCGTTCCTGTCGCGCGACTTCAACCGCGCGCTGCTGACGGACCACCAGTGGGATGTATCGGAGAGCGGCGGCCTGCTGGTGATCGAGGCACAGGAGGCGTTGGTCACCGAGTTCGCCAGCCTGCTGAGCGCGAACGACTTCGTGATTCTGGAGGGGTTCTCGCCGCTCGCGATCAACGGGGGCTGGCGCGTCTCGGCGGTGACCGCTCGCACTGGCTCCGTGCGCGCGCGACTCGAACTGCTTCCGCTCGCTGGGCAGACTCCGGTTACAGGCATCGCGGGTAGCCCAGAGAGTCCTGCGTCGATTCGGCGCATCGACTCGGGCGCTGCCGCGCACGGGATCTTTCCCCTGCTCGGCGTTGGCACCGCAGGCGGCTGGTTCATGACGCGCCCGTACTCGCTGGCGGCCTTGTACGGCGGATCGTTGATTCCGGCACCGCCGCAGATCGACGTCGAGGAGGTGGCCAGACGCTGGACTGTCGGCTCGGTCTACGTCTTCAGCGGCTGCAATGATCCGGTCTGGGACGGGCGCTACAGGCTCATCGCGCTTCAGCACACCCCTGGCGACTTCGGGATGGCCTTCCAGCCGCTACAAAGCCAGCCTCCTTGGGACACCGTGCTTCCAGGCCCCACGTACATGACGATGGGCACGGTGGCGGCCCCGGCCCGGATCGTTCGCGAGAACTCGGCGCAGTTCAACTTCGCGGATCCCACGCAGTCACAGGCCACGTACATCGGCTCTGACACGCAGCTGCAGGATCCCACGCTGGCGGCCTACGACGCGGAGGCGCCGGCGCATCGCGGCATTGCGCACGTCTCGCTGACCAGGTGGACGCTCGCGCCGTTCGGCAACGTGCTGCCTCGCGTGAAGGCCGAGGTGAAGGCGCGGTTCGGTGGCGAGACCGTGCCGCAGGCGATCACGCGGATCTGCGCGCGCGTCGCGCCGCCCGGCACGCACGACACCACGCTGCTGCGGCGGTCGCAGCTGCTCGGCTACTCGGTGCCGGGCGGCATGCCGCGCAACCAAGCCCTGCAGCCGCTCATGATGTTCTTCGGCATCGCGGTGCAGGACCGCGGCGGCGTGCTCACGTTCCTGGACGAACGCGACTTGCCGGTCGTCGCGGTTGCGACGCGTCACCTGAACGCACGGCCGTCAGGGCAGGCGACGCAGGTGATCGGCTTTGACGTGAAGCGTATCGATGAGGACGACATCCCCGAACGCGTACTGGTCCGGTTTCAGGACCCGACCAACGAGGGAAACCCCGGGAGCGAAGGAGACGGTCTCCGCGCGCCAGGCATGCGCGATCGCGGCGGGCGCGACACGCTCGACGTCAACCTGCAGCACCTGGTGGTTTGGCCAAACGACGCGAAACGGCGTGCGCGCGAGATCCGCAATCGGGTCTTGCTCGAGGCGCACGGTGGCCGGCTCACGCTCGGGCCCGGCTACATGGACATCTTGCCGGGCCACTGCCTCACGTTCCGGTCGAACAACTTCGTGCACGAGCGGGCGCCGGCCGGCACGTCGATCGGCCTCGACACGCGGTTGCGCGACATCCTGCCCGGGACCGTCATCGTCGAGGTCCAGTTCGCCGACGGGCAACGCGCCGCGCTCGTCGACAACAGCAACGGTGCGTTCGAAGGGTTCCCGGCCGGCGTCACGACCGCGCTCAACGCGATCGACTACGAGCTGGGTCGCATCGACCTGGTGATGTCGGCCGACCTCGACGACGAGGTGCAGGCCTCGATCACCTACCAGTACGAGCGCCAGTGGCTCATGCGGGTCAGCAAGGCCAAGCAGCTCGCGCACGACCAGTCGATGGACCTCGAGCTGGTGCGCACCACGCGGGACGGCCCGCTGCCGCCGCTCCCGCGCGACATCCCGTCCAACCTGGGCGGGGTTATCGCGCTGCCCGCGTCGCTCTACTCGATCGAGGTGCTCGACGTGCCGCCGATCTACCAGGGGCTGTCGACGTCGCCCTGGCTGATCTTCGCGGGCGCCGCGAACCCGGGCGGGACGTGGCGCGGCGCCACCATCTACAGCTCGCCGACCGGGACGGACCGGTGGACCGCGGTCGGGCTGCTGCAGGCGCAGAGCCCGGTCGGCACGGTGGTAAGCCCGGCGTTGCCGAGCGGTGCGCACGCCGGCGTGGTCGACTGGGAGACCGAACTCGTGATCGACATGCCGCGCGGCGAGGTCCTGCAGGACGCCACGCTGGACCAGGTCGCCCAGGGCGTGAACTGGGTTCTGGTCGGCGACGAGCTGATCGCGTTCCTCGAAGCCGAAGCCACGGGCGCGACCGAGTGGACGCTGCGCGGCCTGGTTCGCGGCCAGCGCCACACCCTGCGGGCCATGGACCAGCACACCGGCGCGGGCGAACGCGTCGTGATGCTGTTCGGGGCGGGCTGGCAACACGGCCTGCTCTTCGAAGTGCCCGGGGCCTTCGCGGGCATTAACCGGACCTACCACTGGCGATTCGTCCCGGGTGGCAGCGGGATCAACGACGTCGACACCGTGACGGTGCTGGTCCAGGGCAACAGCTCGAGGCCGGCTGCGCCGATCTTCGAAGCCGACGACCTGCAGCCGATCGCCGCGGGCCTCTCGATCCGGTGGTGGCAGCGATCCCTGTCCCAGACCACCCTCTTCGGTCCGTCGCCGCTCGCCGCGGGCGAGGCCGAGCTCTACCACGTCGTCGCGTTCGACCAGGACCAGTACGCCTCGCTGGTCGGCGGCATGACCGAGGAACAGGCGATCGCCGCGGCGACCCGTCGTCGCTGGGTCGTGGGTGGCCCTGGCCTCGGCACCCTGCTGCTGCACCGCCGGCAGCTGACCTACGCCACCGCCGACATCACGGCTGACCTCGCGGTTGCCGGCGGCACCGAGATCGGCATCGCGGTCTACCAGGTTGGCGCCGGCGGGCACTCCGAGCGCAGCGAGATCCAGACCTTCACCCCATAATCAGCAGAGCATGCGAGCCGCAACCTTCGACGACGTGTTCAACCTGGATCCGGGCCGCCTGTTTGCCATCTGGGAGGGCAACGGCTTCGCGAGCGAGGTCTTCGTGAAGGGCGAGAACGGCCCCCGAGGCGAGCTCATGGTGCGCGAGCTGTTCAGCTTCAGCCGAGAGGCGCGACAGGATTTGCACGACGGGAAGTCCGCGACGCTGCAGGCTTCTGAGTTCGCGCGGCTGAGCATCTGCGAGGAGGATCGCTTCGTGATCTTCGAGAAGCGAGACCTCGACGTGATGCTCCCGCAGCTCACCGCTGCGGCGAGCGGGATCGAGATCGTGTTCCAGGGCGGCCGCTGCGACGGATTCGTGAGGTGGCAATCGAACGCGCCTCAGCACATCACGGTGTCGGATCGGACGACCTCCGAGACGTTGCGCGAGATCTACCTCGACACCGGCGAGACCACCGCGGAGGGGTACAGGATCTTCCGGTTCAACGCACGGAAGTCGCGCGATCTGTAGATCGTGCGGGAGCGGCGCGAGTCGCACGCAAGGCGGGGTGAGGTTAGCATGGGCACGCCCCTTAGGAGGGGGTTGTTGCATGCCGCTCATCCCAAGGATCTTCGCGCCGCAGTTTGTCTACAAGCACACGGAGCTTCAATGGGGTAGGAAGCTCGTTGAGATGGGTGGGATCCGGCTCGGAAGCTTCAAGTACTACCGGAACATCGAAGTCCACTCGGACGGGGTCGGTGACTCTGGTGAAGGAACATACGAGGAGGAGTCCTGCTACTCGTTCGAGAGCGGCAAGGGCACGATCCCCGATGTTCCAAGGGGTGTTTTCAGCAAGGAACTCGAGGAGTCGCTGCCGAGAGTGCCTGGTGTTCGGATCAAGAATCTCCGCTATTGGGGAAAGCACGAGTCGCCCAATCGGCTCTTGATGTGGTGCCTCTCGTTTTGCAGCTCTCCGGAGGTTGGAAGGGCGATCAACCCTTTGAACGAGTGCGTCGTCGAGATCCCGTTGACCGATGAGCACATCGGGGCGGTGACTGCCGCGGCAGCATCGACGCTAGCTGGCACGAGGCCCCTTCGGGCCGACCGATGCGTCTACAAGCCACGGCGGCTCAGGAACCCGACTCACTTCGAAAGGGAGCACCAGGTGTTTCGAAAGCCCAAGAGATACGAGCCGCAGGGCGAGTACCGGGTAGTGATGGTCACCAGTGGCGAAGCCCCGGACACGCTAGACCTGAACGTGCCGAGGCTGATCGGCTGCAGGCTGATTCCCTACCCGACCTGACCATGAGTTCTCGTAGCGGGGGGCGCATCTTTCCGCCGAATGGGGGTTGACGGGAAACGGGGCAGGGTGTACAGAATGCACATCGTGACCGATCCGACCCGGATTCCGACCCAAGACATCCGCGCGCGATTCGCAGCGGTTGTGGAGGACGTCGCGTTTCGCGGCAAGCGATACGTGATCACGAGCCATGAGCGGGATCGCTGCGCGGTCGTGCCCATGGAGGACCTGCGCCGGCTCGAAGAGTTGGATGCAGCTGCCAAGAAGGCGCAGAAGCGCCGCCAGTAGACGCTCTTTCGTTCCCTGTTCATGAAGCGGGCCGACGAGGTGGTGAGACACCCCGCCGGCCCTAGCGAAACCCCTGATTCACGCAGGAGATCCGCATGCAAGCTGCTGTATCGGTTCGCCGCTCGGCGAACAAGTCTCTCCCCACCGCCACCGCCGAGCACCGCCTCGCCATCGTCGCGAGCGCCTGGCTCGACCTGGACCACGCGAAGGTCGTCGCGCAGGACCCCGACTTCCGGGGCGACCTCGACGCGGCCAAGCGCCACGCGACCAAGTTGGCGCGCTCGCTGGCGAAGCGCCACGAGACCGCGGTGGACGTGCAGGTCCTCGACCTCGAGACCAACACGCCCGCGTTCTCGACCACCTACAACCCGGGTGACACCTGGACCAACGTGCGGCGCGCGATCGCCCGCGTCGACCCGCCGCGTCCCCGCCAGGACGGCCTCCGCCACTGCACCAAGCAGCAGGCTCGCGAGGCCCTTGACGAGATCGCGAACCTGATCGCGCTGGTCGGTATGTGCCGGCCGATCGACTGCGTGATGGTCGACCCGATCCTCGACGCGATCGAGAAGGCCTGCGGGCGCAAGGGAGGTGCGTGATGGACGCGCCCAACAACCCGGCGCTCGCCGAACTCACGGCCGTCGCCGACGACCTGATGAGTCGCTTCGACGCGATGTTGGCCGACGCGAACCAGGAGCCCGCCACCGTGCAGGCCCTGGGCGAGCTGGCCGATGACCTGACCAAGCGGTTCGAGGAGGCCTTCTCCGCCCACGTAATGCGCGGCGTGGCCCACGTGTTCAGCGGACAGCAGTGCAGCCTCTGCGGCTGGCACCTGCGAACCAAGAACAACGGCATCTGCCCGGTCTGCCCGGCCGAGGAGGGTGCGCGATGAAGCTCAGCGACATCGATCTGGTCTGCGGCCCCAAGCCCGCGCATGGCCCGCGGGTCGTGCGCCTGCTGGCCGAACAGATGCGGGACTACCACAACCCGAAGGTCCCGGAACCCACCGCGACGCGCCGCCTGGCGATCGCGCGCCGCTGGCTCAAGGGCTACGACGTCGGGCCGTTGCTCACGCTGGCCGAGAGCCAGATCCGCGTCGGCCGCAAGGCTGACCGGCTGGCGCGGCGTTCGGACAAGCTCCGGGAGCGGGCGCACCGCTTCGACGGGCTGCACGACGAGATCGGGAAGCAGATCGATCAGCTGCTGGCGGTCAAGGCCGAGGAGGCAACGCCGTGACGGTCGCGCCCGACGTGCGCAAGGTCGAGCACCTGCGCGCCCTCGTGGCGCGCTGGCAGGCCGAACTGCGTCGCATGGGCTGGCGCCCCAAGCTCCGGCGCGGCCGATCACGATCGACCTTCCTGGCGCGCCTGCGGCCCTGGGAGGAGCGCGAACGCGCGATCCGCGGCGCGGCCGAGCTGGCGTTGTGCATCGCGATCGAGTGCGCGCTGCAGGACGACGGGCTCACCGCGGTGGAACGGCGCGTGCTCGAGCTGCGGCGCGACGGCGCGACCCTGCCGGCGATCGCCCAGGAGTGCGGTGTCTCGGTCGGCACCGCCTGGACGATCACCCGGCGGGTCGAGAAGACCAGGGAGGCAACCTCATGACCGCCGTTCCGGTTCCATCGCGCCCGCTCGCGCTGCTGCCCGCGTTGACGCGCGCCGCGGCCGAGGCGGCCGCCGTCGACCCGCAGACCCTGATCCGGCGCTGGCTCGACAGCAAGAGCCCGACCGCGCGCCGCACCTACCGCCGCGCGCTGCTGCGGTTCGCGGCCTGGGCGATCGAGGGCGGCGAGCACTCGCCCGAAGACGGCATGCGGCTGCTCGTCGAGTCCGGCCCCGGGCCCGCGCACTCGATGGTCGAGCGGTGGCGAGACGAGCTGCTCGAGCAGGGCCTCGCGCCCGGCACCGTCGCGGGCCAGTGCACCGCGCTCGCCAGCCTGGTGCGCTGCTGCCGGCGCGCCGGGCTCTGCAGCTGGTCGCTGGAAGGCGTCGCGCCACGCGCCGAGCGCCGCCACGATCGCAGCGGCCCACGCCGCGGCGATGTCGAGCGCCTGGTCGCGTTCGTCGACGACGCGGCCGAGCACGCCAACACCGCGGCTCGGCGACGGCGGGCCGTTCGCGACGCCGCGGTGCTGCGCCTGCTCTACTCGGCCGGCCTGCGCCGCAGCGAGGCCGCGCAGCTGCGGGTCGAGGATGTCGACCTGTCGGCGCCGTGCGTGCGCCCGCGGCGCAAGGGCAAGCGCGAGCGCGAGGCCGTGTCGATCAGCGCGGGCACCGCGGCCGCGCTGCACCGGTGGCTCGAGCTGCGTGGCACCACGCCCGGCTGGCTGTTCACGCGCACCGACCGCGGCGACGACTCGGTGCCGATCGCGGGTGAGACCATCCGGCGGCTGCTCAGCGCGTGGGCCGCCCGTGCGGGGCTGCGCGGCACGATCCGGCCGCACGGCCTGCGGCACTCGGGCGCGACCGAAGTCGCGGCGCACGGCACGTTGGCGCAGTTGATGAGCTACGGAGGCTGGCGGTCGATGAGTTCGGCGTCGCAGTACCTCGACAAGCGCGAGGAGGAGCGGGCGGCGGCGCTGGCCGTCGTCGATCTGTAGCATCCCTCAGAACCCCCCGACGAAAGGAACGAGGTCCCGAATGAAGAACGAGAACGACCCACCCCATGTCTCCATACTGGAACACCAGGGCGCCCGCGAGGCTGTTCGAGTCGCCGACGTCATCATGGCGCGCGACCAAGACGGCAAGGAGATCCTCGTCCACGGGCGCGACGCACTGAGCTTCGTCACTTCCATGGGCTCGCCCCAAGACATGGGCGTCGCCAAGCTGTCGATCAACAGCACGTCGGATCTGGCATACCTGATAGCCGCCGTGCGCGTCCTCAAGAACGTCGAGCGCGCCGACATCGAGGAGCACCTGGGCTAGGCGCGACAGCCTTCCACTTGCTACCCGATCGCCGCCGCGACCTCCATCGCCCTGCGGCGGTCCGCCTCCATCTCACCCGTGCCGGCCCATGACCTGCTTGGCCAGGTCGGACTCGGCCGACACTGCGTACCGCCGCGTCACCCGGTCGTCAGAGTGCCCCAGGCCGACGCGAGCCCCCTCGATGCCGCTGGCTAGGTAGATCCTGGTCCCAGCCGCGTGCCGCAGGCGGTGCGGCGACCATCGCGGAATGCCCGCCTCGTCGCAGGCCCGGTGGATCGCCTTGCGGTAGGTGTTCACGTCGTAGAACTCGCCCACGTCCGGGACGTCGGGGCGCTGTTCGTCGCGATCCCGCGTCTGCTTGGTCGGAGGCGTCGAGCGGGCCTCACGGCGTCGCTGGCGAGCCTCGAGCAGCGAGTCGCGCGGGCTGAGGATCGCGGCTTCCGGCTCGAGCTTCAGGAGCGGCCGCAGGAGCGCCTGGCACTCCGGGCCCAGCCAGATGATGCGCTCCTTGCGCTGCCACAGGCCCTTGTGCCGCGGCGGCCGGAACTCCCACAGCGGGTCTCCGAACTTGATCCTGGACCGCGTGAGCTGCAGGATCTCGGACGGCCTCGCGCCGCTCCACCACTGCAACTCGACCGCTGCCTGCAGCGGCAACGGCAGATGGGGGAGGGTGTCATCGACACACGCGCGCGGCACCGCTTCGACTACCTTCGGCTCGCGCACGCCGCCGCGGTGCGCGGGTAGGCCCTTCATCGCGCTGATCTCGTGCCAGGTGCTGCCAGGAACCATCCGCCGCTCAACGCCCCAGCGCACGCACTGGCGGATGCGACGCAGTTTCGCGTTGATCGTGTCGCGGTTGCACCCGCGGCCGTCGACCAGCAGCTGCTGCACGGCGATCAGGTCGGCGATGCCGAGTCGATCGGTCGCGACGTCGCGGAGCAGGCGCAGCAGAGGCGCCATCGCGTGCCGGATGTTGACGAGCCCCTTGCTGCGCACGCCGCTGGCGTCGACGTAGTAGCCTTCGGCGAACACGAGATACGCGGCAACCAGCTGCCCTACGGTCGGCCAGTTCGACGGCCGACGCGCGCGTCTTGGCGAAGTCGCAACCGTGCGGCCGGCGAGGTGGTCGGCCAGCACTTCGCGGTAGCGGCGCGCGGCCTCGGGCGAGTCGTGGGGGCCGAGGTAGGCCATGCGGCGCGAGCCGTCGGGCTGGCGCAGGAACACGACGTCTTGGCCACTCGCCTTGTGATGGACGGGGCCGGGAACTCGCAGCTTCTTGGGCACGATGCAGCTCCTTGCGCTGTATTCCTACAGCGGATCAGGACGAAGAACTGCGTTCGCCGGCAGCCGGCGAAGTGCCCGAATCGATCGGGAGGGAACGAGTTATGAATGGTGGGCCGTACTGGATTCGAACCAGTGACTTCGACCTTGTGACGCCAGAAAATCGGCGCACCCAGAACGACGGAAAGCTTGCGGTGCTCAAGTGTAGCGGCGTCGGTCAGGTCGGCAAGTCCCCGACGATGGGCGCTCGTAAGTCGCGGCAACACGTGTCACACTGAGGGGCGGTTGTCAGCGGTTTGACAGGCAGGTTCAGACTGCGCCCGGTCCGGAGGCCACGTGTGCAGCGTGCACCCCCGTGGCCGGCTACGACACTCGCCACGGGCGGCCGGCAGCCGAGGCATTCCCGCTTTGCTGCGCGAGCGCCTCGACTCGAGACCGGCACGTTGCCAGGTGGCTTGTCGTCCTCGCATCTATCCTTGCCGACCTACCCTGCGGACGCACCCGCAGGAACTTCAGGCGCTCCCGATTTTGCCTGGTATCGCGCTGATCGGCAGCCGTAGGTCCAGTTGATGCCGCACTCCGTGGCATCGCAACGCATGATCCGGGCGCATGTTGCGGCCGGCACGTGCTTCCCTCTGAGTCCTTCTACCGGTCTGTACTCCCATGGATAATTCGCCGAAGCGTAAGCAGGTCTTGTTTCACGAGCAGGTGGATTGGCTCGCCTACGACGCAAGCCATGCACCGTTGTTTGCCCCCGAGACGCTCGTGGGCGACGTCGTCAAGGTGATGCAAGGGGCCGGGTCGCTAGCCCGACAGTATCGCGCGACCCGAGAAGCGGCTGAGGACCTGCAACAGCAGACGCTTCTCGCGGTGTGGACGCGGCGCGAGTCCTTCGTCTCGGCGCACGCCACGAACCGCTCCGCACTCGTCCGTGCGTGGTCGCGGACTGCCGCCGAGTGGGAGTGTCGACATTCCCTGCGCAAGAAGCCTCCCGTGAGCGAATCCGACTTGCCGCGGGACGCCCACGGCATGCTCGAGGTCCGGGTTGACGCAGGAGCGCGATCCCCTCTCCAGCACGCCATCACCGCGGAGGAGTTCCGGCAGGTGTGCCGGGCGGCCAGGTTGCTCACTCCCGTGCTGAGGAAGGCATTCGTACGGCTCGTGCGCGAGTGTTACGGAATGCCGGAGTCCATCGAGAAGAAGGTCAAGTCCACGCTGCGCGGAGACCGGGCTCGGATGCTCGCCGCCCTTCGGCGGCACCTCGGTATTGAGGATGAAGCGGAGGCTGCTTGAGCTGCAGCGGAGTGTCATTTGCCTTCTCGGGTGCCAGGACGACGCAGCCTCTTCGCGACTGCGCCGTGCAGGTCTTCGGCGTCCGCCGATGGTGGGTTGTCGACCAGGTGAGCATGGCGCTCGGAGGTCTTGCGCTCGATCCAGCGGACGAAGCTCTCGAGATCGCAAAACCACATTTTCCCGACGCGCACAGCGTCGAGTTGGCCGCGGCCGATGGCGCGGTACACCGCTTCGAGGCACATCTTCCGGCCGTCTCGAGACGGAAGTAGGTCGCGCACGAGTCGCGCCGGGAAAGCATCGCTTGGGTCGATCCCCTTGTCCTGCAGCTTGCGGCGTGCTCGCTCCAGCACGCCGGTGATCACCCGGTTCAGGGTGTGTTCGCGAGCCCGCTCGAGCGGGTCGCCAGCGGACGTGTTGTCATTCGGATTGTGGGTCATCGTGGCCTCGCTGATCGACTTGCAGTAGCCATCGCGAGGCTGGGTCGCTGCACACCACTGCGGGCGGTGCTGCTCCTCGCCTTCCCTTGCCTCTCGGAGCATCAGGTGCCACGTGTTCATGCTGCGATGCTGCTCTCGCCGCCGTTCCCCTTCCCCTACCTTCCAGACCGCAGCGTTCGTTTGATCTGTTTACTTCCGTTTGATGGAGTTTCGGCTGCGCAAGGCCGCGCAGCTCCTCGCGATTCCGCAGAGACGGTGGCGCGTTCGTCCGCTACCGGGTGGTGCGATAGGCCTTGGCTTGGTGGTGCGTTCCGCCGTTCGTGGGTGGCGCGATCGACCGGGTCCATCGGCAGTCCGTCGCCGAGTTGTCCACAGGTCAGGCAGGTCCGGTCCCGCGTGCTACGCGATGCGGCGGGAGGCCACCTGCTTGCACCAAGCCAGGAACGCACCGTCAGGGTTCTTCAGATCGATGCCGTTCCGCGTTGTTGCTTCGCGCCAGTCGCGTTCGAGGGCATAGATGTCGAGGGTCGGCGCGATCCTCTTGGCACGTTCGTAGGTTGTGGTTTGCAGGCTTGGGTACCGCGGCGTGCTCGCCCGAGGAGGTTCGGCTTTCAGCGCGATATCCGATCCGATTCGGCGGGCATGAAGGTACGTCTCCCCGCGTTCCTCGACGAGTTGCAGTTTGTAGTCCAGCAGCTTGCCGGCGGAGGCGATGCTGCGGACCTCGCGCGCGAAGTACTTGAAGTCCTGCGTGGTGCCGGACCGCTCGTGAAGGGTCCTCATGCGCCATCGCCAGCCCCCGCGGTTGCGGCCGGCCCCCTTTCGCACGAACCGATAGAGCCACCGTTCGATTCCGCCGGTCAGCAGGAAGTAGTCCCGGTGGAGCGAAAGGACCAGGGAGCAGTTCGAGACCGCGTCGAACAGCCACTCAGGCAGGACGACGATGGCCCTGGCGAGGTGTCCGTGTTCGTCCCGTTCGATGTCGGCGAACTCAATCCAGCTGAACATCACCGTTCGACGCTTCGTCGCTCGAATCGTGGTCACCACGGTGGTGTTCTTGAGCCTGGCGATGGAGTCCTCGAGTCGCTGGTACTGGCTTCCACCCTGGGCGCGCCGTGCGTCCTTCAGGAAGGCGTAGCGGTGGAATGCGATTCGGCGCGACACTGGTTCGCCGCGGTCGATGGCTTGGCGTACTTGCGCAAGCAGCCACATGATGAGGTCCCAGTCCCAGATGGTGGCGATCCCGTATGGCGGTCCACCGGAGACCGTCACCTCGAGGCCATGCGACACGTAGTGGATGGGACGAAAGCGAGGTTGCTTGGAGAGGCTCAAGAACGGCATCTCCATGGCATCCCGCGCATCCCGGGCGGTGATTTCGGTGAACATCGCCGAGAAGAGTTCAACCTGGGCTTCGCTGGCTGGTGGGCTTCGCAGGGTCATGTTCGTCCTTCATCGCTTACAAATAGGTTATTGACTGAGTGGGCCAAGCAATGCAAGCCTTGCAGTCAATGGCTGCAATTGGCAATACCCCTATATTGGTCTTGATGGCTCGCAAAGGCGGCGTAGGAAAGTCCACGCTGGCGACGCTGCTGGCCCGGGTCTACGCATCGAGCGGGCTCAGCGTGACCTTGGCGGATCTCGACCCGCAAGGGACCTCGACCCAGGTTCTGGGGCAAGGACCTGACGGGCATGGCGACCCTGACGCCCTCGGCGCGTGTCTGCTGGCGGGGCGCCCCGTGAAGCACTTGGTCCGGGAGACGGGGACCGACCGCCTTCGCGTCTTGCCGGCCAGCGAACGGCTCACCGTCTTCGAGACGCAGCTCGCGGCGGACCCGATGGGCGTCGCGAAGATCCAGCGCTCGTTGCGCTCCCTGGCCTCTTCGGATGCGGAACTCGTGATTGTCGACACCCCGCCCACGCTCGGGGCGTTCACCTTCGGTGCGCTGACGGCTGCGCAGTGGGCGGCGATTCCGACTCTCTGCGAACACCCGTCCATCTTGACGTTGCCAAGCGCCCTGCGAACCGTGGCGGAGGCGCAGACGATGAACGAGAGCCTTCGGGTTCTGGCCATCCTCGCGAATCGTCTGGACCGGGCGACCAGGCACGGCATGTCGGCGCTCCAGACGTTGCAGCAGGCATTCCCTGCCGACCTTGCTCGCACCGTGATTCCGCGGGCTGTGGCGATCACCGACTCGATGCGGCCAGGTTGTGTTCTCGACCCGGCCTCTTCCGTGATGAACGCGGTCACGTTGCTGGCCGAGGAGTTGCTCGAGCGCATGCAGGGCGATGCGGCGACGGATGCGGTCGTTGCGGGCAACGAACTCGTTGACTGCAATGCAGTCGATGCGGCGAAGGGCTTGGGAGGGCAAGGCGATGTCAGGTAGCAAGTCAAAGATCCGTACGGTGGTCGAGCCAGGACTCCTGATGCAGCTGCAGGCGGCAGCGACGAGGGTGGACCGGGGGGCGACTCCGGTCGTGGGGGCGCCGGAGTCCGCAGATGCGCCAGGAGCCGAGGTGGCCAGCGGGGCGCTACCTCTGGGTGGAAAGAGGCCGGATCGTTCGTCCTGGGACGAAGGCGTGGCGCACGCGCGCCGCCAAGTTCGGACCACGCTCTCAGTTCCCGGATGGGTGGGCGAGAAGGCACGAAGGCTGGTCATGGCCATCACGGTCTCCGAGCAGCGGGATGCTTCCCTCGGAGCCACGCTCGGCATGGCTCTCGACCTGTTGGAGCGCGAGCTTCGTGCCAGGGGCGTTGGCATCCCCGAGCGGGAGGTCGCCCTGCGCACTGGACCGCGCCACCGCTAAAGTCGTTGCAGTCAATGCAGGCAATGCGGCGCTGCTGTTGGCGGTTCCGTTGACGGTGGCCCCGGTTCTGTGTCACTGATCGCGGTCGCATGAGTCAGCGCGACAGCAACCCCTGGTTCCCTTTCGATTCGAACGAGCTTCAGCTCGTGCTGGGCGTGTTCGGCTTTGGGGCGACGCTCGCCACCGTTGCCGGCGTTGGCTCTGTACCCTTCGCCGTCGGCTCGGCTGGCTTCCTGACGTGCGCCTACCTGGCCGGCCTCCTGGTGCACGCGAGACGCGCGGCTCGGAGCCTGACGTTCTGGGCTGGCGGCGCGGTGGCGGGGCAGGGGTGTCTCGAGTCCTTCCGGCGCGTGCGTCGAGTTCTCTACTTGATGCACCTCGACGACGATGCTCCAGGCGAGGAACTGCAGGCGCTGTACCGCCGTCTGCTGGCTCGCGGTGTCCAGATTCGTCGCATCATCTTCCTGCGCGACGATGCGGAGCTCAGCGCCTACGACTGGATCGTACAGTTCGGCGACCACGAGCACCTGCAGCAGCGTGTCGTAATGCCGACCCACGCAGCCGCGATGCGATTCTCGTTCGCTCTCGTGGATGATGCCGCCGTGCTGCTCTCGGTGCCGGGTGTGGAGCCGATCGACGGGCGTCCCTACTCGCAGCACTTCATGCTGCGCCACCTGCTGCGGGTTGAGGACCAGCGGGTCGCCAGCGTGTTCTTGAAGATCCACGGGGACCTCTGGCAGAGGGCTGAACCCATGCCGCGCGTGGCGACGTTGGCCACGTTGGTGGCGGAGGCCCGCGCCGGGCGTGGCGGAGCGGCGCCTCTACCGCCCCTTGTCGAGAAGTAGGAGCTTGGGCTCGAGCCGCCGGAGGAACTCGGCCAGCGACATGTCCAGGGCCTTGCACCAGGCGCGCAACTCGAGGACGTCGAGCCGGCGCTCGCCCCTCTCGCACTTGCTGACGAACGACTGCGTCGCCTGTAGGCGTTGTGCGATATCGACTTGCGTCAGATTGGCTTGCTGCCTGACTTCGCGCAGCAGCGCCACCAGGGACCTGTGCTGCTTCGAGAAGAGCGACTTCTGCATGCCTTGGGTGCCGAGAGGATGCTGGCGACCCTAGTGGCGGTTTTCGAATAGTCCAAAAACGACTATCGTGATCCGGCATGGTCCCAGTCCTCTGCGATGCTTCATCGGCCACCGAGATCCTGTTGCTGCATGCGCCTTACCCTGGAGTGCTGAAGTTCGAGGGCATGCCCAGCAGTCTGCTGCATGCGGTTGCGGTCTTCGCGCACCGCTTGGCTCGAGAGGGCCGGCTCTCGCTGCTCGGCGTGTGCGACCCGGTGGCTCCGAGCCCCGACTACTACGCGCAGCTGGAGGAGATCCTGCGGTCGCCTCGGCTGCGGGTGCTCTGCATCTCGGCGACGAACGCCTCGATCGAGGAAGCGCTCCGAGCGGTGGAACTCGCGCGCACGGTCCGCGGCCAAGACCTGCTGGTCGTCGTTGGCGGGCCGCACGAAGACGACTGCGATGAGAAGGTCGCGGCGCGAGTGCCTCAGGTCGACCTCTCGATCGGCGGCGAGGCTGAGTATGTGCTCGACTTCGTGCTCGCGAGGTTCCTCGAGCGCGACGAGCACCCAGCCGAGTTCGTGCGTTGGTTGTTCCATGCCCTGCCCACGCAGTCCTTGCTTGGCGGTCGGGTGACCGTCACGAGCCCGGTGCTCGGCTCCATGGAGCTCGCGTTGCCGCCGCTTACGGCCGGTGACCTGCCCGTGCCGGTCTGGACCAGTCGGCGAGTGCGCTTCTCGGTGTTCGACGCACCGCAGACGCTTCCGGTCTTGGTCAGTCGTGGGTGCTCCTACGGCAAGTGCACCTTCTGCGCCGAGGGCAACCGGGAGGGCGCCAGGCTGGTGCACCAGAACTTCGAGTGGTTGGCTGACCTGATCGCCATGCACCCGGGGGCGGCCGTCTACTTCCAGGACAGCATCTTCCCGAAGTCCGAGGCGGTCGACCGGCAACTGCTGCCCATGCTCCGCAGTGCCGGCGTGGAGTGGGGAGCTCAGGTCTACCTGAGGGCACTCACGCGCCCTTGGCTCGAACAGCTGCGCCGTCACGGCTGCACCTACCTCTACACCGGCCTCGAATCCGGTTCATCGGACATCCTAGGCTCGATCGGCAAGGTGAACATGAACCGCGAGGTCGCCCTGGAGCGCCTGCGCTGGATGCGTGACCTTGGGTTCCGGGTCGGCATCTCGCTGATGTTCGGAGCCATCTCGCTGGATGGGGTCCTCGTCGAGACCGAGGCGACCGTGGCCGAGACGCTCGCCCTCGTGGACGAGATCCGGGAGCTCGGTCTGCAGGTCACGGGCTTCTACCCGAACGTGCTCACCGTTCTTTCGGGCACCGAACTCGAGCGCCGTCTGCGCGCGCGTGGCATCGGGCTCGACTTCTACCGCATGCCGAGGTGTCCGGCGTTCAGCGGCTTCGAGGATGGCGCCGTTGGCTACAACTACCGCACCATCCCGGGCATGCTCGCGGGTGGCGACCCGCTCGCCGGGCTCGAGCACCGCATCGCCCCATGGTCGGGGAACGGGTAGGGGCGGATGCGTGGGCGGACGAGACCCTCAACCTCCAAGCTCCACCGGCAGGTGGAAGCACGCGGGCGCTTGATGCGTCGGCATCGAGCAGGGGGCGCTCTGGTCGCACCGAGCAAGGGCTACGCCAGGCGCGGTGCCGGGGTCGCTGAGGTCGGCGACCTGGCCCGCTGCAGCATGAGCGACGGGTGCGGGCTACTTGCGCCTGGCATAGCCCTCGCTTGGTCGGTGCTCCCGGCGCGCCTGTCCCGCCTCGAGCCGTCGGTTGTCGGTCTCTGGTCGGGTCTCTGGTGAGACCCGAGACCGACAACTCCAGACGGCAGAGACGAGCGGCTGGTGCTCTCCTAACTGCCGATGCCAACGGGATGTGCGGATGTTCCATGCATTAGGGGCGCGCACCGTTCGCCCGGCGCATGTTGACGAACTGGCCAGAAGTTGTATACTTTGCGTAGAGAATCCGATGAACGCCAAGCGCTCCATGACCCTGAACCTGACCGACGCCGAGATGGCGGCGCTCGACGAGCTCGCGCAGAAGAAGGAGCTGTCGAAGACGGCCGTCATCCGACAGGCCCTCCGGCTCTACCAGATGCTGGATGCCCGCATGGCGAAGGGTGAGAAGCTCTTCTTCGAAGACGAAGCGGCCCAGAAGAAGGCGGAGCTGATGCTGCTGTGAGCGCGCGCACCACCCAACTCATCGATGGCGCCACCGGCAACCAGGTCGAGGCGCAGCTGCACGACGGGTTGAAGGTGCAGGACCTGCTGCTGGTGGAGCGGGTTTGGTCGGCGCACCGTGCGAAGCTCATGGCGAGCCTGTTGCAGGCCGGCGTCACGCGGCAGGAGTGGCCGCAGAGTCTGCACTGGGACTGGGCGCGGAAGGCGCCGGAGCTCAAGCTGCTGGTGAACTCGGCCTGCGGCCTCGTGTGCCAAGGCGACTGGCAGGCGCTGATGATAACGAAGACGCAGCCCTACCAGGCTCGGCTTGCCGGCGACCGCGGCAAGCCGCTCGTCTACGTGGACTTCCTCGAGGTGGCCCCGTGGAACTGGCCCATTCCGCAGCTGCAGCAGCGGGCGCGGTTCAAGGCGTGTGGTTCGGTGCTCTTGCGCCAGGCCGTGGCGCAGAGCCGGCGGGAAGGGTTCCACGGTCGGCTTGGACTGCATGCGCTGCCGCAGGCGGAGTCCTACTACGAGCGCTGCGGCATGACCCGGGTAGCGGTCGATGCCGCGAAGGAAGACCTGGTCTACTTCGAATTCGGCCGCAGCGAGGCCCAGCAGTTTCTTGATGGGAGGATGCCATGACGAACCAAGACACGGACCAACCGATGAACCGCGAGTGGCTACGGCGCATGGCCGATCTGGAAGACTCGTGCGGAGCCGTCTCCGTCGGCGGTCTTGCCCATGAGCTCGGCCTCCTCGAGGCGCCTCGGGACGCCGATGTCGTCACGCGGACCGCGTTCAGCAAGCTCATCGAGCTGGCCCGGCGCCGTGCCGGCCTGGGTGTCGAAGCCCTGGCCCAACAGGCGAACCTCGAGGTGGCCGACATCATTCAGCTCGAGCGAGGCGACGGCACTGGCTTGGCGCCACGCGTGGTGTTCCAGCTCTGCGCAGCCCTCGGTCTGCCGCAGGCCGGCGTGATGGAGCTTGCGGGCCTGACGAGTCGCACGGGCGAGGGGGTTACCGAGGCCGCTGCCAGGTTTGCGGCCCGGTCCGAGGGAGTGGAGCAGCTCACGGCTGAGGAACGGAACGCGCTGCAGGAGTTCGAGAAGGTGCTCGCGGGTGCAAATGGGCTGAAGTGACCGCTTGCCCAGGGCGAGCTGGTCGGTGTGGGGCCTTGTCGCCCAATACCGGCCCGATGTTGGCCGGCACCGGGATCCCCAGCGGTTCCACGACCTTGCCGCCATCGACGAACCGAATGTCACGCCGCAGCGGAGGCCGCCCATAACGGCTATCAGCTGTGGTGTAGAGCGCCCTCTTGGAAGGTTCCCCAAACCCAACGAGAGGTGTTTTATGGCAAAGAGTCCTGAAGGCCCGGGCAGAGATGCCCAGGCGAAGAACCGTCCCGTCCACGAAGTTCGCATCGGCGCCGACAAGGCCACCATCTGGTGCAACCAGACGGCCAACGGTCCGATGTACAACGTCACGTTCGCGCGCATCTACCGTGATGCCGAGGACAACTGGAAGGAGAGCGCGAGTTTCAGCCGGGATGACCTCCTGGTGATCGCGAAGCTGGCCGACGTGGCCCACACCTGGATCTGCGCGCAGGCGAATCAGGCGTAGTAGGTAGGTTTCTGCGTTTCGTTTGAGGGCACTCTCACACCACAGCTTCCACCCCGAGCCACCCTTCATCCCCATCGACACCGAGTGCGGGCATTCCTTGGCTCCGCAAGCTGCTGCGCGCCTCCGGCGCTGGCAGGAAGGATGTGGCGGCAGGAAGGCAGCTGCGGGGATCGGTCGGAGCGGTTCAGACCTTGGCCAGGTCGTGAACTCGCTCCGTCGATCCCGCGTAGAACCTTCGCTCCGGCCCCACGATCAGCGCATCCAGCACGACGATCCCGAGCAGTTCGCCAGCCGTTCGAAGGCGGACAAACGTTCGGAGGTCGTCAGGCGACGGGCTCACGTCCCCCGAAGGGTGGTTGTGCCCGAGAATCACCGAGGCAGCGTTCGCGAGGATCGCCGCCTTGAACACCTCGCGTGGATGCGCATCGGCACGGGTCAACGTGCCGACCGAGACCACGTGCGCGTGCGTCACCATGTTCCTCACGTCGAGGAGAAGGGTGACGAAGTGCTCGCGATCCTGGTGGCCTACCAGCCGGTGCAGGACCTGGGCCGCGGCGTCCGGTGAGCTCGCTGCGAAGGTCTGCGTCGGCTTGCGGGGCAACAGCCTCGTGCTGACGAGCTTGATGCGGGGGAGGACAAAAGGGGACGATAGTGACATGGGGCTCCTGGAAAGGGACATGGGTGGAGCCCGGCGCTCCCCCGAAGCGCCCGAATCCACCCACGTCCACTGCCCAGAAGGCCTTACCTGAAACCACCTTCCTGCATCGCCACGCCTTCGTTATGGAGCGATGTTGGCTCGATGTTGCCTCCAAGTTGGCAGGGCCCGCACCCGCCCGCCTGGCGGAGTAGCTGCAGATCTGTCTGGGGAGTCCTGTTCTGGGGCTCGGGGCCGCAAGGAGAAGGCTGTCTCGCGCTGTGCGCGAGGCTGAGCGCGGTCGGCGACATCAGGCACGGAGCGAGCGCTTCGCCTCGCAAGGGCGCGCGCCAGGCGGGTCGCGCTGCGCGCGATACCGGCTACGCCGCCGCGCCTGTCACGGCCCGTGCTGCGCTGCGCGCTCGCGCCTGCTGGCGCCGACCTCCACTGCTCCCTCTGGCGGGTGGCTCGGTTCTGGAGCTGCGAAGAACCGAGCCACCCGCCAGGAGGAAGCAGTTTTCCTAGCGATGGTGGGGGCTCCCATCTCCGGAGGAGAAAATGAAGAAGCGAAAGTTCACGGCCAGGCTGCAGTACTTCCTGGTCCACGTCGAGAGTCACCAGCAGGCCGACGGCAGCGAAGTACACCGCGTGACGGCGGGCTTTCCGTTCGAGCGAGCGCCAAAGGACTACAAGCCGATGGAGTTCGAGTTGAAGACCGCATCGGACGTGCTCGACCTGCTCGAGGCCGTGCACCTCTCCAACGAGCTCGTAGATTCGCTGTACACGAATTGTGGAGGGTCCGTCGAGAGCGTCACCAGCGGGAAACCCGCAGGCGGTGCCGCATGAGCGCAACGAAGTTGACCCCACTCGGACAGGTCTTCATCGCCCGTCTGGCCAGCGCGACCCTGTCCGCTGCAGAGGTTCACGCGGCCTTGGAGCGCCACGAATGCGGCGACTGGGGCGAGTGCTGCCGCGCTGACTGGAAAGCCAACGACGCGGCCCTCAAGGCAGGGGACCGACTCGTCTCGGTCTACCGCACCGCGGACGGCAAGAAGTTCTGGATCATCACCGAGCACGACCGCTCGATGACCACGGTTCTCCTGCCCGAAGAATACTGACCCGCTTAGCGTCCTACCGGTCGGCGGGGTCTCCCGCCGACCTTCTTCCGCTCGTCTCACAACCCGCATTCATCCCAACATCACGCCGGACCCGCGATGGTGACCCTCTGGTGACCTCTGACTCGGCTTGACCCCAGGCAGCACGGAGTCTTGCGGCAGCTGCGGAACGCACGAATGGGACCCCCCGAAGGCGCCCGGTCGCCAGCCCACATCGACATGCAGCGCTCGAGGCGACCTGTGGCTACTTCGTGTCGTGAACCACGCTGTTCGAATCCTCAGCCAGCGCGATGACGACATCTGCCGCCTCCTCACGCACAAGGTTCGCATCATCTCGCTGCCGCAGACCGCGGCCACGTGGTTTGCGTCAGCGGCTGACCCACTGCGTGCCGCGCGGAAGTGCGTCGCAGCCCTGAAGGAGGCCGGCCTCGTCACGGTGGCGACGCTTGTGGTGCATCCGCCAGTTGCAGTGCCGGCGCCGCTGGTGACGTGGAGTCCGGGCGATGCTGAGCCGAACCTCGGTTCTCTCGCCTACCGCCTCGAGCGCCGGTGGCCTCTGGCGCCCGTGCCGACCATGGTGGTGACCGCCACGAGGCAGGCTGCCGCCCGGTTCGGCGGGCACGGTGGGCGCCAGTCACGTCGCAGCGAGGCGTCTCACGACCTGTCGCTTGCCGGGCTCTACCTCGAGATGCGCATGCGCAGTCCACTGCGTGCCGAAGCATGGATGTCAGAGGCCGCGCTGCTTGCGGAGGGATGGGGGCGCAGGCAGCCTCTCCCGGACGCGTTGTTGCGCTTCGCAAGAGGCCGGCAAGTCGTGGTCGAGTTCGCTGGTTCGTACCCAAAAAGCCGCCTGGAGAGGTTTCACGCATTCTGCAAGAGGCGCGGTCTGACCTACGAGGTCTGGTGACATGGAAAAACGGGATCTCGATATTCTACGGCACGTAGCCCGACATGGCTTGTCGACGAAGGACATCATCCAGAAGGTGTTCTTCGGGGAAACAAGCTCGTCGACGGTGTTCACGCGCCTGCTCAAGGAGAAGCGGCTCCTCACCTCTGACGGGCGGGTGCTTCCTGGTGGCCGCGTCTACTACCAGTGCTCCGAAGCTGGCCTCGCGGCCGTCGAGCAACATGAAGCATCGCGCGGCAAGGTCCGCCGCAACTACGTGGTGGACCCGCTCTCTGGTCAGCAGCTGCTCGACCGCCTTGCGGCGTTGTGGTTCTGCAACTGGGAAACCAACCAGCGAAGGCTACTCCTGCAATCCGAGGACCTCGCAGAACTCCTTGAGAGCTCTGACGCTCCGCGTGGCCTTCACTGCCTCCAGGGCAGCGACCAACGATTCGCAATTCTCCGGATCTACGTTCCTGGACCAGTGACCGAGCCGACGAGGGTGCGGGAGCAAGTTGCGCAGATCGCAGATGGCCTTGTCCAGCACGACGCTGCCAAGAAGTGGGTCGTCACGAGGAACTACGGGATTCTCGTCCTGGTGCACGACCGTGACCGCCAGCAGGCCGTCCGGAAGGTCCTCTTCGCGAATGGGATCTCCGAGAAGGTGAGCCTCCACCTGGGCATCGCTCCCACGCCCGAGGTCTACGACAAGGCGGTGAAGTCGTGACCGACGACCTGATGGAGCTGCATCAGCGCAAGCAGGCGGAGGCCGGTCGTATCGCGGAGTCAGCGAATCAAGACTTGGTGGACTACGCCCACGCCGTGGTGCTGTACCGACAGCGCCTCACTGAGCATGCCAAGGAGAGTGAAGCCTACAGGTGGGCGATGATCCGGCACAAAGATCAGTGTGTCCAGGTCGAAGCCTTCAGGATCCGCGACTTCGGGTCTCCGTCGGCGGAGGAGATTGCCCAGATGGTCGCCCGAATGGCCCGCGTCACGGTCGTGCTGGAACACGTCGTTCGTGAGACGCGCATCATGGTCCCTGGCACGGGTCGGCTCGTGACGTTCGAGGTGCGTCCTGTCAATGGCCGTGGCCGAACGGGGCGATCGAGGTGGGCTTGCCTCGCAGATCGAATCGCCACGCTCATCCCTCGACGGAACGAGTTCTTGTTCGCATACAGGCTGTCCTTCTGCACCCGCTTGGATCTGGACTCACCCAACGATTTGGCCGATGCGATGAATCAGCTCCTGAGCTTTGCCGCGTTGCGATCGGCAGGTATCAGAGGCAAGCACGCTTGGAGGATACTTACCACGCCGCAATGCGAAGCAATCTTGGCGGGCGCGGCGCCGGGAACTGGCAGGCACACCATCACCGTCGAGTCAGCAGACCCGGAAGCTGTCGTCGAGAGTCTGGTTCCGGTGCACCAGTTGCAGGCCGAGACGCTGGCGCGATTCTCGGTGGGTTTGCGTAAGGGCGCGGAGCAGGCCCTGCAGCGGCACCGCTTGCCCATGCCGCTCGAGCTGCCGCACGCTCCGTCGCCCCCCTTGCCGCACCCAGGCGAGCCTCCGAAGGCCCCGCGAGCGCTGCCAGGCAGCCTCGGTTTTTGGTCTCTGCCCTGGGAAGCGATCTACCGACTGCAGGGGCTGGATGTGCAGGTTCCGGGGCGTGGTGAGATTCTGTTGGGCTACTCCTACAGCAAGGAAGACCAGGCGCTCGTTCCAATTCGGCTTCCTCGGCAGCAGCTGCACTCGCATGTGCACCTCACAGGAGCTACGCGTTCCGGCAAGACGACCATGCTTGCGTCGCTCCTCGTCCAGTTGATACGAGGTTCTGATGATGCAGTGCCGCGGAGGGCAGAGGTCGAGGAGCCTCCGCCGATTCTGATAGTGGACCCCAAAGGTGACCTCGGGCTGTACAACACCGCAAGGATAGAAGCTCACAAGCGCGGTCAGCGTTTCCATGCCTTCGCAGCGACTGCGTCGCTGCACTCGGACCACATCGACGTATTCGGGACCATGATGAAGATCACCACGAACCCGGACGAGATTGCGGGCATCCTGGCGAGGGCATTAGACCTGTTCCACGGTCCCGGCTATGGCAAGAGCCATTTTGGCAGGGACAACGCGAATCTCATTGCAAGGACTACCGAACAGCTCGGTCAGGCCGTGCGGGAGTGTCAGGAAGGCGGGGCGGGCGGTCTGAGCTTCGCACTCCTGATCGAGAAGCTCAAGAAGATGGCAGGGCGAGGTGGAAGCGGCGCCAACGAGGCGGTCAATGCCCTGGAGCCACTGGCCCGAATGGAGCGCCTTAGGCCGCGACCCGGTGCGGCGCCGGAGGACGCTATCGACCTCTGGCGCGTCGTGGAGGAGCGGCAGGTTGTCTACGTCTACGCCGATCAGTTCGGTGGGATTCGAAACCTCGACGTGATGCGCATCGTGATCTTCCTGTTGAACGCGGTTTGTCAGAAGCGCAAGGTGCAGGGAAAGGACCGGCGTGTCTACGCGGTCATCGACGAGTTCAAGGACGTTCTCGGCACGAACCTGGGAACGGTCATCTCGACCGCCGCAGGCAACGGGCTGAGCCTGCTCATGGCGAACCAGTCAGTCGCCCAGCTTCGCAGCGGGGACATCGACGTAGCGGCAGAGCTCAGCTCGAACGTGAACCTCCGCATCTTTCTCACCGCCGACAGTGCCGAGGACATCGAGGACATCCAGCGTCTGAGCGGCGAGTCTGCCCAGTGGTTTGCGAACATCGGCGTGAGTGCGTCGATCGGTAACACCGTCGGAAGCAGCACCAGTTCGACTTGGGGGCGGTCGGAGTCGCGCTCGAACGGTGTAACCAACAGCTTCACGAGGATGTGGTCGGAGTTCCAAGGGCGTTCTGTCTCAAAGACCGGCCTTGAAACGACAGTTGGCTCCTCTGAGGGAAGTTCGGAAGGCCATGGAGAGGGCGTTGCAAGAAAGGTAGAGTCCGGGACGACGGAGTCGGGCGGCGGGAGTGAAGCCAAGTCCCTACAGAGATCCGAGTCTGATGGAAGGAGCTTGTCGTTCACGGAGACGCCGCGTCCTACGGTTAACATCAACGAGATCCTCGCAACGGCAAGCCGACAGCTCGCTTGCTTCCTGTGGGTCCGACACGACATCGAGGGCCGGGATGCCCTCGGGGGGCGGCTCATCGCGGTACAGGCACTCCGATGCTTGGACGCGGACGAGTATCGGGCCCGCGACCGGACGCCATGGCCGCGATGCGAAGGCGACGCGCAGGAGGAAGTGCCAAGCACGCAGCAACAACCTCTGGCGGCTGGTGCGCCGCCCAAGGTCCCGCGGGCGCCAGCGAAGGCTGCGTCGGCCGGCATGCCGGATGACCGGGCCGCCCAGTGTGCCCGACTCAAGCACCTGTTCGAAATCGAGTACCAGATCCCCATCAGCAAGAAGGACAAGAAGCCATGAACCCGAACGTCTGTTCTACTCCGAAGGTCGAAGTCGTCACTCGCAAGTCTGGGCCTGGTGCGGTCTATGCCGTAGCTGGGTTGGGCGTCGTTGGGCTCGCCCTGGTGGCGGGATTCGTCACCTGGCGCGCCACGCGCAAGACGCCGGAGAGCGTCATGGAGTCCGCGGAGATTCTCCAGTCGAGCCTAAAGGTGGCTGCGGCCGAGAAGGAGGTCGCGGCGGTGCAGTTGGAGAACGACAAGGCAAGGTCCGCGCACCAGCAGTTGGCCAAGGACTGCCAGCTGCTGCGTAATCAGGTGGAGGATTTCTCCCGCCGATTCCTGGCCTACCACAGTCGATTCGGCGAGGTGCTGCAGAGCGAGGCTGGCAGCAGGATCGCCGCGTCCGAGGACCTCGTCCGCGAATACGAGCTGCTTCGGGACGTTCAGGCTCCACCGCCCGTGGACGGCGGCCGGTTGATGGCCTTGGCCCACGACGTGGAGGGCCGATGCGCGTCGGCGGTCGCCATGCAGGGTGCCATCGCAGGCCCTGTGCGTCAGGACGTGGATGCGGTGGCGGAGCATCTTGCTCGAGTCGCGGTCGCCGCCGAGGCTCTTGCGGCGGTGGATAAAGCGCTCTCCTCGTTGGTCGAGCGCTCTGAGGCTGTGGCCGCCGGGCCGACGAACCTCGCGGAAGCCCTGCGGCTGCGGCGAGAGCGGCAGGACGCAGGCATCCGCACCCGCTTGAAGGAGGAGGCTGACCGAATCGCGAAGAAGGAGGCCGACGCGAAGGCCAAGGTCCTCGCTGATGCTCTCGAGCGCAAGGCTGCGAAGGAAGTCGAGGCTCTTCAGGCGCAACTTCGGCAGGTCGAGGAACGCGAGGCCCTTCGGCTGCGGAACGCCGAAGAGGAGCATGCGCAGCAGCTCGTGAAGATCAAGGCGGAAGCGGAGGCGCGCCTGGAGAAGCAGGCTGCGGACGCAGCTGCAGCGCGGCTTGCGTTCGAGCGTGAGATGGAGCGAGCGGAGCGCGAGGGGCAACGCGTTCGTGAGGAGATGGCAGCGGAGAGGCTCAATCTGCGGTGCAACAGCCCGGAGGTGCGCCAGGTCCTGGCTCCGTTCATGGCCGCTGGTTATTGGCAGCCAAGTGAGCAGATGGACGACCGGCTTGAGAAGCGCCCCATGTCGCTCTCGTTGCTGCAGGCGTGTGAGGCTCTGAGCCCTACTGCTGTAGGCCTGGGCAAGCTGTACGAGATCGCTGCCACCGGTGCCGACCGAGAGCGCCCGAGGTGGCTGGCCTACGACACGGCGATCAACGCCGACCACATCAAGGGGGCCTGGTTTGTTGACCACCCGGAGGCTCTGGAGCTGGCGAAGCAGGCGCAAGCGATGCTCGTCGAGCTCGGGCCGCACCTGGTCGCCCGCAACATGCTCGCCAAGTAGTTGCCTGGCGTTGTTGAGGCGTGCTACGGTTAGGCATGCGCTTCGAACCCATCCGAGAGCTCCTGGATGCCGCCATCGACTACTGTCGGCGGGATCCGGAGCTCGTGATGTGGCGGGTGTTTTGGGCCGCGTTCGGTAGCGTGCTCGGGCTCCAGCTGGCCTTCGCGGTCTCCTCGGTGACCCGTTGAGCGCGTCGGGAGGCTTGGTCCAGAAAAGGAACAACCTCGACCAATGGTCAAGGTTGTTCCAGTTCTTTTCTAGGTTCAAAGGCGATCGTTTACAGATGCCTGAACCAACTCATCGCTGCGCAGCATACAATGACGCAGCATACTAGCACGGTTTGCCAATCCACACTGTAACCATGATGGTGGTTATGTATGACGGTGACGTGCTTTCCTCTTCTTCTGTTCCTACTATGCATATACTCTCCATGAAAAGCAGCAAAGTCCTTGGAGGGTGCCTGCTGCAGATTCGTACACCCTGTAGAGTTCGCGTGAGCAAAATCTACACGGCGCACGAGTTAGGAGAGTTGGTGAAGAGTTGGGGAGTGAACTGAAAAGAACGCCCTGGTTTTGCCTCTTGGGTCGGGAGGAAGTCTTGACCGTAGCGGGATTTTACGTCTGCTATGACGAGTGGGGACGGTGCAAGGAGAATGCTGTTGGTTCGGGTCGGACCCGGGCACCGCTCCGTCCCCGCCCCCGGCTCGCGGCGGACCGCCCGGCCGCACCGCTGAGCTTGCGTTACCAGGGGTGCCTGGCACGCAGGGAGTGGAAGACGGATGAGGTGCTAGCTCCAGTAGCCAGCAGCCGGTCTCAGCGCTGCACGGAGGGGTAGGAAATGTCCTTGGCGGTCCGCATGGACCACTTCACTCCGCCAAGCACTTCCAGACCGCATCCGCCGGGTCGCTGTAGAACTCGATCCCGATCTTCGTCCAAAGCTCGTCCGGCAAGTCGTTCAACTGCCGGCGGGCGGCCACCGGCATCAGCAACGTCACCGCCTTCTTGTCGACGGCCAGCTCGGCGATCGCGACCGGGTTCCGCAGCATCTCGATCGACCCGCCTAGGTTCAGCGGCCCAACCAGGATCGTCCCGCCGCGCGTGTTCCGCTCCAGCAGCGCGCCCACCAAGGCGACCAGCACGGGCAGGCCGAGGCCTGCGCCCGACTTGTCCGCGTCCATCGGCCGGAACTGCACGGAGAACTCGTGGTTGCGCGGGTCGCGGTCGCCGACCAGCTGCTTCCCGCGCGCGTAGAGGTTCTGCTCGCCGACCTTGACGCTCTCGCGGAACGGGGGCGACGGCGGCTGGTTGAGGATCTTCACGCCCGATCCGGGGCCGACCGTGACCTCGATGCGGCACAGCGATGCCCCGGCTTCGCCACCGGGAGACACCGCCCAGATCTGCCCGGGGGGCAGCGGGTCGCCCTCGATCGCCTCGTCGCTGTGGAGCTCGGGCGTGGACACGAACTGCTCGACCCCATCGACACCGAGGGTGTAGCTGAAGTGCGTGTTCCGGAACTCGCTCTTGAGGCAGCGCTTCTGCTGCTCCTTCACGCGTCGCCGGGCCTCGAGCGCGGTGCGCACGATCCACTCCAGGTCGGCATCCGGCACCGGCATCTCGCGGTCCGGGAACAGCAGCTTCGCCAAGCCGCTGACCGTCTTGTGCACGGCCTCGGTGTCGCGCCCACTCATGGCGCCGCCCCAGAAGACGCGGTTCTGCAGCAGGCTGATCCGGTTGTCGCGCCGCAGCCGCGACCAGCACTCGCTCAGGAAGTCGCTGACCAGGCCGAAGTGGTTGGTCAGGTGTTCCTTGGCGTTGAGCTTCGGGAACTCCCAGCCGGGTGCGAACGCATGGATTCGGTCGTGGAACGCCGTGTCGTCGCGCATCTCCTTGGGTAGCGGGCTCAGCAGGTGGCCGATCCGCTGCTGCTGCTCCACGTCGACATCGAAGTTGCCGACCATCACGATGCTGCCCTCGGCACGGATGCTGTCCTTGCCGCGGCTGAACTCACCGGAGGCCATGTAGCCCTTCATGATGTTGACGCCGTCCTTCTGGTCGAAGGAGATGCCGGACACCTCGTCGAAGCAGACGACGTCGTACTGGCAAACGAGGCCGCGCTGGCCGTTGGCCATGTTGACGAACATCTTTGCGACCGTGGCCTTGCCGCCGGAGATCAGGTGCGCGTAGGGCGAGATCTGCTGGAAGATGTGGCTCTTGCCGGTGCCGCGGGGGCCGAGCTCGACCAAGTTGTAGTTGCGCTCGACGAACGAGACCATGCGCAGCAGCACGACCATCTTGGCGCGGTCGTCCAGCGCGGTGGGCTCGTAGCCAACCGAGCGCAGCAGCAGGTTGCGCCACTCGTCGGTGGTGAACTGCTTGCGGCCCTTGCAGAGCACGTCCAGCACGTTCGGGCTCGACATCTGGATCGGCCGCAGTGCCGAGACGACGAAGGGGCGCCCGTTCTTCTCCTGCGCGATCAGAGCGTCGTACTCGAGGGTGATCTCGGCGTAGAAGCCGTCGGTCAGCATGCGCTCGTTGTCCTTCACGAGCGTGTCGGCCACCTGCACGTCGTTGAGCGCCAAGCTCGGCAGCTCCGCTAGGTAGCAGTCGTTCTTGGCGTCGAGCCGGGCCTTGATGATGTCGATCAGCTTGACGCTGCCCTGCTCGCGGGCCCGGGCCTTGAACAACTCCTCCTCCCCGGTGCGAACCGTGCGCCCGCGCAGCTGCTCTTCGACGATCTCCAGGCCCTCGTCGATCTCCTTCTGGTCGGTGCTGGCGCAGTAGCGGCCGAGCAGGAACTCGACCACGTAGGTGGGCACCGGGTACTGCCGCGAGTACTTGCGCACGAGGTCCTTGCGCACGAGGTAGCCGCCGAACGCAGACGCGGCGATCTTGTCGAGGTCATCCATGGGAACGGTCATGACGTGGCTCCTACCCGGGTGTCTTGTTGCGCGAGGATCGTGTGGTCAGCGGCCAGCAGGACGAGCACCAGGGCCGCGCTCTCGTGCCGGTCGTCGGCAACCACGAGGCTGGTGCTGCCGTCGGCATCGAGCACCTTGGCGGCCTTCACGACCGAGGTGCCGTTGGCGGTGTCCAGTCGCAAGTCGGCCCGGACCTCCCCGCCGCCGGTCTCCGCCTCGACGAGGCATCTCATGCCGCGCCAGGTGACTGCCTTGATGGTGGCGCGGCTGCGCCGCTCGCCACCGCGGACTACCAGCAGATCGGGCGTCAGGCACTCCTGGATGCTCAGTCCGCCGTGGGCGTAGCACGGCGACTGGTTGAAGCAGCTGATGCCTGGCGCCACCGCGGCGCTCTCCATCGAGTTCCAGTGCCAGGTGACTCTTGGAACGTCAACCGAGGAGTCGCCCGCGATCACGGCACAGCGCGCCCATCGGCTGAGGGTGAGGTGCTTTGGAAGGTCGACCTTGGGCAGGCCTTCGGGGAGGTAGAGCCAGCCGTGGTCGGTCACGATCCGCACGCTCGTCCAGCCGGCCTCGAGCAGGCGGGTCGTTCGCGCGGCCAGCCGCTCCAGCTGCTCTTCGATCTGACGGGGCAGGGAGTCCTGCCGCTCGTGGCCAAGGGTGTCGATGTCTCCGTACTCGACGAAGCCACGCGCGTCCTGCGCTTGCGGCCAGTCTCCGACGTCTCCGGCGATCACCTGGTAGCCCTTCGCTGCCACGGCATTGCGAAGGCCGGCCGCGTCGACGCTCCGGCCGCCCCGGAACGACGGCCCGAAGTCTTCGCCGAGTCGTTCGCCTGTGATCTCTGCGGCCACCGGGGTCACCGCAGGCTTGCCCGTTGCCGTAACTGTCGGCAACGCCGCCCAGCGCTGCCGCACGTCGACGCGGCATCCTTGCCCTTCCAGACGCTCGCCCAGGATCCGCCCCAGGTCGTAGCGCAAGCCATCGACGAACATGAGGCAGCCACCTGCCTCCGGCTCCACAGCCTCCCGTTGCCGATGTCCGAGCATGGGGACTCTCCCCACGGCCGCCTGGAACGCCATCGCGCTGTCGGCGAGCCACGGCTCCAGCAGCAGCTGCACGACTCGGCGAACGGCCTCCTCGTGCTGGACTGGGATGGTCGCCAAGGCCTGCCAGGAGCCCGCATCTGCGCGCCACAGTCCGTTGGTGTAGGTGCGGGCGATCTCGTCCGGCGTGCTCCCGCCGAGCGGTTGCTGTGCCGCCGTCGCCAGGACGGCCAGGCGCTCAAGGGCGACGGCGAAGGGGGACTGGCCAAGCCAAGCCCACACCCATTGCCGGCGAGGCGCGTGCTCGCGCTCCAATTCGATCACTCGGGCGCAGATCTGCGCGTGCTGAGCACCCTCCAGGTCGGTGAGCGCCGCGCCCAGGGCCTGCTCTTCCTTGTCGTTGCGCTGCGGCCAGTGGGACACCTCGAGCAGGGACGGCTGGCAGCGACGGAGCAGCTCCGGGATGCCAGGGCACGCGGATGGCGCCTCTTCGAACCTGGCCCAGACCTCCGCCCAGGGCCCCTCGGCCTTGCCCATGAGTTCGCCAGCCTTGACCGGTCCACCCTTTTCGGGGTCGAAGTCGAACTGCTCCCGACTCCGCCCACAGAAGGCGGTCCATCGCTCCGCGCCCATCTGGTTCTTCTGGGCTTCTGCATCGCCCATCCACCGCAGCATGTCGCGCGTGACGTCGCTCGACAGCATCTGGTCGAAGTCGCGGGCCTCCAACCGGCCGCGCCGCAGCTGCGCGAGCGGGGCTACTGCCACCTCGCGCAGCGCGTTGTGCAGTGCCGCCTTGGTTGCGGCATCGCGAGCGAGATCGAGTCCCAGGCCTTGTGGGGACGTCAGGAACGCGGTGACGGTCCAGTCGTGGCCACCCTTCTGCAGCCAGAGGGTGCCTCGGAACATCAGCTCCACGAGCGGCTGGAGTTCGCGAGGGCATTCCTCGCCGGTGGTGAGCGCCTGCCGGCTCGTGCGGGGCAGGTAGATGATCGGAACGGCGTCGGCCGGCAGGGAAGGTGGGGAGACTGTTCGGTCGACGACGCAGCGCAGCCAGATCGCTGGACCGGTGCGCTCGGCTGGATCGAAAGTGCCGTGAGTCAGGAGCTCAGGCATGGCGCGCTGCAGGGCCGGGATGAGCGGCAGCCACTGGCCGTCGGGGTCGGTCCACAGGATCGCTGCCGGCATGGCGATGCCGTCGGGCGAGCTGGTGCATGCGCGCAGGTGCTGGACGAGGGCGTCGAGTAGGGTGCTTGGGGTCTTACTCATGACCTCGCTCACCGTCCTTTCTGGCCCGGGCGCCCTGCGTCTGGGGGTGCATCACTCGTCTAGCCACGCTTCACCTCCTGAACGATGCGCCGGTAGCGCTGCTTGAACGCCTTCTCGCCTCCCTCCATGACCTCGCAGACCCTGTTGCGGATGCCGCGTTCCTGCAGGCAGCCCGATTCGTCCACCAAGCACTGCCCACCACGGTGAGCCATTACATTCACCTGCTCGGCGTCCCCGTTCACAACGATGTTGGCATTGTGGGTGGCAACGATGACCTGACGGCGGACCTTACTTGCACGGAGCTGCTCAACGACTAGGTCGTAGATCAGCTGGTTGTCCAGGTCATCCTCTGGCTGGTCGAGCACGATGGGTTCTTGACCGTGCGAAAGGAGGAACGCGAGGATCGCGGCGGACTTCTGGCCCGGCGATCCCTTCTCGATCGGCTCGAACCTGCTGCCGCTTCTGTATTGGACCTTCAGAGAGTCCTCCGGCCACCAACATTGGAGCCGGTCCAACTGCTCTGGATTCACTCCTCGTAGATGATTGTGAATCCACTTGGTCCACCCCTCAATGTCTCCACCAGCAGCTGCTGTCGTGAACTTCTGCTTCAACGTCCGAACACGTGTGAGGAGTTCCTCAGTGCGCGCGGAATCGTCTCGCGGAAGATTCTTGTAGAGATCGGCTAGGACGCCATGTCCTTCCTGAAGTATGTCGCGCAGAAGATGGTCAGGACGCAAGCCCAAGGAGGCTCGGAACCCATCCTCAACGGCTTCCGGGTCTTCGTGCAGGGCGACGACTTCGATCTGCACGTACTTGTTGTGGGCCAACGCGCTTGCCAGGAACTTGCTACGCTGCTCGGTGATGCTTCGTCGGTGAGTCTCGAGATCGCAACGCAGCCCATCGGACTCCTCGTCTAGATCTTGAGCTCTCGCACTCAGCTCGTTAAGTACTTGGAGCTTTTGTTCAATCGTCTGGCGTTGCGCCACTAGCGTCCGGTATGCGCCGGGATCCGACACTCCCTCCTTCTGCAGGCGCTCGACGAGATTCGCGTACGCGGTGGCCGCTTCCTTCTCGCGTTCTGCCCACGCAGAGCGCTCGATCTCGCCGTCCCAGTTGTTGGCAAGGTTGCCAAGTTGCTGCACGGACTGACGGACATTCCCCAATTGCTGCAGATACCCGTCGTTTGCCTTCTGCAGCAGATCGAGTAGGCCCTTCTCCGCGGTGTCAGCCTCGTCGAACAGATCCAGGCGGATGTGGGCGGGCTGCAACGACTCGACCACCTCGTGGACCTTGACGGTCGTCGCAACCAGGTCCTTTGTCATCTGCTCGATGAGCTGCCGCTGCTGTCGGGTCCGCTGGAAATTGCGGAGCACTTGCTGCTGATCCTGCTGTTCGAAGACGAGGATCTGTCGGGTGACATCTGCTAGGTCACGCTCCAATCGCGCACGATCGGCCAGCCGCGCCTCGACCTCTCGTCGATCCGCGCGTATGCGCAAAAACTTGGCTTCCAGCTCGGTGCGCTTCTGCTCCCAAGCCTGAAACCCAACATCTTCGGACTTGTCGACGAGGTCCATGAGCCCCGCCGGCTGGCTCGCGATTGCAAACACCTGCTTCTGGCTCAAGAGGCGAACTGGCAAGCTTGTCATGATCGCCCGCAAGTCGCGGGTCAGCTCCTTCCACTGCGACTGCTGATCCAGCTCTTCGAGGACTATGTCGCGGTCACCACGCCAGCACACGCGCCGTAGCACGCCCGTCTTGATGAACTGCAACTCGATCTGTGTCTTATCCCTGATAGCGCCGGGTGAGTTTCGCCCTGACTCAACCTTCCGAAAGGCCTCGAAGTCTTGCAGTAGATCTTTGGGCAGCTTGCTCTCCAGATGCAGAGCCAATCGAATCACCTGCAGAACCGTAGACTTCCCGGAGCCTCGACCGCCGATCAGTGCGGAGAGCCACGGACTGAACCGGACTTCCATCGGCTTGCCATTCCCCGCGTATCGCGCATCGCGGATGACCACCCTATCCACGTAGATTCCAGGGGTCTCGTTGGGGTCCCGCGACGCCGTGTCACTACGCAAGACCGACAGGGGTGAAGCATCCAGCAGCGCCAACCTCAAGCCCTCGAGGCTTGGCGCGCCCATCTTTACCCACGTGAAGCGCTCACCCGGTTTCTTGTCGTTGGGGCGGCCATGGTTGTCGCTGCCGATGACCTCCACCCAGCCCACCTTCTCGTCGACGTAGACCTGCGGCTTCGAGCAGGCAGAGTTTACGACCTCCATCGCCAGAATGTGCTCGGACCTCAATGCCTGTCGCATCGTGCCAATGTCTTGCACCAAGAGCAGCCCATTCGCCTCGTCGGCATGCGCTGGAATCGCGAGGGCACCGCTCGCAGCTACCAAGTCTAGCACCTCAGCGATGGCCTTCTTGGTGCGCTCCATCGGGTCACCAGGGACACCGGGGACCTCAACCTTGCTGATGAGGGCTTCAACCTCCCTCTGTGAGGCATCGGGAGCGAAAATGACGAGCAAGTGAATGCCGCCGTTCACAGAGAGCTCGACGCCAGGGAAGAGCGTCAGCTCTCTGAACTCAGGAACCCTCTGCGCTTTCATCGCGGCGTAGGCCGCCTTGAGTTTGTCGACCCACCCGGCACCGTTGTGATCGGTAACGGCTACACAGTCGACCCCGGCAGCCATCCACCGAAGCAGCCACTGATTCGGTGTGAGTTCCTGCGCCGTACCCAAGTCCTTGTGCCACGGCGTGTCCTTCGAGAATGGAGTGTGGGTGTGGAAGTCAAATTTCCACCAGCGGGCACCTGCGAAGTCCGGGGTCATGGGGACACCTTGCTGTGGCCGTCGCGCGCTGCTTGCTTCACTGAGCGGGAGTAATGCAGGTCGTTCCAGCGGACGCCGTCGAACTCCGCGTTCCTGGCGGCGACGTAGTCGGTGCGGTGCTGGGGGTTCTCGGGGTCGCAACTCCAGAACCAGGGGAATTGGGCGCGGGGTCGGAGCTGCTCAGGCTCCTTGCCGCGGTCCTTGGTCCACTTGACGCCCACCTTGCTGCGCAGCAGGCCGGCGCCTTTCGCCTTCATGTCCGCTGCGAGCAGGAAGGGGCGGATGTTCAGGCGGACGCCGTCGTTGATGTCGGGATCCCAGCCGAGCGGTTGCTGGTGCAGCGGCTTCCAGCGGATGAACAGGTCGTACGGCGGCTCGCCGAGCAGGATCTTCTTCAGCTCGTCTTGCAGGCGGGTGGCGGCAGCGAGGCGGCCGTCGGCGCCCTCGAGGCCGGACTTGATGTCGGCGCGTTGGCGCTCGATCCAGTCGTTCAGGTAGGTGAAGGTCAACAGCTCGAGGGTGCGGCGGCCTTCGCCGTTGGGGCCTGCGAGCTTGTGGTAGTTGACGAGCGCGTGGAACCCGTCCTTCAGACCGTCCCAGACGTGCCAGACGAACGGGCGGTCATGGAACAGCTTGCAGTGTGCGGCGAAGAAGTCGTCGCGCAGCCAGTCGTGCAGCGAAGCAGCGGGCTGGCCGCCGTCGCCAGCGGCGGCGAGCAGCTTACGTTCGGTGTCGGGGCGCCAATGAGGGCCGAACGCGGCTTGCAGCAGCGAGCGCAGGCGGTCGGCGGCGGAGGCTTCGCCGCGGATCGGGTTGAGGCCGACGATGCCGTCCTGGTCGGCGCACGGTAGCAACTCGGCGCCGCGCGTCGTCCATGCGCGCTGCACGGCGTCGAGGCGCATCGCGGGATCGAGCTCGGCCGGCCAGCGGTAGCCGAGCAGGCGCGCGGTTGCGACTTGCAGCACACAGGCGAGGTTGGGTGTGCGACAGAGCAACGAAGGGTGCTGCGGCAACGACGGGTCGGCAATGGCGAGCGGCGAGCTGTCGGCGGCGCCGGCCGCGGTCATGCCGGCGGGGTGGCCGTGGAACAGCCACTGCGTCGGGTCGTTGGTCTGCGGCTCGGGGAGACCGAGTGGGTACCGCTCGGCGGCGACGCGCTGCCAGTGGTCGAGGTCGAATGGGACCTTTCCCACGGTCCCGTTCGTCACCTTCAGCGATTGGTCGATCGACCGAACGCTTTGCGAGACTGATCCTTGCTCGAAGGCACACCAGACTGCCGCCAGCATCCCAACTTCGTAGGGCACGAATGCACCCGCATTCTGATTGAACGGAAGGCCAATGTATCGCGAACACGGGAGCTCGCCCATCAGGCTGACGAGAACACCCGGCTGGCCCCAGAACTGGGAACCAGCCCTCCAGATCCCACTTCGGTAGCCCTGTGCGGCGAGGGCCTCCATGGATCGAAACAGGTCCCCACGACCATCCTCCCAGCGCACAGCATCTGAGATGCCGCCGAAGACAGTCGACGTCTCGACTGTGGACTGTGATGGAAGCCACTTGCCTGGCTCACTCGGGACCTCCCAGTGCTTTGCCAAGAACCGCGGCAGGTCAAAGGTCTGCATGCCGGTTCCCGTTGCACCGAAGGTAGCAAGCAAGGCTCCTGTGCCCCCGCTGAGGCTAATCATCACACGTGAGTCCGGGTTCTTCAGTTGATCGGCCTGCGGCACGAGCTTCACGCTGCCGTCGGCGGGGCCGCTTGGCGTGTCGTCTTCTTCGTTGTCGTTCGACTCGGAGGCGTCGTCGCCTTCCGGCCCGTCGGCGGGCTGCGGCGCACTCGCGGCTTCGATCCGCTCGCCGCGCAGCAGCGCGTCCTTCTCGCTCGGACTCGCCGTGGCACTCACGTCGACACCACTCATCGCGTGGCAGTCCGTCGCCTTGCCCGCGCTCAACGCGAGCAGCGCTACATTGACGACGTGCCCGCCGATCGTCTCAAACGCCCGCGGCCCCAACCGCGAGACGCTCTCCCATGTCCGCTCCTTCAGCAGCTTCTCGCGTAGCTTCCGGTAGCTCGTCAAGAACAGCCAGTTTTGCGGCGTGACCACCGCCATCGTGCCCGCCTTGCCCAACCATCCGAACGCGCGCTGCACGAACACCGTCGCCAGATCCGCCTTCGCGTCCGCGTAGTGCTGCTCGGCGAACGCCTTGAGCACGTCGCCCTGCGCGCCGCGCCCGAGGTACGGCACGTTGGTCGCGACCAGCGTGAACGTCTGCCCGAGGATCGCGGCCGCCTTGGCCATGCCC
>CAYMPV010000017.1:0-143691 GCA_964392305.1 uncultured candidatus Brocadiaceae bacterium
ACTCTCCCTTCCTTCTCCGCCAACTCGAACAACACCCCGTCAGGAGCGGCCTGCATCGCAAGATCCCGCACGTGGATCGAGTCATGCCCTGCGTCGCGCAGCGCGGCCGAGACCTGCGGCGACACCGCGTTGTCGATCAGGAACTTCACTCCGCGCGGCGGAGCGGAATCTCCCGCTCACGCACGGCCTCGGATGCGTACCGCAGAGCTTCCTGAACGTCCTCGGCGACGAGGTCCGGGTAGGCCCCCAGGACCTGCTCGGTGCTCTTGCCGTCAGCGAGCATCCCGACAACGGTGGCCACAGGGATCCGCAGCCCTCGGATACAGGGCACGCCCCCCATCTGCTGAGGGTCGACGGTGATGCGTTCGAAGGTCACGAGCCGGAGGATACTCGGGGCCGGCCCGGAGTGGAGCCCCGGTCAGCTTCATCCCGAAGTTCGCGTTCACGCACGGTCTGGGGAGCCACTTCCGCTGGTAGTAGCGGACGAACCCGCCCCGCGGTGAAGAGCCGTGGGGCGGTGTCGTGTACGGGGTGAGTGGGCGCAGGTGGCGGGGAGTGCGCGGGTTGGGGGCGTGGGGCGCGGCGGGCGGCGCGAGTTCGCGAGAGCGGGTGGAGTGGGTTCCCCAGGCGGGAACGGTGCTGTTGGGATCGGGTCCGGTCCGGGTGCTCTCTGCGAACGGTCGAGAGAGCGCGTTCTCTGGTTAACAGTCGGCCTCGGAGCCGGCCTCGCCGCCGTCGAGCCAGGCGGGCCAGTACGGGAACCGTTCGCCGCGACGGTAGAGCGGCCCCATGGCCGCCACTTCCTCCCACACGGCGTCCGGTGCGGCACTGTGGCGGCGACGTAGGGCGTCCTCGGCCGCGACCGTGATCTCGACGATCTCCACCACCGCGTCCGCTGACCCGCGGCGTGGGTGCAGTTCGTCCGGGTGCGGCGGCAGCCCGTTCGCGACGCCGAACACCGCGTCGTCGAGGCCGAGCAGGAACTTCTCAGCGGGGTCCAGTTCGTTCACGCGGTCCTTCGGCAAGACGAAGTCGAAGTCCCCGAGCAAGGTCTCGACGCACGCGTCGATGTCGATCTCTCTGACCACGTAGCGTCCGTCGCAGAAGTCCATCGGCCCGTCGTCGACAGCGGCCTCGTTGAGGAACTCGAGCTGGTCGGGCAGCACCGAGAACAGCAGCGCGTTGTGGTAGGCACCCAGCACGTAGTGGTTCGCCGAGGCGTTCCAGTCGCGCAGCCGCACCAGTTCGTTCACAACCGCGTCGTCGCCGCCGAACACGTTGGCGAGGTCACGATCGCCGAACGGCTCACCGGCGAACCTGATGGATTCGATCTCCAGGCCCAGAGCCTCCTCCACGAGTTCGCGGTAGATCGCGTTGGTCCGGTCGCCGAGCGTCACGGGTGCAATTCTACGGGGCAACGGCGCAGACCGCAGACCTTCGCCACCTTGACAGCCGCCGACGCAACCGGGTCAATGTGCACATGGAGTTTGGCCCCGGGAAGGCCAGCGTCTTCGCGACGATGTAGGTTCACCGCTGCCCGCGCAGCGTCGCGCGGCTGCGTCGCCACCTCCGCCAAAACCAACCCGCCAACATGCGAACCATCGCCACTTCCATCCTGTCTTTCTGCCTCGCCGGTCTCTTCGTTACCGCGGCCCGCGCTCAAGCGTCGGTCGCAGGCGGGACCCGCGTCACGATCGACACCTTCCGCCGGGCCGAGACCGACACCTACCTCGCGCGCTTCGTCAAGGAGGGTGCGTTCGAGAAGTGGAAACACGAGCGCGACGTCGCGTCGATCGACAACCAGACCGTCATCCGGCTCAACCGCGACACACTCTACTCTTTCGCGATCTTCGACCTCGATGCTGGACCGGTCACCGTCACGCTGCCCGATCCGGGGCAGCGCTTCCTGTCGATGCAGGTCATCGACCAGGACCACTATGCGCCGTACGTCTTCTACGCGCCCGGCGTGCATACGCTGTCGAAAGCGGAGATCGGCACCCGCTACGTCGCCCTGGCGGTCCGTACCTTCGTGAACCCCAAGGACGCCGCGGACGTGAAGGCCGTGCACGCGCTGCAGGACGCGATCCGATCGGAGCATGCAGCCGGCGGTAGTTTCGAGATCCCGCAGTGGGATCAGGAGTCGCTGAAGCAAGTGCGCGAAGCGCTGCTGCAACTCGCTGCGGCCAACGGCGGGATCGATTCCGCGAAGATGTTCGGGCACAAGGACCAGGTCGAGCCGACCGCGCATCTGATCGGCACCGCCGCAGGCTGGGGCGGCAATCCCAAGGCGGCGGCAATCTACGTCGGCGTCAACCCTGCGCACAACGACGGCAAGACGCCCTACGTGCTGCGCATCGGCGAGGTGCCCGTCGAAGGGTTCTGGTCGATCAGCGTGTACAACAAGGCCGGCTACTTCGAGAAGAACGCCGCAAACAGCTACACCGTGAACAACGTGACCGCGCAGCGCGATGGCGACGGCGCCGTCACGGTGCACTTCGGCGGCGATGCAAAAGCAACGAACTTCATCCCGATCACACCCGGCTGGAACTACCTTATTCGGCTCTACCGCCCGCGGCCGGAGATCCTCGACGGTCGATGGAAGGCTCCGGAGGCGCAGGTCGCGAAGTGATGCACGGCGGCGCCTTCGCCGATGGTGCGGGCGCCGGTCTCGCCGCGAGGCTCCAAGAGCGAAAGTCCGGTGGCGTCCTGCTCAGCAGGCGGATGCCCACCACCCGTGGCGGGAAAAGTCCTGGCAGCACCAGTCAACCTTGCCCGTGGTGGTCTCGACGCGCGACGGGCATCGGTTCGGATGCCTCCAGATCCGCGAGGACAGCCCGATGAACCAACTCAGGCCGATCAGTGCGCCACGAGTACGGGGCTAGGGAACACGACCGTGAACGTGGTGCCGGCGCCGGAGGACGACTCAAGCTGCCCGTCGATCTGGCGCACGAGACTGCGCACCATACGCAGACCAATTCCCGGCGCATCGGCCAAGACCAGTTCAGAAGGCACGCCGACGCCATCATCCTGGACCGTGAGCCGGCAGGTCGCGTCATCCTGGACGAGGCCGATGCGCACGACGCCGCCAACTCCGACTCGGAATGCATGTTTGAAGGCGTTGGTTACCAGTTCGTTGAGAATCAGACCGATCGGGATCGCAGTGTGGATGTCCAGCATCACCGAATCGACGGCGAACTCGCAGCGCACGTCGCTACGACCACGAGCGTGCGCGTACATCAGCATCTGTCCCAGCTCGCGAACGTAGGCGCCGCAGTCGAGTTCTCCGAAGTTGCCCGACGAGTAGAGGCGCTCGTGCACGAGTGCCATGGTTCGCACACGCGCCCTGCAATCCTCGAGCACCTCGCGACAGCGAGGTTCGTCAATGCTTCCGGCCTGCAGACTCAGCATGCTCGTCACCACTTGCATGTTGTTCTTGACGCGGTGGTGGATCTCATTGAGCAAGGTCTCCTTCTCGGCGAGGGAGCTGCGCATGAGTGCGCGTGCACGTTCCTCGTCGGTGACGTCGAAGAACGCGCCACTGATGCCCTCCACCGCTCCGCCCGGCCTGCGAATCGCCGTGCTGCGCGCGACCACGTGCGCCACCTCGCCGTCGCGGCGAAGAATGCGGAAGCGGATGTCGAGCGGCGCGCCGTCTTCGAGAGTGCCCCGCAACGCGGCGCCGAGTCCTGGCCGGTCCTCGGCGTGCGCGAATGCCACTAGAAACGCCGGGCCACCCGCTGGCTCGTTCGAACCCAGCGCGAAGATGCGGCGCAGATTGTCGTCCCAGGCGGCGATCTCATCACCCTTGCGCCAACTCCACAGACCGACGCCCGAGGCCGATGTCGCCATGCGCAGCTGCTCCTGCGTCAGCTGAAGCACCTCCTGGCTGCGGTCGTGCTCCGCCGACTGGCGGCGCAGCTTGACCAGCAACTCCGCGGTGCCGGGCAGCGCCAGGGCGCGTCGGGTGAACGGCACCATTGCGGCCAGCGTGCCCAGCGACACGACTGCCGTAACCAACTTGACCGCGCCCGAGAAGCGGTAGGCGGGCCACCAGAACATGCTCGCCTCGACGAGATGGCCGATGCCGCACGAGGCGATGAACAGGATGAACAGCACGAACACCGGCAGGAATGGTAGATCTTGACGACGCCGGACGAAGTAGAGCAGCACCGCGGGGATCCCCATGTAGGCGAACCAAATCGTCAGATCGGAGAGGATGTGCAGCCATCCGAGAAACGGCGACCACTCCCCACAGTTCCAGCGGGCCGGGAAGCCCGCGGGATCGAACATTCGCAGAAGCCAGTCGAACATGGGTCTACCTATCCTCCCCGCTAAGCCGATCATCTCGCCGGGACAGGCACAAGGGGGAAGCCAGGTCCTGCGGCAACGATCTCCCTGACCGCGTAGCGCCCGTCGCAGAAGTCCATCGGCCCGTCGGCGGCGGCCCGGCCACGTCGAACCAGACTGCGAAGTCCACTCGGCCCGCCGGACAGCGAAGCAACCGGCCAATTCTTGAGGCGGCGTGCATCCTCCCCTGACGTCGGCGGCACTTGATAGGCTGCCCCCCAACCGATGAGTTCTCTCCCGCTCGATGTCGAGATGCAACTGCGCCGCCACGGTGTGGCGCTGCGCGCCCTGGCTGGCGAGATCGTGCGCGACCCGTGGGTAGCTGACGACGCCGTGCAAGACGTCTGGCTTTCGGCGCTCCGCCGCCCCCCGACTCACCACAGCGCACTCGGCGCTTGGCTTGCTACCGCACTGCACAACGCAGTGCGTGGCCTCTACCGCAGAGAGGCCAGGCGAGCGCGTCGTGAGCACACCGTTGCCGCGACGCGCGAGGAAGTGGCAGAGGACGCCGTTGCGATGTTGGCGCGCGAGGAGCAAGTGCAGCGCCTGATGGCCGCCGTGAGGGCGCTGCCTGCGCCATCTCGTGAAGCGATTTGGCGACGCTACTTCGAGGGCCTGTCGCCGCGCGAGATCGCCGCGAGCAGCGATACGCCTTACGCGACGGTGAAGAGCCGGCTCCAACGCGGGCTGCAGCAGCTGCGGGGGATGCTGGAGGAGCAGGACAAGCCGGGCTGGCGGGGCGCCTTGGCGGTGTCCTTCGGACTACAGAAACCCACGATACCAACGAGCGTCGCGTTCACGGCGTGGCCGGGAGTTCTTCTGATGACCACTTGGATGAAGTCCGTCACGGCAGTTGCGCTGCTCGTTGTTGCCGGCACGTTGCTGTGGTCGGTGGCTGGCCCTGATGGCGCGCCGAGGGCAGCCGATGCGAGCCTTGCGAGGGTCGCAGTTGCGGCCGCACCAGTGGAGAACCCAACCCCGCCGGTCATGACCACACCGCCAAACGAGCGCGTGCTGCTCACTTCAGACGCGCCACAAACGGCGCCAACGCACCGTGATGTGCATGTGCGGGAGGAAGGCGGGCAACCAGTGGCCGGAGCAACGGTCTGGTTCGTGAAGCCAGGCTTTGACTACGCAGCCCTGCCACGCGCGCAGGCCAACCTCTACTCTCGATCGACTGAGGCCTACCTGCGCGATTTTGGTGTTGCTCAGATCACCGACGGCAACGGCAACGCACGCATACCCCTGGCCGCGGCCAGCCACGTCGTCATCGCTCGCAAGGGCATTCTCTACGGCTCGAAGCGACCACGTGACGACGGTGAAGTGCTCGAGATCGTCGTCGACGCGCGCCATACGCTGACCGTGGAGACTGTCGATGCACTGGGTAAGCCGGTCCCACACGTCACGGTCGTGGGACAGCCCATGCTGGCCTGGACCAATGCTCCCGACCCCATGGCGCAATGGACACTCGGAGAGACGAATGACTACGGCCTGTTGACCTATGTCCTGAAGCCACCAACAACCGAGGCGCGCTCCCCTGCGAGGATCTGGCTGCATGCCGAACTGCTCGATGGTGCTCATGGCCAAGAGTCGATCGACGCCAGAACTCCTCCACCGTTCGTGCAACTGACCCTGCCGACAACTGGCACGGTCCGAGCGAGGATTCAGAATGCCGACGGAACTCCGCTGGATCGCCGGACCCTCCAAGGGCTGCATGCTGAACTCAGCATCGTCGGCGTGCAGCCCAAGGCGCGGCCCCGCCTCAGCGCGTTCGGCCCGTCCGGACTGCTCTACGTCAAGCCCGACGCTGACGGCATCGCGTGCTTCGAGAACATCGTGCTCGACAAGACCCTGCGACTGCGCTTTCCCGGGATGATCGTCTCGACGAAGACCTTCCCCGGCCCAAGCGAGGGGGAGCGTGGCGTGACGGTCGTCCAGACTATCGAAGCGCAACACCCGTTCGTCGTCGGGACGCTGGTTGACTCGGACGGTCATCCGATCGGAGACGCCAACTTCACCATCATGTGTCCGTCCAACCCAGGGCTCCTGCTCTCCGTCGGCGACACGACGGATGCGTTCGGTCGGTTCCAGGTATGGCTCACGGATCGCTGCGCCGGCCAGCGCGACGTGGTGCTGCAGTTTGGCATGGACTGGGGCAACCTCGGCCCGGCCCGCGAAGTTAGTGTCCCCGTGCGCGGCCCACTCTTCGGTAGGACTGACATCGGGGCGATCGCAGTCCCACACGCGAAGTAGCACGACGGGGACCCCGCGAGCGCCGAGTAGGACGACACCGTCTTGTCACGCAACTCTGCGACGTCTCGGGCTGCCGTTCATTGATCGCCAATGCGGGCATCAAGATACTCCACCCCCATGACACCAGCCCCAGCCAAGCGCGGCCGCAAGCCCGACGCATCCTCCAAGTCCGGCCAGATCCGCGCCCTCCTCGCCTCCGGCATGTCCACCGCCGAGATCGCCAAGAAGGTCGGCTGCACGCCGGCCCTCGTCTACAACGTCAAGGCGAAGGCGGGCGGCGCGAAGAAGCGCGGCCCGGGGCGGCCGGCGAAGGCCAAGGGCACGCGCAAGGCCACGGCGTCGATCTCCAGCGCCACGGGGATCGAGGGCATCCTCGCCGCCGTGAAGGGCGCCGAGCAGGAGCGGGCGAAGATGCTCGCGGCCCTGCAGAAGATCCAGGTGGTGTTGGCGGACGTGCTGGCCAGGTAGTCGCCCCCCAGGACGAGGTGCCGCGGCTCGCCCCATCGCCCGCGGGCGTCGCATTCCCAGTAGCATGGGACACGCCCGGCCCCACAAACGTCGGAGCCACCCACGCCTCAATATCAGCGCCCCTTCAATGCGTCGAGTCTTTGCCAAGTCACAACAAACAAGGTAAACAAGTTGGCAGCCACGCACAACATTATGATATAGCGACTCAAGGCCGAGGCCCGCCGCCATATCATCACAGACGCAATTAACGCAGATCCCGCGTAATCCATTGACTTTTTCGCGAGCTCCAAGAATTCACTGTAGAGATGCATGACAGATCCACATCCCCAGACGACGTAATAGTTCCAAAATGGCACCAGTGTCATGCAGAACACCAGGATGACTACCAATGCAGCCCCGGGTGACGAGCGCCTCTCCGCCTCCCTATTGGACGCCGTCACCGACGGTCGGCTCATGACAGATCCACGCTTGAGGCCGTAGTGTCCGAAAACTGCGCCGACGCCATTCGGCCATCCTACCCCGCATCCGGCACCGGTGGCCAGACCCGCCTCCCCTGCGCCATCCGCGCCGAGGGACATGCTGCGCAGCAGGACCCCGAGCCGCGTGGCGCCCAACACCTCGCCACCACCGCACTTGACCACACCCAGCACATCCGGTACAGCCTGCCCAGAGGTCAAGGCATGAACTACGCGCATCGGCTATCATTCCCCGCAGCAACGTTGGCATGCGCGGCCCTGGGGATCTTCGCAGCCCTTCGAGCCACACCGCCCCTGACGATCGAAGTTCACCTCTCTACGGATCTCTCTGGACAAGTTCGGCCGTACGAACCCTTCCCAGTGGCCTGCAAACTCACCTCTTTGAGTGAATCTCCCTGCGAAGCCCAGGTCTTCCCAATTGTGGAACACCTCGTTCAAGGCGCCTGGGTAAGCTCCCCTCCCACATTCTCTCTACCCTCCCAACCAATTGCCATTGCAGCCAACGCCTCCAGCGTGGCCCACGTCTTCCTGCAAGCCGGAACATGGGCGCCTGGTTCATACAGATTCATAGCTCACTGCAAGGTGACCACGGATACCGACAGCGATTGCATTGAAAGCACTCACTACGCCTTCACCGTCGCCACCCACGCCGGCAATTCATCCTTTTTTACGACGGCATCTGGAGTGCAACTACTAGACAGTCTTCACTCCACGATGAATACCATCACTTACGTCGTGGATAAATTGGACGACCCCTCCACAGTCGATGACGACCCCCTGGACGACGATGCCTTGGCAGCTATCGTCGCTGCGCATCCCGAGCTCAGCGAGAGGATCTTAACCCAAATCCGCGTGCATGTAGCATCTGCAGAGCTTTTGCGCCGCGATTACAATGCAACCCTGGCCTGTTTACCTGCCGGCCTCATATCCGCGTACCAAGGCGCTTTTGGTGGCCTGGGAGTCCAGGCCGAATTCCAACGCATTACCGCCGGGTGGCGCCTCTCCTCAACTCAAACGGCATTCGATCAATGGACCCTTGAGTACGACACAGTCCGAACGACATTCCCCATAGGCGCCGACCTATACGACCTCGGCGGCCCACCCCGCCTCGTTAGGGACCTGCTGCCACAGTGACGCCGTACTGTCCGAGAACTGCGTCGACGCCATTCCGCCATCCTACCTCGCCGGCGGCACCCGTGGCCAGATCCCACCTCGCGCACGGCATCCGCGCCCAGGACAGACCTCTCCCCCACAACGACCCGCTGAACCCGCGTCCCGAAGAAGCCCAGGCCGTCAGGCCACGCGACGGTAGCTGCGCAGCAGGCCGCCGAGCCGCTTCGACTCGACCACCCGCCCGCACTCCACCGGCACCGCGCCACCCGCAAGCGGCGCGATCACCTCGTTGCCGAGCCCCTGGTGCGGCCGCTCCTCGTGGAAGTGCGCCCCGTACTCCCGCAGCGCACGCCGCAACGACTTCTCCCCGAACAGAATCATCCGGTCGAGACACTCCGACTTCACCGACCTCACCCACCGCTCGGCGATCGCGTTCATGTTGGGCGCCTGGAACGCCGTGCGCACCACCTGCACGCCGCCGAGCTCGAGCACCTGCCGGAACCGCTCGGTGAACTTGGTATCCAGGTCCGCGATCAAGAACCGCTTGCCGCGCAAGAACCCGTCGACGGGGTCCATCAGGTTGCGCGCCACCTGCGCCATGAACGCCTCGTCCGGATTGGTCGTGATGCCGGTGATCTGCACGGCGCGCGTCGCGTGATGCACGACGAACAGCACGTAATGCGTGACCAGCCCGCGCGCAGTCCACACCTCAGCCGTGAAGAAGTCGGTCGCGGCGATCGTTTCGGCATGGGCCTGCAAGAACGTGCGCCACGAGGTCGGACGATCCGGGCTCGGGGCGATGCCGTTCTCTTTCAGGGTCTTGGCGATCGTCGAGCGCGGCACGCGATGGCCGACCTTCTTCAGTTCGCCTTGGATCCGACAATAGCCCCACGTCGCGTTGGCATTTGCCATGCGCACGATCAGTTCGCGGATCGACCTGATGACCGGTGGCCGGCCGACGCGCCTGCCGACCGTCGTCCACTTCGCCGCGATCAGTGGCGTGCCACTTCAGGATCGTGTCCGGCGTGACGATGGTGGCCACCTGGCGCAGCGCCTTGCGCCCGAGCGCCCTGCCCAATACCGCGAGGCGCCGCCGCTGTTGCGCGGTAAGGCGCATACGCCTGCCCTGGCACTTCTCGCGGAGCACACGGTTCTCCTCGACGCGGTAGGCGATGACGCGCGCCTGATCGCGGTTGACGAAGCCCGCGAACGCGAGCAGCAGGAGGCGGAGCGGCCAGAGGTCGGACACGGCGCCGTCATCACCAACGAGCTTGCAGAAGGCAAGCACAGCTTCGAGCCGGCCGCCTACGCGAAGGGCAGTTGACGAATGCGGATCCGGGTCGGCTCGATCGTGACCAGCGCGCCGGCCAGCAGATGCGCCTCCAAGTCGACGAGGCAACACAGCAGCAGGGCCGCTTGCCGATCGGGGGCCCGCTCCGCGCCATGCCGGAAGAGGATCACCGAGGTCTCGCGGCCTCGCGCAACGCGAGCAGGGTGCCGAAGTCCGTGTCCGCCGAAACAACGACTCTCCCTTCCTTCTCCGCCAACTCGAACAACACCCCGTCAGGAGCGGCCTGCAACCGCGGGAACTGGGGAACGGGGACAGACGGGAACTGCGGGACTTGGCGGTCTTCTCGATTCTCGAGCATCGGACGCTTCCTTTCCCTGGCTGCGCCAGGGGGAAGGAAAGCCGGGGTTTCGCCAGTCGATTACGAGCCTGCGACCGCGATCAATTCGGGAAGGTGGACATGTGCGTCGCCGGCGTCTCGGCAATCGGCGTGGTTACACGGATCGCCGCCGCGTCGGAGTCCGCGGCCGGGGCGAAGTCGGCGGGGCAGCGCGGTGGACACGAGCAGCAGGAGCACTCGCCGGGGGCACCGTAACCGTTCGCGATATCATGCCCACCCGGTGATAGCCTGCGACACGATGTGGCGCGTGCTCCATGTCCTCGGCTGGGCGGTCGCCGGTTGCCTGCTCGGTGCCGTGCTCGCGGCGGTCGTGCTCGGCACGTGGAAGGAACTGCTGTTGTTGCCGGGTGACGTCGACGTCGTCGTCATCGTCGCCTGCGTGGTCTGTGGCGCGGCCGCCGGCACATGGATGGCTGTTGCGAGCCGTCGCGGCAGCGGTGACCTGGGGCGGCTGCAGCGGCCGGGCGCAGTCTGTGCCGGACTCGGTCTGCTAATGCTGGGGGGCGCGTTCGTCGGCGGGCTCGGCAGCGGGCGCGGCCATGCCGGTCATGCCGTGCCGATCCTCACGGGCGGCGCGATCGCGGCGATCGTCGGGCTGCTGCTCGCGGGTGTCGGTGCGCTGGTGTTCTGGATCGGCTGGACCGCGCAGCGGGCGCGCCGCAACGATCGCTGAAGGTGCGCCGCTCGAAGCCGACGCCGCCGTGCCGAAGGACGAACTGCACCTCGAAGGCGGGCTCGTGAACGTCGGGCTCGACCTGCTGCAGAAGCACCGGCGCGGAAAGGACGGGCCGAGGGCCTCGCGCTGATCGGCAAGCTGGAGCGGGCTGAGGGGGAGGAGTTCGAGGAGAGGCTGGTTGAGTTGAGCGAGATGGTCAGGAACCGGGCAGATGTGATGCACTCGTCCTCTTGAGGCCGCCCCTTTCGGCCAGCCGGAGACGCAGGCTGAGTTTCTGCGAGGTCCTACTCGCGCCTCGGCGCGGTGCGACCATGTAAGCATGTCCATGGATCTCGCCCCATCACCTTCTGCCGACAGCTTGCCGGCGGACTGGCGTTGGCTGCAACGCCTCGCGAACTCCATGCTTCGCGACCCGGACCTCGCCGACGATGCGTGTCAGGAAACCTGGCTCGCGGCGTACCGTCGTGACCCCAAGTGGCAGCCCCCACGACGCTGGCTTGCCGAGGCACTTCGGCGGATTGCTCAAGGCCTGCGTCGCGGGGAGGCCAGGCGGCAACGCCGCGAGGCTGCAACACGTCTCCATGCCGAGTTGCCGACCACGGCGGAGCTTGTTGCGCGCAGCGAACTGCAACGACGACTCCTCGACCTCGTGCTCCGGCTCGACGAACCGCTGCGGACGACCACGTTACTGCATTACCAGGACGGCTGGTCCGTTGCGGACATCGCCTCGCATCAGGGCTGTCCAGACGACACGGTGCGTTGGCGCCTGCGGCGCGCCGTGAGCCTGCTACGCGAAGCGTGTCGACGCGATCTTGGTTCGGACTGGCGAGTGTCGCTGTCGGGTGCCGTTGCCCATCTCGTTCCGGTCGGCCGCGACGCGGCAACGGTGTCGACCCCATCCTTTGCCGCGACAAGCCTTGGAGTCCTCATGGGGTCGAAGACCGTTGTTGGCGTGGTTGTCGTTGGCGTCGGGTTGGGGCTTGCCCTGTGGTGCTGGAACGAGCCCGAGCCGCTCGCGTCGCCCCGGCAAGCAGCGATGGTGGCGCCAGCTGCTGCCGTCGGTGGCGTCGCATCTGCCGCACAGCCGGCGACCCCGCGCGGCCCAGATGTGATCGAACGGCACGCTGCGCCAGAGCCAGCCGCGTCCACGTCCGCGTCGGTGTTGGTCGGTCGCGTAGTCGATGGAGCCGACCAGCCGGTGGCTGGGGTCCGCGTCCAGGCCGGCGTCGCAGGTGGTTGGGTGCGACAGACCACGAACCTGGCGGATGGCACGTTCTCACTCGTCGTGCCGCCCACGCCGGAAGAGGAGGTCAGGATCGACATCGTCGCCGACGAATTCCACACGCGAGAAAGCCTGCGGTGCGGGCCCGGTCAGGAGCCTCCCCACCACGGCCTGCGGCCCGGAGTGCGCGACCTCGGTGTGATCCGGTTGGTGAGTGCCGGTGTGGTTCGTGGCGAGGTCGTTGACGAGCGTGGTGCGCATGTCGCGCAGGCACTCTTGCTGACGTATGGCGGTGGTGAATCGAGTTGGACCGGTACGGATGGGCGATTCCGCATGCCCCACGTGCTGCCGGGGGTTCACGAGTTGATAGTGCAAGCCGCAGACCACGCCGAGGTGCAGTGCCCGATCACCGTCACCGTTGGTGCGATCACTGAAGTCGTGGTGACCTTGCCGCCGGGACCGCAACTCAGAGGCCGCATCGTGGACGAAGGGGGCAGGGGTGTCGGCGGCGTCTTGCTTCGGCCGGAGAGCGGCTATTCCTTCCATCTGCCGGTGCCTTCGGCGGAGAACGGACAGTTCCGCATCGGCCTCGCCTCGGCAAACCCCAGCGCCCTGGTCGTCGAGGACGAGCACTACGAACAGGTCGACTGCAAGGGAACCGAGTTCGCACCGGGCACCGATGGGATCCGTCTCACGGTGCGGGAGATCGCAGTGGAAACCCGATTCCGCTTCGTCGACTCAGCCGACGGAAGCCTCGTGCCGAGGTTCCGGCTCGTGATCCACCGGCATCGTGGCGAGGCTGGTGAGTTCCGCCAGCGCAGCGATTGGCCCGTCGCGGCGCGCAGTCATGATGAACAGGGGTTGGTAGTGTGTCGCGCGCGTCCTGGCATCGATTCCTTCGAGGTCGTGGTTCCAGGGTTCGTCACCCACAAAGGCGAAGTGCGTCACGACCACGATGGTGATGCTGTGCAGACCGTCAGGCTCACGCACCTGCCGGGACTCACGGGCCGAGTGCTGCGCGGCGGCGAACCCGTTGCCGGGGCCCGCGTCTGGGTGACGGCGTGCCAGTTCTCGACGTTCGAGGTGGCTGGTGCACCGGACACCGCAGTCGCATCCTTCGGAGACTTCCAACCCGATTGGTACTCGACGATCGCCCTCATCGCACTCGGCTCAGATGCCCCGCAGTGGGGCTGCACCGACTTCGGCAAGCCGATCGAGACCGCGACAACCGACGCGAACGGCTGGTTCACGCTTGGCGTTGCGACGACACAGCCCTGCTTCCTCCAGGTCGACAACGGCAGCGGGCCACCACTGCGACGTGGTCCAATCGATGTGCAGCGTCGTGTCGAACTCGGCGATCTCGAGCTTCCCCGTGCGGTGCGCGTGCGTGGCCGCCTCGACCTCGCTGTGCCCGGCCCACTTGGCGGGCATGCAGTCGTGTTCGACGGCGAAACGAAGGCCCGCGTACGCACGGCTGATGACGGCACCTTCGAACTCGACGCTGCACCGGGTAGCGCCTTCGTGTTGGTTGAGCCGACACGCGACCTCGTTGTGCCGTGGCTGCCGGACCAGGGCCGGGCTCGGTACTTCCTGCGCATCCCGGATACGGCCGACATGCCACTCGTCCTACCGGTGGCCAACTGCGCCACGGTTCGACTCACCGTGACGGCGAAGGCCCCGGTGTCGCTCGAGGGTGCTGGTCTCGTCCTCGTTCCCAGGGACGGCCGGGCAGCCACCGAGGTACGCGCCTCGTTCTCTGCGAGCGGAACCCTGTCTGCCGTCGTTCCCGCGCTCGGTGTGTGCAGGTGCGAACTGCGCCTGGGGAATCGCCGCCTGTGGCCAGTAGGCGATGACGTCGAACTGCTCGCCGGTAAGGAGGTGGAGGTGACCCTTGCCGTCGCCATGGGCGACATTGCCATCGGTTGCGGCACCTGGCCGACGAAGGGCACAGTGACCTTGAGGATGAGTCACGCGGAGGGCCTGACGAACGAAATGGAACTGCAGTTCGCGGGCCACGACATCGACGACGTCGATGCCTCGGAAGCGACATTCGAGGCCGGGCACTTGCTGTTGCGCAGGTTGCCGGTCGGAGCGGCGCAGGTGCACATCCTGCTGCGCGACGCGATGGGGACCACGCTCGTTGACCGAACCGTTGCAGTGACGGTGGCCGATGGCGCGTTGGCCAGAATCGACTGACGGAGGAATACCTCCGCTTCGCCTGCGTCCGATGCTGGAGGGAGGGCGGCATGAGGAGGCGCCAACGTCTCCACCGCCTGCGGCACGGTCCACCCCCTTTGCCCCTTGTGCTGCCCCGGCAGGTCCCTGACGCTGCCCCATGGAGCATCGCCCCATGGAGCATCGCCCCGTGAACCCTCGCCACCTGCTCGGGCTGTTCGTCGCACTCGTGACGGCCCAGCTCCCGTCCCAGTCCTACGCCTGGATCCAGAGCCCCGTCAACGGATACTTCTACGCCAAGACGTCGCAAATGAGCTGGACCCAGGCCGAGGCGGAGGCACAACGACTCGGCGGCCATCTCGCGACAGTTCGATCTGCAGCCGAGAACGCCTGGATCGCATCCACCTTCTCGTCGGGTCTCGAGGTCGTGTGGATCGGCCTCAACGACGTGCAGACGGAGGACGTGTTCGCGTGGTCGAGCGGCGAGCCGGTCAGCTTCACGAACTGGAATGCAGGCGAACCCACGAACGGCCTGGGTATCGAGGACTGGGTAGGGCTCGGCCTGCCCTGGGCCGGAGCCGGTCTCTTCGATCGCTGGAACGACAACCCCGACGGACCAACGAGCTACGGTTGGCCCTGCTACGGACTGATCGAACTGACCACGATCACGCCCGCGAGCTACGCAGCGTTCGGCACCGGATGCCCACTACCAAGTGGAACGCCAGCCCTTCAGGCGATGCCCAACGAAGCACCGAGGCTCGGAACGACGTCCCACCTGCGGCTCACCGGTCTGCCTCCTGTGTCCGTCGCCATCATCGTCGTCGGGCTCAGCAACACGCAGAGCAGCGGCCCCCTGGGGAGTCACGCGCTGCCCCGCGAACTCACGACCTTCGGTCTGCCGGGCTGCTACCAGTACGTCTCCGACGAGAGCAAGCAGTTCGTGTTGGGCCTGGCAGGGCAGGCCGACTGGGCTATCTCGGTCCCTAGCCACCTCACCCTCGCCGGGCTTGAGTTCTACGTGCAGGCTCTCGTGCCTACGAATCCGCTGCCAGCCGCCACGAGCAACGCGGTTGTGGGCACGATCGGGCACTGATCGCCCGACGGCATCTTCTGCTCGACACGTTGCGACTCGACCCGAGTTGCTCCGCGAGGCGCTGGGCATCGCGGACCCCAGGTTCCGAAATGAGGAGGCTCAGGCCCGATGACCCGTTGCTTTCCATACCGCGGTTGGCTCCTCGCTGGCTTGCTCGCGAGCGTCGCGGTCAGCGCCGTCGCGCCGTTCGATCGGCAGGACTGGCTGCTCGAGCACCTGCCGACCGCCACCGTGCTCGCCTTCCTCGTCTGGTACGAACGCCGCAGGGGAGGCGAGCCGCTCAGCGATCTCTCCTACACCCTCCTGTTTGCACTGCTGATGCTGCACGTGATCGGCGCGCACTATCTCTACAGCCGCGTGCCGTACGACGAATGGTGTCAGGTGCTAGCCGGAGTCCAGCCATCGACGATGCTCGGCGCGACGCGCAACCACTACGACCGCCTGGTCCACCTGGGCTTCGGCCTGCTTGCCACTCTGCCGGTCGCCGAACTCGTGCGCCGACACGTCACGCCCTCGCGCGTGTGGGCGATCGTCGTCGCCGTGGCCTTCGTCGCCGTGCTCAGCAAGCTGTACGAACTCGCAGAATGGCTGATCGCGCTCGCGATGAGCCCCGACGCCGTCGAGAACTACAACGGACAGCAGGGGGACATCTTCGATGCGCAGAAGGACATGGTGTTGGCGCTCGCGGGATCGATCCTGAGCACACCGCTCGTTTCACACCGGCTTGCCCGACTCGGCGCGCAAGCGGGGCCGCCACACCGCCACACCTTCCGACGGACGCGCTGACGTGGGCACGGGGCCAGCCGGTCCGCCCTGCGTCTCCCTATGCATCTGGGCCAGGCGCGTTCCTCTCCTCCTCTTCGATCGAAGTCAGCGTCGCTTCCGTCAGCAACAACACGCCGGCAACCGACACAGCGTTTCCAAGCGCGATCCGCACTACCTTGGTCGGATCGACTATGCCAGCCTCGATCATGTCGACGTAATCGGCTCGCGCGGCATCAAAGCCCGTCGCGCCCGTGCTCCCGCGAACATGCTCGACTACCACGCCCCCATCGTGCCCAGAGTTGGCTGCGATCTGGCGCAGGGGCACCTCCAGCGCGCGAGCGAGCACGAACGCACCTGTTCGTTCATCACCCTCGCACTCCCGCGCGGCCTCCTCGACCGCCGGCGCCGCGCGCAGAAGCGCGACGCCGCCGCCCGGGACTATGCCCTCGGCGACTGCGGCCTTGGTCGCAGCGATGGCGTCCTCGAACGCCTCCCTCTTGTTCTTCATCTCAGCCTCGGATGGCGCGCCGACGCGAATGACTGCGACGCCTCCCGACAGGCGGGCGAGCCGCTCCTGCAACTTCTCGCGGTCGTAGTCCGATGTGGTCGTCTCGATCTGGCGACGGATCTCGGCGCGCCGGCCATCGATGTCCTGCTTCGAGCCGGCACCGCCGATGATCGTCGTCGTGTCCTTGCCGATCACCACGCGCCGCGCCCGACCGAGCTGCTCGATCTCCACCTTGTCGAGCGACAAGCCGAGTTCCTCCGCGAGGAACGTGCCACCGGTGAGAACTGCGATATCCGCCATGATCGCCTTGCTGCGATCACCGTAGCCCGGCGCTTTGACCGCCGCACACAGGAACGTCCCGCGCAGCTTGTTCAGAACCAGCGTTGCCAGGGCCTCGGCCTCGACGGACTCGGCGATGACGAGGAGCGGCTGGCCTGTCTTGAGGATCAGCTCGAGCAACGGCACCAGTTGGTCGACGCGCGCGACCTTGCCCTCACAGAGCAGCAGCAGCGGACTCTCGAGCACGGCCTCCATCTTGTCGGCGTTCGTCACGAAGTACGGCGACGCATAGCCGCGGTCGAATTGCAGCCCCTCGACCACCTCGATCTCGGTCTCCGTTCCCTTGGCTTCCTCGAGTGACACGACTCCTTCCGAGCCGACGCGCTCCATGGCTTCCGCGACCTGAGTTCCGATCCCCGCGTCGTTGTGGGCGGACACGGTGGCGATGTGTTCGCGTTCGCGCCGTGCCGCGCACGGGCGCGACAATGCCTGGATCGCCGCCACCGCCGCACGGTGACCCCGTTCGATACCGCGCTTGAGATCGATCGCGCTCGCACCGGCGACAACGTTGCGCACGCCGTCGCTGAAGATCGCATGCGCCAGCAGCGTCGACGTCGTGGTGCCGTCGCCGACAGAGTCGCTGGTGCGCACGGCCGCCTCCCGCAGAAGGCGAACGCCGAGGTCCTCCTCGGGGTCCGGGAGCTTGATCTCCTTGGCGATCGTGACCCCGTCGTTGCACACCAGCGGCGCACCCCACTTCCTACCGATCACTACGCACTTGGAGCGCGGCCCGAGCGTAGGCGACACGGCACTCACCAACGCCGCGGCTCCCTTGATCAAGCACTGGCGCGCCTCGTCCTCGAGGCGGAGCACGGTGTGGCTCACGGAGCCCCCTCGGCGTACTCGCCCGTGACGAGGCGCGGCCGCGCGATCTGGCCGAGCGTCCGCCCGACCGCCGCGCACGACACGGGCGGTGCGAGCAGGTCTTCCTCGCGGCAAGCCTCGCGGGCGATGTCGTCGAGCGCGATCAGGCCGACGAGCTGCCCCTGCTCCCCGAGCACGGGCAACCGACGGACCTGGTGCAGCGACATCGTGCGCTCCGCTTCCTCGATGGACGCGTCCGGCCGGCAGGTGAAGAGGCGCTCGGACATCGCCTTCGTGACCGGAATCTCGGCAAGCGGCTTCTCGGTGCGCAGCGCGGCCAGACAGACATCCCGATCGGTGAGCATGCCGACGGGGCGCCGGCCTCCGTCAACGACGACCACAGAGCCGCAGTCTCGGTCCCGCAGCAGCGACGCAACGCGGTGCAGCCGCTCCTCCGACCGCACGGTGGCGACGCTCTTCTGCATCAGCATGTGAACGTTCATGACGATTCCTCCGGTGGTATCCGCGGAATGTTACGGGCGTACGGTCTGCACTTCCGTGCGCACAGAAGCCCGGCACCTTGGTGTCGAACGCCGAAGGCAGTCAGCTACGCAATGGTGCCCGTCCGATGCGGCACTGTGGCGGCGACGTAGGCCGTCCTCCGCTACGGCCGTGATCTCGACGATCTCCACCACCGCGTTCCGAAGTGGCCGGTAGCCCCTGGCCGGCCGGCAGCCCCTCGGCTCTAACCGTGGCGTGACACCCGCAGAGAAGCCTGCGCCGCATGGGCCAGCGCCGCGACGGCGCCGCCGCGCTGCGCCATTGCCGATCGGATCCTCACCGGGCACGCTGCGGACCAACCCCGAAGCGCGGCCGCCGGAGATGTGGGCTATCGGCTTCGGTCCCAACGGGTTCGAGGACAGGAGGCCGATCGCCTTCGGCGACCTCGTCGCGCTGCGAAAGAAGTGGCCCGTCGTCTGGCTCGACGTCGCCGGCTTCGGCGACCTGGATCTGCTGCAGAAGGTCGGCGACGAGTTCGGACTGCATCGCCTGGCCCTCGCCGACGTGGTCAACCTGCAGCAGCGGGCCAAGGTCGAGGACTACTCGACCCACGAGTTCCTGGTGCTGCGCATGATCGATCCGACCAGCGCCGACGACACCGAGCAACTCGGCATGTTCGTCGGCCCGGGGTTCGTGTTGACGTTCCAGGAGCGGCCGGGCGACTGCTTCGGGCTCGTGCGTCAGCGCCTGTTGGATCCCGACGGCCAGATGCGCAATCGCGGTGGTGACTACCTCGCCTATGCCCTGCTCGACGCCGTCGTCGACGCCTACTTCCCGGCGATGGAGGAGGTCGACGGGCGCCTCGAACGCGTCGAGGAGGCGATCCTGGCGGGCGGAGACCCGGCTCCGCTCGTGCGCGAGCTACACTCGGTCCGCCGCCGGCTGCTGCTGTTGCGCCGGGCGCTGTGGCCGCTGCGTGAAGCGACCAGCACGCTCGTGCGCGGCGAGGCGAAGCACTTCTCCGTCGAGGTGTGGCCCTACCTGCGCGACGTGCTGGACCACGTCGTGCAGCTGCTCGACCTGCTCGAGAACTACCGCGAGATGAGCAGCAGCCTCATGGACCTCCACCTGTCGACGGTGAATCATCGGCTCAACGAAGTGATGAAGCTGCTGACGGTCATCGCAACGATCTTCATCCCGCTGACCTTCGTAGTAGGCGTCTACGGAATGAACTTCGACTGGATGCCGGAGCTACGCGTCTGGTGGGGCTACCCGCTGTGCCTGGTGCTCATGGCCGGCATCGCGGGCGGCATGCTCTGGTGGTTCCGCCGCCGTCGTTGGCTGTGAGGCTCAGGGCCGACGGCTCGCGCGAATCATCGCCTCAGCCTGGACCGCCGGGATCCTGCGGATTCGCGACCGCCGACCGCGTGGGCCGAACACGGGCTGAAGACCGGCACCGCACCACCCGCCATCGGCGCGATCACCTCGTTGCCGAGCCCCTGGTGCGGCCGTTCGCATTCGCGCACGGTCCGGGGAGCCATTCTGCCTGCCACCGGCGTCGACTACTCTGCCAAACTCGCCGGTCGCTTAGTGTCGAGAACGGCGTCAACGCTATTCCGCGCCCTTCGACTGTCGGCCGCCAGGCGCGGCAAATCTCGTGAAGGTGGACACTGCGCCGCATGTGCAACTGGCCGTCAGTCGGTCGCGCACTAAGCACTCTTATCGCGCGCAACTGCGCACTACGCCACATGTTCGACGGCCCGTCGGGCGAGGAGATTAGGCCCATTGCCGCATCGTCGGCAACACCCCGTACGGAGTACGACCAACATGAGACTGCCCCGCCTCGACTCGCTGACCGCAATCGGAATGGCTGTTGCGTTGGCAGGCGCGATCTGTGCCCAGCAAGCATCCAAGCCGCGTCGCCCGAACATCGTGATGATCGTCGCCGACGACATGGGCTTCTCCGACATGGGCATGTTCGGCGGCGAGATCCGCACACCGAACCTCGACGCCATCGCACAGAGCGGCGTCCGCTTCACGAACTTCTACTGCGGTCCGAGTTGTTCGCCGACGCGTGCGATGCTGTTCTCGGGCACCGACTCGCACGTCGCTGGCCTCGGCAACATGGACGAATGGACGGCGCCGAACCAGCGCGGCGTGTCGGGCTACGAAGGCGTGCTGAACCAGCAGATGACGAGCTTCGTGAACCTGCTGCGCGACGGCGGCTACCACACCTACATGGCGGGCAAGTGGCATCTGGGCAAGCAGCCCGACCAGATCCCGAGAGCCCGCGGCTTCGAGCGCGACTTCAGCCTGATGGACGGCGGCGGGAGCTACTTCGACATGACCGGGTTCGTCGCGTCCTCGCCGAAGTCGACCTTCACCGAGGACGGGCAGTATCTGGAGGAGCTGCCGCCGGACTACTACGCCACCAAGACCTACACCGACAAGATGATCTCCTTCGTCGAGTCGGGCCGCGGGGACGGCAAGCCGTTCTTCGCGTACGTGTCCCACCAGGCGCCCCACGATCCGTACCACCTGCCGGACGATTGGCTGCGCCGCTACGCCGAGAAGTACGACGTCGGCTGGGATCTGCTGCGCACGCAGCGGCTCGCGCGGATGAAGGAGCTCGGCATCATGGGAGCGGAAGCGGAACTCGCCGAGCGGCTGTGGTACGTGCCGTTCTGGAGCGACCTCGCACCGGCCACGCGCGCGACCGTCGGCCGCAAGATGGAGCTCTACGCCGCCATGGTCGAGAACCTGGACCACCACGTCGGCCGGCTGGTCGACCACCTGAAGAAGATCGGCGAGTACGACAACACGCTGTTCCTCTTCTTCGCCGACAACGGCGCCGAGGGCTCCGACGTCGCCGAGATGATCGCCGGCACGCCGGGGACGCGCGACCACCTGTTCTACGTGTACAACTGGTCGCAGACGCACCCGAATGCGTGGGGACGGCCCCAGTCGAACGTCACCTACGGGCCGGGTTGGGCGCAGGTCTCGATGACGCCGTTCCGGCAGCACAAGGGCTGGCTCGCCGACGGTGGCATCCACTGCCCGCTCGTCGTCGCCGGGGCCGGCGTGCAGCGCCCTGCGGGCAGCATCGAACGTGGCCTGCTGCACGTGATGGACATCGCCCCGACGCTGTTGGAGTTCGCCGGCGTCCAGGTGCCCGCCACCTACCAGGGCCGCCCTGTGCAGCGCATGCAGGGCAAGTCGTGGGTGCCGATGCTCACAGGGCAGACCGACAGCCCGCGCAGCGAGCAGGACTGGATCGGTTGGGAGCTGTGGGGCAGCCGCGCGATCCGCCAAGGGAACTGGAAGCTGCTGTGGCAGCCGAAGCCGATGGGCGATGCCACATGGGCGCTGTACGACCTCGCGAAGGACCCGGGCGAACGCCACGACCTGGCGGCCGCGGAACCCGAGCGGGTCGCGCAGATGCAGCTGCTGTGGGACGAGTACGTGAAGACGAACCACGTGATCCTGCCGGACCGCAACCCCTTCGAGACGCTCTGGGACCAACTGCCGCCGCGCGTGCCGGTCGACGAGGGCTACCCACCCCTCAAGTTCAAGAAGCCGTTCGTCCCGCCGAAGGCTGCACCCCGTGAATCCAAGGAGTGATCCATGACCTTGCTGTCAAACGACTGGGCCGCGCTGCGGCGCCCGTTCCCCTTCGCGGTCGCGTCCGTCGCGTTCTCGCTGGCCGCCGCAGCCCAGGGCGACGGCGCACGCACCTACTGGAAGTCGCTCTCCGGGGGGTCGGCGATCAACTTCTGGGCCATCGAGGGGGGCGGCAACACGAACCCGCTCGACAAGGCGCGGGTCGTGGACCCCACGGCGGACTTCGACGCCAACCTGTCGTTGCTCGGCTACCACCGGAGCATGTCGCTGTTCGGCCGTTCGGCAGTTGCGTCGCTGCTGCTCCCGGTCGGCAACCTGGAAGCCGAGATCGCGGGCGTCCCGGTCGCTCAGCAGACGTCCACATCCGGCTATGGCGATCCCACGATCCAGCTCGACTGCAACATCTACGGCGCGCCGGCGATGACCGACCTGCCGTCCTTGATGCGTTACGAGCCGGACTTCACGCTGGACGCCCTGGTCACGCTGGCCATCCCGATCGGTGAATACGATCAGGACTCCGCGCTGAACCTCGGCCAGAACCGCTGGTACGGCAGGATCGGTGCGCCGATGATGTGGACGCTCGGTCCGTGGGTCCCCGGCCAGCGCACGACCGTCGAACTGCTCCCGGCAGTCTGGCTGTTCGGCGACAACAACGACTATCAGGGTGGTCAGACCCTCTCGACGGATCCGATCTTCGGGCTCGAAGCGCACCTGACGCGCGACTTCACCGAGACCATGTGGGGCTCGATCGACTCGGTGTGGTTCTCCGGCGGCAAGTCGGAGATCGGCGGCGTCACCGGATCCTCGATCGACAACCTCGGAGTCGGCGTGACGTTCGGCTTCCAGGTCAACGACAACCTTGCCATCAACGTGAGCTACTGCACGACCGTCGACGACAACGACCCCGGGGACGTTCGCGGCGACGAGTTCCGGCTGATGTTCACCTACGGTTGGCACCCGCTGATCCAGGGCATGCAGCGCCTGTCGGGCCACTGATCCGGCGCGGCAGGGTCGGCCGGATCGGAACGCGATTTCGATTCCCTTGCGAAGGCAGGCGGCGCCAAGAAGCGCGGTCCGGGGCATCCGGCGAAGGCCAAAGGCACGACCAAGGCGGCCGCGTCGATGTCCAGCGCAGCCGGCATCGAGGGAATCCTGGCCGCCGTGAAGGGCGCCGAGCAGGAGCGAGCGAAGATGTTCGCGGCCCTGCAGAAGATCCAGGTGGTGCTGGCAGACGCGCTGGCCAGGTAGGTGTCCAGTGGGGTAGATGCTGCGCGACCGGCCAGGCGATGGACACCCCAACAATCTGCATCCCGTCACCCTGTAGCAGCTTCTCAGCCTGGATTTCGTACGGTATTTCCGGGTCGGCGGTGACCTGCCCGACATGAGCACTGCCGCACGCATCACGCTCGACGATCTGCTCGACGAAGCGCCGTTCGTCCATGCCTTGGCCCGCACACTCGCGGGGCGGGACGCCGAAGAGGTCGTCCAGGGCACCTGGCTGCGAGCGATGGAGCGCGACCCAGGCGCGATCCTGGATCCGCGCAGGTGGCTCGCGTGCGTCGTTCGCGGCGTCGCGCACAACCTGCGCCGCGGCAGCGTTCGCCGGCAGGCGCGCGAGCAGGTAGTCGCACGCCACGATCTCGCGCCGTCGCCGGCCGATCTGCTCGAGCGTCAGGAGTTGCGCCGCTGCCTGCTGGATGCCGTCGATGCACTGCCGGAGTCACAGCGTTCGGTCGTGCTGCTGCGCCACTTCGAAGGGCTGCCGCCGCAGCGGATCGCCGTCCACCTCGGCGTGCCGCTGACGACGGTGACCAGCCGGCTCCGGAGCGCACATGCGGCACTGCGCCGGCGCCTCGACGAGCGCCGCGGCAGCCGCCGGGCATGGATCGCCGCGTTGCTGCCCGCACCCCCAACGACTCCCCCGCCCGCTTTGCCGGTCCCGTTCGGACTTGGTGTGCTCGCGATGTCGATCCAGGGCAAGGTCGCCACTGCAGTCGGCGCCCTGTTGCTGGCCGCACTCGCGCTGTGGGCGTTCGCGGGCGCGCCCCCCTCACTGACCCCGGGTCCCGCCGGCGACGCATCGCCACCACCGCTGGTCGCGCAGGGTGAATCGGACGAGCAAGGGCATGATGCAGATGCACCGCAACGCAGCGCCGTCGTCGACATGCCACCACAGGCGATCCCGACCACCGGCACCCTTGTCGTGAAGGCCCTCCTCGGCAGCGACCGCACGCCGATCCCGGACCTCCCTGTGCGGGCCTGCCGGCCCGGCGCCGACCAGCGCTTCGGTTGGTTGCGCGCGCGCACGGACGCCACCGGCACGGCACGCATCGCAGAGCTCGCGCCGGGCAGCTTCTTCGTTTCGAACGTGCGCAACCCGGATGTGAACGGACGCGCCGAGATCGTGCCCGGCGAAGAGGCCGTGGTCGAACTCGTGCTGCAGCCCGGCGTGACGATCACCGGCATCGTCATCGATCGCTTCGCGGCTCCCGTCGCTGGCGCCGAGGTTTGCCTCGCTGGCATCGGTGCCGTGCAGGATGCCGAGCAGGCGACGACCACGGGCGCCGACGGTCGGTTCGCGCTGCCCGGTTGTGCGGAAATGTGCTACGTCGGCGCGCGCGCCGCGGGCCATTGCAGCTCAGAGATGCAGCTCGTGCGCATGCAGGACGGCAGCACGCGGGATCTACGCCTCGTGCTGCCGGCTGCGGGCGGAACGGTCACGGGAACGGTCTTCGGGCCTGGACACGAACCCGTCGCAGATGCGGTGATCGCGATCGGCAAACGGCATTGGAGCCGCCTCGACCTCCTCCCTGACGGCGCGCTGCGCGCGCTCGTGCGCACTGATGCCGAGGGGAGGTTCCGCGCCGTCGGCATTGCCGCAGGCGAGCAGCCCGTGCAGGTGCGCGCCCCAGGTCTCTCGTCGTGGATCGGCACCTGCCGCGTCGAGGCGAACGTCGCGACGCCGCTCGACGTGATGCTCGCGCCGGCGATGGCGTGCGCGGGCACCGTCGTCGATGCCGACGGTATCCCGGTCGCGAAGGCCAAGGTCGAGGTCGGCGACTGGAACGCGTTCGACCATCACCAGGCCAGCACCGCGGCGGATGGCACATTCCACCTCGACGGACTGATGCCCGGGGACGTCGATGTGCATGCGCGGCACGCGACGGCGGGTTCCGGGACCGTCACGATCCACGGCGGCGCGGGTGAGACCGTGCGCTGCGAGCTGCGCCTATCGCCGGGCCTCGTGCTGCGGGGACGGGTCCTGACGCAGGATGGCGAGCCGATCGCCGATGCGACGGTCGAAGCGAGGACCGCGGATCGGCAATGGGGAAAGTGGACCGTCGCCGACGCCGCCGGCAACTTCGCGATCCTGACCTGCCCGGAGGATGCGCGGCTCGTGGTGAAGGTGACCGCAACGGGCTGCCGCCCGACCACGATCGAAGACGTCGATCCGCACCGCGGTGACTTCGTGGTCCGGGTGCACGCAGCACCCGCACCGAGCGCGTTCCTCGTCGGCGCCATCGTCGCCGCGGACGGCCGCACCCCCGCACAAGCGATGGTTTACGCTTTGGAGCGGCGCGGCGAGACCTCGTCTGAAGTCGCGGCCGACGATGCAGGCACGTTCGCGATCGGCCCTCTGCAACCCGGCACCTGGCGTCTCCGCATCGAGGCTATCGACCAGCCGACGATCACGACGGAGTGGCGCGAGATCGCAGCGGACGCGAGTCTGGATCTCGGCCGCATCTGGCTGCCCCCGGCCGGCACGATCCGTGTGCGGTTACACGGCGCCGACGGGCTCGATCCGCACGTGCACGTGTACGACGCGGCGCTCGGCAACTGGTCTCGCTTCCAGGGACCCGGCAACGAGCGTCGCTCCGAGGCTCTCGCCGCGGGACCGCACTACGTCGAGGTGACCGGGGACGGCATCGCCGCGCGCATGGTGCCAGTCGACGTTCGTGTCGGCGAGGAAAGCGAACTCGACGTCGAGGTGCAGCACGGCTGCAAACAGCACTTCGAGTTCGTGTCGCCGGCACCGATTACCGAGCGGTCCATCCGCATCCTGCAGAACGGAGTGCTGGTCACGGGCTCGTCGACCGCCGGGCGCCAACCCGGTCGTCAGAACCAGCGATTCGCATGCAGCCTCGCACCTGGCGACTACACGATCACTGTTGCCGGCGACGGCATGTCCGGGGATGCGCACTTCACCGTGAGCGACAAGAAGAATGCGTCCGTACGCGTCGTCCTCCGTTGAGGTCCCATTCCCAGTAGCATCTGGCGCCCATCGCAGATGGGCACCTGCGAGCCAAGATCCGCACCGGCACGCGCCAGAAAGCCGAGAGATGGGGGCACCGGTGTCAACGCATGTGGTCTTCCAGCTCACTGAGGCGGCAGAATCCGCGAGTCCAAGATAGCCCTTGCTCTCGGCCTCATGGCAGACGACCCGATATTCGCTCGCGCCAACCGGGCATATCAGAACGAGGTGGCTGCTTCCTGGAAGCGAACGAGTTGCGGATATCGCCAATCCGTCGAAGTCAAAGGTCACGACCAGATGACCACTCGGACCGAGGAGACAAGACCCCAAAACCACGTCGCGCCATCCGGGTTCCGACAAGTCCGCCAGTGACCATCGAGCGGTTCTCGCTTGCGACGACAAATCGCGGGAAGGACAGAACGCAGTCATCTAGGATGGGGACGATGTCCACGATGCGCATGGTTGTCTTGTCCTGCGCCGTCTCGGGCGCTGCCGCAACTGCCGACGCCCAGGCGGCACGCGGCGACGCTCAGGCCGCGAAGTTCGGCATCGCCGTCGTTCACGTGGTGCCGTTCGACGGGCGCACGCTGCCGGCTGTGACAACGCACGGATTCGGCGCCTCACTGCACCGACTGTGCTTCCAGCGCGACGGTGCGCGGCTGTTCGTGTGTTCGCTGGCCGGGCACGACCCCGGCAGCCGCGAACCGCGCTACCGGATCGACGCCATCGACGTCGCCAGCGGCTCGGCAACGGATGTCTCGCCCGCGAACAGCGCGGTCCTGCTCGGCGCCTCTGCGCGCGGCCCGCTGCTCCTGGGCGACGGGAAGTTGTCGGCGCCGGACGAACCGCAGTGGGCGCCGCTACCGGTGCCCGACCGCACTGACGCATTCCTGTCGCCCTACGGACCCCACGCCGTGCTCTGCACGCTCGACCGCCGCTTGCGTACGCAGCTCGTCGACCTCACCAAGGGCACCGGCTCCGTGCTGCGCATCGGGCAACACTTCGCGTCGGCAGTTGCGTTCACGCCGAACGGCCGCGTGGCGATCGCGCGCGCGCAGGCGGTCGCGGGCGGCTCTGTTTCCAGCGAAGGCATCCGCGTCGTCGATGCGGCCGGCGGACTCGTGCGCGATCTGCCGGCGGCGACGCGCGGAGTCCATGTGCTCGCGTTCGCGGCGGGCGGCGAACGGCTCGTCTACGCCGACGACCGCCTGCACCTGGTGGCCCTCGCCGACGGCGCGGAACTGGCGCGACACGACGAGGTGCCGCAGTTCTGGGCCGGGCTCGGCGACGACGCGGCGGTGAGCCACGACGGGCACGTCGTGCGCCTGCACAACCCGGCGACGCTGCAACGCGTGAAGGAGTTCCCTCTCCAGGCGACGGTGCCCGACGACGTGCCGGCGGCGCTGCGGGCCCGCGGTGGCGTGCTGCTCGCCGCGGTCGCCAACGACGGTTCGCTGCTCGCCGTAGCCACCTACGGCGCGATCACCGTGTTTCGCATCACGCGCGGGACGTGAGGCGACGACGCGCCGTCGTCACCTCCTTCGCGCACGCCCGGGTCAGCAGCCGGCGTCCCCGCCGCGGCGCATTGCCCGCCGAATGCGACTGGCCATCCTACCTCAGCCGCCAAGCGCGACCAGTTCCTGCCGCGTCCACTCGCGCCGACCTCGGCACAGACCTCTCCCCCGCCGCGACCCGCTGATCGAGCACCTCGACGACCGCTCGGCCGTCAGGCCACACAACGGGAGCTGCGCAGCAGGCCGCCAAGCCCCTTCGACTCGACCACCCGCCCGCACTCCACCGGTACCGCACCACCCACCATCGGCGCGACCACCTCGTTGCCGAGGCCCTGGTGCGACCGCTCCTCATGGACGCTCGCGACGTCGCTCCCAGTTCTCGAGGAGCGCCAGGTTTCCGACACCCGCGACCGCGCTAGAGTCCGGTCATGGCGCACTCCACTCCGTTCGGCTGGATGCAGGCAGCCACCATCGCCCTCGTCGCGGGAGTCGTGTCGAGCGTCGGCACGAGCTTCTTCTTGCAGGCACCCCCTTCGCCAGCAAGCTACGAGATTGCCGCAGATGCCAAGCTCGACCGCGTCATCACGTTGCTCGACGAATGGCGCGACCCGGCTGGCCGGCGTCCGACGAACGTGACCGAGGCGTCGGCCAAGGTGTCTACCGCACCGAGTACCGAACCAGCTCGCACTCCCGCTACCCCACCTGCAACCGAGGACCGGCTGCAGCGGATAGAGGGCGAAGTCCATCGGTTGACCGAGTTGCTGATGCAACAGTCAGCATCCGTCGCGATGCCGATCCCCCGCCATGCACCAATCGTCTACAGCGAGATCGCGGCGTTGCATGCGCTCGATCAGCGCGACAGGAACGCTGCCCAGCAATCGACTGTGTTCCTGACGCCTCTGGAGGCCGTGCGTCGGTTCGGCTTTCCCGACGAGATCGGCCCCGCGAACAGCAGCGACTTCTACTGGACCTACCGAGCGCCACCGGGCACGGAAGACGGCGGCCTGATGCTGGTCTTCCGCAGCGGCTACGTCGCCTTCCACGAATTGCGGTGAACGCCGCTGACCGTGGCGAGGTCGCGCATGCGCTGGTCCGATGCTGGAGGGAATGCGGCCTCACGCGAAGGATCGGCTCGCCAACCGCCGGGTGAAGTCGGTCGCGAAGCTCCCGCCATACCTGCTCGCCGCCTTCTTCACCGACCATACCGCCAAGGTCAGCTGCCGGGGCGGCCCGAAGCGGGCAACCAGTTTGAATGCGATGGGAACTTCCATTCGCTGCCACTCGAGGCGCTGCTCGACGTGGCCGAACATTGCGGAGACGAGGCCGTGACGGTGTGGGGGCGGTGGCGTCGCCGCGCCCTCGCAGCCATCGACCGCGCGGGAACGCCTGGGCGCCAAGAAACGCAGACCCGCTGGGCCCGCGGCAACCGTAGTGGCCGACGATGGTGCTCGAACCCGAACCGAACGCCTACCGAGCTGAGGTCGAAGGCCTGTGCGTAGAGGCGCGCCCTGAGTGGGTCGCCGGTCACTACTGGTGGCGGGTCCACTTGCAGGGCCACAGCAAGGCGCTGCTGCGACACCGGGATCATGCCATCCGCGTTGGCGAGCTCATGGCCTACGACGAGGCCCTGGTTCGCCGCGAACAGGAGCAGGGGTGACCGCCGCGAACTGGACTTCGCCCCCAGGCCGCGACCGCCGTCTACGATCCTCCTTCGTCAGCGTTTCTTCCCGCCGAACAACGGCATGGTGGCGGCCTGCTTCATCCACGCGCCAACCTGGCGTTCGTCGAGATCGTGCACCGATGCAAGCTCGACACCCCGTGTGGCCTTGCCCATCCCGATCGGCGCCACCGGCGGCTCCGGCTGCATGTCGGTGCCGCGGATGAACATCAGTTTCACATGGCCGACGAAAGCACCGGACGAGAAGCACCAGCCCCCGTCCACGCCGTAGTACGCCATCCCCCACTTCACCCCTCGCTGGAGGCCCGGCAACGTCTTGGCCGCAAGCGTATCGATGCGTTCGGCAATGCTCCGCTGCGGCTGCGGCAGGCTTGCGATGTAGGCGAACACGGGCGCGTCGCCATCTGCGGTCTTCGCGTCGCTGGCCTTGCCCGTCATGGCGACGAGCAACCGCGTGGTGGTCTTGCCTGGGGCAGCTGTCCTGCCTTTGGGTTTGGCCTGACGTCCGGGTCCGGGTTCGGGTCCGGGTCCGGGTTCGGGTTCGGGTTCGGGCTTGGGCTTGGGTTTGGGTTTGGGTTTGGGTTTGGTAGCGCGCTTCTCGCCATCACCAGTCGGAGCGTTTTCCTGCCGTGCGTTCATTTCGATGATCCTCAGCCGATTCGAGTCGGCGGCCGACTGTTTACCTCCAGGTCGCGGTCACGACAGCATCAAACCCCCTCATCACACAGTCGGGCGCACGGGAATGCACAAGCCGCACAGTTCCCTGCCATTCGGCGCCCGGGCATCGGCGTCAACTTCGAGCGCAGGACCATCAGCCACCAAGACCGACCGCATCGCCGAGCCAGGCCGGCCAGTACGGGAACACTCCGCCGCGGCGATACAGCGGCCCCATGGTGGCAACCTCCTCCCACACCGCGTCTGGGGCAAACGGCATGCGGCGACGCAGTTGGTCCTCGGCGGCAGCCGTGATCTCGATGATCTCCACGACGGCGTCCGGCGAGCCACGTCGCGGCAGCAGTTCGTCCGGGTGCGGCTCGAGTGCGTTCGCAACCCCGAACACGGCATCGTCGAGGCCGAGCAGCGCCTTCTCGGCGGGGAGGAGTTGGTTGAGGTGGTCCTTCGACAAGGCGAAGTCGACGTCCGCGAAGAAACTCCCGACGAACGTGCCGATGTCGATCCCGCGGATCACGTACCGGCCGCCACTGAAGAGCATCGGTTCCTCGCCAGCGTGCAACTCGTTCATGGACTCGACCGCGTCCGGCAAGACGGCGTAGAGCAGCGCGTTGTGGTAGGCACCCAGCGAGTAGTGATGCGCCGAGCCGTTGCAGTCCCGGAGCACCGACAATTGGTGCAGGACCCCAGCGTCGCCGCCAAATGCCTGCGTGAGCAGGCGATCGCCGAATCCCCGGCCGTCGCGTGTCAGCGAGTCGATCTGCCGATCAAGTGCCTGTCCCACGAGCTCGCTGTAGATCGCGTTGGTACGGTAGCCGATCGTCACAGGGCTACCTACGTCCCCTGCACCTTGGCGCGAATGCCCTCGAGCAGCAATTTCGCACGGCGTTTGTGATCGTCGGTCTCGAACGTGCCGACACGCACACGAACGCGTGTGAAGTCGTCGGCGTGGCGCTCGACCACCAGACGCACGTCGCCAGTCTCGAGGTCACCTTCCGTCTTGCCCGGTTGCGGGTCGCCGTCGACCACATACCCCAGGTCCCTCAGCGTCACCACGGCGGCGGCCCAGGTCGTCGCGAGGTCGGTGCGATAATCCTCGTAAGCCTCGTTGCGTTCGTACATGACGACGCCGAACACGGCGGCACCGGCGACGGCCGCCACCGCGACAGCGGCGCACGACGTGAGCGACAGCAAAACGGCGATCGGGACGATTCTCGAGGTCTTCATGGCTCTGCTCCTGGTCTCTTCACCTCATTGGCACGAGCGACACATCGCACCGGTGCACCGCACCGATGCCAGCGCCGGACCGCGTTGACAAAGGGCGCGGCTGACGCTTCGACATGCGTCAGTCGCGCCGCACTCCCGGCGATCCGTCAGCGTTGTCGCGGCCTACTTGCCGCCATCCGCCGACCGCTGGTCCACCTTGCCCTGTGGCTTCTTCGCCTCGAACATCGGCAGATCGACACCGAAGAACTCGTAGACCTTCCGCCGGAAACGGGCGTCGTTGACATGCGCGCCCTGCTCACCGAGTTTCGGGGCCGCTTCGAGTTCGCTCTTGCTCTTCTTCACGAGGATCTGGCGCTGCTGGTCCTCGCCCACCGGCTCCACCACCTTCAAGGCCTGCCACGGGATGATGTAGCTGGCGTTGCCGACGCCGCCGGCCGCGGGCACGGACAAGAACGCCACCTGGCCGTGCTTGGGCTCGATCAGGAACAGTGCACCGGAACCGAGCTCGTCCTTGTTGGCGACAACGGAGCAACTCGCCAGTTGGGTCGCCAACAACAGCGGCGAACGAGCAGGCATCGCCGCAGCGGCCACCGGTTTACCGTCCGACTTGAGGTCCCCGCTCTGCGCCGTGCCGCCCGGGCTCGAGGCAGCGTCGCCCGCTGCCTTGTCGAGCAACGAGAGCTTCTGCTGATCGAAGTCCGGGAGCTTCTCGAGCTCGGCAGCGGTCAGCGACAGCACGAACCCTTGTTTGGTGTCGAACCCGACCTTGCTCCAGACGATCGCTGTCTGCTTCTTGCCCAATCCGAGCATGCCGCCGCTGGCGAGGATGACGTGCCGCACCTCACCTGTTCGGCCGTCGATGACCAGGTCGGAGATGTTGCCCAGCACCACTCGACCGTCGTCTGCCTGCCCATTGGTGACACCCGCACCGATGACCTCGACCTGCTTCATGATGCGCGGCGGAACTTCCTGCCTGCCATCCTGCTGCCTGCCACCCTGAACCGGGATTGCCTGCCGCTTCTGCGGCTCTCCGGTGCTCTGCGCAAGAGCGGACACGCCAGCCAGCGCCAGAATGGACGTCGCAGCGATGCCCCTCGTGATGTTCGAAAGACGTTCCATGAGTTTCTCCTTTGTGGAATGCAGCATTGGTCTGCAGGCTCCTAGACCCGCCAGCAGGATCTGGCGTTAACGCCAACTCTGCATCTCTGCCCTCACCGCTCTACCCTCACCGCCGCGTCTCGAGCGTCGAGTCCGCGCCCAGGTCGGCCGAGGCGCCTGGTCCTGACCCAGGTTCGGAAGCGGGTGCCTCACCCATGCCGCCGACGATCCCGTCGGAGACGGCGATCGCCGCTGCCGGCGCTGCGCGCCTTTCCTCACTTGCCACCGCCGGAGGCGCGTCAGCCGGATCCCGACCCGCAGATCGAGAGCCGGCGCACAACCACAAGATCAACCCAGCCGCAGCCACGACCACTGCCGAAACCACACCGACGCGGCGTAGGACGTGCGGCTTTCGGACCCCGATCACCTGGACCCTGCTGCGCACTTCTCCGAGCGCAGCCTCGAGCCTGGCGACGAAGGGATCCGGATCTCCACTCTTGCCCCACAGGTAACGATCGTTCATGGGGCTACTCCCAGTCCTTCAATCGCTGCCGCAGCAACTTCATACCACGGCACAGATTGACCCGAACCGAGCCCTCGGTCATGCCGATCTGCTCGGCGATCTCTGGACCCGTCATTCCCAGCAACAGGCGCAACATCAAAGGCTCACGGTGGCACACCGGCAGGCTCCGAATCTGACCGATGATCTCGTCTGCTTCGGTCGTGTCCCCACGCGCGTCAGCCACGATCTCACTCGCGTCGGCGAGCGGCGCATCGGTCGATGCGCGCTGTAGCCTGAGCGCGTCGCGTCCCATGTTCCTGGCGATCGTCGCCAGCCACGACGGGAAGCTCTCGGGTTTCTTCAGCGCGCGCAGCGCGCGTAACGCAGCGATCGCCACTTCCTGGGTGAGGTCATCGGCGTCGACCTCGCGCACCATCGTGCGCAGGATGCTGTTGACCGCCGGGGCGTAGCGCTCCCAGAGTTGCGCAAACGCCCGCTTGTCACCTCGCTGCGCCTTCTGCACCACCGCGACCGGACAAGCCCCGGCACGTGAGTCGTTCTCGGCGTTCTCGTTCGCCGGTCCGGTCTCAACCTTCAGCAACGCGCCGAATGGCAGGATGGCCCCTGAGGCGATGAACCCGGCTTGAGTTGAATGTAGTCGCACCGGCATGCTCGGCTCTGTCATCGTCATGTCGTGAGGAGCGCCCCCCGGCCCAACGACCGCGGCATCGACAGCGTCGGTCGACGCTCCATTCCCTGCTGCAACCACGAGCAGCAGGACAACTCCACCGTTCGCTACGCGGAACCGGACGCCGGTGGTCATGGAATACTCCGAGTCTCGAGGGCACCGGCCGTAGACGAGCACGCGCTGGACACAGCGCCTCGCATCTCTTGCCCCGTCGGCAGCATCCTCGCCGTCGATGCCGGGAGCGAACTCGACCGCCCTGGCGAGAACCGGACACCGATGATCAGCAGTCGTGTCAGCATGACAAGTGCGACGCCCCTACTGGACGTCATCTGTTTCCCAGACTCGGCAACCGCGCCGACGGTTAGCCGCGATTCTCGCGCGCGGCAAGACGCCAACTCACGACGACTGCTTGCTAACGCTGACCTGCTGGCACCAGTCTGGGGTCGCGGAGGCGAATCCGATGACCTACCCGATGACCTCACGTGAGTTGAATCTGCAAGCGAACCCGGGTGCTGCGAAACGCCTTCGCCTCGAAAACGATCTGGTGAAGCTCGAGCGCCAGTTCGTGGTGCTCCGCGGCCAGTGGCACGCGGCGATAGCCGCGCTCGCCATGCGAGGTGGTCGCACGGACCCTGCGCTCGCTCGCGAGATCGAGAGGTGGGGTGCGGTCCTCGACGTCGTCGAAGAGCACATCGAACGAGCAACCGTCGACCTCGATGCCTTCATCGACGGTGACGCGTGGAACTGATCGCAACGTCGGCTGACGCCGAGTAGGCCCACGTTCAGCCCCGCTGCTCGACCGAGCCGGGGCCATCGCGCGGCCCCGGCCCGAGTCGGGGATCACTGGATCGTCAGTGTCTGCCACGATCCCACGGAGACGGTCGCGTCTTCGTTCACCACGGTGACGAAGAAGCTGTTCCAAGTCAGTGGATCGAAGGTACCCGGTGCGTAGCTCGTGGTCTCGGTCACGAGGTGCGGGGTGTTCACCGCCGCAGCCACGCCGGTCGCGGCCGGACCGCCCAGCACCAGGGTGTAGATGAGCAGCGGATCGGCCTCGGCTGCCGTCTCCCAGACTCTCTGCTCACCGACGAACTGTTCCGTCGGGTAGAGGTTCATCTCGAGCAGGGTCGTGTTGGCGTCGACGTTGGCGTAGGGCGGCGGCGTGCCGGCCGTGACGGGAGCGGGGATCCGCAACTGCAGCTTCGCACCGAGTCGGATGTCCGTTCCGGCGACGGCGAACCGCCGCGGCGCTTCGTGACGCAACTGGGTCAGACCGAATCCTGGTGCGAACTGGATCAACGCCCGTTGCAGCAGGCGCACGGATTTGAGGCTGAACGGGCCGGTGCCGGGCGCGCCCGAGAACGCGAAACCGTTCGGCGGCGGCAAGAACGGATCCCAGTTCTTGGTCAACGAGGGAATCTGCGTCCACTGCGTCGGCGGACGCATTGGTTGCAGCACCACACCTGACGGAGCCGCGCCCGTCAACGTGCCGGGATGCCCAGTGAGCGAGGCAACGCGCCGCTCGCTGCCGGCCGGGGTCCCTTGCAGCACAAGGATGTCAAATCCGGCCACCATCCCCAGCAGGGTTGCCCTGCTGATCACCGTCGCGGTCCCGTGAGCGTGATAGCCCTCGGTTGCACCCGTGATGTCGAAGTAGTAGCCCACTTGGACACCACTGATCCTCGAGTAGACGGCGAGCCCGCAGTTGGCTTTGCGAACCTGCCCTTCGAGGAGGTCCAAGACATCCGTGGTCGCCATCGCCGCCTTGTTCGCCGAAGTCACGGTGTAGGTGACGCCGACCGACGGGGCGATGCCCGAATCGAGCTCACGCACGAACTGGACCAGGTCCTCGAACTGCAGGTACTGCGCGAGGCTCGAGATACCGAAGCTGTCGAACACGAACCTGTCGATCGATGCCGGCCCGTCGACGACCGTGCCGTAGGTCGGTAGGGATGCGCTTGGGGGGCCATGCGTGCGTCCGTTGTGGGTCAGACCGAAGTGCGTCGTCATCACGTTGGAAAGACCAGGCATGTTCGTGGCAGCAGTCGCCTCGGCGCGCCCCTCTCTGGAGAAGAGGCTACGCGTGGCCGCTGTTTCCAGTCCGCCAACCACTCCCGGCAGGGTGATCCGGTTGTTGCTGCCCTCAGGCAACACATGGCACTGCACGCAGGAGCGCTCTTGCACCCGGAACAGCGGCTCGGTGTGGAAGATCTTCAAGCCGAGCATGGCGTCGGTGCCGGTGACGATGTCGTTGGGGTTGCCCAGCGTGCCGCGCAACACGCGGTCAGCGGCCTGCTCGGGGTTCGGCGTGTACATCACCGTGTTGATGAAGTCCCGGTAACGCGCCATGTCGGTGTCGCTGATCCCCTTGTTGGGACCACCGGGGTTCAGGTTGGGCGCCCCCATGAGGTCGACGAACGCGACGTTGAAGGCGACGAAGTCCGCGCGATCCCCACGCCAGTGGTAGGGCTTGTTGCTGAACATGTCTTGCCCCGTCGGGGACAGAGGATGGTTGACCAGACCCTGCAGGCTCTGCGTCACCATGATGCCCTTGTCTGCATTCCAAGGCGGCCCCAGCTCCTCTGGGGTCGCGGTTGTATCGTCGAGACCGATCGGGTGCGGGATCGGCGTGATCCCTGGCGTGCCCAGATCCCAGCCGAGCGAGTCGGTGCGGCCATCGACGTGACACGAACTGCACGCCACCGTCTGGTTGCCCGAGAACTCGGCGCTGTAGAGGAAGCGACGCCCCGAGCGAACCACGCGCGGCGTCATGTCCCACTGCAGCGGGAAGCGCACCGCCTCGGTGTCCGTGGACAAGTCGATGACGCTCACGGAGTTCGCGAGCTGGTTCATCACGTAGAGACGCGTCTGGGCGGCGTTGATCGCCAAGCCGCGCGGCCCCGTGCGGCTGTAGTCGTTGACCTGCGGAGCCATCGACAACCCGATCAGTGTGCGGGTCCAGGTCGTCGCCGGGCCGCCGTTCGGCGCCAGCACGACGAGACGGTCCGAACCGAACGCGGCGATGTAGACTTTGGTGACGCTGCCGTCTCCTTCGAGCAGCACGACGTCCATGGGTTGCGAGCACGTTCGCGGTTTGGCGATGACGCCACCGGTGTCCGTGCGATTGAGATCGCGAGCCGTGACCACGCTCGGTGTCGAGGTCGTCGGATCGACGACCCACAGCCAGCTCTCGACGAACCCGGTGCCGGAGATCGCCAGCGCCTGCAGGTTGGCCTCGTCGAGCACGTCGTTGCGCGCCATCGAGCCGACGACGTAGAGCAGCCCGTCAGAACCGAACACCATGCCAGCGTTGGTCGTTCCCAGGCCGCCGGCAGTGCGCGTGATTCCCGACACAGGGTCCGTGGTCCACAGGTCGAGGTCGTAGGCAGGCGATCCCAGGTGAGGAGCGTGCGAGTTGCCGCCCTTCATGTTGAGGATCCAGTGAGCGCCGTTGTGCACCTCGACCCTTCTTGGTTCCTTGATCCCCATTGTGGGCGGCGTCGGAGATGCGAGCATCAGCGCCGGAGGCGCCACCGGATCGAGCGTTGTCGTGCTCAACGTCGCGAGGCGCGACGCATCGGCAAGGGTCACCAAGAGCGTGTTGCCATCCGCGCTTACGGCGACATCGGCCGGCGATTCCCCCGCGGGCTTGGTCGCGACCACGCTCCACAGCAGGCCGCCGACCGTGGCCAGTTGCACCTTGGTGACCGAGTCACCGATGTAGTTCGCCGTGTAGAAACACGCGGTCTCTGGGTCGAACCGCACACTGGCAGGCCCTTGCCCGACCGGAATGCGCGCCAGGAACGTCGGCGCAGTGGAAGGCGAGCCCGTGTTCGGGTCATAGACCTCGACCGAGTCATCGGGTGTGTTGCAGACCAGCAGGTACTCGGTGCCGCCCACGGTTGCGAGCGCGATCGGCTTGACCTGGGGGGTCTCGAAGTTGACGTACGCTTCCTGCGCAGTTGCCGCAGCAGCCATCCCGAAGGCTGCCAACGTCCACGCGCACCGTATCGAAGTGCGAGTCATGACGGATCTCCTTGGCGAGGTGACGAATACGCCGCCCACATCGGCAAGACGCAAAGTCGCACATCTTCCCGGTGCTTGCTGCGTTTCGAAGGTGACCGCCGAGGTGGCGATCCTGTTCCTTCACCATGCAGTACCCAGGATCCTTAACCGCTCTCGCGCGAATCCGCGGGGCACCGACGTCCCCACTGACGATCGTCAGGCGGCGCACCGAACTGCGTCTGTGGCGTTGTGGCGCTGGCCGGGCCGCGGGCTTGGCACCAACGGCACCTGCGACTACGCTGCCCACCACGGGCAAGGAGCGCCTGCAGTTGGAGGATGCGATGCGCGACCATTCGGTATTGGTGGCAGTTCTCGATCACATCTTGGAGGGACTGCAGATCATCGACCCCCAATGGCGTTACCTGCACGTGAACGATGCGGCGGCACGCCACGGACGAACGACCAAGGAAGCGCTGCTCGGGAAGACGATGCTCGAGTGTTACCCGGGAATCGAACACACGGAGGTCTTCGCCCTGATGAAGAAGTCGATGACCGAACGGACGCCCAGCGTGCTCGAGAATGCCTTCGAGTTCCGGGACGGCTCGCTTGGCCACTTCGAGCTTCGCCTACAGCCCGTGCCCCAGGGGCTCTGCGTCCTGTCCATCGACATCACGCAGCGTAAGCAAGCCATCGAAGCCCAGGCGAAAGCCGAACGCCGGTTGACGCAGGCTCAGAGGATGGAGTCCTTGGGGCAACTCGCCGCCGGGGTCTCACACGACTTCAACAACTTGTTGACGATCGTCCTCGGCCAGAGCGACATCGCCTTGGATCGCGCCGAGGGGCCACGACGGGAAGACATGGTCGCGATCCAGGATGCCGCGCTCGCGGCCGCCAACCTGACCCGCCAACTCGTCGCGTTCGGCCGACGCTCGGTGCTCACGCGAGAAGTGGTAGACCTTCGCACCGCAGTCCGGGACCTTGTGCCACTCCTGCGGCGCACCATCGAGGCCCGCATCGAACTCACCACCGACACGTCGTTCGAAACCGGACGCGTCGAGGTCGACCGCACTCAACTCGAGCAGATCTTGCTGAACCTCGTCGTCAACGCACGTGACGCGATCACCGGGCGAGGACGCATCAGCATCGCCGTGACGAGCGCCGTGCTCGACCAGGAATACGCGGATGCTCACCCCGGATCGCGTGTGGGACCGCACACGGTGCTCGTCGTTCAAGACACCGGATGCGGCATGGACCCGGCCACGATGGCACGGATCTTCGAGCCGTTCTTCACGACCAAGGAAGCCGGCCGCGGCTCGGGCTTGGGCCTCGCCACCGTCTACGGAATCGTCAAGCAGCATGGTGGCAACATCTGGGCCTACAGCGAAGTGGGTTCCGGCACGTCCTTCAAGATCTACCTGCCGTGCACGGACCTGCCGGCATCATCGCTACCGGTCCATGGGACGCCCGTCGCGCGGCCAGTTTCAGGTGCAACCATCCTCGTCGTGGACGACATGCCCGATGTATTGCGCGTGGTCGCGAGGATGCTCCTCGCGGAAGGACACACGGTGCACGCTGCCACCAGCGCCGAGGACGCCTTGCAGCTGTGGGCAGCGAACTCTGGAGCAATCGATCTACTGATCACCGACGTCATGCTGCCGGGGAGGCCGAGCTCCGAGCTCATCGGACACCTGCGAGGCGATCGTCCCGATCTCGCGGTCCTGTGCATGTCGGGTTACGACAACTCACACGCAGCCAACGCCGGTGGACTTCCCGCTTGCGACCACTTCCTCGAGAAGCCCTTCACGCCCGCTCAACTGCGCCGGAAGGTCCACGAGGTGCTTGCCGATAGCACGCGATGAGGCTCAGTCGATTACCCTGCAGTTCCGTCCCGGCCAGCCGTTGCCCGGATCACCGTCGAGCAGCAGGACACGACCGTCTGGCAGCACGTGCAATGCATGGCCAGTGCGACGCTCGGGAAGGCGCGCGTCCCATTCACGCCAGGAGCCGAACCAGGCAACCAGACTTCGACGCGGTCCGTGGCGTTGACCTCGGTGGCGCCACCGGCCACGAGCACCTCGCCACCGAGCAGCCTCACGGCGCGCACTTCGGTCCGCGCGGTCACCATCGGACCCGTGAGCTCGAAGCTGCCGGTGCGAGGGCGTCGTATGCCCGGTTCTGCGCCGCATGCGCGTCGTCCAGGAATCGGGTCTCGTTCCACTCGCGACAGAAACGCTCGGCGTGCGCGCGCGGCCGTCAGTTCCTGTTGCGCTGCCACAAGGGTTCGCTGGCCCAGGCCCGAACGCGACCGCAGCAGGGCTCGCACGCGCTCGGGAACCTCGCGGCTGATCTCGTCGAGTGCCGCGTCGGGCCCGAGCAACTCGACGGACCCCGTGCCGTCGAGAACCGGATCGCCGGCCCGCAACACCGCGACCACACGTTCGATGTCGGCCGATGGCACCTCTTGGCTGCAGACGCGCCCGAGGACCAGCAGCACAACCAACGAGAAGCGCTTCATGGCCGGATGTTGAGAGCCGGCACCTCGGCCGACAACGGTAGCTGGACCCGGGTTTGGCATCGGAGCACGCTTGCAAGTTGGCTGGCAGCGCCCCACTGCCGGCCTGGCCCGAGTGGCCCCTGTGCGGACTGGAAAACCCCTAAAGGCAACCTCCGCGCATTCCCGAAGCCGAGGCAACCACCATGGTCCCCACTCTGCCGCCAAGAACCCATCGCCACGACTTTGGGTTCACGATGCTCGAGATCCTCATCGCCATCTCGGTGATCGTGATCATCGCGGCCATCGCCGTTCCCCAGTACTTCTCCTCGCTGCGGCAGGCGCGGATCGACAAGGCGAGGTCCGAGGTGGTGACCATCGCACAGGCGATCGAGACCTACGCCGATCAATACGGCAAGTTGCCGCTGACCCTCTACCAGGTCGGGTTCGGCGGGCGGCTCGATCCTTGGGGCGTGCCCTACTGCTACCTCAACTACACGGATGGCACCGGGGATGGCCTCACGTGGGCGGTGGAGGCCGGTATCGTCGACCCCGCCGCGTTCGTGCAGCGCGCGGAACCGACACCGGCCCCCGCACCGGAGGAGACGACTCCGACCCCGACGCCCGGACCGGTTGGTGGTGCCGTCGGCGGACTGCTGGGCGGCCTTGGTGGTGGTGGTGCTGTCGGTGAGGTGGTGGCGACCGCAGAAGAACTCGTCCAAGCAGTGGTCGGCACTCTCGTCCGCCAACCGTCCGGCGCGGAGACGAGACAGCTGGCGGACGTCGCCACGCGTTATCCGGGGATCCAGGTGTTCACCTCGGTCACCGTCAACGACGTGCGCCGACGCGACCGCTACATGTTTCCGCTCAACACCGACTACGACCTGTTCAGCCTGGGGCCCAACCGCAGGACCGCGACGTCCCTCGGTGCAGCCAACGCCCAGGACGACGTGATCCGCGCCAACGACGGCGGCTACTTCGGGGTCGCGTCGGCGTACTAGCCCGGTGTCGCCTTGTCGGCGCCGCTTCGTCAAGGTCACGGACGGGGCGACCCTCACCGCAACTTCTCGATCGAGAACGTGCGCTCGCGCTGCGTGCGGTTGCCCGCGCGGTCGGCGCTCGCCACCGTCACGGTGCCGAGGTTCCTCGCCGGGCCTCGAACGCCCGACAACCAGGACCGGACGCGCCGACCGGACTTCGGCGAACCCCGACACGGCCGCTCGTGGTCGCCGATCGGTCCATCCAGCTACTGGTAACGGGAATGCGTCGACAGCAAGAACACCCACACACTCCCGCCCCGCCTGGGCAGAATTGCGCCCTGCTTCGCCGCGGCCGCACCGGCCGCAGTTGCTCACCCAGGAAACCACCATGCAAACCACCCGCTTCCTCTTCGCGGCGTCCGTGTTCGCCGCATGTGCTTGCGCCCAGACTCTCGTAGCGCCGGCCGGCTACGACGTCCTCGAGGGCAACTCGAACAACATCTTTCCGTGGGGTCAGAACGCCACGAGCATGCACTACCTGCAGATCCAGGACAGCTCGAACTTCACCGGCCAGAGCGTCAACGGCCCGATCCTGATCACCAACCTGCAGTTCCGCGTCGACAACGCGCTCGGCGCCGCGACCTGGACGGGTGGCAGCTGGCCCAACGTCGTGCTCGAGATGTCGACTGCGGCGGTCGATCACGCCGCGATCAACCTGACCTTCGCCGCCAACCACGGACCGGACCGCACCATCGTGCACGCGGGTGCCGTCACGGTGCAGGCGGGTTCGCGTCCCGGCAGCACGACCACACCCGGCCCCTGGCACATCAGCATCCCGCTGACGACGCCGTTCCTCTACGACCCGAGCTCGGGCAACGATCTCGTGCTCGACATCCAGCTGGACGGTACGGGCTGGTCGGGCGGGTCGACGCAGTGTGACGCGGTGAGCGGCACGACGGCACTCGGCTCGCGCATCTGGCTCTCGGGCGCGGCCAATGGGCCGACGGCGAACGGCAGCGCCACCGACTACTGCCTGGTGTGCGAATACACCTACGTGCCGGCCGTCGGCTTCGCGTATTCGACGACCTACGGCACCGGCTGCTACGACTCGCCGCGCATGGTGCACGAGGACTTCCCCGTCAACTCGACGGCGATCGACCTCGTCAACACGAGCTGGAACCTGATCTTCGTACCGGGCGCGACCGGGGGCAACTACGTGATCACGCCGGGCAGCACGGCGTTCGATCCAAACGGTCCGCTGACGGGCACGAACATCGTCGCTGGCACCTACACGTCGTCGTACGGGGCCTCGTGGGACGACGCCTGTCTCGTCTACACCCTGCCGACCTCACGCTTCCCGGCCGGCTTCGACTTCCCTGGTGGCAACTGCACCGACATCACGATCAACAGCAACGCCAAGATCTTCCTCGGCAACACGGTCGACGCGTCGTTCATCACCAACGGCTCCGTTCACGGCAACCCGTCGGGCTTCTACGGCCTGCTGCCGCAGCTCGCGCCGTTCCTCAACGACCTCGACCCGACGGTCGGCGGCGGCATCTACGTCGAAGACCCCAGCCCCAACGGCGGGGTGCGCATCACCTGGCTTGGCGTACCCAACTGGCAGCAGGTCGGCGGCTCGCCGGCGGTCCTCAACGACATCCAGTGCGAACTGCTGCCCGGCGGTTTCGTGACCTGGGCCTACGGCGCCAACCTCGGTTGCAGCGGCAGCACCACCAACGATGCCATCGTCGGCTTCAGTGCCGGCAACGGCCAACCCGTCACGGCGCCGGTCGACTGGTCGACGCTCTCGGGATACGTGACGGGTGACGGCACCACGCCGCTGGCCCTGGGCATCGACGCCCGCCCGGTGATCGGCACGACCCCCAACATGCTGATCGACAACGTGCCGGCCGGCAGCCCGATCGCGGCCTTGGTGTTCGGCCTGTCGAAGTTCGATCCAGGCATCGATCTGTCTTCGATCGGCATGCCGGGGTGCAGGCAGTACTGCTCGGCCGAGGCGACCGTGCTGATCATCGCGCCGAGCCCGTCGACCTCACGCCCGTTCGCGATCCCCAACACCCAAGGCCTGTCCGGGGTGATGATCAAGGCGCAAGCCCTCAGCCTGAACCCGACGATCCAGAACGCGGTGCACGCCAACGCGTCGAACGGCATCGAGATGGTCATCGACATCAACTGAAGGCCCGTTGCGTCTCACCAGTGCCCGCCTGGTGAAGGGATCAAGCCATGCCCTCGCGACGCGAGCAGATGGACAATCTGTGTCCACTCGCGTCCTGAGGCACCGATGCACTCAGGGCGCGTCTCGACAGCGGCTTGCACGGCATGGAATGTGTCAGCGGCGCGCCCCACCCGCGGCAGCGATCGCACCACCGATGCCTTCCCGGCACGGCCCTGCCGCCATCGTCCCTCCAGCCAACGCCACGATGCCCCAACGCCACGCCCTCTCGCCAACCGGCCCACTCACTCCGCTCTGCATCGCCTTGCTCGTCAGCGAGCTCTGTGCGCAGGAGCCGACACCCCCACCGTCCGCGACACAGGACCCTGCCACCACCACCACAACCGGCAACGAGATCGTGGTCACCGCCTCGCGCCGCGCCGAGGACCCATTCCAGGCACCGCGCTCGATCGACGTGCTGACCGAAGACGACCTGCGCAGGCTCTCGCCGCGCACCCTGCCACAGGCCCTGCGTGAGCTGCCCAGCGTCATGGTGCAGGAGACCGCGCCAGGCCAGGGTTCGCCGTTCATCCGCGGGTTCACGGGCTACATGAACCTGATGCTCATCGACGGCATCCGCCTCAACAACTCGACCTTCCGATCGGGGCCCAACCAGTACTGGTCGACGATCGACCCGCTGTCGTTGTCCCGCATCGAAGTACTGCGCGGACCGGCCTCGGCACAGTACGGCAGCGACGCCATCGGCGGCACGGTGCAGGTGTTCACCAAGAGCCCTGGCAAGATCGGCACCGGTGACGAAGTCGCCTATGGCGGCAGTCTGTATGGCCGCTACGCAACCGCCGAGAACTCGGTCGGCGTGCGCGGCGAGTTCGAAGTCGGCCGCACCTGGGAAGACGGCTCGTACACGGGCGTGTTGCTCGGCGGCGACGCGCGCAACCTCGGCGATCTCGAGGGCGGCGATGCGACCGGCATCCAACTCGAGACCGGCTACGAGGAATCGGCCGTCGACTTCAAGGTCGAACACTGGTTCGACGCCGACTCACGCCTGGTGTTCCTGCACCAACGCATGGACCAGAACGCGGTGCCTCGCACCCACGCGACCATCTACGGCGAGAGCTTCGCCGGCACCTCGGTCGGCACCGACCTGCAGCGCGACAACTTCCAGGACCGCCACCTGACCTACCTGCAGTACCACCGCACCAACATGGGCGGCGCGATCGACGGCATGCACCTGTCGGTGTCGTGGCACGAGCAGTCGCAGGTCGAGGACCGCATCACCGGCAGCGGTTCGGAACGCTGGCAAGGCTTCACCGTGGGCACCTTCGGCGCCTTCGCCCAGTTCGAATCCGACCTGGGAGCCATGGGGCAACTGACCTTCGGCGTCGACTGGTACCACGACAACGTCGACTCGTTCTTCCGTCGTTCGGGCACGCCGCAACCCGGCGACGAGATCCAGGGCCCGGTCGCCGACGACGCCACCTACGACCTGTTCGGCCTGTTCGTGCAGGACTCCATCCAGCTCGGTGAACGCACCGAACTGCAGGTCGGCATGCGCTACACCTATGCCGCCGTCGATGCCGAGAAGGTGCGTGATCCGGCCAACAACCAGATCTCGGTCGAGAACGACTGGAGCGAACTGACGGGCAGCGTGCACCTGCGTTACGACCTGATGCCGGACAACTGGAACGTCTACGGCGGTGTGGCCCAGGGCTTCCGCGCGCCGTCACTGTCGGACCTGTCGAGCTTCGACATCGCGCGCAGCGGCGAACAGGAGATCCCCAACCCCGACCTCGATGCCGAGCACTACACGGGCTACGAAGTCGGCACCAAGGTACGTGGCGGCGACGTCACGGCGCAGCTCGCCTACTACTACACCGACATCCAGGACCAGATCCTGCGTTACCCGACCGGCACCACCAACGGTTCGGGCGATCCGATCGTCACCAAGGACAACGTCGGCGATGGCCACGTGCAAGGCGTCGAGTTCCAGTACGGGCTGGAGATCCTCGAGCGCACGACCTTGTTCGGCGCCAACTCCTGGCAGTACGGCCGGATCTCCAACTACGAGAGCGGCGGCACCACACTGACCGAGGAATACACCTCGCGGTTGATGCCGTTCACGACCCAGGTCGGCCTGCGCTGGCAGGACGCCGAAGGACGTTTCCACGCGCAGACCAATGTCGTGCGCGCCGAAGACGCGGACCGGCTGTCCGCCGGCGACCAACGCGACACGCAGCGCATCCCGCCGGGTGGCACCCCGAGCTACACGATCTGGAACCTGCGCGCCGGCTGGCAGGTCGACGACCGCACCACCTTCGAGCTCGGTTTCGAGAACATCACCGACGTCGACTACCGCGTGCACGGCTCGGGCAGCAACTCACCAGGGCGCAACCTGGTGTTCGGCATGCGCATGGTGTTCTGATCGCGCGCGGTGGCGCCGAACCGCAGGCCCGCTGACGACGCCGGCAGCGCGCACCGGCGGCACGCGGTATCCTGCGCGCCCGCATGGATCGCACGGCCGACAATCACGACCGCGAGACGCTCGACTTCCTGCTCGAGCTGACGGTGGATCGTGATGCAGGGCGCCAACGCTCGTTGCTCGAGTACTTGGCGCGCTACCCGGGTCGCGAGGAGGCGGTAGCGCGTGAGTACCTGCAGTTGCAGGCGCGCGGCGACGAACGATCGACGCCCGACGACGAACGAGACGTCGGCCCCTACCGACTCATCGCCGAGCTCGGACGCGGCGGCCAGGGCGCGGTCTGGTTGGCGCGCGACCGCCGGCTCGGCCGGGATGTCGCGCTCAAGGTGCTGCATCGGGGTTTCAGCGCCGCGACCTCACCCGAGCGTTTCCGCCGCGAAGCGCTGGTCGCGGCGAAACTCGACCATCCCGGCCTGGCGACGGTGTTCGACGCCGGCGAGGACGGTGGGCAACAGTGGCTCGCGATGCGTTACGTTCCGGGCGAACCGCTCGCGGCGTTGCTGGCGCGCCATCGCAGCGGCGGCGCCACCGCCGGCAAACGCTGCCTGCGATTGCCGTCGGTCGCGGCGGACACATCCGAACGTGACGCGATCACCGCGCTGGTGACGCTGTTCGCGCAAGCGGCTCGCGCGCTCGAGATCGCCCACGCGGCCGGGGTCGTGCACCGCGACGTCAAGCCGGGCAACCTGATGATCACGCCGACGGGCACACCCGTGCTGGTCGACTTCGGCCTTGCGCGCGACAACGACAGTTCGGCGGCCTGCCTGACCCACACCGGCGAACAACTCGGCACGCCGGCCTACATGGCGCCCGAACTGCTGCGACCTGGCCTGGGCGGCCTTGGTCCGGCGATCGACGTCTGGGGGCTGGCCATCGCGCTCTACGAGACCCTCACCGGCAGCCATCCGTTCGCTGCCAGCACCAGGCAGGCGATGCAGGTGGCGATCTGCGCCGCCGAACCGCCGCCGCTGCGCCAGCTCAACCCTGCCGCACCGCGATCGCTGGTGACGGTGCTCGAGGTCGCGCTGCAGAAGGACCCGCGCCGCCGCCATGGCTCGGCCGGCGCGTTCGCGCTCGACCTGGAGCTGCTGGCCGCCGGCGAGGCACCGCTGTGCCGACCACCGAGCGCGCCGGCACGTCTGGCCATGTGGTCACGGCGACACCCGGCGATGTCCGTGGCGCTCACGCTGTTGGCCCTGTTCGCCGGCGTCGCCATCGCCTATCTCGACCACGCCTGGCGCGTCGAGTCCAACTTGCGGGCGCAGGTGACCACCCGGGCCGGCGAGTTGCGGCGCCTGGCTCGAGGTCTGCTGTTCGAGTCGTATCGGACCGTTCGCGACCTGCCCGGGGCGATGTTGGTCAACCGCGAACTGTCGACGCGGGCCCTCGAATACCTGCAGCTGTTGCGCGCCGAGGCGACCGACGACCCGGACCTGCTGGCCGACGTGGTGATGGCGCTGCTGCAGGTCGGCGACGTGCTCGGCAACCCGCGCCAGGCAAACCTCGGTCGACCCGACGAGGCACGCGAACGCTACGTGGAAGCGCTCAACCTGCTCGACGCCGCCGGTGCCCGGGCCATGGCGCGCCCCGAGTTGCTGCGCGCGCAGTGCCTGCTGCGCCTGGGAGAACTCGACGAGAGCGGCCACGACACCGACTCGGCCTTGCGCCGCTGGTCTGCAGCACTGCAGCTGTTGCCCCGGACACCGGGTGATGCCACCGACGCCGAGTTGCGCGCCACCCTGAACCTGCGATGCGGCGAAACCGCGCTCTGGACCACCACCGGAACGGCCAGCCGCGACGCAGCGGCAGCGGCGCTGCAACTCGCGCTGACCGCCGCGAACTCGCATCCGGACGCCCCGACGATGCACCGACTGGCCGCTGCCGTACACGCCGCGACGGCGCGCCTCGCGCTCGACGCCGGCGACAATCCGCAGGCCGCCAGCGCCGCCGACGCGGCCTTCGCCGCCCTCGCGCAGTTGCCCAGCGGTCAGGAGTACCACCTGTCGGTGCGCTGCCTGCGCGCCATCGCCGAAGGGGTGCGCGGCACGCTCGACTGGCGCGCGGGCAACGCCGAGGACGCTTGCCGTCGTCTGCGCACAGCCGGCGACGCGCTGACGGAACTCGGCGAGTTGGACCCGGACAACGAGCAGGTCGCGCGCTTTCGCCTGCAGACTTGCGGCACGCTGGCGCTGGTCCTGATCGACCAGGAGCAGCACACGGAGTGCGAACAGGTCCTGCAGCAGGCCATGGCACTCGTCGAGGCGGGCGCGGCACGCTTCGGCGCCGACTGGTTCGAAGAACAACGGGCCGCCACGCTGCTGTGCCTGGGCCAGCTGCGGTATCACGCGCGCGACTTGGAACAGGCACGAACCCTGATGCAGCAGGTCGTCGACATCCACCGCACACGCGCCTTTGCCCACCCTGGCGATCGGCGCATCGCCGGTCAGCTCGCCCTCGCCGAACTGCGGCTCGGCTGGACGCTGGTGCGCAGCAACCAAGGCGAACGCGGCCGCGCGGCGATCGACGCCGCAAGCGCCTCGCTGACGGCACTGCTGACCCACGACCCGACCGTGGTCATCTGGCGCAAGGGTCTGGCGACGGCGCAGCAGCAGCTCGCCGAGATCGCCTTCCAGGCGTACGACTTCGATGCCGCGGCGAGCCGCTTCGAAGCCGCGATCGAGGTCCAGCGCGGGCTCCCGGCGGGGCCTGAGAACGACCGCGGCCTGGCGATCCTGCACCAGGGTCGCGGCGAGTGCCGCCTGCAGTTGCGCGACGTCGCGGGAGCCTGCAGCGACGGCGACGCGGCGGTGGCCATGCTGCGGCGAGCCAACCTCGCGGCACCGCAGGATCGATTCGTCGAGCGCTTGTTGGCCAACGCGCTGGTGACGCTCGCACGCTTCCGTCACTTCCACGCCGATGCCGGCGCCACCGCCGCCGCCGACGAAGCGCTGGCGATCGTCGATCGCCTGCTCGACGGCAACGACGACACGCCGAAACTGCTGCAGACGCGGGCCATGGCGATGGTGATGCAGGCCGCCCTGCACCTCGACGCCGGCCGCCGCGACGAAGCGATCACCGCGCTGCGCGCCGCCCGGCAGACGCTGACGCGCCTGCCGACCGGTAGACAGCAGCTCCCGGGCACGTTCGGACTGATCCAGCAGCGACTCGAGCGGCAGCTAGATCTCGTCGAGACCGGCCGCTGACCACTCGACACGCAGCCGCTGCGCGAGTCGCCGCCAGCGCATCTCGGCCGCGCTCTCGGCGATGCCGAGCAGGCGGGCCACTTCGGCGTGCGGCAGCCCCTCGATCCCGCGATACAGGAGCAGGCTCTGTTCGTCGCTCGGCAACGCGCGGCAGGCTTCGACCAGGCGCAGCGACTGCTCGCGCCTGGCGACGTTGCCGATGACGGAGGTGACGTCGGCCGGTATGCCGTCCAGTCCCGGGGCGGTGTGGTCCACCACCTGCTCACGCCAGCGCACGTTCATGCGCCGCAGGCTCTCCGCGAGGGTGTTCGTGGCGATGCCGAACAACCAGGTACGGAACGCCGCGACCGAACGATCGAAGCGCGGGATCGCCCGCACGCAACGCAGCCACACCTCCTGCATCAGGTCCTCGGGAGCGACGCGGGCATGCAACGCCGCGGGGATGCGCAGCGTGCACCACACGAACAGCCGCGGCGCGACCCGTGCGTAGAGCGCGCGGAACGCCTCGTGGCGGCCACTCGCGAAGTCCTGCACCAGGGTGGTCGTCGATGGAGCATCCATGCCGCGCGGAGCGGCATGTTGGCACCATGATGGCCCCGCGGCCAGTCCGCCCGTGGATTCCGTGCCCCCTCGGGTTGCCGGATGCCCTGGCCCCGGCACCACGCTCGCGAAAGAAATCTTGTCGGGAATCGGGACCGAAGGGCAAACATGGTCCGGCGCGAGACCGGCTTCCCCCAGCCTGACTTCACTGCGCGCCACCCCACACCCCCGATGGCAATCATGCGAGTTCCCCTCACCACCCTGCTGCTGCTCACCTCAGGCCTCACCGCCCAGACCACGGTCGCGCTCACCAGCGCCTCGCCGATCTCCGTGCTGACCAGCGACGCGGCTGGCGTCGGCACGTTCGGTACGGTCGCCCAGAACCAACCGATCGGCTACTGGCCCAACACCGTGGCGTTGTCGACCAGCCAGTACCCGAACGGCAAGTCGTTGCTGGCTTCGACCAACATCTACCCGACGCAGTCCTACCAAGAAGGCATCGGCCTCAACTACTTCGAACAGGCCGCATGCCGCGGCCTGCCCGGTGACTTCGCGGGCACCTCGGCGTCGGCGGCGCAGGCCGGCGCCACGCTCGGCGTGCACAGCGTGCTGGCCACGTTCGCGGCGACGCCGGGCACCAGCGGCGAGTTCCGCATCACGCTGCTCGCCAACTCGGGTACCAACGGCACCACGTTCGCGACCGTCGACGTCGACAACGACAACACCAACGAGTTCGCCCAAGGCACCACGGGCAGCTTCGTGATCCCCTACACGTTCGGCGCCAGCGGTCAGGCGGTCGTGCGCATCGACAACGAATGCCATGTCCCCGGCATCTCGCTCAGTCTCTACAACCGCGCCTACAGCCAGATCTCCGTCTGGTTCATGCCCAACATCACGGCGACCTGCAACCTCACGCCGTACGGCCAGGGCTGCAACGGCGTGTCGGCGAGCGGCCTGGACGTGGTCACCGGCAACACGCGTACGATCAGCGTGCTGGCCACCGGTTGCTACGCCAATGGTCCGGTGATCGTCGCGTCCGGCTCGCAGCAGATCATGTTGCCGCTGCCGCTGGGTTGTGCGCTGCTGTCGAACGCGGAAGGCGTGTCGCTGGTGACCGCCGACGCTGCGGGCAACGCGACGAGCACGTGGCAGATCCCCGCGACGCTGGTCGGCACCACCAACGTGCAACTGTTGCCGCTGACGGTGATCGGCGGCAACCTGGTGCTGTCGGCGAGCAACGGCATCGAGATCCACTGCTTCCGCTGACGGGCCCGCGGGTTCGCGCTCGCGCGGTGCGCGGCGCGACCCGGACCGAGGTCGCCGGACAGATGTTGTCCAGGCACAGGCGCTCGTGGGCGCCATTCGATCCGCATCGCTGACAGTGCGCCGTTCCTCGCGGGAGCGGCAGCGGTCCTCGGCGCCGGCACGTTTGTTGGTTACCCGCGCGGACTCCTGGTCCTCGGCCTTTCGCCAGGACCGACTCCGCCTCCACGACGATGCCTACCCACTCCTTCTTGCGCCTGGTCTCGGCCGGCGCCCTCGCCGCACTCTGTACTTCGCCCCTCACCGCCCAGCGTCCGTCGCTGTGGACCACCGTGACGATGCCACCCGGCGCCGCGTCGCTGAACGCGATCGGCACAACGGTCAGCTTCACCAGCCCCGGCGCCGTGCACCTCTACTCCGGCGTCACCAAACGCTGGACGGTGGTTCCCGTCGGTCCGGGTGCGACGGTGTTCCAGGCCAACGACTACTTCATCGTGCGTGACGGCACGACCCTGCACGGCCTCGCGACCCACGTCGACACGCTCGAGACGATCACCGTCAGCGCCGCGGCGACCGTGGTCAGCGGCTCGGCCAGTTCGTCGTGGACCACGCTCGTCGCCGATGGCGCGACGGCCTACGCGTTCGGCGCGTTCCACGGCAAGTGGGAGACGCAGGCGCTGACGGCACCGAACCCGACCATGGCGGTGAGCCGCCTGTGCGGTCTGTTGCTCGACGGCACCACCGCCTACGGCGTCAGCGCCCACCACGGCACGTTCGTGCCCGTCGCTGCCGACGCCGCCGCGACCCTGGCCCTGGTCCGCGAATCCGAGGTCGGCACCGCCAACAGCCCCGGCGTGCTGCGCGCCTTCTCGGCGCAGCAGAACACCTGGGGAGTGCAGAACGTGCCCGGCGCCACCGGCTCCCTGCAGCGCGACGAGTTCGCGATGATGTGGGCCGGCAACCAGGTCTGGGCCTACTCGGGGCTGTCGGGAACGATGTCGAGCCACACCGCGACAGCGCCGATCACCACGATCGACGGCGCCGAGGGTGTCGCCGGCTTCGTCGACGGCGGCGACGTCGTCTGCTACGGCGCCGGTCGCGGCCAGTTCGTGACGATGCCGGCCAGCAACCCGACGCTGACCTTCGACTACCACCTGGCGTTCGTCGACGAGGGTAACCAGGTCACGCCGTTCTCGGCGATCACCACGTCGTTCGGCCCGACGCTCGTCGGCGCCTTCGGCCTGGGCAGCAACGACGACATCGGCTACGCGGCCAACACCACCCAGGTGTTCGGCTACAGCCCGATCGTGAACGTCTGGTCGCTGGCGCCGATCAGCACCCCGCTGAGCACGAGCCTGGTGCGCAGCGCGATCGTGCTCGGCGACGCGACCGGTTACTGCGCCATGTCCGCGCGCACCGCGACGTGGGTGTCGTTGCCGACCAGCACCATCGGTGTCTACCAGGCGCCGTCGAACTCGGCCACGTTCGTGGCGCTCGACGGCTTCGGCGAAACCGCGCACGTGTTCGACGCGCGGCTGGGTCGCTGGGCCTCACTCACCGGACCGTCGCCTTGGACCGTCGACATTTCGCGGCACACGGTGGTCGTGCACGACGGCCAGAGCGCGCACGGCTTCGGCCAACCCTCCAGCGAGTGGTATCCGCTGACGTTCGCGGGCGCCACCACGTCGGTGGACGTCGCCAGCTCGATCGCCGCGATCGTGCACGGCACCGATCAGCTCAGCGTCTACTGCGTGCAGGGGTCGTTCTCGTACCAGGGCCGCTATCCGGAGTTCACCCAGGCGATCAACCTCGGCCAGACGATCCACATGCACCAGGTCGGTGCACCCGGCAGCCTGCTGTTCTCGCTGATCGGCCTGCAGCCCGGCTACCTCGACGTGCGGCCGGCGGTCGACGGCGTCGTCTACATCGACCCGGCGTTGGCCGTGGCCAATGTCTGGCCGCAGCTCATCGACGGCGACGGCCTGCTCGAGATGGACTTCACCGTGCCCAACGACGCGGCCTTCGTCGGCCTGCAGTTGCACTTCCAGAACCTCGTGCTCGAGCCTTCGCGCCAGCCGTGGTTGTCGACCTCGGTCGCACCGATCGTGTTCTGAAGCGCCCACCTCACGCCCCACCACCGACCACGCATGCGTCACTCCACCCTGGTCCTGCTCTGCCTCTTGGCGCCGCTCGCGGCCCAGCAACAAGCGAAGTCGCCCAAGCCGGGCACGATCTTCCGCCGCGACATCGACGCCACGATCGCGGCGCTGCGCCAGTGCGCGGCGACCGACAAGTTGCCGGCGCTCGCCGAAGATGTCGCCGGCACCGGCAAGGTGCTGGTTGCGATGGCGCGCTGCCATCGCCGTTACCACATCGGCGATGGGCCGGTGGTGCGTCCGTCGGTCGAGTTCCTGCGCGGCCAGCAGCGCGACGACGGCAGCTTCGGCGACCGCAACGCCACCGCGTGGGCGATCAGCGGGTTGGCCGCGATCGACACTGCCGAGCAGCGCGACGCGACGGCACGGGCCCGCGAGTGGCTGACGCAACACGGCGGCGCGGCGGATCCGTTCGCGGCGCAGGTGGCGACGATTCGGGCCCAGGACGTCAGCGTCGCTGGGGCGGCGGCGCGCAAGGTGTGCCAGCAGTGGCTCGCCGAACCGACCGCGAAGGGCCGCGGCGCCGCGATCGACGCGCTGGTGCAGCTGGTTGCGTGCCAGGTGGCAACACTGCCGGAAGAGCTGCCCGAAGAGCTGGCGGAACATGCCGCACCGGCAGCTGTCGACGCCGCCTCCGTCGCGGTGTTCTCCCACTCGCAACAGCGCGGCATCGACTGGCTGATGCAACAACAGCAAGGTGGCGTGTTCAGCGCCCAGGCCGAACGCAGCCTGCCGCTCACGGGCTTTGCGCTCATGGCCCTGCAGAGCAAACCCCTCACGACGCGCAGCCGCGACGAACAGGCGGCGATCGAAGCCGGCCAACGCTGGCTGCTCACCAGCCAGAACGACGACGGCACCTGGGGTGAGGACCTGCAGAACTACACCACCTGCGTCGCCGTCGGCGCGCTGTCGCGGTGCGACGACCCCGCCGCGGCGACGGCGCTGCAGAAGGCGCAGCGCGCGATTCTCGCGTTCCAACACGCCGAAGCCGAGGGTTATCGCAGCAGCGACCGCGACTACGGCGCGATCGGCTACGGCGGCTCGCAACGCGGCGATCTGAGCAACCTGCACTTCTCGCTGCAGGCGCTGCGTGCGACCGGGCTGCCGGCCGACCACGAGGCATTCCACAAGGCCCTGGTGTTCCTGCAGCGCACCCAGAACCTGGCCAAGACCAACGACTACGTCGGCGTGATCGCCGATCCCGACCACCCGCAGATCCTGCGCGAAGCGGTCTCGGGCGACGACGGCGGCGCGTGTTACTACCCCGGCAACTCCGCGGCGGGCTACGTCGTGCGACCGGACGGCAAGATGGTGGCGCGCAGCTACGGTTCGATGACCTACGCGCTGCTCAAGGCGTATGCCCTCGCGGGGCTGCCCAACGACGATCCGCGGCTGCAGGCCGCGGTCACCTGGTTGCAGCAGCACTGGACGTTGCAGACCAATCCCGGCGCCGACCCCGGGCTCGGCGAGACCGCAGCCTACCAGGGTCTGTTCTACTCCTACCTGCTGATGGCGCAGGCGCTCGATCAGTGCGGCATCCGCACGCTGCTCGTCGGCGACGGCGAACACCGCGGTCCGGTGGCCTGGGGCCCGGCGCTGCGGCAGCAACTCGAACAGATGCAGCGCGACGACGGCACCTGGCGCAACGAGCAGAACGGTCGCTGGATGGAGAGCAGCGAGATGCTGTGCACGTGTTACGCGCTGCTCGCGCTCGAGCGCTGTCGCTGAGTCGCGCGGCGCGGCGCGCCGCGTCGAGCACGAGGATTTTCCTGCCGGGGTCTTGTTCCCACGCGCCATCGCCGATATAGACCGACCGGTCTATTCCGACGCATGAACCCCACCCACCATGAAGCCGCGGCGCGCGACACCGATACGCGTGAACGCATTCTTGCCGCCGGCGCCGAACTGTTCGGCAAGAAGGGTTTCAACGGTTGCGGGCTCAGCGAAGTGCTGCAACAGGCCGGCGTACCCAAGGGCTCTTTCTACCACTACTTCAGCAGCAAGGAAGAGTTCGGGGTGGTGCTGATCGAGCGGGCGCGCGACGAATACCTGGCGGAGCTGCGACCGGTGCTGAGCGATCGCAAGCTGAGTCCGGTGCGCCGGCTGCGCACCGTGTTCGAGCACACGCGCGACGAGTGCGCGGCGCAGGGACCGACCGTCGAGTGCCTGATCCCCAAGCTCGCGCTCGAGACCGGCAACCTCAGCGAACCCGTGCATGCGGCCGTCAAGAGCTGCTATCAGCTGTGGAGCGCGCTGCTCGCCCAGGTCATCCGCGAAGGCCAGGCCGCGGGCGAGATCGCCGCGACCCACGACGCGGACCGCCTCGCCAACGTGCTCGTGATGCTGTGGGAAGGCGCCGCCATCCGCATGCAGATCGACCGCACCATCGAACCCTTGAACGACTTCCTCACCTTCGTCTTCGACACCTTGCTCGGCGCGCCCGAGTAGCACGGACCCGTATCCCCGACCCCGTCCCGCCCGACTTTTCTGGCCTCGCCGACGAACCGCGCGCGCCTCGTTCGTCTGCTCGTGCGGCGTGACAGTCGCACCACCCTGGCACTGTTGCCACCCGATCGAATCTCTCGCGAACCCTGCCGGCAACCACTAGACGACCGGTCTACGCACTTCCAATCTCTCGAAACATGCCCCACACCAAGACCTCCGTGCTCGGCAGGGTGCTCGGGACGATCCTGCTGTTCGCAGTCGTCGCCGGCATCACGGTCGGCCTGATCTACTACAAACGCGGCAAGGTCGACGCTGCCGCAGCCCAAGCCGCCGCCACGCCCGAGTTCTCTGCGGCGATCGAGTGCGCGACGGTGCACACGGTGCTCTACACCCAGACCAGCACCGCGATCGGCACCACCCGCGCGCTTCGTTCGATCACCCTGCGCAACGAGCTGCCCGGGACCGTGCGCGCGGTGCACCTGCAGACCGGCGGAGTCGTCGACGCGGGCGAACTGCTCGTCGAGCTCGATGTCGCCGTCGAAGAGGCCCAGCTCGCGGCCCTCGAGGCCGAGGCCCGGCTCGCCGAGACGATGCTCGGCCGCATGGAGCGTGCGCTCGAACAACAGGGCGCATCGGCTGCGGATGTCGACCGGGCGCGGGCTGAGCGCGACATGGCCAACGCGAACGTCGCCCGCTTGCGAGCGCTGCTCGAGCAGAAGCGACTGCGCGCCCCGTTCCGCGCCCGCGTCGGCCTCGTCGACCTGCAGATCGGCCAGTATCTCGAACCCGGCACCCTGATCGCGACGCTGCAGGGCATCGACGACGCCGTGCACGTCGACTTCGCCGTGACGCAGGAGGTCGCGCGCCGGCTCGAGGTCGACACGACCATCGAGGTGGTGATCGCACGCGGCGGCGCGCCGGTGCCGGCGAAGATCGTCGCGCTCGACGCGCGCGTCGACGTGAACACACGCAACACCTGGATCCGCGCCGAGTTGCGCGGCGTCGATCCGCTGCCGCGGCCCGGCGCCTCGGTGCGTGTGCGCGTGCCGGTGGCTGCGCCGCGCGAGGTCACCGTCGTACCGGTCAGCGCGTTGCGCCGCGGCCCGGACGGCAGCAGCGTCTGGGTCCTGCAGAGTGACGGGAAGGGCAACATGCGCGCCCATCCCCGCAGCGTCGCCAGCGGCACCGTGCTCGGCGACGAGGTCGTCGTCGAGAGCGGGCTCGAGACGGGCGAGAAGGTCGCCGCCGACGGTTCCTTCAAGATCAAGTACCCCGGCATGCTCGTCACCCTTCCCAAAGAGCAGGCCGCCGGCAACCCCGGCACCGGCAACTGAGGCTCACGATGCGCTCGATCACCGACGTGTTCGTCCGGCACCCCGTGCTGGCCCTGGTCGTGAACCTCGTGCTCGTCCTCGTGGGCGTGCGTGTGGCGACCTCGCTGCCCGTGCAGCAGTATCCGAAGCTCGACAGCGCTTCGGTCATCATCACCACGGTCTACACGGGCGCCAGCGCCGAGACCGTGCGCGGCTTCCTGACCACGCCGATCGAACGCGCCGTGTCCGCGATCGGCGGCATCGACCACATCGAGTCCGAGAGCCGCCAGGGCGTCAGCATGGTGACGATCCGGCTCGAGCTCGGCTACGACACCACCCGCGCGCTCGCCGAGGTCACCGCCCGCCTGCAGCAGGTGCGCAGCGAACTGCCGAGCGAGGCCGAACCGCCTATGGTCGACGTGCAGCGCGCCGACCGGCCGTACGCATCGTTCTACCTGAGCTTCACGTCGGACGAACGCAGCCTCGCCCAGATCACGGACTACCTGACCCGCAACGTGCAGCCGCAGCTGTCGACGGTCCAGGGCGTGCAGCGCGTCACCGTCGAGGCCGGCCGGCCGATCGCGATGCGTGTGTGGATCGACCCCGACAAGCTCGCGGCGTTGAACCTCGCGCCCGGCGACGTGTTCGCGTCGATCCAGCGCAACAACTACGTCGCGGCCGTCGGCCAGACGAAGGGCAATCTCGTGCAGGTCAACCTGCTCGCCGACACCGACCTGCGTTCGGTCGAGGAGTTCGCGCAGCTGATCGTCACCGACCGCGGCGGCGCGATCGTGCGCCTCAGTGACGTCGCCAGGGTCGAACTCGGCGCCGAGGAGCCGGACTTCATGGCGAAGTACGACGACCATCCGGCGGTCTACCTCGGCGTCTGGCCGCTCGTCGGCGCGAACGAGATCGACGTGCAGAAGTCGCTCGTCGCCGAGATGGACCGCCTGCGCACCAAGCTGCCGACGGAACTCGAGATGCACCTCGCCTACGACGGCACGCAGTTCATGCGCGACGCTCTCGCCGAGATCAGCAAGACACTCGTCGAGACGATCCTCATCGTCGGCCTGATCGTGTTCTTGTTCCTGGGCTCGGTGCGTACCGCGCTGGTGCCGTTGGTCGCGATGCCGGTTTCGCTGATCGGCGCAGCCGTGGTCATGGCGGCGTTCGGCTTCTCGCTGAACCTGCTGACGATCCTGGCGATCGTGCTCTCGGTCGGCCTCGTCGTCGACGACGCGATCGTCGTCGTCGAGAACGTCGAACGCCACGTGCGCATGGGCAAGACCCGGCTCGCGGCGGCCGCCGAGGCCGCGCGTGAACTGGTCGGCCCGATCATCGCGATGACGATCACGCTCGCAGCGGTCTACACGCCGATCGGCTTCCAGGGCGGGCTCACCGGCGCGCTGTTCCTCGAGTTCGCGATCACGCTGGCGGCCGCAGTGCTCGTCTCGGGCATGGTCGCGATCACGCTGTCACCGATCATGAGCGCGTGGTTCGTCAGCGCCCACGACAAGCAACCGGTGCTGACCCGCTGGGTGGACGCCGGCTTCGCCAGGGTGCGCAGGCTCTACGAACGCGCGCTCGACGGCGCGCTGTCGATCCGCTGGGCGATCGTCGCGACGGCCCTGTTCGTCGCCGCCGCCGCGGTGCCGCTCTACACCGAGTCGCGCCGTGAGCTCGCACCGATCGAGGACCAGAGCCACATCAGCATGTTCTTCGAGGTCGCGCCCGACGCGACGCTGGAAGCCGTCGACGCCGCGTCGCGCGAGGTCGTCGAGAAACTCAAGACGGTGCCCGAGGCGAAGTTCATGTGGTCGCTGGTCGCCAACTGGGGCGGCTTCGGCGGCATGGTCGCCAAGGACTGGAAGGACCGCGACCGCTCGACCACCGAGATCTGGCCGCAACTGTTCGGCATGGTCTCGCAGGTGCCCGGCGTCACCGCGTATCCGCGGCTCGACCCACCGCTGCCGACTTCCGGCCAGTTCGACGTCGAACTGGTGTTGCAGAGCTCGCTGCCGCTCGAGGACCTGCTGCAGACGACGCACGCCGTCATGGACTCGGCCATCAAGAGCGGCAAGTTCCAGTACGTCGACACCAACCTCAAGATCGACCGGCCCGAGGCGCGCGTGCGCATCGACCGCGAGCGCGTCGCCGACCTCGGCATGGACCTGCAGAGCGTCGGTCGCGAACTCGGCGCGCTGCTCGGCGGCGGCTACGTCAACCGCTTCAACTTCTTCGATCGCAGCTACAAGGTGATCCCGCAGATCGGTCGCGAGGACCGCGCCACCGTCGGCCCGCTGCTCGACCTCAAGATCAAGACGCCGCGCGGCGACCTGGTGCCGGTCTCGGCGTTCACGACGATCGAGGCGGTGGCCGCGCCGCGCACGTTGAACCGCTTCCAGCAGCGCAACGCGGTCAAGATCTACGGTGGCGTGCAACCGGGCATCACCAAGGAGGAAGGGCTCGCGGTGCTCGAAAGCGCGGCACGAGAGTTCGCCGACCCCGATGTGACGATCGACTACGCGGGCGAGTCGCGCCAGATCCGCCACGAGGGCTCGTCGCTCGTGACCACGCTGGGCTTCGCGATCCTGCTCGTCTACCTGGTGCTCGCCGCGCAGTTCCGCAGCTTCCGCGATCCGCTGATCGTGCTGCTCGGTTCGGTGCCGCTGGCGATCACCGGCGCGCTGCTGTTCTCCTACATGGAGAAGACGACCGTCAACGTCTACTCGCAGGTCGGGCTGATCACGCTCGTCGGCCTGATCGCGAAGAACGGCATCCTGATCGTCGAGTTCGCCAACACGCTGCAGCGGCGCGGCCACGCCAAGCTCGCCGCACTGCGTGAGGCGGCGGCGACGCGCCTGCGCCCCGTGCTGATGACCACCGCGGCGACCATCTTCGGCCACCTGCCGCTGGTGTTCGTGACCGGTCCGGGCGCGATGGCGCGCAACAGCATCGGCATCGTGCTGGTCGCCGGCATGTGCCTGGGCACGCTGTTCACGCTGTTCGTCGTGCCGGTCTTCTACCTGCTGTTCGCCGCCGATCACGGCCGCGCCGCCGCGCGGGAGAGAGCGTTGGACGCCGCCGAGGACGCAGCGCGCCAACCGACTGCGGAGTTCGCCTGATGAATCGCTCCATGACCAGCCGTCACCTGTCGCTACTCGCGCTGCTCGGCGCGGCCTGCACCACCGTCGGTCCCGACTACGTGCCGGCAGAACCGCAGCTGCCCCCTACCTGGACCCAGCCGCGCGAAGCCGGCCTCAGCGATGGTGCGATCGACGACACGGCGTGGTGGCAGCGCGGCAACGACCCGGTGTTGACGCAGCTCGTCGAACTGGCGCTGCGGCAGAACCTCGACCTGCGCGCCAGCCTGCTGCGGCTGCAGGCGGCGCGCGCCCTGCGCGGCGTGGCCGCGGCCGGTGCGTGGCCGACCGTCGACGCCCGTGCGGCCTACGAACACCGCGAGGAGAGCCTCAACACGCCGTTCGGCGCCTTCATCCCGAGCACCGAGATCCACTCGATCGGTTTCGACGCCGCGTGGGAACTCGACCTGTGGGGCCGCGTGCGCCGTTCGGTCGAAGCTGCCGACCGCGACCTCGACGCCAGCGCCGCCGACGTGCACGCCGCGGCGCTGTCCGTGGCCGCCGAGGTGGCGCGCACCTACGTCGACCTGCGCGCCGCGCAGCGTCGCCTGCAGCTCGCCAACCAGAACCTGCAACTGCAACAGCAGACGCTCGATCTGGTGCGCGCGCGCCAGGCCGCCGGGCTGGTGCGTGAGCGCGACGTCGCCCAGGCGGCGACCAACGTCGAGACCACGCGTTCGCGCCTGCCGCAGCTGCAGGCCGCGACCAGCACCGCAGCCAACCGCATCGCCGTGTTGCTCGGTCGCGCACCCGGCGACCTGCCGATCACGCTCGGCGACGGTGGCGCGCTGCCGAAGTTGCCGGAGGCGATCGCCGTCGGCACACCCGTCGACCTGCTGCGCCGCCGCCCCGACGTGCGCGCCGCCGAACGACGCTTCGCCGCCGAAGTCGCCCGCATCGGCGTCGCCGAGGCCGATCGGTATCCGCAGTTCTCCTTGTCGGGCACGTTCGGATTGGCAGCGGACGGCGGCAAACACCTGTTCGACCAGGACAGCCAGGTGCTCGGCTTCGGCCCGTCGGTGCGGTGGAACCTGTTCGACGGCGGCCGGCTCAAGAACCGGATCGCGGCACTGCAGGCGAGCGCGGAGGCAGCCCAGGTCGCCTACGAACAGACCGTGCTGCTGGCCATCGAGGAGACCGAGAACGCGATGACGCGGTACGTGCGTGAGCAGGCGCGGCGGCAGGCACTCCAGCGCGCCGCCACCGAAGCACGGCGCGCGGTCACCCTGGCGCAAGCCCAATACACCGAAGGGCTCAGCGACTTCCAGACGGTGCTCGACAGCGAACGCATCGTCGCCACGATCGAAGACGACCTCGCCAGCAGCGATGCCACCGTCGCCACCGACCTGATCGCCGTGTTCAAGGCCCTCGGCGGCGGCACCGCCAGCGCATCCGTGGCCACGGCGGCCCGTTGAACGCCGTTGTGGGGCCTTGCGTGAATCCGCACCTGCCGTCCATTGACGCCAAGGGGCGTGGCGGCGACAACGGAGCCATGCTCTCTTCGCCTCCGTCCGACGAAACGGCGCCAAAGGCGCCGTTCGACGCCGTCCCTGCGCCGCTGCGTGCCGCGCTCACCCGGCGCGGCTTCGCGACGTTGACCGCGGTCCAGACCGCGGTGCTGCAGAGCATGAGTGAGGCCGAGGGCCAGGTGCGCGACCTGCAGATCACCTCGCAGACCGGTTCGGGCAAGACCGTGGCGCTGGGTTTCGCGCTGGCGCCGGTGCTGCTCGAGGACGCGCCGGATCGCGCCGGGCCGACGACGCTGGTGATCGCACCGACGCGCGAACTCGCGGCGCAGATCCGCGACGAACTGCAGTGGTTGTTCGCCGACGTGCGCCACGTCAGCAGCGACTGCGTCACCGGCGGCACCAGCCAGCAGCTCGAACGCCAACGCCTGCGCAAGCGCCCCACGATCGTCGTCGGCACGCCGGGCCGCCTGCTCGATCACGTCACCAACGGGGCCCTCGTGCTCGATTCGGTGTCGCAACTGGTGCTCGACGAAGCAGACCAGATGCTCGACATGGGCTTCCGCGACGAGCTCGAGGCGATCCTCGCCAAGGTGCCGGCCGAGCGGCGCACCCACCTGGTGTCGGCGACGTTCCCGCCCGCGGTGCGCGGCCTGACCAAACGTTACCAGCGCGACGCGGTGCACATCGAAGGCACGGCGCTCGGCCAGGCCAACGTCGACATCGAGCACGTCGCGCATCTGCTCAACGCACGCGATCGATATGGCGCGCTGGTCAACCACCTGCTGCTCGCCGGCGACGTGCGGGTGCTGGTGTTCGTGCGCACGCGCGAGGACACGACGTCGCTGGCCGACAAGCTCGAGACCGACGGTTTCCGCGCCATGCCCCTGTCGGGCGACCTGACCCAGGCGCAACGCACCCGCACGCTGGCGGCGTTCCGGCGCGGCACGATCACCACGCTGGTCGCCACCGACGTCGCCGCGCGCGGCCTCGACGTGCCCGACGTGCAGAGTGTCGTGCACATGGATCCGCCGATCGACGGCGCCTCCTACACGCACCGCAGCGGCCGCACCGGACGCGCCGGCCAGAAGGGCAAGAGCGTGCTGCTGGTGTCGCGTTCGCTCGAACGCGGCGCGCGGCGGCTGATCAGCGAGGCGCGGGTGCCGATGCAATGGCGTGCCGTGCCGACCGCCGCGGAGGTGCAGGCGGCGCGCGACGAACAGACGATGGTCAAGCTGACCGCGGCGCTCGATGCGCAGGTCCCGGCGACCGCGCAGCACAAACTGGCCAAACGCCTCTTGGCCGACCGCGACCCGGTCGCGGTGGTCGCGACGCTGCTCGGCGAACTGGGCGGCGGGCCGGTCGTCGAACCGTTCGCCGTGCACTCGGTCGCGCCGCACGGTTCGACCGGGCCGGGCAAGGTCCACGCACCGCCGGCGCCGCACGGCCACCGCGGCCATGCTGGCAACAACGACGGCCCGTCCCATCACGACGACGGCCCGCCGCGCCGCGAAGAGGGCTTCGTCACCTTCCGCATCAACTGGGGCGTGGCCGACGGCGCCGACCCGCGCCGCATCCTGGCGCACGTCTGCCGGCGCGGCGGCGTCGACAGCAAACAGGTCGGTGCGATCGACCTGCGGCGGTTCGAGTCGACCTTCGGCATCGCCGCCGACGTCGCCGGCGCGTTCGCGCAACGGGTGCGCCGGCGGGACCCGCGCGATCCGCATCTCGCGATCCACCCCTACGAAGGGCGCGACGGCAAACCGCCGAAACGGCCGCCGTTCCAGGCGCCGTTCAAGCCGCAGCACAAGTTCGCGCCCAAGGGTGCGTACAAGGCGTCGGCGAGTGGCGCCACCAAACGCAGCAAGCCCAAGCGCAAGGACTGACGCGGGCGCCACAGCACGGGATCCGGCGGAAGTCGCGGGGCGCGGCCGCCGTCGCAGTAGCGTTCCACCATGCGCGACTCACCGGACGTGAACTCACCCGACGGCCCCTCGACGGCCGACCGGGCGATCCTGCAGCGCGCCTTCGCGCTGCATCGACCGCTGGCCCGAGCGGCGCGCGTCGCCAACACCAACGGCGGCGGCTACGTCATCTTCGGCGCGCTGAGCCTGATCTTCGCCGCACCCACTCTCGACGTCATCGGGGCTGCGATCGGCGCCGTGCTGCTGGCCGTCGGCAGCAACGCGCGCCGGCAGGCGACCGCCCTGCGGCGTGGCGAGAGCAGCGCGCCACAACGGCTCGCGCGCGGCGAACTGATCTTGTTGGCGACCTTGGTGCTCTACGGCGTGCTCGGCCTGCTGGTGTTGCCCGACGCCGGCGACGCGATGGTCAAGGCCGTCGGCAACACCAAGGGTTTGGGCATCGACGTGCGCAAACTCGCCGGCTCGATCAGCACCGCGTGGTACGCGATGGTGATCGGCATCGCCGTGCTCTACCAGGGCGGGCTGGCGCGCTACTTCGCCCGACGCAGCAATGACGTCGAAAGCTATCGACGTGAGGTGCCGTCGTGGGCGCGCGAACTGACACCCGGCGGCGATTGAACGAACGCGCGGCACCCTCTGCCGAGGGCGCCGCTGCATCACGCATCAGCGCGTGTGGATCTCGACGGCGCGCGTGAAGCCGAAGCCGTCGTCGGTGCCGGCCATCGTGACCGCCTGCAGCCGGAACTGCACGCCGGTCGGTACGTTGGTCGGAACCATGAACCGGTATTCGGCTACATCGACGTTGCACTCGTTGCCGATGCCGGTGTCGCCGATGCCGCCGATCTGCAGCGTGATGATCGGGCTCCACAACGCCAAGCCACCCGTGAACCCGGGGAACGGCTGGCAACCGACGACCGGCATGCCCCCGAACAACACGTACGGGCTACCGACGCGACCGTAGACCTCGACGTCCACCATTTCGCCGAGACCGGCGAGGGTCTGGTTCGGCAAGCACTCGAACGGCTCGCACGCGTACCCCACGGTGCCGATCGCCGTGCGCACGCTCATCGCCACTCCGCTCTGGCCCGGGGCGGCCTGCAACAGGCACACGCCGGCAAGCATCATCGTCGTCAACGGAAGTTTCATCTGCGTGACTCCATGTGGTCCAGGTGACGGACCGTCTCTTGTTCACCTCGCGGCGACGTTCCTGGTGCCCGATCCGCGGCAATCGCCGACCACCGCGGCTGCGGCACCGCACTTGGGCACAACTTCCCGCAGCGCCTGCCCTCTACTGCCGATCGTCGCGCCACGGCCTGACACCCATACTGCATCGACTCCTCAGCGGAGTCTTTGCCATGCCCGACGAATCCACCGCCACCAGTGCAGCCGCAACCTGGCGCATGGTGCAGGCCGCAGCCGAAGGTGACGAGAGGGCGCGCGCCACCTTCGCGCAGCGCTACGGCAACACCGTACAGCGCTGGCTGTGGTTCCGCTGGCGGCACACCCCCTTGCGCAGCTACGTCGACGACGCCGTGCAGGACGTGTTCGTCGAATGCCTGAAGCCGCGCGGCGCCCTGAGCCACGTGCACCCCGAGCTCGCCCCGCACGGCTTCGACGCGTTCCTGCGCGGCGTCGTTCACCACGTGGCCTGTCGCGTCGAACGCTCGGAAGCGCGCAACTTCCGCCATCGACGCCGGCTGATCGAAGGCGCGATCCCGCCGGCGCCGCCCAGACTGGGCTCACCCGAGCAGCTCGACCACCGTTGGGCGCAGGAACGCATCCGCACCGCGCTGCGCGAACTCGACCGGCAGTCGCCACCGATGGCCCACTCGCTGCGCGAGTTCCTGCGGATGCACTTCGAGAAGGAACTGACCGTGCGCGAGATCGCCGCCCTGTGGCGCGAACCCGTCAACCGCGTGCACGAGCTGCGACGACGCGCGTGTCGTCGTTTCCGCGAATGTCTGCTGCGCGTCACCCACGACGGCGACCATCACGGTCCCGAAATGGGACCCGCGCTGCTGGCGCTGCTGGCCTGAGTGCGCACGGCGCAGGTATCGCTCATCCTGCGCCCGTGGCGTGCCGAAGGGTCCGGTGGCCACCGCGCCAAGGAGTACGACCATGGAGTTCACCACCGCGTCGCTGGTGACCGGTTTGTTCACGAGTTCGATCGGCTTGAGCCTGTTCCTCTACGGCAAGAAGCAAGGTCGCGCACCGCAACTCGTGGCCGGTCTCGTGCTCATGGTCCTGCCGGTGCTCACGCCGGGGGCGTTGCTGCAGGCGAGCCTGGCGACGGTCGTGATCCTCGGTGCCGTCGTGGTGTCTCGCTCGACGGCGTGACCCGCGACCACCACCCCGGCAACAGCGCGAACACCACCAACGCGACGGCGTAGGCGCTGCCGGAGATCGGAGCGCTCGGCCGCCGCCCGGCCATGGGCCCAAGGACGGTCTTCGGTGCTGCCCGATGCGTTACGACCGCCGTTGCGCCATGATGCCGGTATGCAATCCCCCGACGGCGAACCTGCCAACCTCATCGAATACAACCCCGACGGCTCCTTCACCAAGGAGACCCTGCAGCGGGCGATGAAAGCGCTCAAGAAGCGGCTGAAGCTGACCCGACTCGACGAGGAGTCCAAGCTCGGCCACGATGCGATGAGCAAGGGGCAACGTTCGGGTGTGGTCGCGGTGTTGCCGCCGACGCAGTACCCTCGGGAAGTATGGTTGGCGCTCGAGCAGAAGGGCCGCATCAAGGGCGATCGACACGGGCTCTACGAGATCCTCGAGCAGCCGAGCAACCCGTAGCCGCGCGCTACTTGACGACGAACGCCGGCACGCGCGCCGCGAACCGCAGCTTGGGATCGGGATGCTCGCTGGTCAGCAGCAGCGTGCCCAGATCCATGGTCGCTTCGCCACGGAAGACCTCGGCGCCATTGACGGAGACCGCGACCTCCTTGGTGATGTCGAGCACGCGTGCATCGAGCAACACGTAGAGCCCTTCGCTCGGCTTGTCGACGGTGATCGACACGGCGTTGTTGACGCGATCGAGATCGGCGACGAGCAGGGCATTGGCGACGGGGTCCTGCCAATACAGCCAGTAGAACTGCCGCTTCCACGACAACACCGGCTGCCAGACGATGCGCTGCGGCACCGGCTCACGAACTCGCGCCGCGACCTTCTCCAGCTGCGCCTGCGGCCCGCCGGGCGGCGCATCGTGGCCACGGCCGTCGACCTCCCAGTAGTCGTGCTCGAAGCCGCCCCACTTGCCGGCCGCAGCGGCCAGCTGCCCGACCGCGAACTGGTTGGGCGCCGGCGGCACCTGCACGTCGTCGAGGCTCTGGTAGACCGACACGAAGACGTTGCGCAGCGACGGGATCACGCCTTCGGCGATGTCGATGATCGGCCCACCCGGCTTGCTCTGGATCGGCGTCGGCGCACCCGCGCTCGGCGCGATCGCGGCGAGCCGGTCGGCGTGGTGCGCGCCCAGAGTCCAGCTGCCGTAGCCACCCATCGAGTGACCGGCGAAGTACACGCGGTCGGGGTCGATCTTCCAGGTGCGCAACGCGGCGCCGACGAGATCGAGCACGAACTCCTCGGTGCCCGAGTCGGTCCAGCCACGTTCGGTCGCCTGCAGTGCCTGCGGCGCGATCATCACCCAGTCGAAGTGACTCGCCGCGGGACCGTAGGACGCAGCCGCGGGCCCGGCGTCGGCCGAGCCAAGGCCACCGCCGTGCATCGCGATGAGCAGCCCCTTGGGCTTCTTGGTCTCACCCCCGACGACATAGCGGCCGCGGTCGGGCTGGCCGGTCTTCTTGTCGGCAGGCCACAGCCAGTTGTCGCCGCTCTTCTGCAGGGTCGGGCCCTTGGCGATCAACTTGTCGATCTTCTTCTCCCAAGCCGCCACGGCGCGAGGGTCGAGTGGTGGCAGTGTCTGCAGCCGCGTCAGGATCGCGGCGCGCTGGCGCTGCCCCTCGTCGCTGCGCGCGTCCTGCTGCACCGAAACTCCCCACCAGCTGGTCGAGCTCACGGCCGGTCGGCGGCTTCTGCTGAGCGACACCGGCGACCGACGACAGCAGCAACACGGCAACGTTGGACGACGAACGGTTCATGGCCAGATCCTCTCGACTGACGACGGTCAGGCGCGTGTCGCGACCCAGATGATGCGGCGCGGCCCCTTGGTGATGCGTGCACGCACGCGGTGCGCCTTGACGGCGAAGCCCGAGTCACGAAGACGGTGCTCGAAGCTCTCGTCCTCACCCGAGGACCAGATCGCCAGCACGCCGCCGCGGCCCAGCGCGGCGCGCGCCGCAGCCAGGCCCGGACGATTGTAGAGACTGTTGTTGGCTGGACGCGACAGGCCTTCCGGGCCGTTGTCGACGTCGAGCAGGATCACGTCGTAGAGACCCGTCGCTCCGGCGATCACCTTGCCGACATCGTCGACGACGACATGCGTGCGCGGGTCGAGCAGCGGCTGGCCGGCGCAGTGGCCGAACAGTTCGCGGTTCCAGGTGACGACCTCGGGAACCAGCTCGGCGACGTCGACGTGGGCCTGCGCGTCGACCAGGGCCAACGCGCGCGCCAGCGTGAAGCCCATGCCAAGCCCTCCGACCAGGATGCGCGGCCCGGCCTTGGGCCCCAGCTTGTCGAGCGCCAGTTCGGCCAGGGCCTGCTCGCTGCCGTGCACGCGGCTGCTCATCAGTTCGATGCCGTCGATCCAGATCGAGTAGTCGCGGTCGTGGCGGTAACAACGCAGCTCGTGGCTGTGGCCGGGCACCTTGCCGACACCGAGGAGTTCGCGAGGAATCACCCGCGCAGGCTACGGCAGGCGGGTAGCACTGCGATGCACTATTGCCGCCGGGAGAAGTCCGCCGCCACGTTGGCGCAGATCACGGACTGCGCGCCACGGGGACTAAGGCCGGCGCGGCGGCTCATCACGCGGCAGGTCCAAGGGCCGTTCCCCACAGTGAAGAGGCTCGGGCTCGGCGCCGGAGGTGCGCGCCTCGCCGAGCCCACGCAACTCACGCACGAGCTGCCGCTCCTCTTCTCGCCTCTGCATGCGCCGTCGCAGGATCTCGAACGCGCTGCTCCAACGGGTAGGTTGCATCATGGACCCGGCGGGCGCGAAGGCCCGACATGCACCGCCACCTACGCACCGGTCGGTCGAGGCAGGCTCGATCTCTGTCGCAGGTTTTGCGCCATTTCCGGTTCTCCACACACATTCCACGACGGGGCGGCGCATGCCGATTCCGACGTCACCGGGGCACTCTGCATTCCGAAGTGGTGACCGCGCGGGTCCGTCTGCCGGCGCACGCGAAAACCGGCCGCACCGGCCGCTAGTGTGATACCTCATGCACAAGAACCGCCTCGAAGCGTTCAGCGACGGCGTGCTCGCCATCGTCATCACCATCCTGGTGCTCGAGCTCAAGCTGCCTCACGGCGAGAAGGACTTCGGCGCGCTGTGGCAGCTCGCTCCGGTGTTCGCGAGTTACGTGGTCAGCTTCGTCTACCTGGGCATCTACTGGAACAACCATCACCACCTGTTCCAGGCCGTGCAGCGCATCAGCGGCGGCGTGCTGTGGGCCAACCTGCACTTGCTGTTCTGGCTGTCGCTGTTCCCGTTCGTCACGGCATGGATGGGCGAGAGTCACTTCGCGCCCGAAGCGGTGTCGCTCTACGGCGGTGTCTTGCTGATGGCCGGCGTCGCGTACCGCATCCTGGTGCTCACGCTGCTCAAGCACCACAGCTCTGACACCCCCCTGGCCAAGGCAATTGGCGCAGATGGCAAGGGCAAGGTCTCGATGGCGCTCTACGCCGTTGCGATCCCGCTGGCGCTGTGGTCGCCGGTGCTGGCGATCGTCTCGTTCCTCGCTGTCGCAGTCATCTGGTTGGTGCCCGACCGTCGCATCGAGAAGGTCCTGCCCCACTCCTGATACCGCCCTCAGGGCAACCGCACGATCTGCAACGAATCGAGCCGAAACCACACCTTGCCGGCCGGCGCAGCCAATTCGAGGCGCAACTCGACGTCGCGCTGGTACTCGGCGACCTCGAACTCGCAGACGAGGTCCTGCCAGTTCTGGTCGCCGGTCAGGCCCTTGCTGTGCGCGTCGTCGACCGCCAGGCACGCGCCGCCGCGACCGTCGATCGGCCCTGCCGCGAGTCCTTCGCAGCGTGCCTTGGACTCGAGCCGATAACGACCGCGCTCGAGCAACAACGTGGTGCGGTACGCCCCCCGGCGCGGCTCGGTGCCGGGTTGATCGCTGGCCAGATGCAGCGTGGTCACGCCCTTGAAGCCCTTCTTGGCGAGGGACACGTGTTCGGTCTGTGCTGCCGGCCGCCAATCGCGCAGCGGCGCAGCCCGACCGACGGCGAGCGGCAACGGGCGCGGTTCGGGTGCGCGCACCTGTTGCCTCAGGTCGCGATAACGCGCCGCGACGCGGTTGATCAGGTCCCTGGTTGCGGCCTCCTGAGCACGCGCCAGTTCCGGCGCGCTGCGCCGCAGTTCCTTCTGCAAACGCGCGGAGGCGGCCTGCAGGCGCGGCTCGAGCCGCGTCGGCGCGAACAGCGGCAACAGTTGCCGCAGACGTTCGCGGTAACGCTTGCGCCATTCCGGTTGCTGCATCAGCGCCTGCGCGACGATCGCCGACGGGTGCCGCAGGATCGACGCGCTGCTGTCACCGAACAACTGGTCCATGCCGTGCGGCAGGAACACCGCGCGGCCCGGCGCGGCGCCGATCCACAGCCGGTAGTTGTTGCGATTCAGGCTGTAGCCGTCCCAGTGTCCGAGCATCGCCTCGAGCGCGCAGAAGTCGATCAGGGCATCGACATCGACGGCGGCCGCGAACCGCTCCGCACCCGCTGCGTCGAACGCGACGCTGACCTCACGCAACCGGCGCAGATCGGCCTGGTCGCCCGGGCCCTTGCCTTCGTCCTTCTCCAGTTCGGCGTCGATGTCGCGACAGAAGCCGCCGTCGTAGAGATTGCCCACAGCGTCACCGAACACCCGCTGCACGAACTGTTCGTCGAACGCCTCACGCAGCACGTAGAGGCCCAGTTCGACCCCATCGAGGAACACGTGCGCGTGACTGACGCGCGGCGCCGGATGACCGGCCGCGGTGAACACCTCGTTGCCGAGCCACTCGCACAGGCGGCTGTCGTCCTGGGCACCGTTGTTGAGGTGGAAGCGGCGCAGTCCGTGCAGTCGAGCCGCGTTGCCGAACTTGCCGAGGTTGACGGTGAACCCCGGTCCCTCGTCGATCTTGCGGAAGCTGCCCGCCGAACCCTTGAGCTTGACGCCGACATCGACCCAGGCCTCGCCGCCGTCGATGCGCAGCGTCGCGTGCGCATACTCACGCGGCTGCTTGCGCAGGCGCTCGCGTTCGGCGGGGTCCAGGGTCAGCTCGACACGCACCAGGCCACCGGCGGCGAAGAACTCGCCAGCCGGATCGGCGCGCTCGACGGCGACTGGCGGCCGTTGCGCGCACAGTCCCGCGGCCAGCACCAGCAGCAGCAGCGGCCAGCAGCGCACGCTAACCGCCCGCCGTGAACTCGTTGAGCCGCCGCGTGAACATGCCGGCGTCGAGCACGGCATCGGCGGCGCGCGCCAGTTCGGCGCAGCGCAGGTAGTGAGCGCGGTCGCGGTGCTGTTCCTCGCGGTTGACGAGCAGGAAGGTGTCCTGCAGCCCGTTGCACCAGGCCAGGAACGCCAGCCCCGCCTTGTAGTGCTGCGTCGGCGCGGCGAACACGTGTTGGCCCAGTTCCTCGCACGCGGCCATGCGGCGATCGAACGTGTCGACATCGCCGTCCTCGAGCGCTTCGAGGGCCGCCTGCGTCGGTGCGGCGATCGCGTCGAAGATGCCCAACAACGCGTGACTGAAGTCGCCGAGCGCCACGCGCCGGTCGCCGATCATGGTCGACCGCGTCGGCGCCTGGCCGTCGCCCCTGAGCATCGCGCCGAAGTGGAAGTCGTCGCCGGTGAGCACGATCTGTTCGCGCGGCAACAGCTCACGCCGCACGCGCAGTTCCAACTCGGCGTCGAGCAGCGACAGTTTGCAGCCGCGCACCACCGCCGGATCGAGCGCCATGACCCGCGCAAAGCTATCGCCCGGGAAGTAGCCGGCCAGCGCCGGCAGGAACATCTCGCCGAGCCAGTGCACGAACACCGGACCTTGCACCTGCTTCACGATCGCCGCGTAGACGTCGACGTAGTCCTGTTCGCCAGCGCCGTTGGCGGTGAGCCACGGTATCGGCAGCAGCACCGGGATGCCGCCGTGCGAACGGATGAACGCGCACTGTTCGACGACCGCGTCGACGAGGTCGGTCTTGCCGCGCACGGCCGTGAGCTGGTCGGTGCCGGCGCCGGCGCAGAACCCGTTCCGCAGCTGCATCGCGCCACACTCGGTGATCAACCGCCGCGCCGCGGGCCAGCCGATGAAGAACCGCTGGGCGGTGTCCATCGCTTCGGCGATGCCCATGCCGTAGCCGTCGAGCACGCGGCGCAACCGCATCGTCGCGGACCAGTCGATGTGCGCTTCGATCTCGGCGTGATCACCCGGCGCGGCGAGCGAGTGCCCGAGCGCGGCGTACTCGGGTCGCATCACGACGTGTGCGGCGGCGAAGCACAGGCGGAAGATGGGTTCGTCGGCGGTCATCAGAGCAGCTTCTGGAAGGCGAAGAGGAGCGTACCCCCGACGATGACCAGGATCGCGACGAGCAGGATCACCGCCGTCGCCGGGCCGCGTGGGCGGTCCGAGCCGAGGTAGGCGTCGCTGCGCGACAACCGGAGGAAGCCGAAGTACGCGATCGGCAGCATCGCGCCGCAGACGATCGTCGTCGGCACCGCGAGGTAGGCGACGTAGTCGCCCCAGATCAGCGGCGCGAGCGCGCCCGGGATCGGCAGCAGCATGCACAGGCGGTGCCGCGCGCTGCCGAACGGGAACCCGAACCACTCCATCGCGACGAAGCCGCAGCACACCATGTGCAGCGTGATCGTGCTGAGTGCCATCGCCGCCATGCCGAGGTCGAACAACAGCCGCCCCGACACCGGCCCGATGACGTCGCCGAGCACACGCGCGAGCGTGGCGACGGTCGCCGTCTTCGTGACCTCGGTGCCCGACGTGTGCAGCGTGTTCGCGGTCGCGATCACGAGCAGGCCACTGGCCAGCGCGTACGGCACGAGCATGCCGGCGAACAGATCGAACTTCGCGAGCCCGCGGTGCTCGCGCCCCCAGCCGCGCGCGAGCAGGCTGTAGGGATAGAGCAGCACCATGTTGATGCCGACCGCCGCGGCCACACCGCTGACCGCGAGCTCGACGCTGCTGATGTCGTCGCGTGCCGCGGGCAGGCTCGGCACGAAGCCGGCTGCGACCGCGCCCCAATCGGTTTCGGTCTTCGCGACGACCCACAGCAGCGACAAGACGATGCCCCAGACGACGTACTTGAGCAGCCGTTCGTACAGCTTCACGAGCGCCGGGCTCTTGCCGTAGAGCAGCGACAGCGCAATTGCCCAGGCGAGCACGAACGCGCTCGCCACCCCCAGGGGAACGCCCGACACACCGACCACGTCGGCGGCGTCGACGAGCACGGCTGCGGCGAGGTTGTACTGCGGGAAGTGCCACACGATCGACGCGAGTACAGCAGCGGCGGCGAACCCCCACGCGAGCGGCGCGCCCGCATGCCGGGCCATCGCGGGCAGCGGCCGCGCTCCGGTCGACAACGTCTGGTGCGCGATGACCGCCATCACGAGCACGCCGATCAGCATGCCCACAGGAGCGACCCACAGCAGTTCGTAGCCGAACACCGCTCCGGCGAACAGGCTGCTCGCCGCCGTGCCGCTGCCGAGCGTCATCGCACTCTGCAGGTAGCCGGGGCCGACGAACTTCAGGTAACCGCGCAGCCGGCCGGGCAACGGCCTCGCGTCGATCTCGGTCAGCAGTTCGCGTTCTGCTGCGATCTGCGCCGGATCGGGCGCCGTCGCCATGCGCAACCCCGCGCGCACCTCCTGCAGATCGTCACCCTTCATGCCTTGGCTCCGTCGCGCAGCTTCTTGATCACCGCGGCTTCGGGGCGCTGCTTGTAGAACGGATCGAGCGGGTAACAGCCGCTGACCATGCCGTTGCGCGGGCCCGTCGTGCAGTCCGAGAACGTGCGGCAGATGCGCTTCTTCTGCACGTCGCGACCGGCGAGCAGGTCGTGCGGCAGTTCGGGGTAACTCAGCAGCATGCGGCCCAGCCCCACGAAGTCGGTGTGGCCGGCGGCGACCTCGTGCTGCGCCACGTGGCCGAGCCACTCCTGCAGGTAGGTGTAGCCGGTGCCGACGTACTTGAGCGCGGGCACCGCCGCCTTGACGGCCTGCACCGCGTCGAGGTGCTGCTTGACGAAACGCAGCGGATCGTCGGGCGGCTGGTAACCGTCGCTGGGCGGATACGCGGCCGGGCGCTGCAGGTGCGGGTTCCAGTAGGGTGAGCCCAGCGAGACGTTGACCAGTTCGATGCCGAGTTCGACGAAGCGGCGCAGCAGTGCGAGCGGCTCGGCGAAGTCGAACTGCGTCGGCTGCCGGGGATCGACCCCGAAACCGTGTTCGTACGGCAGCGCCGTCGTCATCGGCCGCCCGACGCCCGTGTCGGGATCCTTCTCGAACGGCACGATGTCGGCGAGCGACAGGCGCACGCCGATCGGCAACCCGGGGCAGGCGCTGCGGATGCCGGCGACGATGCGTTCGAACAGGCGCGTGCGGCCCGCGAAGTCGCCGCCATACGGCCCCGGGCGCGCGCGTGCACCGAGCAGCTCGTGCAGCAGGTAGCCGTGACAGCACTTGACGTCGACGAAGTCGAAACCGGCCTGCTGCGCAAACTGCGCCGCGCGCACGTAGTTGTCGCCGATCGCCTCGAGTTCATCGTCGGTCAACACGTGCGCCGACGCCATGTAGGGGTACTTCTCGGTCAACACCGGGTGCGCGAACGCGATCTGCGGCGCCGGCGGTCCTTCGGGCCGCGAGAAGCGCCCCGAGTGCGTGAGCTGCAGACCGACGAACTGCGCCGACGGCGACACGCCCATCTCGGCGGCCCCTTCGCGCAGCGCCGCGAGCAGCGCGGCGAGGTCGGCCACCGTGTCGTGGCTGGGTTCGAGGTAGAGCTGCCGGTGATTGGCGCGCCCGTCGCGCTGCACCGCGAACGCCTCGCCGCCCCACACCAACGCCGCCCCCGAGCGCCCGAAGTTGCGCCAGCGGCGCAGCGTCAGGTCCGTCGGCCGCCCGTCCTCGGTGCCGTCCCAGCCCTCCATCGGATGGCACGCGAAGCGGTTGGCCAACTCGCGTCCGTGCACGGTGATGGGTCTTGCCAACGCGCCGCCGGCGGCGACCGCGACGTCGATCTGCCAGGTCGGGTCGAGCCCGCGCAGGTGCGCGGCGAAATCGGCGACGGAACGGAAGTGACCGGGCGAGGGGTGACGCACACCGCCAATGTGCCGCGCGCGGGGGTGACGGGCCAGCGCCACTTCGAACTCGTGCGCATGGCCGGCGACGCGCGGCGGCGGCAGACTGACGCCATGGCCGTTCCCCAGCAGGACCTGGCCCGGCAGCGGCAACAGATGGTCGAACGCCAGCTGATCGCGCGTGGCATCCGGGAACCGCACGTGCTGCAGGCGATGGCTACCCTGCGTCGCGAACTGTTCGTGCCGACCTACGCGGCGGCATACGCCTACGAAGACCGGCCGTTGCCGATCGGCGCCGGGCAGACGATCTCCCAGCCCTACGTCGTCGCCCGCATGCTGGCCGCGCTCGATCTGACCGGCAGCGAGAAGGTGCTCGAAGTCGGCACCGGTTCGGGTTACGTCGCGGCCCTGCTGGCGATGCTGGCGCGCGAGGTGTTCACGATCGAACGTCACGCGCAACTGGCCCGCGACGCCGCCGAGCACCTGGCGCGCAGCGGCTTCCCGCAGGTGCACGTGCGCGCCGGTGACGGCACGCTGGGCTGGCCCGAACACGCGCCGTTCGACGCCATCATGGTCTCGGCCGGTGGGCCGCGCGTGCCGCCCGCCTTGCGGGCCCAGCTCGGCGTCGGCGGTCGGTTGGTGATTCCCGTCGGTGAAGACCAGGGAACACAGACCCTGATGGCCGTGCAGCACCTCGCCGACGGTTGGCACGAGCGCCCCCTGGCCAACGTCACCTTCGTGCCGCTGGTCGGCGCCCAAGGCTGGTCTGCGTAGCCTTCGCGGCGCACCTGCCCACTGCGCCGTATCGACGCCGACGGCGACGACCGGTGCATTGTGCCGTCGGAGGTTCGACCATGAAGATCCGCGAGCTGATGAGTTCTCCCGCCTACTCGGTGCACCCGATGGATTCGCTGCAGCGCGCGGCCGAACTGATGTGGGAACACGACGTCGGCATGCTGGCGGTGGTCGACACGCAAGGGCGCGTCGGCGCCGCGATCACCGATCGCGACATCTGCATGGGTGCCTTGACCAAAGGCCGCCGACTCACCGAACTGCGCGTCGCCGAGGTGATGTCCAAGCAACTGATCAGCTGCCGCGCCGACGAAGACGTCGACGTCGCCGTGCAGCGCATGGCCAGCCACCAGTTGCACCGGCTGCCGGTGGTCGACGGCAACGGTGTGGCGATCGGCGTGATCACGCTCAACGACATCGCGCTGGCGGTCGAAGGCCACACGCGGTTGTCGCGCGACGCGCTCGCCGCGCTGATCGCCGTCTCGCGGCACCGTGCCAAGGTGCCGGCGGTGATCCCTGTCACGGCCCCCACGAAGACCACAACGACCACGGTCGGCAAGGTCGCGACGACGAAGACCGCCGCGAAGTCGGCCAGCGCCGGCGGCGCCGGCCTGCGCATCTGATCGCGACGCCGCGCGGTAACCTGCACGACATGTCGACCGTCGTCCTGCCCTGCCCTTCGTGCCGCAGCCTCAACCGCGTGCCCACGGCGCGCCTGGGCGACGTGCCGGTCTGCGCAACCTGCAAGGCGCACCTGCTCGGCAAGGCCGTCGAACTCGACGCGGCGACCTTCGACAGGGTCGTGAGCAAGGTCGATCTGCCCATCGTCGTCGACTTCTGGGCCGGCTGGTGCAGCCCGTGCAAGATGATGGCGCCGCACTTCGCCGCCGCCGCACGCGAGCTCGCCGGACAGGTGGTGTTCGCCAAGGTCGACACCGAAGCGGCGCCGGCGCTGGCCGCACGTTTCGCGATCCAATCGATCCCGACCTTGGTGCTGCTGCGCGGCGGCAACGAAGAACGGCGGATCAGCGGCGCGCTGCAGCAGGCGCAGCTGGTGCAGTGGCTGCGCGGGCGGTGAACCGACGGCACTCCGCGCTCACGGCCGGATCAGCAGCGCTTCGGCGACGGTTTCGATCTCGGTCCAATGCAGCTTGTAATCCATGCGCGGCCCCATGTCGTAACGCGTCGCGCCTTCCTCGCAGAGCCAGCGTAGTTGCTCGAGCTGCAGCAGGTTGCCGATCGAAGCGTTGCTCTCGTCCTCGACGTAGCTGAACTGCTGGCCGCGGTAGGTCGATCCGGCGAGGCCGCCGAAGATGAAACCGATGTCGCGGCCGTCGCGCCGCGCGAACACGATCCGGCCGATGCCCGAGTGCGCCATGCGCGTCAGCAGCGCCGCGTAGAACTCGCGCGACGGCGACTCGGCCATGCCGCACTGGCCGATGCCCTTCCAGCTCGCGCGTTCGACCTCGAGCATGCGTTCGTAGGTCACCGCCGCCAACTCAACATCGCGCGGCGCCACCCGCTCGTAACCGACACCGCGATCCGACGCGCGCCGTTCCGCCTGCCGCAGGCCGCGGCGATGCTTGGCCGAACGCCGGGACAGGTAACCGTCGATCCCGCCCTGCAGCGAGGCGCTGCGCGACACGCCCGGTTCGCAGCGGTAGATCGCCGCACGGCCGTGGAACGCGCGCACCACCTGCCGCAGCAGTTCGCCGCCCGGCAAGAGCCCGCTGATCAACAACTCCGGCGGCTGACCTTCGGCGCGGGTCACCGCTGCGGCCAGCGCCAGCAGCAACTCGACCGCATGTGCACCGAGCAGTGGACAACCGAACGCCCAGTGGCACTCGAGTGGTTCGAGACGCAACACGCCACCCGGCAGCCGGTGCGCGGCGAGCGCCAGGTAACTGCGCTGCCGCCGCAGCAGGTGCAGCGGCCGATCCGGGTAGTGCGTCTCGTGGAACGCGAGCTGCCACTCCGAACGGCAGCAGAACGGATCGGCCTGCGCGGCGCGCCCGGCCGCCCGGTTCCAGGCGGAGTCCCCGGGCGCGAACGCGTCGAACTCGAGCTGGCTCGCGCCGGCCGCCGCGACGTTCGGATCGGGGTGCCCCATCGTCGCCGCAGCCTACCGCGCAACGGACCGGCGTCTACTCGTCGTCGTTGACCGCCGCGACCGCCGCCGGCAGCGCTTCGGTGTTTGCTGCCGGCGCCGCGGTCGGCGCGACCTTCGCTGCCGCCAGCGCCGTGCGCGCCGCTTCGTAGGTGCGCAGGCGGGTGCGGTATTCGTCGTTGTTGCCGCCGTTCTTGATCGCCGCCTGCTGCAGCACGATCGCGTGCTCGATGCCGCCGTTGAGGAAGTTGGCCAGCGCCATGGTGTCGAGCAACCGCGCGTCGCGGTGCCGGGACTTGTCCTTCTCGATCTGCTGCGCCAGCGCCAGCGCGACGCGATCGAACTGCCCCGCGGTCTCCTTCTCGGTCATCAGTTCGCGCGCCAGGTGCGCCAACCGGCCGGAATCGCTGCCGGCCTGCTCGACCACCGCGGCGAGCGCCTGCTCGGCGCGCTGGTCGTGGTGGTTGCGCTCGAGCCACTGGTAGTGCGACAGCAGCGCCCGGTTGCGCGTCGGCGCGCACGACTGATTGCCGCGGCGGCGCGGCTCGGCGATCAGGCCCTGATCGGCGATGTCGAGCAGTTCGTCGATCTGCCGGCGCAGGTCGGCGAGGTCGCGGCGCGCCGCTTCGAGTTCCTTGCGTGCAGCCTGCAGCTGCTGCTCGGTGCGCACCAGGGCACCGGCCTGCGGGTCCTGCTTGCTCGCCGCGGCCCGCGACGATGGGGCATCGGCCCTGCCGGGGCCCTGTGCGTCGAGGCTGGGCGCATCGACGAAGGGCACGTCGAGGAAACACAGCGGGGTCGAGACGAGCGCGGCGCCGAGGACGAACGACTTGATCAGCATGACGGTCTCCGTTGGGGTCCGAAACGCGGCCACACCACGCGGTCGCGCCGGGGCGCCATTGTGGGGCGCAGAGAGCCGGTGTCATGGGGCGGCCGGCAAGAATGGCCAGGAAGATGACCAGGGCGACCGGTCGGACGCGGTGTTCGTGACAGCTCCTGGGGCCGCTGATCGATCCGTTCGATCCGCCCTTTGACGCAACAGCGCCCGGACGCCCATACTCGTCGCCCTGAAGGAAGCCCACACGAGGAGCCCACTTGCTGCGCACCGCCCCCATCCTGTTCACGTCATTGTCCGTCGCGCAGCAGTTCGCACCGTCTGATGGACACGGCCCCATACCCTACATGCCCCAGGAGTGGTTCACCCTGATCGCCCTGGCCGACGTCGATGGCGACGGCGACATGGACGCGGGTCTGAACGACCTGTGGAGCGGATTCATGTTCGCGCGACGCACCGGCGTTGACGCGTGGGTCACAACGCCTCTGTTTCCGACCATGATCGCCGCAGCCGTGTGGGCAGACTTCGACGGCGATGGGGACCTTGACCTGATCGTAGGGTCCGGTGTGTCGACGCCCGCCGGGGTTCCCGCCGGCGTGCTACGAAACGACGGCGCGACGTTCACCTGGACTGGCCAGATCAACGGCACATTGCAGGGCGAGTCCAAGGACATCGCCGTCGGCGACATCGACGGCGATGGCGACCTCGATGCGATCCTGGGCACTTCGATCGGTTTGCAGGTGCTGCACAACAACGGGGCGGGCGCCTTCACGGCTGCCCCCGTCAACCTGATCGCGCGCAACGACGTGCGGCCGGCGCTGTTCGATCGCGATGGCGATGGCGACCTCGATCTGATCGCCGGAACGCTGACGGGCCTGGTGTTCTTCGACAACAACGCAGGGGTGTTCACGAACGTCAGCAACCAACTACCGACGACGACGGCTGCGATCACGAAACTGGCCGCGCACGACCTCGACATGGACGGCCGTGTCGATATCGCCTTCAGCCATGGCACCAGTTTCTCCGTGCTGTGGAACGACCCGGCTGGCTGGCTGCTGGCGCCGCTCGCGACCGGCGACTCGGCGGCGTTCGGTGTCGGGATCGCCGACCTCGACGTCGATGGCGCACCCGATGTCGTGCTCCGCCTCTCCGTTGGGTGCGACTGGCTGCGCAACGCGGGCAACCGCTCCTTCGTACGACTACCCGCGCTGCGCCAGGCGGGAGCATCGCTTCCGAGCGCTGTGGCCATCGGCGACCTGACGGGCGACGGCAAGCCCGACGCCGTTGCTGGATGGTCGAACGATGCAGTCCAGATCCTGCATGGGTCCGCGCCGCTGCCGTTCACGGATCCGGCGGAACAAACCAACTTGATGCCGATCCGGACACCGACAGCAGGCGGCAACCTGACCTCGGTCGGAGACATCGATGGGGATGGCCGCCTCGACATCGTGCTGCCCAACCCGCCGCAGACAGTGCGGGTCGATCAGAACGGCACCTGGACCAGCCAGCCGATCCACGGGGCCCGCACCACCTACCAACAGGCCTGGCTCGTCGACCTGGACCAGGACAGCGACCTCGACCTGCTCCTGGGCAACTCGCGCGCGCCGCAGCCGCCGCTCGTCCCGCTGCAACGCCTCACCAACGACGGCGCGGGCAATTACACGTTCGCACAGGACATCCTGTCGCCGTTCGCCAACGGGATCCTCGCGTTCGCTGACGTCGATGGCGACGGCGACACCGACATCCTCAGCGCCCGCGGCGTTGGCCAGGTCGCGTGGTTCGACAATCAGGGCGCAGCAGGCTTCGTCGACGTGGGCGTATTGCCCAACATCCAGACTTCGAGTTCTGCCAACACCCTGCTGGTCGAGGACTTCAACGGCGACGGCAACGTCGACGTGATCAGCGGCTTCGATCCCGGCAACATGCCGGTGTTCCTCGGTAACGGCCTGGGTGTGTTCACAGCCGGCGGGTCGATCCCCTGGGCTGCGGGCGCGTTCGCGCTTGGTTCGGTCGCGGGCGACGTCGACGGCGATGGCGACCTCGACCTGATCGTGATGGAGAACGTGCCGCAGGTGAGCGGGCTCCGGGCCTTGTTTCGCAACGACGGCAGCGCGAACTTCACGAGGGTGAACGGCGCGTTCCCCAACACGAGTCATCAAGGTACGCTGCACTTGTTCGACATGGACGGAGATGGCGATCTCGACCTGCTCAACCGCGGCTTCACCGACTCGCTGTTCCGCAACGACGGCACCGGTTTGTTCATCGACGCGACCGATCGACTGTCGACGACGAGCCCTCAGCACACCATGTTCTTCGACTTCGACGAAGACGGCGATATCGACCTGCTCAGCGACCTCACACGCCGAATGCCGAACCGTCTGCGCGACGCCGTGAGCCTGCAACCGGTCCGCCCTGGCGGACAGCTGCAGGTGCGCATGCAGGTCGCGCCCGAGGTGCCTGGCCCGAACACCGTGTTCCTGCCGTGTTTCTCGTTCGGGTCGGGCCCGTCCAGCGCGGTTCCGGGTCTCGCGGGCAAGCTCAAGCTGTCCGCCGCGACCGCGTCGCTGGTCGCGGTGCTGCCGGCGCCGACCGGAGTAGCGACCTGGACGGCGAGCATCCCGGTGAGCCCTGCGTTCGTCGGGCTCGAACTGTGCACGCAGGCGATCGTGCTCGGACCGCACGTGCCGCCGGGCTTCACCAACATGGTCTACGAACGCATCCTGCCGTAGGCGTTCGGCGCCGCGACCTCAGCCGACGACGGGCAGCCACGTCGCCGCGACCTCGCTGCCGGCGTGTCCATACCCCACCGCCGACAGCGCGCTGGCGAACGACACCTCGCCGCCGCGGATGCGCAGCCCGAAGCCGCCGCCGCCGATCGGCCCGTAGAGGTCCGCGTGGTCACGCGCCTCTGCCGCCGCCGCCTCGGGCCCGAGGTGATCGAGCCCGCGGAAGTAGTGGTGCCCGTTGCGCTCGCTGTGCGGCAACCCGAGCACGGCCGCAGTGACCAGGTCCTGCTGTAGCGGCAACACGCCGACGTTGGTCAGGTCCTCGCTCGACTGCAGGCGCCCCGGCGCCAGGCGGCACAGGCCGAAGTTGGCGAGCGCGCGGAACACGCCCTTGCAGTTCTTCACCGAAACACCCCGATAACCGAGGTCGAGCGCGCGGCGGAAGCTGTCGGGGCCCGAATCGGCCTCGTCGAGGATCAGCGGCGCGAACTTCGTCACGCGCGCGACGTCGCGGTGGCGGGCGGCGTCGAACGTGAACGCGCGCGCCAGCGGCTGTTCGATCCACGCAACCCTCGTCAGCAGTTCGCCGCCGCGCGGCTCGGCGGCCACGGCCTCGAGCAGCTCGGCAAGCTGGGCGGTGTCGCGATACTGCTCGTTGCCGTCGAGCGTGATGCCCGGTGCAAGGTCGCGCTCGGCGAGGAACTCGGCGAGGTCGAGCAGCCGCGCGCGGTCGCGTTCGTGCCCGGCGCCGATCTTGACCTTGAGCCAACGATGGCCGTAGGCCGCGAGGTCCTGTTCGAGCGTCTGCGGCAGGCCGTCGTCGACGCGCTGCTCGGGCAGCAGGTCGGCGGTGCGCAGCACGTCGAGCATGCCGACGGTGTGCCGCGTGAGGATGTGCCCCTGCGGCCGCGGCAGCGCCGCGCGCCAGTCCCAGCCGGCGAGTTCGTTGTGCACCGCACCGGGTGAAAAACCGAACACGTCCTCGCGCAGCGCCTGGGCGAACGGCAAACCGGCGAGACGGCTGGCGGCGTCGAGCAACGCGCGCTCGACCAGCGCGACGCCGAAGCCACGCGCCAGGCGATCGGGCGCGTCGGGGTCGTTCCCCGTGCACGCTCCGAACACCTCGAGCCACGCCGCGAACACCGTGTCCGGCGAGTTCAGTCGCGCCGCGAACGCCTCGGCAGCGGCCGTCGCGCACTGCAGCAGTTCGTCGGCGTCCTGCTGCGGCGTCGCGTCGGTGTCCTTGCGGAACCAGCGTGGCACCAAGAGGTCGGCCGAGAAGCCGTTCGACGTCGTTCCCCCACCGGCGCAGCGCACGCGGCAGGTCAGCAGATCGGCGGAGGTGACCGTGACCGCGCCGAACCGGAACGGCAGGCGGGTGCGGCACGGTGTGCGCGCGAAGGCGACCTCGGTCAGGGACAGGGGCAACGGCATCGTGGGGATTGTGCGGGCGCGACGCGGCTCGACCAACGCGCAGACACCAGCCCCAAGAAACCGGCTGCGCGGGTGAGTTCCGGGTCCGACAAGGACCGCGATCGAACCGCAGGCGGTCCGAACAGGACCGCAAACCTAACATCCAGCCACTTCCTGTCCGATGCACCTGTATATTCAGCCACCTCATGGACGGATTCGACAGATTTCGCTGGCTCGGACCACGCCTGCCACACGACAAGCGCCGCCTCGTCGTCCTGACCGGCGCCCGCCAAACGGGCAAGACGACGCTCGCCAGGCACTGCTACCCCGCCCTCACCTACCACAACCTCGACGACCTGCAGCTGCGCACCGTGTTGCGCGACACGCCGGCCACTCGCTGGGCCAAGGACGTCGGTCCTGCGGTCTTCGATGAGGCGCAGAAGGAGCCGTCGATCTTCGACAAGGTCAAGTTCGCCTACGACGCTGGTGACCTCGACGCCTCGGTGTTGCTCGGTTCGTCGCGCATCCTGCTGCTCGACCGCGTCCGCGAGACGCTGGCGGGCCGCGCGTTCGTATTCGACCTGTGGCCGCTGATGCCGAACGAAGTCCGCCTCGCCGCCACCGACGAACCGGAGCCACCGCTGCTCGATCGCCTGCTGACCGCTGGCGAGATCGGCGCCGTGCTCGATGACGTTCCTGCGCAGCTGTTGCCGAACGACGACGACTCCCGCTGGTCAGCCTTCGAACACGTGCTGCGGTGGGGTGGCATGCCCGAGCTGCTGCGCCTGCCCGACGAAGACCGACGACAGTGGCTGCGTTCGTACGCGCAGACGTTCTTGGAACGGGACCTCATGGACCTCGCGCGGCTGCACGACCTGGAGCCGTTCGCCGCGTTGCAGCGGCTGTGCATGCTGCGTTCGGGCGAGCTGCTGAACTACGCGAGCATCGCGCGCGATGCGAAGATCAGCGCCAAGACCGCGCAGCGGTACCTCGAGTATCTGCGGCTGTCGTACCAGGTGCTGCTGCTGCAGCCGTTCGCGACCAACCTGACGAGTCGCGTCGTGAAGTCGCCGAAGGTGTACTGGGTGGACCTCGGGCTGCTGCGACAGGCGACCAGACAGTGGCACGCCGAGGGTGGCGAGCTCTTCGAGACCGCGGTGGTTGTCGAGGTGCACAAGTGGATCTCGACGCTGGGGCGGCAGGCCTCGCTGAGCTTCTATCGCACCACCTCCGGCCTCGAGGTCGACCTGCTGATCGAGACCGAACGTGGCATCGTCGGCATCGAGGTCAAAGACCGCGACGGTAGCGATCGCAGCGACGCGCGCGGCTTGCGTGCGGTGGCCAGAGAACTCGGCGACCGATGGCTCGGCGGCATGGTCGTTCACCACGGCCGGCGCATCGAGGCGATCGACGCACCGCTGGGGATCTGGGGGGTACCAGCCCATCGTCTGTTGTCGTAGGACGACCGGACGATCCATGGACGACAGGCTGCGCAATCGTCGTGGGTGCACGAGCTGCCCGCCAGCGCAGGAGCCGTTCTCAGGAACAGCCCCTCGGTTCCGATCGTGGTGCGGTAGGCTGCGCAACCGTCGCCATGCCCTCTCGCCCCGGCCCGACGTTCTTGCTGCTCGCCCTCGGCGCCTGCGCCAGCGCCCCACCCGCGCGCACCGACCTGTCCTGGGAGACCGTGCCCGGGCAATCGATCGCGCTGCGGCGCGCCAGTCCGCAGGGCAGTGACGCGGGCCCGGAGACCGTCTGGCAGTTCCACTTCGGCGACGACCACTTCAAACCCTGCTTCCACCCGCTGGCGCTGCCCGGCGGCCGCGTGTTGACGCTCGACAAACCCGGCGATCACCGCTGGCACAACGGCCTGTGGTTCAGCTGGAAGTACATCGACGGCGTCAATTACTGGGAGAACGACAACAAGACCGGCAGGCCGATCGGCCGCACGACGTGGAAGCTCACCGACAGGGAACTGCGCGACGACGGCACCGCGCAGCTCGTACTCGAACTCGACTACGCACCGCCCGATGGCGAACCGGTGCTCGCCGAACGTCGCGTTCTCGACGTTTCGGCGCCGGCGGACGACGGCAGGTTCACGATCGACTGGCACGCGACGTTCCTGTGCCGGCGCGCATGCACGCTCGATCGCACGCCGCTGCCGGGTGAACCGGGCGGGCGAGCGAACGGCGGCTACGCGGGGCTCGGCGCGCGCCTCGCGCTGCTCGACGACCGGCAGGCGTTCACGACCAAGGGCCCGGTGGTCTTCAACGAGCAGAACCGTTTCCGCGACCGCGATCCGGCATTCGACTACAGCGGCGTGCTCGATGGCCAGGAAGTGGGGCTCGCGATCCTCGCGCACCCCGACACCGCGCGCTCACCGTCACCGTGGTATGCGATCTCCGCGCCGCAGATGTCGTTCTTCATGCCGGCGGTCATCTGCTACGGCCCGATGACGTTGCAGCCTGGCGAGACGTTCGCGCTGCGTTATCGCGCCATCATCCATCCTGGCCGCTGGACCGGTCCGGAACTGACCGCCGCTGTCGCTGACTACGTTCAACCCCCCGCACGCTAGAGCCATGACCGACAAGCCACGCAAGCTCTCCCGCCGCACCTTCCTGCAGTCGTCCGCGGGCGCCATGGCGGTGCCGATGTTCGCGCCGAGCCACCTGTTCGGCCGCGGCGCACCGAGCAACGTGCTGCGCATCGGCGCGATCGGCACCGGCCGCATGGGCACCGGCGATCTGCAAGCCGTCGCCAAACAGGGGCTGATCGAAGGCGTCGACGCGCAAGTCATCGCCGTCTGCGACCTCGACCAGAGCCGCGCGATCGCGGCCAGGAACTGGCTCGACAAGCTCTACTCGGACAAGCTGCCCGGCGCGGCGCCCGACGTCGCCGTCTACCGCGACTACCGCGAACTGCTGGCGCGCGACGACATCGACGCAGTGACGATCTCGACGCCCGAACACTGGCACGCGCTCGTCGCGATCGCCGCGGCCAAGGCCAAGAAGGGCATGTACGTGCAGAAGCCCGTGACCTACTCACACCGCGAGGGGCAACTGCTGGTCAAGGCCGTGCGCGACCACGGCGTGATCCTGCAGGTCGGCAGTCAGCAACGCAGCGACGCCAGGTTCCGCCAGGCCTGTGAACTGGTGCGCAACGGTCGCCTGGGCAAGCTGCACCGCATCCACGTCTACCTGCCGCCCGACCACGGCACCGGCGACCCCAAACAGTCGCCCGTGCCCGCGGGCTTCGACTTCGACACCTGGCTGGGCCCGACCGAGAAGGTGCCCTACGCGATGGAGGGTGTGCACCCGCAGTCGGCGGCCGACGGCAAACCCAACTTCAGCCGACCCGGCTGGCTGCAGATCCGTCGTTACTGCCTGGGCATGATCACCGGCTGGGGCTCGCACATGAACGACATCGCGCAGTGGGGCCACGGCGGCGACACCGACAACGGCCCGATCGAGATCGCGGCGACGGCGGAGTTCCCGCAGCGCGGCCTGTTCGACGTGCACACGCAATTCAAGGCGACCGGCAAGTACGCCGACGGCGTCGAACTGTTGCAGGAGACCGGCAACCCGGCCGGTGTGCGCTTCATCGGCGAACGCGGCACGATCTTCGTGCAACGCGGCAAGATCGAAGCCGACCCCGCCGAGATCCTGAAGGAGAAGATCGGCGACGGCGAGACGAAGCTCTACGTCAGCACCAACCACTACCGCAACTGGCTCGAGTGCGTGCGCAGCAAGCAGGAACCGATCTGCCCGATCGAGGTCGGCCACCGTTCGAACACGATCTGCGTGATCACCGACATCGCGATGCGCACCGGCCGCAAGCTGCGGTGGGACCCCAAGGCCGAACGGTTCGTCGGCGACGATGCCGCCAACGCACTGCTCGACTACGAGCACCGCGCTCCGTGGACGCTGTGAGCATGCGCATTGTCTGGTTGCTGCTGACCGCCGGTTGCGTCAGTGCCCAAGGCACGGCGCCGGCGCTGCGCCTGGACCGCGACGACGCCCAGGGCCGCGTCATCGTCGCCGACGGCACGCACGAGATCGTCACCTGGCAGTACGGCGAGCAGTTCGCGATCCCGCACTGGTTTCCGCTGAAGAGCCCATCGGGCAAGGACCTGATCGCCCAGCACCCCGATCCCTACCCACACCACCGCGCGATCTGGCTCGCCGACAAGGTGCAGCTCGAAGGTGGCCAGATCGTCGACTTCTATCACTGCTTCCAGAACCAGGTCGACAAGACCGACGCCAGCAAGGGATACCGGCACTTCATCCGCCAGCGTTCGATGCCGCGCTGCGAGGCGAACGGCGATCGCGCGACGCTGACCGCGACATTGCAGTGGCTCGTCGACGGCAAGCAGGCAGTGCTCGACGAAGAACGCACGATGGTGGTCACTTCGCTCGGCGACGGCGAGGCACTGCTCGACCTGTCGTGGACCTGGACCGCCAGCCACGGCGCGGTGACGTTCCACAGCGACTGGGTGCACTACGCCTGGCCCTACCTGCGCATGCACCCGCAGTTCAGCGTCGAGCGCGGCGGCGTGCTCGTCGACGACGTCGGCCGCCGCGGCCAGGCCGGCACCAACGCACAGTACGCCAACTGGATGGACTACAGCAACACCGTCGACGGCGTGACCGAAGGCATCGCCGTGCTGCTGCCACAGGACGGCGCCTGGCGCAAATGGCTCACGCGCGACTACGGCACCTTCGGCCCGCGGCGGGCCGACGCGCTGAGCGGCACGAAGTTCACGCTGGCCAGGGGCGAGGCGGTGTCGGGTTCCGTGCGGCTCTACGTGCACAAGGGCGACGCGGTGACCGGCGGCGTCGCCGCGCGCTATCGCGACTACGTGCGCGAATCGCACCGATGAACCGCCGCCGCTTCCTCACCGTGACCGGCACCGCCGCTGCAGCCGCCTGCGCCGGGTCCCCCACGCTGCCGCGGATCCGCCGCGGCGGCGACACGCGCATCGACCGCATCGAACTGTTCGCGGTGCGCTACCCGATGACGGGCTACTTCAAGTTCTTCACGGGTCCACACGGCGGCGCCGGCCGCGCTGCGGTGTTGATCAAGGTCACGGCCGACGACGGCACGGTCGGCTGGGGCCAGTCGGTGCCGATCGCGAAGTGGAGCGACGAGACGCTCGAGACCGCGACCGTGGCGCTGCGCGAATACTTCGTGCCCGCCCTGCTCGGCCGCGACCCCGAAGACCTCGACGGCGCGCACGCGGCGCTGTCAGCGGCGATCGCGCCGGGCTTCAGCACCGGCATGCCGATCACGCGCGCGGGCCTCGACCTCGCGCTGCACGACCTGATCGGCAAACGCGCCGGCAAATCGCTGGCGCAGCTCTGGGGCCTGCCGACGAAGGAACGGCTGACGCTGAGCTGGACCGTCAACGTCACCAAGATCGACGAGATCGAGGCGGTGATGCAGGCGGGCCGCGAGCGCGGCTACCGGCACTTCAACATCAAGGTCGGCCCCGACCCCGCGTTCGACGTGCCGCTCGCGCAGACGGTGCGGCGGCTCGCGCCCGAGTGCTTCCTGTGGGCCGACGCCAACGGCGGCTACACGGTGGAGAACGCGCTGCGCGCGGCGCCGTTGCTCGCCGATGCCGGGGTGTCGGTGCTCGAGGCGCCGCTGCGGCCCAACCTGATCTCGGGCTATCGCGAGCTGAAGAAACAGGGCGCGCTGCCGATCCTCATGGACGAGGGCGTGATCACGCCCACCGACCTGCGCGAGTTCCACGCGCTCGACATGCTCGACGGCATGGCGATGAAACCGTCGCGCTGCGGCGGCCTGGTGTCGTGCAAGGCGCAGATCGAGTTCTGCATCGCGAACGGGCTGATGTGGCTGGGCAGCGGGCTCACCGATCCCGACGTCTCGTTCGCCGCGACGCTGCAGCTCTACGCCGCGTTCGACCTGCAGAAGCCCGCCGCGCTCAACGGCCCGCAGTTCCTGACCGCCGACGTGCTGCGTTCGCCGATCCGCGTCGAGAACGGCGAGGCGTTCGTACCCCAGGGGCCCGGGCTCGGTGTCGAGATCGACGAGGACAGGGTGCGGGAGTTGGTGCGGCGCACGGGCTGAGGCGGCTCAACCGCGCAGAGTGCGAGAAGCGGGCTCAGCCGAGCCAGGTGATCGCGACGAAGTTGTGCGCCGCGTGCACGACGACGCCCGGCAGCAGGCTGCCGCTCTGCCAGCGCAGCCAGCCCGCGACCAGGCCCATCGCGAAGCGGTGCGGCAACTCGAGCAGGTAGCCGCCGCCGAGTCCGTGCAGGAACGCGAACAGGATCGCGGTCAGCAGCAGCGCCGTGCGCGGCGACGACAGCGTGACCGCCGAGCGCCACGCGACGCCGCGGCACAGCCACTCTTCGCCGAGCGGCGCGAGCACGACCACGGCGACCCAGGTCGCGGTCGTGACGTCGCTGGGCTCGCCGCTCGGGTCGGTGGCGCCCTGCGTGAGGATGCCCAGATAGACGTGCGCCGCCCCCAGCGTCACCAGCGCCGCGGGCAGCGCCACCAGCAACCAGATCGGCCGCGTCGCGAGCGGCAGCGACGCGCGCAGCGGGCCGTCGACGAGGCCGGCGACCAACGCGGCGCCGAACACGGCCGCGGCGCCGACCAGCACCGCGGGCCAACCGTCGTGGGCACGTTCTCCCAGCAGGCGCGGGCCGAGCATCAGCCCGACCAGCGTGATCAGCACCACCAGGCCCAGCGCCTTGGCCGCGCGCGCGGTCGCCTGCTTCGCCTGCCTGGTGCGCGCCGCGACCTCGTGCGCGTGCCCCCGGGTCGCGGCACCGCAGGCCCCGCAGAAGCGCACGTCGGGCAACAGGCTCGCGCCGCAGCGATGGCAGGACTTCGTCATTCGCGGGGCAGCGCGACGCCGACCACGTACCAGCGCGGGTGCCAGTACTCGAAGCTGACGCGCAGTTCGTCGTGGTCGATGGTGAACAACACCTTGCAGCGGCCGGCGCGCACCGGGCCGACGTCGCGGGCGCCCAGGGCCGGGCGTCGTTCGTGCCACTCGCGGCGCTCGAGCATGCGGCGCAACGAGCCGCCGACGCGTTCGCGGCTCGCGGGGCGGAACGACGCGACCAGCGCGTCGGTGCCCGAGCCTTCCCAGGCAGCGGCGAACGCGGCGACGGCGTCGTCCGGATCGGGAGCGTCGATCGGCGGCAGGGCGATGTGGTCGAGCTGCCAGACGTCGCGGCTGCGCACGAACCGCGTCAGCACCTCGTTGTTGCCCAGCTGCCAACGCACCACCGCGCGGTCGCCGCGGGTCTCGACCTTGTTGTCCCCGAGCGGCGGCAGCGCCGCGCTCCAGCCGCGCTGTTCGAGCTCTTCGCGCAACGAACTCGCGAGACTGCCAGTGGCGCCGGTGTCGAACAGCGAGCACAGGCCGTCGACGTCGTGCAACGACCAGCGCCGGGCAAAGGTGCTCACGGTCCCGTCGACCGGCATCGGCCGCGTCAGCTTGTAGATCACGAAGCCGGCGACCAGCGCGAGCGCACCGGCCAGACCGAGCAGCCGCAGTCGGCCGCGCCACGCCGTGCGACGTTCTTGCTTGCGCCGCACGCGGACGTCGTCGCCGACGCCGCCGACGACGCGCCGCTCGGGCGCGAGCCGTTTGCGCACCAGCTGCAGCGACGGGTCCTCTGCCATGAACCGCTGTACGCGCGCTGCCTGGGCGACACCGAACCAGAAGGCCAAGGCGACGAACGCCTGCGCGACGTCCATCGGCCCTGGCATCCCGCCGCCAGCGAGCAGCATCATGACGGTGCTCAGGCTCCAGTAGCACGCGCCGATCGTGGTCCAGACCAGCGGTGCGCGAAGCACGTAGATCGCGCCGGCGATCAACATGCCGAGCTGTCCCCACAGCAGGACGGTGATCACCATGCCCATGGTCGACGTGAGCTCGAGCCCGGCCACGGCGGCGAACCAGTGCCAGAGGGCCAGCCAGCCTGCGGCCAGCGCAGCGCAGGCCCAGAAGATCGAGCGCACCGTCAGCACGGTCTGCTTGATGCGCCCGAACTCCTGCCGCGAGCGCGAACGTTCGGCCGCGTCGCCCTTGGCGCGCGACCGCCGCCGGTGCGGCGCCGACCGGCTGGCCACGAGTTTGACGCCACACTGCGCACAGAAGGTCGTGCCGGCCGGGTTGTCGGCCCCACACTCACCGCATGGGATCGGCGGGTTTGCCTCTTCGGACCCGTTCATGCCTTGGCACCGTAGGTATCGGCGCGGCCGATGGCCAGTGCCAGATGCCCGACGGCCCGAGTTGTGGACCACTCGGCGAGCCTGTGCGACGATCGCCGCCCCGGCGCCGCGCCGACCTCGATTGCCCCGTGAGACCGAGCCGCCTTGTCGCCGACGCCTGCTGCGCCCTGCTGATCGGCGCCATCGTCTTCTGGTTGTCGTGCCTGGTCGAGGCACCCGGCAGCAACGGCTTCAGCTTCGGGCTCACCTACCAGCAGATGTCGGAAGCGCCGTTCGCGTGGCGCGGACTGTTTCCGCACCGCGTGCTGCTCCCCGCCATCGCCCACGGGCTCGGCCTCGACGGGGCGCGCTTCCACCTCGCTGCCCACGGCTGCGCGTTGTTGTTGTTGGTGCTGGTGTTCTGGGCCGCGCGCCGGCATCGCTGTGACCTCGTGGACAGCACCCTGCTGACCTTGGCCTGCGGGCTGGGCGGCGCGACGCAGCTGTACAAGAGCCACGTCGGTTACCCCGACTCGCTGAGCTTCGTGCTGCTGCTCGCCGCGGCATTGTCGGTCCGGAACGGCGCCGCGCTGTGGGGCTTCACCCTGCTCGGCGCGCTGGCCCACGAACAGGGGTTGTTCTTCGTGCCGTTCCTGCTGTGGCTGCGCCGGGCGCTCGCCGGCGCCGACTGGCGCCGCGAGACCGTCGCCGCCGCGACGGTGATCGTCGCCTATGGCGCGTTCCGCTGGTACGTGCAGCGACACGCCGCCGACGAGATCCCGCCCAGCTATTACTTCGACAACGGCTACTTCCCGCTCGGCTTCCTGGGCGTGCTCTACCTGGCGCTGGTGCAGGTGGTGCTGGTGTTCGGCGTGCAGCTCGTGGCCCTGCCGTTCGCCTACCGGCACGGCGTCGCGAACCCGGCAGCGTTGATCGGCGGCGAACGCAGCTGGCAACGGCCGGCGCTGCTGCTCCACCTGCTGGCGATCTTGGGCATCTACCTGGTCGCCCACGACTTCAACCGCTTCGTCAACTTCCTGTTCCTGCCGCTGCTGTGGAGCTGGCGCGAGTTGCTGCGACGGGACGGCGGCCGCTGGCTGCTGCTCGGTGCGCTGCTGCTGCAGGTAATCGTCTCGCGCCATGTCGTGATGCCGGTCGCCCAGCAGTTCTACGCCCCGATGGTGGCGTGCAACTGCCTCACCGGAGTGCCACGGGACCTGCAGAAGCTGATCACCCACGTGCTGCCGCAGGTCTGGCCGTGGGTGCTCGGCGCGGCGCTGTTGCTGATCGGCCTGTTGGCATGGGGCTGGCGACTCGGTCGCGACCGGCAGCAAGGCCGCGCGACGCCGCCTTCCTGACCGCGCATCGAGCAGCTACGCTGCTGCGGTCGCGCACGCGTCCCCTCGGCGAGCGCGCTCCCCCTCGATGAACGGTCCGCGCTCGCGCTTCACTCGCCGCCACCTGTTGGCGCTGTGCACGTTCCTCGTGCCGCTGGCGGTGCTCGCGTTGCTGGGCCAGAACGAGCTGCAGCGCCGCGGCACGCAGGTGGAGGCGGCGATCGAACGTGAGGCGCTGCAGTTCGTGCAGAGCGCGGTGCGCGCCATCGACCAGCACCTGGACAGCGAGTTGCCGCGCCTGGCCGACGCCGCCCAGGCCCTGCTCGCCAGCCGCGGCCCCGTGCGCACGCCGCTGGCGCTGCGCGCGGCCGGCGACTCGCCCTTGCTCGACATCGTCCTGCTCGACCAGCAGAACGCACTGGTCTGGCCGTCGCCGCCGCCGGCCACGGCCAGCTTGCCACTGTCGGGCGACCAGCAGCCCCGAGGCGAAGACAACACCATCGCCGCGGCACTGCGCAGCGCCGACCTGCTGATCACCCACGGCGACCTGCAGACCGCGCAGATCGTGCTGCGCGACCTGATCGCCAAGTTCGAGGAGGCCAACCTGCCGGGGCGCGGTGGCCGGCGCGACCTCGACGAAGCCGAAGTCACGGCGCGGTTCCGGCTCGCGACCGTGCTGCGCAAGCTCGGCGACCACGACAACGCGCGGCGGGAGTTCGAACGCGTGCGCGGCGCGGTGATCAGCAACAACCGCCGCTACGACTACGACACCCGCGCCCTGGGCATCCTCGCCGAGTCGGTGATCGCGATGATGGAACCACCCGAAGAACGGGTGGCGCTGTTGCGCACGATCGCCGAGAGCGGCCGCGACCTGTACGCCGCGGACGGCCTGCTGACCGCGGTCGCCCAGCGCCTCGCCGAGACCATCACCTTCGAAGACCCGCAGTTCGAGGAAGCCCAGGCGTTGCTGCGCGAGGCCTACCAGCGCGCCCAATCGCGCGTCTTCGCCGGCGACTACGAGCTGCTGCTCAAAGAGTCGTTGCGCCGGCGCCTGCGACAGGGCTCGCGCGGCAGCGACGCCAGCGGGGAGGAAGCACCGGTGTCGCTGGTGTCGACGCTCGACTCCACCACGATCCTGTTCTGGGTGCAGTCCGCCACCGCCGCCGAACGCGAACAACTGCGTTGTGCCCGCGTCGGCATGCGTTTCGACCTCGAACAGATGCTGGCGCCGATCCTGCACTCGTTCCTGGGCAGCGACTCGACGTTCGTGCTGTCGGTGCACGACAGCGAAGGCGTGCCGCTGGTGCCGGCTCCCGTGGAGATCCCCGAAGGTTTCACGCCGCCGATGCAGGAGGTGCGCGGCCTGTCGCTGCGCGCCTTCCCGTCGAACACCGAACGGCGCATGGCCGAGACCGCGGCCGAGGCGCGCACCCGCACCTACTTGTTGCTGGCCCTGTTCGTGACCGCGCTCGGCGGGGCGCTGTGGCTGTGGCGCTCGGTGTCGCGCGAGGCCGAATTGGCCGACCTCAAGGTCGATCTCGTGTCGCGCGTCTCCCACGAACTCAAGACGCCGCTGGCGCTGATCCGCATGTACGGCGAGACCCTGGGCATGGGCCGCGCGCGCGACTCGGACCAGGCGATGCACTTCGGCGGCATCATCGCCCGCGAGTCCGAGCGCCTGACCGCGCTGATCCAGCGCATCCTCGACTTCTCGCGGCAACAGGCCGGCACGCTGAGCTACGAGGCCGAGGATATCGACCTCGGCGAACTGTTGCGGTCCGTGACCGAGGCCTACTCGCCGCACCTCGAAGCGCGCGGCGCGACCCTGATCGACAGCCTGCCGCTGGGCATCCACGTCACCTGCGACGCCAACGCCTGCGAAAGCGCGATCGTCAACCTGCTCGAGAACGCCGCCAAGTACGGGCCGGAGGACGCCGCCGATCACGAGATCGAGCTCGAACTGCGACGCCGCGATGGCATGGCCGTGGTCGAGGTCCGCGATCGCGGCCGCGGCATTCCGCCCGGTGAGGAAGAGCACATCTTCGACGGCTTCTACCGCGCCAGCAACTCCGGTGAGGTGCGTGGCGCCGGCCTGGGCCTGAGCCTGGTGCGACACTTCGCTGCCGCCCACGGCGGCACCATCGACGCCCGACACCGCGCCGGCGGCGGCAGTGTGTTCCGATTGCAGTTACCGTTGTCCGCGCCCGCCGGCACCGCGACCGAACCGGTCGCCGCTGCGGACGTTGCCGGATCCCCTTCCCGACGTCAGCCATGATCGAACCCCTCATCCTCGTGATCGAAGACGAACCCGACCTGCGCGCGGGTATCCAGCACAACCTCGAGCTCGAAGGTTATCGCGTGCAGACCGCCGCCGACGGCAAGGAAGGCCTGCGCAAGGCGCGAGACCAGCGGCCGACCCTGATCCTGCTGGATCTGATGCTGCCCGGCATGCCCGGGCTCGAGGTGTTGCGACACCTGCGCGAGACCGGCCACGAGACGCCGATCATCATCGTCTCGGCCAAGGGCCAGGACCGCGACAAGGTGCAAGGCCTCGAACTCGGGGCCGACGACTACCTGACCAAGCCGTTCGGGTTGTCGGAACTGGCAGCCCGCATCCGGGCGGTGCTGCGGCGCACCCAAGCCGGCGCCAAGAGCGGCAGCGACCGCGCCGCTGCGAACAGCGTCATGAAGTTCCCGGATCTGGTCGTCGACTGGCGGCGGTTCACGATCGTGCGCGATGGCGAGGAGATCCAACTGTCCCGCTACGAAGCCGAGATCCTGCGCATGCTGATCGACCGCCGCGGCGAGGTGGTCAGCCGCCAGGATCTGCTGCGCAAGGTCTGGGGTTACGTGCACCTGCCGACCACACGCACCGTCGACAACCACATCGCCCGCCTGCGCAAGAAGCTCGAGCACGACGTCGAGAACCCCGTGCACGTCGTCACCGTGCACGGCCTGGGTTACCGCTTCGAGTCGCAACTGCTGGAGGAATCGTGATCAGGACCCACCTGGTCGCCGGCTTCGCCCTGACGCTGGTCGGCGCGACGCTCGCGCCACGCACGCTGGCGCAACGGCACGAGATCGCCACCGACCAACCGCTCGCCGCCCTGCATCGCGCCTGGATCAGCGAAGTCCTCGACCTCGACACCGCCGGCGCCGCCGCCCAGTATGCGAAGGTCGCCCGCGAGGGGCGTTCAGCGCAACCGGAGCGTTGGGTCGCGGCCGCACGACTCGCCGAGCTGCAGCGGTTGGGCGTGCCGACACCACCCGCCCCCGGGCTGGTCGAGGCGCCCGGGGCGTTGCGCAACGCCTGGACCGAGATCCGGCCGCAGCTGGAGGTCGGCAGCCTGTTGGCCCGCCTGCACGAGGCCCCCACGGTCACCCTTTCCGAGCTGGCCAGCGACGTCGATGGCGTGCCCGAACTGCGTCCGCTGGTGCCCCAAGCCGAGAGCTGGCTGATGGCCCAGACCGGCCCCAGCCTGCGCGATCGCCGCCGCCAGCGCATGCAGGAATTCGCCAACCTGAGCCGTTCACCACAGGTCAGCGCCTATCTGCAACGCCTCTACGCGGCCACCATCGTCAACGCCGAGGTCAACGGCCGCAGGTCGCAGGCCGACGCGCTGCGCGCGCTCTACTTCGCGACCTGGCGACCGCCGGTGACGGCCGAAGGCCCGCAGGCCGCGGTGGACCACGCGCTGGCCGAACTCGACACGTGGATCGTCGAGGAAGGACTCTCGGGGCAGCAGCGCACGTTGCTGGCCTCGCTGCGCGAACACGTGGCGCGCAAAGCGGCGGCCGATGTCGGCGAGGCGCGCGAGTTGATCGCCCGTCTGCCCCGCTATTCCGAACGGTTGCTCGGCGGCACCGACAAGCGTTAGCGGATTCGTCGCCGCGAGATCCGCAGCGAGACTCCGGCAACCCGGGGTTCGGGCAACCAGGTGCCGAGCGGCCCAGGGTCGGGCCGCTCACGTGTAGTCAGAGAAGAGCGGCTCGGGGATCGGGCCACCCAGGAATCGGGCCGCCAAGACCGGCCCGCACCCGACTACTTCTGCATCGACTCGCCGCTCTGGGCGTCGGTGCTGCTCGCCTTCTTGTCGAAGAACGTGCCCTGGTAGAAGTCCAGCGGCTGGATCTCCGGACCCTGCGGGTGCAGTTCCGCGGCGCCGTAGAACAGGCACAGCGGCGCGTCGATCACGTGGATGATGCCGTAGATGCCGTGCTTGATGGCGTTGTAGGTGAAGGTGAAGGGGAAGGCGATCACCTCGACCACGGCGCTGCTACCCATGCCTTCGCGCACGTTGCGAGCCGAGGTGTAGCCGTCGGTGGCACCGCCATAGACCATCAGCACGGGCGTGCCGACGCCGAGCATCACGTCTTTGCCGAAGCGGCGTGCGGTGCCGCAGGAGACCAGCGTGGTGGCGAGAAGGGAGAGCGCGAGGAGAGCTTTGCGATTCACGTCGTTAACCTCGAAGACCTGCCGCGAAGAGCGCCCGGGAGGGACCTCGGCGCCGCGGCGGGTCGGAAATCGAAAGGGCCTGTCAGGGACGCCAGATGCAAGCGCGGCAGCGGCTTGCGAACAAGCCCCTGATGGGAAAAGTCGACGCCATGGCACCCCCGGGACCAGTTTGCTAGCCTGCCGGCGATGAGTGACTTCGGCGCCAACATCTTCGACGACGGCCCTGGCGCGACCGGGCGTGCGGCCGGCAAGCGCAAAGGCAAGACGGGTGGCAACAAGACGGACGGCAAGGGGACCGCGAGCGCACCAGCCGAAGCCGCCCCACCGGCGCGGCCGCCGGAGTCACCGGCCCCGATGCGCGTCGCCGAGGTTCCCGTCGACATCCCCCAGCGGGTGCACGACGACGTTCAGGAAGTGGTGTTCCGGCAACCCTCGAAGGCTGCTCGGGCGCAACAATCAGCCCCCGAACCGACCCGCAAGGAATCGCGCCCCGAGCCCCGCGCCGAGCGCACCTCCCCCGAAGAGTCACGTTTCCGCGACCAGCCGGCACGCCCGGAGCGGCCCCGCCGCGAAGACCACGGACCGCGCGACCGACACGATCGCCCGCGCGAGGACTGGCCGCGCGAAGGCGATCACCACGGCGGACACCGCGCCGAAGAACGTGGCCGCCACCGCGATCCCCGGGACGATCGCCGCGCCGACGACGATCGCCGCGGGCCACGCCCTCGGCATGACGAACGCCCTCGGCACGAAGAACGCCCTCGCCGCGACGAGCGTTCTCGGCACGAGGAACGTCCTCGCCGCGACGAGCGGCCGCGCCGGCCGGACGAGCCGGCGCCGGCGGAGCGTGAACCACGCGGTTCACGCCACATGGCTGCTGCGGCGCCGGCGACCCGCGTCGCCCTGCTCGTCGATCTGCCCGCGCTGCAAGCCGAGGCCCGCGACCAAGGCGGCGAACTGGCGGTGACCCGCCTGCGCTCGCGTCTCGCCGCCGGCCTGCCGATCGAGACCGCGGTCTGCTTCGTCGCCGGCAGGGGCCGGCCGCCACACGGCTTCGAGGTGATCGACGCCGGCGACCCGCTGACCGCTGGAATCCGGTTCGCCGCCAAGGCCACCGAACTCGCCAATCGCGGCCTGCACCTGGTCCTGGCGCCGGCTTCGAACGCGATGCTCGAGCTCGCGCGGCTGCTGCGCGACGGCGGGCACGCCATCGAACTCGCCGGCTTCGTGACGCGCGAGGACGACGTCAACCCGACGCGGCGCCTGGGCCGCGACTGCCTGTTCGTGCCCTGATCCCGCTGCCTTGGGGGGTTTCGGCGTCGATCGGGTGACCGCGTTCCCAACCAGCTCACGACGACCGGTCCTGCCGACCGGTGGGCGCGCTATAGTTCTGTCCGCCCTGGGTCGATGCCCCGGGTCCCGCCCCATACGCATGCCGCGACGTCCATCGATCTTCGGCGCCCTGCTGCTCGCGGTCGCAACCGCGTCGGCAAGCGCGCAGCTGCCGCAGGGCACCGGCGCCAAACCGCCGCTCGAGCGGCGCGCGCCAGCAGAAGCGGGCGCCCCGGCGGAACGGGGCACCAAAGAACAGGGCGGCAAGGAACAGGGCGGCAAGGAGAAGACGGCCACCAAGGGCCCCGCCAGCGGCGAACTCGCTCCGATCGAGAAGCCGCGGATCAGCGTCGAGCAACACGACGAGCAGACGAGCCGGGACTTGTTCTCGGCCTGCGACGCCGACGCCGACGACCGTCTCGATCTGTTCGAGGCCTGCGAATCGATCGAGTCGCTCGGCGACCCCAGGAATCTGCGCTCGTTCGCGCGCCTCGACAGCGACCGCGACGGCTACGTGTCGTGGCCCGAGTTCGATACCCACTTCCGCTTCGTCATCGACCACGGCAAGGCGCTGCACCTGCGGCCCAGCCGCGCGGTGACACCACCCGACAAACCGGCGGGGCAAGCCCCGGCGGCGACCCCGCTGCAGCGGTTCTTCCGGCTCTACGACGCCAACCGCAACGACGGCCTCGACCCCGACGAGATCGACCGCGTCACCAGTCAGCTGGGGCTGCTGCCGATCCTCGCGGCGATGTTGCGCAACCTCGACGCGGATCGTTCGGGCAAGGTCGAAGAGACCGAATTGGCGCCGTGGTTCTCGCAGATCGAGAAGCTGCTTCCCCCCACCCCGGCAGCCGACGGCGTCGCGGACAGTTCCCTGCCGATGCCCTGGGGCAGCGGCGACGCCGACGGCGACGGTTCGCTGACGATCGACGAACTGACCAGCGCGCTGCGACGCATCGATGCGAGCCTGGTGAAGTGGGCGCAAAACCTGTTCACGCGCCTCGACAAGGACCGCGACGGCAAACTCGACAGCAGTGAACTGGGCCTGGACAAACCGGGGGCGCGCACGACCGCCCTGCTGCGGTAGGCGCATCGCTGCGGTGTCGCCCGTTCAGGGTGCTTTACGCTCGGCGTCGCGCGCCGGTTCCCAGGTGCGGCCGGTGATCAGCCGCGCGCCGCGTGAGAACGCGAAGTACTGCCACGCCCAGCCGATCATCACCACGATGCGGTTGCGGAAGCCGATCAGGTAGGCGATGTGGATCATCCACCAGACCCACCACGCGAAGAAGCCGCTGAGTTCGAGCTTGCCGATCTGCCCCACTGCGGCGGCGCGACCGATCGTGGCCAACGAGCCCTTGTCGCGGTAGCGGAACGGCCGCGTCGTGCCGCCCTCGAGCTGCGCGAGCACGTTCTTGGCAGCGTGGCGACCGGACTGGATCGCGGTCGGCGCGACCCCGGGCACCATGCCACCGTCCACCTGCAGGTGCATCAGGTCGCCGACGACGAAGATGTGTTCGTGGCCGGGCACGCTGAGGTCCGGCGAGACCGCGACGCGACCGGCGCGGTCGACTTCGACCTGCAGGTCCTTGCCCAGCGGTGACGCCGCGACGCCGGCGGCCCACAGCACGGTGCGCGCGGCGAGGTGCTCATCGCCCAACCACACCCCGGTCTGATCGATCTTGGTGACGCGCGAGCCGGTGCGCACCTCCACACCGAGGCGTTCGAGCTGCGCCTTCGCCGAGGCCGACAGCCGCTCGGAATACACCGGCAACACGCGCGGCGCGTGTTCGACCAGGATCACGCGCAGTTTGCGCGGATCGAAGCTGCGAAAGTCCTTGGCGACGGTGATGCGGCCGATCTCCGACAGGGCCCCGGCGAGTTCGACGCCCGTCGGGCCCGCGCCGACGACCACGAACGTCAGCGTCGCCGGCAACTGCGCCAGATCCGTCTGCCGCTCCGCGGCCTCGAACGCGGACAACACCCGGCGGCGGATCTCGATCGCGTCTTCGACGGTCTTGAGACCCGGCGCCCACTGCTCCCAGTCGTCGTTGCCGAAGTAGCTGTGGGTGGCGCCGGTGGCGACGATCAGGTAGTCGAAGTCGAGATGGCCGTCGAACAGTTCGACGCGGCGGGCGGCCGGATCGATGCGCGTCGCCCGCGCCAGGATCGTGCGCACGTTGGGTTGCCCACGCAGCACCGACCGGATCGGGTAGGCGATGTCGGCGGGATTGAGCGCGGCGGTCGCCACCTGGTAGAGCAGCGGCTGGAACAGGTGGTGATTGCGCCGATCGACCAGGGTGATGCGCACGGGGGCCCGGCGCAGGGTGCGCGCAGCGGTGAGGCCGGCGAAGCCGCCGCCGAGGATCACCACGTGGGGCAGGCGGTTGTCGCTCGCTTGCTCGGCGCTCATGACGGACGTTCGTTCTCGTTCAGCCGAGGTACTCGCCGATCAGCAACTGCAGGCGCCGGCGCGCGTCGGCGGAGATCGCGGCACCGTGCGTGATCACCGCGTGCGCCATCGAACCGCGCGCGCTGATCGGCTCGCTCGCGGCCACCGCCTTGGCCAGTTCGCCGACGACGCGGCGCGCCATCGCGACGTTCTGCCCGAGCACGGCGAGCACCGCGCTGACGTCGACGTCGGCCTCGGTCTCGTGCCAGCAGTCGTAGTCGGTGACCAGCGCGACCGTCGTGTAGGCGATCTCGGCCTCACGCGCGAGTTTGGCCTCCTGCAGATTGGTCATGCCGATGACGTCGCAGCCCCAGTGCCGGTACAGCTTGGATTCGGCGCGCGTGCTGAACAGCGGCCCCTCCATGCAGACGTAGGTGCCGCCGTCGTGCGCCACCGCGCCGGCCGCGCGCGCCGCACCGAGCGCCAGCTGGCGCAGCGGTTCCCAGACAGGGTCGGCGAAGTGCGCGTGGGCGACACAACCGCCACCGAAGAACGTCGACTCCGCCGTGCGCCCGCGGGTCCGGTCGATGAACTGGTCGACGAGCACCAGCTCGCCGGGGCGCACGTCTTCGCGCAGCGAGCCGACCGCAGAAACGCCGACCACCGCGCTCATGCCGAGCTGCTTCATCGCGTGCAGGTTGGCGCGGAACGGCAGCTCGTGCGGCGCCAGCCGATGGCCACGACCGTGGCGCGGCAGGAACGCCATGCGCACGCCGTGCAGCGTGCCGGTGATCAGCGCGTCGCTGGGCTGGCCGAACGGCGTCTCGACCACGACCTCGTCACGGTCTTGCAGTTCGGGCAGGTCGTAGAGGCCCGAGCCGCCGATGATGCCAAGGGTCTTCTCGCTCATGTCGATCTCTCAGTTCTCGTCGGCACCGTAGTCGTCGAAGCGGCGTCGGCGCGCGTTCGGGCCGCGGCTGGTGCTGCGCAGCGGCGCCTGCTCGGCGTCACGTTCGCGGTCGTCGCTGGTGCGTGAGTACCAGCTCGACGCGAACAGGCGTTTGATCACCATCGTCGCGTAGGCGCCGCGCGGCAGCGAGAACGACAGTTCGGCGAGCACCTTGCCCTCGTTGCGCTCGTCGGGCGCGATACGCACGTCGCCGACGTCGAACGGCTTGACCAGCGCCGGCCGCTGCTCCTCCTTCCAGATCATCCCGGGCACCTCGTTGGCGAAGAAGTCCTCGCGTTCGATGCCGGCCTGATGCAGTTCTTCGTGCATCGCGCGCCGGAACGGTTCGCTGCCGCCCTCGCCGTCCGGGCCGAACAGCGGCGTGCGCATCACCTCGAGTTTGGCTTCACGTTCGGGTGCCAGGTACTTCCACGCCATCAGGTCACCGGCGATCGTCGAGATGCGCAGCCGTTGCGCCGACATCACGCCGCCGCGCAGCATGCGGCTGACGGCGCGGTTCCACAGGTACGACTGGTAGGCGAAGGTGTGGATCACGCGCTGCCGCAACGGCACGCGTTCGAGCGCACCGCGGAAGTCCGCGGGCTGCTGACACAGATGGTCGAAGATCGGCTCGTAGGCCGGGCCGCGCGCGATGCGCGCACACGCTTCCCAGTCGCCCCAGCGCAGCTGCAGCGTGCGCTTGAGTTTGACGTCGCCGGTGATCGCAACGGGCGACGGCTCGGCGACCAGCTGCTGCAGCGCGCGTTCGAAGTCGCCGAGCAGCACGCTGCGCATCACGAACCCCTGGCCGTGACGCAGGCAGCCGAAGCGCTGGTCGTCGAAGAAGTTGGGCAGGCCGGTCTTGACCAACGACGGCAGGCTGCGGCGCAGCTGCGAGGCCTGCGGCGGGCGCAGACCGCGCACGACGATGCGAAACGCGTTGCCGCGGCTCTGCTTGCTGTTGATCGGCGCGTGGGTGCGACCGACCGGCCGCAATCGCAGGTTGGGCAGGTCGAGTTCGACGGCGCGGCGCTCGATGGTCACGAACTGGTCGGTGACCGCCTGCCGATCCTTGAGACCCGCGTAGGCGATCGTGCTGCGGTCGACACCACCGTCGCGCACCAGCAGCGCCAGCGCTTCGGGCGTGGACAGTTTCTCCTTGTGCAGGCTGTGCACGACGAAGTTGCCCTCGGGCACCTCGTCCCAGTCGAGCAGCTCACGAACGCGGAAGTCTTCGGGGATCGTCTTGAGTCGCATGCATCATCTCCGCGTCGCGTCGAACCGGTCGAGCTTGCGTAGGGCGGTGTCCAGTTCGGGCGGCAACGGCGCCTGCACGACGACGGCAGCGCCGTCCACGTCGACGAATTGCAGCCGCTCGGCGTGCAGGAACATCCGCCCGACGAGCGGGCGCTCGGCGACGCCAGGGCGCAGTTTGTAGTCGGTCTTGATCTCGGAAAGGAGCAGCGGTTGGCCGCCGTAGTCCAAATCGCCCACGATCGGGTGGCCGCTGCTCGCCAGGTGCACCCGCAGCTGATGACCGCGCCCGGTCGTCGGGCGCAGTTCGAGCAGTGCGTGGCCGGCATAGGCACGCCGCAGTTCGACGTCGGTGTGGGCGCTGCGGAAGCCGCGCTGCTCGTCGACCGAAGCGACCACCTTGCCCGGCCGCCGCGGGTCACGACCGAGCCAGAGGTCGACCGCGAATCGCGGTGTCACGGGCACGCCGCGCACCAGGGCGACGTAGGTCTTGCGCACCGCACCTGCCTGGAAGGCGTGGTCGAAGTGCTGCGCGGCCTGCAAGCCCTTGGCCAGCAGCAGGCAGCCCGAGGTGTCGCGATCGAGCCGGTGCACGATGCGCAGATCGGCGTCGGGACGCAGTTCGTGCAGGAGCCCGTGCACCCCGGTGTCGGCACCGTCGCGGGTCGGTACCGTCGGCACCCCAGCGGGCTTGTTGATCACGAGGACCGAAGCCGTCTCGACCAGGACCTGCAGCGCCTCGCCACGAACGTTCGGTGCGGCTCGCCCACGGCCGGATACCGCGACCGGGGCCACGATCACCACATCCCCCACCCGCAGACGCGCGTTGGCCAGCCGCTCTTCGCCGTTCACCGCGACCTTGCCTGCGGCAACCAACTCGCGCAGGGCGAGGGGGTGACGGCCGGGCATCGACAACGCCAGGAAGTCGGCGAGCCGAATGCCGCGCTGGGCGGCTTCGACAACGAACACCTGTTGTTTGCCGGACTTCAAGGGGCGAGCAGGATACGGCGCGCGCCGCGCCTGGCAATCGCCCCCTGGGGCCAGCCGACGAAGTGTTCGGCAAGGTGGGCGGAGATCAACCGGGCAAGACCCGCGTCGGTCGCGAACTCCGAGCTCGTCCCGACCCGTCCCATTCCCGAGATCGGGACACGAGGAGCCGGGCGCGAATCGCGGTTCCGACTGACGGAACCCCTTGTTTTCGGAAGGAACCACCGCAAGAGCCGCGACTCACGATTGGGACGGCACGCCCGTTGCTAACGCGGCGGCACCCAGAGCCCGGAAACCGGCGAAGCGAAGCTTCAAACCGGACCCGGCTGCAGTGCAGTGAGCTGTTGTGGACAAGACACCACTCCTGGTGGAATCGTGGCGAGACTTTTCCACCGGATACTGGCTTGTAACTACCTGACTTCGATCGCGGAGCGGAGGCGAGACCGAGCCGCGGAACAGAGGTGTGCGAAACTTTGCAGATGTGCATGGACTCGGACTGGTAGCGACAAGCCGCGGATGAGGGGGGTAAAAGACCCGATTCCTTCCGCCCGGCGCGAAAGCGTCGGGCGGCTTTTTTTCTGCCCGCCGCACCGCCAACCCGCTGCCCCACGCGCCGACGACATCCTCACGCAGGATTCACGGGTCGCCCGCAAGTCGCCCATGGCAAGGCGCCGATAGCGGCCTTGATGCGCTGCTCGGCGGTGATCCCCTGCCACAACGGCGTCGAACTGACGGCCGCCTGCATCGAGAGCCTGCTGCGGTTGGACGGCCGCCCGGACCTCGAAATCCTGGTCGTCGACAACGCCAGCGATGACGGCACCACCGACCTCGGCCGTCTCTCGCCGCGCGTTCGGGTGCTGCGTCAGGAACGCAACCTCGGCTTCGCCGGCGGCGTCAACGCCGGGATCCGCGCCGCCACCGCGCCCCACCTGCTGATCCTCAACAACGACACCCAGGCTGCGACCAACATGCTCCTGGAACTGGCGAACGCACTCGCCAGCGACCCCGACCTGGCCGCGGTCGCCCCAGTGGCCAACGACGTGCGCGGCGAGGCCCAGATGCCCTTCGGCCTCATCGGCCGCGACGCGACGGGCCGAGCCCGGATCGCCGCGGCCCTGGCGGACCACCCGCCGCTGCAGGACGTGGACTACCTGTCGGGCCTGTGCCTGCTCGCGCCGCGGTCGACTTTCGACCGCATCGGCCTGTTCGACGAACGTTTCGGCTTCGGCAACTTCGAAGACGACGACTTCAGCCTGCGGGTGCGTCTGCAAGGCCTGCGGCTCGGCATCGCCCGTCGCGCTTATCTGCATCACGAAGGTCACGCCACCTTCCGCGCCATGGGCCTGGACCTCGGCGCCGAGATCGAAGGGCGGCGCGCGCAGTTCGCAGCCAAGTGGCGGCACGACCCGGCCGGAGCCGCCGTGCTCGCGGCGCTGCGCGGCGACACACTGGCGGCCGGTGCCGCGGCCGAGGTCGCGCGGCGACGCTGGCCACAGTGGATCGATGCCGAATGGCACCTGGCGCGCGCCGCCGCGGCCCGCGGTCAACACACACTCGCGATCACGCACTTCGATGCGCTGCTGCGCGCCAATCCAAGGCACAGCAACGCCGCCACCGAGGTATTCGTGCAACGACTCGCGATCGGCGACTGCGATGGCGCGCTGCGCCTGCTCGACTGGATGACCGACTGCTGCCACCTGAGCATGGAGCAGATGGGACGCATCTTCACTCGACTTGGCTTGCACTACCACGCGCGTGGCGATCGCAAGACCGCGCTGGAACAGTTCCGCACCGCGCTCGAGTTCACGCCGGACAGCGGCGACGCGCACAACTGGATCGGCGTCTGCACGCTCGACGACGACCTGCAAGCCGCGCAACGCTCGTTCACGACCGCAGTCGAACTCGGCTGCGCCATCGGCCACACCAACCTCGGCATCGTTCACCATCGCCGCGGCGACTTCGCCCGCGCTGCGCACCACTTCGCCCGGGCCGCCGCCGAACTGCCCGACGATCCGATCGCTGCCGCGAACCTGGACGCCGTGCGCGCGCTAACACCGGCCTGAGCGGCTCAGCCCGCGGCAACCGCGCCGCGCCGATCGCCCTGCTGCCGCGCCAATTCGACCAGTTCACGCACGATGCTGACCAGCGGCGTCGCGGGCGCCCAACCGATCGCCGCCACCAACCGCTGCAAGTTCGGCACGCGGCGCGGTGGATCGACGAACCCTGGCGGAAACACGGCCGCAAACGGCTGCAATTGCAGCGGTGCGTCGGTTCCCGCCTCGTCCCTGACCAGCCGAGCGAGGGCCAACACCGTCGTCTCGACGTCGCTGCCCACGTTGAACACGCGACCCTCGCTGCCCGGCACCACCATCAGCTCCACCAACGCGCGCGCGACGTCGCCGACATGGGCGAAACAACGCGTCTGGCTGCCATCGCCGTAGACCGTGAGCGGGTGGCCGGCAACCGCTTGCGCGACGAAACGCGGCAGCACCATGCCGGACTCACCGGACTGACGGGGCCCGACGGTGTTGAACAACCGCGCCACGACCACCGGCAGGCGATCCTGTTCGCGATGTCCGAACGCGAGCCACTCGCCCATCGCTTTGGCACACGCGTAGCCGCCGCGGTGCCCTTCTGTGGCCCCCGGACGCACCGAGTGCGCTTCGTCGAACGGCACCGGCCCGTCGCCGTAGACCTCCGAACTCGAGGTCAGCAGCACCGGAATGCGACCCGCGGCTGCCGCACCGAGCAACACTTCGGTGCATCGCAGGTTGCGCTGCACGACCTCGAGCGGCCGGCGAGCCAGCCGCCGCACACCGACAGCGCCGGCGAGATGGAACACCACGTCGGCCGCGGCACAGGCACGCGCAGCAACCTGGGGATCGTCGATCGAAGCAACCGTGACGCTGAGGCGCGCCTGGTCGGCGCACGGCTGCAGATTGTCGAGGCTGCCCGTCGACAGATCGTCGACGACGTGCACGTGGTGACCGCGCCGCAGCAGTTCAACGCACAGGTGCGAGCCGATGAAGCCCGCGCCGCCGGTCACCAGGACCCGGGCGCCGGCACCGAGCAACGGCGCGGCAGCAGCGTGAGAATCGTCACCGACGGCTTTGGGCATGAACGCTGAGGGCAGCCGCGACGGCCGCGCGGCTAGCGTGGCGCCCGTCCCGGTGCGTTTCCACGTCCAGCTGCGATTGCTGCTGCGGCGACCTTCGACGGAACCGGCGACCCGCTATTCCCATGGGCGCGATGGTCCAACCGCTCCCGACGTGGACCTGCCCCGCACCCGCCGGCGTCACCGGCCGCCGGCCGAACGCTTACGCAGTTCCTCGAGTTGCTTACGCAGCTCTCGCAGCTCGGCCCGCAGGCTCTGCAGCTCGGCTTCGAGATCCTGGTTGCGGGCATGCTCGTGAGCCTGCTCGGCCGCCTCGACCTGCGCGCGCTTCGGGACTGCCACGGGACTCTCCTTGGGCAGGTCCTGCGTCTGCACCTGCACCCGCCGCGCCTGCGGCGTGGCCGCTCCCTGATTGGGGAATCTGGGCGCTACCAGGATCGAACTGACGCCATCCTTGCCCTCGACGCGCAGGGCAACGCGCTGGCCAGAACTCACCGTCGCCAACGCCTTGTCGAGATCCCCGAGCGCCGCGATCTTGCGATCACCGACAGCGCGCAGCAGGACATCCGCCGGCACCCCGGCGGCAGCCGCCGGACTCCCGTCGACGACGCGGTCGATCAGCACGCCGCGATCGGTCTCGCGCACCGACAGGCCCAGATACGGACGGGCCGGGGCGGCCTGCGCGACGGGGACGCCCGGCAGCCCGACAGGCGGCTGCGCCTGAGGCTGGGGCGTGCGCACCCGCACCCTGGCCTTCTCGGCGGCCTTCTTCTCGGCGGCGGCCTTCTCGGCAGCCTCGGCCATCTCGACCACTTCGAGCTGCGCGGGCGCCTCGGCTTCGTTCTGCTGTGGACGCTCGGTCAGGGTGACCACCAGGAAGCGGTCCTTGCCGCCGCGTTCGACCTTGAGCCGCACCTTCTCGCCGGCCTTGTGCGCACGCACCGCGGCGATCAGCGCGTCGCGCGTCGGCGTCGCGGTGTCGCCGACCGCGAGGATGATGTCGCCCTCCTTCATGCCGGCCTTCTGAGCCGGCGAGCCGTCGACGACGCCGACGACGACTGCAGCCTCCGCTGCAGGATCGAGGTAGACGCCGAGCCAGCCATCGGCGAGGGCAGCGGTGAGCAAGAAGAACGCGGCGAACGGGGCGAATACTGGATGCATGACGAACCTCCGGATGGACAGACGACGCCTCGGCGGCATCTACGGCAAGGGGCGCCACAACGCTGTCGGCCAGGGAACATTCCTGCTTCGGCAGGTTGGCGGGATCTTGACGGCACAGGCACCGATCCCTACCTTCTTCGCCCGCTGCGGGCCCTCATCGTCTAGCGGCCTAGGATCCGTGGTTCTCAGCCATGTGACAGGGGTTCAAATCCCCTTGGGGGTACCAGCCGCCCGGCAGGCTTTGCCTGCCGGGCTTCTTTCTTTCCGGCTCGAACGTCCCGGAGCACCACGGCCTTGGACGAGCGACCGGGCCCCAACGACCGGGCACCAACAACGATGGCCTGGCAACGCCGCGAAGACCACGAAGACCGCGAGCTGCATTGGCTCTGTCCGTGGGCGACACCCAGCCGCAACGCGGGTGAACGTCGCCTGTTCGAAGCCGAGGACCCACTGCGCACGGCGTGCCAGCGCGACCGCGACCGGATCCTGCACGCCACCGCGTTCCGCCGCCTGCAGCACAAGACCCAGGTGGTCGCGGCCTACGAGGGTGACCACTACCGCAGCCGCATGACGCACTCGCTCGAGGTCGCGCAGATGGCCCGCAGCGTCGCCCGCGCGCTGCGCTGCAACGACGACCTCGCCGAAGCAGTCGCCCTCGCCCACGACCTCGGCCACCCGCCGTTCGGCCACGTCGGGGAAGAGGCGCTGCACGAACTCATGCAGGGCCACGGCGGCTTCCGCCACAACGCGCAGAGCGCGCGCACCGTCGACTACCTCGAGGACCGCTACGGCCACGGCCTGGGCCTGAACCTCACCGCCGCGACGCGCCGCAGTCTGCTCAAGGGCAAGGTGCCCGATGGTTTTCCGCTGAGCCCGGACCTCCTGCCCAAACAAGCGGTGCCGCTCGAAGCCCACCTCGTCGATCTGTGCGACAAGATCGCCTACCTCAGCCACGACCTCGACGACGGGCTGCGCGCCGACATGTTCAGTGAACACGAAGCCGCCGAACTGCGCCTGTGGCAGCGCGCTCGCGAAGCCGCAGGCAGCACCAATCGCCAGCGCATCGTCAGCGAGGTCGCCTCGTTGCTGATCCACGACCTGGTCGAACACACCGACCGCGCGATCGCGCAGACGGTCTCCGGCGGCCCCCCACCGCGTGTGCAACACAGCCAGGACATGACGGTGCTGGCCCAAGAGATGCTCGAGTTCCTGCGCGCGCGCTTCTACCGCTCGCCGCGAGTGCTGGCAGTCATGGACGACGGCGCGTCCCGCATCCGCCGCCTGTTCGTGGCACTGCGCGACGACCCGGCGCAGCTGCCGACGCACCAACGCGAGCGGCTACCGGTCGACGGACTCGAACGCACGGTGTGCGACTACATCGCCGGCATGACCGACCGCTTCCTGCGTCGCGCGACGGGCGGCTGACGGAAGGGGCAGGCCTGGACTGATGCCACGTTTGGCGCCGCTGGAAACGACGCGGGCCTGCGCCATGCAGGCCCGCGAACTGGTTACCCCGCAAGGATTTGAACCTTGACAAACAGGACCAGAACCTGTTGTGCTACCGTTACACCACGGGGTATTGTAAAGAGCCGACAACAAACGGGTTAGGTCAACCCGCCGGAGGCCGGCGAGCCGATCGTCCCAGACCTTCCGTCACACGTCTCGCGACGCCGACAGGCGGTCTGGTTACCCCGCCTGGATTTGAACCAGGAACCAACAGTACCAAAAACTGCTGTGCTACCGATTACACCACGGGGTAGATCGGGGGCGGAAGGATAGCAACTGAAGGGCCGTTGTCTACGACTTCCTGGCATGCTCCGCCGCGGCCACCGCGACCGCGACCTCGCCGGGCAGGCGCACTTCGAGCAGTTCGAGGCAAGCATCGACAGCCCGCCAGTGCACGGCTGCGCTCGGCGGTGCCAGGCAGGTGGCATCGACCGCAACCGCAAGTCGCCGATCATGGCAGGTGAACTCGGCGGCGCCAGCCAGCACGAACCAGAATCGCAGTTCATGGCCGTCGTCGACCGCGCCAGCATCGCCGTCGATGGGCCGGCGCACGACCACCTCGAGTTGGTTGGCAGTCGCGACGCCGATACCCGTGGCGCGCACCGACCAGTCTGCCCAGGGCTGCGTCCCACGCACGGCGGCCGCGGCCAGCCGGCGATGGCGCACGAACCGCTGGCCGCCGAACTGCCGCTCGGGCCGCAGCACCGCGGTCGGCAGCTGCAGGTCGTGTTCTACGCGCGTGTAGTGCTCGGCCGGTGACGAAACCTCGATGACCTCGAGCCCGTCCGAACACTCGAGCACGCGATGCCGGATGCCGGGCGGCTGCACCACACAATCGCCGGGCTCGAGCACGAACGGCGGACCCTGGTCCTCGTAGACGACCCGGACCCAGCCGGCGCGGCAGTAGATCAGCTGCGCGGCAACCTCGTGGTAGTGCACGTAGTCGGGCACGGGCCCACCGCGATCGATGCGGATGCGCGACGCGATCAACCGGCCGCCGCAGCGCCCCGGGATCAGGTCCTGATACAGCATGCCGGCGCGGCCCTCGATCCACGGGCCGCCGGCGGCGGTGACGATCGGCTCACGAACCGGCGGCCACGGTGCGGGGCAAGGCAGCGCCTGGAACTGCACACGCGCCCCGTTCGGGGCGACCTGTGGCGCCCCATCACGACCCAACAGACGCAGGGCCCCACCACCGTCGTCACCGCGCTGCAGGCACAGTCGAAGACCGAAACCGCGCATCCGCAATTGGCGCGGGTCGTCGGCCGGGAACACTGCGTCGAGGCGGAAGCCCAGCGCGGCGAAGAACGATTGGTTTGCGGTCAGGTCCCGGCACTGCAAGACCACCTCTGCCTGTTCCTCGGGCTTCTCGATCATCGCGGCGCACAGGCTAACCGCGCCCTCGCGCGGACTCACTGGGTGCGCAACGCAACCCATCCCCGTTCGGCCGCCTCGACCCCTTGCCCACCGACCACGCTCAGCCAGTCCACCGCGGTCTGCGCCCACGGCCAATCGAGTGCACAGCCGATCAACAGCAGCGCGGCCACCGGAATCGCCACCTTGCCGACTGCGGCCACCAGCCGAAGCAGCAGCCGCAGGAGATGCAGACCGACGAACGCGCCGGCGAACGTGATGCCGACGGCGATCGAGGTGGTCAGGAGGTCAGGGTTGCGGCCGTGCGAGAGCAGGCCGGCGAACGCCGCCCCCAGTCCCGCCAGCGCGGTGATCCCCGCCGAGGAGTCTCGCCTGGCGGGCGGCGAGGCGGGTGCAGGAGGAGGAACGGGCGGCGGGCGGAGGTCGGTCATGGTCGGGGCGCCACTGTCGTCGACCGGCCTCGAGTACTTGCAGCAACTCTGCAACCTGAGCGCGAGCCGATGCCCGTGTCGCGACCCGATGGGCGGCAGTAGCGTGCCGGCATGCTGCAGTTCCTCGAACTCATGGCCGTCATCGCTGCGGCCGCCTTCGGCGTGCTGCTCGCCCGCAGCAAGCAGCTCGACCCGGTCGGCTGCATCTCGGTGACGTTCCTGGTCGCCTTCGGCGGCGGGACCCTGCGCGACGTCCTGCTCGATCGCCAACCGCTGTTCTGGATCCAGAACGAGCACTACGCCTGGATCGTGTTCGCGATCTCGATCGTCGGCTCGCTGCTGCCGCGTCTACCGAGCGGACTCGACCGTTGGTTGGCGCTGCCCGATGCCGTCGGCATGGCCCTGTTCAGCATCGCCGGCGCCGGTGTCGCCATCCGCACGGAAGCGTTCCCCGTGTCGCCGTTCCTCGCGTCACTGTTCGGCGTGATGACGGGCACGTTCGGCGGCGTGCTCGGCGACATCGCTGTCAACGAGGTGCCGCGCCTGTTCCAGCCGACGACGCCGCTGTACGCGACGTGTGCGTTCGCCGGCTGCTGGGTCTACCTGCTGCTCCGCGAAACGTCGCTCGGGTCCGATGTCGCCCTGTGGACCGGGGCTGCCGCGATCGTGCTGCTGCGGCTCGCGGCGCTGCGGTGGAACCTGAGGTTGCCGGGGCCGCGGCGCTGACTGCCGGGACTGGGACTGCAGCGACGGTCTCGACGACGCCCCAGGGCTTGTGGCCCCAGGCATTTCGCTTCTGACGAATGGTGGCGGGGGAACAGGTGCCGGCGAAGCCGCTGGAACTGCTCGAGGATTGATCACCAGTGCCCGACAACCCCTGTCGCCGCATCGGACACCACGGCCCCGGCCGCATTCGACGCTGCGGGGTCCAACAGCAGAGCCTGGATGTGGAACGAAACTCCTACCAGGCTTGGGTCGTCAGGAATCATCACCTCGCAGCGAGCAACGCTACTGGGCGCAACGAGCGGCAAGATGACCTGCGGCACAACATGCCAAACACACCCGGGCATGCCTAGCGGATCGAGCGCGAAGGCCGATTGCCGCGCGAAGCCAAGGCCCGCTATCACGACGTGCGCTGGCACATCGCGAACGTCTACCTGCAGCGGCACGCCGATGCGTGGCGTGTCGAGCGGAATGAGACGCGACGCAAGGCGACTGCCTGCACAACCGAAAGCGAAGCTGGTGAACGTGCTAGGAGGACCAATCCTCCCGATCACCGTGTAGTCACCTGCCGCAACCTCGACATAGGAAGTCCCCGGTTCGAGTGGCGGAACGATCTCCTGTCGCCACCCGCCCGTCCCGCCGATCACAATGCTCCCGTCCGAGCGACGAAAGGCGAGCGCAGTCGAACCGCCTTCCACCTCAACGTAGCTCACCCCCGCCGGGAGGGGCGGGATTGTCAACCCAGGGGCTCCCCAAACCTCCATCTCCCCGTCCGTTCGGATGGCACCGACCTGACCATCGGTGATACCCATTCTCCGGTAGCCAACACCCGGCGGTAAGCCAGGAACCGCGTGCACACCTGTAGTATACTGGCCAACGAGGACAAGCACGCCGTCAGACCGCACCAACCCAGTGCGACCGTAGACAACATCGGTGTCGATGTAGCGGAGGCCCGGCGGCAAAGGCGGAATAGCGTCCGATCCGAACGCAGCAAAGCCAAAGAACACCGCCTCCCCATCAGACCTCAGTGCCACCGTGTGGCTCGAGCATGCTGCCATGTCAACATAGCTGACACCTGCGGGGAGAGGCGGAACATTAGTGCGCTGCGGCAGCCCCCAGGCAACAAGCTGCCCATCCGATCGCAGCGCGACTGTGTGACCCGTGCCGCAATCAACCCTCAGATAGCCTACACCGGAAGGTGATGAAGGCACATCACATTGCCCAACACTATTGTGACCGAATGCCTGGATCGTCCCGTCCGAAAGGACGAACGCATAGAAATAGTCTCCTGCCGAAATCCCGACATGACGCGCCGCTGGCTCCCAGGTGCCTGGCACCTTTGGCAAACTGGCGATGGTGCCCGCCATGGACAAACTCTGCCCCCAGGCGACAATCTCTCCACTCGTCAACCGCGCCAAGGAACAACCGTTCGTTGCCGCGACCTGTACAACTCCACCACCACGGAGACGATGAGGGGTGTCACATTGTCCCACGCCATTGCTCCCCCAGCAGATGACGGTGCCGTCGGAACGCAACGCAATCGCGTGAGAGCTCCCTCCAGCAGCCTGCACGTAGCGCAGCCCTGGTGGCAATCCAGGAATCGACAGTTGCCCACCGGCATTGTTTCCCCATGCCACCAATTGACCATCGGATCGCGTCGCGAGCAACGTTCCGCCGCCGAACCACACACCCGTGTACGTCACCCCCGTCGGCAACCCGGGAACCATCGGCAAACCGCTCATCGGATCCCCGACGGCAACGATCTGCCCATCGTCCCTTAACAGGGCACTCACGTTCGCGAACGCCAGTACATCGGTGTAGCTCACGCCCAGCGGCGGCGCCGGAATGTTGAGCTGGCCAGACCAGTTCCATCCCCAGGTCGCCACGACGCCGTCATCACGCAAGGCGAGGCCATGCGAACTGCCCAAGGCCAGATCCACGAATCGGTGCCCGGGCCCAGGATTCGGAATCGGCCCGGGCGGCTGCCACCCGTTTCCCCAGGCTCTGATAGTTCCATCCGAGAGCAGCGCCGCAGCATGCAACCCCTCGAACTCGTATTGCACGTAGTTCAGCCCGGGGGGAGGAGGAGGCACCTCGAGCACGCCGACGAGGTTCTGTCCTTGGAAGCAGTCGCTGCCGTTGCTGAGCCGCAATACCGCGACTTCTTCGCGAGCATCAATACTAACGCACCGCGCGTCGCGCGAGGCGGTGTCGAACACCGCCCCGCCCCAACAACGGACAGCTCCTTGTCCTAGGGCGAAAGACGCAGCGCATGCAATCGGGAGGAGCTTCACCAACATGTTGTCGCCCCGTTCTACCATGAGATCCTACTGCCATGTGAAGTAGAGGGCAGGGCTGCCCGCAACAGTCGACACCGCAGCAAGCTGCGCGGCACCTACATGCGCTCCGTACAGCAAGACGCCCCAGGGCTTGCGGCCCCAGGGCATTCGCTTCTGAAGAATGGTGGAGCAGTCGGGACGCTCTTCGTCACCGAGAGCAGTGACGAAGAGCGTCTTGCGTAGTGCCCAGCACGGGTGGCCAGGGTCCTTGCGGAGCGCTTCACGCACTCCGCCCTTCGGTGGCAAATGCCTACATCACATGGTTCCATGTTGACGTTTTCCACCATGACCACCGCCCCCCGCCTGACCATCGCAACCCTGCGCCGAGCAGGCCTCGGCGCGTTCTTCCGCCCGATCGACGTCGAACCGCTCGGCATCACCGAACCGACGCTCCGCAGGCTGGTTCGGCTGGGTCAGGTCGAGAAGGTCGCCCGCGGGGTCTACCGCCTCACCTCTGCCGAACCCGGGGAACACTTCACCCTGGCGGCGGTCTGCGCGCGTGTACCGAAGGGCATCCTGTGCCTGCTCACGGCCCTTCAGTTCCACGGCATCGGCACCCGCGTCACGCCCGAGGTCTGGCTGGCCATCCCGCACGGCATGCGGGTCCCAAACGTAGACATCGCCACGCTGCGCGTCGTTCGCTTCGTCGGTTCCCTGCTCGTCACCGGCGTGGAACCGGTCAAGGTCGAAGGCGTGCCGACCCACATCACCGATGTGCCCAGAACCGTGGTCGACTGTTTCCGCTTGTCGCGCGTGATCGACCGGGAGACCGCACTCGAAGCACTGCGCGCTGTTCTGCATGACCGACGCGCCACTCCCGCCCAGTTGCTGCGAACGGCAACGGCCTGTGGTGCCGCCGGGCCCATGCGCACGGCCTTGGAGGTACTCGGCGGATGACCCAGCCCAAGTCCAACCTACCCGCCTCCATCCACCGCCGCCTGCTCGATGGGGCCGACTTTCGGGCCAGATCGGCTCTCGACCTGTTAACCCACTACTCGCCCCCGCGCACCCGGCCCGCCCCCGACCGCCGTATCCAACCGCCTGCGCGGCACCTACATGCACCCCGTACAGCAAGACGCCCCAGGGCTTGTGGCCCCAGGGCGTTCGCTTCTGACGAATGGTAGCGGGGAGAGGATTCGAACCTCTGACCTTCGGGTTATGAGCCCGACGAGCTACCGGGCTGCTCCACCCCGCGTCGTGAGGCGAAGAAAGTAGCGCCCAGAGCACGGAACTCAAGCGCCTTCTTCATTTCCACATCAACCCACCCACCCGCCAACCACGAACTCAGCGCTGGTTGCGCAGGTTCTGGAACGCATCACGCTGTTCCTGCGGGCAATCGCGGGCATCGAACAGGGCCACGTGGCGGTCGAGTTCGGCGAGAGTCGCTTCCTTGGCCGCAGCGTCGGCGCGGATCTTGGCCTGGGCCCATTCGAGCAGCCGCGCGCGGAACGTCGGCGGATCCTCGGGCGGGGTCGCGCGCAGCGCCTTGTCGAACAAACTCGCAGCGAGGGCCGCGCTCGTCGCGGGCAGCGACCTGGCGATGCGCACCTGCAGGTCGGCGAGAGCCGCCGGGTTGGCGGGCTCCGCTTCCCGTTCGACGAGGATCTTGGCCGCAGCGTCTGGCTTGTTCAGGCCGAGCAGCGCCTCCGCGGCGAGCATGCGCACGGCGGTGGCCTGGGCTGGCGTGAACGTGGTGCGGGCAGCACCCCCATTGCCGGCGGTCAGCCAGGACTGGGCGCGCTTCTCGACCTCCTGGTACTTGCCGCCGGCGAGTTCGACCTCGAGGCGCAGCAGGCGATGCTCGGCCTTGTCCAGGCGCAGGGCTTCGTCGACGTTGTCCAGGGCGAGGAAGGCGTTACGCACCTCGAACGCCTCCTTCTGCAAGTCCTCGGTCGAAGCCCACGCATCCTTGGCTGGCTTGAGCAGCGCCGTCTCGATCACCACCTGCATGGCCTTCTGGGCCCGTTCGCGGATCGCCCCGTCGTTGTTGGCGACCCCTTTCGCCAACTCGATTGCGCCGTGGTTCTTCAGGATCAGGCGCAGACTGTCGCGCCTCCCGTTGGCCAACAACTGCGGGCAGGCGCCGAGCCACGAGCCGCGCGCCGCGTTCGGATCGGCCGCGATCGTCGACAGCGCCAACAGAACAGGGTCGCCGCGGAACTTCTGCTCGAGCGGCACCGGGGTGCCGAGCGACTCGAGCACGATGTTGAGCGCGCCGATGGCGTTCTCGGCCATGTCCGGCTGACGCCCGCAGACCTGCACGACGTTGACCAGGGCCAACAGCACCGCTTCGGTGGGCTCGACCTTCAGGCGCTCGCGCACCGTGGCGATGGTCATGGTGATCCAGTCGACGCGCCGGGCGTCGGTGAGATCCGGCAGGCGCGCGAGCGATTCGGCTGCCTTCTGACGCACCTCGGGCGCCGTGTCGGTGAGCAGATTGCGCAACTTCGTCACCAGCACGTCGGCGACCGCGGGCTGGTCGAGCCAGCCGCGCAGGTGGATCAAACACGTCGACCGGAACTGGGCGCCCTGCGCCGCATCGCCGACCAGATCAACGAGCAGGGTGAAGACCTCGGGCAATCGCTGATCCCGCGCGTCGAGCGACAGGGCGAGATCGAGTCCCTTGCTGCGCAGCTCGGGCAGCTCTGCCAGGCTGCAGACCGCACGCACGAGCTTCATCCAGTCGGCGCGATCGGGGTCGTTCTCGGCGGGTGCATACCAGCGCGGCGAGGCGCGCGACGAGAGCGTGGCGAGAACGGCCTCGAGTTCGACCTTGGCGGCGGCCGGCGCCACGACCAGCGCGTTGGCGTGGCGCACCAGGCGACCGCGCACTTCGGCGCCGGAGAAGCGACGCAGCGAACGAATCGCCGCGAGCCGCGCGGGTGGTGCCTGCTGATCGAGCTGAGCGACCAGCATGGTGACGATCTCGGTGGCGACCTCGGTCTCTTCGGGCTTGACGCAGTACGAAGCGACCTCGAGCAGCAGGGCGCGGCGGCGGATCTGGTCGGGTGCCACCAGCCGCCAGCGGTCGAGCAAGGCGCGGCAGAACTGCAGCCGCGCGGCCGGATCGTCATCGGCAGGCAAACGCTCGCCGAGCGCCTTCTGCAGTTGCTCCAGGCAGGCGTCGAGCACCGCCGGGTCGTCGACCAGCGTGCGCGCCGAGATCGCCTGCCAGGCGAGACCAGGCGTGCGGATCGTCTGCGCACGCACGAACTCGACCGCCGACTCGACGATCAGGCGGGCACGTTCCTCGCGCAGCAACTCCAGGCGCAACGGCAAACGGCGGGCGGCGCGCTCGGCGAGATCGACGTAACGCATGCGGCCGAACTGTTCGAACCAGGCCGTGAACTGCGCCTTGGTGGTGAACTCCTCCTCGTGGAACGTCAGCAGCTGCAAGCTCTGCCGCGCCGCGGCGCGCACGTTGGAGTCCGGCGCCTCGATGAAGTCGGCGAGAGTCTTGGCGAAGTAGAGTTGCTGCAGATCGGCGACGCAACGCAGCAGCGACAACTGCTCCTCGACCGGGACACTGGTGAGCAACTCGCTGATCACGACCTGCAGTTCCGGCGCCGGCATGCGCTGCATGGCCGTTCGCGCGGCGCTGCGCACCGGATTGGCGGCGGTCGCCTCGATGCCGGTCTCGACACCGCGCCACAACGGCGCGAGCACGGTCACGTAACCACGCAGGATCTGCTGCCGCGCCGCCGCGTCGGCGCCACCGAACAGTTGGCCGGGGTGGCCCAACAGATGCCCCTGCAGTGCGAGCAAGATCGTGCCGCGAACGTCGTCCGGGTCGTCGCTGCGGGCCAACGCCACCTGCAGGATGCGGTGCCCATCGGACGTCGGCCAGGAGATCAAACGCTGCACCGCGGTCTCACGCGCCTCCCGCCCATCGGGCCCCGGCTGTTCGAGCATCGCCTGCAACTTGGCGAGGTCGTCGACCGGCGCGGTGCTTTCCTGCGGGGCCACGCCGGTCTTGGGCGGCGTCGGCTTCTGGCCTGACGAGCAGGAGCCACAGAGCGCGGAGCTACGAACCCGGGCGCCGCAGCTCAGGTCGGTCGCGAACAACGTGATCGACAGCAGCAGCGACGCAAACACACCGGTAGCCGTCACCAAACCGCCCAACCATCTGGTCATCGGCAAAACACCTGTCATCGCCACGGTTCTCACTCACGCACGCCGTGCCACACCGCGCCGCGGGAGAACTCCACCCGCTCGCATCCTATCCAACCAGCCGCGCAGGCTGCATCGGCAATTGACGCCACCGACTGCATTCGATCCTCGGACTCACCGGATCACGTCGCTGGCGGACCCGAAGCCACCCAGTTCCGGACCCGATCGACGCATTGCTCGACGGACAGCTGCCCGGTGTCCAGGACCGCGTCGGCGACTTCGCGGTACAGCGGGCGCCGACGTTCGGCGAGCAACGACAACTCCCGATCGGCAGGCAGGCCGGTCAACGGCGGACGGCTGCTGGTCGCCGTCTGCAGCCGGCGCGACAGGACCTGCAGATCCGCCACCAACCACACGGTCAGGATCCCGATCGCGGCGAGGCCGCGACGCACCTCTTCGCCGAGCACGGCGCCGCCCCCGGTGGCCAGCACGACGCGGTCGGCGGTCGCCAGAAACGGCACCAGCACCTCACGTTCCGCGGCGCGGAACGCACCCTCGCCCGCCTCGACGAGGAACTGCGCCGCGCCGCGACCGACATGCCGCGCCAACAGTTCGTCGCCGTCGGCGAAGGTCCAGCCCAGGCGCGCGGCGAGCGCCTGCCCCAAGGTGGTCTTGCCACTGGCGCGCAACCCGACGAGCGCGACCACGCGGAACGGGGCGGCTGCGGACATCCGCTACTCCGGCACGACGACGCGCGCGGCCTTGGCCTTGCCGACCTGCAACACGTAGCGGCCGGGCGACAGCGCGAACTTCGGATCCTTCTGCACCACGCCGTCGATGCGCACCCCACCACCTTGTACGAGCCGGCGCCCGTCGCTGGTCGAACTGGCCAGGTTGCCGAGCTTGAGCGCCGCGGGCAGCCACAGGCAACCGTCCTTGAGGTCCTCGCTCGCCGCGGTGAACTCGGGCACGTCGTCCGGCACGCCGCCTTCCTTGTGCACGCGGTCGTACTCGGCGCGCGCCGCGGCCGCGGCGTCAGCGCCGTGGAAATCGCCGACGATCGCGTCGGCGAGCGCGAACTTGGCCTCGAGCGGGTTGGCGAGCAGCGCCTCGTAACGCGCCGCGGGCACCTCGGTGAGCAGCGTGAAGTACTTCGTGAGCAGCTCGTTCGGCACCTTCATGAGCTTGCCGAACTGCGCCGACGGCGCTTCGGCGACGCCGATGTAGTTGCCGAGCGACTTGGACATCTTCTGCACGCCGTCGAGGCCCTCGATCACCGGCATCGTCATGCAGATCTGCGGCGCCTGCCCCATCTGCCCCTGCAGGTCGCGGCCGACCAGCAGGTTGAACAGCTGCTCACTGCCGCCGATCTCGACGTCGCACTGCAGTTCGACCGAGTCCCAACCCTGCAGCAACGGATAGAGGAACTCGTGCACCGAGATCGGCTGGCCGGCCTTGTGCCGCTTGGTGAAGTCGTCGCGCTCGAGCATGCGCGCGACGGTGTAGCGGCTCGCCAACGCGACGCAGTCCATGAACGACTGGCGGTGGAACCACTGCCCGTTCTCTCGCTCCTCGATGTTGTCGACGTCGAGCACCGCGCCGACCTGGGCGCGATAGGTCTGCTTGTTGGCCTCGACGTCGTCGCGGGTCAACGCGGGACGTGTCTTGTTGCGCCCGGTCGGGTCCCCCACCATCGCCGTCGCGGTGCCCCAGAGCACGATCACGCGATGGCCCAGGCGTTGGAAGTCGCGCAGCTTGCGCAGCGGCACGGTGTGGCCGAGGTGGATGTCGGGCGAACTCGGGTCGATGCCGAACTTGACGCGCAGCGGGCGGTTCTCGTCGCGGCTCTGCCGCAGGCGCTGCAACAGGTCGTCGCGGTGCACGAGATCGACGACACCGCGCTCGAGGATCGCGAGTTGTTCTTCTGCAGGCAGGAAGTTCACGACGGCTGTCTACTTGCGGGCCTGCCACCAGGCAAGCCAGCCGTCGCGATCGCCGACCAGGAGGTTGTCGCCGGTCATCGCCCGCAGCGTCGCCATCGCCACCAGGGACTGATCGCCGCGCCCGCAGCGCACTTCCTCGATCAGCATGGCGAACGCCTGTTCACGGTCGTCGCCGCGGGTCGCCAGGGCGGCGAGATACGCGCGACGGCCACCGGCCATGCCGCCGAGCCGCAGGTTGGTGCGCAGACTTTCGAGCGGCGCGAGCAGCACTTCGGCACGTTCCTCGGGCCACTGTTCGACCGTGGTCGCGGCCAGGGTCGAACGCGACACCGCCGCGCGCACGCCGCCGACGCCCACGTAGCCGGGCATCAGGTCGATGCGCACGTGCACGGTGCGGTGCACCGCGCCCACCGCGGGCAGGTCGACCTGCAGCGGCAAGGTCAGCGGCCGATTGCCGGTCAGCTCGTGCCGCTGCGGCAGCCAGACGAAGTCCTGGATGCTGTGACGCCGCGACGTGCCATCGACGAACGCGTCCTCGACGGTCAGCGCGACGGCGAAACCGCACGGGTCGTCGTCCATGCGGCCACCCAGTTCGATGGCATCACCGGGCGCCGGCAGCGTGTATCGGAACTCGAGGGGCTGCCCGAGCACGGGCACGGCGGCGGTCGCGGCAGCGCCGGCAGGATCGCCAACGGTGTCGAGAGCCGGATCGGCTACGCGATCGCCGGCACCCGCCGGCAGCAGCGCCAATTCCCCGCGTTCGCGCGCGTGACGCACGAACCGCAGGCCGAGCGCCAACGAGCGGTAACCGCCGAAGCGGGCCTGCACCCAGGTCGGCAGCGCGCCGCGTTCGTAGGCGGCGAGCAGGGCCTCGACCTCGGCGACGTTGCCGTCGGATGCGGCCTCGTGCAGGCGGCTGAACACCCCCGAGTAGAGCTCCATCATGAGCTTCTCTTCGGGGGTGGTCGGAGTCTGTCCGAACGGGATCGTCTGCGCCACCGCGTAGGCCGGTGGCGCGATCTTGTCGCCGGGCACGCCGAACAACGGCGCTTCCTCGTAGGTCGTGACACACGCCGTCGCCGACAGCAGGGCCGCGGCGGCGCCGAAGCACCGCGCGACCCGCCGCTTCGCGCCGGCGGGTGTCACGCCTGCGGTCACTCGGCCTCCGGCGCGTCTTCCTTGTTCGCCGCTTCGCGGGCGCTGACGCGCTGGCCGATGCCCTTGAGCTGGTCGGCAAGCGAACCCAGCGCCGGCGACACCGCCGGCGACGGCTCGGGCGGACGTGGGGCAGCGCCGCCGCTGCCTTCCTCGCCTTCCTCGAAGTGCGCCTGGATCAGCGTCAGGCCGATCTTCCGCTCGTCGGTGTCGATCTTGATGATGCGGACCTCGACGCGCTGGCCGACCTTGACCACTTCCTCGGGGTTGTCGACCTTGTGGTCGGCCAGCTCCGAGATGTGCAGCAGCCCTTCGAGGCCCTGCTCCAGTTCGACGAAGACGCCGAAGTTGGTGATCTTGGTGACCGTGCCCGGGACGCTGTCGCCGATGTGGTAACGCGCCGGGATGTCGCCGCTCCAAGGATCGGCCTGCAGCTGCTTGAGGCCGAGCGCGATGCGCTTCTTCTCCTGGTCGACCGACAGCACCACACACTCGATCTCCTCGCCCTTCTTCACCACCTCGTTGGGGTTGGTGATCTTGCGGGTCCAGCTCATGTCGGTGATGTGCAAGAGACCGTCGATGCCTTCCTGCAGCTCGATGAACGCGCCGTAGTTGGTCAGGTTGCGGACCTTGCCGCGGATGACGGTGCCGGGCGGGTAGTGCTCGGCGACCATGTCCCACGGGTTCACCTCGGTCTGCTTCATGCCGAGGCTGATGGTCTGCTTCTCGACGTCGATCTCGAGCACGACCACTTCGACCTTGTCGCCGATCTTGACGACTTCGCTCGGGTGGTTGATGCGCTTGGTCCAGGACATCTCCGAGATGTGCACCAGACCCTCGACGCCGTCCTCGAGCTTGACGAACGCGCCGTAGCTCATCAGGTTGACGACCTCGCCTTCGACGCGGGTGTTCACCGGGTACTTCTCGGTGATGTTCTCCCACGGCGACGCGCTCTTCTGCTTGACGCCGAGCGCGATGCGCTCACGCTCGCGGTCGATCTTGAGGACCTTGACCTCGACCTCGTCGTCGAGCTTGAGCACCTCGGACGGATGGTTGACGCGGCCCCACGACATGTCGGTGATGTGCAGCAGGCCGTCGATGCCGCCGAGGTCGACGAACACGCCGAAGTCGGCGATGTTCTTGACGATGCCCTTGCGGACCTGGCCCTCTTCGAGCTCGGCCAGCAGCTGCGCCTTCTTGGTCTCGCGCTCCTCTTCGATGAGCTTGCGGCGCGAGATGACGATGTTCATGCGCTCTTCGTCGATCTTGATGATGCGCGCCTCGATCTCCTTGCCGATCCAGTCGCCGATGTCGCCGGCGCGGCGGATGTTGACCTGCGAGGCAGGCAGGAAGACCGGCACGCCGATGTCGACGAGCAGACCGCCCTTGATCTTGCGCAGGGCCATGCCCTTGACGGTGTCGCCTTCCTTGTGCGTCTGGATGATCGTCTCCCAGCCGCGAATGCGATCCGCCTTGCGCTTGCTCAGCAGGATGTAGCCTTCGGCGTCGTTGATCGTTTCGACCAGACATTCGATCTCGAGGCCGGGCAACACGGCGAGCGGATCGGGGAACTCGTCGATCGAGATCTGTCCTTCGGCCTTGTAGCTCACGTCGACGACGACCGTGCCGTCTTCGAGGACCTTGATGACCTTGCCGCGGACGATCTTGTTGGGGGACAGTTCGGCGACCGTCTTCTCGATCGCCAGGTCGAGTTCCGCCAGGGTCGCGCTGCCCAGCGCTTCGGACGTGAGCCTCGACAGCTCGTCCGCGGGCATCGCAAACTTCTTGATGAGATTCTTACCGTGCATCAAACAAAAAAAGGGTTGAGGGATGAAGGAACCAAACAGAAGAGCAGCTTCGGCATTCCGGCACGTCGGCCGACACCCGAAGACACCACATGGCCGCCGCGCGGACCATCCGCGCGCCGGTCATCAGCAGATGGGACTCACGCCCCACCCGCCGACGATTCGCGCCCGGACACCGCTGAGGTGGCGGACGCAGAATGTTGATCACTTTCAGAACGACTCTCGACGAGCGGCGCGTTGGCCAGCGCCGCGACGCACGCGCGCAACGCCTGCAGGCCACCGTCGGCCAGCACCTGCTCGGCCGTCCACGGCGCGCCGTAGCGCACCACGATGCGGCGAGGTCTGGGCAACAGGGCGCCCTTGGGCAACGCGCGACAGGCTCCGTCGATGCCGACGGGCACCACCGTGGCGTTGCCGCGACGGGCGAGGAACTCGATGCCGCTGCGGAACTCGGCCACCGCGCCGTCGCGGCTGCGGGTGCCCTCCGGGAACACGCCGACCGCGTCGCCGCAGCGCAACCGTTCGCTGACCAGCCGCATCGCGTCCTTGCTGGGTGCCGCGCGGTCGATCAGCGTGACGCCGACCGCCGCCAACCACCACCGCAGCGGCGCGAACTTCGCCAGCCCGGCCTGGGCCAGGAACTTGACGTAGCGCCCGGCCGAGATGCCGACCAACGGCGGGTCGAGGTAGCTGGCGTGATTGGCGACGAGCAGCACCGGCCCTTGTTTGGGCACGTGGTGCTGACCTTCGAAGCGCACGCGGAACCACACCTTGCTGAACAGCAGCACGGCCGCTTTCGACAGCTGCCACCACAGCGCGCTGTGGCCGCCCGAAACGTCGTGGCCCCTGGAAGGGCCGGCGGTCGCCGCGCCGCTCAACCGCTGCCTCCGGTCGCGGCGGCGCCGCGCACGAACGCCAGCAGACGGTTGACGACCTCGTCGGTCAGCAGTCCGGTGGTGTCCAGGTAGAACGCGTCGTCGGCTTGCCGCAGCGGCGCGTCCGAGCGGGTGCTGTCGAGGCGATCGCGCACCAGGATCTCGTCGAGCACGTCCTGCGTGCTGACCTCGCGCCCCTGGCGGGCGAAGTCCTCGCTGCGGCGCCGGGCACGTTCGGCGGGCGCGGCATCGAGGTAGACCTTCCAACGAGCTTGCGGGAACACCACCGAGCCCATGTCGCGGCCTTCGGCGACGATCGGGCCTTGCCGCGCGACCTGTCGCTGCAGATCGCGCATCGCGGCGCGCACGAACGGCAACGCCGACACCGCCGAGACCTGGGATTCCACCTCGCGCGTGCGCAGGTGGCCGGTCACGTCGCGGCCATCGAGCCAGACCTTGCCGGCGCGCAGTTCGAGCCGCGCCGCGCTCAGTGCCGCGCGCATGCGTTGCTCACCGCGGTCGGCTTCGGCAGCGTTTTCGGCCGGCGCACAACCGCGCTGCAGGAAGCCCCAGGTCACGGCGCGATACATCGCGCCGGTGTCGAGGTAGGCGAAGCCGAGCGCTTCGGCGAGCCGCCGCGCCACGGTGCTCTTGCCCGCGCCCGACGGACCGTCGATGGCGACGACGTCGCGCGGTTCGGTGGCGGCAGCAGCAGCGGGGGTGGTCACGAAGCAGTCGCGAACAGTGGGAACAAACGGAATGTGAGAGTCGATCCGGATTGGGAAAGATCGCCCCGGACAGCGGCCTCGGCCGACACGGCGTCGGTCGGAGCAGTCGCCGACGAAGGGCGGAAGACAGTAGCGGCAGGCCGCCGGACGGGCAATCCGGATCTGGCCCTGGCCAGGGGCGACAACCGCCGTCAATCGGCCGGGAACGGACAGGGTCCGGGCTCGGTGACCGGCTCGACCTGGCCCCCCGGGAGGAACCGCACCGGCCGCAACCCCTGGGCGTCGGCCAGCAGCCCGACGCCGTCCTGGTCGAACGCCGGCAGCACCCGGTAACGGCCGCCGCCGGCGGCGCCGGCGGCGTGGCGGTGGATGTGCCCGAACACCAGCTGCTGCACCCCGTCGATGAACGCCGCATCGACCGCCCACGCGGTCGGCAGGAACCGCGCCTGATCCCCCGACGCGATCACCTTGCGGCTGCGTCGGCGCGCCCGTTCGGCCAGGGACAGGGCCAGGTTGAGCGGCAGGTGACGACCGATGAATCGAGTCAGTGGATGGCGCAGCCACCGCTTGGCGCGCTGGTAGGGCAGATCGTTCAGGCACAGTTCGTCGCCGTGCGCGAGCAGCGTCGGGATTCCTGCCAAGGTGACGAGCAAGGCGCCAGCGACGACCCGCGCCGAGCTGGCGCGCTCGAACTCGGCGCCGAGCATGAAGTCGCGGTTGCCGTGCAGGACCACCACCGGGCAGCCGGCGGCGCCGGTCGCGGCGAACAGCGCAGCGGTCTCGCGCCAGATGCCGGTGCGCACCTGCGCCGCCGACACGTAGCTGTCGAACAGGTCACCCAGCACGAACAGCGGTCGCCGCTGCAGGCGGGCTGCGGCGACGGCGGCCTGCAGGTGGGTGAACGCCGCCCCGCCGTCCACGGGCACGTGCAGGTCGGAGATCAGCACCGCCGTGGCGACCGGCTGCGGCCAGCGGAACACCGCGGTGCCGAGCAGATCGGCGGCCGCCTGCAGCCGGCTCTCGCTCACAGATCGACGACCTCGAGGAACAGCGCCCCGAACGGATCGAACGGCAGGTCGAAGTTGACGGCGCGACCCAGTTCGCGGCCATCGAGCATGCGCAAGGTGCGTTCGCGCGCGAACGACACCACGATGCGGCGCCGCGGTTGATCGGCGAGCCGCGCCAGCAGCGCCGGCCGGTCCTTGGCTTCGATGCGGATCGCCAGCACGGCGCGACCGTCGCGCAGCCGCAACGGCACCCGCTCGACGCAGGTCGGCAGCCCTTCGCCGCGCACGTCGCACGGCGGCGCGACGCCGGCCTCCTGCAGCACCGCGCGCACCCGCCGCCGCAGTTCGAACGCGAACCCGACCGCACCCTCGTCCAGACGCGCCTGCACGTAACCGACTACCGGGGCGTTGAGGTAGACGGCACGACCGCGGCCCAACCGCTGCTCGAGGAACACGGTGGTGTCGTCGCGGCGTTCGCCGAGGCGACCGCGCAGGCCGCGCTCGGCCGCCGGCAAACGCTCGTCGAGGCGCCGCAAGGCCTGCCCTTCGCGCACCAGCAGATCGTCCCAACGCAGGCTGCGTTCGTCGATGCCGAACAACTCGTCGAGCGCCCCCGCGGCGCGACGGCGCCCGGACTCGTCGTAGATGCCGGTCGAGTGGTCCGCGAGCACGGTGCCCCCGCTGCGCACGTAGGCGCCGATCGCCTGCGCGGTGCGGTCGGCGAGCGCGATCGATGCCGGCAGCACCAGACAGCGCGGCCGTTCCTGCAACAGCCGCGTCGCGAGGTCGTCGACGGCGACGAACTGCGGCTGGTGGCCGAGATCCTGCAAGAGCCGCAACCAGGCGCGGCGCGCCGTCTGGCTGGTGCTGTGGGTGCGTTCGTAGGAAGCCAGACGACGCACCCAGGTCATCCCGTCCTTGGCGGAATCGAGCATCCACCACAACGCCACCGACGGCTGCGACTCGAGCATCCACACCGGACCGGGTTCGATGTGGGCACCGGCACAGGCGTCGAGGATCGGGCGCAGCCGTTGCAGTTCGTCGCGCAGCGCGGCGCCGAACGGCGTCGGCTGGTCCTTGACGTCGAACACGGTCTCGTCGTTCCACACCACCACGCCGGCGAGACCGTGCGCCGCGGCGTCGACCAGCGCGTGCCGCACGTATTGCGCGGAGTTCGGGCGCGGGCCCTGGTCGTCGCTCTGCGGCGGCGGGAACAACGTCGCGTAACGATGCGCGTCGCGGCGGCCCAGGCTGGCCGCGAGTTCGACCGCGCCGCCGATCTCGTACGCCTCGAGCAGGGTCAACTTGGGCAGCAGCCGCGCGTAGTCGTTGCCGCCGAACGCCGCCGGAACCTGCAGCCCCGTGAGCCCCACGGGCACGCCGGGCGCGGCAGCAGCGACGGCGCCCGCGAGGCGGTTCACGGCATCGGCGAACTGCTGTGCGACGAACTGCTGACGCAACACGAACGCGCGCAGATCGGCGGGCAACGAGGTGTCGCCGAGTTCGCGGCGGCGCACCTGGTCGGTCGAGACCGGCCGCACGTCCTCGAGGGCCGCGAACTGGGTGCCGAGCGTCAGGTTGATCGCGTCGAGATTGCCGAGTTCGCGACGCAGGAAGGTGACGAAGGCTGCACGACACGCCTCACACGCACAGGTGTCGAGCGGCGCGTCGTGCCGCGTCGCCGACGCCTCGTCGGCCAGCGCGACGAAGCGCAGACCGGGACCGACGACGCGCGCCACTTCGGCCGCGGCGTGCGTGACCGCAGCGTCGAGCACCCCCGGAGTGGCGAAGCACGTCGGCCGCACCAACGTCGCCGGATCCCGCTGGCGCTCGTAGTCCAGCACCAACGGCCTCCACTCTTCGTCGCGCAGCTCGAGCAACCCTTTGCCGATCGGCTGATCGAGGTAGAAGCCGAGGCCCGCGGCGCGCAGTGGCGCTGGATCGGCGCCGCGGCCGAGCTGCAGCGCATCGCAGCCGAGCGCCTGCGCACGCGCGATGCCGCGCGCCTGGTCGCCGGACCAGAGCACACACGAGAACTTCTCGGGCGCGGGCACCGCGGACTGGGCGACGGCGCCCACCGCCAGCACCGTCGCCGCGAGCGCGGCGACGACGGCTCGCAGCGGGGTCAGCAGTGCGTTCGGTGCCCGGCCCTTCGATACCCAGCCATTCGATGCCGTGTCATTCGATGCCGTGTCATTCGATGCCATAGTCGCGCAGCTTCTCCCAGAGCACCTTGCGCGAGATGCCGAGCACGGACGCCGCCTTGGTGCGGTGTCCGCCGACGCCACGCAGGACATGTTCGAGGTGGGCGCGCTCGGCTTCGACCAGCACCTCGCGCAGGCTGCGCAACGCGGTCGGCGGTTCGAGGGCGGCGCGCCGGCTCTTGTCGACCGGCAGCAGGTGCTCCTTCTTGAGCACCGTCGCGCCACCCGACATCGCGATCGCCTGGGCGCAGCGGTTCTCGAGCTCACGCACGTTGCCGGGCCAGGAGTAATCGCTCATCGCCTCGAGCACATCGGTCTTGACCGTGTAGCTGCGACCACCGCCGATCTTCTCGACGAAGAACTGCACGAGCAGCGGCAGGTCACCCTCGCGGTCGCGCAACGGCGGCAACCGCAGCGGCACGACGTTGAGCCGATAGTAGAGATCCTCGCGGAACTTGCCGGCGCGCACGTGCTCGAGCAGCGGCACCTTGGTGGCGGCGACGACGCGCAAGTCGACGTGCACCAGACTCTCGCCGCCGACGCGCTCGAATTCGCGTTCCTGCAGCACCCGCAGCAGCTTGACCTGGACCGACAACGGCATGTCGTCGATGTCGTCAAGGAAGATCGTGCCGCCGTCGGCGACCTCGAAGCGGCCGCGGCGCAGCTTCTGGGCGTCGGTGAATGCGCCCTTCTCGTGGCCGAACAGCTCGCTCTCGAGCAGGGTGTCGGGCAACGCGCCACAGGACAGGGCCACGAACGGCTTGTCCTTGCGGTTGCTCAGGGTGTGGATCGCGCGCGCGATGCGCTCCTTGCCGGTGCCGCTCTCGCCTTCGATCAACACCGACGCATCGGTGGGCGCCACCGTGCGCACGGTCTTGACGACGTCCTGCATCACGCGGCTGTTGCCGATCACGCCGGGCAGGCCCTGCCCGAGGCTGGTCTGCAGCTGCTCCTTGAGCTGCTGGTTCTCGTGCAGCAGGGCGCGGAACTTGGCGATGCGGCGCAGCCGTTCGAGCACGTGCTCGTTCAGGAACGGTTTCTGGATGTAGTCGTCGGCGCCCATGCGCATCGCTTCGACGGCGTGGTCAATGGTCGCGAACGCGGTCATCACCAGCACCTCGGTCGCCGGCCGGGCGGTCTTGGTGGCGTGCAGCACCTGCATGCCGTCGGCGGACGGCAACCGGACGTCGGTGATCACGACGTCGAAGCTGCGCTGCTTGACCAGGTCGATCGCCTGCTTGCCGTCGGCGACGTGGGTCACCTCGTAACCCGCCGCTTCGAGATCGTCGCGCAGGGTCATGCCGATCAGCGGCTCGTCCTCGACCAACAGGATGCGCATCTGCACGTCGACGCTCATGGTGCCCCTCGCCGCTCGTCGTCGTCGTGGTCCTCACCGTCATCGGCGCCGGCCCCTTCGACGTCGTGCGGCGCCGTGTCGGCCTGCGCCAACGTGACCTCGCCGAACGAACACACCCGGTCGCCGCCGGCGTCCATCGCGAACTCGAGCGCGGCCTCGGCCTGCGCCAGCAGGGAGTCGAAGAACATCGTCTGCTGCTCGCCGACCGCGGCGATGCCGACGCTGAGGGTCAAGGCCAGTTGCCGACCATCGACCGCGATCTGCAGCTCACCGAACAGCGCGTGCAACCGATCGGCAACGATCCGGGCCTGGTCGAGTTCGGTGTGGGGCAACATCAGCAGGTAGCGGTCCTCGTTGGCCAGCCCCAGCATGTCCGAGCCGCGGGTCTTCTGCCGCACCAGCGTCGCCAGCGACTGCCGCACGACCTCGCGCAACGGCAACCCGTAGAGGTCGACGAGCTGCGGCAGGCGGTCGACCGCGAGCACCACGCACGCGAGCGGCACGCCGTGGCGCCGGGCCCGCGCGAACTCGTTCTTCATCAGGTGCAGGATCTGCGCCTGCGAAAACAGGGCACTGCTCAGGAAGCCGTCGCCGGCGCCCGTAGCCCCACTGCGGCGGCCACCGGGCCGGCCCTTGCGGAAACCGGGTTTCGTCATCGCGTCTCGCCGCGCCAGCACGCAGTGCCAAGCGCCACATCACGTTACCCAGGGCCAACGGGCGGCGGCAACGAACCGTTGTCGCTGATGCGCCCGCGATCCCCCTCAGGCCGCGCCGGCAGGTTCCGGGCGGAGAAAAAAAAACGGGCCTCAGCCGGTCAGAACTGAGGCCCGCGAATACGGGTCTGGCTACGCAATGGAGAGGGCGGTTAGGGAGGGGGGATACTGGTCTCCACCACACAGCCAGGACCCGGTTGGTGTCTGCTGAACGGATCCGGCGAACCGGACCCGCGTGACCCGATGGTCAGTCAGGTCATTGGTCATTCGAACATTCAGAGAGCGTTTCGCTACCGGCAGCGGCCGAAGCCACCACCACGTCCCTCCGGCGAAAGTTTCCTTAGGCGGGGTCACCACCGCCGGGTTGACGTCTGGGCATCATGCCATCAATCCACGAGATTTCAACAAGTCGTCCACCTGTTTCTGCTCACCGCGCACCGATTCCCCCCACGCCCCGCTGCCAACGGGCTCTGCCACGGGCGGCAACCGCGTGACCTAAGACCTTATTCCGCAGGCTATTGAGGATCAGTCCCGAAGATCCGCCCGCAGCCGGGTTCGGGCGACGTGGAAGAACCGGTGGACAACCGGGGATTTGCGCAGCGCCTCGGAAGCTCACGCGCGAGCGACAACCCCTCGACGACCTGCGACTTCAGCGCCGGGCGCCGAACAGGTCCTGGATCCACGTCAGGACGCGGTAGATGTCGAAGTCCGGGAAGCGGTACTTGAGCACCAGCAACGCGACGATCGTGATCAGCGCGGCGACGCCGAGCACGATCAACTGCGCGCACAGCTTCGCCAACAACCCCTTGGCGCGGCGGCCGATTGGCCGGGGAGTCTCACGACCACCACGCAGGATCCAGTCGCGCTGCGCGACGAGCGCGGCCTGCACCACCTGCTGCGGATCGGGGTTCGTGGCCAACACGGCCTGGGTCACGACCTGCCACGGAAACTCGGCCGGCGTGGCCTGCACGGTGCGCTTGAGCTGCTCGAGCGTGCGGCGATCGACGGCGCCCGCCAGCAGGCGAAGCGAAACCTCGGCGACGGCGCGGTGGGCGTCCTCGGGCTGCTCGAGGTCAGGGGCGTTCGTTTCCGGCGGCAGCTCGCTCATCGAGGACTCCTGGTGAACCTGAGCCACGGCTCTCGACTCGAGCAGGTCATCGCGGCGGGCCGGACCGCGAACCGGGCTCGGGGGCGCGGGCCCCGGAGGCTCAGGCCTTGGGCTTCTGCGCCTTGGTGAAGGCGCGGTTGCGTCCCTTGACGGCCTTGACCAGGGCGAAGGAAACGGCCTTGCCGTTCTTCTGCAGGGTGATGACACCCTTCTTGATGACCTTGGTCGAGACCTTCAGGGTCTGCACCTGGCCTTCGGGGGTCAGGATGCGCACGGGCTGCAGGTTGGGCTTGAAGGTGCGCTTGCTGCGCCCGGTGACGCGGCGACCGACACCGCCGTCCCTCTTGGCCAAGCCGCGGCGCTTGACTTTGTGACCTACGCGGGTGCGACGACCGGTGACTGCACAGACTCGGGACATGTGGTAGCTCGGGGGAACGGAGGGGCGAAGAGGATAGCAACGACGACGGCTGTGGCAAGAGGGGATTCCCACTGGTTCGGCGTCGCCCGTCCGGCCGGCCGCCACCCCACCCCGGCGCGACCGGTCAACGGCGGGGCGGGAAGTCCGCGAACATCTCGTCGAGGACCTCGGTCAGCAGCTGCTTTCGCTCCTCGGGCACCGCGTCGAACCGGAAGGCGCCACTGGCGGTACCGCGCCAGGCAACCTCACGGCTGCTCGCCAGCACGAGGTCCACCACCAGTGTCCCGGACTGCAGTTCGTAGCGGTGCATTCGCCCGTCCTTGAACTCGTAGCCCGAACCCTTGGTGTTCAGGACCCCCTCGACGGAGCGGTGGATCGCCACCAGCAGATCGGGGTTCTGCGCGTCGCGGCGCAGGCCCTTGGCGTCGAGGCGGTCGCCCACCATCTGCAGCAGGTCGGTCTCGCTGACCATCGTCGCCGCCTGCGGGGAGGCCGCCATCAGCTGGTACGTTCGCAGCCCGGCCAGATCGACCTCGGCGTCGGCGACGGCCTGCACGTTGATGTTGCTGCGACAACCGGCCGCGGACAGCAGCAGGAGAAGGGGAACGATCAGGGTCCCACGAGATGCCAGGCGAAGGCCGTTGCTCATGCGCGGCAAGCTATCCAAAACCCCGCGCCGTTGGGAGGTTCGAGGGACCGACCCCAACCGGTGTCGCCCCCTCCCTACCGCGGCGCCGCGGCCACCGCCGCCTTGTAGCGCAACAGCCGATCGCGGTAGGCCGGGTCGTCCTTGCCACCCTTCTCGATCGCCAACTCCTGCAGCGACACGGCATCGTCCAGGCGGCCGGCCCGGAACATCGCCAGCGCCGCGGTGTCGAACTCGAAGTAGTCCATCGCCTCCTTCTGTTCGAGCATGCGATCGGCGAGCGCCGCGGCGAAGGCGTCGAAGCGCCCCATGGTCGGCAGTTCGGTCAGCAAGTACCAGCAGTCGTTGTTGATCGAGACGCGCAACTGCAACCGTTCGAGGTACTCGGCGAGAACGTCCTGGGCAGCGCGCGCATCCGCGGCGCAGCGCCGGGCGACGACGAACCGCGCCGCCGCCAACAGGCGCGGCGAGGCCTCGAGCGCGATGGCACGTTGCAGCGCCTCGTTGGCGAGGTCGGCGTAGATCGCCGGTTGATCGGCCTGGGCGAGGATCTCGACGAACTGCAAACACGCGTCGGCATCGGTGAGGGCGAGCTTACGCACGCGCATCACCTGGCGGCCGACGTCGCGGCCGCGGCGCGCCAGCACCAGGGCCCGCAGGTTGGCGAGGCCAAGCGCGACGTCGCGCGGCGCCGCAGCGACAGCGACCGTCAACGGCTCACACAACGTCGCCGCGAGGTTGGGCGCCGCGGCGTCGGCGCGCAGCGCCAGGTCGGCAAACCAGGCCAACGCCGCGCCGTCCTGCACCAGGTTCGGCAGGTCGTGTTCGAGCGCGGCGCGCGCCGCGTTGCGATCGCCGTGTTGCGCGAGCAGCGCGTATCGCATGCCGGCCAGCAAGCCGTCGCGCGGGGCGTAGGCCAACGCGACATCGAGCTCCTGCCTGACCTGGGCGAAGGCGATGTCGTCGAAGCTGATCATGCGCCGCAACCCGAAGTTGTGCCGCTCGGCCGACGCATCGGCCTTGCCAGCGATGGTCACCTCGACCGCATCGACCAGCCCGGCCCCGGGGCGACCGAGGAATGTCACCTGACCGGCACGGTCGACCACGACCACGTTCCAGTCGCGACCGGGTTCGTCGCCGAGCCAGTGCCTGGTGGCAGCCGTCGTGTCGACCGCGACGCTGCACGGCGACCAGTCGTCGCCGGGCAGGCGCGGCGCGCCGGCTTCGTCGCTGCCGACGACCGCGACCACGCGCACACCGCGTTCGGCCCAAGCCCGCTGCACGGTCGCCAGGTGGGCGCCGTCACCGACCATCGCCCCGAGCGAGTGCGGCGCGTCGTAGAACGCGAAGACAGTCGCCGCAGGGGCGTCCGCGGCGCCCGGCACGACCGGGGCCCCGCGGTGCCAGGTCAAACCCGGCAACGGCGGCGCCGCCTGGCCGAGCACGGCCTGCGCGGGCAGCGAAGAGACCGCGCCCACGGCGACAGTCAGGATCACGAGCCAGGACTTCACGCAGCGAACATCGACCGGCGGCACACGCCGACTACACCGGTCGCCGTCAGCGTAGCTCATTTCGCTGTCGGCGCGGTGCGGTGGGCCGCGCGACGGCGGTGCCCGCTCAGCGCTTGCCCGGGGCGGCGGCGGCGGCGGCGGCCTGGTAGCGGTGCAGGCGCGCGACGTAATCCGGCTCGTCCTTGCCGCCGCTTTCGATCGAGGCCTGCTGCAACGTCAACGCCTCGTCGAGGCGGCCGGCGCGGAACATCGCCATCGCCGCGGTGTCGAACGCGAAGTAGTGCATGCCGTCGCGGTTCTCGAGCATGCGTTCGGCGATCGCCAAGGCGAACGGGTCGAAGCTGCCCACGGTGCTCAGGTCGTTCAGGAAGTTCCAGCAATCCTCGTTGAGCGAGCCGTCCTGCTCGACCTTCGCGCAGTACTGCTCACACAGGGCCTTGGCCGCGGCCGCGTCGCCGACGCACGAGTGCGTCACCAGGTAGCGCGTCGCGTCGACGAGGCGCTGCGGGGCACCGAGCGCGGCCGCGCGTTCGAGGGCCTCTTCGGCGAGGTCGCGGTGCACGGCCGGCAGGGTGTCCTTGGTCAGGATCTCGGCGAAGGCCAGGCTGGTCGCGGCCGAAGTCGACGCCGCCTTGCGCACGCGCATCACGTGCCGACCCAACTCGCGGTCGCGGCCCGCCGCGAGCAACGCGCGCAGCAGCGCGAGGCCGATCACGGGATCGTCGGGCGCATCGGTCGCGGCCTCGGTGAGTCGATCCGCGAGTCGGCCGACGCCATCGACCCCGGGCACACGGTCGTCGGTGCGCAGCACCAGGTCCGCGAAACTCGCCAGTCCGCGCGGCGACGCGCTGACGTCCGGCAGACAGCGGTCGAACACCCGGCGCGCCGCGGCTCGATCCCCCGCCTGCGCGACGAGCGCGAACTGCAGGCCAGCGGCGACGCCGTCGCGCGGTGCGTTGTGTACCTGGTAGGACAGCGCTTCGCGCAGGAACCGCATCGGCAAGTCTTCGAGCTTCTCCATGCGGCGCAGCTGCCAGGCGCGCCGCTCGTCGAGCGTGATGTTGCTGCCCGCGAGCGTGTTCGCGACGGCGTCCTCGAGCCCGCTGCCGAGTTCGCCGATGAAGGTCACGGTGGCGGACCGATCGACGACGAGCAGGTGCCAGTTGCTGCCGGCCTCGTCACCGAGCCAGGCGTAGGCCGAGCCCTGTGCTGGCACCGCGACGCTGCATCCGCCGATCGCGCGATCGACCCGGTCCGCGGCCGGGACCACCACCACGACCCGCACGCCCTGCGGCCCGAACTCGGCCTGCAGGCGCGCGAGGTGCGTCGCGTCCCACGCGAGCTGCGGCGCCGTCTGCGGCGTCGTGTAGCAGGCGAACACCGTCACCTGCGGCAGCCCGCGATCCAGGGCGATCGGCGCGCCGCGCGGCCACGCGGAGAAGGACAGCGCCGGCACGTCCTTGCCGACGATGGCCTGCGCCGGAGCCGCCGCGATCACGGCGCACGCCGCGAGGCTGGCCGCGACACGACCGATGTACGGGTTCTTCACCTGTCCTGATCTCGCACTGGGCTCGGTGGCCAGACGAACGGGCCCGCCGACGCGGCGGCACCTCTGCCTGCCGCAGGATCCTACCGCGATCGCAGCGCCGCCGTCAGCGGCTCGGGACCGGCGGCCTGGCGGCGGCGAGCACGCCGTCGTGATCCATGCGCGCCACCAGCTGGTCGACGATCGTCTGCACGCCCTTCGAGAAGGCCGTGACCGCGGCGGCGGTGGCCGAACCCTCGACCTGCTCCACCACCACGAACTCGTCGCGGAACAACACCTGGTCGCGCTGTTCGAGCCACAGCTCGAGTGCGACCCGGGCCTGCCGCTGCGAGCCGGCGTTGGCCTCGGCGAAGTCGACGATGCGGCCGTGCAGCGACCAGGTCTCGCTGCCGGGGTCGGCGCTGCCCTTGACGAGCTCGACCACGCCACTGCGCGACAGGCCCAGGACCAGCGCGTCGGTGACCAGGCGATCGAGCGGCGCGACCCAACGATCGAGCGGGCGCGGCTCGAGGCGCACGCCGTCGGCGATCAGCAGGCAGTCGCTGTCGATGGCGGTACCGAGCTGCAGGTCCTGCACACGCAACACGCCGGCGCGCTGCGGATCGGCAGGCGCGGGCGCCGGCAGGTCGAGGCGATAGAAGCGTTCGCGCGGCACGTCGACGCTGCCGCAAGCGGCGAGCGACAGCAGCAGCACGGCACAGCTGAGTGGGGGACGTCTGGTCATCGGTCTTGAGGAGGCGCCGCCGGGCGGTTGACGCCGAACAACAGACTGTCGGGGGCGAGCCGCAGCTGGCGCACGAAGCCGCGCAGGTCGTCGAGCGCCACGCGCAAGCTGCCGAGCGTGGTCTGCGCCGGGCCGCGCAGGCCGCCGGCCAACGCTTGCAGTTCGCGCAAGGTCGCCGTCAGTTCGGGAGAGAGATCGTCGAGGTGGCGCTGCAGCGCCGGCGCCAGCGCCGCGTAGTTGGCGTTGGTGGCGCGCGCCTCTTCGAGCAACGAGGTCACTGCCGGCAGGGTCTTCTCGTGGAACGCCGCCGTGGTCAACTGCAGGTTGTCGAGGATGCCGGTCAGGCGCTGCTGATTGTCGTCGCCGAGCAGCCGTTCGGCGCGCGCCAGGGTCTGTTCGAGCTGGCGCAGCGTCGTCACCGCCTGGTCCATGACCTCGGGGATCGTGCCGGTCAGCGAGTGCAGCGGATCTTCCTTGGGCTGCAGGAACGTTCCCGGCGGCAGCGTCTTGCCGGTCGGCCCATAACCCTCGAGCTCGACGGTGACCTGACCGGTGACCAGCAGTCGGTCGAGCCGCGCCCGGGTCAGGTCCTGGATGTTGGCGCGCGTCGGATCGACGAGCACCTCGACGAGCGTCTTGCCGTCCTGGAAGCGGATGTCCTTCACAGCGCCGATCGGCACACCTTGGAAGTTCACCTTGCTGCCGACCACCATGCCCTTCACGTTCTCCTGGAAGATGATGAAGTAGCTGACGCGATCGCTCTGCAGGCTGCCGCGCAGGATGAAGCCGAGCAACGCGACGAACAGACCGCCGGCACCGAGGACGAACAGTCCCAAGCGAAAGCGCCTGCCGGTGTCGTGCATCGCTCAGACCTCCAGGTGGCTCAGGATGTCCATGCCACGGCTGTCTTCGGCAGACAGGCGGCGTTCGATGAAGTCGCGGATCCGCGGATTCGGATCGTGCCAGACGCGATCGCGCGGACCGAGCGCCGCAACCCGGCCGTCGAGCAGCACCACGATGCGATCGGCGATCTCGTAAGCCGAGGGCAGGTCGTGGGTCACGACCACCATGGTGATGCCGAACACCTTGTTGAGCTTGACGATCAGGTTGTCGACCTCGGCGGCGGTGATCGGGTCCAGCCCCGCCGACGGTTCGTCGAAGTAGACGATGTCGGGGTCGAGCGCGATCGCGCGCGCGATCGCGGCGCGTTTGCGCATGCCGCCCGACAACGAACTGGGCAGCAAGTCGGCGGCGTGCAGCAGGCCGACCATGTCGAGCTTCATGCGCGCGGTCTGCAGCACGACGCTCTCGGGCAGGTCGGTGTTCTCGCGCAGCGGCAGGGCGACGTTCTCGAGCACCGACAGGCTGCCGAGCAGGGCGCCGCCCTGGAACGACAGGCCGGTGCGCAAGCGCATGTGCTGCAGCAGCTCGGGCGAGGCCGTGTAGAGGTCGTGGCCGGCGACGAACACCGAGCCCAGCGTCGGCGCGAGCAGCCCGCACAGGTGCCGCAGCAGCGTCGTCTTGCCGCAGCCCGACGGCCCCATCACCACGAACACCTCACCGCGGCGGATCGCCAGATCGACGCCGTCGAGCACCGAGCGCTGCCCGAACACCGTGCTCAACGCCACGGCGCGCACCAGGTCGTCGGTCTTGCGCAACGCGCCGACTTGCAGGTTCTCGGCGAGATCCATGCGGTTACCCCAACATCCGTTGGCAGGTGACGAAGATCGAATCGACGACGATCACGAGGAAGATGCCGAGCACCACCGAGTTGGTGGTGGCGCGGCCGACGCCTTCGCTGCCGTCCTGCACCTTCAGGCCCAGCGCGCAGCCGACCACGCCGACGAAGAAGCCGAAGGTGGCACTCTTGGCGAGCGCGACCAGGAAGTCGGACAAGGTCAGCGCCGTGCGCAGTTGCGCCGCGAACGCTTCGAACTCGATCGCCGCCACACCGCGCGCGAACAGCGCACCGCCACACATCGCGACGACGTCGAAGACCACCGACAGGGCCACCGCCGCCAGGCAGCAGGCGACGACCTTGGGCGCGACCAGGAACGTCATCGGCCGGATGCCCATCTGCTCGATCGCGGCGATCTCCTCGCTGACCACCATCGCGCCGATCTGGGCGGCGTTGCGCGAACCCGAACGCGCGGCGAGCACGATCGCGGTCATCAGCGGCCCGATCTCGGCGAGCACCGACACGCCGACCATGTCGGCCATGTAGATCTCGGCGCCCCACACGCGCAGTTGCACGTAGGCCTGCATCGCCAGGATCAGCCCGAGCAGGAACGCGATCAGCGCGATGATCGGCAGCGCCCCGGCGGCGCAGTGGTCGACCTCGATCGCGGTGCGATCCAGGCGCAGGAACCGCCGCTGGAACGGGCCGACGAACAGTTCGCGCAACGCGGCGGCCGCTGTTGCAGCGACGGTCTTGGCGCCTTCGAACATCGGCTCGACGTAGGTGCCCAGGCGCGTCACCGGATCGACGCGGTCGGTCACCGCCGCCGGCTGCGTCAAGCGCTGGATCGACACCAGCGAGAAGAAGTCGACCATGGGCTGGCTCATGCCCTTGAGCTTGAGCTCGACGCCAGCCGCCCCGGCGCGCCGCAGGCCGGCAACGACGCCACCGAGCCCCGCCGAATCGAACGACTCCACGGCGCCGAGGTCGACGGTCAGCCGCGCGGGTCTGCCGCGCAACTCCTTGTCGATCTCGGCGACCAGTCCGGCCACCGTGGAGCGATCCAAGGTGGCCCCTACCGCGATGGTCGGATGGCTCACCAATGCCTGCAGTGCGGGGAGGTCGTTCCCGCATCGCCGGTGTTATCGGCGTGAACGGGTGGACAGCTTGATCGCCTGATCGCACCCTGCCGTAGGAAGTCAGTGATGCCAGACCCGCTCGCAGGTCACGAACCGGTGGATTACCCCAGACACCGCGACTTGGCAGATTGCCGGGAACCGCACACTACTTCCGGGTCTGCAGCGGCGCGTCGGGCACTACCCTCACCCCGGTCAGCCAGTCCACCGCAATGCCCGGCGATTCTTCGCGAGGAACCCACGTGCACGATACTTGCATCCGCTCGTCCGTCGGAGCGAGGCCACCGCTCACGACCACACGGGGATCCGGATTGAGCGGGTTCCAGGACGAGTTGTCGAAATGGGCCAACGCGTGGAGTTTCGTGCCCGACGCGAACAGGGGCGCCCCCCGTGGCCACAGGTAGATCTCTTGGCCTCCGAAGTCGTAGCTCGGCACGACCAACACGTTGTTCCGGTCGCCGGAAGCGTGCTCCTCCTGAATCACGATGTCCCGGCCGCGCTTGCCCATGTGCACGAACAGGCTGATGCCGACGGCATCGGTGGGCACCATCCAGGACGCAGCCACCGCATGACTCATCGTGCCAGCCGGGATCGAGAAGGAATCGCTGCCGAAGGTCGTCACGCGCACCTCACGCGTGACGGGCACGCGCGGGAACCGGAGCCCAACCTGGAGGCGGTCGTTCACGGCTCGCCCGATGGGCACGTAGTACGCCTGCAGCACAATCCCCGACCCAGCAGGGATGCGCAGCGCAGATCCGGGTACACAACCAAACGCCACGCCGTGCGCCGTGTAGTTCGTGGTCCACGAGGACGGAGAATACGCCTCCCCATTGGGCACGATCGCCAGGTTGCAGTGCTTGAGCACACCTGGCACCTGCGATCGGATGTCGAGCGCTTCGACCCAGGTGTCTGCCTTGAACCGGTGTGGCAAGACGATGTACTGGTATGGCAGCGCGCCGCCTGAAGGCACCCTGATCTCCTCCGACGCGTCGATGGTCATGGTCACTTCACCGACTCGCCACGTCCGGTTGGACGGGTGCACGCCGTGCGCCTGGGGCTCGCCGCGCGGCATGCCGCCCGCTACCCAGGCGCGAATGGTCTCCCGTTCCGCCAACGTCAGGCCACGGCGATTCACGAACGGAAGGGGCGATGGACCAGCAGTCCAAGGCGGCATGCGGCCGTTCTCCACCACCTCGGCGATCATCGATGCGTGCTTCCTGACGTCTACTTCGCGCGCGATGGCGATTGCGCCAGGCGTGTCCCCCATGTGGCAGTGCAGGCAGGCCCTGGCCAGGATCGGGGCCACGTCACGCATGTAGGTCGGAACACTCTGCGGGTCCAACGGCGGTCGATCCGTCAGCTTGCACCCCTGAATCGGGACCTCCGACACGGTTACCGCCTTGCCGCTCAACAATTCATCCAGTGCCTTGCCGACGAACTGCTGCGAAGGTTGGTCGCGCGAAGTGCGGTAACCATCCTGGTCGTCGATCATGCCGCGGTAGCGCAGGGTTCCTTCGTGATCCAGTACGACAACCGCGTTCGTACGACCGACGCCACAGGCGCGCGCGAAGGACAAGTCCTGGTCCTTGCCGAACAACGCATCGGGCGCATGTTCGCATGCTTGTGCCGCAGCCTCGACGAAGGCGTCGCCCACCCCGACGTTCATCACGATGGTCACCACTCCGCGTGGTGCAAAGGCCCGTGCCAACGCTCCGACTCGGGGCAGCGTGCGCAGGACGATGGGGCACTCGACGGTAGCGAAGTAGATCACGGTCGCCGGGCCGCGCGGCAGATCGGCAACACGGCGACTCCCCCACCGGAGGTCCTGGAAGGAGGCCTCGACCTTCGTACCGATGGCGACGTCAGGTGGTGTCGAATGTCGAGCTTCAGGCGCCTGCGCCATCGAGTTCGCAACCAGCACCCATGCATGCAAAAACAGAGACCATCTCATGGTTCGATCTCCCTACCGTTGCTGCCATCTCCAGCCATCGGGTCTGCGCCCGCTGCGCAACCTGGCGGAGCACGCAACGCGCCATCGATCTCGCCGATGTCGCGCGACCCTCGGACCTATCTTTGCCACCGAATCGCCTGCGTCACCCCACCGGGGAACGTCGAGGCATCGCCGAGCACGAGCCACTGCGCAGACAACGCCCACGTGCCATTGCCAGTCGATGGCACTGGGTACGGCAAGTCGAGCGCGGCATGCCCCGCCTCGATGCCCACGGCGCCAGCCGTGATGGTGTGCACCACTTCGATCGAGGTCCGCAGGTGGCACCCGGGCAGACCGAACGGGTCGAGAGCAGCAGGCAACGGCACACCGTTGCACTGAGTCGTCGACAAGCCCAGCATCAAGATCGCGAACGCGTCGGCGGGCGCACTCGAGAGATGCAGCCGCACCCCAGCCGTGCCCAGGGCCGACATGCCGATGTTGGGTGCTTGCGGCAGGTTGCCGGCACAAGCCGGACCCAGCGTGACCGCGGTGCGCGGCAGGCCCCGATATGCCACGATCGCTCCGTAGGGGTGGCCGCAGGTCGTGCCCACACCGTAGTAGGTGTTTCGGTTGGGTACGGAGATGAACCCGACGTGCTCCCCTTGCGGTGGGCGCAAGGTCGTTGCGTAGTAACCAATGTGGCCCGAGGGGCCCAGTTGTGCCGGTTGGCCGGTGAAGAAGCTCAACAGCGCGCCGGTCCGTCCCGAGTAGACGTACATCGCGCCGTAGACACCGCCGGTGTAGTAACCCGGCTGTCCTACGACAACATCACCGACGCCATCGCCATCAAGATCGACGCCACGGCTCGCCATCGACTGGCCCCAGTTCTGGGTGGGCTGGTGCGTCCACTGGTGGATGACCTGGCCCGTTCGGCTCGAGAACGCTCGCACGACACCGCGGCTGAGGCCGAGCAAACCGCCGTTGCCCACTGCAAAGTCCCGGTAACCATCGGCATCGAGATCTCCGCAGTCCGTCACGTTGTAGGCGAGGCCATCACCGGGCAATTCACCGTAGCAAACCCGCAGGTAGGCTCCAGTGGCGCCTGAGACGATGACGCCTGCACCTCGACCAGTTGCTTCGCCACAGGTCATCACAAAGTCCTCGCGCCCGTCATCGTCGACATCGCCGACCTTCACGAAGGCGACGGCAATGGAAAGAACCGGGACATTTGGTCCGACCCAGCCGCCGACCAGGGTGTAGAGCAGCGCACCGTGGTGAGAGTAAGACCTCACTTCGCCCCAACCGTTCGCATTGTTGAAGTTCCCGACGATGAGATCGTTCAGACCGTCTCCAGTGAGATCTACGTCGCCGAGAATTTCCAGCCACGACCCAGGCACAGTCCAGAGGACTGCGTCGCTGAGTCCACTCCGCACCTCGACGCGCGTTTGAATTGTCCCGCCGCCCTGACACGCTGCATAGTCTGGAACTCCGTCGCCATCCATGTCACCGGTCGCAGCAATTGCCACGAATTTCGAGGAAAAACTGGCGCTGACAACCTCGCGCAGGACGGTTCCATCGCGACCAGAAACGAACCACAAGAGGGTCATCTCGAGTCCAGTGCACTGCTGATCCGCGATTGCCAAGACATCCTCAAACCCGTCCTGGTTGATGTCTCCAACTCCCACCTGTCGACGACCCGAGATGTTGCGATCCGGTATTCCAGTGGCCACCCAGGCCACGTTCTGGGCCGCCGCTTCTGCCAACATGGCGATGCCGACCAATACCAAGCGAAACGCGTTCATCGCAACTCGACCCACTTGGCAACCGAAGAGGCCCCGTCGACCGCAACCAAGAATGCCATGTACCACCCGGGCGGAGTCACCACGTCCCCCTGAACCGTGCCGCTCCAATTCGGAGCAGCTGGAGTCTTGACCTCCACCGTTGATGTCCCGTCCACCAAGTACGTTGCCAGCTCCACGTAACGCTGCTCCATGTCGTTGGCGTGCGTAGTGCTGCACGGCCTCATCAGGACGAGTCGGCTGATCGCCGAATCCGATGACAGCGTGAAGTCCACGTAGTACTTGGTGCCCCAAGTCAGACTCATGTAGCCGGGGCCAGCCCAGGAACCTGCGAACTGGGGGATGGGTTGGCCATTTGCGATGTTGCGCGGCACATAGATCTCCCAGTCGAATGGGACGGTGCCGGCACCCACGGTGCGGATATCACTACCTGCCGAAGCGATCTTACCGCTGGGAAGAAGGACCGCCGTACTGTGATACATGCGCTTCACTTGCTGCGACGCATCCGGACGCCAACCCCCGGCCCGGTCCCACACATCCGTCCTCGTGACCGGAAGATGATTCGCCGGCGCTGTCGTCCAGTAATGGTCGCTACATCCACCTATGAGGACAATGTCCCCGTTAGGCACGAGCACCGCATTGCCAAGCATTCTCGGCTGCAGCGTCGCAAAATTCTGAGGAGAACCCCACGTGATCGGGAGCGCGCCGCCGGCGAGGATACGGATCGATGTCGACAACACCGACTGGCTCCAATCACTGCCGCCGATGATCATGACCTCGTCGCGCAGCGTCGGAAAGTTGCCGACGTTCGGCACGATTACCGCAGCGCTGCCCGATCGCGCAAAGCCTGTTGTAGGCTGAGTCGACCAGACCTGCTGGTTCTGTGGCGCTGGCCCCGGCGGCAACGTGGGGTCATGATCGACCCACGCCGAGATGGGATGCGAACCACTCATGAACGTCCGGTTGTTCGTGAGGTGGTGCATCGTAGGATAGACCGAGAACTCGGTCGCACCACCGATAGGTCCGTTGTAGAGCCTGGGCATGGCGGGTGTCGTCGTCAGATCCCGCACCCAGTCCATAGTCGACAGGTCAAATACTTCGTAGGTATTGTAGGCTCTCCTGACGTTCGTGTGGGCGCCTGAGGGCAATGATCGGATCTGCGCAGC
>CAYMPV010000018.1:0-128707 GCA_964392305.1 uncultured candidatus Brocadiaceae bacterium
GATCGCGTTCATCAGCGTCGACTTGCCGCTCTTGAGCGGGCCGAAGATCAGCACGTAGGCGTGCTGCTCCACGACCTTGTCACAGAGCGCACCCAGGTGGTGCTGCAGATCGGCGAGCTGGCCGCGCAGCGCCTTGCCGATCGGCGTGGGGCTGCCGGAGTTCGCGGCCGTGTCCAGCGCGGTGAGGGCGCTGGTGAGGTCACCCAGGACCGGGCGGAGGGTGGCGTCGAACGTCTGGCAGTAGCTGCCGAGTTGGGTGCGCATCAGGGGTCTGGGCGAGCTGAGCGCCGGAGCGAGCGGCGCGGCGAGAGAACGGTCGGCCTTTCGCGAAGGCTTTGACGGGCGCACGATTGGAGCAAGTCAGGCGCGCGGCTGCAGTCCCGCGTCGAGGAATTGCTTGTTGGAGAACCGGGACGGTTCTCCACAGGTTCTCCACGCGATCACTTCACCGGCTGCAGCGGCATCGCGTCGACGCGCTGGCCGAGCCACAGGATCTCGCCCCGGGCATCGACGCGCCCCGGCACGACCCGCAGTTCGTCGCGGGCGGTCTTCTGCATCAACAGTTCGCTGGCACCGAGCAGCGCGTCGCGCTGCCCCAGCAAGAACGCCTTGGTCACAGCCTGGTCGAGCCGGGCGTTGCGCCGCAGCGCCGTGAGACGCCGGTGGAGGAACTGCTGAGCTGCGGTCGTCGGGCGCAGCGAACGGGTGGTGCAGTCGTCGTGGCCCAGCACGATCACCAGCGACAGGCGATCGGTGGTCGCCAACTGCTCGAGCAGCGCCACGGTCTCGTTGTTGACGAACGGTCCGGGGCAGCTGATGCAGAGCACGTCGCGTCGCGCCAGGCCGAACAACGCCGGCGCGTCGAGGTCGGCGTCGGCGCAGGTGATCACCGCGGCGACGTAGCGGCCGGCGCCCGCGGGTCGATCCCGCGGCGGCGGTGGTGGTTCGCCCTTGGCGAGCGCGTCGAGGCGGGCGTCGAGACCGTCGCGCAGGTGCTGCAGCGCGTCCGTCGGGCGCAGTTCGGGGTGTGGCAAGTGGGTGGGGGCGTCGCTCGCGCCGCGCTTTTGCGCCGCGCGATTGGTGCCCGCGGGCGTTGGTTCGTGACCGGCAGGCGCCGTCGCTGCAGGAGCCTTGGGCGCTTCGGGCGCCGGGGTTTGCGCTGCGGCGCCGGCGCCCGCCAGGGCCACCACGAGCCACCCGTACGCACTGGTTCGCATGCTGCCCGATCCCATGCGCACTCCTTCGGCAGCGCCTCGGGCGCGACTTGATCGATCCGTGCCATCGCGGTCGTGGCGGAGGCGCGGGGCGCCTCGCTATAGTGCCCAGCCCAATCTCGATGGACCAAGCCTCCTCCTCCGCGACGGCCCACAAGGGCATCCAGGAACTCGATCAGGTCGTGATCCGATTCGCCGGTGACTCCGGCGACGGCATGCAGCTGACCGGCGACCAGTTCACGCGCACCACGGCGCTGATGGGCAACGACATTGCGACGTTCCCGGACTTCCCCGCGGAGATCCGCGCGCCTGCCGGCACCCTGCCCGGCGTGTCGGCGTTCCAGCTGCGCTTCTCGAGCTTCGACATCCACACTCCGGGCGATGCGCCCGACGTGTTGGTGGCGATGAACCCGGCCGCGCTCAAGGTGCACATCAAGGAGCTGAAGAAGAGCGGCATCCTGCTGCTCAACACGGGTTCGTTCGGCGCACTCGATCTCAAGAAGGCCAAGTACGAGGCCGACCCGCGCAGCGACGGTTCGCTCGACGGCTGGCGCGTGATCGAGGTCGATCTCGAACAGCGCACCAAGGAGGCTCTGGCCAACTCGCCGCTCGACGCGCGCGCCAAGGGCCGCTGCAAGAACATGTATGCGCTCGGCATCCTCTACTGGATGTTCCATCGCGACATGGAGCCGACGATGAAGGCGATCGCGAAGAAGTTCGCGAAGAAGCCCGACATCGTCGACGCCAACCTCACGGCGATGAAGGCGGGGCACGCCTACGCCGAGACCACCGAGATCTTCCAGACCGCCTACAAGGTGGCGCCGGCGCCGATGCGCGCGGGCACCTACCGCAACATCATGGGCAACCAGGCCCTGTGCCTGGGGCTGGTCGCGGCGAGCAAGAAGGCCGGGCTGCAGATCTTCCTGGGCAGCTATCCGATCACACCGGCCTCGGACATCTTGCACCAGCTCAGTGGTTACAAGCACCACGGCGTGATCACGTTCCAGGCCGAGGACGAGATCGCGGCGGTGGCTTCGGCGATCGGCGCCAGCTACGCGGGGTGTCTTGGTGTGACCTCGACCTCCGGACCGGGCCTGGCGCTCAAGGCCGAAGCGCTCGGCCTGGCGGTGATGGCCGAGCTGCCGCTGGTGGTGCTCAACGTGCAGCGCGCCGGTCCGAGCACGGGCATGCCGACCAAGACCCAGCAGGCCGACCTGCTGCAGGCGATGTACGGCCGCAACGGCGAGTCGCCGCTGGTCGTACTGGCCGCGAGCACGCCGTCCGACGCGTTCGAGACCGCGTTCGAAGCGGTGCGCATCGCGGTCACGCACATGGTGCCGGTGGTGGTGTTGTCCGACGGCTACGTCGCCAACGGCAGCGAGCCCTGGCTGCTGCCCGACGTCGATGCGTTGCCGGCGATCGAGGTGAAGTTCGCACCCGAGGGCAAACCCGACGAGAAGTTCCTGCCGTACCTGCGCAACCCCAAGACGCTGGCGCGGCCGTGGGCGAAGCCCGGCACCAAGGGGCTGCAGCATCGCATCGGCGGCCTCGAGAAGCAGGACGGCACCGGCAACATCAGCTACGACGCCGGCAACCATCAGCACATGATCGACACCCGCGCGGCCAAGGTCGCCAGGGTCGCCGACGACCTGCCGCCGTTGCAACCGCTGGGGGCGGCGACCGGTGACCTGTTGGTGATCGGCTGGGGCAGCACGCGCGGCGCGATCACCGCCGCGACGTTGCGCCTGCAGAAGGCCGGGCACGCGATCAGCTGTGTGTTCCTGCGTCACCTCAATCCGCTGCCCAACGATCTGCTGGCGCTGATGCGCGGCTTTCGCAAGGTCGCGCTGCCCGAGCTGAACTGCGGGCAGCTGGCGATGATGTTGCGCGCCAGGTATCTGATCGACGTGCAGAGCGTCAGCCAGGTGAACGGCCAGCCGTTCAAGAGCCAGGAACTCGAGGACCGCCTGTTGGCTGTCCTGCAGGACACGAAAGGGGAGGTTGTGCAATGACCACTGTCGATCGACCGGTGCTGCAGAAGAAGGACTTCAAGACCGATCAGGACGTGCGCTGGTGCCCCGGCTGCGGCGACTACGCGATCCTCAACGCCGTGCAAGGGGCGTTCGCGAAGCTCGGCAAGCAGTTGCACGAGACCGTGGTGATCTCGGGCATCGGCTGCAGCTCGCGCTTTCCGTACTACATGGAGACGTTCGGCTTCCACACGATCCACGGCCGCGCGCCGGCGATCGCGACCGGCGTCAAGGTCAGCAATCCCGAACTCGACGTCTGGGTGGTCACCGGTGACGGCGATGCCATGTCGATCGGCGGCAACCACTTCATCCACGCGATGCGGCGCAACGTGGGCCTGAAGATCCTGTTGTTCAACAACCGCATCTACGGCCTGACCAAGGGCCAGTTCTCGCCGACCAGCGAGGCGGGCAAGATCACCAAGAGTTCACCGCTGGGCTCGGTGGACTATCCGTTCTCGCCGATCGCGCTGACGCTCGGCGCGGGCGGCACGTTCATCGCGCGCGGCATCGACATCCTCGGGCCGCACCTCGAAGACCTGGTCTGCAGGGCCAGTGACCACACCGGCACGGCGCTGATCGAGATCTATCAGAACTGCAACATCTTCAACGACGGCGCCTACAAGAGCTTCACCGACAAGGAAGTGCGCGAGGAGCGCATCCTCTATCTGCAGCACGGTCAGCCGCTGCTGTTCGGGCCGGACAAGGACCGGGGCATCGCCTTCGACGCGGGTTTCCGGCCGTACCTGGTCAGCGGCGCCGACCTCGGCAAGGCCTTCGTCTGGGACGAGACCTCCGATACGCCGGCGCCGGCGATGGCGCTGGCGACGATGAGCGAGACCGAGTTCCCGGTGCCGATCGGCGTCTTCCGCCGTCGCGACAAGGCGAACTTCGAGACGCGGGTGCAGGCGCAGGTGGCGAGCGCCAGGGAGAAGAAGCAGGAGTCGCTGCGGGACCTGCTCTACGCCGGCGAGATCTGGGACGTCAGCTGACGCCGCGGCGCGCGAACGTCACGCGGTTGCCGATCAGCGCGCCGATCAGCGCGCCGATCAGCGTCGGCGCAGCACGCGCGGCGGTGAGCGCAGCCCGAGCCTGATCAGCATCGCGTCGATCTCGCGGTGTGCGGACGGCGTCTGTCGGATCAGGAACAAGCCGTTCTGCACGTTGAGGCTGACGCCGTCGCGCGACCACGAGTCGGGTTGCACGTTGTCGCGCAGCAGTTGCTCGAGACCCGCAGCGGAGAAGCCGCTGACGGTCTCTTCGGACTCTTCGGGTTCGGGGATCAGCGGTCGATCGTCGTTGGCGATCGGCAGGCGCAGGTCCGGCCCGGGGAAGTTGCGCAGCTTCATCGTCGCCGCACGCAGGTCGTAGACACCAAGGCACAGGTACGGCTTGATCTGCTCGGGCGGCACCAGGAACACGACGCCCGAACGGTAGACGAAACGTTGTCCGGTCTGGATCTGCACGATCGACAGCACCGACCACAGGCTGGTGGCCTTGCACTGCAGCGAGACGGTCGGTGCAGGTTCGACTTCGGCGCTGCGGCATGAGAACAGCAGCTTGTCGCCGGTGGCGGCATTGAGCAGGCCGCAGACCTCCTTGGCGGTCGCAGCCTCGCAGCGCGCGGTGACGACCGTGTTGCGCAGCAGCCGCACCGCGGCGGCGTGGCGCGGCAGGTCGTCGCGGCGCTCGACTGCCAGCACGTCGTCCTGCGCACGCGCCCCAGGCAGCAGGAACAGGAACAGGAACAGGAACGGCAATCGGACGGGTGCCATGATCCGCATCGGTTCACCTGCGGGTATCGGGGTCGAGGGAGCTGCGGCCAGTGTGCCGCGCACCGCCCGCCGCTGGGGCCGTTGGCTCACGATCGGGCAAAACACGTCATCGACGCGGATCGGCACGCCGCAGGGCTCACCACTGGTCGGCGAGCCACAGCGCCTTGGCGGCTTCGGCTTCGGGTTTGCTCGGCCGGCACTCGACGCCGACGTAGCCCCGGTAACCGAGCGTGTGCAGCTCCTTCAGCACGCGGTTGTAGTGGATCTCGCCGGTGCCCGGTTCGGTGCGTCCCGGGTGATCGGCCACCTGGGCGTAACCCAACTGGTCGAAGCCCTCGCGCAGGTGGCCGCACAGGTCCCCCTCGCTGATGTGGCAGTGGTAGAGGTCCCAGTTGATCTTGACCATCGGTGAACCGACCGCGCGGCAGATCTTCACTGCGGCCTCACTGCCGTAGAGGCAATGGCCCTTGTGGTCGACGCGGATGTTCATCGGCTCGAGGATCAGCATCACCTCGTGCTGCTCGGCGACCTTCGCAGCGCGTTTGAGCGCGACGACGATCTGTTCGTGCATCTGCGCCTGGGTCATGCCCTTGACGTCGTTGCCGCCGACCACCGTCATTTGCTTGCAGTCGAGCTTCTTGGCCGCTGCGCACGAGGCCTCGATCTCAGCGACGAACTTGTCGTGGTTCGCCGCCTGGTTCATGCCCGGCGAGAACCCCCACGCCGTGAACTGCGCGACCGCCATGCCGAGTTCCTTGGTCAGCGCGGCGACCGCGTCGAGGTCCTTGTTGCGCCACGGCCAGAACTCGATCGCCCCGAACCCCAACGCGTGCGCGGCCCGGATGCGGTCGAGGAACGGCAGGCCGCTCCACCACATCTCGACGTTGGCCGCGAACGCGGTGCGCGGCGTCGCCGCAGGTCTGGCCGGGATGCCGGCTGGGTCCTGCACCCGACGCTCGGTGAGCAGCGCGGCGGCGGCGATGGCGGGGGAGGTGGTGAGCAGCGAGCGGCGGGTGAGGTCCGTCATGGCAGCAGCGTAGTCGGCGCGCCGCCCGCACGACACCTGCCGCTGCCTAACGCAGCACGTCCTGCAGTTGGCGCAACGACTCACCCAGGGCGGGTTCGACTTCGCGGTTGTTGAGCAGCTGTTCGATGCGTTTGGTCACGTTCGGTGGAATGCCGAGGTCGGGATGCCCGACCTTGAGGTTGCCGAACTCCGCGATCAGTTCGTCGATGCCGGGCTTGGCCGCCGTCGCGGTCTTGCGATCGTTGATCGTGCCGAGCAGGCGACCGAGCTCGCCGATGCGCTGGGTCACCGGTGCCGCCGGGTCCGCGCTGACGGGCGTCGGCACCGGCAGCGGCTTGGCGACTTTCGCCGGATCGGCCGTGTCGTCGGTGACGTCATCGAGCACGGGCTGGGTCGTCGCGGGATTGGCGTCTGGCGTCGTGGCCTTGGTGGTGGGGGTGGCGGCATCGCTGCAGGCGACCATTGCCAGCGCGGCCACCAGAAGGCAGGTCGGGCGCATGTGCATGCCGGGCATCATGGCTGCCTGCGATCTGTTGGCAACGGTGCGCCCCGGGGGCCGACCCTGCGCGCCACGCACGGAAGTGGGGGTCGACGCGGCAAAAGGCGGTGAAATATCACGGTGTCGTGATACATTGATGAAACTGATGGCGACGATCCTTGCCAACCTGCCCAGCACGCTCAAGCTGCTCTCGGACCCGGTCCGTTTGCGGCTGTGCGCATTGTTGGCGCGGGCTGAGCTCGCGGTCCAGGAACTCGTCGACGTGACCGGCTTGCAGCAGAGCCGGGTCAGCAACCACCTGTCGCGGCTCAAACGCGCGGGTCTGGTGCGCGATCGGCGCGAGGGCACGTGGAGCTTCCACTCGCTGGTCGAGCCGACAGCGGCAGGCCCGCTGACGCCGGCGTTGTTCGCGGCGACGATCGAACCCAGCATCGCGTCGGCCGAGGGCAACAGCGATGTGTTGGCGCTCGAAGCCGTGCTCGACCGCCGTCGCACCAAGAGCCGCGAGATGCACGACCGCCTGGCCAATCGTTGGCCCGAGGTCGGACAGGACTTCGCCCTGGGCACGTTGCGCAGCGAGATCCTGGCGTCGGCTTTTCCGTGTGGGCCCAAGGTCGCGGACCTCGGTTGCGGCGCTGGCTTCCTGGCGCTGTGGCTCGCCGAGCGCGGCGCGACGGTGGTCGCGGTCGACCACAGCGAAGGCATGCTGAACGCCGCCCAGGCCCGCGCCGGAACCGTTCCTGTCAGCTTTCGCCGCGGTGAACTCGACGATCTGCCGCTCGCCGCGGGCGAAGTCGACGCGGTGTTCGCCAACCTGGTCTGGCACCACCTGCCCGATCACGACCAGGCGGCTCGTGAGGCCTTTCGCGTGCTCCGGCCCGGCGGTAGGGTGGTCGTCTCCGATCTGTTGCCGCACGACGGTGAGTGGATGCGCGAGTCGATGGGCGACCTGCGTCTGGGCCTCAAGCCCGAGACGATCGTGGTCGCGTTGGCACGCGCGGGTTTCGTCGACCTGGTCGCCGAGACCGCCCGAGATCGCTACTGCGTTGTCGCGCCTGGCGACCAGCGCGCCGAGTTCCCCATGTTCGTCGTGCGCGGCAGCAAGCCCGCGTCGGCGACCCCCTGACCCTTCCCTGTTTCGTTGTCGAGAGAGAATGCGATGACCGCTACCAACACCCCGAAGACCAAATCCAAGAAGTCCGCTGCTGCCGCACCCGGCACCAGCAAGTCCAACGTGCTCGGCCCGACCGATTTCAAGGTGCGCGACATGTCGCTCGCCGAGTTCGGTCGCAAGGAGATCGATCTCGCCGAAGTCGAGATGCCCGGCCTGATGGCGCTGCGCAGCGAATACCGCAAGCAGCAGCCGCTCCAGGGCGCGCGCATCACGGGCTCGCTGCACATGACGATCCAGACCGCGGTGCTGATCGAGACGTTGGTCGAGCTCGGCGCCGAAGTGCGTTGGGCCTCGTGCAACATCTTCAGCACGCAGGACCACGCCGCTGCCGCGATCGCCGTCGGTCCCAAGGGCACGGTCGACAAGCCCAAGGGCGTGCCCGTGTTCGCCTGGAAGGGCGAAACGCTCGAGGAATACTGGTGGTGCACCGAACAGGCGCTGACCTGGCCCGGTCATGACGGCCCGAACATGATCCTCGACGACGGCGGCGACGCCACGATGATGGTCATGAAGGGTGCGCAGTGGGAGCAGGCCGGCAAGGTGCCGTCGGTGAAGAAGAACGACGGTGAGGACTGGGTCGAGTTGATCAAGTGCCTCAAGAACTCGATCAGCCAGAACAAGGGCAAGTGGTCGAAGATGCTGCCCGGCATCCGCGGCGTCTCGGAGGAGACCACCACGGGTGTGCACCGTCTCTACCAGCTGCAGGCCGAAGGCGCGTTGCCGTTCCCGGCGATGAACGTCAACGACAGCGTCACCAAGTCGAAGTTCGACAACGTCTACGGCTGCCGCCACTCGCTGGTCGACGGCCTGATGCGCGCCACCGACGTGATGCTCTCGGGCAAGGTCGCGGTGGTCTGTGGTTACGGCGACGTCGGCAAGGGTTGTGCCCAGTCGCTCAAGGGCCAGGGCGCCCGCGTCATCGTCACCGAGATCGACCCGATCTGCGCGCTGCAGGCGGCGATGGAGGGTTACCAGGTCCTCACGATCGACGACGTGATCGACTACGCCGACGTGTTCATCACCGCGACCGGGAACTACCAGGTCATCACGGTCGAGCACATGAAGCGCATGAAGAACAACGCGATCGTCGCCAACATCGGTCACTTCGACAACGAGATCGACATGGCCGGCCTGGAGCGTATGCCCGGTGTGCGTTGCGACAACATCAAGCCGCAGACCGATCGCTGGGTGTTCCCGGACGGCCACGGCGTGATCGTGCTGGCCGAAGGCCGTCTGATGAACCTGGGTTGCGCCACCGGCCACCCGAGCTTCGTGATGTCGAACAGCTTCACCAACCAGGTGATCGCGCAGATCGAGTTGTTCAACAACTACAAGAAGTACGACAAGGGCGTCTACACGCTGCCCAAGCACCTCGACGAGAAGGTCGCGCGCCTGCACCTCGCCAAGCTCGGCGTCAAGCTGACCAGGCTGTCGAAGAAGCAGGCCGAGTACCTCGGCATCTCCGCCGACGGCCCGTTCAAGCCCGGCCACTACCGCTACTAATTTGTGGGCGAGTTGGCGGCTGGGGCCGCCTGCGTTGGAGCCGGCGCCCGCAGCGGGCGCGGCTCAACGGCGTCGCGTGGGCCGGTCGTGCGGTTGCGTGGGCCTGGCCGGTGCGCCCGCGGCGATCAGAAGATGGTCGCGGTGGCGAGTGGCCAGAAGCGCACGCGCACGCGGCCGCGGATCAGTTCTTCGGGCACCAGGCCGAAGCTGCGTGAGTCGCAGCTGATCGGGCGGTTGTCGCCGAGCACGAAGAAGTTGCCTTCCGGCACGGTCATCTCGGCGAGTTCCTGGTGGTCGTGGATGCAGCCGTAGGAGTCGGCCGGCTTGCCGTCGACGTAGAGCACGCCGGCGTGCATCGCGATCACGTCCCCGGGCCCGGCGACGACGCGTTTGACGAAGTCGACCGACGGGTTGAGCGGATAACGCAGGACGACCACGTCACCGCGGTGCACGTCGCCGACGTTGTGCGCGACCCGATCGACCACGAGGCGGTCACCGTCGTGCAGGCAGGGTTCCATCGAGCTGCCCTTGACGACCGAGACCTGTACCACGAACAGGTGCAGGACGACCATCAGGGCGGCGCCCAGCAACGTGTCGACGAGGAAGCGCAGCTGCGAACGGCGTCGCGGCACTCGCGGTGCTGCAGGAACGGCCAGCGTGCGCGTGGTCGCGGTCGACGTCGGGCGCAGGCCCGGTGCTCGGAAACCCATCCACATGCCGACGCGTATCGGCTCCTGCAGCGGTCACCTTGACCTCGGACAGGACGGGAAATCCCTGAGGGACTGGCCGCAGCGTCTCGTCGTGGTGCCGGTGGCAACGGCGTGCGGCGCGTGGGCCCGGCAACCCCGGGTTCGTGGTCAAGGAGACGGCGTGAGGCGTCCGAAGAACGACACGACGACACACGCCAGACGCCGGGAGCAGCCAGCATGAGTCATTCGACCCTCCAACAACTCGCGCAACAGGAGAAGACCCGCCGCGAGATCCTGCACAAGAGCGACCTGATTCCGCCGCTGCCCGACCTGGTCGTGCGGCTGCTCGCGGTGCTCAACAACCAGGAGACCGAGCCCGAGGACCTCGAGAAGCTGCTGCAGAACGACCAGGTGCTCGTCGCCAAGATGCTGGCGATGGTCAATTCGCCCTTCTACGGCATGAACCGCTCGATCCGCACCGTCAAGGACGCGGTGATGGTGCTCGGATTCCGCGGCGTGCGCAGCCTGGTGCTGGCGACCAGCACGGCCAAGTTCATGCAGCGTGACTTCGCCTGTTATGGCCACGAGCCGAAGGGACTCTGGCTGCACGCTGCGTGCGTCGCTGCGGGCTCGAAGGCGTTGGCCAGATCCTGCAAACTCGGCGCCGACGCGGCCGAGCAGTTGTTCGTCGCGGGCCTGCTGCACGACATCGGCAAGCTGATGCTGTTGCCCTACGTGCACGACAACAAGACCTTGGCCCAGGCGCGTGATCGGGCGGCCGCCGAGCGCGCGGCGATCGGTATGGACCACACCGAGGCCGGTGCCCTGGTGACCGCCAAGTGGAACCTCAGCCTGGAGATCCAGGAGGTGCTCAAGAACCACCACGACCGGGACGAGAGCGTCTGCAGCCCGGGGCTCGCCGTGGTGCGCCTCGCCGACCAGATCGCGCACGAGATGGGCGTCGGTTACCTGCCACAGAGTGCCCCGGTGGGCAGGGTGTTGCCCGGTGACCTGGCGGTGTTGGGCATCGCCGAGCCGTCTTGGACGACGCTGCGCGACGAGGTCGCGGCGATCATGGACGATGCCGTCCAGGCGCTGGGTTCGTTGGCTTGCTGAGCACTTCCCACGCGTCATGGAAGTCGCTGCCACCCACGCCTGGACCGGCGCGGCGGCCCTTGCTGGGCTGCACGCCTGTCGGTCGATCGGCGAGCTGAACGCTCGGCTGGTCGATCTGCTCGGCGCCACCGTGAACGGTGCGGCGTTCGCGTTGCTGCTCGCGGATGGTGACGAGCAGCACTGGCGCGTCGAGGTGGTGGGTGGCGAGGCATGTCCGCTGCGCGGCCAGGAGCGTGCGGGCCGCGAGGACTGGTCGGTGGTCGCGTCGCAGCGTCTGCCGGTGCGTTACGGTCATCACGAGCTCGGCGAACTGCTGGTCGGCGAGCCGATCGGCGAGGACACGCTGGTGTCGCTGCAAGCGGTGTTGGCCCACTACGCGACGGCGCTCGTCAACCACACCCTCAACGCCGAGGCGCGGCAGGCGACCGAACACTACTGCGCCAGCCTGCAGGCGCTCGAGGAGGGCATCGTCCTGTTCCAGGAAGAGGACGCTGACGCGGTGATGGCGCGCCTGTTGTCCCTGGCGATGGCCATGGTGCAGGCGACTGCGGGTGTGCTCTACGTGCTGCGTGAGGTCGGTGACGCAGCCTCGGGCCTGCAAGCGGACCAGGTTCTGGGACTGCCCGAGTCGCTGCTCGAGTCGTTCGTCCCGCTCGAGGCGCGGCCATGGCCCGAGTCCCTGATGGGGCAGGGGCCGCAGTGGTTCGAACGCGCCGCCGACGGCTCGCTCGGTGGTCTCGCCGGTGGCTCGTTGCCGCCGGTCGTCGGCAACATGGTGGCCCTGCCGCTGCGTTACCACGGCGTCGACGCCGGTATCTGTGTGTTGTTCAACGCGGCGATCGAACCGGGCACGGCGCGCGACTACCTCGGCCGTGTGCAGAGCCTGGGGCACCTGGGTGCTGCGTTGCTGCATCGCCTGAAGCTGGAAGCGATGACCGCGCGCAACCGGTCGATCGCGCGCGAACTCGAGATCGCCAGCGCGATCCAGAAGCGACTGCTGCCGGCGCATGCTCCGGCGACCGACGACTACGACTTCTCATGGTGTTCGATCGCCGCGCACAACATCGGCGGCGACTATCTGGATCTGTTGATGAGCGACCTCGGCGACATCTACGCCGTGGTGGCCGACGCCTCGGGGCACGGCATCAACTCGGCGATGCTGATGACCTCGTTCCGCAGCACCTACCGCGCCGACGCGCCATGGCAGGAGCCTGCTGACCTGCTCGGCGCCCTCAATCGCGAGGTCGTGCACGAGGTGGGGTCGACCGGCATGTTCATCACCGCGGCGACGCTGCGCATCGAGCGCGACAGCAACCGCATGACGCTGTCGAGCGCCGGACACAATCCGATCTTCCTGTTCCGCGCCGCCAGCGGCGAGGTCGAGAGCATCGACTCCCACGGCCCGCCGCTCGGGTTCCTCGGGGGCGCGACCTTCACTTCGTGCGAGACGGTGTTGCACGCCGGTGATGTCCTGCTGCTCTACACGGACGGGATCACCGAGGCCGCAGGCGCGAGCCAGGAGATGTTCGGTGAAGAACGCCTGCAGGCTCTGTTGCGCCGTCACGCGGCGGACCGGGCCGAGGTGATGCTCGCGGCGATGCAGCAGGCGCTGTGCGACTTCACCGGGCGCGTGCATCACGAGGACGACGTGTCGATGACCGTGATCAAGGTCAACTGACCGGCGCGGGCGGTTCGGGCTAGAACTGCTTGCGGCGCGAACTGCTCTCGATGCCCAGCGCCTTGCGGTACTTGGTCACCGTGCGGCGGGCGATGTGCACGCCGCGTTTGCCCAGCTCTTCGACCAGCTGGTCGTCGGACATCGGGTTGTCCTTGTCCTCGGCGTCGACGATCTGTTTGAGCGTGTCCTTGACGGCGCGTTGGCTGACCATGTCGCCGGTGTCCGACATGGTGCCGCTGCTGAAGAAGCGCTTCATGTCGAAGATGCCCTGCGGCGTCTGGATGTACTTGCCGGAGGTCGCGCGACTGACGGTCGAGATGTGCACGTGCACGGCGTCGGCGATGTCCTGCATCTTCATCGGCACGAGGTGCTGCACGCCGTGGCGCAGAAAACCCTCCTGGCGCCGCACGAGTTCGGTGGCGATGCGTTCGATGGTGTTCTGCCGCTGGTGCACGGACTCGATGAACCACTTCGCCGCCTCGATCTTGCGGCGCAGGTATTCGTAGATCTTGGGGTCGGTGCGCGCGTCCTGCAGCAGCGTGCGGTAGAGCGGCGAGATCGACAGTTCGGGCAGCGTGCCGCGCTGGCTGCGCACCTCGAACTTGCCGTCGACCTCGTCGACGATCACGTCGGGAGAGACGTTGTTGGTCGACTCGCCGCCGAACTCCGACCCGGGATGGGGGTTGCAGTGGGAGCGCAGGAAGTCCCAGCTCTCCTTGATCTCGTCGATGGTGGCGCCGGTTTCCTTGGCGATCTTCGGCAGGCGGTTCATCGCCAGGTCGTCGAGGTGCTGTTCGACGATGCGCCGGGTCAGCGGGCGCACGAAGTCGAAGCGCGCCAGCTGCATCAGCAGGCAGTCGCGCAGGTCGCGCGCGCCGACGCCGATCGGTTCGAGGTCGCGCACGATGTCGACGGCCTCCTCGGCGAGCGGCAGCGGCACCAGCAGCTGTTGCGCGATCTGTTCGGCGGTCTCGTTGAGGCGGCCGTCTTCGTCGAGCGAGAACACGATGTGCTCGACCACGCGGATCAGCTCGGGGTCCGACTCCTGGGTGCGGACCTGGGTCATCAGGTATTCGGGCAGGGACGTCGAGCGCCCGGGGGTGTTGTTGAGCGCTTCGAACTTGCGGTCCTCGTCGTCGCCGCCGGCCGAGGCGCTGCGCAGCCGCCAGTTCGGTTCGACGCGCGCCTCGAGCTGGTCGATCTCGGCCGAGAACTCACGCTGCAGTCGATCCTCGAGCGACGGCTGCTCAGGTGCGGGTGGCTCGGCGCCGGCAGCGGCTTCACTCTCGTCCTTGCGCTCGAGGAAGACGTTCTCCTGCAGTTCCTGTTCGATCTGGTCCTTGAGCTCGAGCAGGGGCAGCTGCAGCACCTGCATGGCCTGGATCATCTGCGGCGACTGGACGAGTCGCTGTTCCGCGCGCAGGGATTGGGTCAGGCCAAGACGCATGCCCCCCTTGTAGCTCCAGGTCGCGCGGCGGTCACGGTCTGCGAGGTACGCAATTCGCTTCTCCTCGCTGGAGAAGGAAGATCGCTGGAGAACAGGATCGTGGTGGCAGGCCGGGAGTTTTGAGCTACCACTTGACCACGGTCGACAGTGTCGTTCGCGAGGATGCGTCGCCCAAGGTCACGATCGGGCCGTCGCCGTGGTCGAGGACGCGGCCGTTGCCGACCGTGCCATCGTGCTGACAGCGGCACGAGGATGCATCTTCGGGCATCAGCAGGCCCCCGGGATTGACGTTGCGCGGTCGCAGGGTCAGCACGTGCGAGGTCTGCGCCAGCATGTCGACATGGGTCTCACCCGATGGATTGGCGCCGCGCAACCGCAGCCAGGTGCCGGACTGGGCCGTGTCGACCTGCGGTTCGAGGGTGCTGGCTTCCTGGGCGATCTCGGCGTGCAACTCTCTCACGAACGGGGTCTCGAGCAGTCGGGCCACGTGCAGTTCCCGGCCCAGCAAGGTGGGGGCGATCAGTTCGTGCAGCGTCGTGCCCGTGGCGAACGTGCCCAGGTGCCGGACCTGCAGGTTGCGCAACAGGCGATCTTCGAGTCCGCGAAGCAGGTCACCGACCTGGGTGACGGTCGGGCGCGGGGCGCGAACGAACAGGAAGCCGCCGGCGCACTCGATCGCGAAGTCCTCCTGCTCGGCGAGTTCGCCGAGGGACGTGTGCAGCAGGCTCACCAACTCCTCGGGCGGCAAGCAGGTGTAGGTCTGGTCCGCGTCGCGCCGTTCCATGCCCGGGCCGGGATTGTCGCCGAGCTGCGGGTGGGTCGAGGGCGGCACCAGGCACGCCAACAGGGCGCCGCTCGACAGGGCGCTGATCGGGAAGGCGGCCAGATCGGCGACCTGGGGATCGGCGGGCGGGGTGGCTGCGGTGGCCCGAACCGTCAGCAGCAGGCGTTCGCCGCAGGACGCATCGCCGGTCGCCAGAACGGCGAGCGCGCCGCCGTTCTGGATGCGTCCGGAGAAGCCGCCGAAGATCGTCGCCAGCGTCGGCAGGTCGATCTCGGGAGAGTTGTCCAGGCCGCTCGGCACGGTGCGAACGAGCCCACGCGGGATGCCGAAGCCGAACTGCACGTGCAGCACCATGTCGTCTCCGGAGGTCAGTCGATGGGGGACGACGACGACGCGACCGCCGTCGCAGAACGCGTTGGTCACCGGCAGCGCGATCTTCGCCTTCTGCGCCACTTCGGTGTCGACGTCGCGCACGTAGCGGACCCAGCGTTGCCGGTCGTGTGCGGCGACACCGTTGCTGTGTACGCGGCGCACGCTGCGCCACAGCGGCTGCAGATTCGCGACCATGCGGGTGTATTCGGCGGGCGTCGTCACGGCGCTGATGTCGGTGAGGTCGCCCGCCTGCCACAGCGCCACCTCGACCTCGATCGGACGCGTCAGCAGGTTGCCGATCTCACGCACGTTGCGCGCGACCCGCTGCACGGCCTGAGCCTCGCCGAAGACCCGCAAGCTGTCCGATGACACGTTCAAGCTGAGCCGCTCGTTGTCGATGTCGGCGCTGTGCAGGCGACTCAACATGTCGGCGATGGCGTCGCTGCTGAACCATGCTTCCTCGCGGGTCGCATGCAGCAGGTCGTTGTCGTAATCGTCGTCGTGCCCGGTGGTCAGCAGCGAGCCCCAGGGCGGTGGCGCGACCGGGATCGCGGGTGCGGTGAGGTGCTGCAGCGGCAGGATCTCGAGCACGGCGCGGGCTGCCTGCGGCGGCTCCTGCGGTGCGAACGAAGTCAGCGCGATCAGTACGCAGAGCATGCGGGTGGCCTCGGAGTGAGGGGTGGGGAATGGGTGTGGCGCGTGCTCTCAGCCGCCGCTGGCCGGCAGTCGCTCGCGGAACTCGTGGGCGAACGTGATGAACCGCGCGAGTGTCGGGGTCGCGGGTGCGCCCTGCGCCGTCAGTTGCGTGCGCCGCCGGTCACCGGGTGTGTCGCCGAGCAGTCCGGCCCAGGTCAGCGCCGCGCGCAGCAGCCAGGCGTCGCGCTCGGTGCGCGCGCGCGGCAAGAGCGGGGCAAGGTCGCGATGCGGCAGGTGCGCGAGCGCATAGGCGGCGGCCAGGCCGTCGTCCAGCCGCGCCGAGTCGAGTTGCTGCAACAGCGGTTGCAGGGTCTGGCCATCGGCGCAGCAGCCCATCGCCAACAGGCAGCGCTGCCGCCGCGCCGCGGTGCGCGCGTTGGCGAGTTCTCCCGGCAGTTCGGCGAACGCCGTTGCCGGGGCGCCACCGAACCACAGGCTGGCGCAGTCGATCTCGTCCTGCTGTTCGCCGCGCACCGCCAGCGCCTGCCACGCGTCCAGGCGCAGTCCGGCCCGGCCCGGTTGCCCAGCGGGGCCCGCGCGCAATGCGGCGGCGAGCACCGGGGCCAGCTCCGCCCAGCGGCGCACGGCGCGCAGCGCGGCGCCCTCGAGTTCGCGACTGCCGATCCGCGCGGCGACCACCACGGCGGCGTGTTCCTGTGGGCCAGGAACGGTGCTGGAGTTGGCGATCTGGTGGAGGGTCGAGCGCAGCCACGCCACGAAGCGCGGCGAACGGCCGGCGGCGAGCACCAGGTCGTTGGCCAGGTCGCGCGTCGAACCGTCCGCCGGATCGTCGTCGGCAGCTGCAATCGGCAGCGACGGTGCGGCCGCAAGCGCCATGGTCAATGGCGGGCCGAACTCACGCAGCGCCGCCGCGTCGGTCTCGAGCCAGCGCAGCAGGTGCTGGCCGGCCAGCAGCCGCAGTGCCGGCGCCGCCTGCGTGTCGGCGAGCGTGGTCAGCGGCGGGGTCGCGGGGCTGGCGTCTGCCGCGGCTTCCGCGTCACCGCGCCGCAGCACGCGGCGCGGCGCGTCGCTGGCCACGAACAGTGGCGGCGTGACTGGCGAGGCCTGGGGTGTCTCGGCTGGTGTTGCCGCCGGGGTGTGAAGAGGGGGTTGGGACGGGCGTTCCGACTTCGCGGGTTCGATCACCCCCGGCTGCTGCGCCTGGTGGGCTGTCGCGGCGCGCTGCAGTGTCGGCCACAGCAGTGTCGGCCACAGCAGCAAGGGCAACACCAGCACGACGGCGCAGGTGATCCGCAGCGCGGTCCGGCCGGCTACCTCAGCCTCAGCCTGCTCCGCACTGGTCGACTCCGGCGCGGGCGCGGCGACAGCGGACAGGGCCCGCATCAGCATGTCCTCCAGCGCCGGGCCATCGGCGTGCGACGCCGTGCGCCGCCCCGCCGTCTCCGCCAGCGCCGCGTCGAGGCGTCGCGCCCGACGCAAGGCGCGTTGGCAGGTGGAGCAGTCGCGCAGGTGTTCGGTCAGAGCCTGCGGACATACGAACTCGTAGCCGGTCTCGTCGGGTTGCAGGGGGCCGCCGAGGTCGCCGTCGAGGTGCAATGCGAGCACGGCGTCGGTGCGCGGGCAGGGCACGCTGGCTGGGGAAGCGCTCATGGATCGAGGTGCTCCTCCACCCGGCTCAACACGTGGCGCCGCGCCGCCAGCACGTGCATGCGCGCGGCCACGGCGGTGCAGTTCAGGACCTCGGCGATCGCCGCGTAGTCCATGCCTTCGACGGCGCGCAGGTGCAGCGCCGTGCGTTGGCGGAAGGTCAGCCGTTCCATCGCCTCGTCGAGGCGATCCTGCAACTCGCGAGCGATGGCGTCGTGTTCGGGCAGTTGCTCGAGGTGGTCGGGGATCTCCAGGTCGTCGAGCGAGGTCGCCGTGTCGCTGCGGCGCCAGCGTTCGGGCGCGCCGGCGAGCCGGACCAGGATGCGATACAGCCAGGTGCGCAGCGCGGCGTCACCGCGGAAGGAGTCCAGGCCGCGGTAGGCTCGCACCAGGGTCTCCTGCACCAGATCCTCGGCCCAGTGGGCGTCGCGGCAGTGGCGCTGCGCGAGCGACAGCAGTCCGGCCAGATGCGGTCGCAGCAGCGGCTGGAAGGCGCTGGGGTCCCCGTTGCGGCAGCGATCGAGGAGAGCCCGTTCGGCGGCGGCGCCAGGGTTCGGCTTCGGTTGTCTGCCCACGCTGGGTTCCATGTGTCGCTCGCTTGGAGTCATGGGCGGCGCGCAGTGTAAGGCGGCAATCCGGTCAGCGGGGGGCCAGCATCTCGTCGGGCAACCAGCCAGGCAGCGCGGCGACCTCGGCCCGGGCCGCGGCGCTGGTCGGCAGGCCCCACCGCTCGAAGAACGGCCCCAGGTTGCGGCCGGTCGCCCGGGAGAAACGCACCAGCCACTGGTCGCGCCGGGCGTCGTCGTCCTTGGGGCGCTGCTCGGCGGACAGGGCGCGGTACTCGGCGAACACCTTGGTGAACGTCGGCCAGCCGAACTCGCGCTGCAGTTGCGCGTACATCAGCAGCCGCAGCGACAGGTCGGCCTTGCCGCCGTCGCCGTCCCACGGGCTGGTGCCGGCGGCCAGGTGGCGCGACAGGCGCGTCTTGGCGCGCACCACGTTGCCACCCCAGGCGCGTTCGGGCCCCATGCCACACAGGGTCTCGCACAGGTAGAGCGAGAACAGGTTGACGGTGACCTCGCCAGTGCCCGCGAAGGTCCAGTCCTTGTGCTGGTGATTGTGGCCCAGCTCGTGGAACAGGCCCCAAGGCCCCTTCTGCATGCGCACCACGTCGACCATGTCGGCGGCCGCGTCGAGGTGGGTCATGATCGGGTGCCCCGCGTGCATCGCGCCGGCGCTGATCTCGAGGTCGGCGACGTAACGTTCGGGGCGTTCGCGCTGCAGCGGTCGCGCCGCCAGCGTCGCGGCGCCGTCTAGCACGCGGTTCCAGAACAACAACAGCGCGGTCGGGTCGTCGAGTTCGCGGATGCGTTCGCTCGGCACGGTCAGGATCACCTTGTCGGTGGCGAGTTCGGCCCAGGGCCCCGGTGCGAGCCGCTGCCGTTCGCGCCACGCCGTGGCGCTGGTTTGGCCGAACACGAACAGCGGCGCTTCGACCGCGCCGCTGACTTCGATCAGCAGCGGCACGGCGGTGTCGCCGACCGCGGCGCTGCCAACCTCGACGTAGACCAGGCCGCCGAACGCGCACGCCGCCGCGGTCTGCCCAGCCTCGAGCGGGAACGTGCGGGTGATGCGCGGCAACCGCGGCCACTTCGGCCGGCGGGTGATGTTGTCACTGTGCGCGCCGATGCGCACGCGCAGCTTGTTGGCCGCGGGCACCTCGGTGGCGCGCACCGCGATCAGCGCCCCGGGCGGCGCGTAGAGCCCGAGCGAGTGGCGACCGGGCACCCGCAGGTCGATCGTGAACTGGCGCGTCACCGCGGTTGCGCCGGCGGCGGGCACGCCGGGGGAACGCGGCGGCCGCGGCCTCGGCCTCGACCTTGGTTGGGGGCGTCTGCTGCAGTTGTTCGTCCAGGCAGCGCACCAGCAGGCGCGCCAGCGGATCCCGTTCGTGGCACGGCGCCTTCTTGCTGGGCATCAGCTGATCGCGCCGCGCTGCGATCAGTTCGTGCAGACGCAGTGTCACCGGATCCTCGGCGCGACGCAGCAGCCGCGGCACCGCCTTGCTCAGCTGTTCGTAGGCCGCGAGCACCTGTTCGTCGGTCGGCGCCGCCTTGGTCGGGGTGTGACCCTGCAGGGTCTGCAACGCCGCGGCGAGGTCGGGCGACTGCGCGCGGCCGACGGTCAGCATGGACAACAACAACGATGCGGCGAGCAGTCGCGTCATGCACACGGTCCGTGTCAATGGTCAGCGGACGAACGAGTAGAGCCGGCTGTAGAACGTGAACACGATGATCACCACGGCGAGGACGGCGCCGGCGTAGAGCACCGAGCCGATCACACGCGCGAGCCGTTCGGCCGATGCCGCCGCGACGGCGCGGCGGCGCATCAGGGCGTTGTGCAGCGCCGGCTCGAGTTGCCCGGCCAGTTCGCCGGTGGTCAGCAAGGAGCGGGACTCGGAGTGCAGCGCCAGCCCCTCGGCCAGCCCTTCGGCGAGCTTGCGGCCGTCGTGCAGGGCGCGGTCGGCGACCAGCAACCGGCGCTGCATCGCCGCGAACGGCACCGATTGCAGCGCGGTGTGGTGCGCCCGGTCGAGGGGCACACCGGCGCCGTAGAGCGCGTGCAGGGTCTCGAGGTAGGGCAACTCGCCGAGGTCGCGCGCAAGGCTGCCGACCAGCGGCAGCCGGAACCAGGCTTCGCCGCCCGTGCGCAGCCCGCGGTAGATGCACACGCTGGCGACGGCAGCGGTGACCAGTCCGATCATGACCCAGGCAGCGACCCAGACGTGCCCGACCACGGCGATCGTGGCGAAGCTCGCGAACACCGCGCCGCCGAGCACCAGCAGCGGGTAACGCATCGCCGCCCACAGGCGCCGGCCGAAGTCGGCCTTCAAGCGGCGCTGCACCGACTGCGCGCGCAGGGTCTCGCCGATCTTGCCCGACCGCCAGCCGGCCTCGATGACCGCGGCTTCGGTGGCGGTCAGCTTGACGCCGCGAGCCCCGAGGATCGCGTGCACGGTGCGATCGCCGTGGCTGGGGTTGCCGCCCAGCGACGCGATCGGCAGGCCCGCGTCGAGCGCGCTGGCCAGGTCATCGAACTGCAGGGCTGCGCGTTCTTCGGCGCCGGGCGACCACGACATGGCGCGTAGTGTCGGCGGCGACAGGCGGCGTGGCAAGCGCCGCCGGATCGTGCGCGTCAGCGCAGCGTCAGCGTCGTGGTGTTGGTGCCGAACGCCGCCGCGGCCGCGTTCAGGGTCAGAGCCTGCCAGTGGAACACGAGGCCCGCGAAACCCGGTCCGGCAGGCAGAGCGACCTCACGCACGGCTCGACCGCCGCCGCCGGCGATCGCGAACGGGAACACCAGCAGCGAGCCCTGGTCGAGCAGCAGCGCACCCGACACGCCTGGGAAGCTCGTCGCCGGTCCGGTCGCGAACGCGGCCATCGGCACGCACAGTTCGCCCGCGGGCGCGTGCATCGCCACCTGCACGGTGGTGCCAGCGGTGCCCGAAGCGAGCAGCGTGATCGAACCGTCGGGCAGCTGGCCGCGGATCGCGAAGTCGTCGACGAGCAGTTCGACCAGCGACGGGTTGAGGTCCTGCGCGCGCCAGCGCAGCCGCATCGACGCGGTGAGCGGCGCGGGCAGGTCGAGTTCGAGCGGCAACCACGCGCCGGTCGAGGTGCTGCGCGTGTAGAGCGACGACCACGTGGTGCCGCCGTCGCGCGAGAAGTCGACATGCATGGCGTCGTCGCCGACGCTCTCGGCGTACCACAGCATCATCTCGGCGCGAGCGGATTGCAGGTGCTGCAGGTCGAGCACTGGGGACAGCAGTTCGGTGAAACCGCCGTCGACGTCGTAGCTGCCGGCGCCGGTGCCGGCGCGGCCGTCGGTGACCCAGCACGAGCCGCCGCCGGGTGTGGTCTGGTTACCGGGCTGCACGACGGTGTTGCCGTTGAGCGTCTGCTGCGGCGTGCTGCGTTCGAACAGGCCCGTGGTCGCGGTGCCACCCGGGGCGCGCGCAAAACCGCGGTCGATCTCGAAGTCGTCGGCGACGATCACGCGGCGCGCGATCAGGTCGACGTCGACGAGGCGTTCGCTGGTGCGGCCGTCGCCGATGGCGACGACGCGCACCTGCACCGTCGCCGCGGTGGTGCCGGGCGATACCGTGAAGGTCATCGGCGCGGCGCTGTTGTCGGCCGAGCCGAGCCGCGGCACGGTGCCGAGTGCTGCGGTGCCGTTGCCGATGGTGACACCTGCACTCACCGGCTGCAGGCCGAGGTTGCCGGCAACGCCGCTCAGGCCGACGTTGTGCAGCGTGACCACGACCTCACCGGTCTCACCGGCTTCGATGGTGCCGTTGCCGTTGCCGCCCGCGGCTTCGGTGACGACGACGTCGCCGATCGAGAACGCAGCGCCGGCGGTCAACGCGACCTTGCGGAACATCGGCTGGTGGCGATTGGCGATGTCGAGGATCGCCTGGCCGCTGGGCCAGAAGCCGCCCTCGTTGCTGCGGCCGAGTTCCGCCGTGAACGCGATCGTGCCGCGCGCGGTGTGGTGATGGTCGACCGAGCTGCCCGCGGCGATGTAGAGCAGGTTGCCGATCGAGCCGTGGGCGATCGCGTTCTCCTGGGTGTAGTAGTCGCCGAGCACGTCGTAGTCGGCGACGTTGGCCGGGTCGCCGAGCTGCCAGCCCCACGGCCGCAGCAGCACGTCCTGATAGGTGTGGGTGGTGAACACCAGCGCAAACTGCCGGCTCTGCGCGAACGCCTCGATCGCCTGCGTCTCGGGCTCGCTGAGTGGGCCGGTGCCGCGGTAGGTCTCGCTGGTCGTGCTCGTCGAGCTGCCGCCGTTGGGCGCGTTCCAGGCGGTGGGATAGTTGCGGTTGAGGTCGACGCCGAAAGTGTTGTTGCCGTTGTCGCGGCGGTTCTTGCGCCACATGCCGCCGCCGCCCGGATTGGTCTGGTAGTTGTACTCGTAGCCGTCGGGGTTCAGGCAGGGCACGAAGTAGAGCTCCCGTTCGTCGACGATCAGCGTCGCCTCGGCGTCGGTGCCGTAGTTGTTGACGAGCCAGTCCATGAACACGACCGTCGCCTCCATCGACAGCGGTTCGCGCGCGTGGTGCAGCGCGTCGAACAGCACCTCGGGTTCGTTCTCGTCGACACCGACGTTGTCGCTGATCTTGACCATCCAGATCGGCCGGTTCTCGATGGTCGTGCCGATCGAGGTCTTGGCGGCGCAGATCGCCGGGTTCTGGGTGTGCAGCGCGTCGAGGATCGCCTCCATCTGCGCCAGCGTCCAGTGACCGCCCATGGCGCCCTGGCCGAGCGGGGGATTGGGCATGTCGGGGCCGGGCGGCTGCTGTGCGGCCTGCGCGGCGTACCAGGCGGACAGGTCGCGCTGCAGCACACGCACGTCGAAGCCAGACGCCTGCAGGGCAGCGAGTTCCTGGTCGTCGACGATCACCTCGATGCGGCGCTGCGCCGGCAGCGGTTGGCGGCACGCGGCGAGGTCGAGATCCAGCGCCAACAGCTGTTGCAGCTGCGCCGGACCGGTGGTGCGCACCAGCACCAGGTGGCGCGGGGCCGTGGTGGCCTGGGCGAGGCAGACGGCGTTGGCCAGGGCCAGCGCGACGAGGTGACGAGTGAGCATGCGACGACTCCCGGAAAAGAGATGCGGCGCGCCACCGGGCAGGGGTGGCGCGCCGCGTTCGAACGACCGACATCTGCGCGCGGCCTCACCGGCCGATGAAGCGCCTCACAGGCCGATGACGCCGCTGCCGCCGTTGGTGAACGCCGCGGCGGGCACGCTGTCGAGGCTCACACCCTGGTTGTAGAACTGGGTGCCGGCGAACACGGTGTTGTTCGGGATGGTGAAGTTCCAGGTGGCGCTGTTGTTGGCGCCGACCAGGAACTGCACCGCGATCGGGTCGACCAGCAGGTCACAGCCGGGGAAACCCTGCGGGGCCAGCGAGAACGGCAGCGGGATGCTGCCGTAGGCCAGGCTGTTGGAGAAGCCCGTGGCCATGAAGCCCAGGCTCAGCGGCAGGTTGCCGAGCGTCACGGTGAACGTCGAGCCCAGCGTCGGCACGCCGTTGCCGGTCAGCGTCGGCGCACCGCTCGAACCGGCGCAGCCGTTGCCGAACGCGCTGTAGCCGGCGCCGTAGGTGAGCACGAAGTTGTCGAGCGCGAACAGGTTCTCGGAGCCGCCCGTGAAGAACCGGAAGTCGGTCACTGGTGTGGTGCCCGGGTTTGGCAGCAGGATCGGCGTCGGCGGCGTGTAGTGCGTGGTGACGTTGGTGCTGCCGTTGGTGATCGAGAACGACACGTAGGTGCCGGCGTTGAGGTCGAACGTGACGCCCCAGCGGTGCCAGACGTTCGTCGGCAGGGCTTGGAACGCCGGGTCGCCGACGGGGCCTTGCACGCCGGCGCCGGGGCCCGCGACGATGTCCGCGTCGAACGTGGGCGGCGGGAAGGTCGCGCCGACCGGCCAACGTGCGAGCAGGTTCGGGTAGGTCGCGGTGGCCGACGGCTGCAGGGAGAAGCTGCCGATGTTGTTGCTCGGGGTGCCGGTGCCCACGTAGTTGCACAGCATGTCGAAGGCGACGTGCACGATGCCGTTCGCAGGCAGCGTCACCGGGCGCTGGGCGCGCGCGTAGATCAACGTCAGCTGCGAGATGCCGGCGTAGAAGTTGTTGCCGCCGTTCGGATTGGCGGGCACGCCGAGCGTGTTGCCCGCGTAGGTGACGACGAGGCCGTCGAGGCTGCCGGCCACCGGGACGTAGTACTGGTCCTGGCCGGTGATGATGGTGCCGGCGGCGGTGGCGGTGAGGGACTCGAAATCGGTCGCGTAACCTTGGGCCGCCAGGGGCGCAAGGCAGGCGGCCGCGACGACGATGGTGGCGCGTGCGTGCATGGCTTTCTCCGAGTAGGGATTTGGGGAGAGACGGTCCCCCCGAGGTGCTGCGCATTGCAGCGCTCCCAGATCGCCCTGGCAAGGGGCCTGCCGTGGGCAACTGGCCGTGGTGGCATCGTTTACTGTGTGCCGATGGTGAAGGGGCGCGCGCCGCGGGTGGCACCGGTCACCGTTGCCTGGCCCGTGCAATCGTCACGCTCAAGCCACCGGCTGCTGCGGCGGGTGGTAGTCCCCCGACACACTGCGCCCCCAGCGCAGCACACACGAGAACAACCACAGAGTCACCGGCAACACCACCAGCAGCGCCATCGGCACGCTCGGCTGTTCGACCAGCAAGAACCAGTCGTAGGCGCCGTGCAGCAGCACCGCGGCGAGCAGCAGGCCGAGGTGTGCGAGCGCCTTGTGCCAGCGGCGTGGCCGCTGCAGGTCGAGCTTGGTGCCCGCCAGCGCGTAGCCGACGGCGCCGGTGCAGCCGGCGTGCAGCAGCGTCGCCGTGAACGCGCGCTGCACGACCACGACCAGACTGTCCGACCAGGTTGCGTAGAGCGCATTCTCGACGCCGGCAAAACCCAGCGCCACCGCCGCGCCGTAGACCACGCCGTCGAGCGGCTCGTCGAGTTCGCGATGCCACAGCAGCGGCAGGAAGGCGAGCAGCTTGAACGACTCTTCGCCGAGCGCGGTGACCACGAACGCGTCGAGCAGCACGTCGGGCGACCAGACAGCCTCGACGAGCGGACGCACGTAGAGCACGGCGAGCGCCGACAGGCCGCCGAGGAACAGGGCCGCGAGCACCAACAGCACGGGCTCGCGTTCGTGGTCGTCGTGGCGAAACACGAGCCAGATCCACAGCAGGCTCGGTGCGAATCCGGCCGGGATCGTCAACCACGGCGACATGTCGTTGGCCTACACGCGGAAGTGTTTGCTGAGTTTGAGCGACTGGCCCTGGTAGTGCGAAGACAGGCGTTTGTCGCCGTAGACCACGTCGGGCAGTTCTTGGGTGCGGAAGAACTCGAGCTTGAAGAACACCTGGCCGTCCTCGAGCAGGAACGGCACGTCGTGCGGGCGCACCTCGAGCACCGCGCGCGTGCCGTTGTCGCCGCCGAAGCCGTTGTCGAAGAAGCCCGCGTAGTTGGTGCGCAGCTCGCCGATGCCGACGTCGTAGGCGGCCATCTCCGCGGCGAGGTGTGCTGGCACACGCACGCGCTCCTTGCTGGCGAAGATGTAGAACTCCTCGGGCTCGACGATCAGGTGACCGCCCTTGGGTTCGGCCAGCGGTTCGAAGAACGCGTCGGCGTCGTGGCCGCCGTCGTCGGCCATGTCGACGATGCCCGTGTAGCGCCGCGCGACGTAGCCGATCGGCCCCACGATGTCGCGGTCGGTGCGCGTCGCGACGCCCATCATCAGACCGTTGTCGAGGCGCAGGCGGTTCTCGGGGATCGGTTCGCCGCGGTCGTCGAACAGCAGCGGATGGCGCGCGTGTTCGGCGCGCAGCTCGTCGTCGCTCAGCGACGCGTTGCCCGACGAGAAACGGATCTGGCACAAGGACAACCCCGTCTGCACGCGCACGGGAAAACTGCGCGGCACGACTTCGAGGAACAGCGGGCCGGTGTAGCCCGGCGGCACCTGTTCGAAGCGACCGCAGCGGTCGGCGAGCAGCCGCGTGAACAGGTCCAGGCGCCCCGTCGACGACTTCGGGTTGGCGCGGATCAGGTAGGGCAACGGCTGCTCGATCTGTTCGAGCAGCGGGATGATGTAGCAGTGACCCTTCTCGAGCACCGCGCCGTCGGTGAGATCGAACGTGTAGAGCGTCACGTCCTCGAGCCGGTCGGCGACGCGCACGGTCTCGGGCAGGAAGCCCGAACGCACGCGGTAACCGCGTGTGGAAAGGCGCAGGTCGAGCGAACTCGGTTGGATCTGCGTCGGCGCGATCGCCGGGGTGGAGGTGATGGCGCCGCTCGCGATCAGGGCGCGGATCTGCTGATGAACCAGGATGCCGTTCGACACCCGGCAGAAACTAGCGGCGCGCTGGGCGTTTTCCCGTCCGTTTTGCCGCCGGGCCGGGTTCGTTGCGGATCAGTCGCGCGCCGCCAGGGACGCCGCGTCGGCGCCGGTGCGCGCAGCACCCAGGTATTCGTCCAGCGTGAAGCTGTCGACCGTGATCGCTTCGTGGCGCGCCGCCTCGGCGCGTTGCAGCAAGTCGCGTTCGGGCGCGGTCAGGATGCCGTTCTCCACGGCCTGGTCGAGCAGTTGCTCGGTCCTGGCCTTGGGCAGCAGCTTGTTCCGGATCGCGTCCTTGAGCTTCTTCTGCACCGGTTCGGCCTCGGCGCACAAGGTCAGCGCCAGTTCGAGGCGACCCAGCGCCGAAGTCGGGTCCTGGGGCACGAAGATGCCCGGGCTCAGGCGGTCGCGCAGCGCGCCGGGCGTCGTGATCGCCTTGGCGACCTGGTGACCGAGCTGGTCGCTCGGCGCGCGGCCGAACGCGTTCAGGCGCGCCCACAGCAGCCCGGGAAGGCGCAACGCGTGGCCGAGGCCCGGCAGGCGCAGGTTGTCGTAGATGCCTTCGCGCGCCGTCTGCATGTTGGCGAACGCGTGCTCGACCGCCCAGCGCAGCAGCGGCTCGTCTTCCTTGTTGCGACCCTCGGCTTCGAAGCGCCGCAGCGTCGCGCTGGCCAGGAACAGCCACGAGAACCAATCGGCGAAGCGGCCGGTCAGCTTCTCCTTGCGCTTGAGGTTGCCGCCCAAGGTGCCCATGGCGACGTCGGCGAACAACGCGAACTCGGCCGCGGCCCAGTTGAGTTTGCGCCAGTAGGGGCGGGTCGCGCCGCCGACCGGCACCCACGTGAGCCAGCCGCGCGACAGACCGAGCAGCGCGCTGCGCACCGCGGTCTTGAGCACGTGGCCCAGGTGCGGCCAGAACGCCTTGTCGAACGCGGCGGCGTCGTTGCCGGCGATCGCCTCGAGTTCCTTGTAGGCGTACGGGTGGCAGCGGATCGCACCCTGGCCGAAGATCATCAGCGTGCGCGTCAGGATGTTGGCGCCTTCGACGGTGATGCAGATCGGCGTGCCGATGTAACCGTGCGCGAGCAGATTGCGCGGCCCGCGTGAGATCGCGGCGCCGCCGAGCACGTCCATGCCGTCGTTGACGACCTTGCGCCACAACTCCGTGGCGTTGTACTTCGCGATCGCGGTGACCACGGCGGGCTTCTGGCCCGCGTCGAGCGCGCCGCAGACGTAGCGCCGCGCGGCTTCGAGCAGGTAGGTGAAGCCGCCGATGCGCGCCAGCGGTTCCTCGATGCCTTCGAACTTGCCGATCGGCAGGCCGAACTGTTGCCGCACCGCCGCGTAGGCGCCGACCGCGCGCAGCGCCAGCTGGCAACCGCCCGTCGAGGTCGCCGGCAACGAGATGCCGCGGCCAGCGGCGAGGCATTCCATGAGCATCTGCCAGCCGCGACCGACGCCGGCCGCGCCGCCGATCACCGCGTCCTCGAGCGCGACGACGACGTTCTTGCCGGTGGTGGGGCAGTTGTAGAACGGCACGCCCATCGGATCGTGGCGGCGGCCGAGCTGCACGCCTTCGGTGTCGGTCGGTACGAGCAGGCAGGTGATGCCCGGGAACGGTCCCTTGCCGAGCAGGTTCTCGGGGTCGTGCAGCTGGCAGGCGAGGCCGAGCACGGTGGCGATCGCCGCGAGCGTGATGTAGCGCTTGTCCCACGACAGCCGCACGCGCAGCACGCCGTGTTCGTCGCGGAACACGACGCCGCGTGCCTGGATCGCGCCGGCGTCGGAACCCGCCGTCGGTTCGGTCAGCGCGAAGCACGGGATCTCACGGCCTTCGGCCAGCGCCGGCAGCCAGCGCTGCTTCTGTGCGTCGGTGCCGTAGTGCGTGAGCAGTTCGGCAGGGCCCAGCGAGTTGGGCACCATCACCGTGATCGCCAGCGGCAACGAGCACGAGGTCAGTTTGGTGACTACCGCGCTGTTCGCCGACGCCGACATGCCAAGGCCGCCGAACTCCTTGGCGATCACCATGCCGAAGAAGCGCTGCTGCTTGAGGTAGTCCCAGACCTCGGGCGGCAGGTCGCGCTGCTCGTGCACCTGCCAGTCGTCGGTCATCGCGCAGACCGTCTCGACCGGGCCGTCGAGGAACGCACGCTCTTCGTCGGAGAGGTCCGGATACGCGGCGGTGGCCAGCGCGTGCAGGTCGGGTTTGCCGGAGAACAGTTCGCCGTCGAGCCACACGGTGCCCGCGGCGATCGCGGCCTTCTCGGTGTCGCTGATCGTCGGCAGGAAGCCGGCGCTGCGCAGCACGTGCAGGATGCGGTCGCCGAGCAGCGCGCGGCGCAGCGGCGGCAGCAGCAGCACCAGCAGCGGCGCCGCGACCAGTGTCATCAGCCACCACGGCGCGCCGAACGTCCACAGCATCGCGGCGCTCGCGAGCGCGAACAGCCACAGCGGCGCGGCGACGAACAGCAGGGCCAGCAGCACGGTCGCCGTCGTCGCGGCGATCGACCACGCGGGCCAGCCCGCCAGGGTTCCGAAGTCGAAGATGTCCATGGAAACGCGCCTTCCGGGTGCGTTCCCGCTATCGGCATTCGCTGCCGGCGCGGTGAGGGTTACGGCTCCCTGGACGCGATCCCGTGACGACACCCTGCTCTAGTCGTCGGCGCGCGGCTTTCTACCGGATCGCGCAACCGGCGTTGCCATCGCCGCCGCGCCTCACAGCTGCCGCGCGTAGAAGCGGTCGCAGCCGTGATGGCCGGTGTTGCCTTCGGCCGACGGCACCGTCGAAAAACCGTGTCGTTCGTACAGCCGCTGCGCCGCCTTCATCCACGAGGTGGTCTCGAGGTAACAGCGCCGGTAGCCCGCGGCGCGCATCTCGTCGAGCAGCAAGGCCAGCAGTTGCGCGGCGAGGCCCTGACCGCGCGCCGCGGGCCGGAAGTACATCTTGCGCAGCTCGCACGTCGCCTGCTCGTCGGTCGTGCCGTGCAGGCGCGCGAAGCCGGCGCCGCCGACGACCTGGCCCGTTGGATCGACGACGACGTAGTAACGCGCCGACGGCGCCGGGTAGTTGGCGCTCATCTGCGCGACCTCGGGGTCGTGGATCGCAAAGCCTTCGCCGGTGCAGGCGTGTTCGGTCATCACCTCGCGGATCGTGGTGGCGACGTGCACGTCGTCGGTTGGGCGGATCGGACGCAGCAGCCAGGCGGTGGGCATGGCGCGATCATCGCAGATTGGCGCCGCGGATCACTTGGGCAGCAGCTCGGCGGGCACCTGGAGCTTCACCTCGGTGAGGGTGCCAGGGGTCAGGTCGAAGGTGCCGAGTTCGAACCGGGTCTCCTCGGGGTGGTGCGAGCTGCCGTTCTTCCTCCAGCGACCGAGCCGCACGCGCGCCTTGCCGGGCGGCAGGCCCCTGATCTCGAAGTGGCCGTGCAGATCGACTCGGGCCTGACGTGTGCCGCCGGCTTCGATGATGAGCCACGGCGCATAGCTGCGTTGGTGCGAGTAGATGCTCTTCCTGGCGCGTTCCTCGGTGTCGTCGGGGTCTAGCGCGAACAGTGCGTCGACGGGGGTGATCGAACCGGCCAGCACGGCGCCGGCCTCGGCGGCGATCTCGACGGCGGTCGCGGGCCACGCGGGAACGTGCACGACCTTGGTCTGGATGGTACGGCCGCTGACCCGCAGCCAGGCAGCGCCCGCCTCGGCGGGCACCGCGAGCGCGGCGATGCCGCCAGCGGTCGTGCGCGCCGACGCCACGCACAGCGAGTCCACGAGCCGCAGAGGCCGCGCCATGCTCGGCAGCGGCCGCACGAAGTCGTCGGCCCCCGGCTCGTTGCCCGTGATCACCTCGACCAACGCGTTCTCGACGGGCTTGCCGTCACACGTGACCTTCACGGCGCGTGCGACCGGCACCGGGACCTGCAGCCGGATCGGCTCCTGTGGCGCATGCACGGTGATCTCGACCCAGTCCGTCGGCGCGGCGGCGGCGGAGCGCGGGAACACGAGCACCTTGTAGTCGCCGGGCGCGAGGTCGGCCTCGACGCGGCCGTTCGCGAACGTGCCCGCGAGGCGCAGCGGTTCGGCGGCGGCTTGCTGGTCGACCGGCAGGCAGTAGAGGTTGAAGTCCTCGCACGGCGCGCCGGCGCTGGTGGTGACCTCGAACGACACGGGCGCCACCGCCGGGATCGTGATGACGGCGTTGTCGTCGCCCCAGGACAGCGTCGCCACCTGCGCCCAGCGGTCGTAGCGCGAGTTGCGCGCCATCGACACCACGGCCGTGTCGTCCTGCTGGTCGTCGGCGCGCAGCAGGAAGAAGCGCCCGTCGCGCAGCGAGTAGCACGATCCGGCGGAGCTGCCCTTGGTCGAGAGCATCGCGCGCGCCACGGGCTCGCCGCGGTCGTCGACGATGCGCCCGGTGATCGCGCCGTGGGCAGGCAGGGCCTCGACGACGACGTCGATCGGTTCGCGGCTCGGCAACGTGAAGGTCGTCTCCTTCGTCACGGCGGTGCGGCCAGTGACCTGGATCGTCCACGCCCCGGCGCGCACGGGATCACGCAGGTGCAGGTAACCGTCGATGTCGGTGGTGCCGACGGTGCCGCCGGTGATCCACGAGTGCGGGCCGAGTTCGGGCGTGTCCGCGGACCAGTTCGCGATGTCCTGGGCGCGCAGCGTGAGCCGCACGCCGGGCTGCAGTTTGCCGGTGCGGTCGACGCAGCGGATGCGCGGCCGCACGCCTGCGGGCAGCTTCACGTCGCCGTAGTCGATGGTGCCGAGCGCTTGCGCGACCTCGAACGTGCAGTGGCTGAACCACCGCAGGTGCATCGGGTGCGAGGCGTCGATGTGGTAGCGGTTGTCATCGGGCAGTCGGTCGGCCGCGGGCACGTGGACCACGAAACGGAACCGGCCGTCGTCGCCGGTCGTGACCGGCTCGGGATCGCACCAGTCGCCCGCGGCCCACGCGAGCGCATAGCCGGTCCCCTGGTGCCCAGTGAGGCGCACTTCGCAGCGCGGCAGCGGCGCGCCGGTGTCGGCGTCGACGAAGCGTCCGCGTACGACGAGGAGAGGGCCGTGCAACGTCGAGACCTGCGCGGGCGGTGTCTGCGCGGTCGCGCCCTGGTGCAGACCGATCGCCATTGCGGAGAGCAGCGTGAGCCGAACGGAACAGGCGCTGCGGCTCATCGCATCGTCTCCCGCAGCGCACGCGCCTGCCGCAGCACCCGTTCCCACTGGAACGCCGGCCCCGGATCGTTCTTGTTCTTCTGCACGTGGAAGTGGCCGACGATGCCGTCGAACGCGCGCAGTTCGTCTTCCGGCAACACTCTCGTGCGCACCTCACCGTCCGGGTCGCGCGGCGCGTCGAGCCGGATGCGCGGGAACACCTTCGACAGGCCGGCGCACAGATGCGCGAGCGCTTCGTACTGCTGCGGCGTGAAGTCGAGCTGGTAGAGGCGTTGGCCCTGCACGACACCCTCGATGATCTCGGGGCGGTCGGGGCGCGCGACGAAGTCCGGCGTGCGCACGCCGTACTGCAGCCACGACGGGAACTTCGCCTTCCAGCCGAGTTCGTCCTTCTCGTAGAAGCGCGCCATCGCGGCGTTCATGGGTTGCGGATAGGCACCCGGATGCGCGATCTCGACGCCGACCGAGAAGTCGTTGGCGATCGTTGCATGCCAGGCCTTCTCACGCAGGTCGAGCGTCTGGTAGATCGTGCCGTCGATGTCGAGCAGGAAGTGCACCGACAGCGTGCGCACGTCCTGCAGGATCTTGAAGCACTGCCGCGAGGTGCCGCAGACGTCGAAGTGGATCACGAACTGGTGCACGACCTGCCGTAGTTCGTCGAGCGACAGCTCGCCGTAGGCGGCGGCGCTGGCGGCGATCGCGTCCGGAAGGTTGCCGCGCAGCGGTGCGTACCGCAGCTTGCCGTCGGGCACGGCTTCCTTGGTGAAGAACTTCTCGCGGCGATAGGCGTCGTAGCCCTCGGGATCGTGCCACAGCACCACGGGCGTGCCGATCGGGAAGAACTCACCGCCGGCGACGATCGAATCGGGTGTGCGCGTCGGGCTCGGGCCAGCGTCGGGTTCGGCGCGGCGAGGGGTCGCGACACAACGCACCAGCAGGGCGAACGCGGCCGCGAGCAGCAGTCCGGCAAGCAGACGGTGGTGTTGGTGCGTGAACTTCATCGGCTCAGTTGGGGGCGCGCGAGGTGCCAGCGCGTCGACTTCTGCCAGGCCTCGGCGACGGCGAGCAGTTCGCCTTCGCCGTCGAGTCGGCCGATCAGACCGAGCACCGTCGGCCTTCCCTGGTCCCGATCGCTGGCGCCGACCGGCAACACGTAGGTGGGGTGACCGGTGAGGTTGGTGGCGACCAACGAGTTGCCGCCGTGCGTGGCGGTGACCAGCACGTCGACGCTGGCCAGTGCCTCGTGCATCGCGTGCTGCAGCGCGTGGCGCAGCCGCGCCGCCTGCAGGTACTCGACCGCCCCGATCACGCGCGCGGCGCGGAACGAGTTGGGCCAGTCGCCGTTGCCCTGTCCCGGCAGCTGCGGCAGCAGCCCGTCGCGCAAGAACTGATCGAACGCGGTCGCGGCTTCGGCGTGCAGCATCAGCAGCATCGCCTGGAACGCGCCGTCCGGCAGCGTCACTGGCACCGGCTTGCTGCCTTGTCGTTCGAGCCAGGCGACGAACGCGTGATCCTCCGGGCGGCGCGGAAAACCGCGGTCCTGCAGGATGCCCAGGCGCAGGCCGTCGAGGCTGCGGCCCGGCGCGAACCGGAACTGCGTGTCGCGCGCCGCTGGGTCGTGGCCGTCGGCGCCGCGCATGCGATCGAACACGAGGCCCGCGCACAGCGCCGAACGCGCGATCACGCCGACCTTGTCCATGGTTCACGACAGCGGCATCGCGCCGTGACGACTGACCGCGCCGAACGTCGGGCGCAATCCCGCGACGCCACACTGCCGGCACGGCGACAGGATCGAGCCGAGCGTCTCGGTGCCGAGCGCGAACGGCAGCAGGCCCGCGGCGACGGCCGCCGCCGAGCCCGCCGACGAGCCGCTGCTGCCCTGCTCTGGGTTCCACGGGTTGCGCGTGCGGCCGCCATGCCACAGATCGCCCATCGCCAACGCGCCGAGCGAGAGTTTGGCGACCAACACCGCGCCGGCATCGTGCAGCCGCTGCAGCGGCGTCGCGGTGGCGTTCCAGATGTGGTCCTTGAACGGCGCCGCGCCGAACGTCGTCGGCGCGCCGGGCCACGCGAACAGATCCTTGGCGCCGTACGGAATGCCGTGCAGCGGGCCGCGGTCCGTGCCGGCGGCCAGCTCACGATCGAGTTCGTCGGCGCGCGCCAGGGCCGGTTCGCGCAGCAGGGTGACCACGCAGAACAGGTCGGTGTCGAAGCGCTGCAGGCGGGCCAGCGCCAACTCGGTCAGGCGCCGTGAGGTCACCAGCCCGCGGCGCAGCCAGCTGGCGAGTTCGAGGATCGTGGCGAAGGCCAGGTCCGGGTCGCCGTTCGGTGCGGGCACGTCGTCGGGGATCACCACCGGGTGCACGCCGTCGGGCGCCGGGCGGGTGACGCCGGTCGGCCACGGATCGAAGTGGGCGCACGGCGGCAGTTCGAAGGGGATCGGCTGCTGGCGCAGCGAGGCGTAGGTGCCGCGCTGGTTCTCGACCCGGGCCACGGCCTGTTCTCGTTCCGCGGCGGTGAACTGCAGGTCGAGCAGGCGCAGACCGGCCTCGAGGTCGCCTGCGGTGTCGGGCGGCGTCGAGGCAAGCCTCGCACCGGCGACCAGCGGTGTCGCCCCCAGGCCGAGCAGGAAGTCGCGGCGACTGCGGCCGGGGAGGGAATGGCGCATCGGCAGGTTGGGGGGCAGACGACAGGGACGCGGGCCAGCCGGCTACTTGGGCGCTCGACGCCCCGGCCGCCGCGTGCTGGCATTCTGCCGACCGGTCGCCACGATCCCAGCGCCAGACCCTTCGAATCGCCCGGGCGACTGCTGCGCCCGCCACCTCTGCAATGCACCGTTCTTCCGCCGCCGCTCTCTGTGCTCCCTGGTTGTTCTTGTCGCTGCTCGCCGCGCAGGTGCCCGCCCCAGCGGCGCCCACCGACGCTGCCTTGCCTGCCGGCGCACCCGCGGCGATGCGCACGATCACCAGACAAGGTCTGCTGCGCGACGCGACCTGGCTTGCCAGTGACGAGCGCGGCGGGCGCCTGACCGGGTCACCGGGGCAGGTGGCCGCGGCCAACTACATCGCCGAGCGCTTTCGCAGCCTGGGGTTGGAACCGCTCGGTGACGCCGCCGAGGATGGGCAGGCGCGCGGCTTCCTGCAGCACTACGGCATCGTGCGCACCGACGTCGCGGCGGACACCGAACTGCAACTCGGCTCGCTGCAGCTGCGTGACGGTTTCTCGATCCTGGGTGGCAAGGCCATGGATGAGGTGGTCGAGGGCAAGCTGCGCTTCGTCGGCCTGGGCCGCACCCGCGGCACTCAGGCGGACATCGGCGACGACGAGAGCCTCGATGGCGCCGTTGCAGTCGCGGTGATCCGGCCGCCGCGCGGCACGGTCGATCGGGCGCTGTCGGTCGAGGAGAAGTTCGGCATGTCGTTCCGGTCGTTCGGCCAGCTCGGCGCCACCGCCAAGGCACTGGAGAAGAAGGGCGCCAAGGCGGTGCTGTTCCTGATGCTCGAGGATCCGATGGGGCTCACCGACGTGCTCAACTACCTGGCGATGGCGCCGGGCAAGGCCTCGGTCGCGCCGCGGTTCGCGGGCGCCGACGGGCAGATGGCGATGATGTCGTCGATGTTCGGCGGCTCGGGCGGGGTGCCGACGATCGTGCTGTCGGTGCCGGCGAGCAAGCGTGTGCTCGCGGAGTTCGGCGTCGGCGAAGAGCCGCTGCGCAAGTTCCTCGAAGGTGACGCCGAGCTGCCCGAGGCCAAGACCGATCTCGTGGCCAAAGGCCGGATCGAGATCGTGCGCGACGAAGAGGCCACCGCCACCAACGTGGTCGCCGTGCTGCGCGGCAGCGACAGCAAGCTGGCCGACGAGGCGATCGTCTATTCGGCGCACATGGACCACGTCGGCATGCGCATGGACGGCGAAGTGTTCAACGGCGCCGACGACAACGCTTCGGGTTCGGCCGGGCTGCTCGCGATCGCCGCGGCCTACGCCAAGAGTGAGGTCAAACCCAAGCGCAGCGTCATCTTCCTGTCGGTGTCGGGCGAGGAACTCGGTCTGTGGGGCTCGGCGTTCTACGCCGACAACCCGACCTGGGCAGCCGATCAGATCATCGCCAACATCAACACCGACATGATCGGGCGCAGCGGGCCCGAGTCCGAGCCGATGCAGGTGACCGTGACGCCGAGCAACCGCCACGCGATGTTCTCGACCCTGGTGCGCGACGCCGCGGCGTTCGGTGAGCAACTCGGCATGTCGTTCGAGTCGGGTGACAAGTACTACATGCGCAGCGATCACTACAACTTCGCCAAGAAGGGCATCCCCGTGGTGTTCTTCTGCAACGGCGAACACGAGGACTACCACCAGGTGTCCGACACCGCCGACAAGCTCGACAGCGCCAAGATGGAACGCATCGCGCGCCTCGCGTTCTGGACCGGGTGGAACGCCGCCAACGCCGACGAGCGGCCGAGCAAACTCGGCAAGCAGGACGACTGGCGCTGACGGCCGGCAACGCCGTGGTGTCCGGCGCAATTCAGCGCAGCGACGCGGCGGCTTCGGCGAGGATGCGCAGCTTGGCCATCGCCACCTCGGGGGTGGCGACGGGCCGTTCGGCGAAGGTGCCGAAGCCGCAGTCGGGGTTGAGCCAGATGCGGTCGGGGCCGAGCAGTTCGGCGAGGCCACGCACACGCGCAGCGACCTCCGCGGCGGTCTCGGTCGGTTCGGTGCGCGGGTTGACGGCGCCGAAACCGACGCTGCAACGTCTGGGCAGCCGCTGCAGCAGCGCCTCGGGGCCGGCCCGAGGCGTCGCGTACTCGAGCACGAACTGGTCGACGTGCATCTTCGCGAGCGTCGGCAGCAGCGGCTCGTAGGTGCCCGACAGCAGCACGTCTTCGTCGCGACTCCAGTTGCCGCGGCAGACGTGCACGGCGGTGCGGGTGCCGTCGATGCCGGCGACGACGCGGTTGATCAGGTCGACGGCGAGATCGAGCTCGGCGCCAGGGTCGTCGGCAGCGGCCAGCGCGGCGCACATGAAGGTGCGTTTGGCGGCCTTGCCGGCGAACACCAGTTCGGTCAGCACCGGTTCGTCGAACTGCACGATCTCGACGCCGAGCGCGGCAAGTTCCTGCAGTTCCTCACGCAGGATGCGCACCACGTCGTCGCACAGCGACGCGCGGGTCGGGTAGGCAGCTGCGGACAACTTCTGCACCCACATCGAGCGCGACAGCAGATACGGGCCCGGCAGCGCCACCTTGCAGGCCCTGGTCGTGTTCGCACGCAGGAACTCGGCCTCGCGCACGGCCAGCGGCTGCCGGCGCCGCATCGGCCCGACGATGGTCGGGTTCTTGATCGCGAACGCCGGCACGTCGAGCGTCTGCAGCAGCGCTTCGAAGCCGGCCTTGTCCTCGACGTAGTCGAGCAGGTCGGCCATCGTCATCAGTTGCACGCCGTCGAGCTTCTCGGTCAGGAACGAGTAGAAGTTGTCGCGCCGCTGTTCTCCGTCGCTGAGCACGTCGACGCCGGCCGCTTCCTGCTGCTCGATCGCCAGCAACGTGGCCTGGTCGCGCAGCTCCTGCAGATCGGGGCTGCGTTTGCGCATCGCGTCGAGCAACCAGCGCGGGCGCGGCCAGCTGCCGACGACGCTGGTCGGGAAGCGGGGGATCGGGCGGGGGGTGTTCATGTTCACAGGGTCCTGGCGTTGATCTTGATCTCGGTGCCGCGCTGCAGCGAACGGGTCACCGGGCAGCGGCGCACCGTCTCCTGCACGGTCGCCTGCAGCTGCGTGAGGTCGCAGTCCGCGTCGGCGTAGATGGTGACCTCGAGTTCGCGCAGGCCCGGGTCGCCGGGCTCGGTCACGCCGAGGAACACGAGGCTGTCGGTGAGCCGGCCCTTGACCACGACCTCGAGGTTGCGCACCTCGATGCCTGACCGCGACAGGCGCCACTGCAAACCGGTGTTGAGCGCGCCGCCGAGTGCAGCGAGCAGCAGTTCGAGCGCCGACGGCGCCTCGTCCTGCACGTCGAAGCTCGCCGGTTGGCCGATCGCGAGGCTGTGGTTGCGCACGGTCGCCTTGGCCTGCATGCCGCCGGTCCAGCGCACGCGCGTCTGCCAGACGTGATCTCGCGCCTTCTGCAGGTCGGCAGAAAGCGCCGCATCGTCGTTCTTCTTGCGCAGCAGGTAGTCGGTGTAACCGCCGGCGGCGGGCGTCATCGCCAGCAGCGTGTGACCGACCATGCGGCACCACGCCGGCAGGTCCTCACGCACCGAGCCCTCGCGGCTGCGCACGAGCAGCGCGCCGCCGGCGCGCAGCGGCGCCATCGCCGATCGGATGATCAGCAACAGGCCGCTGCCGCAGTCGAGATCGCCGCCGTCGCAAGTGGCGTCGGGCGCCGGCAGCTCGTCGTCGCCCATCAGTAGCTTACGCAGGGTGAGCCGTCGGAGAGGAACTCGACGAGCTTGGCGCCACCGACGATGGTCGCGCCCGCGATCAGCTTGCCCTCGTCGAGTTTGCGGCGCTTGAAGCACGGCGAGCACACCCAGATGGTGCCGCCGGCCTTGACGAAGTTGGCCATCAGTTCGCCGAGCGGCGCGAAGCTCTCTTCGTGCACGTCGTCGGCGTAACCCTGCTGGCACAGGCGTACGGCCTCGGTCGACAAGAACACCACCGTGTCCTTGTCCGAGGCGACGGCGGCGTTGGCGACGACGAAGGCGACGGTGGCCTTGTCGGCGTCGTTCTTGGCGTAGGTGAGGCTCACGCAGAACTTGTTGGTCATGTCAGACTCCTTTCCTTCGGATCCAGTAGTGGGGGTGGGAAGCGTGCAACAGCGTGTGGCCACACAGGCCGCACCATGCCGGCAGGTCGATCGGCGCCGCGGGGTCGCGCGCGGTGACGTGCAGCACGCCGCGCGGCGGCAGATTGCGCACGCGACCGCGCAGCTCGAGCACGAGATCGCCGCAGCCCAGATCGCCGGCGTCGAAGTCCGCATCGGCGGCGGGCGTGGCGGCGTGGTTCGAGGATGGTGCCACCGGTTGCGGGTCGTGGGGTGTGACGGTGTCGGTCGCGGCGTAGGCGCAGCGCGACGCATTGCGAGACGACTCTCGTTCGTCGGCCTGTTGCCACACGTGCAGGAAACACTCGCGGCGGCGGATCCACTGCAGGGCGCGCTCGAGCATCGTCGCCACGGGTTCGTGCTGTTCGGACGCCAGGCACGGCGGGCACCGCGGCGCGTGGCGGCAGCCGAACACGATCGTGAGCAGCGCGCCGTGTTCGCAGAGTGCGGCGCCGCACGAAGTGCACGGTTGCCGCACTGCGGCCGCCACCTGCTGCTGCAGCGTTGCCGTGCGCGCCGCCAGGGTCGCCGCCGGCAGCGGGTCGTCGTCGTCGGTGAGATTCACGTTGTCGAGTACAGGAACCCGAACAACCGTGGACCACTGCCACCATCCGTCGCCGTGGGGTACGTCGGCTGCACCGCGCGATCGCGTTCACAACCGAGGTGCGACGCGTCAGGGCGACGTCAGGCTCGCCGATTGCGACGCGCGATCAGGCCCAAGGAGTGCAGACCGCACCCCAGCCAGGCCGGCTTCAGCGGCTTCAGTGGTGGTGGTGCACGGGTTGTCTTGGGTAGGAGGAGGGGGAACCGTGCGGCAGGCTCTCCCGATCCGGCAGTGGTGTCAACGTCCGAGTGAGCGTCGGGTGTTCTTGCCGCCGCGGCGGCAGAACGTGCATTCCTGGGACTTGTGTCGCTGCAGCGGCAGGGGCAGCATCCGGCGCGTGATCGAGCAACCGACCCTCCGCTGCCTGCCGCACACTTGAGTGCGACATCGGCCGCCCCACGGTGCAATGCCGTGCGGTGCCGAGGGACCGGTCGGTTCCGTCGGGCGCGCTGAGGCGCCCGGCTCCCCTCGATCCGCACGAAACACCTGAACCCGCCGCTGGCGATCTGCCAGCACCCGGGTCTCGCACGGTGGGGTCGGTCGCGCCGATCTTCTCCCCCCGTTCCCACACCAGCGAGAAACTCCAGATGAAACGTGCTCTCTCCCGCGCGGCGACGATCGCCGCGGCGATCAGCGTGGCGCAGACCGCCGCGGCGCAGAACTGCTACGAGAACAAGTCGCAGTGCTTCAGCTTCGCGCCGGAGCCCGCCGAGGCCAGCCGCCTCGAGACCGGCATCAACCTGCGGTCGAAGACCCTCACCGTCACGGGCGACATCCGCTTCCGCCTGCGCGGTGACGACACCTCGGCGGGCAATCCGTACGCCGACGGTGACCAGATGACGTCGCGCGCTCGCGTGCAGATGGCCTACCAGGCCACCGAGAACGCCAAGGCGTTCATCGAGTTCAACTACGCGGAGACCTGGAACGGTTCCGAGGCCTACTCCGACGCGTTGCCCGGCGAGAACTGGAACGGTGTGTCACAGGCCTACATCGAGGTCGAAGACATGTTCGGCGTCGAGGACAAGTGGCGCGTCGGGCGCAGCAACTACACGCTCGCCAACGGGTTGATCCTGGGTTCCTGCGACTACCTGCAGTACCCGGACACGTTCACCGGGGCCTGGGTGTCGCGGAAGTTCGGGGACATCGACCTGGAACTGTTCGTGCTCGACGACGACGGGCCGTTGCAGGCGCCGCGGCCGGGCACCCGGTTCGTCGGAGCGACCGGCAAGTTCAACGTGTGCGCCGACGGGCCGATCGGCGCGGTCGGCGCGTTCTACATGCAGGGCACCGGCGACGGCGACAACAGCAGCGGCACCTTCAGCAACGACAGCTGGTACGGGGTGCAGGGTGAGGGCCGGTTGCCGCTCGAGTTGGGCTGGAACGCGGAAGCTGCCCAGCGCCAGGTCGACGGCGGCACCGACGTCGCGGCATATCGGGTGCGCATCGAACGCAAGTTCGAGGGTTTCGTCGACGCCGTGTCGTTGACGCGCACCGACAGCCAGGGGGCGTTGCACATCAACCCGGCGGACTTCAACAGCGCGGGCCTGCTGCACCAGTACGGCGGCGCGTGGCGCAGCGACCTGGACACCAATCAGCTGCAGGTGAGCCTGCGCCCTGGTGGTGACGTCGATGTCGACGTCAACCTGCTGACCCTCGACCGCGATGGTTCGGCGGCCCAGTTCGGCGACTTCGAGATGGACGTGGTGGTCGGCAAGCAGCTCAAGAGCGGGGTGCACGCCTCGGCCGCCTACGGGTTCGACAACGACGATCGCCAGGTCGCTTTCGTGCAGCTGACACTGTTCTTCTAGGCGCTCGTCAGCCGGCGCGGCGTCGGCGATGATGCGGCGCATGGCCCGTCAATACCCAGAGGACATCGCCAGCTTCCTCGCCGTCGGCGCGTTCGTCGTCGTCGGCGCCTCGGCCGATCGCGACAAGTACGGCAACAAGGTGCTGCGCTGTTATCTGCAGCACGACCTGCCCGTGGTCGGCGTCAATCCCAAGCTGAACGCCGTCGAAGGCGTGGTGTGCCACGCGCGCCTCACCGAGGTGCCGGGGCCGCCGCGCGCCGTGTCGGTGGTGGCTCCGCCGGCCGCCGCCGCCTCGATCCTCGCCGATGCCGAAGCCAGCGGCGTGCGGCACGTCTGGTTCCAGCCCGGCGCCGAGGATGCCGCCGCGATCGAAGCGGCGCGTGCGCGAGGGCTGCAGGTCATCGCCGGCGGGCCGTGTGTGCTGGTGGCGCTGGGCTTCCGCGACGAATGAAGGCCCGGGCTTGGGTTGCAGGGCGGCAGGCGGTACACCCGGGCCATGTCCCTCGTCCGTTCGACGCAGCTGATCGTGCGGGAACTGCAGGAACTGCGGTTCGCACCGCCGGTCGCCTGTGTCTACAACCCGCTCGAATACGCCTGGGATCTGCACCGCGACTGGCTCGAACGTTTCGGTCGCGCGCCCAAGGAAGTCGTCCTGGTCGGCATGAACCCCGGACCGTTCGGCATGGTGCAGACCGGTGTGCCGTTCGGCGAGGTCGAGGCGGTGCGCAGCTGGCTCGGCATCCACGGTGAGGTGCACGCGCCGGCGCAGCAGCATCCCAAGCGTCCCGTCGAGGGGCTCGCTTGTCGGCGTTCGGAAGTCAGCGGGCGGCGGCTGTGGGGTTGGGCCGCGTCGCGGTTCGTGTTGCCGCAGCGTTTCGCGCGGCGCTTCTTCGTGCACAACTACTGCCCGCTCGCGTTCGTCGGCGAAACCGGCGCGAACCTCACGCCCGACAAGTTGCCGCGCAGCGAGACCGAGCCGCTGTTCCGCATCTGCGATCGTTTCCTGCGGCAGGTCGTGAGTTCGCTGCGGCCGAAGTGGGTGGTCGGGGTCGGGGCCTTCGCCGAACAGCGCGCGCGCGCCGTGCTCGGCGATCAGGTGCAGATCGGCCGCATTCCGCATCCGAGCCCGGCCAGTCCCGCCGCCAATCGCGGCTGGGAAGCGCTCGCCGACGCCGCCTTCGCGGAGATGGGGCTGGCGACCCACTGATCGTCGCCGCCGAACTACGGGCTTCTTCGTCTACTGGAAGCAGGCCGGCGGCCGGCGCAGCCGGCCCAGGTGATGCTGCAGCGCCCCGAACAGCCGCTTGCGCGCGCGCATGATCCGGATCGCCACGGTGCCGGTCGGCAGGCCGAGTTCCTCACCGGCCTCCTGGTAGGGCATGCCCTGGCGCACGCACAGTTCGAACACCGTGCGGTAGTGGTCGGGCAGGGCCGCGACGGCAGTGTGGAACGCGGCCATGAACTCCTCCTCCTCGAGCGCACGCTGGTCGCCGCGCGCCGGCAGCGTCTCGAGCAGGTCGGCGATCTCGCCGGCTTCGCTGGTCGGCAGGCTGCTCAGCGGCCGCGGCATGCGTTGGCGCGCGCGCAGCGCCGACAGGGCCTGATTGCGCGCGACCTCGAACAGCCAGGCGCGGAAATTGGTGCCGGGGCGGTAGAGGTCGTTCTTGAGCAGCAGCTTCTCGAACACTTCCTGGACCAGGTCCTGCGCCAGGTGCCCGTCGCGCACCATGCCGTTGACGAAGTGGTAGAGGCGTTTGCCGTAGCGCTGCTCGATCTCGCCGATGCCCTGGTCCCAGTTGCCCGCCTGCAGGCGGGCGACGAGGTCCTCGTCGCTGAGCATCGGGCTGATCGCGTCGTGTTCGGATGGGCGCATGACCGCCGCATGACAAACACCGTGCCGGTCTGCTCCAGGCCGCACGACCCCATTCTGGTGCTATTGCAGCAAAGGGTTTACGGCGATTCTGCGGGCCTGCCCAGAGCGCAGTGCCTACGCATTGCGGCAGCCGGTGCCGCGCACGATCGGCACTCGAATTTCATGGTCAGCCGGATTCCGACCTGCTCCACCAAAGGGGAAGAGCTCAGACCGGGAAGAGCTCAGACCGGGAACAGGTCGCGGCCGCCTTCGAGCGCAGCGTCGAGCAGGGCCAGGTTGGCGCTTTGCCGCGGATCTTCGTCGCCGTAGGTCAGGTAGCCCCAGCGCAGCCGCCGGATGGCCAGGTAGGCCAGGGTGCTCCGTATGCCCCATTCGCTGCGGATGCGGTCGCTGCCGACCGTGTTCGCGAACCAGCGCCCGAGCAGTTGCCGCTTCCACTCGTGGTGCCGGTTGCTGTGCAGCCAGAACCACGCGAAGTCGTGGTCGCGGTTGCCGATGCCGATGGTCTCGAAGTCGATCAGGTAGGGATCGCCGTCCTCGGTGACGACGATGTTGGAGTCGGTGAAGTCGCCGTGCACGAGCACGTGCGGCCGGCCGTCGGTCCATCGCACCGCCTCGGCGAAGAAGCGCTGCACCTGGCGCCAACGCGGCTCACCGAGCACGAACAGGACCGCGTCGTACATCGTGCGCACGCGGTCCAGGTAGCCGATCGGGTCCCAGTGTTCGAGCGGGAACGAACGGCGGCCGAGCATTCGTTCGGTCGGCACCTTGGCCAGCTTGGCCAGCAGTTCGAGCACGTGGTCCTGACCGAGCACTTCTTCGGCGGGGCCGACGGCGCCCGGCAACCACTCGAGCAGGATCCAGCGCGGCAGGTCGCCGGGGTCGACGAGGATGGTGCGCGGCACGGGCAGTTCACGTCGATCGGGGTCGATGCTGTCGAGCAACCGGTAGAAGCCGACTTCGCGGCGGCGGAAGTCGTCGTCGCGCACGCCTGCCGGCAGGATCTTGTCGGGATCGGCCGGCAGGTAGTACTTGAGCAGGAAGCGACGGCCGCCGACGCCTTCGGCGACCAGCGGTATGGAGTTGCGGTGGCCGGACGACAGGCGTCGCGAAGCTTCGGATTCGGTGAGCTGCAGCTCGCGCAGCACGTCGCGCGCCGCCTGCAGATGGGTTTCGGTCGGGGTCTGGGTCACGGCGGGGTTTCGCCTGGGCTCTTCGACGCCGGGTGGCGCTTGGGTGAAGGAGATGAGGCGGAGGCGGTGCCGCCGCCCCATTCATCGGCCAAGATCGTCGCGGCGCCAGCCCGGCGATGCCATGGCCACCACGCAGAACCTCCGGTGCCGCGTCAAGAATGCGCGGCCCACCAGCCGAGAAAGAGACGGCGCCATGTCCGGTCCGGGAAAAGCATCAGAAGAGAGTGACACTGCCGAACTTCGGGTCGCCCTGAAGGCCCGGATCGGCGACCTCGTCGATGCCCTCGTGGACAAGAGCGAGGAGCGTTACGAAGAGGAGTTCGTGCACCTGCTGACGCGTGTGCGCGAACTCGTCGAACGCAAGCTGCGCATGGAGGGCACCAAGTCCGACACGCGCGACTTCCTCGGCGAACTGCTGTTCACGCGACTGCGGCGCGGCATGCATACGTTCCTGCGCAGCGAGAACGATCTGGGGCCGCTGCGCGCCGCCGAGTTCGTGATGGGCGTGTTGTTCTCGGTGACGACGCTGACCGAGTTCGCGCGCGCCTTCGACCACGCGCTGCTGCAGTCCGGTTCGGGCACCAAGGACTTCAACTTCGCGGGCCGCACCGACTTCATCTCCGTCGAAGAGGTGCTGCAGATGTTGTCGTCGGGCAAACACCTGGGTTGCCTGAGCCTGGAGAAGGCCGACAACCGGCTCGACGTCTATCTCAAGGACGGGCGCGTCTACTTCCTCGATCCGCACCACCTCAACCGCCGCGTGCTGCCCGGCGACAACATGCGCCACCGCGAGATCCCCGAGTCGGTGGTCACGCAGGCGCAGGCCGCGCGTGTGCAGACCGGCCGGCCGGTGCTGCTGTCGGTCGCGCAGCACGGTCAGGTCAAGCCCGAAGAACTGCGCGAGACGCTGCGCTTGTTCGGCAAGGAAGTGCTGTTCGAGTTCATGCGCGAAGGGCACCCCTACGCCTTCTACTACCGCAAGCTCGAGGCGTTGCCCGAGTTCGCCGAAGAGCACGACCTGCGCCTGGGTGTCACTTCGATCCTGCTCGAGGGCAGCAAGCAGATCGACGACTGGAAGCAGATGCTGATGGTGTTCCCCGATCCCGAGGCCGCGATCGAACCCAAAGCCGACATGTACGCGCGCATGGGGGACATCGCGCTCAGCATGCTCGAGATCAAACTGCTGTCGCAGATCAACGGCGAGACCTCACCGCGCGGGCTCGTGTCGGTGCTCGGCCTGCCGCTGTTCGAGGTCTACCAGCTGCTGATCAAACTCAGCCGCGACGGCATCCTCGCTGCGGCCGGCGGTGAGGCGGCGCTCTCGAACGCGATGCTCAGCGTCGAGGAGTCGATGCAGGAAGCGTTCGCGGCGCTCGACGCCAACGACGACGGCGAGCAGCGACGCAGCGCGATCGACCGCGTGCTCGGTGACGCCGAGGACGGCGGCGACGGCGGTGCAGCCTCGGCGCTCGACCGCGTGCTCGGTGGCGCGCTCGGGGCCCTCGATGGCGGCGGCAAGGCGGGTGGGCCCGAGCTCGACAAGGAACTGCTGGGCATCTTGCGCAAGAGCAAGAAGTAGCGCGGCCCGGTCAGCAGCGCTTGCGGCGCAGCTGCAGCCAGCGTGAGGTGCGGTCGATCAGCACGGTGAGCAGCACCATCGCCCACAGGAAACCACTGGCCGCGTCGAACTGACGATAGTCCAGGTTGGTCCGGAAGCGTTCGCCGAGGCCGCCGGCGCCGACGATGCCCAGGGCGATGCCGATGCGCACGTTGACCTCGAACTGGAAGAAAACGTAGGTGCGCCAGTCGGCGAACGCGCGCGGCAGGGCGCCGTACAGGAACACGTGCGGGCGGCAACCGTTGCTGACGCGTTCGAGCTGCTGGTAGGGCACGTTGTCGACGGTCTCGGTGAAGACGCGGTGCAGCACGCCGGCGCTGTGCAGCCCGACGGCGATCACGCACGGGGTGATGCCCTGCTTGAAGAACACCATCAGGATCACGACCCACGCGACCTCAGGCACACCGCGCAGCACCAGCGCGAGCAGGCGCGCCCCGATCAGCAGCAGCCAGCGGCGCATCAGGCCGATGCGCGACAGCCGTTCGCCGGTGAAGCGGTGGGCTTCGATCTGGAACGCGACCGACGCCGGGAAGGTCAGCAGCGCGGCGCCGAGCCCGCCGATCAAGGTGGCCAACAGGCCGAGCGCCAGCGGTGTGATGCTGTGGTGCAGGACCGAGTCCAGCATCTGCCGGTCGAACCTGGGCACGAGCAGCCTGCCGACGAAATCGCTGGCGAACGGCAGTTCGACGCGGGCCAGCTCGTCCCAGGCGCGCCCGAGCGGGCCGCGCAGCGCCAGCACCGCAGCGACCAGCAGCGCCGCCAGCAGCACACTGACCAGCAGTCGCCGGCGCGACGCGTCGGCGCGCGACGGTGTGGTCGAGGCGCGCGGGTGGTTGGGGTCCACGCGCAGCTGTCGGCGCACCAGGTTGGCGCCGAGGTCGGTGACCATGGTCACGGCCAACAAGCTCAACAACACCGTCGCCACGCGCGACCAGCTGCCGTCGGTGTATTCGTCCCACAGCGCGGCGCCCAGGCCGCCGCCGCCGACCACGCCGATCACCGAGGCGTTGCGCACCGTGCATTCGAAGCGCATCAGCACGAACGACTGCATCGAACGCGCCGCCAGCGGTTGCACGCCGTAGAAGAACGTCGTCAGTCGCGAAGCGCCGGTCGAGCGCAGCGCCGCGTAGCGCGCTGGGTCGACGTTGTCCCACTGCTCGCTGAGCACCTTGCCGAGGATGCCTGCGACGGAGATGCCGATCGCGAGCACGCCGGTGCCGGCGTTGACGCCCGTGAAGTAGGCGAACACGATCGCCCACAGGAAGTCGGGCACGCCGCGCAACGCGTCGAGCGCGACACGGCTGACTTCGAGGGTGCCGCGACGCAGCAGGCCGCCGACCCTGGTGGTCGGGTCTTCGCCGAGCATCACGCAGCGACTGGCGAGCAGCGCCAACGGGTAGGCGAGCAGCAGGCCCAACGCCATGCCGAGGATCGCGACCGAGACGGTTTCGACGGCCAGCCACAAGCAGCGCCACAACATCGTCGCGCTGAGGTCGGGTGCGCCGAAGCCGGACAGGTAGGCGCTCATGCGCCCGCAGGCGTCGACGAAGCCCGACCAGCTGGTGACGGCGTCGAGGTTCCACGGCAGCGCCAACAGGCTCGCGCCGATCAGCACGACGATCACGGCGAGCGTGTGCCGCACGACGCGGGGGTGGGCTGGAAGTGCCGTCACTGCGGGAGGCTGCCGCTGGGGGCTAGAGGTCGAGTTCCTCGAGGTTCAGCGTGCGGTACTCGGTGCCGTAGATCTCCTGCAGCAATTGCCTGGTCAACTGCGTGGGCACGCCGTCGAACACGATCTCGCCGGCGCGCAGCGCGACGACGCGGTCGAAGCCTTCGGACAGCAATTCGAGCGAGTGCAGGCTGACGATCGTCGTGCAGGTCCGGGCGGCGAGATCGAGCAACAGGCGCACGACTTCGCGGCCCAGGCGGATGTCGAGGGCGCTGACCGGTTCGTCGGCGAGCAGCACCTTGGGGTTCTGGACCAGGAGGCGCGCAATCGCGACGCGCTGCTGTTCGCCACCCGACAGTTCCCCCGGCATGGACCACAGGCGGTCGCCGAGCTCGACACTCTGCAGCGCGGCATGCGCGGCGTCGAGTTGCTGTGGCGCCAGCAGCGACCAGAGCGCGCGTGGCACCGACCATTCGCCGAGTCTGCCCATCAGCACGTTGTGGGCGACGCGCAAGGCCGGCACCAGGTTGTCCTGTTGGTGCAGGAAACCGATCTGCTTACGCAGCCGGCACAAGCCGCGGCCGCGCAGCTCGCCGGTGGTCTTGCCGAGCACGGTGACCGTGCCCGAGGACGGCCACAACACGCCGGCGCACATGCGAAGCAGCGTGGTCTTGCCGGCGCCCGAAGGGCCGATCAACGCGACGCGTTGACCGTGTGGCACGACCAGGTCGATGCTGCGCAGCAGCACGGCGTCGCCGATGCGTTTGTCGACGCCGGCGAAGACGATGTCGGCGTGCTGCCCCCGCGGGGCGACGCTTGGGGCAGGCGCCGTCGAGGTCACTTCAAGAAGCCCTTGGGCAGCGAGTCACGAACCTTGCGGATGCTGTCCCACTTGGCCCCGTCGGCCGGCAGGAACTTCTCCTTCGCCGACCACGCGTCGAGGATCGCCTTGTCCTCGGCGTTGCTCATCTGCAGACCCGTGAACGCCTCGGTGATCTTGGTCAACATCGCTTCGCCGACGCGCGTGTGGCCGACCCACGAGTAGTCGACATAGCCAGGAGTGGTGTAGATGATCGGCGCGGCCGCCTTGTCTTCGTCGGTGGCCTTGTCCCAGTAGCCGAAATTGAGCGCGCCGATGTCGGCGGCGCCGCTGACCACGGCCTTGAGCGTGCCGGCGTGGCCGCTGCTGGCCTGATAACCCATGCTCTTGAAGTCCTTGTCCGGATTGATGCCGGCTTCGGTCAGGAAGTGGCGCGGCATCAGGTGGCCCGAGGTCGAGTTGACGTCGCCGAACGTGAAGGTCAGGTTCTTGGCGCTGGCCTTGAGATCGGCGAGGTTGGTCATCTTCGCCACCGTGCCGTCGTCGACGAGCTTCTTGTTGGCGATGAAGTAGGTCTTGAACGCCAGGTCGATGTCGCGCGTGGCGAGCACCCGCACCTGGCCCTTGCCTTCGTCGAGCGCGTCGACCGTCGTCTTGCCACCGAGCCAGACGAAGTCGAGCTTGTTGGCGATCAGCCCGTTGACGGCCGAGGTGTAGTCGTTCGAAGGTTCGTAACGCACCGGCACCCCGAGCTTCTTGGTCAGGTGGTCGGCGAGCAGCTTGGCGATCTCGGCGAGCTTGGCCTTGTTGAAGTCCGGGATCACCGAGAAGCGCAGCTCCTTGGGTGCGGGGTTGGTCGAAGCTTCGGAGGTGCAGCCGGCGAAGGGTAGCAGCGCGGCGGCGAACAGAGTCAGCTTTGCGAGATTCATGTGTGTCCTAGGGGGTCGAAGGGAACGGCTGATACGACGCCGCCGCGACCGCGCTACGCGGTGACGGCAGGCGCACGCAACATCGTTGGGTAGCGCGCGGGCCGAAGGCCCTCAGGCCCGGCTCGCTCTCGCCACGGCACACGGCCGGGCCAGAGGGGCGAGTCACCGTTGCACACATCGGCAGCGGCTCATGAGTCGGGGCAGGGTTGGCATCGCGCTGTGGCTCTAGGCCGTCAGGGCCGAGCCGTCGAGGTCGAAATGAAAGCGCCGAAGCGCGTTCGGCGCAAGCTGCTGCCTCGGTCAGGACCTGGCGGGGCCCGCCGCGTTGCGGTAGGCAGCCACGTGCCCGGCCGCGCAGTCCGTCCAAGAGAACTGTCCGGCGCGGCGGGGGCCGCGCTCGCGCAGCGCTCCGGACTGCGCCGGGTCGGTCAGCAGCGGCCGGAGTGCAGCGGCCACGCCGGTCGCCGACAGTTCGGGCAGCCGCACCGCAGCGTCACCGCAGAGTTCGGGCAACGAGCTGATGTCGGCGATCACCGTCGGCACTCCGGCTGCCAGCGCGTCGGCCACGGAGAACCCGAAACCCTCGTAGGCCGACGGCGAGACGAACGCATCGGCGAGCGAATAGACGGCCGGGAGATCCGCCGCGGTCACGTGCGGCAGCCACAACGCGGTGTCGTCGCGCCGCAGTTCGGCGAGCGCCGCGCCGGCGCGCCAACCCTCGCGACCGACGATCACGGCGCGATGCGGCAGGCCTTCGGCACGCAGCTGGCGCACGCCGGCGATCATGAGGTCGACGTTCTTGCGCGCCTGCAGGGTGCCGACGTGCAGCACGAACCGTTCGGGCAGCGCCAGTCGTTGGCGCACCTCGGCGAGCTGCGCGTCGGCGGGACGCACGAACGCATCGATGCCGTGCGGAACGACGTCGACGCGGCCCCGTGTCGCCGGGTGGATGCGCTGCAGGTCATTGGCGGTCGCCGCCGACGGCACGACGATGCGCGCCGCGCGCCGCACCGCGTGCCGCGTCGCCTGTCGCAGGAACGTGCGCGACGCCCACGGGAACGTGCCGGGCACGGTGTGGTAGGCGAGGTCGTGCACGGTGACCACGCTCGGCACACGCAGGCCGAACGGCAGCGCGTTCTTGGTGTCGTGGTAGACGTCGGGGCGCAGCTGGTTCACGACCTTGGCGAGCGCGTGATACTGCCAGCGCAGCCGGTCGATGCCACCGCGCATCGGCACGTCGACGACGTCGAGACCGGCCCCGTCGAATGCTGCGGGCGCGTCGGTCAGCACCGTGATGCGCACGGCGTCGCGTTCGGCGAGCGCTGCGCAAAGGCGCCGGCCGTAGGTCGCGGGACCGCCGGTGGTGCCGGCGACGACGGCGATGGCGATGTGCAGCTTGGGCATCAGGTGGTCCGTTCCGGGACTGGAATTCTGTTGGTGCCGTCTGCCGCCGGCGCCATGCGGTTGCTTCACGCGGTTGCCGGCACCTCGTGCACGCTGAGTCGCCCGTGCCGCAGCCAGCCCTGGGTCAGCATCCAGGTGCGCGCCTCGGTCACCGGCCGCACGATGGCCTCGATGCCCTTGACCGTGATGCGTTCGCGAAAGCCGTCGAACCACGGCGCCGACGTGAACGTGTCGATCGCCTGCGGCACGCTGATCTCGCGGCCCTTGGCCGCGTGCTTCTTGCCGTTGCCGAATACGTAACGCAGCGCGTTGCGCACCTCGCGCGGCGACTTCAGGATGTGGTCGTGGTAACGATCGGCGAACACGCTGCCGCGTCGTGACCACAGCTTGTTGAGCGCCTTGGCGATGCGGATCAGCAGGCCCTGCAGCCCGCGGCTCAGCGCGGTGCGGCTCTCGGCCTCGCAGATCAGGTGCAGGTGGTCGTTCAGGACCGCGTAGTGGCACAGCCGGAACGTGCCGCTCAGGTTGCGTGCGCAACCGGCCGCGAACGCCGCGCGCAGGACATCGTACTCGCGCTTGTTGCGCAGGCGCGGCAGGCCGGAGCGGAGCTTGAGCGTGACGTGAACGGGGAAGCGCGACGCCAGCGACTTGCGCGGCCGGTGATCGATGCCGGGTCTGCCGGGGATCTTCGGCTTGCGACCCGCGCCTGGTCGGGCGCCGCCTGGGCCTGGTCGGAACGGCAGCAACGGCGCGGCGCGCTTGCCGGGCGCACTCCTCTCGTTCTTCCCGGTTCTGGCCTTGGCTCCTGCTTTGCTCTTGGAAGTCGTCACCATGGTGATTGCGCAGATATTAGAGGTGCCGGCGCGGATGTCAAGCGCCATCAAGGGGTGCAAACCGGCTACATCGCTGACAGGTCCACCCGACATCGAGGGTGACACTGACCGGATACATCGCTGACAGGTGACGACTCCATGCCGAGGCTGACCAGATGCCTTGGAAGGACACATGTGCGATGAGCGAGAAGCAGAACTTCATCAAGCAATGGAGCCGAGGAGACCTGACGATGACGGCGTTGTGTCGGAAGTTCGGGATCAGTCGGCAGACGGGCTACAAGTGGGTTGACCGCTGGCGGGATTTCGGCTGTTGTGACGAGGCCTTGGCAGAGTTCACCCGGACTCCGCATTCGCACCCTTCCGCGCGAGGAAGGCTCATCCGCGGTGGGGACCGGTGAAGCTGCGGGCTTGGCTGTTGGAGCGCAGCGCGGGACTCGAGTTGCCGGCTCCGAGCACGATCGGAGCGATCCTCAAGAAGCACGGGTTGTCGAACTGCAGGAGTCGTCGTCGGCGAACGCCATCGACTGGGGAGCCACTCTCGCAGTGTGAAGGACCCAACGCGGTCTGGTGCACGGACTGCCTTCGACCGATTCCGAAAAGAGTACAACGAAGAGCGGCCCCACGAGGCTCTCGACAACGAGACTCCGGCAAGTCGCTACGTCGGATCGACACGGGCTCTGCCGAGCTCGCCACCTCGAATGGAATACCCGTTCGGAGACAAGGTGTTGCGGCTCGACAAGCTTGGGCGCGCCAAGCTCGGTCGTCGCACCGTGCACGTCTCGCAGGCGCTGGCCTACGAACACGTGCTGTTCGAACGCATCGACGACAACTGTTGGGAGCTGCACTACGGCGCGGTGCTGCTCGGGTACTTCGACTTGACGAAGCCAGGCCAAAGCCTCGTGCAGCTTGGCAAGAACTGGCGTCCAGTGTCAGCGATGTAGCCGGTCAGACTGTCAGCGATGATTCCGGTTGCACACGAGAAACTGCCAGCCTCCATGGGCTTGTTGCGATGCGAACGCCCGTTGCGCGGCGGCCAGACAGCTGCCGATCGATGGATCAGACGCCCAACGGGTCGGTGTCGACGACGAGATCTCCGCGCACGAAACTCGCGAGCCACAGGTCGCGCAGGAACGGCAGGTCCGCGGCGTGCCGCAGGCGGCGGAAGCCGTGTTGCGCAAAGCGACGTTCGATCGCGGTCAGCGTTCGCGCGTAGCGTGTCGTGCGGCCACCGGTCAGCGCGCGCAGTTGGCGCTGCAGATGGTGGGCGCTGCACGGGTGGAAGAAGCTGACCACGACGAAGCGTGCGGCGACGCGGCAGGCTTCGGCGATGACGCGATCGCTTAGTTCGGCGGGCAGGTGGTGCAGGAAGCGGAACGTGACCACACCGTCGACGGCACGATCGGCGAACGGCATCAACAGCGCGTCGGCCTGGACTGCGCGCGCCAGTCGTGCCTGTTGCAGCATCGCCAACGCGCCGTCGGCGGCGACCACCGCGCAGCCGCGTTGCTGCAGCCACGGCGACAATCGCCCGGCGCCGCACGGCAGATCGAGCACGGTGTCCCCCGGTCGTCCCGGAAACACCCGTTCGAGCAACGCCAGTTCACGCGCGTGACGCGCCGGGTTGCGCGTCGCGTAGGCGCCGGCTTTGCCCGCGGCTTCGTAACGCGCCGCGGTGGTGAACGGCGGCAGCCGGCGCAGGATGACGCGCGCATCGCGGCGGCCCGCTGCACGCAGCAACCGCACCGCGAAGCGCAACGCGACAGGCCACGGCACGGGCAGCTGCCGCACCGAACGCGCGAAGCGGCGCAGCACGCGGCAGCACAGTTGTGCGGGTGGGGTTCCAGGTCGGGTGACGGTGCCGTTGTGCAGGTCGAGCACCGCGAGCGGCGCGTCGCCGGCGATGAACACGTGATCGGCCGACAGGTCGGGCAGGTGGAAACCCGCGCGCAGCAGGTCGCCGCAGTGCTGCGCCACGCGCCGGGCGAGAGCCTCATCCACCTGACCGCGCCGCAGCAGTTCCACGAGCGGTTCACCCGGCAGCGGCGCGCAGACGTAGTAGGCGACGCCGCCCTGGCGCCCATAGGCGACCGGCCGCGGCGCAGCGAAGCCCGCGGCGCGCAGCGCCAGGGTCACGCCGAGTTCCCGTTCGGCGTCGTCGCGCGCGCGCGGCGCGGTCAGCGCGAAACGCAGCCGGTTCTTCAGCTGGGTCGCCGTGAACGCCTTGACGAACCAGTGGTGCCGATCGTCGCCGACCCGCGACACGCCCCGCAGCCGGTTGCGTGGGCCAGCCGGCGCCGCAGGCAGCATCGACCACGCGCCCGGCAATCCGAACAGGCGGCGCTCGTCGGGATCTTCGCTCAGCACGCGCCACGGTTCGGCCACATTGCGCACGCTACGTGGCGATCGGCTGCGGTGCCAACGGTCGTTGCTTCAGCGCCGCAGCAGCGCGCGGGCCGCCGCGACCAGCGCAATGACGCCGCCGCGGATCGTCGGCGCCGCGTCGGGACGAAAGCGTGAGGTGTGCAGTTGCCCCGGCAGTTCGCCGTTCGCACTCGCTTCGGCCTGCTGGGCCGCGCCCGTGGTGCCGAGCCGGAACATGCAAAGCGGCACACCCTGCTCGCGGAAGTAGCCGAAGTCCTCGGCGACCATCTGCGGTTCGGCGTTGCCGACGGCGGCTTCGCCGAGCGCTGCGACCAGCGCGGCGCGGGCGGCGGCGGTCAGGCCGGGGTCGTTGAGCAAGGGGCCGGTCGGTTCGGAGAACTCGACCTTGGGCTCGGGGGCGCCGGCGGCCGCGGCGAGGCCCTTGGCCTTGCGCACGATCGCGGCCTTGAGGTGTTCGCGCACCGCCGGGTCGTAGCTGCGCACGGTCAGCTGCAGCTCGCAGCGGTCGGCGATGATGTTGTGCTTCTGTCCTGCGTGCATCGAACCGACGGTGATCACCGCGGCTTGGGTCGGGTCGATCTCGCGGCTCACGATCGTCTGCAGCGCCAGCACGTACTGCGCGGCGAGCACGACCGGATCGATGGTCAGGTGCGGGCGGGCGCCGTGGCCACCGCGGCCGAACAGGGTCACGTCGACGCTGTCGACCGCCGCCATCAGCGGGCCGCTGCGCACGCCCACGTTGCCGGCCGGCACACTCGGGTCACAGTGCAGCGCCAGCGCCCAGGCAGGTTTGGGAAAGCGTTCGAACAGGCCCGCGGCGACCATCGCGCGCGCGCCGCCGGCCCGTTCTTCGGCGGGTTGGCCGATCAACACCAGCATGCCATGCCACTGCTCACGATGGCTCGCGAACCAGCGCGCCGCACCCAGCAACACGGTCATGTGGATGTCGTGGCCGCAGGCGTGCATCACGCCGATCGCCTTGCCATCCGCCGCTTCGGCGCGCACCGTCGACGCGTAGTCGAGCCCGGTCTCCTCGGCGATCGGCAGTGCGTCCATGTCGGCGCGCAGCAGCCCGACCGGACCGTCGCCGTTGCGCAGCAGCGCGACCACGCCGGTGCCGCCGACGCCGCGGGTCACTTCGCAGCCAGCAGCCTCGAGCACGTCGGCGAGCCGGGCGGCGGTCTTGCGTTCGAAGAACGACAATTCGGGGTGTTGGTGCAGTTCGCGGTAGGTGGTGATCAGGTCCGGCGGCTGCGCGTCGAGCCAGGCGGTGTCGGGGGCTTGGGCCGGCAGCGACGGGATGCTGCACATGACAGCCAGGACGAACGGCGGGAACGGCAGCGTGCGGGTCATGGCCAGAGCATGCCGCCACGCGGTGCTGCTCCGCTACACCCCGGTCGCTTGCCCGCACCGAAGCCGGCGCAGGATCTGCTGCCGCCCGATCCGGTTGCAGACGGAACGACCGCCCGGCCGATGGTGCGAACGTGACCGCGATCCTGGCGATGGTGGTGGTGGCGGCGCTGCTGAGCTACGGCAGCTACGCGGCGTACACGATCTGGCAGGCTGCCGCCGCAAACTCGGCCAGCCCTGGCGCCATCGTGCTGGTCGGCATCGCTGCGGTCGCGGCAGTCGCGGCGGTGGGTGCGTGGCTCATGGTGCTGGTGCGGGTCGTGCAGGTCGCGCGCCGTTGAGCAACAGCGTCGCACCGCGGTGTCAGTCGGCGAAGAACGCCTCGGCGACCGCGCGCACAATCGCCGGGCTGATGCCGCGCAGCGTGATGGTGGCGAACGCGGCGTCGCCTTTGGTGCTGAGGTCGGCACCGAACAGAGCGGCGAGCAAGCGCATGGCGTCAGCGTGTTCGCGCAGCGCTGGCGGCAGCTGTTGCTCGACATGGACCTTCGCCGCGGCCAGCAGTTCCTTGCCGCGCTCTTGCCACAACTCGGCGGCATCCTCGTCGCGCGCGTCGACCGCCAACACGATCACGGCCGGGTCACCGCAGCTGATGCGCAGTTCGGCGCCCTTCGCTGGCGGCAGGTCGAGGAACGCGAGCGACGCCCACAGCTTGCTGCTGGGCGGCACGACCACGCGCACGGCGAGGCCCGTGTCCTGCAGCAGTTCGGCGGCCAACGCGGGGCGCGGCTTGCCGGCGCTGCCGCCGACGGTCGCGGCAAGTCGCGTGGGTTCGACGGTCAGCGTGCCGGTGAGCAGCAGGTTGTCTGGCCGGGTTCCTTCGGGAACGGCCGCGTCTTGCCAACGTTCGTGTTCGAATTCACCGACAGCCTGCCACGACAGTGCCACGGGCACCGTGGCGTTGTTCTGCGCGGTGATCAGCAGGCAGGAGTGATCGATGCGGGCATTGCCGTAACGGTGCACGACGCCGAACGGCAGCTCGCCGACGACGTCGCACATCGTCTGCGCGCCGTTCAAGATGGCCGGGTTGGCGTTGCCCGGAAACTGCGCCATCGCCTGCGCGGTGACCAGCGCGCCGAGGCGACGCCCGAGCCCGGTGATCCAGGTCAGGTCCGGCAGTCGCGTGTGGTCGACGACGATCGCGGCGTCGAAGTTGAGCGGCAGCTCGAGTGTCTCGGCGTCGAGGCGCAGCCGCATCGGGTTGCGGGTGGCTCCTGTCAGCGCCGCCAGCGCCACCTTGGCCCGCGCCGCGAGCATCGGCTCGGGGTTGTCGCGCACCAGCATTTGCAGCTCGGGCGTCGCGGCGCGGCAGCCGTGGCGCTGCAGTCGATCGATCGCGAGCAGCCGATCGAGCACTTCGGCGCGACGTTGCTGACCTTCGCAGTTGGGCATCGGTCGGGCCAGGAACTGACGCAGCTCGACGTCGCTGCTGTTGATGCCGAGTGCGCCGAAGTGCAGTTCGGTGTCGGTCATGCTGAGCAGATCGCCGTCGCCGTGGCAGAACAGCGCCAGGAAACCGAGCGCGCCTGCGCCTTGCAGGCCGCGTTGCAGGTCGTCGCCGAGCAGCGGTTGCCAACGTTCGCCCTCGATGCTGCCGCCGACGTCGGCGATGTAGTGCAGCTGCAACTGGCCGTCGGCGCCGCGCCGCCACTTGGGTTGCTCGAAACCACCGCCGTTGCGGATGCGTTCGGCGACGGCGGCGAACGACGGTGCTGCTTGTTCTTGCTGCTGGGCGGGTAGCCAGTCTGCTGCCCACAGCAGGGGCAGGAGTGAGAGATGGGACAGGTGCATGGCCGCGCATGCTACCGGGTCGGAACGTGGCGTTGCCCAGTCCCTCGCCGCGCCGCGGACGCTGGTTACCATGCCGGCCGCATGACCGCACCGTCCCTTCTCGTCACCGCCGAGGACCCGCGTTCTCCCGCCGCGCGCGCCTTGCTCGAACGCCACCTCGCGTTTGCGCATCAGACCACGCCCGCGGGTCACGTGCACGCGCTCGACCTCGACGGGTTGTGCCATGCGTCGATCACGTTCTGCGGCGTGCGTCAGGACGGTGTGCTGCTCGCCGTCGGCGCACTGCGCGAACTCGACCCGTCGCATGGCGAGATCAAGTCGATGCACACCGCGGCCGAGGCGCGCGGCCGGGGCCTGGGGCGGATGATGGTGCAGCACCTGCTGGGCCTCGCTCGGCAACGTGGGTATCGACGCGTGAGTCTGGAGACCGGCACGGCGCCGGCGTTCGAGCCAGCGCGACGACTGTACGAACGGCTCGGCTTCGTGGTGTGCCCGCCGTTCGCGAGCTACACCGACAACCCGTTCAGCATGTGTTTGACGATCGAGTTCGTCGACGCGTGAACGCGCGACGGCGGCTGCTTCAATCCTGCTGGCTCGTTCGATCGGAATTGCCCGGATCGCCGGGATCACCGGGCTTGCGCAGCCGTGCGTAGGCGAACGCCGAGACCAGCAGCACCAGCCCGAGCGCGCCGGTGGCCAGCACGCGCAACGGCGTCGACAGTTCACGCAGGTCGAGCAACATCACCTTGACGACGACGATGCCCAAACCGCAGAGGCCCGGCCAGCGCAGCCACGACTGCCGGCGCACGAAACCCGCCGCCAGCAGCGCGCCCGCGAACAGCAGTGAGTAGAGGCTGATGGTGACCGCGCTCCAGCCCTCGGGCCAGGTGTGCACCAGCGCCAACATCTCGACGAGGCCGGCCAGGTAGACGATCGCGAACTCGATCGACGTGAAGCTGATGCGTTCGACGGCGTCGGCGTCCTTGGGCAGGCGACGCCGGCCGAACTCGAGCAGGCCGATGACCACGAGCGCCGAGGCGAAGCGCAGGTTCAAGAACGCGGGCAACGCTTCGGCGTCCGGAGGCACCGGTTGCAGCGCGGCGACGCTCCAGACGACGCCGATCACGACCAGCAGCGTGGTCGCGGTCAGCAGCAGCGCGCGGTCGCGCTGCCAGCTGGCGCGCAGCGCACCGAGCGCCGCCCAGCCGCCGCTGGCCCCGAACGCGATCGACAGCCACGTGCCTTCTTCGCCGGCGAACGAGACGTGGTGGGTGGCGGCGAAGAACAGCGCCAACGCGCCGAGCGTCAGGCTTGTGCAGCGCATCCACGCGGCGTGTGAGGTGAGCACGAGCGCGGCGGGGATCACCAACAGCACGGCGGTCTGCCCGCGTAGCTCGGCGGTCGGCATCGGCAGCGTCGTCAGCAGCAGGCCGACGAGCGCCGCGAACAGCGCGCCGAGTTCACCCCCGCCGAGGTATCGGCGCAGGGTCAGCGCCAGCGTGGCGGCGCCGGTCAGCGACAGCAGGCGGATCCACGAGTGGTCGAAGGTGATCGGCGTGAGGTCGTTGTCGCCGAACTGGCTCCAGACCGTCAGCGCCCCGATCGCCAGCAGCAAGACGCCGAAGTCGGCGAGCGCGACGACGCGGTCGCGCAGCGGTGGCGCGTAGCGCAGCAGCGCGGCGTTACCGAGCAGGGCCATCGCGCCGGTGAAGATCCCCGCGCTCGGAATCGCGGCCACCGCGTCGCGCTCGGGCACGGTCAGCAACACCGCGGCGCCAAGCACCATCAGCAGCACGTGCGCGCCGATCAGCACCTTGCCGGTGAGCTCGAGCAGCGGCCGGTCGTCGCGGCGGGCAGCGAACGCACCGACCAGGGCCAGCCACAGCGCCGCGGCGCCGGCGGCGATCGGCAGCCAGTACTGCACTCCAGGCGCGAAGGTCTCGTGCAGTCGCACGGCGACGAACGTGACCGCGGCGCCGAGCAGCAGGCCCGCCTTGCGACCGTTCTCGCTGCCGCCGCGCAGGACCAGGCCGATCGGCAGCAACAGCACGGCGGCGGCGAGCAGTCGGCCCTGCCCCGGCGGTGTCTGGTTGCCGATCACGGCGAGGCCGAGCGCCGTGGCCAGCACGGTCGCGAGGTCGGCCGCGCCAGTGAACCGGCGCAGTGCGAGCAGCGCGAGACCGGCGGCGACGATCGCGGCGACGCGCCACGCGGCGTGGTCGAAGCCGCGCGTGGCGACATCGATCACATTCTGGTGGCCCAGCGCATTCCAGACCACGAAGGCGCCGAGCACGAGCACGTTGCCGCCGAGTCGCGCCAGTGGCCTGGCGCGCTCGATCAGCTGCGGCCGTTGCTGCAGCAGGGCCGCGGCGAGCGCCAACAATCCGGTGCCCGCGAGCAGGCCGAAGGAGGGCAACGCGTCGAGGTTCAGGCTCCACAGCAGCAGGCCCAGTTGCGTGGCCCAACCCGAGGCCACCAGCAGGCTCCAGCGCGGTGCGGTCGCGGTGCCGCGCCGGAACGCGACCAGCACCTCGGGGGCGATCAGACCCAGCCAGATGGCCTCGACGTGCAGCAGCGTGGTCAGCGGCGGCAGTGCGGCGTGAGTGGCGAACCAGCCGATCGCGAGCAGGGCGGTCGCGATCACGGCGAGACCCCGCGGCACGTGCCACTGCCAGCGCCCTTCGGTGACCGCGCTCCAGGTGTGCAGCGCCAGCACGTAGACGAACAGCCCGGTGGGGGACGCGGAGTCGGCGCCGATCAGCAGCGGCGCCGCATAGGCGCCCGCGAGGGCCACGGTGGCCATCGCTTGCAGTTGCAGCTTGCGCGCCAGCAGCTGACCGAGGCCGGCGCTCGCGACCAGCAGCAGCAACGCGGGCAACGGCGCGATCAGTTCGTAGTGCAAGCGCGCCGCGACGCCGGCCAGGTACGACAACGACGTGGCGCCGCCCCAGAGCAGGGCGATGTAGCGCGGCGCGGTGCGCGGCCGCAGCCACGCGCCGACGATGACCATCGCGGCGGCGACGAGATACAGCATCACGACGCGCGCGGCGGGACCGAGCTGGCCCCAGCCCAATTGCGCGAAGTAGCCGCCGGCGAGCAGCAGCGCGGCGATGCCGACGCGGCCGAGCACGGCCAGACCGAAGAAGCGTTCGTAGTCGAACTTCGAGCCCGGAGTCGCGGTGCGGCGGCGGGCCGCGGTGGGGCGTTCGTCGGGCACGGGCCAAGGGGCGGCGGCAGCAGGTGTCGGTGCGGTGACGATTGGGGCTGGCGTCGGTTCGACCGGGATCGGCGCGGTGGCCCTAGCGGTCGGTTCGGCGGCGGGCGTTGCCGCCGCTGTGGTAGCCGGAGTCGCGGTCTTCGGCCCGGCCGGATCGACTCGCGCCGCGAGTTCGACGAGTCGGTTCTCGAGTTGCTCGACGCGGCGTTCGAGCATGTAGAGCCGCATGGTTTCGTTGCCGTCCATCACCGACCTCACAAGCTAGCACTTGCTAACGAAGGGCAAGTTAGCATATGCTACGAGGGATGGTCAAGCGCCAACCAGCCCGCCTCGACGCCGCCGCCCGCCGGCAGCAGATCCTCGACTGCGCCCTGCCGGTGTTCGCCAAGCTGGGTAACGCCGGCACCGGCACGCGGCAGCTCGCCGCCGCGGCGGGGGTGACCGAGCCGGTGCTCTACCGTCACTTCCGCAGCAAGGAGTTGTTGTTCGTGGCCGTGCTCGACCAGACCGGTGCCCGCCTGTGTGCGGCGCTCACCGCGGCGATGCAGGGCGCCAGCACCGCGCGGGGCCGGCTGCTGGCCCTGGCCGAAGGTCTGCCCAAGCTGCTGGAGCAACACGCCGACGAGCTGCGCGTACTGTGTGGTGCGGCCGCCGGCGGCGGTGACGCGGCGACCGGGCGCGCGGTGCGCCGCGCCTTCGCGGCGATCGCGGCGGTGCTCGGCGAGGCGTGGGCCGGCGGCGGGTTGCGCAGGGGGGTGACGCCGTCGACGGCGGCGTTCTTCCTGCTGGAGATCGGCCTGGGGGCGGCATTGCTGCGCCCGTCGGGGGTGCCGGCGATGCGGCGTGCGACGTTCGGCAAACAGGTCGCCGACCTGATGCTGACGGCGCTGCTCGACGAGAAGGGGCGGCGGTGACGTTGGCCACATCGCGCAGGAAAGTCGGGCGCGGCGGCGCGGCGCCGAGCATCATCACGCGCCGATGAGCACCCGCCGCTACGGCACCATCCTGCGTCACCTGCGCGAAGTGCCCGAGGCCGCGGCCGAGTTCGTCGGCAAGCTGTCCGATGAATTGCTGCTGGAGCTGGGCGCGACCATCGCCGACGAGGTGCAGCGGCGTGCGCGCCAGAGCGGCGATCAGGACGCGGTGATCGCGGCGGCGTTCGAGGCCGGTTTCGCGCGCGATGGTCTGGGGGTGCTGCCGTGGATCGAGGCCCCGTTCGTGATCTGTCCGGGCGGCCTCGTCGCCAAGAACCGCGCCAATCACCGCTGCCAGTTCGTGTCGGTCGACGACACCTGGGTGTGGGAACACGGTGACCTGATTCGTGAGGACAAGCGTTCTCTGCCCGGCGCCGAAGAAGGGTTTCGCGCGATCGCGTTGTTGCCGATCACCGAGGGCATGGCGCTCGACGTGGTGCGCGCGCGCATGCGCCAGGGCCAGCACAACGTCGAGCGCGTCACCAGCCTGGTGGTGCGCAAGGGGCGGCTCGTCGAGGTCGAGTGCCGCGACGTCTCGGCGCGCGGCGCGCGTTAGTGATCGCCGTGTAACCTTGCTCGCGGTGCCGGCACGGTCCATCATCGCGCCATGAAGAAGCCGTCGCTGACGCGCGAGTTGTTGTTCGAGCTGCCCAAGTCCGATCTGCACCTGCACCTCGACGGCAGCCTGCGGCTCGACACGCTGATCGAGTTGGCGAAGACGCACCAGGTCAAGCTGCCGAGCGCGACACCCGAGGGCCTGCTCGAGCTGGTGTTCAAACGTGCCTACCAGAACCTGCCCGAGTACCTCAAGGGTTTCGAGTTCACGGTCGCCTGTCTGCGGGACGCCGAGTCGCTCGAGCGCGTCGCCTACGAGCTGGCCTGGGACTGCCGCAAGGAGAACGTCTTCTACATCGAGGTGCGCTTCGCGCCGCAGCTGCACGTGCGCGGCGACTTCCGCGTGCGTGAGGTGCTGCGGGCGGTCTGCAAGGGCCTGCAGCGCGCCGAGAAGGAGATCAACAACGACCCGTTGATCAAGAACGGCCAGCTGCCGCGGTTCCGCAGCGGCGTGATCGTCTGCGCACTGCGGTTCTTCCTGCCGGCGTTCGGCGAACACTACCGCGCCTACTTCGAGGCGCTGCCGAGTGCCAAACCCGCCGAGATCTACGCGCTGGCCTCACTCGAGCTGGCGCGCGCCGCAGTCGCTGCTGCACACGACGACGGTCTGCCGGTGGTGGGTCTCGACCTCGCCGGCCAGGAACACGGCTTTCCGGCCAAGGATCACCAGGCGGCCTACCAGCTCGCGCACGAACACTTCCTCGGCAAGACCGTGCACGCCGGCGAGGACTACGGCCCCGAGTCGATCTTCCAGGCGATCACCGATTGCCACGCCGACCGCATCGGCCACGGCACGTGGCTGTTCAGCAAGCGGCACATCAAGGACAAGTCGATCGTCGACAAACAGGCCTACGTCGATCGGTTGGTGCAGTACGTCGCCGACCGTCGCATCACCCTCGAGGTGTGTCTGACGAGCAACCAGCAGACGATCCCCGAACTGCGCAGCGATCTGCGTAAGCACCCGTTCAAGAAGATGCGCGAGAACCGCTGCAGCGTGACGTTGTGCACCGACAACCGGCTGGTGTCGCGCACGACGATGACCGACGAGGTCGAGAAGGCGGTGATGGCGTTCAAGCTCGAACCGCGCGCGCTCAAGGACGTGTTGACCTACGGGTTCAAGCGCTCGTTCTTTCCGGGCAGTTATCCGGACAAGCGCGACTGGGTGCGGTCGGTGGTCAACCGCATGGAGGATGTGTTCTTGGGGGCTGGGTTCGATCTGCGCGGCGGGCGGCGCTGAACCCTCACGGCACCACCATCGTCATCGCGTTCGAACACGCGAACCCCAGCGGTGCCCCCGGATCCAGGGTCACGAACTGCAACCAGTAGGTGCCCGAAGCCGCCAGTGCCGGTGGCACGTGGAAGACATGGCTCTTGTAGCCGGTGCCGTCGGGCGCGCGCGTGGAGAACCCCAGCGGCAGGGTCAGCAGTGCCGGGGTCCGGCCCAGATAGAACGGCAACCCGTAGAGCGACGTCGGGGTGGTCGAGCCGGCGAGGTCGACCATCAGCGCGGTGAACACATGGGGCGCGACGTGGTCGATGCCGACACCGAACACGTCGCTGCCCAGGTACGCAGTGCCCAGCGCGTTGATGCGCGCCGGCCGCGGGTCGGTGCCGCCGGCGCCGACACCGAAGGCCGTGGGCACGAGCGGCCCCTCGAGCCACAGGCGCGGCCGGTCGAACGGCGGCAACTCGTTGGCGACACGCGCATCCGTCAGCGAGTGCAGCAGGTTGATCAGGTTGATCTTGTCGGTGGCCGAAAGGCGACCGGCCAGCGTGCGCGCGCGTTCATCCTGGTTCTCGTCGAAGTCGCCGCCGCGGTCGTAGAAGTCGAGCACGCCGGCCAACGTCGTCTGGCTGCCGTTGTGGAAGTAGCTGCTGCGCAGCGCGACGTTGCGCAGGGCCGGCACCCGGAACTTGCCACGGTCGCGGCGGCTGCCGGTGACGGCCTCGCGGCCGAGGTCTTCGTGCGGCGGGCGCACCCCGATGTTGGCGAACTGATCGAGCACCGGACCCGTCGTGCGCACGCTGTGGTCGAGGTCGGTGTGGCAGGTCGCGCACAGGCGCTGGAACACGCGCAGGCCCTCTTGTTCGCGCGTTCCCAGCGTGCCGCGGCCGGCGAGGAACTCGTCGAACGGCGATTGGTCGCTGACCAGCGTGCGTTCGTAGGCGGCGATCGCGAACGCGATCCGGGTCGGCGTCACCCCGGGCGATCCGAACACCTGCTGGAACAGGCTCGCGTAGGTGTGGCCGGCGACGAAGCGCCGCAGGTTCGCCGGCACCTGTGTGGCGATCGCCAGCGGCACGAGGTTGGTCACGTGCGTGACGACGTCGTTCCAGTTGCGACCGACGTGTGCCATCTCGGTCGTGTCGAGCAGCGGCTGCAGGACCTGGGTCTCGAGCGCCGCGCCGCTCGGCAGCACCACGGCGTTGGTCAGCGGGTCGACGAACGCGTCGCCGGCCCGTCCATCGACGAACAGTCGGCGGTTGTAGGCGGCGTTGATCACCGAGGGCGCGCGGCGCCGCGTCACCTGCTTCTGCAGCCCGAACGCGGCGTTGCCCAACATCAGGCTGGCGCGGTCGTGCAGGGCCACGCCCGGCGATCCGCGGGAGTCGTCGCCGGTGCCGAAGCGCCCGTCGGCGCCCGGGTGCAGGCTGTGCGGTGTGCGCGGGTCGGTGCCGTCGTGGCCCAGGATGTGGCACGTGCCGCACGCGACGGCGTTCGCGGTCGACAGCTGTTCGTCCCAGAACAGCGCCTTGCCGAGCATCACCTTGTCGACCGTGTGCAGGTTGCCCGGTGGAGCGGCCGGCCGCGGCAGGTTGGCCTGCGCGACCGCCGTGGCCCACAACCAGGCGATCGCCGTGCCGACGCGCAGCAGACCCCATACCTGGTTGGCCTCGGACATTGCCGCATGCTAACCAGTGGTGCGTCGGCGTGTCATCGCACCGCTGCGGCCGGCGCCCGGGCACTGTGCCTTGCGCGATCCGCAGCCAGCGCCAATGATCCCAGGCCATGCGCTTGCTCGCCCTCGTCCCCGTCCTGCTGCCGCTGGTCCCCGCGTTCGCCCAGGAGAAGGTCGACTTCGACAAGCAGATCGCGCCGCTGCTGGTGTCGCGCTGCATCGAGTGCCACGGTCCCGACAAGGACAAGGGCGACCTGCGCCTGGACCAGAAGGCCTTCGCGCTGCCCGAGGAGGACAGCACGATCGTGCCGGGCAAGCCCGACGAGAGTGAACTCGTGCACCGCGTCGAGTTGCCCGCCGGCGACGACGACATCATGCCCAACAAGGGTGAGCCGCTGACCGAGGCGCAGAAGAAGCTGCTGCGGCAGTGGGTGGCCGAGGGCGCCGAGTGGCCCGAGAACGGTGACAAGGCGATCGCGGCCCTGCTCGACGCCAAGGTGATCCCCAAGATCAAGTTCGAGCTGCCGGCGCTCGAGGGCGGTGAGCAGGCCGAGATCGACAAGGCGGTCGCGGCGCTGCGCGCGCGCGGCGCGGTGGTGCAGCAGATCGCCGCCGACACCGAGGCCATCGACGTCAACTTCTCGCTGCTGCGCGACAAGGTCGGCGACGCCGAGGCGCGGCTGTTGCTTCCGTTGAGCAAGCGGCTCGTGTGGCTGGACCTGTCGCGCACGGCGCTGACCGACGAAGGCGCCGCGCACCTCGCCAAGCTCACCGAACTGCGCCGGCTCGCGGTGGCCAAGACCAAGGTCGGCGACGCGTCGTTCGGGATGTTCGCCAAGCTGCCGCACCTGCAGGTCGTCAACGCCTACGGCACCGGCCTCGGCGACGTCGGGCTGCTGGCGCTCGCGAAGAGCGCGTCGCTGCAGAAGGTCTACGCCTGGCAGAGCCAGGTGACCAAGGAAGGCGCCGCGGCGGCACGTGAGGCCAACGGCAAGCTGGTGCTCGACACCGGTGACTACGCCGAGGAGCGCCTCGCCGCGGCGCAGCAGGAGATCGCCGAGCGCGAGGCGGCCAAGAAGGCCGAGGCCGAGAAGGCCGCGGCGCAAGTGCAGACCAAGGACGGCGCGCCGCTCAACGACGTGTGCCCGGTGGCGGGCAAGCCGGTGGATGCGGCGTTCTTCGTCGACTTCGACGGCAAACGCGTCGGCTTCTGCTGCGGCAAGTGCAAAGCCGCGTTCGAGAAGAACCCCAAGAAGTTCGCCGACAAGCTGCCCAAGTAGCGGTGCGCGCGCTCAGCCTTCGGTGCCCCAGCAACGCACCGCGGGCAGGCAACGCCGCAGGCACCAGTGGTAGAGGCGCCGCGGCAGCCAGCGGCGCAGCAGCGCGAACGCGTGCGCGTCGGGCGTGGCCAGCAGCCGCAGCGGCGGGTTGCGCATGGTCAGCGCGCGGTGCAGCCTGGCGGCGACCGATTCGGGCGTGGCCCAGGCGCGCTGCATCAGCCGTTCGATGAACGGCGCCATCGCGGCGTAGTGGTTGTGGTAGGCGGCGTCGTGGTCGTGCACGGCGCGTTCGCTGTCTTCGGTGAGCCGCGTATTGCGGAACGACTCGCTGCGGATGAAGCCGGGCTCGACCAGCGTGACGTGGATGCCGAACGGGCGCACTTCGTACCACAGGGCTTCGCTGGCGCCCTCGAGCGCCCACTTGCTGGCCGAGTACAGCGCCATCGTCGGCATCGCCATCATGCCGCCGACCGACGAGACGTTGACGATGCGGCCGCTGCGGCGGCGGCGCATGCCGGGCAGCACCAGCCGGATCAGGTGCACCGGGCCCAGGAAGTTGACGGCGAGCTGCTGTTGGCGTTCGCGTTCGTTGGCCTGTTCGAGCACGGCGCGGTAGGAGACGCCGGCGTTGTTGACGAGCACGTCGACGCCGCCCAGGTCGTGCTCGATCTGCGCCACCGCGGCGATGCGCTGATCGCGGTCGGCGACGTCGAGCGGCAGGATGCGCACGCGTTCGGTCGCGGTGATGCCGGCGGCTGCGAAGCGCGGCAGCGACGGTTCGCGCGCGGTCAGGGCGACGCGGAACCGCGGGTCGGCGACCAGGCGATGCGCCAGTGCGAGGCCGAGCCCCGTGCTGGCGCCGGTGACGAGCACCGTTTGCGGCGAACGCTGCGGCGCTCTGGCCATGGCGCCGCATGGTAGGGCAGCGCGGCGATCGGGCCCAGGGTGGGCCGGTTGCCCGGGCTAGTGGTGGTGCCCGCCCGGCCCGTGCACGTGACCGTGCTTCTTCTCCTCGGCGGTCGCCTTGCGCACGTCGACGACCTCGATCTTGAAGTTCAGGCGCTGGCCGGCGAGCGGGTGGTTGGCCGAGACGACGACATTGTCGCCGTCGAGGGCGCGGATCCACACCGGCTGCGGCTGGCCGTTGCGGCCGCGGGTCTGGAACGACATGCCGACCTGCAGTTCGACCTTCGGCGGGAACGCGGTCTTCGGCACCGTCTGCTCGGCGGTCGGGTCGTATTCGCCGTAACCCTCGTTGGCCGGGACCTCACATTCGCAGGTCTCGCCGACCTTCTTGCCGGCGAGCTGGCGCTCGAGGCCGGGCACGATGTTCTGGGCGCCGTGCAGGTAGACGAGGGGGTCACTGCCGAACGACTCGTCGGCGATCGAGCCGTCATCGAGCGTCAGGCGGTAGTGGATGGTCACGGCGTGACCGTCGGCAATGGCTGGCTTCATGGGGCGAACAGGATAGGGCGGCGGGGGGCGCGCCGCTACGGCCCGTTCGGCCTGGGCGTGCGCCTTTCGGCCTACTCCAGGGGGGCGGCGGGGCGGTCGATCCCGGGGGTGGAGGGATAACGATCATGACACTGCTCAGCTGGAACGAGAGCCTGTCGCTCGGGGTCGATGCGATGGACGCCGAGCACAAGGAACTGGTCGCGGCGATGAACCGCATCCACGAACTGGCCGAGAAGAAGGCCGGCAAGGCGACCCTGGATGCAGCCATCCAACGCCTGGCGAAGCTCACCGCGAAGCACTTCGCCGACGAGGAGCAGCACATGCACGCGATCGGCTTCCCGGACGCCAGGCGCCACGGCTTCATCCACAAGGACATGCTGCAGAAGATCGCGGCCCACCACGAGGCCTTCCAGCAGGGCGACGGCACCGTGCCCAAGGCGTTCTTCGACTTCCTGGTGCACTGGCTCTGCGCGCACATCAAGGGCATCGACCGCAAGTACGCCGACCACGGTGCTCCGACGCACTGAGGGTACGGTACCGGGTACAAACCACTACACCCCGGCCGCGCCGCGACCGGCGGTTGTGGTCTGTACCCGGTTCGGTACGCACAGGTTGTGATGGCGCGGGGGTTCGCTAGGATCGTCGCGCCCCTCTCCCCCTTCTGCGCGTCCGCCGTTGAGTTCCGAGACCTTCCGTCGCCTGCTGCTCGAGGCGAACGTCCTCGATCAGGATCGCCTCGCCAAAGCCGAAGGCACGGCTTCGTCGCGCGGCGCCTCGCTCGAACGCACCATCGTCGCGCTCGGCCTCGCCGACGAGGTCGCGGTGTGGCGCGTGCTGGCCAAGGCGCACGGCCTGAAGTTCGTGGACCCGGCCAAGCTCGCGCCGCAGGCCGAAGCGCTCGGCAAGGTGCCCAAGGAGCAGGCCGAGCAGAACGAGGCGCTGCCGGTTCTGTTCAAGGACGGGGTGCTGTGGATCGCGATCGACGACCCGTTCAAGACCTTCGTCGCCGACAACCTGTCGTTCCTGGCCGGCTGCACGGTGCAGTGCGCGCTGATGCCGCCGCAGGCGCTCAAGCAGGCGCTGCGTAAGCACGTCGGCGGCGGCGGCGGCGACGCCGGCAAGGGCGCGGCCGGCAAGGCGGGCGGCAAGGGCGGTCCGGCCGACACCGACGACGACGCGCCGATCATCCGGCTGGTCGGCAAGACCATCGAAGAGGCGCTGCAGCAGCGCGCCAGCGACATCCACATCGAGCCGTTCCAGCAGCGGGTGCGCATCCGCTACCGCATTGACGGCGTGCTCAAGGAGGTGGCGTCGCTCGAGTTCACGCTGCTGGCGCCGATCACCTCGCGCCTGAAGATCATGGCGGGGCTCGACATCGCCGAGAAACGCAAGCCGCAGGACGGCCGCATCGCGTTCCGCGCCAACCTCGAGGGCGGCACGCGCGAGATCGACATCCGCACGTCGGTGCTGCCGAGCAGCCACGGCGAGACGATCGTGATGCGTCTGCTCGACAAGGAACGCGGCCTGATGAGCCTCGAGGGCCTGGGCTTCGAGGGCGACGACCGCGAACGCTTCCGCTCGGTGATCTCGCGCCCCAACGGCATCGTGCTGGTGACCGGACCGACGGGCTCGGGCAAGACGACGACGCTCTACGCCGCGCTGCAGGAACTCAACCGCCCCGACGTCAAGATCATCACCGCCGAGGATCCCGTCGAGTTCAACATCGCCGGCATCAACCAGTGCCAGGTGCGCTCGCGCATCGGCCTGTCGTTCGCGCGCATCCTGCGGGCGATGCTGCGTCAGGCGCCCAACGTGATCCTGGTCGGTGAGATCCGCGACCGCGAGACCGCCGAGATCGCGGTGCAGGCGGCGCTGACGGGCCACCTGGTGTTCTCGACGCTGCACACCAACGACTCGGCGTCGGCGATCACGCGCCTGATCGACATGGGCGTCAAGCCGTTCCTGGTGTCGGCCTCGGTGCAGGCGGTGCTCGCGCAGCGCCTGCTGCGGGTGTTGTGCAAGAGCTGTCGGCAGCCGTACGAGCCGTCGCCGACCGAACTGCGCAGCATCGGCGTCGACCCGGCGAACGTCGGTGGCGCGACCATCTACCGGCCGGGCGGTTGCGCGGCCTGCGAACACAGCGGCTACCGCGGTCGTCTCGGCATCTACGAGATGATGCGCATGGACGACACCCTGCGTGAGATGACGTTCCGCGGCGAACCGATCACGCGGTTGCGCGACTACGCCTGGCAGTCCGGCGGCATGTCGTCGCTGCTGCAGGACGGCGTGCGCAAGGTGCTCGGCGGCGTCACTTCCATCCCCGAACTGCTGCGCGTCGTCGCCGCGGTCTGACCGCGCCATCCCGCTACGGATTCTCAATGGACATCAACGCACTCATGGAGATCGCCTACTCGCGAGGCGCCTCGGACATGCACCTCTCGGTGGGGCGCCGCCCGGTCCTGCGCGTCGGCGGCGGTCTGGTCGAGATCGGCGACGCCGTGCTCACGCCCGCGGACACCGAATCGATGGGCAGACAGCTCGCGCCGGCGCGCAACTGGGAAGAGCTCGAGAAGGGCGGCACCACCGACTTCGGCTACGCGTTCGGCGACAAGTGCCGGTTCCGCGTCAGCATCCTCACGCAGAAGGGCACGCGCGGCGTGGTGATGCGCCAGATCCCGCAGAAGCTGCTGTCGTTCGACCAGATCGGCCTGCCCGACTCGGTGCACGACCTGCTCAACCTGCACCGCGGTCTGGTGTTGGTCACGGGCCCGACCGGCTCGGGCAAGACCACGACGCTGGCGACGATGATCGACTGGATCAACCGCAACCGCGACGTGCACATCATCACGATCGAGGACCCTGTCGAGTACTACCACACGCACCAGAAGTCGCAGGTGACGCAGCGTGAGGTCGGCAACGACGTCACCTCGTTCGCCGAGGCGATGCGGCGGGCGCTGCGTCAGGATCCCGACGTGATCCTGCTCGGCGAGATGCGCGACCTCGAGACCACCTCGGCGGCGATCACCGCCGCGGAAACCGGCCACCTGGTGTTCGGCACGTTGCACACCACCGGCGCGGCGCGCACCGTCGATCGCATCATCGACCAGTATCCGCGCGAGCAGCAGGAACAGATCCGCAGCCAGCTGGCGGTGTCGCTGGTGGCGGTGATCTCGCAGATCCTGATCCCGGCGGCCGACGGTGGCCGCGTCGCCGCGTTCGAGGTGATGCTGACCTCGCCGGCGATCGAGAACCACATCCGCAAGTGCGAGACGTTCAAGATCCCCTCGGTGATCCAGACCAGCCGGCGGCAGGGCATGGTGCTGATGGACGACTCGCTGCTCGATCTCTACCGCGGCGGCCGCATCGACAAGGAGACGGCGCTCGAGCGCTCCTTCGACCGCAAGGCCTTGCAGCTGCGCATGGGCGGCGGAGCGGCGGAGTAGGCGATGGCGCCACGTCGTCTGCTCGGCCAGATCCTCAAGGAACTGGGTTGTGTGCACGAGGGCATGATCCAGGAGGGCCTGTCGATCCAGCGTGAGGACGGCGGCCGCATCGGCGAGATCATGCTGGCGCAGGGCCACATCTCCGCCGACGACCTGGCGCGCGCCTTGGCGGGGCAGGCGGGGCTGCAGTTCCACGATCTGGTGGCCGAACCGCCGGCGCAGGACGCGATCGGCAAGGTCGATCTCGCCACCGCGCGCGCGTTCGGCATCGTGCCGGTGCGGCTCGTCGGCAAGGTGTTGACGGTGGCGATCGCCGACCCGTCGAACGCGTCGATGTTGTCCGATCTCGGCTTCACGACGGGCTGCGAGATCGTCGGCGTGGTCGCCGCCGCGGCGCCGATCCAGGCGGCGCTCGAGCGCTTCTACCGCGAGGACGCCGGCGAGGCCAAGCAGCGCATGCATCAGCTGGTGCAGGAACTGCAGCAGCAGGGCGGCAAGATCGACCTCGAGGACAAGACCGCGATGGCCTCCGCGGCGCCCGTGGTCAAGCTGCTCAACTACATCCTCTACCAGGCGATCCGCGACAAGGCGTCGGACATCCACCTCGAACCGTTCGAGAACGACTTCAAGATCCGCTACCGCGTCGACGGCTCGCTGTTCGAGCTCGAGTCGCCACCGCCGCACCTCGCCGAGGCGCTGATCGCGCGCGTCAAGGTGATGAGCGACCTCGACATCGCCGAGACCCGGCTGCCGCAGGACGGGCGCATCGAGTTGACGGTCGGCGGACGTTCGGTCGATCTGCGTGTGTCGACGCTGCCGACGATGTTCGGTGAGTCCACCGTGATGCGTGTCTTGGACCGTTCGGTGGTCTCGCTCGATCTCGACAACCTCGGCCTGTTGCCCGCGGTCAAGGAGCGGCTGCGCCACTACACCGATCTGCCGCACGGCATCATGCTGGTCACGGGGCCGACGGGCTCGGGCAAGACCACCACGCTCTACGCGATGCTCAACGAAGCCAACCGCGAAGACACCAAGGTGATCACCGTCGAGGACCCGGTCGAATACGACCTCGAAGGCATCGTCCAGGTGCCCGTCAACGAGGAGATCGGCGTCACCTACGCCGGGGTGCTGCGCACGATCCTGCGCCAGGACCCCGACGTGATCCTGGTCGGTGAGATCCGCGACCGCGAGACCGCACAGACCGCGATCGAAGCGAGCCTCACGGGCCACCTGGTGTTCTCGACGCTGCACACCAACGACGCCGCGTCGGCGATCACGCGCCTCGTCGACATCGGCATCGAGCCGTTCCTGCTGACCGCGACCGTGCAGGGCATCCTCGCGCAGCGCCTGGTGCGGCGCATCTGTGCCGAGTGCAAGACCTTCTACGAGCCCGGCGACGACGTGCTGCGGCGCCTGGGTCTGACCACGCAGCAGGCGGTGGGCCAGAAGTTCGCCTACGGCAAGGGCTGCCAGCTCTGCAACTTCACGGGCTACAAGGGCCGCATGGCGCTGACCGAGATCCTCGACGTCGACGATCGGCTGCGCGACCTGATCCTGTCGGGCGCGAGCACCACGGCGCTGCAAGCCGCGGCGCTCGAAGCCGGCATGGTGCCGCTGCAGCAGAACGGGCTCGCGGCGGTGTTCGACGGCCACACCACGGTCGAAGAAGTGCTGCGCGAAGCCGGGCACGGTTGATGCGCTCGAGGTCGCCGGGCTAGGACTCGGTGGGGCCTTGGGCTACAAAGCCGCCCCCATGAGTGCAGGCGACTCCCCGGCCCACGGCGCCGATCCGACCCCGTTCCAACAGGCGATCGCCACGGTGCTGCGGGAGCTCGATCCCGAACCCGGGCGCGAGGGCCTGGCGGACACCCCGCGCCGCGTCGAGAAGGCGTTCCGGTTCTACACCGAGGGTTACGGTCGCGATCCCAAGCAGGTGATCGGCAACGCGCTGTTCGAGGCCGAGACCGACGAGATGGTCGTGGTCAAGAACATCGAGCTCTACTCGCTGTGCGAACACCACCTGGCGCCGTTCTTCGGCAAGGCGCACGTCGCCTACATCCCGAGCGGCAAGATCGTCGGCCTGTCGAAGATCGCGCGAGTCGTCGACATCTTCGCGCGGCGGCTGCAGGTGCAGGAACGGCTCACGATGCAGGTCGCGCAGGCGATCGACGAGGTGATGAAGCCGCGCGGCGTCGCGGTCGTCATCGAGGCCTCGCACCTGTGCATGATGATGCGCGGCGTCGAGAAGCAAAACTCGAGCACGGTCACGTCGTGCCTGCTGGGGTTGTTCCGCAAGGACGAGCGCACGCGGACGGAGTTCTTGAAGCTGATCCGGTCGTGAGCGCGGTGTTGGGCCTACCAGTGCGCGCCGCCGTTCTTCTGGCTTCGTCGTTCCTCGCCGCATGCGAGTACGCCTACGGAGTCCAGAGGCGCACAGAGGCACCAGCCGGTTTTGAGTTCTCGCGGCTCGAGGATGTGGTCATGACGGCCCCGGGCTATGCGGCTGCCGAGTCGAGGATCGAGAGGGACTACTGCCTCGTTCGTGATGGTGATGCCCATGCCGCCGTGTCCTTCGATGGCCGCTCCGTCTGGGTCGGTTCGATTTGGATCAGCTGTCGACCGTCGACCGCCGTTCTCGAGCAGTCGATCAAGCTGCAGCAGTCGTTGATCCAGCGGATGCGTTCGGCGGTTCCATCGCTGCCTTCCGAGGAGGCTTGGGCGACCGAGTGGGTTGGGATGGAGGCCCAACAGGCCACAGGAGCTGGCGAGCGGAACGTCGAGGGCGAGGAAGCCCAGAGGCAGAGGAAAACCAAGGGCGAGTGACCGTGTCGACCGCTCGCAAGCTCAGTGGCATCTACGGTCGCCGGGGTCATTTCGGCAGTGCCCACTTCGTCAGTGCTCAATTCGGCAGCGGCAACGTGACGACGGGCGTGCCGACGCCGTCGAGCGTGAACGTCGTCGTCGCGCTGTGGCCGTCGCGGTCGAGGATCTCGAGCGTGTAGGTTCCGGGTGGTGCGCGCATCTGCAGTTCGCCTTCGGGTTGGCCGTACAGCTCGCGGTCGCGCAAGACGGTGCCGTTGGCGTCCCGCCACACCTGCCGCATGCCGCGGCGGTCGAACGCATGCGCCGGCATGCGGAGCACGAACGGCACGCTGTCGGGCACGACGAAGCGCAGCTGTGTCTGTTGTCCCGCAACGATGGTGCACTCGGTCGATGCGAGCGGCAGCGGGTGACGCGCGGCGACCAGCCACCGGCCCGGTTGCAGGTTGCCGGTCGCGATCCCTTCCTTGTGACTCACGAAGCCGTCGCGACCCGGCGGATCGCCGACACCGTCCACGGTGATCCAGGACCCGGGCACGCGCTCTCCACGCACGTCGACGATCTCGACGCGCAACGAGCCCGGTGCGGGGATGCGGAAGTCGTCGACCTCGAGGTGTTGGCCATGCGCCAACTCGTACGTGCCGATGCGCAGGTTGCCATGGGCCGAGCTGTGGACCGAGACCGCGTACCTGCCTGCAGCCAACGGACTGAACCGGAACGTGCCGTCGGGCTCGCTCTGCCTCATGGTCGAGCTCCATTGCACCTCTGCGAGCACATGGATCGTGACCTCGCCGGGGGACCCATCGGGGTTGATCACGCGCCCTTCGATCGAGGCCGTCGGCAGGTGTTCGTCCGGGACGACGAAGTGGGCTGCGGTTGCCGAAGCTAGCGCCGTGCCGAGGTCGACGGACGGGGCGAGGCCTGGGTAACGCGGCGCTGCGCGGATCCGGTATTCGACGTCGTCGATGCCCACCAGCTCGAAGGCGCCACCGTCGCCGGTGGCGGCGGTGCGTTCCCGTTCGCCTACCAGGGTGACGACCCAACCGGGGAGCGGGGCGCCGCGGCTGTCCGTCAGCTTGCCGCGCAGCGTCAGGCTCGTGCGCTTGCTCCTGAGTTCGGGGTCCCAACGCAGGCGCTGGCCCTCGGTCAGCGTGCAGGTGAGGTGCGTTCCCTCGTTGCCGTGCCAGGCGTTCATCGCGACGTCGCCTGGCATCACATGCCGCAGTTCGAAGTGGCCCTGGTCATCGCTGTGCGCTTCGGTCCTGGCGAACAGCGGCGGGCCGCACAGGGCCGCCATGCCGAGTCCGATGGTCTTGTCGACGTCGTCGAATCGGTGTTGCGCTGACAACCGCGCGCCGGCGATCACGCCGCCGTCGTCCTCGCGAACCGTGCCGTGGACCGTGGCGCCCGCAAACAGGTGGAAGGTCGCGTAGGTCACGATCCCCTTCTGCACGTCGATGATGCGGCGTGCGGGGGCGAAGCCGCTCGCGCCGATCCATACCGGCCACGACAACGTCGGTAGCCCCTCGACGCGGAAGGTGCCGCGTGCGTCGGTGCGCGCGAATCGCGACGGCCAGAAGTCCTGGCCGACGATGTTGCCGACGATGCTCGTGTGGCGGCCGTTGCCGGTGAGGGTGATGCCGACGAGTACGCGTGCGTTGGCGACCGGGCCACCGTCGGCGGCGAACACGGTGCCGACGAGAGTCCCCGGCGCCTCGCGAACCGAGATCTCGATGGCTGCATCCGGAGCCACCTGTGGCACCTTCCACGCGGTCGCGCTCCCGAACCCCGGCGCCGTCGCCGTCAGCGAATGCCCGGTCGTGGCACTGCGGATCACGAACGCGCCGTCCGTGCCGCTCGTCGCGACGGCCTCGCCGTCGTCGCTGTTCGGCCACATCGACATCCAGACCGTGGCGCCTGCCACCGGTTGCCGGTCGATGGTGACGACCCGGCCGAGCACGTCGACGCCGGCATCGATCGTGATCTCGACGCGGTTCATGCCGGCCGCGATCGCGACGTCGTGTGAGGGCCCTCGGCCCGTCTGCAGCGTGAGCGTCTCTCCCGGCTCGAGCCCGGTGAACGTCGCGATGCCGTTCGCATCGGTGCGCATCACGCGTTGCCACGACTCCACCCACGACTCGGCGACGTGCGGCCCACACCGCACGGGAACGTCTGCGGCGGGTGTGCCGTCGTGCCAGGCGAGAACGACCTCGAGCTCGCAGCCCGCGGTGGCGGTACCCGGGTTCGCGTCGACGCGCGCGGGGCCGTCGTTCGCAGCGGCGGTCGCGGCGGGCTCGCGCGACGAGGTCGCGGGTTCGACGTGTTGCGTGACCACAGCCGGCTGCGGCGACGGTGGGGGAGAGCGGTCCCACCACGACCACGCGGACACCAGGGCGAGCAGGGCGACGCAGACGAGCAGGGTCTTCTTCATGGCGTAGCCTGTGACCATCGCGGTCGCGGTCACCAGCGCGCCGCTCGCGGCGGTGGCGCCAGCGTGTTGCATCACGGCCGAACGCACGGCGGGCAGGCCGAGCGGCGCGGGGATCGCGGCGAACGTCGCCGCGCCGATGCCGGCCGGCAGCCGTCGCCGCAGCCGTTCGAGTCCGCGCGCGAGCTGCGTGCGCACGGTCGCGTCGGGCAGGTCGAGCACCTCGGCGATCTCCTTGGCGCCCAGGCCGTGCACGAGGTGCAGCAGCAGCGGTTGCCGATACGGGTCGGGCAGCGCGCGCACCGACGCCGCGACGCGTTCTTCGAGCTCGCGCCGGCTCGCTTCGTCGACCGGGTCGACAACGTCGTCGCGGTCGCGTTCCACCGGCGCGCGCCGCCGCTGCCGCCGCAGGTCGAGGGCGCGGTGGGTCAGGATGCCGCACAGCCACGGCAACACGCGGCGCTCCGCGGCGAACGTTTCGCGGTGCTCGATCGCCGCGACGAACGTCTGCTGCACGAGATCCTCGGCCGCATGCCGGTCGCCGACCAGGTGCCAGGCGAGGCGGTAGAGCTCGCGCGCCGAGCCGTCGAAGACCGCTGCCAACGCGCGGGGATCACCCGTGCGGCGGTAGGTGTCGAACAGGCGGTCGAGGCGGCGGCGCATGGCAGGACTGCGACGATCCTGTGCGCGAGCCCCCGCTCGCGTTTCGGCTTTCCGACGATCTCGCGGGGGACCGCAGGCTGCGCATCCCGAGTCTTGGCCCGGACGGGTTGCGCGGAACGGCCGCCCGCCGGACGCGCGATGCTCCGGCGGTCGGAAGTGGTAGCAGGAGCCGGACTTGAACCGGCGACCTAAGGCTTATGAAGCCTCCGCTCTAACCAGCTGAGCTATCCTGCCATGCGCCCGCGGCCGAGCTGGCCGCCAAACGGGCCGGGAAAGAAAGCAGATCGGCCCCGGGGACTCAAGGGGCAACTTGTCCCGTCCGCAAGGCGGTCACGGCCACCTTTTTCGGGTGCCTTCTCCCCAGTCGGTAACTTTCGGGAACGCCGTGAGTAGTTCGGGCTGCGGGTGGCATGGACCCGCAGACGAGACGAGGTGGGCTCCCTGGCCGGATTCATCTCCCTCCCGTTGCTGTCTCCTCCTGACGATCGAAACGAACCCCCGGCCAGGGAGCCTTTTTTTCCCCGCCGCTCCCACCGCGGCCCACCTCGAACGCGGCGACGCCGCCCCTCCCGGTCCCGGGGCCGACTTTGGGCCCCAGCCAGCACAACGGGAACCTGTTGCGCCGGAAGGGGGCCGGGCAGTAGGGGAGAACCGATGACCGCCTTCGACCCCAACGCCGCCGCCCAGCACGACGGCATCTTCGGTCTTCCGGCAGACGCGACCGACGCCGCGGTCCACCTGGTGCCGGTGCCGTTCGCGGCGACGGTTTCCTACGGCGGTGGCGCCGAGCGTGGGCCTGCCGCGATCCTGGCCGCGAGCCAGCAGGTCGACCTCTACGACCTGCAGTACGGGCGGGTATACGAAGCGGGCATCCACTTGCTGGCGGCCGATCCGCGGCTCGCTGCGGCGCATGCGCAGGCCCGGCCGCTGGCGGAACAGGTCGTGGCGCGCGGCGGCGGCGACGGCGCTGCGGTCGCGCCGATCGACGCGGCGGGGGCCCTGGTCAACCAGATCGTGCACGCGCAGACCCTGGCGATCCTGCGGGCCGGCCGGATCCCGGGCATCGTCGGTGGTGATCACTCGGTGCCGTACGGCGCGATCGCCGCGGTCGCCGAACATCACGGTGACATCGGCATCCTGCACATCGATGCGCACGCCGACCTGCGGGTGGCCTACGAAGGCATGCGCTGGAGCCACGCTTCGATCATGGACAACGTGCTGCGCGACGTGGCCGGCGTGCGTCGTCTCGTGCAGGTCGGGATCCGCGACTTCTGCGAACAGGAACTGATGGCGATCACCGCGGCCGAAGGGCGCGTGTTGACCTGTTTCGACCAGGACTGGCAGCGGCGTCGTTTTGCCGGGGAGAGCTTCGACGCGCTGTGCCGCGAGGCCATCGAAGCACTGCCCGAACGCGTCTACGTGAGCTTCGACATCGACGGCCTGGACCCTTCTTTGTGCCCGAATACGGGAACCCCTGTACCGGGTGGACTGTCGTTCGCCGAGACCGCTCATCTGCTCGCCGCGGTCACCGCCAGCGGTCGCCGTGTCGTCGGATTAGACCTTGTCGAGGTCGCTCCGGGCGACGACGAATGGGACGCGAACGTCGGCGCGCGCATCCTCTACAAACTCTGCGGCGCGGCGATCCGATCACGCTGAGGGAAAGCCCCATTGCACCGCTCGAATTGCTGCGTAGGCAACTCAAGTGGTCGTCGGACGGGGACCGATACCTCCCGCGCCCAGCGGGATGCAATCGCGTCCTGACGTCCGTATGTCCCTAGCCACAGAAATCGAGAAGCTGCAGAGTGTCGTCGACCGCGTGCGCGCCGAGGGCCGTACCGCGACTGCCGAACTCGTGGATCTCATGCACGAGCTCGAGCGCAGCGCCAACGGCACTTCGCTCGACGAGCTCGCCCGTCTGTGCCGCGTTGGCGCGGAGACGATCCAGCAGATGTCCAGCGACGAAGACACCTTCGCCGGACACGCGGAGACGATGTTCGCGCACCTCACGCGCCTCGTCGATTTCGCCTGCGCTTGCGCGGTCGCGGTCGAGGGTGGGCAGGACTGCTCGGAGATCGTCGCGCCGTCGCTGTTGACGATGCCCGACCCCGAGGACGAGCGGCACTTCCACGAGACCGTGGGCATGTTCGTCGGTCACGCGATGGGGTCCGTGCAGGAGCTCGAAGAGGACATCCTCGCGGTCGAGTCCAGTCAGGACCAGGCCGAGACGATCAATGGCATCCGGCGCGTCGTGCACACGCTCAAGGCGGAGTTCGGCGTGCTCAACATGCAGACGCCGCAGAAGCTCTGCCACCAGGCGGAGACGATGATCGACGCCTGCACCGAGCACGGCCGGCCGTTCCCGGTCGATCTGATGCTCGAGTGTGCGGACCTGCTCAAGCAGTTCCTCGACAAGCTCACTCGCGACGTTCGGGCCGAGTTCCCCGACGTCACCCTGTTGCTCGAGAAGCTGCGCAAGATCGCGACCGAGCAGGGTGCGGATGCCGAGAAGACCGGTGATCCGGACGCGCTCGTCGATCTGGTGGTCGGCGGCGAGTTCGCCGACAGCCTGCCGGAGTTCGTCACCGAGGCCCGTTCGCACCTGGTCGAGGCCGAAGCGGCGATGCTGGCGCTCGAAGGGGACAGCAACGACCTCGAGCACATCAACCTGACGTTCCGCGCCTTCCACACGATCAAGGGCGTCGCCGGGTTCTTGAACCTGACGCCGCTGGTCGAACTCGCGCACGTCGCCGAGACCTTGCTCGACCAGGCGCGTTCGCAGCGCATCCACTTCCGCCAGGACGACGTCGACTTGATCCTTGCCTCGGGCGACCTGATCAACCAGATGATCAACGCACTGGAGGGGCAGGTGCCGCCGAAGGTCAGTCAGCTCGAGAAGCTGATCGGCAAGCTCGCCAAAGCCTCCTCGCGCCCGGATGCGTCGCTCGAAGTCCACGGCGAGGTCGAAGAGGAGTGCGTTGAAGACCACGCCGCCGTCGTCGAGATCGGCGGCGAAGGCGAGTCCGGAACTGCGCCGAGGCAGGCGACGTCTGCGGCCGACGACGAGGACGCGGACGAAGCGGCGTCGGTGGCCGCGCCCGTCAACGACGTCCAGGCCCGACGCGACGCCGCCAACGCGGTGTTGCAGCCGCGGGCTCGCACCGAGAGCGCCGAGCCGCGCGCTGCCGCCAAGGTCGAGCGCACCGTCAAGGTCAGCACCACGCGCCTCGACATGCTCGTCGACATGGTCGGTGAGCTCGTGATCGCCCAGTCGATGGTCCTGCAGGACCCCGCGATCCAGCGGCTCGACAGCCAGTCCCTGGCCCGCAACATCGGCCAGGTGGGCAAGATCACGCGCGACCTGCAGGAGGCGGCGATGTCGCTGCGCATGGTCACCGTCAAGCCGACCTTCCAGAAGATGGCCCGCCTGGTGCGCGACGTCGCCAGCAAGTCGGGCAAGAAGGTCAACCTGATGATCCAGGGTGAGGACACCGAGCTCGATCGCAACGTCGTCGAGCAGATCTCCGATCCGCTGGTGCACATGATCCGCAACGCGGTCGACCACGGCATCGAGAACCCCGACGGGCGCCGCGCCGCCGGCAAGAGTTCCGAAGGGCGGTTGCTGCTTCGCGCCTACCACCAGGGCGGCTCGATCGTCATCGAGATCCAGGACGACGGTCGGGGTCTGGACAAGAACAAGGTCGTCAACAAGGCGATCAGCAAGGGGCTGCTGCCGGCCGATTCCAAGGTCGCCGAGATGAGCGATCAGGAAGTGTTCAACATCATCTTCCTGCCCGGCTTCTCGACCGCGGAGAAGGTCACCGACCTCTCCGGCCGCGGCGTCGGCATGGACGTCGTGCGCCGCAACATCGAGGCGCTGCGCGGCAAGATCGAGATCGAGAGCAAGCTCGGCGAGGGCACGACCTTCCGCATGCGGTTGCCGCTCACGTTGGCGATCATCGACGGCATGGTCGTGCGCGTCGGCAACGAGCGCTACGTGGTGCCGACGCTGAGCATCGAGCAGAGCTTCCGCCCCGACACCAAGGACGTGCACTACCTCATCGATCGCGGCGAGTGTGTGCGCGTGCGCGGCACGGTGCTGCCGGTCTACCGGCTCAAACAGATCTTCGCGCAGACCGGCGGTCTCGACGACATGGATCAGGGCATCCTGATCGTGGTCGAGGTCGACGGCGAACGCAGCTGCCTGTTCGTGGACGAGATCCTCGGCCAGCAGCAGGTGGTGATCAAGACACTCGGGCTGCAAGGCGACCGCGTCAGCGGCGTGTCGGGCGGAGCGATCATGAGCGACGGGCGAATCGCGCTGATCCTCGACGTGGCGTCCCTGGTCAATTCCGCAGTTGGCGTGTGAGAGGTGCGAGCAACATGACTCTGACGATGGATAACACGGTCAAGACGGCGGCCAACGCCGCTTTCGCGGCAGGCAAGTTCCTTTCCTTCTACCTCTCGAAGGAGGAGTACGGCATCGCCATCTTGAAGGTGCGCGAGATCATCGGCATGGTCGACGTGACGCCGCTGCCGCGCACTCCGGGCTTCGTGCGCGGCGTGATCAATCTGCGCGGCAAGATCATCCCGGTGATCGACCTGCGCCTGAAGTTCGGCATGGAGCCGGCCGAGTACACCAACGAGACCTGCATCGTCGTCGTCGACGTGGGGCGCGAGGGCGAGAACTCGGTGCAGGTCGGCTGCATCGTCGACACGGTCAGCGAGGTGCTGTCGGTCGAGGCCGAGCAGTTCGAGAACGCTCCGCGTTGCGCCAACGCCGCCGGCGACTACATCGCCGGTCTCGGCAAGCTCAAGGATCGCGTGTTGATCCTGCTCGACATCGACAAGGTGATCGGCGACCTCACTCCGGCGCTCCTGGGCGCAGCAGGCTGATCATGCCCGAAATCGTGCAAGCCGCCGGCGCCGGCGTCGTCGTCGGCGTCGCGGACCTGGCGATCGTCAAGGGGCCCGTCGGACAGATCGTCACCTACGCGCTGGGTTCGTGCATCGGTCTGTCGGCCTACGACCCGGTCGCGAAGGTCGGCGGCCTGCTGCACTTCATGCTGCCGCAGCCGAGCGAGCAGGCGGACCCCAAGGAACTCAAGCCGTTCATGTACGCGACGACTGGCATCCCGCTGCTGTTCCGCAAGCTGGCCGATGCCGGCGCCAACAAGGGGCGCCTGATCGTCTGCGCCGCCGGCGGCGCCGAGATCATCAACGACGCGGGCGTGTTCGCCATCGGCAAACGCAACCGCACGATCCTTCGCAAGATCTTCTGGAAGGACGGCACCGTGATCGCAGCCGAGGACTCCGGCGGTAGCGCTGCGCGCACGATGACCCTGAACCTCGCCAGCGGTGAAGTGAAGATCCGCACGCGCGACAAGGAGAGTGTCCTGTGGGCACCCGGGATGAAGATTGCGCCAACTGCCTTCGGAGCGAAGTCATGAACTACAAGATCCTGATCGTCGACGATTCGCCGCTGCTGCGCGCGACGGCGCGCCGCGCCGTGCTGCAGGCAGGGGTGCCGGCTGCCAACCTGCGCGAGGCGCAGAACGGCAAGGAGGCACTCGAGCGTCTCCGCGAAGAGAAGGCCGACGTCGTGCTGCTCGACATCAACATGCCGGTCATGGATGGCTTCCAGTTCGTCGAGCACAAGGCCCAGGACCCGTCACTCGCCGACGTCAAGGTCGCGCTGGTGACCACCGAGGGCAACAAGAAGCGGCTCGAACGCATGACCGAACTGGGTGTGCAGCACTACCTGCGCAAGCCGTTCGAGCCCGAGGAACTCCGCGCGTTGGTCGGCGAACTGTTCGCCGCCGGGAAGTGAGGCAGCACGATGACCACGATCACCAAGGAATGCTTCCAGGAGACCCTGCAGAACGCGCTCGAACGCATGGCGTTCGTGTTCGCCGAGACGGCCGAGGAGTCGGCCGGCGAGCTGCTCGCGCAGGCGACCTTCCACGCGACCATCGACGTCAGCAGCGACGAGCGTAGTGCCTGGCTGACGGTGTCCGCGACCAACGGCTTCGTGCGTGAAGTGGCTGCCAGCATGATGGGGCTCGAAGCCGACGAGATCGACGTCGACGAACACGGCGAGGCCACGGTCTGTGAGCTGGCCAACATCTTCGGCGGCGAGCTGGTGATGTCGCTGGGCGGTGACGAGACGCCGCTGCGCCTGGGGCTGCCGCGGGCCCTGAACGACGTCGAAGTCGGTGCGCGCATCGACCAGATCGGCACCGGCAGCGAGGGTTGGACCCTCGGGCTGCGTTCCGACGAAGGCCTGCTGCTGATCGCCTGCCACTACTGAGAGTGGTTCGCCCCAGGGGCGAACCCCTCTCAGGTATTGCCGCGCGCTGCGACGCGGGGGCAGTACGTCGGCGCAAGAGAGCAGCCAGCCCCGCTGCAGCGCGGACCTGACGCTGGCGAGAGAACTGCAACGCGACCGCGCTTGCGCCGGTGGCGGTGGGCCGGCAAGGTGTCGCGCCGGTGACCTGCGATGGCTGAAGCGATCTCCTTGGCCGCGGCGCGTGCGGCGGTGTTGACGTGCCCGGTCGAACGGGCGGTGGTCGAACGGGTGCCGTTGGCCGAAGCGCTCGGACGGCATCTGGCCGAGGCGCTGGTTGCCGACGGCCCGTGGCCGGCGACCGATCGTTCGGCGATGGACGGGTTCGCGTTGTTCGTGGGAAAGAGCCTGATCGGCGCCGGCACGCAGCTGCCCGTCGTGGGGGAGAGTCTCGCGGGCAAGCCGTTCGATGGTGTGTTGCCGCCGGGGCAGGCGATCCGGATCATGACCGGCGCGGTGGTGCCCGAGGGCGCCGACGCGGTGGTGCCGGTCGAGCGGACCAGCGGCTTCGCCGGTTCCAGCGTCGAACTGCACGAAGGTGCAGTCGCCGGCCAGAACGTGCGGCCGCGGGGCAGCGAGGTCGCGGCCGGGCAGCAGTTGCTGGCGCCTGGGCGGCGTATCGACGCGGCGGCGATCGGGGCGCTGGCGGTGCTCGGTGTGACCGAGGTCGCCGTGTCTCGCCGGCCGGTGGTGGCGATCGTCGCCACCGGCGACGAAGTCGTGCCCGTCGAGCAGTCGCCGCTGCCGCACCAGGTCCGCGAGAGCAACTCCTGGGCGCTCGCTGCGCAGGTGACCGAGTGCGGTTGCGTGCCGGTGCGACTGGGAATCGCACCCGACGAACGCGACGGCCTGCGCGCGCTGCTCGAACGCGGTCTCGCCGACGCCGATGTACTGGTCACGATCGGCGGTGTCAGCAAGGGCACGCACGACCTGGTGCACGGCACGTTGCAGGAACTCGGCGTCGCCGAGGTGTTCCACGGCATCCAGCTCAAGCCCGGCAAGCCGACGTTCTTCGGCCGCCGCGACGGCGGTGGCGCCCGTTTCGTGTTCGGCCTGCCCGGCAACCCGGCGTCGTCGTTCACGGTGTTCGACCTGCTGGTCCGGCCGCTGTTGCGCCGTTTGCTCGGGAACCAGCCGGCGTCGGAACTGGCCGAGTTGCCGCTCGGTGCGTCGGCATGGAAACCCAACTCGCGCCTGCAGGCCGTGGTCGCGCGGCTCGAACGTGGCGACGACGGTCGGCTCACCGCCGCGCTCGCGCCGCCGACGCCGAGCGGCGATCCGTTCAGTCTGCTGGGCGGTGATGCCTACGTGTTGCTGCCTCCCGGTGCTCGAACGGGTGAACTCGCCGCGGCGCCGGTCGTGGTCGGTGGGCGCGGAGCGCAGCTGCCTTGAGCGTTACCGTCACATCGTGCGCACCCGGTTGGCGGCTGGCCCTCGCCGCCGGTGCCGCGCTCGCGGCCGCCTCGCCGCCGGCGCTGCTGCCCGGGGCCGAGTTCCTGGTGCTCGTCGGTCTGGCATCGTGGTTCGTCGTCGCCACGGCGTCGGCGCGACCGTGGCTGCACAGCTATCTGTTGGGCTGCGTGCACATGGCCTGGTTCGCGTGGTCGGTGCGGCACGTGTTGTGGCCGGCCTACGCGGCGATCGTCGTCGTCGGCGGCCTCTACTTCGTGTTCGCGACGGCGGCGGTCCGCGCCGTGCCGCGCCGCTGGGCGGCGTCGATGTTCGCGATCGCCAGCGCCGCCTCGTTCTGGCTGCGTGCGGAGATGCCCGAGATCTGTTTTCCGCACGGCCAGCCGTGCCACGACCTGTGGTCGTGGCCGACGTTGTTGGCCAGCGTGCGCGTCGGCGGCGAACCGCTCGCGAATGCGTTGCTGGCCGGCATCGCGGCCACGGCCGTGCAACTGTGGCGCAGTTGGCGGCTGGCGGCGCCGGCGTGGTCGGTGGCCCGCCGGCAACTGCTGATCGCACTCGGCGCGGCGGTGCTCTGCACGGTGATCGGCAACCTGTGGCGCGGTCGTGCGGCGACCGGCGAGGCGGCGATGCAGGTGCGGGTGGGCGTCGTCGAACCCGGTTTGCACCCGTTCGATGCGCTGCCGGGCGCGTCGCTGCGTGAGGTGTTCGAGGACCGCTGGTTGCAGCCGACGCGCGAACTGCTGGCCGCGCCCGGCTCAACCGACCTGATCCTGTGGCCCGAGAGCAGCGTGCCCGGCGAGTCCACCGAGGCGGAACTGCAGCGGCGCGGGTCTTCGCGCGCGTTCGGGCTCGACCTCGGCCGCAGCCTGTTGGTCTACGGCACGAACCTGCGGCGCGCCGACCGGCCGACGCCGATCGCCCTGGTGGTGGGGCAGGGCGGTGACCTGATCGGCTGGCACGAGAAGCAGCGGCTGGTTCCGGGCGGCGAGTTCCTGCCGTTCGTCGATTGGTTGCCACAGGCCGTGAACGGCGCCGTGCATCGGCTGTTCCGCGAGGCGATGGGCAGCGCGCCCGACTGTGCGCCGGGTCGGTTCCGGCCGCCCCTGACGACGGTTGCGGGTGTGCCGTTCGGCGTGCTGACCTGTTACGACAACGCTTTCCCGGCGCCGGCCAGGGCCCAGGTCGAGGCCGGCGCGCGGTTGCTGTGTGTGATCTCGAACGAGGCCTGGTATCGCGGCGGGGGGGAGCTGACGCAGTTGGTCGCGATGACGGTGTGCCGGGCCCTGGAGACCGCGGTGCCGGTGGTGCGCTGCACCATGGACGGCTGGAGCGTGGCCGTCGGCGCCGACGGCGTGCTGCTCGGCCACCTGCCGCTGCGGCCCGCGCCGCAGGCCCAGGCGCAGAAAATGGTGATCGACGTGCCGCTGGCCGCGCCGGCCCAGGCGCCGGTGCCATGGCTGCGTGCGGCCGCGGGTCCGGGGGCGGCGCTGCTCGCCGGACTTGCACTGCTCCACAGCCTCGTTTCCTGGGCTAGACTCAAAGCATCTCGGACGGCTCCCCAAGCCGCGGCCGGGGCCGGTGTTCGGTCCCGGAGCTCGGCAAGTGGTTCTTGACGGTCCTTGGTATGGAGTTAGGATTCCGCGGCCCACAGGCCCCTCTCGCTCTGGGCGCGGATCTGTTCCCCATGCCGGACCGGCAGTGCCATGCTGGTGTCGTCCTGGGGACAAGCCCCTGGTTCGCTTCTTCACCCTTCAACACCTAGCCCTCTCCTGTTCCAGTCGCGCACTGCTGCGACGACCGTAAGTTAGGAGTTACCTGGTCATCATGAGTCCCATCGGTCGCGTGTTCATCGTCCTGAACCTGCTCCTCGCGGGCGCGTTCGTCGGCTTCTCCGGCACCTACCTGCAGAAGCAGAGCAACTACAAGCAGCAATTCGAGGCCGAACAGAAGGCCCATGCCGACAGCAAGTCGTCGTGGGAGGTCGAGAAGAATCGCCTCGAGTCCGAGCGCACCAACTTCGAGATCGCTGCCACGTCGAATCAGACGGAACTCGGCGCGACCCGGAACCAGCTCGCTGCGGCGCAAGACGAAGTCAAGCGCCTGACGCAGGCCAACAGCTCGCTGGGTGCTGACGTCAAGAGCCTGGTTTCGGCCGCCGAAGCCAACAAGGCGGCCACGGAAGCAGCCTTCAACAAGGCCAATGAGGCCTTCGCCATGGCGATCGCGGACCAGAAGACGCGCGACGAAGCCGTGCGCCTCAAGGACTCGACCCTCGAGGAGAACCGTTCCTTGAAGAACACCATCGCCGCGCTCAACGAGACGGTGGGCAACAAGGACCTCAAGATCGCCGACCTCATGAAGGAGCGCAGCGAGAACCAGCTGCTGCTCGCGGTCGCCGCCCAGAAGGGTTTCGTGCCCTCGATGGCCGCGCCGAACCTCAGCGGCACCGTGACCCACGCCAGCGGCAAGCTGTGCACGATCGCGGTCACCGACAACCCCGGCAACGTCGACATCGCCGACATGATCGCCAAGAACAAGTTCCGCATCGCCATCTACGATGCGTCGGGCTACAAGGGCGAAGCGGTCGCGACAGACTACAACGAGGCCCAGAAGGCCATCCTGTGCAACGTGATCCTGGTCAACAAGGGCTCGATCAGCGAAGGCGACAAGGCCTCCACGGCCGCCGGCCTCTGATCCCCAACCCGTTCCACTAGGAGCATAGGAGCACTGTCATGGCCAAGAAACCTGCCAAGACGGCCCAAGTGGCCGACATCGAAGTCATCGAGAAGCCGGGCCTCGGCATCGACGATGGCATCATCCTGACGACGTTCTTCCTGCTGGTCGGCGCCCTGGCGCTGGTTTGGCTCGCCAACCAGACCTACGTGTCGAACGGCTGATCGCAGCAGCAAAGTAGACGAAGAACGAACCGATCGGATCGATCGCAAGAAGCCCTCGCGAGCCCCTGGCTCACGAGGGCTTCTTCGCGTCTGGGGCGGCGTGCGCGAGTCGCCGCGGGATCGCGCGCGACGACGCCAAGAATACGTTGCTACCGGAGCATCGCTCGCTACCGTCTGTCCCGGCGTCGTTTGGTCCACGGCGCCCAAGGCGGCGGTCGTTCTCTGCAGCGCCGTTGCCGGAGGTCAGCTGTCACGGTCCACCGACATCGCGTCGGTGCCCGCGCAGCCGATCGTGATTCAGGTCAGTCTGCACAAGGTCAATGGCTTCCCGCGGCCTCAACAGCGGGCCAGCCCGAGGGCGTTCCATGCTGAAACCGGTCGAGTGGCTGTTGAGCGGCTTCTCCGTCGATCTGGGGATCGATCTGGGCACCGCCAACACGTTGGTGTTCGTTCGCGACAAGGGCATCGTGCTCGACGAGCCGTCGGTGGTCGCGGTGCGCCGTGGCACCAACGAAGTGCTGCTCGACGGCATGGCCGTCGGTGATGCCGCACTCGAGTACTTGGGACGCACGCCGCCGGGCTTCCAGGCGGTGCGGCCGATGAAGAGCGGCGTCATCGCCGACTTCGAGATCACCGAGAAGATGCTGCGCTACTTCATGGCGAAGGCGTGCGGCGGCAAGCGGTTGGTCAAACCGCGCCTGGTGATCGCGGTGCCGTGGGGCATCACCATGGTCGAGAAGCGTGCCGTGATCGGCAGCGCCGAACGCGCCGGCGCACGGCGTGTGTTCCTCGTCGACGAGCCCACCGCCGCGGCCATCGGCGCAGGCCTGCCGGTGCACGAACCGCGCGGCTCGCTGATCGTCGACATCGGCGGCGGCACCAGCGAGGTTGCGGTGATCTCGCTCGCCAACGTGGTGATGGCCGAGTGCCTGCGCGTCGCCGGCGACGACTTCAACGAGGCGATCACGCAGTACATCCGCGCCAAGTACAACCTGCTGATCGGTGAGATCACCGCCGAGCGTCTGAAGATCGCCGCCGGCAGTTGCATCCCGCTCGAGGAGGAGATCCAGGTCGAGATCCGCGGCCGCGACTCGCTCGTCAACCTGCCGCGCCGCGCCGTGATCAGTTCCGCCGACGTGCGGGAGGCGCTGCAGGAACCCGTGCGCAAGGTCATCGGCGCGATCAAGTCGGTGCTCGAACGCACGCCGCCCGAACTCGCGGCCGACCTCGTCGACAGCGGCATCACGCTGTGCGGCGGCGGCGCGCTGCTGCGCGGTCTGCCCGAGATGATCGAGCGCGAGACCGATCTCGACGTGCGCGTCGCCGAACGCCCGCTCGAAGCGGTGGCCCGCGGCACCGGCATCTTCCTCGAGAACCTCGAGCTGTACTCGCAGTTCCTCGAGGGCGGCGAAGACCTCGCGTCCTAGGCTCATGCACCGCCGGGACGCGGTGACCGCCGGCGCCGCTGCGCGCCGGGAGGCTTGAACCATGCGCCGTACGCAACAGGCGTTTCCGGTCGGGCTGTACGGGATGTTGCTGTTCGCGTTGTGCTGGCTCACGCTGCCGACGGTGTTCGCGCCGTTGGAGCGCTGGGGTCTGGGTTTGGTCAGCCTGGTGCCGGAGTTCGCGGCGGACTGGCGCGGCACGCCGGTGCACGCCGCCGAACCGGCGGTGACGGCGCGTTTGCAGGAGCTGACCTTCGACCTCGACGTGCGCACCGCCAGGCACGACATCGGTTCGGCGGCGCGGTTCGTGCCCGCGGGCTGGGAGCCGGTGCACTGTGCAGTGCTGAGCGCGGATTCGCGGCGCGGCGGCGGTGGCCAGCCGGCGGAGCTGCTGCTCGACCACAGCTACGCCGAACTCGCCGGTTGCAGCACGTTCGTGACCAAAGCCGACGTGCTGCTCGGTTATCTGGTGTTTCCGGGTGAGGCGCTCGCAGGCGAAGACGAACCCGACGATCCGGCCCGCGTGATCCTGCTGAACCACCGCGCCGCGGCGCCGGTGATGGCCGAGACCTCGCAGGCCAGCGGTGGCGCGCTGCAGATGATCGTCGGCCCCGCCGCGGTGGTCGACCCGGCGCCGCTGCGTGTCGATCTGTGGGACAACCCGTACGCGGCTTCGCGGCTGCGTCACGGTGGCCAGTCGGTGCACGTGGTGCCGCTCGATCGGGCCGGCACCCAGCCGCCGCCGGGGTTGTGGCTGGGGCGCACGCGCATCTGGGGCTACGACAGCGAAGCTGGCCAGGACCCGCTGACGATCGGCGTCTACGTGGTGACCCCGTTCGAGCCGCGGTCGCTGTCGCACGTGGTGGTCTGGCGGCAGCGCGGCGTCAGCGCGCCGGTGCAGCCGCTGCGGCAGCGGCTGCAGCGCATCCCCGCCCGGTTGATGGACCTGCCCGGCGCCGCCGGGCGCCGATTCCTGTTGTCGGCAGCGGCGGCCGTGCCCGGCGACGCGGCGGTGGTGCACGAGGGGCTGTGTATCGGCACGACGCGAGGTCTGTCGTTCGGCAACGCGCTGGTGACCTCGTTCCTCGGTTCCCGTCGCCGTTGGAACCTGATCCTGTTGCCCAGCGAAGCCGATGGCCGGCCGCGCGAGTTGTCGGCCGACGTCGTCGATGCCGACGCGGGCGACGCCCTGCTGCGTTGCCACGGCGACAGCTACGACGGCTTTCACGCGCCTTTGCCGCGCGGTTACCTGTTCACCGGCAGCAACGGCCGTGGCTGTCCGGCGGGCTTGTTCCTCGGCGCTGCCGAACCGGGTGACGAACTCGACGAACTGCTCGTGACGATTCCGCTGCAGACCGGTCCGCTCGACGTCGAGGTGCTGGTGCCGGGAGGCGAACCGTGAAGCGTTGGTTCTGGTACTTCCTGGTCGGGCCGCAGCTGTTCCTGGTGGCGCAGTGGCTGCAGGATCTCGGTTCGCCGCCGCTCGACATGGCCGTGCTGATGGGTTTGTTCCTGGCGTTCTTCGCCGAACGTGCCGCGTTGCCGTGGTTGCTGCTCGGTGCCGCGCTCGGCCGCGCCCTGGTCGACGACGCCGGCGTGCCGGTGCAGATCCTGGTGCTCGGCGTGCCGACCGCTTTGCTGTTGCCGCTGCGCGCCTGGTTCTTCGGCCAACGCTGGTTCTGGCAGGTGCTCGCCGCGGCCGCTTTCGCCCTGATGCTCCCGTACGTGGCGATGCTGTGTGGGCGCTGGTTCGACCAGCCATCGGCGAGCGCCGTGATCGACAGCTGGCGCGTGTTCTGGGCGGCGTTGCTGCTGCCGCCGCTGCTGGCGCTGCTGCGTCGCCTGCCGCCGCTGGCCGCGTTCGAGGAGGTTGCGTGATGGCTGACAGACCACCGATGAGCACCGCAGAACGCATCCGCATCGTCGGCGGTGTGATGCTCGCGGCGCTCGCGGCGCTGCTGCTCTACCTGTTCGTGTTGATGGTCGGCCAGCACGAGAAGTGGAACCGTCGCAGCCAGGAGAACCGGTATGCGTTCCGGGCGGTGCCGAGCATGCGCGGGGCGTTGCTCGACCGCACCGGCAAGCCGCTGGCCTGGGACGAGCCCAGCACCGAACTGGCGTTGCACTACAGCCGGTTCCGCCGATACCACGCCGTCGGCGCGGCGGTGCACGCCGCGACGCTCGGCGCGCGGCTGACCGGCGATCCGCTGCGCACCTACAGCTACGACGACGGCCCGGTCGGGCCGATGGTGGCGTTGCGCGACGTGTTGGCGTTGCCGACGCGGCTGCTGCGCCCCGGGGTCCTGGCGAAGAACGACGCCAACGAACTGGCGACGACCGTGACGACGGTGTTGTCGGTGTGTTCTGGCCGATCGCGCAAGCGCAGCTACACGGCGATCCGCGAGGCGTTCCAGCGCGGCGGCACGGAGGTGTTCGGCGACGTGTTCGAGGACGTGTCGCGCGCCGACATGGTCGACACGTTCCGCGCTGTGCTCGGCGAGCTGCAGCAGCTCGAGATCGACATCCAGGTGCTCGGCGCGGCGGCCGCTCCGCCCCGCCAGCAGTTCGCGAGCCTGTTCACTGCGCTCGAGGCACAGCGGCGCAAGGTGCTCGGTCTGGGGGTCGTCGGCGAGGAGACCGAGCAGCAGCAGAAGCTGCGCCTCAAGGCACAGACGATCCTGCGGGTGTTCGCGTTGCAGGTGCCGTTCGAGCTGGCGGCGTCGGTGCGCCTGGGAGCGAGTCGGCATCCGGGCATCGTCGTGCAGCCGTCGGTGCGCCGGGTGACCGACGTGCCATCGGACTCGTCGCTGGAAGCCTGGCTCGGCCGCGTCGCCGATCTCGACCGGTCCAGCAAGGAGGGCACGGAGTCCCTGCTCGACGAGATCGCGCCCGAAGAACCCACCGGGGACTGGCGGGATGCGATCGTGCCCGAACAGTTCGCCGATGGGGAGGTGGACCGCGAGGCGTTCGCCAGGGACGCCGCGATCACCTATCGCCGTGCCATGCTCGCGCGGGAACGGCGCGGCACCAACGGCATCGAAGCGACCTTCGATCGTGACCTGCGCGGTCAACTCGGGATGCGGTTCGTCGAGCGCGACAAGCTGCGGCGGGAACAGCGCATGTTCGGGCACCTGCGGGTCGAGTCCGGCGCCGACATCCAACTGACGATCGACGCCGCGCTGCAGCAGGTCGTGGAGCGACGCCTGCAGCAGCATTACAAGCTGATGCGCGCCCGTCACGAGACGCAGGCCGGTCAGGACGCGGTTGGCGGGGCGATGGTGATGATCGACGCGCGCACCGGGGACATCCTCGCCTACGCGGCGATGCAGAATCAGCGCTACCGCGTCGGCAAGAAGGCAGCGGAGGACGCTCCGCCCGCGGCGCAGCCTCGGCAGGATGAGTGGGTCGTCCGCTTCGGCCGCACGCCGGGTGTTGCCTACGATGGCAACGGCTCTCTGGGCTCGGTGGCGAAGCCCTTCGTGTTGATCGAGCACCTGCGTGCCGAGGCGATGGGGGACACGCACGTGCCGACCGCGGAGATGGCCCCATGCGAAGGCAAGATGACGTTCGGCGACCGACGCCTGGGTTGCCTGGGGCACCATGGCGAAGCCGGTCGCGACCCGGTGCAGGCGATCGCGAAGTCGTGCAACACCTTCTTCTTCCAGGCGGCGATGGGCCTGGGTGAGGAGGGCCTGCAGCGCGCCTATCGACGTTTCGGGCTGCTGCGCGACGCGGACGGCCCGTTCGCTGCGACCTGGATGGCGGCGATCCCGAGCCTGCCCTCTGGCAAATGGAACCGGCCGCAGATGGGTTCGCAGATGACCCTGCCGCTGCACGGCATCGGCTACGAGGTCTATGCGCTGCCCGTGGACGTGGCCAGGGCCTACGCGGCACTCGCCACCGGCTACCTGCCGACGCTGGGGGGTGTGCGTGGGGAGGCCCGCCTCTCCGTGCCGCTCGGGGAGCTCGAGGCCGAGCTTCGGGTCGTGCGCGAGGGCATGCGCCTGTGTGTCGCCAGCGGCACGGCCAAGGACGTGCCCTTCCCGCCCGGCCTCGAGGTCTATGGCAAGACCGGCACCGCCGAAGTCACGACCAGCCACGACAACAACGCGTGGTTCGCGGGGTTCTTGGGGCACCAGGGGCAAGACGGCGTGCAGATCGCGTTCACCGCGGTGATCTATCGCGTCGAGCACGGGCTGCACGGCGGCGACATCGCCGGCCTCCTGGTCGCCGACGTGCTCGAGGACATGCGGGCCGACCGCCAACTCACGGAGCGGTACCTCGTGCCGTCGGCAGGGCGATGAGTTCCCTGGTGCGCGACCTGTGGCCCGACCGGTGGCTGGGCGACCGCGCCCGGCAGCGGCTGGCGGTGCTGCGTGAGGTCGACCCGTGGCTGGTGCTGTGCACGATCGCGCTGGTGCTCTGTGGCCTGGTGTTCATCGGCTCGGCGACGCAGGACGACCCGCAGTTCGGCAACCAGCAGGGGCGCCAGGCATTGTTCGTGGCCTGCGGCGCCGGCGTCGGATTCTTCCTGCTGCTGGTGCCCTACGCGCGGCTGATGCGCGGCGCGTGGCTGCTCTACTTCGCGACCGTCGTGGCGCTGCTCGGCCTGCCGTTCTTTGCACCCGTGATCAACGGCGCGCGCCGTTGGTACTCGCTGCCGGGTTTCTCGATCCAGCCCAGCGAGTTCGCCAAGCTGGCGGTGGTGCTGGCGCTGGCCGCGCTGCTGCGCTTCAAGAGCCGCGCACGCACCGTCGAAGGGCTGTTCGTGCCGATGCTGGTTGCCGCCGTGCCCGCGCTGCTGATCCTGCGGCAACCCGACCTCGGCAGCGCGCTGGTGTTCGCGCCGGTGTTGTTGGCGATGTGTTTCGTCGCCGGCGCGCCGGCGCGCAGCGTCGTGCTGGTCGTGCTCGTCGCCCTGGGCATCGGCGTGATCGCCTACTTCACGAGTCTGCACGGCTATCAGAAGGAGCGCGTCGACGTCTGGCTCAAACACTGGACCTGGACCGACGAGGCGATCAAGACGAACGACGCGGTGCGCGAGCTGGTGCTCGACAAGGGTTACCAGTCCTGGCAGGCGCTGATCGCGATGGGCGGCGGCGGCCTGACCGGTTTCGGCATCGGCGAAGGGCCGCAGAACCGCTACGACTTCCTGCCGTACCGCAGCGAGGACTACGTGTTCGCGGTGGTCGGTGAGGAGGCCGGCTGGCTCGGCTGTGTGCTGATGCTGGGGCTGATGTTCGCGTTGGTGCTCGGCATCCTCGGCATCGCGGCGCGCACGCGGGAACGTTTCGGCCGCCTGGTCTGCGTCGGCGTCGCGACGTGGCTCGGCACGCAGTCACTCGTGCATGTCGCGGTCTGCGCCTGGCTGGTGCCGGCCACCGGTCTGCCGATGCCGCTGCTCAGTTACGGCGGCAGTTCGACGACGGCGACGCTGCTCGGCATCGTCGTCTGCCTCAACATCGGCTCACGTCGTGAGCCGGTTCTGGCGGGCGACGGGTTCCGCTGAGGGACTCTGGGCGAGGTCAGTTGCCGCTGCCGCGTTTGTTGCGCAGGTAGGCTTCCCAGTACTTGCGGAACTTCTCGGGCACCTTGGGCGGTGAGCCGCGGTTCTTGAGGAAGTTGACGTAGTCCTGCAGCTCGCCCCAGCTGCCTTCGCCGGTGCCTTGCTGACCGGGGCCCAGTTCGGGTTCGGGCTGGCGGTTGCCAGTGGTGTTCTGGCCGGGGTCCTTGCTCTGATCGGGACCCTCAGGGTTGCTCTTGCCCTGTTGTTGCCCCTGCGGCTGTTGCCCGCCGGGCTGTTGCTGACCAGGCTGTTGTTCGCCGGGCTTCTGACCCTGCTGCTGGCCCTCCTTGGGCTGCTGCACGAAGTCGGGCGTCTGGTTTTCGCGGCGCTGGTTGCGACCTTGCTGCTGTTGCTCCTGGCCCTGTTGCTGCTGTTGATCCTGCTTCTGCTGCTGGTCTTCGCCCTGGCCGCCGCCGCCCTGGTTCTTCATCTGGTTGAGCTTCTCGATCAGCTCGTCGATGCCGCTCTCCACGGTTTCGCTCGTCGCCCTGGCCTGCTGCAGCTTCTCGGTCGGCGTGCTGCGCGGCTGGTTCTTCTTGCTCGACTCGAGCAGCAGGCGATCGATCTCCTCGAGCTGCTCGGCCACGCGTTTGGCGAGCTCGGCGATCTCCTTGGCGGGGTCGGCCCCCTGCGCGAGCAGTTGGCTGGCCGGGGCGGTGACGAACAGCGCGAACGCGCACGACCACAAGATCGACTTCATCTGCCGCGGCCTCCTTGGCCTTGTTCTTCTTCGTTCTGCCCTTGGTTCATCGCCTGCTCGACACCGGCTCGGATCTGCTGGAACAGCTTGGTGATCTCGGCGTGACGGTGCGCCAGGCGTTCTACCAGCGCTACCTCGGCGTCGGTGATCACGTCGTCGCCGCGCAGTTCGATCAGGGTGCGCAGGTCGTCGGTGGCGCGCCGCGTATCGGTGCCGAGCTGCTTGAGCATCTCGAGTTCGGCGATCAGCGACACCAGTTGCTGGCGCTGCTCGTTGAACTTGTTCTGGCTCTGCTGCGCCTGCTGTTGCTGCTGCTCCTTGCGTTCCTGCTCGCGCCGCTTGCGTTCGCGCTCGAGCGCTTCGATCAGGTTCTTGGTGCGCTTCTCGACGTCCTGCTGCAGCATCGTCGTGTAGGTGCCGGGGTCGGGAGCGCGGCCCGACAGGCGGTTGGCGACCTCCCGCAGGTCTTCGAGGTTGGCCGACAGCACCGCGCGGTAGACGAGGTTGCCTTCGTCGGTGAGCGCCTGCACGAGGAACTCGATCTTGCCGGCGAGCTCCAGTTCCTCCTCGCCGAACTGGTTCAGCCGGCGCCGCGCCGGCCGTGACAGGCCGCTCTTCGCGGCCTCCTGCACTTCGAGCGTCTGCTGGGTCAGCGGCTGCTGCCGTTCGAGGAACGCGGTCAGCTCCTCCTTCATCTTGAACAGCAGCTCTTCCTGACGCAGGTCCTGGTAGCGGTCCTTCTCCTCTTCGAGCTGCTTGGCGGCCTCTTCGAGTTTCTGACGGGCCTGCTCCTGTTCCTGCTGGGTCTCCTGCTCGTCGCCGCGCTCCATCGCCTGTTGCGCCTTCTGCGCGGCCTCGGCGGCCTGGTCGACGGCCTGTTGGGCGCGCTTGTTCTCGCGCTGCTTGAGTTCCTCGGCGAGCTTGAGGATGTCCTCGGCGAGTTCCTTTTGCTGCTGCGCCTGCTGCTGCAAGGCGTCGCGTTGCTGCTGGGTCATCGGCCGGTTCTGCTGCATCGACTCGGCGGCCTGTTGCATCGCTTCGGCGGCCTTCTGCTGCTGGCCCGAGGCGCTGGCCTGCTGGCCGGCGCCGAGCTGCTGCTGCGCCTGCTGCATCGCCTGCTCGGCCTTCTGCATCGCTTCGCTCGCGGCCTGCTGCTGCTGGGGCGTGATGCCGTCTTGTTGTCTGGCAGCTTGCTGCAGGCGTTGCTGCAGGTCCTGCGCGGCCTGCTGCAGTTCCTGCTGCCGCTGCTGCGCTTCCTGCAGTCCCTGCTCGCGGCCGGTGTTGGCCTGCTGCAGGGCTTCGCTCAAGGTCTTGGCGGCGGCCTGCAATTGCTGGCGCGATTGCTGCGCTGCCGTCGCCGCCTGCTGCGGATCCTGGGGCTTGCCGGTCTGTTGGTCGGGTTCGAGTCCGGCCTCGGCCTGGCGCTGCGCCTGTTCAGCCGCCTGCAACTGCTCGCTGGCGGTCTGCTCGGCGTCCTGTGCGCTCGGCGCGTTGCGCAGCTCGTTGGCCGTCGACGCCGACTCGGCGGCCATGCGGGCCGCCTCTTGCTGCGGTTCGGGGTTGTCGCGACGGTCTTGGGCGCGCGCCCGCTCGAACGCGGACAGCGCCTGGTCGGCTTTGGCGCGGGCCTCGGTCAGGTCACCGCGGGCGGCGGCGGCCTGTGCCTCCTGCAGGCGCTGTTGGCCTTCCTGCAGCGCGGCGGCGCTGTCGTTCTCGGCAGGCTGGGTCGCGGTGGGTGGTTGGGGGGTCTTGGGATCTGTGGCCTGCGGAGCCGCGCTCTTGGCCATGCCCTCAGCCAGTTTGCTGGCCGCCTGCTGCAGGCGTTCGTTGTCGGCGGTGTTGCGTTGCCGCGCCTGCTGGGCGCGTTCGGTCGCCACCTCGCCGCCCTGCTGCGCGAGGTCTTGCAGGGCCTTGCGCTCGGCGTCGTTGCCACCGGCGGGGGCCTGCTCGAGCTGTTGGCGCAACTCGCTCCACTTCGGATCGCGCTGCGGACCCTCGGCGCCGCCGGCCAGCTTGGGCGCATCCTGAAGCATACGATCGAAGCGATCGCGCGCGTCTTGCAGCGCCTGGTCGTCGTTGCCCTTGGCGGCGTCCTGCAGTTGCTTCGCGGCGTCGCCGACCTCGTGTTGGCGCTGCTCGTCGCGCAGCTGACCGGTGAGCTCGCGGGCGCGTTGCACGATCTCGCCGAGATCGAACTGGCGCTGCTGGTTGGCGTCGGCGCCGCCGTCCTGTTGCGCGGCGAGGCCACGTTCGAGGCGGTCCTGTTGGCGCAGCAACTGCTGCACGCGCTGCAGCGCGTTCTCGAGGAACGGGCGCCGCGAACCCGACTCGCGCGCGTTGCGTTCGGCTTCGGCGCGTTCCTTGTCGGCCAGCTCACGCAGGTCTTCGAGCAGTTTGCGCTCGGTGGCCGAAGGTTCACCGCGCAGCGCCTCGTTGGTGCGCTGCTGCAGTTCCGCCTGCCGGGCCGCGAGCGCGGCGGCGGTCGCGGCCTGCTCGGCGGCGAGCTGCATCGCCGCGTCGAGATTCTCGACCGACTTGCGTTCGAGCAGGATGTTGAGCAGGCTCTCGAGTTCCTCGACGACCTGTTGCTGTTTGCGCAGCGCTTCGGTCAGGGCCGTCGCCGCGAGGTCGTCGCGGATGCTGGCGACGTCGCGCAGGATGCTGGTCTTGTCGAGGTGGGCAAGGCCCTGACGCAGCAGCTCGACCTGCTCCTTCTTGCCCTCACGTTCGTAACGCTGCTGCAGGCGCTCCATCAGCGCGCGCATGCGTTCGGCCTTGCGCAGGATCTCGTCCTGGTCGCGCCGCAACTTGTCGATCACGCCTTGATCGACACCCTGCTGCGTGCCGCCGCCCTGCGCTGGCAGCCATGCCTGGCCGGCAGCTGTGAGCAGGGCACAGGTCAGCAACACGAACTTCGCCGCACGGTGCACGGTCGTCATTTGCCTTTCACCTCTTCGGTGCGCGTCTGCAGATCGCGCTGGCGATCGCGTAGGGCGCGCGTCTCCTGGATCAGGTCCTGGAAGTCGTTCCATTCCTCGAGGCGCAGCAACAGCTGCTCGAGGCCGGTCTGGATCTGCTGCTGGGTGGCGAGGGCCCGGACGAGCAGCTCCCGGCGTTCGGTGTCGCGGCTGACCTCGGCCTGCGCCAGGGTGCGCATGGTCGTGGGGCAGTGGTTGCTGTTCAGGTCGTCGGCGAGCACGACCATCGCCAGGATCGGGTCCAAAGTCGTTTCCAGGGCGCCGAGCGTGCCGGCGGTGCGCAGTCGGGCGACCTCGCGGTAGAAGGCCGGATCCAGTGCCAGGGGCTGCTGCAGGTCGCGGGCGAAACGCTGATAGACCTCGATCACGCGGGGTGCGTTCGGGCTGGTCTCGAGGCGATTCCACAGGTGCAGGTCGAAGGCGCGCATCAGTCCGTTGTGCAGCCGGGTGGCCGAACTGGCGACGCGCGCCTGGCCGACTTCGATACCGGTCAGGACCTGGTTGATCGCGGCGATCGAGGTGCCTTCGGGTGCGAGCAACTCTTCGAGCCGGGTGCGGCGGTCGCGTTGGATCTCGAGCGCCTGTTCGGTCTCCTCGCGCAGGCCGCGGAACATCTTGGCGATCGCCGCGGCGAGCTGTTGGTCGTCGACGATCTGCACGATCCGGCGCGGCAGTTCGGTGGTGTTGGCGGCGGGGGCGCGGATGTCGGTGAGCACGACCTGCAGGCTGAGGCCGTCACTGCTGCCGGTGGTTCTGCTGGCGGTGCTTCTGCTGGCGGCCGCACCGTTGGGGTTGTCGCCGGTGAGCAGCTCGCCGACTTCGAAGAAGCGCGTCGAGACCTGCGCCAGCGCGGGTTCGCCGGTCTCCTGCGGCGGTTGCAGCAGGCTGGTGCGCAGCGCCGTGCCACCGCCGTGCTCGACGTGCAGTTCGGCTTGTTGCAGACCGAAGTCGTCGCGCAGTTCCAGACGCAGGCACAACAGCGCTCCGGGCAGCAGCAGCAGGTTCTCTTCGTCGGGCAACAACCAGCGGCCGACCGGCGCGTAGTCCTGCAGCGCCGACACCGGGTAGTTGCCGGGGTTGGGGTTCTGCAGGCCGTTCTCGGCGCGCAGATCGACCTCGTAACGATCGGACTTCTCGATCGTGAACTTGCCGCGGTAGGCGGTGCCGACGCCGCTGTCGTCCTGGATCGCCGTCGGCAAGAGCTCGATGCGTTGGCCGCTCTCGAGGAACGACAGGGTCGCCGAGCGCACCGCCGCCGTGGTGGTCACCGCGAGCTCGACCTCGCTGCCGGCCAGGGCTTCGATGGCGCCGCCCTGCTGCACGAGCACTTCGCTGCGCGTGTACGCCGGGGGGGTCACGTTCGCGGTGATCGTCGCCACCTGCGGCGGATGGATCGTGCGCACCACGACGCGGCGGTCGCCGCGGTCGTCGTCGCCGCCGCGGGCGTGGAACTCGAACGAACCCGACAGGCGGCGGAAGACGTAGCGGAAGCGATCGCCCGGGCGCGGCGTCATCGGCACGCTGCGCGAGGGGGTTGCCTGGCCCTGGTCCTCACCTTCGCGCCGCGGTGACACCTCGAGGAACGCTTCCTTGGGGACCACGCCGGTGGCCAGCACCGAGACGTGCAGATCGGCGCCGGCCGACAGCAGCAACAGCGTCTCGCCGTCGCGGTCCTCACGCTGCAACTCCGCGCTCGCCGGTGGCAGTTCGACGACCAGGTAGGTGTCGCGGGGGTAGTCCGCGTCGATGCCGAGATGGCGCAGCACGAACGCGCTGGCGGTCTGCGGCCCGAGCAGGGCGCCGGCGGCGAGCAGCAGGCCGATGCCGAGCGCGCCCGTGCCCAGTTGGCGGGTGCGGGTGCTGTCGAACAGTTCGTGCAGCGGCAGGGTGCCGATCGCGGTCTGGGTGTCGGCGAGCAGTTGGTCGACCATCGACCGCGACTGGCCGCGCAGCGCCGCGCCCTGCAGCGGTTGCAGCTGGATCGCCGAGACCAGGCGTTGGTGCAGCGTCGGGAACGAGCGTTCGATCACCTCGGCGACGTCCAGGTGCTGCAAGGGACGTGTCATCGGATAACGCACGAACCGCAGCAGGCCGCCGACCAGCAGCGCGGCGGTGGCGAAGGTGTGCAGCAAGCGGATCGGCAGCGGCAGGCGCAGCGAGTGATCGAGCAGGAAGAACAGCAGGATCGCGCCCAGCACCAGCAGGGACGTGGTGCACAGGCCATGCCAGAAGAAGCGGCGGCGCAGGCGCGCCGTCTGGTCGCCGAGCAGGGTCTGCAGCCGCTGGCTGAGGTCGCCGCGGAGTTCGCCGGCGCTGGCCACGACGGTCGTCGATTCGGGCGGGTCGTTCGGGTCGGTCACGAGGGGATCAGCGCTGGAAGATCGGCAGGTACTGGAGCGGGATCTGCAGGATCAGGGTCGCGACGGCGGTCGAGAACGCTTCGCCGGGGCCGACGCGGCACGGCCAGCTGCCGTCGCGCCGTTGTCGGTCGAGCAGCCGCGCCTTGATCTTGCGGAAGTAGGTCGTCCACTTCGGGTCACCGGTGATGTAGTACGCCTGCACGGCGTAGTAGTGCCCGTAGTAGAAGAAGTAGTGGTCCTGCCAGTCGTTGCTGAAGGAGTCGACCTCGCGGTCCATGTACTCGAGCGCGTCGCGGATGATCGGGCTGTCGTACTCGCCGGCCGCATAGAGCGTGGTGACGCCGGCGGCGGTCAACGGGAACGTGGCGCGCGTATGGTCGCGATTCTGGTAGCGGAAGCTGCCGCCTTCGTCGCCGTAGCCGCGATGGCCGCGGTAGACGGAGCGCCGGTCGTTGCTGCGCACGGCGCTGCGGTAGACGTAACTCTGCGCGTTGCGGATGGTGTTGATCGGCACGTGGATGCCGACGTTGCGCGCCGAACGCAGGGCCAGCACCTGGCAGACCGTGATCGACATGTCGGACTCGCGCGCGAACGGCCGGTAGCGCCAGCCGCCTTCGGCGTTCTGCGAGTCGACGATCAGGTCGACGGCGCGCTGTAGCGATTGCTTGACGTCGGCGCGCTCGACCATGCCATAGGCCTCGGCGAGGAACAGGGTCGCGAACGCATGGCTGTACATGCGCGTGCCGTGGGCGGTGATCTGGCCGTCGTCCTGAGTCGAACGCAGCACGAAGTCGATGCCGCGGTGCAGCACCGCACCGTACTTGCCGCGGTCGGGCATGTGACCGCCGGCCAGGAAACTCATCAGGGCCAGTGAGGTCACGCCGACGTGCGGCAACGGCCGATCGTCCATGGCTTCGTAGTCGGTGTTGAGCTTGTAGCCCACCAGCTCGGCCCAGTAGCCCTCGGGGTGCTGGTGCTCGGCGAGCCAATCCAGCCCGCGACCGACCGCGACGCGCAACGGTTCGTCGAGCAGCTGCTCGTTGCTGGAGCCGCGGCGCTGCGGTTCCTGCGCGGTCGCACTGTCGTGCAGTGCTGCGAGCCCGACCAAGGACAACAGCAAGGCCGCCAGCGGCGTGCAGCCGCGGGTCGGCGGGGAGATCGGCGCACAGGTCCGGGTCATGTTGCCTTTCATCGGTTGTCGGCGGGTGGGCCCAGCACGAGGAGGCAGTCGGCGCCGGAAACGACAGTGTAGGCGCCGAAGGCCGAGACCCCAAAGGTGGGGCCGATCTGCAGGTGTTGGGACTTGCGCCCGGCGGAGAGGGCGCCGCTGCGATCGGTCAAGGAGAGGCTGTAGAGACGGAACGCGCCGCTGCGAGCGGGGCGTACGCCAAACGTCACGAATCCGTCTCCGAAGAGTGGTTGGCGTTCGACGACGCCGTCTTCGGTGCCCAGCGGCACGAGGAACGAGCTACGGCCTTCGTCGATCGCGACGCAGACCACCCGCCGCGCGCCGGCCCGGCCCGGTTCGTGATCGACCAGGGCCAGCGAACCGGGGGCCGGATTGGCCAGCCAGCCGCGTTGCCAGTTCAGCACCTGCACGTCGAGGGCGAGCTCGGTGCGGCGCACGACCTCGCCGGTGGCCACGTGGCACACGGTGACGCTGCCGGGTTGTTCCTCACTGGTCTCGACGATCACGACGCGGTCGCCGCGCAGCGCCAGCATCTCGATGCGGCGGCCGGGTTCGCCGCGCCAACTCCACACCGCCGCGCCGCCGTGGTCGAACGCCGAGACCCGCGGCGCCTCGCCCGACAAGCTGCTGTCGATCGGCACGTAGACGCGTTCGGCGTCGGCTTGCAGGCCCTGTGCGAACAGGCGCGTCAGCATGCCGTCGGCGCGCTGTTGGTTGCGTTGCAGCAACTTCTCCGTCGTCAGCCGCGTGCTGCGGATGGTCGCGCCAGTGACCGGATCGAGGCGCTCGATCACCGCGATCCCGCCGGCGTCGTTGCCGACGGCGAGCAACTGCCCCGCCACCGGCTTGGGCACCGGCTGCATGCGCTCGGCGGGCAGCGGCCGCGCGAACACGACCGTGCCGGTCAGCGGTTCGATGCCGCTGAGCTCGGCGCCGCCGGCCCGATCGGTTGCCTGCCCCGACACGTGCAGGATCCCGTCCTGGACGCCGAGGCCGTCGTAGAGGCGGCGCTGGGGATTGGGCAGTTCCCAACGCAGTTCACCGGACCGGTAGTCGAGTGCGAACACCCTCTCGAGGTCGGGCACGATCAGGGTCGTGCCACACAGCACCACGTGTTCGAGGAACTGCACCTGCGTGCGGAACAGGATCGGCTTGGCGAGGTCGGCAGAGTCGACGTCGAAGGCGAGCAGTTCGGCCCCGCCGAGCGCGTAGACGGGCACGGCTGCCGGGCGGGCGAATTCGGGCGCTTCGAGCAACGGCAGCAACCGCAGCGACTCGCGCGTCGAGCGCGGACGGATCCTGGCGACCTCACGCTCGGGCAGGCCCAGGTGTGGTTGGGGCGCGGTCGCGTTCAGTTCGGGCAGCAGTCGTTCGCGCACCGTGCCGTAGGTCGCCCCCTGGTCGTCGGGCCAGTCCGACGCCAGGTTCGCGAACTGCAGCAGTCGATCGAGCATCGCGCGGCACAGGCCGGTGTTGCCGCGCGCCTGCGCGGCCACGGCGACTCGCCGCAGCATGCCGGGCGTTGCCTGGCCGCTGCGCAGGTCCTGGCCGAGCACGTCGCAGGCCATCGCCAGGTCGCCGTTGCGCACCGAGCGGTCGAGCAGCCGCGTGCGCGCGAGGCTTGCGGCGGCGCTGTTCGGGAAGCGGTTGCTGATGTCGCGCAGCGCGTCGGGATCTTCGCCGGCCGCGGCCAGGGCGTCGTCGGCGCGGGCGGCGATCTTGGCGTAGACCGCGGCGCCGTGCTTCTCGACCGCCTCGGCGATCGCCTGTTGGGCCCGGATCGTGGCCCGTTGGCCGTCGAGGGTGACGTCGCCGTAGACCTCGATCAGCGTCTGCCAGGCCGCCACCGCGGTCGCCGGTTCGGTGTCGGCGAGCAACGCGCGCCGCCACAGCACGAACGCTGGCACCGCCAGGGGCGCGGCGCCGTCGAAGTGGATCGTCTCGGCGGCGGCGCGCTCCTCGAGCAGGTCGAGTTCCTGGCGCTGGCGCCGTGTGTCGTCCCCGCAGTTGGCCAGCACGAGGGCCTGCACCCGAACCCAGGCGTCGAGGTCGGGGGCGGCGTCGCGCGCCAGCAGCAGCAGTTCCAGGGCGTGGCCGTCGCGCTCGCCGAGGGCGGCTTCGGCCCGGCTCAACGATTGCGAGAACAGTTCGCGCTGCAAGGCCAGCCGCACCGGGTGAGTGGGCGGCAACCCGCGCCGCGTCGCTGCCTGCAGACCGCGTTGGTAGAGCGCCTGCACCTTGGCCAGTTGTTCGGGCGAGGCGTTCTTGGGCAACAGGGCCGCGCGCAGGCTGGCCGCGCGCAGGATCGCGGCCGGATCGTCAGGCGTGGCCCGCAGCCGGGCTTCGACCCGATCCTGCAGCGCCGCGGCGTCGAACAACACGTCGAACACGCGCTGCCGCACCGAGACGATCGCGCCGTCGACGAACAGCAGGTTGCCGGGCTGGTAACGGTCGATGGCGATCGCCTGCGGCGCGGGGCTGCCGGCGCGGTCGTAACCGCGGATGCCGCTCGCGCTCGCGAACCAGATGTGATCGGCGGTGACCGCGGCGCGCGGCGACAGGCGGCCGTCGCCGCGTTCGCGCAGGTCGTACGGCGCCACCAGGCTGCGCAGTGCGGCACTCTCGCCGAGCAGGTTGGTGGGGCGGGCCTTGACCGCGACCGCGCCGTAGCCGTGCAGCAGGAACTCGTCGTCGAACACGCCGTCGAGCCAGCGCACCATGTGTTCTTCGCCGGCGACCTGGGCCTCGGCGGGCAGGCGCCAGAGCACGCGGCCGGTGTCGACGTCGAGGCCGAGCACGAACTGCGAGTCGAGCGGCGTCGCGCAGACGACGCGGTCGGCGACGATCGGCGCGTTGTTGGCGAAGTAGACGATGCGGTCGCGTTGGCCGTGCAGCATCGTGCGCGGCATCTGGGTCACCGGATAGGCCGTGACCCAACGCAGGCGGCCGGTGTCCGCTTCCACGGCGAAGGCGACCCCGAGATTGGAGGCGCCGAGCAGCATGCCGTCGCTGATGCACAGTGGCGACGAGGCGAACTCGTAACGCGCGTTGCCGAACATGTTGACGTCCTGCTGGCTGCTGCAGACCAGCCGCCGCCATTTCGTCTCGCCCGTGTGCAGATCGTATGCCGCGACCGCGAACGCGATCGCGCCGCTGCGATCGAACACCGGCGCGTAGACGGTGTCGCCCACGACCAACGGCGGGCCGCACGAGTCGTGGCCGCGGAAGCGGCGCGTGTGGTGGCCATCGATCTCGTCGTAGTGCGCCCACAGCAACTTGCCGGTGCTGCGCGAGAACGCGAACAGGCGGCGTTGGGGGATCTTGCTGAGGATCCGGAAGCTGCCCTGGAAGTCGACGTTGTTGCCTTTCTCGGGGACCTGCAGGGCCGCGACCACCACGTCACCGCCGCAGGCGCCGGCGAGCACCATGTCGTGGTTGATCTGGTCCTCGTACTGGTTGACCGTCGCCCAGCCGTCCGGATCGGCGTCGCGCAGCGGTGAGGCCGAGACCCAGGCGACGCCGCGGCGCAGCGGGTCATAGGCGATCACTTCCCGCCCGGTGTTGACGAACAGTCCGTCGAGGTCGCCGACCGCCTGCATCGCAAACAGCCCGGGCTCGCGCCGGTCGAAGCCCGGTGCCGTGAACTCCTCGTTGCCTTCGCGCCGTGGTTGGCCGGCGGGCAGCGACATCGGCGTGCGCCCGTCGGCGCCACCGCCGACCGCGGCATGGCCGATCGGATCGTTGGACACCGGCAGCGCGGCGAGCACGTCGTCGCCGCAGGCCGGCAAGGTCTTGGCGGCCTGGGCGGTGCGCGCCGCGCGCGCGTCGGCGAGCACGCCCGCGCCGAGCAGGCGTTCCGCCAGCCGGCGTTCTTCGTCGCTACCGATCGGCGCGGCGTCGAGCGCGACCAGGAAGTGGCCCGCGGCGGCGTGACCGTCGCCGCGTTCGAGCGCCAGATCGCCCAGACGCACGCGCGCGCGGCGGCCGATGTCGGCAGCGGGGAAGCGTTCGGCCAGCAGTGCCAACTGCGCGGCGTCGAGTTCGAGCAGGCTGCGTTCGGCGAACGCGCCGGCCTCACGCTTCACCAGGTTCTCGTAGGCGTCGATCGCAGCGGGGGCCATGTTGGCCAGCGTCTGCACCACGGCCAGGCGCAGGCCGACGAAGCGGCCGGGCGCGATCGGCACGACGCCGCCGATCTCGCTGCCCAGCAGCTTGTGCAGGCGCTCGACGGCGAGGCGGTGTTCACCTCGTTCGAGTTCTCCGAGGGCGACTTCCCACTGATGGATGTCCTCTTGCGACCGGCCCAGCGAGAACAGGTTGTCGTCCTGGCTGGCGCTGAACTCCATCGGTCGCAGCGGGGCACGTTCCGGCGCGCGCTGGGCCGGTAGCGACGCGGCGATGGTGAGCACCAGCAGCAGGCTCACGATCGCACGCAGGCTGGCGCAGGAGCTCATCGTCGGGATCTGCATCGGCAAGGGGATTGAAGGGAGGACAGGCGCAACGGTCGGCCGCGGATACGCAGCGTGGTCATCACCTGCGAGCGAGCATTCTCGACCGGCCACCGACGGCTGGCGAGGGGCGGCATCAGATCAGTCGCGCCCGCTTGCGCAGGATCCACTCGACGGCGAGCACCGCGAGCAGCAGGCCGAGTGACCAGCCGCTGTCCCAGGCCGGCCGCGTGCGGGTGTCTTCGCGGCTCTCGTAGGACTTGCGGCCGGCGAAGTCTGCCGCCAGATCGGCCGCCGCGGCGAGGAACACGTAACGGCCAGTGCCGGCCGGACCGCCGCTCGCAGCGGCGATGCGTTCGAGGGTCTGGCGGTCCTGGCTCGACTGGGCCATCTCGCGGTCGGGCACCTTGACCAGCACGTCCTCGCGGGCGAGCACGGCGTCGTTGGGGTTCTGGTTGGTGAACACCAGGAAGCTGAACGCGCCGGCGTCGGCCATCGTGAAGCTGGCCTGGTACATGCCCGGCTCACCGGGCACCGCACGCAGCATGCGGCGTTCGGTCTCGTTGTCGTCGTTGCGCAGGAAGATCGGCTGTTCTTGCGCGGTCGAGGGCTGCAGTTCGGCGTCCTGCAGGCGCAGGTGCACCCGCACCTTGTCACCGGTCTCGAGCATGTTCTTGTCGACGGTCAGCTCGAGCAGGTCGTTGCGGCGCTGCAACCGGCCCTGGGCCAGGTGGCGCACGACGTTGCGCCAGAACGCGTCCATGTAGGTCTCCGCGTACGGGTCGCGCCAGCGCCAGGTCTCGTCGGTGCCCAGGAAGAACGTGGTGCCGCGCGGATACGGGGAGACCACGGCGATCGGTCGCTTGCCGTAGGAGTTGCCGTCGGTCGGATGGCGCAGCAGCACGGTCGCGCCGGGTTTGGCGCGCTGTACCTGGTGGTAGACGAAGAAGCCCGGCAGGCCGTCTTCCCACAGGCGTCGGTTGAACGCCGGGTCGCGCTGCAGCAGCAGGATGTCGTGCGGCTGCAGCGGGTTCTCGAGGATCGGCCGGAACTCGAACTCACGCGACGGCGGGTTGCGTTGCAGGGTGACAGGGTCTTCGAGCACGACCGGCAGCAGGTCCTGCAGCGGCGTGTTGCGGTAGCGCTCGGGCATCGCTACGTCGCCGAACAGGAAGCCGGCGCCCCCGCCGAACTCGACGAACTTGACCAGCATCTGCAGCCAGTTGCGGATGCCTTCCTCGGTCGGCGCGATGCGCTCTGGGGCGACGTCGCCCAGCAGCACGACGTGGTACTGCAGCAGTTCCTTCTCGGTGCGCGGGATGTCGCGCAGCGGCGGCAGTTCCTTGCTGTGCTCCTGTTCGAAGCGGGGGCTGGCGTCGAACAGCACCGCCTGCATCAAGATGCTCGGGTCGACGCGCTTGAGGCTGTTCTTGATGTAGCGATACTCCCAGCGCGGGCGCTCCTCGACGTAGAGCACCTTGATGCGTTCGTCGTTGACGCGCAGGAACCGCACGTCGCTGTTGTCGTCCACCTGGCTCTCCGCCGCGTCGGGCACCAGCTTGAACCGCAGGGTCCAGTCGCCGGCCTCCTGGAAGGCGAAGAAGACGCGCACCTTGGTGCTCTCGCCGTCGGGCGGCAGGTCGCCCGAGGCGGTCGCCAGCGGGTTGAACGGCCCGCCGTCGCGCGAACCCTCGAGTTCGACGCGCGCGCGTTTGCCACCCAGGCCTTCAGCGCGCAGCGTCACGTCGAAGCCCACTTCCTCCTCACGCAGCGCCTCCTTGGGGCCTGGCGGACCGATGATCCAGGCGTTGCGCGGCGGCTGCGGGTCACCGACGCCAACGGTGAAGATCGGGATGCCGCGCAGCGCGTAGGTCTGGGCCACCTCGACCGGATCCAGGCCGCCGTTGTTGCGGCCGTCGGAGACCAGGATCACGGCGTCGAGGTTGGCCGAGCCGGCCGCGCCGAGGTGCAGGTCGAGCGCGTCGCCGAGCGTGGTGCGGTTGCCGTTGGCGGCCAGTTCGTCGAGGCCGCGGATCGGCGACGGCTTGCGCTGCACGCGGAACAGGCGCACGTCGTGGGTCGGCTGCAGCAGGGCGAGCAGGCCGTCGTCGCGCGTCAGCACCTGCGTGACCAGTTCGCGCCGCGTCAGGGTGCCGAGGTCGGTGGCACCGGTGAGCTGCCCGAGTTGGCTCGCTTCGTCCTCGTCGGGATAGCTGTCCTTGCGCGCCATGCTGGCGCTGTCGTCGACCAGGACGTGCACCTGGTTCTGGGTCTTGCGGTACGTGGTGACTTCGAAGACCGGCTGGAACAACAGCAGGCAGGCGATCGCGATCGCCAGCCAGCGCAGCGTCGACAACACCGCGCGGGTCGGCTGCTCGAGCCGTTGCAGGCCCGAGTACGACCACCACGCGAACAGCACCGTCGCCGGCACCACGATCAGGGCCAGTACCCACAGCGGCGGCGCGTTGGCGAACCGGAACACCTCCTCGACGTGGGTCGCCGATTCGGGATCCTGCAGCAGCGGTGTCGACGCGTAGATGGTCATCTCGGAGAACACGGTCAGCTCCTTCGCATCGACACGAAGCGCGCCAGCGCCGCTTCGCCGAGCACCAGCAGCAGGGTGCAGAGCAGCAGGGTCGGGCCCAGTTCGCTCGAGTCGGAAGGTTCGGCGGCGTCGGCGGCCGCGGGCAGGTTGGTGAGGATGCGCGGCAGCGACAGCGCCTGGCGGGCTTCTTCGTGGGCGACGTAACGCAGGTCGCCTTCGTCGGGGTCGACGTTGACCGCGAACGGCAGCACCAGCGGTTCCTTGCCGTTCTCGCGGTCGAGCAGCATCTCGACCGTGTAGAAGCCGGCGCGGTCGGTGTCGCGCAAGGTCGGCAGCTGGAAACGGCCGCCGGGCAGCGGCCGCGGCTCGCCGCCGACCGGCACGCGCGTGCCGCCGTCGCGTTCGGGGCGCTGCAGTTCGAGGTTCTCGGGGCGACCGTTGACGCTGCACGACAGCTCGGCGCCGACCAAGACCGAGAACGGGTCGGTGGCCGGCAGCGCCAGCCACTTGGTGATGCCGTGCAGCAGCGGGAACGCGACCATGGGGTCGTCGAGGTGGTTCCAGCGCTGGGCGCGGTACTCCGACGCGATCGTCGAGGTCAGGAACAGGGCCTTGCCTTCGCCGAACTCGCGCGTGACCAGAAGCGGGCTCTGTTCGGGGTCGGTCAGGTTGGCCAGCACGGTGCTGTTCTCGCGCAGCGATCCGGCGCTGGTGCCGAACCAGCCGGTCACGGGGATCGCCTGCAGGACCTCGCGGTAGACGGGTTCCTCGAACTCGGCGAACGCGGGGTGCTCGGGGTGCAGCATCGTCGGCGTGCGCGCTACCGCGTTGCCGGCGCTGCCGCCGATCGGCGTGCCCAGGCGCATCGGCATGATGCCGTCGCCGGCCGCGTAGAGATGCAGGTTGTAGCTGTCGGGGTCGGTGCGATCGCCAAAGCACACGAACAGTCCCCGGCCGGCTTGCAGCGCGGCCTGCAACGCGGCTGCGGCCTGCTGGTTGATGCGGTCGACGTCGGCCAACACCGTGACGTCGTAGTCCTTGGGCACGGCGCGGCCGCTGAGCAGTGCCAGCGCATCGACGGCTTCGACCGCGAACGTCGGCAGCAGGGTCGGATCGGGGTCGAGGATCGCTTCCCACAGGTAGTGGTAGGAGCGCAGCGGGTCTTCGTCGGCGGCGCCGTCGACGAGCAGCACCCGCACGCGATCGCGCACCAGCACGGTCAGGAACCGTTCGTCGTCCGCGGTCAGCGCGTCGTTCTGCAGGCTCGCGCGCAATCGGCGACGGCCGAGCTCGCGGAACGCCACCTGGAAGTCGGCTTCGCCCTCGGCGCCCGGCGCCAGCGACACGACCTTGCGCATCGGTTCGCCGCCGTCGATGTCGATCGTCACCTCGACGTCGATCTTCACCTGGCCGCGGTTGCGCAGCGTCGCGATCACGTCGACCGGCGTGCGCGCGATCGCGACCGGCTGTTCGATGCGCAGGTCGGTGATCTGCGCGTTGTCGAGCACGCCACCGACGTGGCCGTCGGCGAACGGGCCGCAGTCGATCCAGTGCAGCTGGGTGCCGTCGAGCTTCTGCAGCCGCTCGGTGGCGTCGCGGGCGGTGTCGACGAGCTCGGCCGCGGCCGACGGCTCACCTGTCTGCAGGGCCTTGCCGAGCGAGCGTGCCTGCAGGTCGGTGAACACGTAGACCTGCACGTCGGTGTCCTTGGCCTCTTCGAGCGCGTCGGCCACCTGCAGCAGGGCTTCGCCGAGTTCGCTGGCGGCGTCGTCGGGGCCTGCACCATTGGGACGCTGCAACGTGAACCATTGGTTGCGCGCGGTGGCCAGGTCGAGGTCGCTGCGCACCAGGAAGCGCGGTCGCACTCCGGACAGCACCAGCGTCACCATGTCGGAGCGGTTCTCGTTCTGCTCGAATCGATCGAGCATGCGGCCGACCATCTCGCGAGCGCGCTCGAACGGGCTCGGTGCACCGCTCTGTTGGGCGCCCATGCTGTAGCTGCCGTCGAGCACGATCACGTGGTGCACCGTGCCGCTGCCGGCGAGCAGGCCGGCGGCGCTCTGCAGCACCGGTCGCGCCACGGCGAGGGCCAGCACGATCGGCAGCAGGCAGCGCAGCAGCAACAGCAGCAGGTTCTCGTTGCGCAGCCGGTTGCGCTGCTTCTGGTAGGCGCGCAGCAGGAACTCCATCGCTGCCCACGGGCGGCGCTTGTGCCGCTGCCGGTTGAGCAGGTGGATGATCAGCGGGACGGCGAACAGCGCGGCCCCGGCCAACAGGGCTGGGTTGGTGAAGCTCAAGCTACTTGCGCCGCTTGGCGCGGGCGGCCCGCGCGCTGAGGTAGGAGGTGAGCACGACGTCGAGCGGATGGTCGTTGACCACGCGCACGTAGTCGATGCGCTGCGCCAGGCAGCCCTTCTTGATCTGTTCGGCGAAGCCTTCGATCTCGGCCAGATATGCCTCGCGCAGCGACTTGGGGTCACACAGCAGCTCGGGCAGCTGCTCCATGCCCTCGAACAACGTCATGCGCTCGAACGGGAACTGCACTTCGTCGCGGTCGAGCACGTGGAAGACGACGATGTCGTGGCCGCGGCTGGCGATCGCGCGCAGGCCCTTGAGCACCGCGTCGGGCTCGTCGAACAGGTCGCTGAAGATCATCACCATGCCGCGCGCACGCAGCTGGCTGGCCAGTTCCTGCAGCACCGCGCCGACCTTGGTCTTCTGCTTGCGCGCCTTCGCGCCCTCGAGCGCCGCGAACAGGTTGGCGAGGCTGGCGCGCGTGTTCGACGGCGGCACCTGCTTGGCGACCTTCTCGTCGAACAGCGTCAGCCCGACCGCGTCGGCCTGCTGCTGGATCAGGAACGCCAACGACGCGCACCCCGTCGCCGCATAGTCGAACTTCGACATCCCATCGTCGTGCGCATAGTTCATCGACTCGCTCTGGTCGAGGAACAGGTGCGCACGCAGGTTCGTCTCCTCCTCGTACTGCTTGATCACGAACCGGTCGGACTTGCCGAAGATCTTCCAATCCAAGTGGCGCAGATCGTCCCCGGGCACGTACTCGCGGTGCTGCGCAAACTCGACCGAGAACCCCCGGTACGGCGACTTGTGCATGCCGGTCACGAAACCCTCGACCACCAGCCGCGCACGCAGCTCCAGCCGCCCGATCTTGTCGAGCACCTTCGGATCGAGGTAGTTGGTTGGAATCTCGGTCATCAAGTCACCCGATCAGTCACGAAGCAGAACCAGCAGCAGAAGAGGAAACAGGGTTCAGCAGCAGAGCCAGCAGAGAGAGAAGCGGGGAAGAAGCAGCAACAGCAACAACAGCAGCAGAGAAGAAGCCAACAGCAGGCACCAGCCCCGCCACACCCCTCTCGAGGGCCCTACTCACCTCGGTTGCGCTACCCATCCATTCCTCTCATTTCGCCCACAACCCCGCAGGCCGAGTGCCGGCCAGCTGCATCAATCGCCCGTGTTGTTTCCGGCCCGGCCTGCGGACAACACAAGTTGCGCGAGGTCATTCGCAGGGCGTCAGCCCTGCGCAATGACCTTGGGCAACTTCCCGTCGGCGAGCACCGCGCTCTGGTTGGGTTGGATCTCGTCGAGCAGGCGCTCGACGACCTTGTCGGTGGAGATGCCTTCGGCTTCGGCCGCGAAGCTGGTCACCAGGCGGTGGCGCAGCACGGGCTTGGCGACGGCGCGGATGTCGTCGGCGGCGACGTAGAACCGGCCTTGCAGCAGCGCGTGGGCCTTGGCGCCGAGCACGAGGTTCTGACTGGCGCGCGGACCGGCGCCCCACTGCAGCCATTCCTGGATCCACGCCGGCGCCTCGCCGGTGGTGAGGCGCGTCTGGCGCGTGAGCCGCAGCGCGTACTCGAGCACGGCATCGGCGATCGGCACCCGGCGCACGATCTGCTGCAGTTCGAAGATCTCGTTGGCGCCGAGCACCGGCGAGATCTCGACCTTGCGGTCCTCGGTGGTGCGGCGCAGGATCTCACGCTCTTCCTCGGCGCTGGGGTAGTCGACCTTGACCATGAACATGAAGCGGTCGAGCTGGGCTTCGGGCAGCGGGTAGGTGCCTTCCTGCTCGATCGGGTTCTGCGTGGCGAGCACGAAGAACGGCTTCTGCAGCTCGTGGCGCTGACCGCCGACGGTGACCTGGTACTCCTGCATCGCCTCGAGCAGCGCGGCCTGCGTCTTGGGCGGGGTGCGGTTGATCTCGTCGGCGAGGATCACGTTGGCGAACACGGGGCCCGCCATGAACTTGAACTCGCGCTTGCCGGTGTTCTTGTCCTCCTGGATCACCTCGGTGCCGGTGATGTCCGAGGGCATCAGGTCGGGCGTGAACTGGATGCGGTTGAAGGACAGGGACAGGACCCGCGACAACGTCGAGATCAGCAGCGTCTTGGCCAGGCCCGGCACGCCGATCAACAGGCAGTGACCGCGGCAGAACAGGGCCATGAACAGTTCGTCGACGACGTGGTCCTGACCGACGATCACCTTGCGGATCTCGTCCTTCATCGCCGCGTAGGCCTTACGCAGCTTCTCGACCTGCTGCAGGTCGGTGGAGTCGTTCGGGCCGGAAGGATTGCTGGCGTTGCTCATGATTCGAAAGGGAGGGGTCGTCGGGGTTGACCGTCAGGGTTGGCCCGTCAGGAGTCGTGGTGCGTACTGCGGTAGCCGCGTCCCGCGCCCGTGACGGGGCGGGCATACGTAGGCGGCACGCGAACGGAGGGGTTGGTATCGGGGAATCCCGAGCCGAGCGGAGCGACGGATGGACGGCTGCGGTTCAACGGAACTTCCTGGGCCCGTTCGAACCCGACTCGTCGGCGGGGTCCGTCTCGGTAGGACTGGGCGCGGGATGGGCCGCGCACAACTCGGCGGGGGTCAGACCCTGCTGGTCGATGGCCACGAGCAGCGCCTGCAGGTCCAGGTTGCGGTCGCTCGACAGACCCAGGCGGCGCTCGGTGATCACGGCGTCGGCCTGCCGGCGCAACTGGCCGAGGTCGGCGAGCACCCCCTGCAACTCGGTGCGCTCGCGCATCGCCGGTGCGGTGTTGGAGAAGAACAGCCACAACACCACGACGAGGCTCGCCAGCGCCACCCAGCGCGGGAAGGAGTCGTTGGCGGCAGCTGGAGTTCGCGTCGTCGTCATCGCTTCGCGGCGCCGCGCATCCTAGCGAGCGTTGCCGCCGTGTGCATGGCGCGACCGAAAAAGCACCGCGACGCGCGCCGCGGTCGGTCGTCTGACAGTCGGTCGACTCACAGCCGGTCGGGCCACGGTCGACCGGGTCACAGGCCGTAGACGGAGCTGTCGCCGAGCATCTCCTCGATGCGCAGCAGCTGGTTGTACTTCGCCACGCGGTCGCTGCGGCACGGCGCGCCGGTCTTGATCTGGCCGGTGCCGGTGGCCACAGCCAGGTCGGCGATGGTCGCGTCCTCGCTCTCGCCCGAGCGGTGCGACATCACCGCCCGCATACCGGCGCGCTTGGCCATCTCGATCGCCTCGAAGGTCTCGGTCAGGGTGCCGATCTGGTTGACCTTGATCAGGATCGCGTTGCCCGCGCCCTCCTCGATGCCGCGCTCGAGCCGGCTGGTGTTGGTCACGAACAGGTCGTCGCCGACCAGTTGCACCTCGTCGCCGATCGCTTCGGTGAGGCGGGTCCAGCCGGCCCAGTCGTCTTCGGCCATGCCGTCCTCGATCGAGAAGATCGGGAAGTCGCTGCACCACTTGGTGTAGAGGTCGACCATGCCCTTGGCGTCGAGCTTCTTGCCCTCGCCGGCCAGGGTGTACTTGCCGGTCGCGAACAGCTCGGTGGAGGCCGCGTCCAGGGCCAGCACCAGGTCCGAGCCCGCCTTGTAGCCGGCCTTCTTGATCGCCGTCAGGATCACCTCGAAGGCCGCCGCGTTGCTCGAGAGGTTGGGGGCGAAACCACCTTCGTCGCCGACCGCCGTCATCAACTTCTGCCGCTTGAGTTCGGCCTTGAGCGCGTGGAACACCTCGACGCCCATGCGCAGGCCCTCGTGGAAGGAGTCGGCGCCCACCGGCATCACCATGAACTCCTGGAAGTCGACGTTGTTGTCGGCGTGCATGCCGCCGTTGAGGATGTTCATCATCGGCACCGGCAGGCGCCGCGCCTGGGCGCCACCCAGGTAACGGAACAGCGGCATGCCGACCTCGTTGGCGGTCGCCTTGGCCACTGCCAGACTGGCGCCGAGGATCGCGTTGGCGCCGAGCTTCTTCTTGTTGCGGGTGCCGTCGGCTTCGACCAGGACCGCGTCGACCAGGTACTGATCCTCGGCCGGTTGGCCGACCAGGGCGTCGGCGATCGAGGTGTTGACGTTCATCACCGCCTTGAGCACCCCCTTGCCGAGGTACCGCTTCTTGTCGCCGTCGCGCAGCTCGGCCGCTTCGTGGGCGCCGGTGCTCGCGCCGGACGGCACGATCGCGCTGCCACGGGCGCCAGACTCGAGTTCGACTTCGACTTCGACGGTTGGGTTGCCGCGGGAGTCGAGGACCTCGCGACCTTGCACGTTGACGATGATGGACATGGAACGGCAAGGCTTAGCGACGGCGCGGCGCGGGGCAAGGTAACTCCCGGCGAGGTTGGCGCGCGACCGATGGCCGCGGCTACGAACCCTGGCGCTGGTGCCGCGAGCGCGCGATGGGGCGGCGAGCGCCGGAGAGTCTCTCGGTCTGGCGTTGCCCGTCGAGCGTGTCGACGTCGATGCAGCAGGTGGTGCAGCCGCAGTCGGCGCAGGAGAAGTAGAAGTCGTCGGGATCGTCGATGTCGAGCAGCGACCAGCGACGGGGATGGGGGGGTGGGGTGCGAGGGGTCATAGGGGTGCCCCAATCGTCGCCGAACGGGGGCATCCACGCAGTGCTTTCCACTCTTTCCACAGCCAGACGGGGAGCCGTAACTATGGCAATACCAGCTAGATATGCGTCAAGGCGAGCCTCGATCATGCCGTGCCGCATTGCGCAGATGGCAATGCGTCGGGCGGCATCTGCGCACCCAGCTCAGCTCAAACCCAGCTGTTGGTGAGCAGTTCGCCCATGCCACCGGCGCCCGGCACGATGTAGTGCACGTCATTGAGGCCGCGTTCCTCGTCAGGGAACGTGCCAGGCGGGGAAGCCATGGCCCGGTCGCTGGACAAGCCCCGGTCCAGGCGTCCGGCGTAGATCTTGACCCCCGGATGCATCGCGGTGACCCGTCGGATCGCCTCGGGCGTCACCATCAGGTGCACGGCGCAGACCGTGCGTGGCCCGCCGCCCGGTCGGTCGCCGGCCAGTTCGCGGTAGACATCGACGGCGCGGCAGACGGTGCCGCCGGTCGCGCCCATCGGGTCGGGCAACAGCACCACCGCGCCATCGACGTCGCCGCCGAGCTTGCTGCCGTCGAGGCGCACGCCGGTCACCTGGTGCTGCGCGTCGACGACGCGCGACAGGTTGAGGAAGTCGAGCCGCACGTTGGCGGGTGGCAACACCTCGCTGGCGGCTTCGTAGCAGACCTGCGCGGGCAGGATGCCGGCGCGGATCACCGCGGTCACGACCAGACGGGTGTCGCGGCACAGCTGCGGTCCGGCGACGAAGGCGCGCGGTTCGGTCGCGGTCATGCGGGTCGGCGTTCGTGCCGTTCGCACCGGGAACTCGCGCGCCAGCACTTCCTGGCACAGCCGCGCGTAGGCCGAACGCACCAGCGTCGGCAGCGCCGCGGTCGACACTTCGGGGCTGCCGATGCGGGCCAGCAGCGTGCTGAGGAACGGATCGTCGAACAGGTGCACGTCGGCGCCGTAGCGGTGGGTGAGCATGGCCACGTCGGCAAGATACCCGCGGGTGCTCTGGTATCTTGCGGCCGATGCTCGCCACGTCGTTCGCCGCCCTGGTGCTCGCGGTCTGCCCCCAGGGCGGGGAAGGTTCGCCGCCCGTCGGGCTCACCGTGGTGGTCGTCGACGTCGGCCAGGGCGACGGCATCGTGCTGCGGGCTCCGAACGGCACCGTGCACGTGGTCGACGCCGGGCCCGATGGTCAGGGGGTCGCCGCGGTGCTGCCGGTGATCACGGCGCTGGCTCCGACCGGCTACGGCCACACCTTCCTGAGCCACTTCCACGACGACCACCAGGGTGGTCTGGACGAGGTGCTGGTGGCGCGACCATTCGCGCTCGCCTACGACCGCGGCGACCTGCGCCGCACCAACACCAGCGCCGCGACCAACGGTTATCTCGCGGCGGCTGGCGCCCGCCGCCGCACCGCCACGCCGGGTCTGGTCGTGCAACTCGGTGGCGGCGCGACGCTGACCTGCATCGCCGCCAACGGCAACGTGCTCGGCGGCGCGTTCGTCGACCCGATCAGCTCGGCGCAGGAGGAGAACTCACGCTCGCTGGTGCTGCGCCTCGACTATCGCGACTTCTCGATGTGGCTGGGCGGCGACCTCACCGGCGGCGGCAACGGCACCAGCGACGTCGAGTCACCCGCGTCGCTCGCCTGTGGCGACGTCGACGTCTACAAGCTCAACCACCACGGCTCGAACACCTCGACCAGCACCAACCTGGTGACGCGGCTGGCGCCCGAACTGGCCGTCGTCAGCTGCGGTATCGGCAACTCCTACGGCCATCCGACGCCGACGATCGTCAACCGGCTCAACCAGGCCGCCGCGGCGCGCGCGTTGTTGTGCACGACCGCGGGCAGCGCTTCGACCGTCGGCTTTGCGGTGGTCGGCAGCCTGCGCCTCGACACCGACGGCGAGCGGTATCGCGCCACCGCCCACAACGGCGACTACCTGGACTTCTACTGCGATGAGGTCGCGCCGCCGACGCTCGCGGCGGGCGACGTGCGCATCAGCGAAGTGCACCGCGACCCGGCCGCCGTCGTCGACCCGACCGGTGAGTACCTGGAACTGGTCAACGTCTCGGCCCGGCCGGTGGGGTTGATGGGCGTGACCCTCGCCGACAACGCGGCGGCGGTGACGTTGGTCAGCAACCTGCTGCTGATCCCCGGCAAGCCGCTGGTGGTGCAGATCGATGGCGCGCCGACGCGCAACGGTGGGCAGCCGCTCGGACTGGCCCTGCCGAACAACACCCTGGCGCTCAGCAACTCGGGTGACGCGCTGGCGGTGTCGCAAGGAGCGACGACGATCGACGCGTTGAGCTACACCGGCAGCCTGCCGGGTGGCGCGGGGGTGGCGGCGGAACGGCGCAATCTGCTCGGTGCCCAGAACAACGCCAACTACGCCGCTGCGGTGGTCCCGTTCGGGTTCGGCGATCTCGGCTCACCGGGTCGCCGCAACGACGCCGACAACACCGATCACCCGGTGCAGGTGGCGGTCAGCAGCAGGCCGGGTTCGTTCACCGTGCATGGCACTGCGCTCGCCAACGGCAATGCGCAGGGAACGCAATGGAGCGCGATCGGCATCGCCTACGGTTCGGCGCCGGGATTCCCGTTGCTCGGCGTGCTGGTGCCGCTGGCGCAGGACCCGCTGCTGTCGGTGTTCTTGGGCGTGCCCGGTGCGGTGGCGCCGCTGCCGGCGGGTGGCTACCGTTCGCTGCGCGTTGCCTTGCCGACGCCCAACCCGCTCGCCGGTGTGCCGCTGGTCGCGGCCCACGTCGTGCTCGACCTCAACACCCTCTCCGCCGTCGGCGTCTCGTCCGCGGTGTCGTTCCAACTGCAGTGACGAGTCGTCGATGAGTCAGTCAGCCCCGCCGTTCCGCGTCGTCTTCAGCCGCGACGACATCCACCGCCGTTGTCACGAACTCGCGCGTCAGATCCAGGCTGCCGGCAAGGATGCACCGCCGTGCCTGGTCGTCGTGGTCGAAGGCGCACGACCGTTCGCGCGCATCTTGCAGCAACTGTTGCCCGGCAACCTGCCGCTGCACGAAGTGCGCGCTTCGTCGTACGTCGGCACGCAGAGTTCGGGTCAGGTCGTGCTGACCGGTGCGCAGGTGGTGCCGTGCCGCGACCGCGACGTGGTGCTGCTCGAGGACATCGTCGACACCGGCCGCACCGTCGCGGCGCTGCGGCGCTTCTTCCTCGACTCGGGGGCGACGACGTGTGCGGTCGCGACCTTGCTCAGCAAACCGTCGCGCCGCGTCGTCGAGGTGCCGCTGGCGCACGTCGGGTTCCAGATCCCCGACGAGTTCGTGATCGGTTTCGGCATGGACGTCGACGGCCGTTATCGCGAACTGCCGGACATCGTCGTCTACGACGCCGAGATCGAACGCGCGTTCCTCGGCGCGTCGGCCGCGTCGTCGTGAGCGCACCTCACGCGCGCGCCGCCGGGTCCTGCCGGTAGTAGTCCTGCAGCACCGCGTAGAGCTGCGGATGCCGCCGCTGCAGCTGCTTGCTCTTCTCGAAGAAGCACTCGGTGGCGACGGCGAAGAACTCCGCCGGGTTGGTCGCGCCGTAGTGGTCGAGAACGGTCGCGCGCCCGTTCGCGGCAGCGTCGCGCAGGTTGCGGAACTCGGCGGTCATCGTCTGCACCCAGTCGCGCAACTCGGCGCGACCCCGCAGCGGCGGCGTGCCGTCGGCGAGGCCGTCGAGCATGTCGAGCTTGTGCGCGAACTCGTGCAGCACGAGGTTGTGGCCGTCCTTCGGATCGACCGCACCGCCCTTCGCCGCGTCCCACGACAAGATCACGGGACCGCGTTGCCATGCTTCGCCGAGGTTGGCCTGGCCGGGCCGCACGACGCCGGCGGCGTCCTGCTGCGGCATGGTGAGATAAGCACTGGGATAGACCAGGATGCTGTGCACGTCGGCGAAGTACTCGTGCTCGATCGCCAGCAGCAAGAGGCTCGCCTGCGCCGCGATCGTCACCTGGATCTGATCGGTCAGCACCAGCCCGCCGCAGCCTTCCCATTCCTTCTCGGCGATCAACACGCGCAGGTCGTCGCGGATGCGCTGCTGGCCGCGTTCGTCGAGATGGCGGTAGAACGGCAGCGCGTCGAGGATCGGTGTCCACGCCGCGGGGAACGGCTGAGCCAGCAGTTCGCGGCGCGCGTGGTGGCGGCGCGGGCGCAGTAGCCAGTCGAACATCGTCAGTCCTGCCCGAAGCCGACTACGGCGCTCGCGATCACCGCAGCAACTCGGCCAGCAGGCTCGGGCACGGCTGCACCGCCTCGATCACCCACAACACGTAGTGGATGTCGCAGATCACGTTGCGCGAGCGGTCGGCGTTCCAGCCGAAGTCGCCGGCGACGGCCTCGAAGACGCGATCGAAGTTGAGCCCGATCAGTTCGCCCTTGCCGTTGATGACCGGCGAACCCGAGTTGCCGCCCGTGGTGTCGCCGTCGGCGAGGAAACACACCGGCACGTCGCCGAGCTTGGGGTCGACCCAGCGGCTCTTCATGCGGTCCTTGGCCGCGGCGAGCAGCGCCGGCGGGTTGTTGAACGGCTCCTTGCCCTTCTCTTTCTGCAACAGACCGGCGACCGTCGTGAACGGCACCGCGACCAGGCCGTCGCGCGGCTCGTAGCCCTTGACCGTCGCGATCGACACGCGCAGCGTGCTGTTGGCGTCAGGGTAGAACGACTTGCCGCGGAACGCCTCCTGCGCCGCGATCCAGCGGCGGCCGACGTCGAGGTCCTGGCCGGCGCGTTGCCGGGCACGGGTCGTCCAGGCGTCGTTCTCGCGGGCCAACGCACGCGCCAGCTGGATCAGCGGGTCGTCGCTCGCCGCCACCGCGGCCTTGCCGCCCTCGAACAGCGCGGCGCGGGCCTTGCCGTCGAGCAGCGCCGGTTTGCCGCACATCGCCTCGACCACCGCGGCGTCGGGCTGGCCGGCGCCGAGGAACTCGGTGCCGGCCAGACGCTGTTCGGCCGACATGCCGGTGATCTCGGTGAGCAGGATGCGCAGCAGCGGCGCCTGGATCGTGTCCCAGTCGGCGGCGAACTGCTCCGACGCGATCACCCGCAGCAGCCGTTCCGAAGGTGTGCCGTCTTCAGCGGCGTCGAGCGCGGCGCAGGCCTGGGTCAGCACCGACAGCAGCGGCAGGTCGTTGCCGAGCACACGCAGGAACCACACGAAGGTGTCGCGTTCGATGGTCTTGGCCTCGGCTTCGTCGAGCGCCAGCAGTTCGTCGAGCACCGAGCCCGACTGCTGCGAGACCCACTGCTGGGCGCGTTTGCCGTCCTGCGCCAGCCAGCTGCGGAACGCGGCCTCTTCGCGCAGCTTCTTGTCGACGGTGCGGTTGTTGGCGAGGCCGAAGATCATGCCTTGCGCGTTCTTCTGCACGTTGGCGAGCGACTTGATGCGGCTGGCGACCTCGAGCCCCTTGGCTTCGCTGGCCTTGCCGGCGGCCTCGAGCACCGCGATCGCGGCGGTCAGCACGCGGTCGCGCGCCGGGAACACGTAACCCTCCTGCGTCGCCACCGCGCGGCTGGTCTTGTAGCGCTGCGTGCGGCCCGGGTAGCCCATCACGATCGCGAGGTCGCCTTCCGCGACCGGCTGTTTGGCGACCGGCAGGAAGTGCTCGGCGCGATAGGGCACGTTGTCCTTGTCGTAGTCGCCGACCTTGCCGTCCTTGCCGACGTAGGCGCGGAAGAACGTGAAGTCGCCCGTGTGCCGCGGCCACTCCCAGTTGTCGACCTCGCCGCCGAACTCGCCGATCGCGCGCGGCGGCGCGTAGACCAGCCGCACGTCGCGGATCTGCGTGCGGTAGTAGAGGTGGTATTCCTTGCCCTCGAGGAAACTCGCCACCGAGCACTTCGTGTTGTCCTCGCTGGCCTCGGCCGCGCCGATCAGTTCGCCGATGACGCGCTGCGTGATCGCCCAGCGCTCGAGGTCGTCCTTGGCCGTCGCCTGCGCCTCGTGCACCTTGGCGGTCACGTCTTCGATGCGTTTGAGCACCGACGCGACCATGCCCGGCGCCGGCAGTTCCTGCTCGCGGGTCTGCGCCGCATAGCCGTCGCGCAGGTAGTTGTGTTCGGGCGAACTCAGTTCGCTGATCGCGCCAAAACCGCAGTGGTGGTTGGTCACGAGCAGCCCGTCGGCCGAGCAGAACGACGCCGTGCAGCCGTTGATCTGCACCGTCGCCGACAGCACCCCGCCCTTCTCGGGGTGCCAGAACTGGTCCTTGGTCAACTTCATGCCGCGCTGCTGCAGCGCTGCCCAGTCCATCTCCCGGACCTGGGTCGGCAACCACTGGCCCTCGTCGGGCAACAGACAGACGGCGGCGAGAACGGCGCACAACGAACGCAACATCATGGTGCGCATCTATACGGGCCCAACCGCCCCCTGCGAAGTGTGCGTACGGTACCGGGTACAAACTCCAACCGCGCGGTCGCGATCCGACCTCGACCGTGCCGCCGCTGCGGATAGGCTGCGCGGCCCTTCTGCCCCTGGCCTGAGCCGGAGAACCGCCTGCATGACCCGTGTCGCCGCCTTCGCGTTGCTGCTGCTGAGTTCGATGTCGACGTCCGCCGGCGCGTTCGCACAGGCGCCCGCGGAAGCGCTGACGCGCGCCCCGGAACGGATGCGCCCCGGCCTGCAGGCGCAGACGCGCGCGATCCGCCGCGACGTGCCGTTGACGAACGCGATCCGCCGCGCGATGGCCGCCGGGACGCGCGACTTCACCGGGCGCCCCGGGCCGAACTACTGGCAGCTGCAGACCGACTTCACCATCGTCGCGCAGCTGGACCGCGCCACCCTGTCGATCGTCGGCAAGGAGACGATCGCCGTGCACAACCACAGCCCGCAGGAACTGACGCGGCTGGTGCTGCGACTCGATCACAACCTGTTCCGCGAACGCGCGCAGCGCGGCAGTTCGGTGCCGGCCGAGATCACCGACGGCATGGTGATCACGCGCCTTGTCGTCGACGGCGCCCCGGTGGATCTGACCGCGAGCAGCGGGCGAAGCCGTCGTCGTCCCGGTGAGGCTGCCGCGGTGGCCTCGGTGTCCGGGCTCGACCAGACGGTCGCCACGGTGCGTCTGGCGAAGCCGATCGCCGCCGGCGGCACGGTCTCGCTGCAGATCGACTGGCACACCCGGTTGCCGGGCGGCGATGACGGTCGCGGGCACCGCATGACGCAGCGTTGGGACGACACGCTGTTCCAGCCGACGCAGTGGTATCCGCGCCTCGCCAAGTACGACGACCTGAACGGCTGGAACGACGACCCGTATCTGGGACCCGCCGAGTTCTACAACAACTTCGGCCGCTTCGACGTGCGCATCGACGTGCCCGCGGGCTGGCTGGTCAGCGGCACGGGCGTGCTGCAGAACCCCGACGAAGTGCTCACCGCCACCGCGCGCGAGCGCCTCGCGAAGGTTCTCGACAGCGACCAGGACACGATCATCGTCGGCGACGACGAGACCGGCCCCGGCAGAGCCACCGCCCTGCCGGCTGCGGGCAGCGACAGACTGGTCTGGCATTTCGTCGCCGAGCAGGTCAACGACTTCGCCTGGGCCACGGCGCAGAACTACGTCTGGAAGGCGACGCGCGCCACGATCCCGGGCAAGGGGCCGATCCCGATCCACATGCTGCACCTGCCGGAACGCGCCAACCGCTTTCGCAACGCCGGGCCGATCGCGCGCCACGCGCTGCAGTTCTACTCGTCGTTGTGGGTGCCGTATCCGTTCCCGCAGCTGACCATGCAGGACGGGCCCAGCGCCGGCATGGAGTACCCGATGGTGATCAACTCCAACCAGGGCGCCGCCGACCACGAGACCGCACACCAGTGGTGGCCGATGATGGTGGGCAACAACGAGACGCGCTACGGCTGGATGGACGAGGGCTTCAACACCTACATGAACATCCTGTCGGCCGCCGACTCGCGCGGTCGTCCGCCGGGTCTCGACGGGCGCGGCCAGAGCTACGGCCAGATCAGCGGCGACGAGAGCGAGCCGCCGATGATGTGGAACGCCAACCAAGCCGGCGACATGTACGGCTTCACGACCTACGAGAAGGCGCCGATGATGCTGTCGATGCTCGGCGGCATCGTCGGTGACGAGGCGGTGCAGCGGGCGATGCGTGAGTATTCGGGTGTGTGGGCGTTCAAACACCCGTCGCCGTGGGACTTCGCGTTCTTCATGGACAACGCCCTGGGCCGCGATCTGGGCTGGTTCTGGTACTACTGGCTGTGGACCACCGAATCGGTCGACGGCTCGATCCAGGGTGTGCGTGAGGACCACGGGCAGACGATCGTCGACGTGCATCAGGCCGGCCAGATGCCGTCGCCGGTGGTGCTGCGCGTCGAGTTCGAACCGGGCGACGCGGCGCCGACGCCGATGGCGAACGCGGTGATACAGGACGACGGCAGCGCCGTGGTCACCTGGCCCGTCGATGTCTGGTTCGACGGCAGCCGCACCTTCGCGGCGAGACTGCAGTTCGGCCCGCGCACTATCAAGAAGGTGACGCTCGATCCGGGCGGTCGCTTTCCCGACCGCGACAAGAACGACAACGTCTGGACGCGTTGAGGCGCGACCCGGCCGCGGGGCTCGCGCGGTGAACGGCGGAACCTGCAGCGCACCGGCGCACCAACATGGCCGATCGTCTTCGTGTGCTGGTCGCCGGCAAGCTGCTCGACGTGCTGGCCGCGCACTTCGCCACGTGGACGAAGAACACCTTGCGGCAGCGACTCGCGCACGGCTGTGTCCTGGTCAACGGTGCGGTGACGCGGCGCCCGGATCATGCGCTCGCTGTCGGTGACACCGTCGAGGTCGTCGCCAAGGGTCAGGGCCCGGCTGCAGCGCGTGACCCGCTGCCGGTGCTGTGGCGCGACGACGACCTGATCGCCGTCGACAAACCCGTCGGCCTGTTGTCGGTCGCTGCCGACGACGACACGCAGCCGCACGCGTTGGGGTTGATGCGGCAGTCGTTGTCGTCACCCGGTCGCGAGGTGTCGTTGTGGCCCGTGCATCGCCTCGATCGGCAGACTTCGGGCGTGCTGCTGTTGGCCCGTTCCCGCGAGGTCAACGATCGGGTGCAGGCGCAGTGGCAGCTGGCGAACAAGATCTACCTCGCGATCGTCGAGGGGGTGCCCGCGACGCCGACCGGCGAGATCGATGAGCCGCTGTGGCAAGACGAGAACCTGCGGGTCCGCGTCGGCTCGCATCCTTCGGCCAAGAACGCGCGCACGCGTTATCGCACGCTGCAGACCGGGTCCGGACGGGCGCTGCTCGAAGTCGAACTCGACACCGGTCGCAAACACCAGATCCGCGCGCATCTGGCGTTCCTGGGCCACCCGATCGTCGGCGACGACCGCTACGGGCAGCGCGACCTGCGCATGGGATTGCACGCGCTGCGCTTGTCGTTGCCGCACCCGCGCGACGGCCGAGTGCTGACGTTCGAGGCGCCGCCGCCGCCGGCGTTCCTGGCGTTGCTGCCGGGCCGGGGCGGCAACCCGCGCCGCCGCTGAGACGCGGGTGGTGCAGCGGTTCGCTCCAGGCGCTGGCCCGGCAACGCCGATGCGATGGGGTGTTCCGCTGTCTGGAGTTGCCCCGATGCGCCGCGAATTCCTGATCGTCTCCGTCGTGCTGCTCGTCGCGCTGGCCGCGACGGCGTGGTTGTGGCCGCCGGTCCTGTGGTCGCTGCTCGTGTTGGGCCCGCTGCTCGCAGCCGGCTTCCAGGACTACTTCCAGACCCGCCAGGCGATCCGGCGCAACTTTCCGGTGCTCGGTCGATTCCGCTACTGGTTCGAGGCGATCCGGCCAGAGATCAACCAGTACTTCGTCGAGTCCAACACCGACGGGCGGCCGTTCAGCCGCGACGAACGTTCGTTGGTCTACCAACGCGCCAAGAAGACGCTCGACACGATGCCGTTCGGCACGCGGCTCGACGTCTACCAGCCGGGTTACGAATGGACCAATCACTCGCTCGCGCCCGTGCACGTCGACCCGTCGACGCTGCGCGTCACGATCGGTGGGCCCGACTGCAGCCAGCCCTACGACGCCAGCCTGCTCAACATCTCGGCGATGAGCTACGGCTCGCTGAGCGGCAACGCGATCCGCGCGCTCAACGGCGGCGCCAAGGACGGTGGTTTCGCGCACAACACCGGTGAGGGTGGCATCTCGCCCCATCACCTCGCCAACGGCGGCGACCTGATCTGGCAGATCGGCACCGGCTACTTCGGTTGCCGCAACGACGCCGGCGGTTTCGACGGCGAACTCTTCGCGCAGAACGCGCGGCGACCCGAAGTGAAGATGATCGAGGTCAAGCTGTCGCAGGGCGCCAAGCCGGGGCACGGCGGCATCCTGCCAGCGGCCAAGGTCACGCCCGAGATCGCTGCGATCCGGAACGTGCCGCTCGGCAAGGACGTGTTGTCGCCGCCCGCGCACAGCGCGTTCTCGACGCCGGTCGAGATGATGCACTTCGTCGCGAAGTTGCGGGAACTGTCGGGCGGCAAACCGGTCGGCTTCAAGCTGTGCCTGGGCAAACGCCGCGAGTTCCTGGCACTGTGCAAGGCGATGGTGGTGACGGGCATCACGCCGGACTACATCGCCGTCGACGGCGGCGAAGGGGGCACCGGCGCCGCGCCGGTCGAGTTCACCAACCGCGTCGGTACGCCGGCGGTCGAGGGCATCGTGTTCGTGCACAACGCCCTGGTCGGTTTCGGCGTGCGCGACCGCATCCGCGTGTTCGCCGCCGGCCGCATCACCACCGGGTTCGGCGTGATCAAGGCGCTGATGCTCGGTGCCGACCTGGTCTACTCGGCGCGCGGCATGATGCTCGCGCTCGGCTGCATCCAGGCGCTGCGTTGCAACGCCAACGTCTGTCCGGCCGGCGTCGCGACCCAGAACCCACACCTCGAGGCGGGCCTGGTGGTCGCGGACAAGCGCCGCCGCGTGGCCTCGTTCCACCGCGAGACCCTGGCCAGCGTCGCCGAACTGCTGGGTGCGATGGGGCTGGGTTCGACGCGCCAGCTGCGGCCGTGGCACCTGATGCGGCGCGTCAGTCCGACCGAGGTGCAGCACTACGGCGAACTGTTCCACTACCTGGAACGGGGCGAACTGCTGGGCGACGACCCGCCCGCCGACTACGCACGCGCCCTGCGCGCCGCTTCGGCGCAGACGTTCGCGTCGGTGCACGAGGACCCAGTGACGGTCTGAGCTGTCCCGGCAACGGGGCGTGGGTCACCCCACGCTGCATCACTGCGGCAGCGGCACCAGCACCCCGCGCATCTTGGCGAGCTTCTGTTTCTGCTCGGGCGTCAGGTTCACCTGCCGGTTGATCTCACGCATGATCGCCAGCTGATGGCGCAGCGCAGTGGTCATGCGGCCCGACCGCAGCATGTGCAGCTTGGTCTCGGTGTTGTCGGCGGGGTGTTGCCACAGGTCCGTGGCGGCCGACGCCATCCTCTCGACGATGCCGCGCACCGCGCCGGCGGTGGCCTCGTCGAGGCCGAGCTGTTCGCCGAGGCGGTTGCTGGCGAGCCGCGCGAAGTCGGTGGCGTTCTTGGCCGGGATCGGCTGTGCGTACGGTCGCGTCATCAGGCCGGTGCCGAACAGGTTGGCGCCGTCGTGATCGGCGCCCTCCGGGTAGATCTGCGCGTGCTGCTCAGGGGTCAGGCGCGAGCCGACCTCCTGGTAGAAACGTTCCTTCATCTCGGTCTCGGCCAGCAGCTGTTCGAGGGCGTACTCGTGCTGGCTCTTGTCGATGATCTCGTTCTCGATGCTGAACGACTGCACCAGTCCGGCGATCTTCGCCTGCTGCGCGGGGTCGAGCGCGAGGCCGCCGGCGGCGAGCGTGCTGGCCAGCGTGTTGGCGACGAACAGCGGGTGGGTGTAGTTGCCGTTGGTGCCGAAACCCGGGGCGCCGGACTCGAGCATCGCGGGGACCTGCGCCACCAGCTTGCTGTTGAGTTGCTGGATCTGCACCGCGAGTTCGGGCGGCACCTCGCCGGTCTCCTCGAGGGCCTCGAGCATCTTCACCAGCAGCGGCTGCATCTCCTTGGTGACCTCGCCCATCAACTGCCAGTCGACCTTGGCCAGCACGTCGGCGTAGCGCGGGTCGGCGAACGTGAACTTCGCTGCGGGCTCGTCGGCGGCGACTTCCGGCGGTGGCGGTGGCGGCGGCTCTTCGACCGGCGGGGCCGCGTCGCGGTGCGTCGCCTCGGGCAACCTGCCTTCGAGTTCACGCAGCTGGTCGCGCAGGCGCGCGTTCTCGGCGCGCAGGCCGTCGGCGTCCGGATCCGCCGGTCTGGTCGCGGCACCGCTGGCGAGTGCCGGCGCGGCGCCGCAGAGCGTGTGCCAGGTGATCACGCCGGCGATCGCGGCGATCGAGAGGGCGCCGGTCAGCGCGAGGAAGGTCCTGAGATTCATGGCGGGCCTGTGGCCGGAGTGTCGGCGCGATCGTCGACGGCGGCCACTGGTTTGTGGCTGTCGAGCATTCCGGGCTCGGCCATTGCCGGTCGAGCCCGCGCTGCCGAACATGCTTGCGCATGGAACTCCTGACGCAGCCGGCCGCGCTGTCCCTGGCACTCGTGATCGGCATGTTGTGCGCGATGAGGGGCGGTCACCGTCTTGGGCGGCGCCGGGCCGCGGCGGGGGCGCCGTCCGGGCAAGGAGGGGGCGCCGTCGCCGCCGCGGTGTTCGGCCTGCTCGGGTTGCTGCTGGCCTTCACGTTCTCGGGTGCCGCGGCCCGCTTCGAAGCCCGCCGGGAGCTGATCACCCAGGAGTGCAACGACCTCGGCACCGCGTGGTTGCGGTTGGATCTGCTGCCGGCGACGGGACAGTCGGAGGTGCGGGCGGAGTTCCGTGCCTACGTCGACTCACGGCTGCGCACCTACGCGCTGTTGCCCGACCTCGACGCGGCGCGCGCCGAACTGTTGGTCGGGGAGGGTCTGCAACAGCGCATCTGGCGGCAGGCGCTCTCGGCTTGTGCCGCCAAGGCCGATGCGGCGACCACGAGCCTGATCCTGAGCGCCCTCAACGCGGTGTTCGACATCAGCAGTACGCGCACCGCGGCGGCGATGCAGCACCCGCCGGTGGTGATCTTCGTGTTGTTGTTCCTGCTGGTTCTGGGGTGCGCGTTCCTGGGCGGCTACGGCATGGCCGGGGCGGCGGAGCTGGATTGGCTGCACGTCGTCTCGTTCGCCGTGATCATGGCGCTGTGTGTGTATGTGATCCTCGACCTCGAGTTCCCGCGGCTCGGCTTGATTCGCGTCGACGACTCCGACCAGCAGCTCATCGATCTGCGCGCCAAGATGGGGCTCTCCTGACGTTCGTGTGGGCGCCTGAGGGCAATGATCGGATCTGCGCA
>CAYMPV010000019.1:0-115130 GCA_964392305.1 uncultured candidatus Brocadiaceae bacterium
TGCTCAACCCGCTCGGCGTGCCGAGCCGCATGAACGTCGGGCAGATCCTCGAGACGCACCTGGGCTGGGCTGCCAAGCACCTGGGCTTCCAGGCGGTCACGCCGGTGTTCGACGGCGCTTCGGAGGCCGACATCGAGGCCGCGCTGACCAAGGCCGGTTACGCCACCGACGGCAAGTCGGTGCTCTACGACGGCCGCACCGGCGAGGCGTTCACGCAGCGCGTCACGGTGGGCACCCTCTACATGCTCAAGCTGCACCACCTCGTCGATGACAAGGTGCACGCCCGCGCGACGGGTCCCTACTCGCTGATCACGCAGCAGCCGCTGGGTGGCAAGGCCCGCTTCGGTGGCCAGCGCTTCGGCGAGATGGAAGTGTGGGCGCTCGAGGCCTACGGCGCGGCCAACATCCTGCAGGAACTGCTCACGGTGAAGTCCGACGACGTCGACGGACGCACCAAGATCTACGAGGCCATGGTCAAGAACGAGAACATCCTCGAGCCCGGCACGCCGGTCTCGTTCGGTGTGCTCTGCAACGAGATCAAGGGCCTCGGCCTCAACATCGAGCTGCACAAGCGGGGCGCGGCGGAGTCCGTGCTCCCGGGCTGATCGCCCCGCGGCTCACCTTCGCATACCAGTCAGCAATCACCTCTCGCAAACGGTCGTCACTCGCCGTGAACACGGCAGCGACGACGAGCAACCACAAGGCGGCGCACGATGGTCGAACCCATCTACGACAAGATCAACGACTACGCTTCGGTGACGATCCGACTGGCCTCTCCGGAAGACATCCGGACGTGGTCCTTCGGCGAGGTCAAGAAGCCGGAGACGATCAACTACCGGACCTACCGTCCGGAGCGTGACGGCCTGTTCTGCGAGCGCATCTTCGGTCCCGAGAAGGACTGGGAATGCTCCTGCGGCAAGTACAAGGGCATCAAGCACAAGAACATCACCTGCGACAAGTGCGGCGTGATGATCACCCACAGCCGCGTGCGCCGCAAGCGCATGGGGCACATCAACCTCGCCGCGCCGGTCGCGCACATCTGGTTCTTCAAGGCGATGCCGTCGCGCCTGGGCACGCTGCTGGGCCTGAAGACCGCGAGCCTCGAGAAGGTCATCTACTTCCAGGACTACATCGTCGTCGACGCCGGCGACACGCCGCTGAAGCCGCTGCAACTGCTCAGCGAGGACGAGTTCCGTCAGGCCCGCCAGAAGTACGGCATGGGCTTCACCGCCGGCATGGGCGCCGAGGCCATCCGCGAACTGCTGCGGCGCCTTGACCTGGCCCAGCTCAGCGAGGCGCTGCGCGAGGACCTGTCGCGCACCGAGAGCAAGCAGAAGATCAAGGACATCATCAAGCGGCTCAAGACCGTCGAGATGCTGCGCGACTCGGGCAACCGCCCCGAGTGGATGATCCTCGACGCGATCCCCGTGATCCCGCCGGACCTGCGCCCGCTGGTGCCGCTCGACAGCGGCAACTTCGCGACGTCGGATCTCAACGACCTCTACCGTCGTCTGATCAACCGCAACAACCGCCTCAAGAAGCTGCTCGACCTCAACGCTCCGGAAGTCATCATCCGGAACGAGAAGCGCATGCTGCAGCAGTCGGTCGACGCGCTGTTCGACAACAACCGCTGTCGTCGCCCGGTGCTCGGCTCGAGCAACCGCCCGCTCAAGTCCCTCACGGACATGATCAAGGGCAAGCAGGGCCGCTTCCGCGAGAACCTGCTCGGCAAGCGCGTCGACTACTCGGCGCGCTCGGTGATCGTCGTCGGCCCCGACCTCAAGCTGCACCAGTGCGGCCTGCCCAAGATCATCGCGCTGGAACTGTTCCAGCCGTTCATCATCCGGCGCCTCAAGGAACTCGGTCACGCCGACACGATCAAGTCGGCGAAGAAGATGCTCGAGCGCAAGGACGAGGAGGTCTGGGACATCCTCGAAGAGGTGATCCAGAACCACCCGGTGCTGCTCAACCGCGCGCCGACGCTGCACCGCGTCGGCATTCAGGCTTTCGAGCCGGTGCTGGTCGAGGGCAATGCGATCCGCATCCACCCGCTGGTCTGCTCGGGTTACAACGCCGACTTCGACGGCGACCAGATGGCGGTGCACCTGCCGCTGTCGTTCGAGGCGCAGATCGAGGCGTCGACGCTGATGCTGTCGACGAACAACATCTTCTCGCCGGCGCACGGCGGGCCGATCATCGCGCCCAACCAGGACATCGTGTTGGGTTGCTACTTCCTGAGTCTGTCGCGCCCCGGCGAACTCGGTGAGGGCAAGACCTTCGCGAGCCCGGACGAGGTGTGGATGGCGTACTCGATGGGCAAGCTGCACATCCACGCCAAGATCAAGGTGCTGTTCCCCGAGGACGTGGAGATCCGCAGCCAGGGCAACACGATCGTCACCGACGGCAACACGCTGATCGAGACGACGCCCGGCCGCATCATGTTCAACGAGATCCTCGAGTGGGGGATGCCGTTCTACAACCACGACCTGGACAAGAAGGCGCTGTCGAACATCATCGCCGACTGCCACCTGTTGATCGGTCGTGAAGCGACGCTGCGCCTGCTCGACAACCTCAAGGAGACGGGCTTCAAGGCGGCGACGCGCGCCGGCCTGTCCTTCGGCAAGGACGACATGGTCGTGCCGCCGACGAAGGACAAGATCATCGCCCAGACCCAGAAGGAGGTGGAGAAGATCCACCTCGCGCACGCCCGCGGCATCATCACCGAGGGTGAGCGTTACCTGAAGGTCATCGACTCGTGGACCCACGCCCGCGAGCGCATCGGCGAAGACATGCTGCACGAACTGCGCAACGACACGCGCGACGGGCGGCTCTACGTCAACCCGATCTTCTGCATGGTCATGTCGAAGGCGCGTGGTTCGGTCGAGCAGATCCGTCAGCTCGCCGGCATGCGCGGTCTGATGGCCAAGCCGTCGGGCAAGATCATCGAGCAGCCGATCAAGGCCAACTTCCGCGAAGGCCTGCGCGTGCTCGAGTACTTCTCGTCGACGCACGGCGCCCGCAAGGGCCTGGCGGACACCGCGCTGAAGACCGCCGACTCCGGTTACCTGACCCGCAAGCTGGCCGACGTGGCGCAGAACGTGATCATCTCGATCGACGACTGCGGCACCGAGAACGGCGTCGAGAAGGGCACCGTCTACCAGGGCGACAAGATCGCGGTGAGCTTCGTCGATGCCGTGCGCGGCCGCGTGTCCCGCCACGCGATCCTCGATCCGCTCACCGAAGAGGTGATCGTCGAACGCAACGGCCTGATCACCGTCGACATCGCCAAGCGCATCGAGACGGTCGCGAGCAGCGAGAAGATCATGGTGCGTTCGCCGCTGACCTGCGAGTCGGGCGTCGGCATCTGTGCCAAGTGCTACGGCATGGACCTGTCGCGCAGCGCGACCGCCGAGCCGGGCCTCGCCGCGGGCATCATCGCCGCGCAGTCGATCGGCGAGCCGGGCACGCAGCTGACGATGCGCACGTTCCACATCGGTGGCACGGCCAGCAAGAAGGTCGAGGATTCCGAGATCAAGAACAAGCGCGCCGGTCGCGTGCAGTTCGCCAACCTGACCACCGTCGAGGTTGAAGTCGAGGACCAGGGCAAGCAGAAGAAGCAGATCATCGCCCTCAAGCGCAAGGGTGAGATCCTGATCGTCGACCAGAAGGACCGCGAGCTCGAGCGCCACAGCGTCAACCTCGGCGCCGTCGTGCACGTGATCGAAGGGCAGGAGCTCAAGGAAGGCTCGGTGCTCTGCTCGTGGGACCCGCACCACAACCCGATCCTCGCCGAGGTCGCGGGTCTGGTGCGTTACGACGACCTGATCCCGGGCAAGACCTACCGCGTCGAGCGCGATGCCGACACCAAGTACGAGCGCAAGGTGCTGATCGAGCACAAGGGTGACTTGCACCCGCAGGTCATCATCGAGGACGAGAAGGGCAACCGTCTGGCGATCAACCCGATCCCGGAAGGCGCCTACATCGAAATCGAGAACGGCCAGAAGGTCACGGCCGGCATGTTGCTCGCCAAGACGCCACGTGAGATCCAGGGTACCCAGGACATCACCGGTGGTCTGCCGCGCGTCACCGAGCTGTTCGAGGCGCGTCGTCCCAAGGACCCGGCGGTGCTGTCCGAGATCGACGGCATGGTCGAACTCGGCGACAAGCGCCGCGGCAAGCGCACCATCATCGTCAAGGGCGAAGGTGGTCTGGACCGTGAGCACCTGGTGCCGCAGGGCAAGAACCTGCGTGTGCACCGCGGCGATCACGTCAAGGCCGGTGAAGCGCTCGTCGACGGCCCGCTCGTGCCGCACGACATCCTGCAGATCCAGGGTGAGAAGTCGGTGCAGAACTACCTGCTGCGTGAGATCCAGACGGTCTACCGCGCGCAGGGTGTGCACATCGACGACAAGCACATCGAGATCATCCTGTCGCAGATGATGCGCAAGGTGCAGGTCGAGGATCCGGGCGACAGCGACTTCCTGCCCGGCGCGGTGGCCGACCGCTTCCGCTTCCGCGAAGCCAACCAGGTGCTGCGCAGCCAGCGCAAGAAGCCGGCGACGGCCTCGCCGCTGCTGCTCGGCATCACCAAGGCCTCGCTGCAGTCGGATTCGTTCATCTCGGCCGCGTCGTTCCAGGAGACCACCAAGGTGCTCACCGAGGCGGCGCTGGCAGGCAAGAGCGACGAGCTCGTCGGTCTCAAGGAGAACGTCATCCTCGGCCACCTGGTGCCGACCGGCACGGGTTTCCGGACCTACCACAAGACGCGCGTGCGCAAGAACGTCGACCTGCAGGCGGCGGCCGAGGAGATCGGGCGCATGAGCCGGCAGGGCTTCTTGGATCAGGGTGGCCCGGTGATCCGCCTCGAAGGTATCGACGACGAGCCGCAGGCTCCTGGGGTCCCCGATCAGGAGGCCGGCAAGGCCTGAGCCGGACCGCACCGACCTCGAGTGCATTGCCGAACCCGCATTGTTTGGAACCCGACGGCGCCGACGGCGCCGGTGGGTGGCCGGATTCCCTGCTCCGTTGTCCGCCGACGGGGTTGCATTCCCGACCCGATTCTCTATCCTCCCCACCCCTCAATTTCCCGGACTGAGTTTCCGGACTGCGCAGACTAGGACAGTATGCCGACCATCAACCAGCTGGTTCGCAAGGGCCGCAAGAAGATCAAGTACAAGAGCAAGTCGCCGATCCTCGACGCCTGCCCGCACAAGCGCGGCGTGTGTCTGCAGGTGAAGACGATGACGCCGAAGAAGCCGAACTCGGCCCTTCGCAAGATCGCGCGCGTGCGCCTCAGCAACGGCAAGGAGACCACGGTCTACATTCCTGGCGAGGGGCACAACCTGCAGGAACACTCGATCGTGCTGATCCGCGGCGGCCGCGTTCGCGACCTTCCCGGTGTGCGATACCACGTGTTGCGCGGCTGTCTGGACGCCTCGGGCGTCGAGAGCCGTCGCCGCAGCCGCAGCAAGTACGGCGCGAAGCGCCCCAAGAAGTAGCTCGCCACCCAGCCCTGTAGCTGTCCACAGTCCCGTCGCAGTCGACAGTCCCGTCGCAGTCCACCGTCCGAACTGAATCCACCCGCCGAAGCCTCCGATGCCTCGCTCCTACAAGTCCACTGAAGTCCACCTGAAGGGCGACCCCCGCTACAACAACAAGCTCGCCAGCAAGATCGTCAACAAGATCATGCTGCAGGGGAAGAAGACCACCGCGCAGCGGCTCTTCTACGACGCCATCGACACGGTCATCGGCAAGATCGAGAACGGCGACGCCGTCGAGGTCTTCACGAAGGCCATCGAGAACATCAAGCCGCGCGTCGAAGTGCGCAGCAAGCGCGTCGGTGGTGCGACCTACCAGGTGCCGCGCGAAGTGAACAAGCGCCGCCAGCAGAGCCTGGCGATCCGTTGGCTCGTCGACGCGGCCCGCGCCAAGCGCGGCAAGCCGATGGCCCGCTCGCTCGCCGAGGAACTCTTCGACGCCTTCAACAACCAGGGCGCCGCGGTCACCAAGAAGGAGAACGTGCACAAGATGGCCGAGGCGAACAGCGCCTACAGTCACTTCGCTTGGTAGTTGGCACTTCGCTTGGTAGTTGGCACTTCGCCTGGTAGTTGGCACTTCGCCCGGTAGTTGGTAGCTGCGTCGGATAGCCGGCGCCCGGCCAGCTGAAGCACCCGGTTGGTGCAGCCGAAACCCCGCTCCGAGCGGGGTTTCTTCGTTTCCGGGCGCCAGCCGGCGCGGCCGGGGAATAGAAGGGGGAATAGAAAGCCGGCAGGCGAGGTCCGATGCGGCGCGAAAGTACGCGCCCGCGACGTTTTGTGGCGCTGCGCCTTCTTGAACCCTGGTCTAGACTCGGTCCACCGATGAAGTTGCCCATTCCGACGCTGCTCTACCTCTGCGCCGCCGGTCTGTTCGGTTACGCCGGCTTGACGGTCTACGAGATGCTGCCGCTGCTCGACAACAAGACCAACCAGGACGCCACGTCGAAGGGCCAGAAGGACGGGCTCGACCGGCTCGGCAAGGGCAAGGGGCAGGGACCGGTGACGGTCGATTGGCAATACACCGATCGCACCGCGCCGTGGTGGGCGCAGTTCAAGGCGCCGAACTACATCGGCAAGCTGCCCGAGGTGCCCGTTGACCCGAAGGAAGTGGAAAGCAAGGCCGCGGAGCGAGTGGTCGACGTCCGCCCCCTCGAGCAGATCATCGAACTCGTTTCCCTGGTCTACGACGGCAACAAGCAGGGCAGGGGTGGCAACTCCCACGTGATCGTGCGCTACAAGCCCGAGGCCAACGTGCAGCCGCCCGAGTGGTATCTGCGCGAGAACGCGCTCGATGGCGCGGGTGGCCCGGCGACCGCGATGGTGCGAGGTGATGTCACCCCACCGCGCGGTGGTAGCCGTCCCACCCAGCAGCCTCGCCCTGCGGCGCCGATGCCGACCTCGATGGTCGGTCGCGAGATCCTGCAGAAGGTCTGGATCGACGGCGGCGCCGACGAGAAGCGCGGCGCGACGCTCTGGGGCGAGTTCGACAACATCAAGCTGGTGCGGGTCGCCCCCGACGCGCAGTCGGCGTTCTTCGTGCGCACCCCGCCGCCACCCAAGGAAGGTGAGCCCGCGGTCGAAGCCAAGGAGGAGGAACTGATCAAGACCAGCGCCGCGATCAGCCAGGACCTGCTGCGTGAGTTGCGGTTGCTGCAGGGGCGTTCGCCGACCGAAGGCGGCCAAGGTCGCGATCTGACCGCCGGGCCGCAGAACACCTGGATCGAGAGTGACACGACCACGCAGGTCGGCAACCGCTGGAACATCGGCCGCAAGGACGAGCAGCGTTTCGCCGACCCCGACGAACTGCTCTCGCAGATCCACGTCGACACCTACACCAGCACAGTCAGCGACACGCGCGGCTTGGTGGTGCGCGGCATCGATCCGCAGATCGCATCCAACTTCGGCATCGCGCGGCAGGACGTGCTGCTCGAGATCAACGCTCGCAAGGTGCAGACGCAAGCGCAGGCGATGCAGTTCGTGAAGGGTGAATACAACAAGGGTGTGCGCACCTACGTCACGCAGTGGCTGTCGAACGGCCAGATCGTCGAGCGCATCTACCAGGCGCCCGACAAGTAGCAGGCGCCTGAATGACTGGCCGCCTGCTGACGGTCGACGCGGGCAACTCCACGCTCGACCTCATGCTGCACCCGCAGGGCGCGCGCCGGCGGTTCGAGGTCGCGGGTGATGCCGGCCTGCCGGCGTTCGTCGACCAGCACCCGATCGACGTGTGCGTCGCGGTGAGCGTGCGCGAGGGTGCGCTCGAACGGCTGCTGCCCGCGTTGCGCGCCCGCGGGGTTCATTGCCTGGTCGTCGGTCAGGAACTCACCTGCCCGTTGCCGCTGGACTACGCGACGCCGCAGACGCTCGGCGCCGATCGTTGGCTCGGCGCGCTGGCTGCGCACCGTCGCTTTGGCCGCGCAGTGGTGGTGGACTGCGGTTCGGCGACGACCGTCAACCTCGTCGAAGACGACGGCACGTTCCGCGGCGGGCCGATCGCGCCTGGCCTGCCGGCGTTCGTCGCTGGCATGGCGACGGTGACTCCGGCACTGCCCGCGCCGCAACTCGACGCCGAACCGGCGATGCCACCGCGCAGCTCGCAGGCGGCCGTCGACGCTGGCGTGTTGCTCGGCTACTGCGGACTGGTCGAGAGGCTCGTCGCCGACCTGCTGCGAGCGGCGCGCGGCCCGGCGACGGTCGTGTTCACCGGCGGTCGCGCCGAACTCGCGGCGCGGCATTCGCGACTGCGCGCCGAGATCGCGCCCGATCTCGTGCACCAGGGACTGCGCATCCTCGCCGAGGCATCGCCGTGCGGCGATTGACGCCAGCCGGCATCGCCGGCGTCGCCTGCGTCTTGGCCGAGCCGTCGGAACGGGCCGCGCTGGCCGCATGCTTGCGCACCATCGGCGACCGGCCGCTGACGTTGATTCCGGGCGGAGCGCCGCGGCGCGCCCGGCTGCACCTGGGCGGCCAGGCGGTCGACGACGTGTTGGTCGTCGATCGCGGCGCGGCCGGTGTTGAACTGCACCTGCACGGTTCGCCGGCGGTGCTCGAACTGCTCACCGAAGCGTTCGGGTTCGTCGCCGGCCCGGCGCCGTCGCCGGCGCAGCGGCTGCTGCAGCAGGCGATCGGGGTCGAGCAGCTCGACCTCGCGCTCGAACAGCTCGGTTTGGACTTCGATTCACACCTGACCGGCCTGCGGCAGCAACCCGCGGCGATCCGCGCGGTCGAGGTCGCGGCGACGATCGACCGCTCGCGCGTGGCTCTGGCCCTGGCGACACCGCGGCGCGTGGTCCTGGTCGGCGCGCAGAACGCGGGCAAGTCGTCGTTGTTCAACCGGCTGCTGTTCCGCGAACGCGCGCTCACCGGCGACGTGCCGGGCCTGACGCGGGATCCGATCGCCGAAGTTACCACGCTGACGGGCTATCCTTACGAACTGATCGACACCGCGGGCATGGGGGAGTTCCGCGACGAGCTCGAAGCGCGCGCGTTCGCAGCGGGCCAGCGGCAGCGCGACGGTGGTCTGGTGCTGTTGGTGATCGATGGCCAGCGCGGCCCGGGCCCCGGCGATCGCGCCTTGGTCGCGGCGAGTCGCGAGCCGGTGCTGTTGCTGATCAACAAGTGCGACCTGCCGGCGAAACCGTGGCGCCTGGACCTGCCGCCGGGCTCGCCCGAGCCGCATCGTGTCTCGGCAACGACCGAACCTGCCGCGCAGCTGCGCGCGCGCATCGGTGGCGCCTTGCGGGCGATTCGTGCTCTGCCTGCACCCGGACCCGTCGGCGGCCCGGCGGCGCTCGACGAGACCCAGTGGCACGCGCTGCTGGATCTCGCCGAAGGCGCCGTCGCGCCTCGGTTGTAGCGCGGCCGGCGCGCCTGCATGATGCCACCCTCGTGGGTGATCCAAGCAAGCGCGACCTCGTCTCGATCGAAGATCTCAGCACCGAGGAGATCCTCGAACTGTTCCAGCACGCTGACGAGTTCCGGGCCAACCTCAGCGATTGGTCCGACGTCTGCCGCGGCGCGATCATGGCGACGCTGTTCTTCGAGCCCAGCACACGCACGCGGCTGTCGTTCGAGTCGGCGATGCTGCGTCTGGGCGGTGGCGTGATCAGCGCCGCCGACAAGGACAGTACCAGCCGCGCCAAGGGCGAATCGCTGGCCGACACCGTGCGCGTGGTCGGGGGCAGCTACGCCGACATCCTGGTGGTGCGCCATCCCGAGGACGGCGCGGCGCGCGTCGCGGCTCGGTATGCGCGGGTGCCCGTGATCAACGGCGGTGACGGCGCGCACGAGCATCCGACGCAGACCCTGTGCGATCTCTACACGCTGTGGAAGGAGAAAGGGCGCCTGGAGGGGCTCGAGGTCGTGCTGTGCGGTGATCTGCGTTACTCACGCACGATCCACTCGTTCTGCTACGCGCTGGCGCGGTTCGGAGCCAACATCGTGACCATGCCGTACGCGGGCTTCGAACTGCCCGACTACGTGCTGCACCGGCTGACGCGCGACTACGGGGTGCAGACCGTCGCGGCCTCGGTCGCCGACCTGCCGGGCCTGGCCGGCAGCAGCAACGCGGCTGCCTACCTGACCGCGAGCAAGCCGCACCAGCTGGCGTTGTTCACGAGCCTGACGCGCTTCGAAGTCAACCGCATCGACGCGATCTACATGACCCGCGCGCAGCGCGAGCGCCACACGGGTGAGGAGACGGCCAACTACCCGCGCCTTGGGCGCAACACCCTGGGGGTCGAGGCGGCGCGCGACGCCCGCGTCATGCATCCGCTGCCGCGCGTCGACGAGATCGACTACGACGTCGACGACGATCCGCGCTCGATCTACTTCCGGCAGGCCGAGCTCGGCGTGCCGATGCGCATGGCGCTGATGGCCTTCCTGTTGGGCAAGATCCAGCTGCGGGCGCGGCCGCCTGCGGCCAACTCGGTCGAACCCGGCATCGCCGGGGGCGCCGGGCTGCGTTGCCGCAACGAGCGGTGCATCACCAACAACGAGGGCGTGCGGTATCTGCAGCGGGACTTCCGCCTGCGCGCCGAGGAATCGCCGCCGATGCTGGCCTGTGCGTACTGTGAGCGCGAGATCGAAGCGCGCTTCGTGGCGCAGGAAGACACGCGGTTGTTCCACCCACACGGGGCGCCGGCGGTGCAGACGATCGAGGTCGGTAAACGGATCTACTTCGAGTCCGAAGCCCAGGCGCTGGCGGCCGGGTTCCAGCCAGCGGCCCAGGCCTGAGTTGCCACGATTGGCGCATCTCCCTTTCTCGTCGTGCGATATCGCACCGCAAGGCCGCGCAACGTCGGCCGCATGGTCGCTTCCCCACCGCGATCATGTGCCTGTAACCTCGTTGCCGAGAGAGTCTTGTGCCCTCTTGCCCTGCGGGGGGGTGACGGCATGATGTTTGATGCTTCGCCCTCCAGTCCCCCCTCCATGGGGAGTCGAGTCGTCTGCCCTGACGCCTCGCCCCGTGTTTCGATGTACGTTTCGCTGGTCCCTCTCGCTGCAACCGCCGCCGCCGCCGCCATTCCCGGTGCGCGTTGGTCACCGTTGCATCCCGAGGCCCGCAGCATGACCGCTCCGTCGTGCGTCGTTGCGCACCGCTCCGGATCCTGTCGATCCGCGGTGGTGGGTCGCGCCGCCAACGAACTTCAGCCCTAGTCGAGGATCATGGCATTCAATCCCCGCGAATCCCGTTCGCACGACGCACTGCAACCTGTCCGCGTCAGCTCCAGTCACGGTTGCCAGCTGCAGGTGACCCAGAAGCAGGTGACACCGAAGAGCCGCTACCAGTCATCCGCCGTCGCGGTGCTCGCTGCGGCGCTGGCGTTTGCCGCCTGTAGCGGCAGTGGTGGTGGTGCGACGGGCGGCGCCACGCCGGGTACCGCGCACGCCGAACTGCAGCGCATCGAGTTCGGTCGCCTCGCGGATGTCTACGGCTACCAGGTCACCCCGCAGGGGCAGACGATCTCGCTGTTCGCGCGCGACGTGCTGATCGGCCCGGACATCGAAGACGAGCGCGGCGCCAACGAGATCAAGCGCGACGACGAGATCATCTACGACTTCATCAGCTCGGATCCGGACACGCTGCAGCCGCGCCTGTTCATTCCACGCGACACGACGAGCGATGCCTTCAAGACGGCGTTCGAACGACTCGACGACCAGGTCCGTGAAGTCACGCCGATGGTCTTCGGCACGAGCGGCCCCGGTCGCCCGTTCGGCGTGGTGCCGCGCAACGCGGCGATCCGCCTCACATTCTCGGGTGACCTCGGCGTCGACGACGGATTCTTCGTCAATCGCGACGCCAACGGTCAGGTCACCGGCCTGCGCAACACCGAGGCGGTGCAGCTGCTGCAGATCGTCGGCGACCCGACGCAACTCGGGGGCTTCTCGCCGGTGCCCGCTCGCATCGTCGTCGGCACGCGTTCGCTGATCCTTGACCCGGTGCTGCTCGGCACCGAGGGTCAGCAGTTCCAGACCGCCAACAACGCGGCGGGCCTGCCGGCTTCCCCTGATCAGATCGGTGCCAACATCCGCGTCGCGCTGGCCCTCGAAGGGCCGCTGTCGATGCCGAGCCTGCGCGAGCCGACCAGCACCGGCCTGCGCGGTATCAACAACAGCGGTCGCGCCGCGATCGTGCGCGACTTCCGTTCGGGCAACACCAACGACAACTCGGCGGACATCTCGCGCGGTTTCGTGCGCGACGCGCTGCCGCTCCGCATCGTCGGCGAGATCGTCATGTATCTCGAGAAGGTCCAGAACGTGAACGAGTTCACGCAAGACATCTGGGTCTACAAGAACAGCATCAGCCACGAGATCGATCGCGGCGACGTCTTCCGCATCATCAGGGACGGCGAGCCGGTCGTGGCTGCCGAGGTGGTGGTCGATCCGGTGGATGACCAAGGCCAGCCCGGCGTGCAGCACGTGCAAGTGCGGATCCGACGCATCGAGGGGCTCGGCGAGTTCGACAACAGCGGGCAGTCTGAGGCGTGGCTCGTCGAGAACGCGCCCAAGGCGATCTGCGTCGCCGAGTTCCGCGCCGGCACCGGCGTCGGTGCCGACGGTGACGACCCGCGCTTCTTCATCGGTTTCACGCCCGAGCCGCTGCCGAACCTCAACGGCACGTTGCCCGACCCCAACGAGTTCGTCTCGCCCTACGCGGGCGCGGTGGTGCGCTTCACGAAGCCGGTCGACATGTCGACGGTGAAGTGGGCTGACACGTTCTTCTTCGCGATGCGCGACCTGACCAGCCAGTCGAGCATCGACAACTTCATCAACACGCGGCCGAACAACAACAACGGCACGGGCATGGACCCGGCGCAGTTCAACCCGGCCAAGTACCGCACCCCGTACCTGGTGACCGCGCGCGTCTTCGACGAGGACGGTTCGCAGACCGCGCTGCGCCTGCAGCCGACGAGCGGCTTCTTCCTCAACGAAGCGATGCGCGCCGTGCCCCCGAGCGCGGACTTCCGCTACTTCCTGCACCTGATCGCCGATTCGGCCGAGGGCGGCATCCGCGACCTCTCGGGCAACCGCGTCGATCTGCAGGGCGCAACTGCGGCGCTCGGCAACGACGTCGTCATCCCGTTCACGGTCGATACGCGCATGAACGGCGCGCAGCCGTTCTTCCCGGACAACGTCTCGATCAACATCGTGCGTCGCTTTGCCGATCGCGATGAGGATGCGATGCCGTCCTACTTCATCGGCAACGAGGTGCAGGCTCCGGGCACGCCGCCGACCGCGGCGTCCTACCCGCTCGAGGACCTGTTCGGCGGTTTCGTCTACCTCGACGGCACGCTGCAGGCGCGCCCGACCAGCCGCATCCGGGTGGTTGCCGACAACCTCAATCAGGCGCCGGTTGCCGCGCAGGGCACCGTGCTGCAGTGGTGCCCGCCGTCGGTGTCAGGCGAGGGCCAGGTCGCTGCCAACTCGGCGACGCAGGTCGTCAACGCCGGCATCCAGAACCCCCTCAACCCCTACGGCTGTCGCTTGCAGACGCTGTGGCGTGAGGTCGATCTGAGCCTGTCGCGCAGCGATCCGTTCGACTTCAACCTCGACATCGAGCAGATGTACTGGGCGCCCTACACCGGCACCACGCTGGTGTTCGACGAGTTCGATCGCGCCAGCCTGTTCCTCGGCCACTCCGAGTACCGCCCGGCGCCCTGCGTCGGTGACTTCAGCTCGCTGCCGTCGCTGCCGAATTCCGGTCTGCGCACGGGCTTCCAGAAGAACTTCGTCTGGAACCCCGAGCCGACGGGTGGTGGCGCCACGATCGAGTCGCAGCCGAGCCCGCACCCGGCATACGTCGACGCGCCGTTGACCGTCGATCCGTCGACGATCGTCTACGAGGTCAACCAGGTGAACCGGTTCCTGCCCTTGCCGACCTTCCAGAAGCCGTACTTCGTCTACCGCGACGAGCTGATGGTGGAGCAGGGCAACGACGTGGGCACTGGCTCGGACGTCGTGCCGGGCACCTACAACCCGTACATCCTGTCGCCGTTCGAGCACGGGCAAGGACGCCGTTGGATCGACGTCACTGCCGGCGTCACCTTCGTCAACTCGTTCTGGAACGACGCGCCCAACCGGCAGCTGGTGACCACGTCGAGCGCCGACGCCTTCACCGGCGGCCTGGTCGGCAACGTCGCGCTGCCGCTGCTCGCCGACTTCTGGGCCTACTGCGATTCGTCCGAACTGCCCACCGGCAACGGCTACACGGCGCTCGGCGTGAACGGCTGGCAGGTGTCGGTCACCGTGCAATCGAGTCCGACGCCGAACTTCCGCATCATCTCGGCCGGCCGCCCGCCGAGCCCGAGCGGTCCGGCGCAGTGCATCGGCCCGGGCAGCTCGCAGTGGAACAGCGCCTCGGGCGGCTGGACCCCCGGCGGCAGCACCAACCCGACGGCGACCGCCAACGCCGACAACACGCTCTACTGGATCATGATGGACGTGCTCAAGCGCCAGAGCGTGATCACCAACGGGTTCCTGGACCTCAACAACCCCAACCGCGTGCCGGAAGGTTTCGCCGATCCGCGCCTTGGCCCGTTCTATCTAGCCGGTGGCGTCAGCACGCGACCCAACGACATCTCGCCGGTGTTCGCCTACGAGTTCGATCCGCCGCTGTCGAGCATGCCGGGTGGCACGTCGGTGGTGCCGCAGTTCCGCGCGGCGGGTGCAGTCGATGGTTCGCCGTGGTACTGGCAGAAGTGGATTTCGACCGCGAACGCGCTGTTCCCGGCCGACCCCTACAACCAGAACGACGCGCGCAACCAGCTCAAGCCGACCGCCGACAACTTCCCGCTCGATCCCTACAAGGCCGGTGACGCCCACATCCGCAAGTGGGACTCGCGGCCGATCCCGGGCACGTCGACGGCGCGCAACTGGTGGACCTACTTCTACAACCGCACGGTCACCAGCTACGTGTCGGACCCCAACCAGCTCGTCGATCCGGCCTACACGCTGCAGTTCGCGGGCCCCAACGAGGCGTTCACGCCCGCCGACGTGCGTTACGTCAACTGGCGGTTCGTGACGACCAACAACACCGATGCCCAGCCGCCGGTCAGTCCGGTGATCGAGACCTTCGCGCTGTCGTACCGCTTCCAACGCGTGCAATAGCCGCTCGCTCGCCGCCGACCGCCCGGCCGCAACCCAGGCCGGCGGTCGCCAACTGCTCTTTTCCTCTTCACCTCCCCTGTCTCGACCGGTCTCGCCCATGGCGTGGCCGGTTCTCCTGGACCCGACAATCTCCCCCTCAGAGGTCGTGTGCAGGGGGTAGACTCCTGCCGTCCGTGCCCTCTCGGGTCGGCAACCAGATCTCGAGCCCTGATCCCCCAGAGTGTTTGGCGGAAGTCACTTCCGCCAGGCAAGACGCCCCTGCGAGGGCGCATTCGCACCATGAATCGAGTGAATCATGCCCGGCTGTTCTCCCTGGCCGTCCTCAGCGCCCTCGTCGGCTGCTCGGGCGGTGGTTCCACGACCGGCTCGTTGCAGGCCGGTGGCGACTTCATCGTGTTGCAGACCGAGCCCCTGAACAACGCTCGGCTCTACCTCAACGATCCGATCAGCATCGACTTCACTCGCAAGGTGGATCTGTCGTCGGTCAACCTGAACACGTTCGCGTTCCAGGTTCTCGATCAGACCGGCACGGCAGTGTTCGAGCCGGTCGCAGGAGACTTTGCGCTGGCCACGAGCCCCGGTGACACCGACGCCGGTCGCCGGCTGCAGTTCGTGCCGCGGTTCCCGACCAACGACACCTTCGACAACGGCGGCTTCCGCCCGGGTCGCACCTACATCGTGCAGTTGGTCGGTGGCAAACAGCTGAACGGCACGGTGATCCGCGATCAGGACGGCAAGGGACTGAGCCAGGCGTTCTCGTTCCGCTGCCAGACCGCCGAAGGCTCGACGCCGAACCAGTTGTTCCGCAACACGGTGCCCGGCGGGCCGCGCCGCGCGGCGCTCGAGATTTCGCCGACGCCCGATGCGTCGGGCGTCTCGCTCAACAAGCTCGGGGCGCCGCCGGTCGAAGTCCGCCTGGTGTTCGACCAGGCCCTGAACCCGAACAGTGACAACGTGCCGACCGCGGTGGAGACCAATCCGCTGCTGCGCAGTCCCAATGCGCGCGGTCGCGTGTTCCTCGAGTACGACGATCCGGAGCGCGGCGTCAACACGTGGATCCCGGCCGACGCCGAACTCGAGAGCAACGGTCTGCAGGGCTCGACCTTGGTGTTGCGCCCCGTCGGCGTGCTGCCGAACAACGCGACCATCCGCGTCATCGTCGAGAGCACGCTCGAAGACATCTCGGGTGAGTCCAACGTGTCGAATGCGGCCTACGAGCGCATCTTCGGCACCTTCCAGACCAAGCGTTCCTACGAACAGCAGTTCGACGCGCTGGTCGACGACTTCCAGACGGCGGCAGCGGTCGACTTCGAAGCGGCGTTTGCCGAGCCCGTCGCCGAGGTCGGCCCAGGCTACGTCAAGGCCGGCTTCGCCTTCGAAGGCACCCAGACCACGCTCGAATTCGAGCCGACGTTGAGCACGACGATCCTCAACACCGACTTCACCCAGGTCGTGCCGAAGAGCGGTTCGCCATACAACGTCTCGGGCGGCGTCTTCAACTTCAAGAACGTCAAGATCCCGGCGGGCGTGACCGTGCAGGGGCAGGGCACCAACCCGATGGTGTTCCTGGTTTCGGGTTCGTTCGAGATCGAAGGCACGCTGTCGGTCCGCGGTGGCGACGGCACGCGCGTCGACTCCTCGGCGACCGCCAACCTGCCCAAGGCGGGCGGCATCGGCGTGTGTGCCGGTGGCGACGGCGGTGCGGGATCGCCGAGTGCGACCATGCGCGATCTGCAGGGTGAGACGGGCAAGGGGCCGCGCCAGTCAACCGCTGGCGGTGGCGTCGGCGGCCGTTTGGCCTGCACCGCGGGCTGCAACCGCGGCTCGGGTGGTGGCGGTGGCTCGTTGGCCACGCAGGGCGATCCGAACTACAAGCAGAAGACGATCGCGGCCGGCGCCGGTCCAGGCAACCCACCGAACCCGCAACCGATCTTCCAGCAGCAGGTGGGCATCGGCGGCAACGGCTGCGACGGCGTCGCCGGCACCGTGACCCGCTCGCTGACGGGCGGCATCTCGGGCCCGATCGTGTTCGCAGACGCGCGCAACGACAACAACTTCTGGGGTTCGGCGATCAACGTCAACCGCAACCTGCGCATCACCGGCGAGTTGTCGCTGCCCATCGGCGGCGGCGGTGGCGGTGGTGGTGGTGACCTGTCCTACAACGGCAGCTGCAGCATCGATGACGTCAACTTCCAGAACGACAGCAGCGGTGGTGGTGGCGGTGGTGGTGGTGGTGTCCTCATCGTCAAGGCGCTGGGCCCGATCATCATCTCCGAGACCGGCCGCGTCACGGCGGACGGCGGTCACGGCGGTGGTGGTGAACAGGGCGGTTCGTCGAGCCGCGGTGGCGGCGGCGGCGGCGGCGCTGGTGGCATGGTCGTGCTGATGTCGGCGAGCCGCATCGAGGTCAACGCCCACGGAACCAACGGCCTCTTCACCTACGCGCAGAACAACTACGACTTCTCCATCTCCGCGGATGGTGGTGTCTGCCGCACCGGCACCTTCGGCACGCCGGTGGTGCAGGGCAAGTATCCGAACAGCGGTCAGAACGTGCTCGCCGGTTCGAGCTACGACAGCAAGCCGCTCGGCGGCCTCGGCGGCATGGGCATCGTGCAGCTGATGGCTCCTCCGGGCACCAACGCGGACAACAGCAACACGGTGTTGGATGACAACATCCGTGTCTACCGCGGCGGCCTCGAGCTGACCGGCACGACCACGCCGACGAAGCAGTCGGTGCTGACCTGGCGCGGCTTCCCGAACTCGCTGGGCCAGCTCGTCGACGACTTCGGCGTGCAGACCAACGTCGGTGACAACGAAGGCGACATCCGCCCGGCGCCGCTGCTGATGCCGGTGCCGTTCAGCAGCCAGACGCGCCTGCGTTCGAAGTGGCTGGACACCGGGGCCTCGGTGCGGCGTGCGCTGGTGGCCGACGACGGTCTGCCGCGCGGCATCGTCGAGGCTGCGGGCGCACTCGCCGGGCCGACCTACCTGTTCGACGGCACGGATCCGGCGACCGGTTACGCGGTGTTCGACACCGCGGGCGACTTCGGCGAGAACGCCCAGGCCGTCTATCCCGCCGTCGGTCCCCAAACCGACATCCTCAGTGTCGACACCAACGCCTCGTTCCAGGGCCGGCCGGCGTATCGCGTCGAACTGGTCGCGGCGACGTTGGGCAACGTGGTCGACCTCTACACCCAGTACGAAGCCGAGATGCTCGATGCCGCCGGTGACGTGCTGTATCGCAAGGCCGATGGCTCGGTGACGACGGTCTACGTCGAAGGGCTCGAGAAGGTCAGTTTCCGGATCTACTCGCACACCAACCGCGTCTTGACCCTCGCCACCGAAGGCGGGTCGATGCCGGCCGAGGCGGCCAAGGTGCAACTGCGCGCCAAGTTCTTCAAGTTCGTGACCAGCGGTCGCGAAGGGCTCGGCGGCACCTACCCGGCGAGCGTCGGCCAGAGCCGCGTGCCGCTCTCGAACGTCCGCATCGGCTTCGCCTTCCACCAGGATCCGGCGAATCCTGCCGCGCTGCGTTATCCGGCGCAGACCGGCAGCTATGTCTACGACCTGAACGACCCGGTCGTGAAGGAAGAGATCCGTCAACTCGGTGCGAGCTTCGTGCAGTGGGACATCTTCTTCGATTGCGCCTTCAAGAGCCTGCCCTCCGACACGCCTCCCCCGTTCGGTCCCGGCTCGCCGCTGCCCGAACTGCACTTCCTCCGTCTCCCGTTCCGCTTCTGATTCGAACAGTTTCTGATTTGAACAGTGGTTCTGATTTGAACAGTGGCTTCAAACGCCGTTGCCAGCGAATGCTCGGCGGCGGCTGACGGTGCCACTCTCCAACTACCGATACCGGTCGTAACCGCCCTTTCCAGCGCGTCGCGACCTCTGACCCAAGCACGAGATTCCCACACCACGACTGCTGCCGACGACCACGCGTCGCCGACACGATGACCTGGGGCACACTGACATGAAGCAACCCACGTTCCGATCCCGTCAGTTCGGTAGCTGCGCGCTCCCATTCGCGTTGGCGCTGGTGGCGGCCACTGCCTGCGGCGGCCCCAAGAGTGTCGGCTCCCTCAGCCAGGACGCCGATCGTCCTACCCTGCTGAGTGTGCAGGTGGGCCGCCTGGTCGACATCTACTCGTACCAGCGCATCGACCCGACCAACGGTGACCGCCGCGACCGATTCAATCGCCGCCTGACGCTGGTCGCCGAGAACGTCGTCGTCAACCCCAACATCGAGACGCAGAGCCTGTTCGACGCTGCCGGTGAGGAGTTGCCGAACGCGAGTTTCGAGTTCCGCGCCTTCAGCAAGTCGGTCGGCCACGAAGAACTCGTGATCCTGTGGGACGACCGCGCCGGCCCGGAAGCCGAGCGTTATCAGGCTGCGCTGCAGATCGCCCAGGCCGGGTTGACCGAACTGGCGCCGTCCTACCGCAACCAGAACACGCAGACGCGGCCGATCCCGATCGTGCCGCGCAACGCCGCGATCAAGTTGAACTTCAGCAGCCCGATCCAGGCCGATGAGGCCTTCTTCGGTGTCAACCCGTCGGCGATCCAGTTGCTCGAGTTCAAGGGCGACCCGGCCGTCGTCGAACCGGTCAACGCGTTCCGGATCCTGCCCTACCGCCCGATCCCGCAGGGTTCGGCGGTCGTGCTCGACACCACCATCCTCGGCGGTGAAGGCGCCAGCGGCCTCACCGTCCCCGGTCTGCCGGCGTCGTCAGACAACGTCACCGCCAACATCCGCATCGCGATCCCCACGCGCGGTGCGGTCGCGTCGTCGTTCTACGTGCGGGAAGACGCCGTCACCGAACTCAACGGCGTGGACAGCGCCGGTCGCAACTCGGTGATCCGCGACTTCCGTTCGGGCAACCTGGTCGATGGCGTCGCCGGTCGGCTGCGCGAGTCCGAGCCGCCGATGATCGTCGGCAGCTTGCCGATGGGCATCACCGAGATCGATCCGGTGAACAACGTCATCACCATCAACAAGCGCCTGCACTTCGTGCCGGTGCGCGGGCGCTACCCGTTCGTCGACGGGCCGATCGAGCAGAGCGGGATCCCCGCCGGCCCGTTCTCGGTGCCGATCTCGCGACCACTGCGCACCGGCGACATCCTGACGCAATCGCTGCAGGTGCAGATGCCGGATGGCTCGATCGAAGTGGTCGAGCTGCGCGCCGAGATCCTGCACAACCTCGAGGTCGGCACCGTCATCGGTGACCCGAACCTGCCGCGCCTGGGCCGCGTCGAGAACGGCCAGGGTGGCTCGGATCAGGGGGAACGGCTGTCGGTGGTGCGCGTTCGCGTCGCGGCGCTCGAAGCCGGTCAGGACTCGCTCGGCCGCATGCACTCGTTCGAAGCCAGCAGCCTGCCCAACGGCCGCGACTGCGTGCTGCGGGCCCGCTACATCGACCAGGTCGCGTACGTCGGCAGCACCACCGAGTTCGTCACCGATCGCGACTGGCGCTACGAGTTCGTGCGCATCGACCCGGTGCCGTCCGGTGCGACGGTGCCGGCGACGTTGGTTTCGCCGAACGCTTCGATCGCGGTCGAGTTCACCAAGCCGTTGGACCTCGACCAGGTCGACAGCACCGACAACTTCCTCGTCACCAACACCTCGGTGTTGACCGAGAGCTTCGCCGTGCAGATGGGGGACGCCAAGCGAGCGACCGCGCGCATCGTGCCGACTCGTCTGACCGACCTGGCTGGTGACGGCACCGTGCTGCGTCTGCAACCGCCGATGGGCTTCTTCCACGCCGTGGGCACCCCGGAGACCTACGCGGTGCACGTCCGTCTGGGCGGCAACGGTGTGCTGGATCTCGCCGGCAACGCCGTCGACATCTTCGGCGACCTCGCCAATCCTTCCGACAGCTGGTCGGTCGACTTCTCGCTCGATGCGCAGGCGCAGACCAACCGGATCGGTTGGCACACCTACACGATGACGAGCGAGGACGAAGACGGCTCGCTGCCGGGCTCGGTCGACTTCTTCGGGCAGTATCGCCTGCAGAACGGTCGCCTGTTCGCCGCCGACGGCGTGCGCTTCAGCCGCACGGCCGACAACCAGAACATGGCGACGATCAGCCGTATCCACCGCGGTGAGTGCTGGGACCCGGATTGGGATCCGGCGCTCGGCAGCCCGCAGGGCGTGCCGACGCCGCAGACCGCGCCCGTCGACGGTGTGGGCCTGCCGCACCCCGGTCTGCTCTACTGGCAGCCGCGCATGTTCGACGTGATCGCGCCGCCCGCGGTGCCGTCGGTCTACGAGTACTACCAGACCCTGCCGCAGAACGTCGGCCGCGTCGTCGAGCCGCACCACCCGAACGGCTCGCGTCTGCAGATGCGCTACCTCGAGGACGACTTCTCGCTGAGCTACCGCCAGCCGTCGGAGTTCGGTCTCGACGTCGAGCAGATGTACTGGTCCCCCTTCAACGACGAGACCGTCTACTACGACGTGTTCGATCGCTACACGATGTCGCTGTCGCACACCGCGCGCCGCGCTGACGTGCGCTTCACGCTGATCCCCGGCGATCCGAACGCGATGCCGCCGGCGCCGCCGGGCTGCTTGTTCAACTGCCCGAGCATGAACAGCGGTCTGTCGAGCGTGTTCGCGGACAACGTCCTACCGGGCACCGAAGAGGTGCCGGTGTTCGAGGACAAGGTCTACAGCATCAACCCGAACCAGGCCTTCCGCTCGCCGCTGAACGTCAAGTACGTGCCGTACCCGCGCTTCGACCGGTCCTACACCTGGCGCGACTCGCGCCTGGTCACGGTCGACAACGCCGGCAACGTCATCGGTCTGGGCGGCGCCGAGCAGCCTGGCGCGCCGCAGCCCAACAACGACACCACCACGAACATCGATTCGCCGTGGATCACCAGCGTGATGGACCCCGACTTCATCAATGTCGGCGGTTCGGTCTGGGTCCAGGACCCGGCCGACTTCCTCGGTGACGCGCAGCACGACCACGACCCGATCGCGTTGCCGCTGCTGGTCGACTTCAAGGTGTTCCCGGACAGCGCCGCCAACGGCATTGCCGCCGGCGTCAACAACTTCCAGGTCGCCATGATGGGCCCGCCCAGCTACGGCTTCCCGGCCATTCCCGGCGGTTACTACGATCGTCAGGCCGCCGGTTGCGGTGGCACGCCGCCGTGGCCGCGTTCGCGCGTCCAGGCGACCGGTGGTGAGGACATCATCTCGGGTGCGACGATCCTGATCGACCCGGCCAACCAGCTGATGGCCCAGTCGAGCACGCTCAAGGACGCCGGCCTCGGCAACGCCACGCGCGCCCTGTTCACCGCCCCTCCGGGCGACGGCATGGTGCACTGGGCGCAGGCCGACTTCGTGCGCAAGGTCTCGACCGTGACGATCGGCTTCTTCGATTCGCTGCAGCCGCAACGGGCGCAGCTGGTCACGTTCGACGGCTCGGGCACGGCTTCGGTCACCGCGACCAACGGTTTCCCCGACCTGCTCACCCTGGACCCGACCATGCGCATCCGCGACCTGGTCGTGCAGCTCGATCCGCCGCAGAGCCGCCAGCCGGCCGGCACCTCGGTGGTCGTCGAGATCCGCGGCGCCGAGGACTTCGACAACTCGGGCACGCTCTACAACCCGAGCTTCGATCAGGGTTCGCAGATCCCGAACGACAGCTTCGACCTGCGTGGCAACCTGCTCAACGTCAACTACGCCTGCGAGGCGTACCGCTACTCGCAGCCCAATCAGGGTGGCAACATCCCGCGCATCAACGCCACGCAGCTGACCCGCTACGTGACCGAGGACCAGCTGGCGCTGATCCGCAGCCCCGCGACCGGCCTGCTGCCGCGCTTCTTGAACCTGCGCCTGGTGATGACCAACAACGTCGACGTGTCGCCGTCGTTGTCGCCGTCGCTGCGCAGCATGAGCGTGGTCTACAAGCTCGAGCCCGGGCAGTGATCCGGGGCAAACAGCCGCGCTCCGTCGAGGAGCGCCGCTGACTGCTGGGATCTTCGCCAAGCCTGACCTTCGCGCGGCCGACTGCCTTCCGGCAGTCGGCCGCGGTCGTTTCCGGGGCTGGTCGCGAATGCGGAGCACTGCCCGCAACTCGGCGTTGGCGTGTGCCTCGATTGGCCTTCGTCGCTACGATGCGCCCCGCCGCAGTCATGTCGTGTCCCCGAGCCATCTCCGCGCTGCTCGTGCCCTTGGGGCTCGCCCTCGGCGCAGGTTGCCATCGGCCGGCGCCGCCGGCCTTCGAGGTGATGCACACCTCACCGGCGCTGGACGCCGGCAGCGGGCCGCTGCTGCTCAACGATGCGATCACGGTCTACTTCTCCGCGCCCGTGGCGGCGCTCAGCGTGACCTCGGACTCCGTGCACGTCGTCGATGCACGCGGCAATCAGGTGCCAGGCCAGCTGCGTGTCGGCGAGAACTGGGTCACCTTCGCACCGCGGCCGCCGCTGTCCGCCGAACTCGTCGACGGTTCGTTCCAGCCCGGTGAAGGCTACGAGCTGCGCCTGGCGGGTTACCCGCGCCCCGACGCGGTGCGTGCGGCCGACGGGCGCAGATTGTCGGTCGGGCACGTCTGGCCGTTCCGTGCGGCGAGCGTCGACCATCGTGAGGCGGGGCTGCCCGCGCCGTTGCGGCCGTTGGCCGCGGACCTGCCGCTGGTGTTGCGCGCCGCAGAGGCGCCGCAGGCGCTGCCGATCGACGCGGCCGTGATGCGCCTGCACTTCTCGCTGCCGCTGTTGCCGACCTCGGTGACGCCGGCGGCGCTCGTGATCCAGTCGCTGCGCGACATGGCGACGTTGTCACCCGGGCGGGTCAGGGCGGTGACCTCGGCCGTCGACCTGCACCCGGGCAGCAGCGTCGAGATCGAACTTTCCGCGACCCCGGCGCGTCAGGGTGGAGGGGTGCTGACGCTGCAGCCGGGTGACCTGATCAGCGTTTCGTTGCGCTTCGACGCGACCGGCCTGCAGGACTATCAGGGCAACACCGTGCTGCCGGCGCCGCCGCAGTTCTGGACGGTGGTCCCAGGCGCCGCGGTGACCCTGCTCGAACTGCCGGGAGCTGCCGAAGCGTTCGTCGACGACACTTCCCTGGAGCCCGGCTTCGAGGTGCGCGGCGGTGTGGTGCGCCCGCGCGTGCGCGTCGAGGCCGGCGACGGCAGTCTGGGTGTGTTCCATCCGCAGCGCGACACCGTGTTGCGGCCCGGGACGCCGTTCGATCGCGGCGATGGCGTGCTGGTCGCGAGCCGCGACGGACGTTTCGCGTTCCGCTCGATCGAGGTCCCCAAGGGCGTCATCGTGACGCTCGATTGCAGCGCAGGACCAGTGTGGTTGACCGCGTTGGGTTCCGTGGTGATGGCCGGCGAACTGGCGCTGCGTGGTGCGCCGGTGCCCCTCGCCGAGCGGCAACTCGCGCCCGTTCCCGCGGCCAGCCTGTTCGACCTCGGGGCGCCCCTGCTGCTCGCCGCCGGTGACGTGCATCTGTCCGGCCGTGTCACCACCGACACGACGGCCGAAGGGGACTCGACGCCGTTCGTGGTTGCCGCCGCCGGGCACGTGCACCTGGGCGGCGAACTGCCGTTCCGCACGCTGCTCGCGGTGGAGGCGTCGCGCGCCGGTGGCGCCGGGCCGGCGGTGCACGGGCCGCGGGGGCAGACGCTGCTGCGTTCGGTCGAGTTCACCTACGGCCTGGCCCCTGGAACCACCTGTGAGGCGCGCGGCTTCAGCCCCTGGCAGCAGCTCCCCGACGGGCGCGGCGGTGGCGTGGTGCAGGTCCGCGATGGTGATGCCGAACTACGGCTTTCCTGGCAAGCGACACCGGCGGACGCGATCGTCGCCGACGCGCCGGACCTGACGCCGGGACGAACGGGTCGCCTGCAGCCGCTGTTCGACGGCGAACGCGTCGCGGTCGGCGAGCGGGCGTTCGTGCGCTTCGCATTCGAGGCGACGCTGCGTCACGACCGGCGCCTGCCGTCGTTGCGCTTGCTGCGCCTCGTTGCTCCCTGAAGCTCGGCACCCTGGACTTCGCGGGTCGCTCCACCGCGCGCGTTCGCAGACCAGATGCTGGATTCGCTCCGGCGCCACCGTATGCTCCGGGCCTCGGTCGACGGCTTCGCTCTTCACGGGTCAGCGTGAGGTGCGGCAGCCAACGTGGTCTGCGCCCGTCGGTCGGATTCTGCTGCGGTCCGCTCTCGCGAGCGGGCCTGGGTCGGGTGCCTGCGCGGTTGACGTCGCGTCGGCATGTAGAGGCGTTTTCCCAACCATGGCGACGGTTGTTTTCGAGGTGGGGGCAGCCCTGCTCGGGGCCTGCGTGGGGTCCTTCCTCAACGTCGTCATCCATCGTCTGCCGCAGGAAGACCCCGCCAAACGATCCCTCGGTGGTCGTTCTCACTGCCCGCACTGCGGCGTGCAGATCCGCTGGTTCGACAACCTGCCGGTGCTCGGCTGGCTGTTGTTGCGCGGTCGCGGTCGCTGCTGTGGCCAGCGCATCGCGTTCCGTTACCCGCTGGTCGAACTTCTCACCGCGCTGCTGTTCTTGGCCATCACGCTGTGGTCGCCGTGGAACTTGCCGATCTCGATCGACGATCTCGGCGGCATGCACATCGATGCCACGCGTGCGGTCGGCTACGGCCTGCACCTGCTGTTCGTCTCGCTGTTGATCGCGTGCACGTTCATCGACTTCGACAAGCAGATCCTGCCCGACGCGATGACCAAACCGGGGATGGCGATCGGCGTGCTCGCCGGCGTCTATCCGGGCATCGCCGGGCCGATCTCGGACGTCGCCTCGACGCCGTATGCGCTGCGCACGCTGCTCGCCAGCGTCGTCGGTCTGCTGGTCGGCGCTGGCGTCACCTGGGGCATCCGCTGGCTCGGCTCGCGCGTCTTCGGCAAGGAGGCGATGGGGCTCGGTGACGTCAAGTTCCTCGGCATGATCGGCGCCTTCCTGGGCTGGCAGGGTGCGCTGCTCACGCTGTTCCTCGGTTGCGTGGCCGGCGCCTTCGTCGGCGGTCTCGCGGCGCTGCGCGGCGGCCTGGGGCTGCGCATCCCGTTCGGACCGTACCTGGCGCTGGGCGCGCTCATCGCGTTGTTCGCGCAGGAACCGATCTTCGTCTTCTTGTTCGACACCTGGCCGGAGTGGCAGCGACGCAACCCGTCGTCACAGTTCCTGCTGCTCGGTCTGGCCGTGTTGTCGTTGTTCGCGTTGTTCGTGCTCGTGCGCCGTGGGCGCCGCGCAGGATGATCCATTCGTCGTTTGCACCGATTCGATTCCGTTTGGGAGGCACCATGATGTTCCGCAAGACACTCCTTCTCTTCGCCACTGCAGCGATGACGCTGCTGCCGAGCTGCACGGCTCGTTACCAGGACATGCTGCGCGACCGCGATACGCGCATCCGCGACCTCAACGGCGAGGTCGCTCGCCTGCGCGGCGAGAACGACGACCTGCAGCGCCGGCTGGCGTCGGCAGCGACCGTCACGCCGACGCCTGCCGCGGCCAAGCGCGACGACAGCGAGGTCAGTGACATCCAGCGCGACGTCGGCCCCGACGCCTACGTCGACCGCCGCCGCGGCCGCATCAGCATCGGCGTGCAGGACAAGGTCACGTTCGACTCGGGCAGCAAGACGCTCAAGGACTCGTCGCACTCCGTGCTGCGCAACGTCGCCAACGTGCTCAAGGACAAGTTCTCGGGGCGGCGCTTCTTCGTCGAGGGCCACACCGACACCGACCCGATCGTCAAGACCAAGGGCATCTACCGCAACAACCGGCACCTCTCGTTCGAGCGCGCCGACTCGGTCGCGGCCTGGCTGGTCAAGCAGGGTGTGCCCGAGTCCTCGATCGTGGTCGTGGCCTACGGCCAGTTCGACCCGCGCGATCCGAAGAACAAGGAAGCCAACCGCCGCGTCGAGATCGTCGTCGGCGACAGCCTCTGACCGGCTGAGCTCCCCTGGGGTGGGCGGCGTGAGCGCGATGCGCCTGCGCAGCCTGGGCGCGGCGTCAAGTCGCAGTTCGGCCCAGGCCCGCACGGGGCAGTGCGGCTTCCCCCGGCCGCCGGGCCTGATATAACGAAGTGTCCCAGGTGCCACGGTTTCCGGCGGCTACCCCACCGGACTCCGCGGCGGCGGGCACATCGTTTCGCGCCCACGTTTCGCGCCCCGACACGGGGCGCTCTCGTCCCCTCGGAGTGACCCAATGGCCCATACATCGGAGCAAGTCCGCAACGTCGCCCTGGTCGGGCACGGACATGCGGGCAAGACCGCCCTCCTCGACGCTCTCGCGTTCCACCTCAAGCTCAGCTCGCGCCTGGGCAGCACCGCCGACGGCACCAGCCTGAGCGACATCGACGCGGAGGAGAAGGAGCGACGGCAGACGTTGTCGGCGCACCTGTTCCAGCTGCCGATCGGCGACAAGGTCTGCAACGTGTTCGACACGCCGGGCCACCCCGACTTCCTCGCCGACGTGCTCACGGCGATGGATGCGGTCGAGACGGCCCTGTTCGTGGTCAACGCCGCCAACCCGGTGACGTTCCATCTGCGCCACCTGTGGAAGCGCGCCGGCGCGCTGGGCATCGGGCGGGCGATCGCGATCACGCACCTGGACCAGGACAACACCGACTTCGACGCGATCGTCGAGGAGTTGCGCACGGCCTTCGGGCACGCGGTGGTGCCCGCGTCCTACCCCAACGCGACCGGCGCCGCCTTCAAGTCGGTGCACGACGTCACCCATCGCGAAGGACCCAAGGCCGATCAGTATCACGACATGATCGAGGAGGACGAGGCCGAGGTCGACGACACCTTGATGGAGCACTACCTCGAGACCGGCCATCTCGACGAGCACGAGTTCGAGGAGAACCTGCGGCGCGCCGTGGCGCGCGGCAACCTCGTGCCCGTGTTCGCGGTTTGCCCCAACCGTGGGCTCGGTCTCGAACAGCTGCTCGAGTTCATCAACCACCACTTCCCGTCGCCGGTGTGTTTCGGCGCGCGGCCCGCCGGTGAGCCCGGCTCGGGTGCCTACGGCCAACTGCTCGAGCCCGACGACGGCAAGTTCGTGGCCAAGGTGTGCCGCGTCGTCTCCGATCCCTACGTCGGCCGCCTGTCGGTGCTTCGCTGTCTGCGCGGCAAGCTCAGCAAGGACCAGAGCGTCGTCGACATGCGCACCGGCCAGAGCCACAAGATCGCGCACCTCTACGCGGTGCACGGCAAGGACACCAAGGAGATCGGCGAGGTGGTCGCGGGCGACCTGTTCGCCGTCGGCAAGATCGAGGACTTCCTGCTCGGCGACACGCTCACCGACGGCACCAAGATCGAACTGCCGCGCGTCGACTTCCCGGTGCCGACCTACTCGCGGCACATCTGGCCCAAGGCGCGCGGCGACGAGCAGAAGATCGGCCACGCGGTCGAGAAGATCGGCATCGAGGACCCGACGTTCCTGCACGACCGCGACAAGGAGACCGGTGAGTTCCTGGTCACCGGCATGAGCCCGCTGCACCTCGACGTGCACTTCCAGCGGCTCAACCGCAAACACCACGTGGCGGTCGAGCACGGTCCGCCCACGATCCCGTATCGCGAGACGATCACGGCGCGGGCCGACGGTCATCATCGGCACAAGAAGCAGAGCGGCGGCCGCGGTCAGTTCGCCGAGGTCTACCTGCGGGTCGCACCGCGCCAGCACGGCGAAGGCTTCGAGTTCGTCGACTCGGTGGTCGGCGGTTCGATCCCGCGGCAGTTCATCCCCGAGGTCGAGAAGGGTGTGCGCAAGTTCCTGGCGCGCGGCTCGCTGGCCGGGTTCCCGGTCGTCGACGTGCAGGCCGAAGTCTACGACGGCAAGTACCACGACGTCGACAGCGACCAGATCAGCTTCCAACTGGCCGGCGAGCGGGCCTTCCTCGATGGCTTCACCAAGGCGCGCCCGATCCTGCTCGAACCCGTCATGGACGTCGAGATCCACGTCCCTGACCGCTTCACCGGCGACGTCGCCGGCAACCTGTCCGGCTCCCGCGGGCGCCTCGCCGGCATGGAGACCCACGAAGGCATGCAGGTGATCAAGGCCCACGTGCCGCTCGCCTCGATGTTGGAATACTCGACACAGCTGCGTTCGATCACGGCCGGCGAGGGCACCTACACGATGAAGTTCGCGCACTACGAGCCGGTGCCACCGCACCTTCAGGCCGAGATCGTCAAGAACCGCAAGGCGGTGGTGGACCAGCACCACGGCGAGCACCGCTAGCCCTTGCTGGCGAGCCCGGCCACCGGGTGGCCAGGCTCGCCGGTCGGCCTTCGGCGGCATGACGCCGTTGCCGCCGGGCCCCGCCGCGTGCCGGCTCCTGGTCTGAGCCGGCTACGGGCAACGCCTCAATGCGGCAGGCCCCCTCGACCGATAGACCGCTCCGGGTCCGGATCCATCCGACCCTTCACAGGAGCGCGTCAACATGGTGTCGATGGAAGAACTGCTGAACCTGATGGTTCAGCGCGGCGGTTCCGATCTGCATATCTCCGTGGGATCTCCTCCGAAGATCCGCATCGACGGCAAGCTCGTCGACACGGAGCACGAGCCGCTGATGCCCGAGCAGACCAAGAAATTGATCTACTCGGTGATCGGGCCCGACCAGGTCGCCAAGCTCGAGAAGCAACTCGAGATCGACTTCTCGTTCGGCGTCGCCAACCTCGGTCGTTTCCGCACCAACGCGTTCGTGCAGCGCGGCTCGATCGCCGCGGTGCTGCGTGTGATCCCGTTCGAGGTCTTCGACTTCGAGACGATCGGGCTGCCCAAGAAGGTCTGCGAGTGGATCTGCAACCTGCCGCGTGGCCTGGTGCTGTGCACCGGCGCCACCGGGTCGGGCAAGTCGACGACGCTCGCGTCGATGATCAACTACGTCAACGAGTCGCGGCAGAGCCACATCATCACGATCGAGGATCCGATCGAGTTCCTGCACCGCAACAAGGGTTGCCTGATCAACCAGCGTGAGGTCGGCGGCGACACCCTGGGCTTCGACCGGGCGCTCAAGTCGGTGCTGCGTCAGGACCCCGACGTGGTGCTGGTCGGCGAAATGCGCGACCTCGAGACCATCGAAGCGGCGCTGACCCTGGCCGAGACGGGCCACCTGACGTTCGCGACGCTGCACACGTCCGACGTGTGCCAGACCGTGAACCGCATCGTCGACGTGTTCCCCGCGCACCAGCAGCAGCAGATCCGCACCATGCTGTCGTTCACGCTGCAGGCCGTCGTCTGTCAGCAGCTGGTGCCGCGTATCCACGGCAAGGGCCGTGTGCTCGCCGCCGAGATCATGATCGTCACGCCCGCGATCCGGGCGCTGGTCCGCGACAACAAGGCGCACCAGATCATGTCGACGATCCAGACCGGCGGCGCGCAGGGCATGCGCACCATGAACCAGTCGCTGTTCGAGCTCTACCGGGCCGGGACCATCAGCTACGAGGACGCGATGGAGCACTGCGGTGACCACGCCGACTTCCAGCGCCTGATGGAACGTGCCGGCGCAGGCGGCACCCGCACGTCGCGGTGATCCATGAGCCAATTCGCGAAGAAGCTACGCGGCATCCTGGAGAAGGCGGGCAAGCTCGACGCCGCCACCGGGGACACCCTGCTCGCCGAGGCGCAGAGCGAGAAGCGTCCGTTCACGGAGGTGCTGGTCAAGAAGGGCGTCGCCACCGAGCACGAGCTGCTGGCCCTGATCGCCAAAGCGGCCAACGTGCCGCCGATCGACCTGAGCAAGCTGATCGTCAACAAGGAAGTGCTCGAGTCCGTGCCCGAAGACGTGGCGCGTGAGTACTGCATCTTCCCCGTCGATCGCATCGGCAACATCATCACCGTCGCGGTCGCCAACCCGTTCGACGTGCTCAAGCTCGACGACATCCGCATCATCACGGGTTGTCAGCTGCGCACCGTCGTCAGCACCGCCGAGGAGATCGAGAAGATTCGCGGCAAGGGTTATCAGCGCGAGAGTGAGTCGGTCGACGGCATCCTGGGCTCGTTCGACGACACCGACGTCGAGCTCAAGGAAGCGGTCGCCGACGAGGACAACACCGACCTGTCGGCGATCAGCGACGAGGACTCGCCGGTCGTCAAGCTCGTCAACAAGATGATCCTGGACGCCTGCAACACCGGCGCATCGGACATCCACATCGAGCCGTTCGAGAAGAAGGTGATCATCCGCTACCGCAAGGACGGCTGCCTCTACGAGGCGATGACGCTGCCCAAGCGCATGCAGAACAACATCACCTCGCGCATCAAGATCATGTCCAAGCTGGACATCGCCGAGAAGCGCAGGCCGCAGGACGGCAAGTTCCAGATGAAGATCGGCCACAAGGCGATCGACTTCCGCGTGTCGATCCTGCCGGTGGTCTGGGGCGAGAAGACCGTCTTCCGCATCCTCGACTCGAGCAACCTCGCCCTCGACATCAAGTCGCTGGGCTTCGAGAAGCAGCCGATGGAGGACTACCTGTGGGCATGCGCGCAGCCCTACGGGATGATCCTCGTCACCGGGCCGACGGGTTCGGGTAAGTCGACGACGCTCTACTCGGCCGTCAAGCACATCGCCGCTCCCGACATCAACCTGGTCACGGTCGAGGACCCGGTCGAGTACCAGCTCGAAGGCATCAACCAGGTTCCGGTCAATCCGAAGGCCGGCCTGACGTTCGGCGGCGCCCTGCGTTCGATCCTGCGTCAGGACCCCGACGTGGTGCTGCTCGGCGAAATCCGCGACCAGGAGACCCTCGAGATCGCGGTGAAGGCCGCGCTCACGGGCCACCTGGTGCTCAGCACGCTGCACACCAACGACGCGCCGTCGACCATCACCCGCATGGTCGACATGGGCATGGATCCGTTCATGGTCGCCAGCTCGACGCTGCTGATCTGCGCGCAGCGCCTGGGCCGCAAGCTGTGTGGGAACTGCAAGAAGCGCGTCGAGATCAACAAGGACGTGTTGATCCGACTCGGTTTCATCGAGTCGGACTTCACCGCTGGGCACGAGATGGAGTTCTACGAACCCGTCGGCTGCCCGCGCTGCAACAACGGCTACAAGGGCCGTTTCGCGCTGCTCGAGACGATGCGCATGACGGAAGGAGTCAAGCGCATGGTCGTAGACCGCGCCCACATCGCCGACGTCAAGAAGCTCGCGCTCAGCGAGGGCATGCTGACGCTGCGGCGTTGCGGCTTGATGAACGCGATGCGCGGCAAGACCAGTCTGCAAGAGGTCGAGTCGTCGACCATGGCGGACTGAGCAGGGGAATTCGACGGTAGGAAGAGGCAAGGGGAATCATGGCCACGAAGTTCAAGTACGAAGCGAAGGACGCCGCCGGCAAGACCGTCAAGGGTTCGGTGGCGGCATCGAGCCAGTCCGAGGCGGTCGCCGACCTGCGGCGCCGCAATCTCACACCGGTCGACGTCAAGAAGGCCGGTGGCCTCTTCGGCCTCGGCGGCGGCGGCACGGGCCCGAAGGGACGCAAGAAGGCGACCCGCTCCGGCGTCAGGAAGGGCGAACTCGAGGTCTTCACGCGCCAGCTGTCGACGATGCTGAGCGCCGGTATCCCGATGCTCGAAGCGCTCGAGATCCTCGCCGATCAGGCCGAGTCTCCTGGCTTCGCCTACTGCCTGGACAAGGTCGTCGAGGACATCCGTTCGGGCTCCGACCTCAGCAAGGCGATGGAGCCGCACAAACGCGTCTTCTCGCACATCTACGTCAGCATGATCCGCGCCGGTGAAGTGTCCGGCCAGATCGACATCATCCTGCAGCGCCTCGCCGATTATCTCGAGGCGGCGGCGCACCTGCGCAGCGAGATCAAGTCGGCGATGACCTACCCGGTCATCTCGCTGTTCCTGGTCATCGGCATCGCCTCGTTCCTGATGATCGGCATCGTGCCGTCGTTCAAGCCGGTGTTCGACTCGCTCGAAGTCGAGTTGCCCGGCTTGACCGTGTTCATCATGGACATCGCGTTCTTCATGCGCGACTACTGGTACCTGATCTTCGGCGGCATGTTCGGCGCGTTCGTCGGCATCAAGGCGCTCTGCAAGACGCCCAAGGGTGCCTACGCCAAGGACGCGATCATGCTGCGTGTGCCGGTGTTCGGCGTGTTGTTCAAGAAGGTCGCGCTGTCGCGCTTCGCACGCACGTTCTCGACGCTGGTCAAGAGCGGCGTGCCGATCCTCGGCGCGATGGAGATCGTCTCGGACACCGCCGGCAACCTGGTGATCTCGGGCATCGTCGACCGCGCCCGCGACAGCGTGCGCAACGGTGAGAGCCTGTCGGACCCGTTCATGAAGTCGACGGTGTTCCCGCCGATGGTCACCAAGATGATGGCGATCGGTGAACGTTCGGGCGCGCTCGACGCGCTGCTCGAGAAGATCGCCGAGTTCTACGACCAGCAGGTCGAGGCCGAGGTCAAGGGCCTCACGTCGATGATCGAGCCGATCATGATCGCGATCATGGGTGTGATCGTGGGTGGCATCGTGCTCGCGGTGTTCCTGCCGATCTTCAAGCTGCAGGAGAAGTTGTCGGGCGGCTAGGCCGCTCGCACGACCCGCGCACCACCAGCAAGGCAAGGCGAAGGAGAACGATCGTGAACGAAGCCCAGGGACGCGCGCTGCTCTACGGCGGCGCGATGGTGTTGGTCGGCGGCCTGTGCGCCGCGAGCCTGCTCTACCGGCCCGAGCCGGACGTCTACACGCTGCTCAGCAGCGCCGACGTGCAACTGCGCCTCGCCTACGCGATCCCCGCGGTCGACAAGCAGGGCGTAGCGCTGTCGTCGCGCGACGAGATGATCGCCGACGCGCAGAAGCACCTGGAGATGGTCGAGAAGATCAAACCCGGCATGGCCTGCACCGCCGAGTTCCGCGGCTTCGTGCACATGCTGCGCGGCGAGCCCAAGCAGGCCGCGGCCGTCTATGCCGAGGCCCGCAACTGCCAGGACTGCACCGCCGAACAGGGTGACGTGCTGGCCTTCAACGAGGCGCGCATGCTCGCCGAGGCCGGCGAGGTCGACGCCGCCCTGCGGGTGTTCTCGGTCCACGCGGCGCGGTTGGATTCCCGTTTCGGGACGCAGCGTCAACTCGAAGAAGCGTCGATCCTGCGCCGCGCCGGGCGCTTGCAGGAGGCCGAAGCACGCGTCGACGTCGTCGTCGCCGGCGCCGCCGTCGATGCGATGTCATGGCTGCAAGCCGGCCGTGAGTACCTCGAACTGGGCGAACACGACAAGGCCGAGCGCGCCCTGACCGCGGCGCAGGCTGATGTGCCAATTGCGAACTACTACCTCGCCCGCCTCAAGTTGGCGGCTGGTGATGTCGATAGAACTCTGGCGTTGCTGGAAACGGCGACCGCCGCGGTGCCCGGAGATGCCCGGCGCCTGCTTCGGGAAGAGGCAGACGTCTGGCAGGGAATCGCGACGGACGTGCGCTTCGAGCAGCTCCAAACGCCGCGCGCTGCGACTCCTGGTCGCTGAACGCGGCGAGAAGGAAGAGAAAGGGGAACCACACAAAGGGGAACCGATCGGCGGCCACGTCGGCCGTCGACCAGCACAGGTTGTACGGGAGAAAACATGTCCAAGCGGGAACAGGGCTTCACACTCATCGAGCTGATGATCGTCGTTGCGATCATCGCCATCATCGCGTCGATCGCGATTCCGAACCTCCTCAGCGCGCGCCTCAACGCCAATGAATCGGCCGCGATCGCCACGCTGAAGAACATCTCGTCGGGCCAGTCGCAGTGCCAGGCCTCGGGCGTCATCGACGTCAACGGCAACGGCTCGGGCGAGTACGGCTTCTTCGGCGAGCTGTCGGGCCGCACCGCGGTCCGCAACAGCACGCAGCGCATCAGCCCGGCGGTGCTCTCGAGCGCCTTCGGCAACGTCGCCGCGGCCCGCGTCTCGCGCTCGGGCTACCTCTTCCAGATGTTCCTCCCGGACGCCACGGCGGCCGGCATCGAGGAAGATGCGACCGGCGGTGACCCGGACAACGGCCAGGGCGTCGACCCGGGCCAGGCCGAGACGCTGTGGTGCTGCTACGCCTGGCCGCAGGTCCAGGGCAACAGCGGCAAGCGCACGTTCTTCGTGAACCAGGCCGGTGACGTGCTCGCCACCAACGGTGCGGTCGTCGCCTACAACGGCACCACCACGCCGGTGACCTACGACGTCGCGTTCGCCGCGACGAGCTCGGCCGCGATGGGTGTGCCCGTCGCCGCCAACACGCTCGGCCAGGACGGCAACACCTGGGTCGTCGTGCAGTGATGCACGCTGGCACCTGATGCGCCTTCTGGGCGCATCATGCCAACGCCAACGCCCGTCACCTGTTCGCAGGTGGCGGGCGTTGTGCGTTTGTGGAGGCCGCACTCAGGGGGGAGGGGCGGTCGCGCCGATAGCATCGCCATGTCGGCCAAGACCAAGTCCACCGGTGGCAAGTCCACCGGTGCCAAGAGCACTGTCGTCACGACCTCCGTCGACCCGCTCGCGAGCCTGATGGGCGCGGGCGAACTGCCGACGGCGAACGCCGCGGGCACCGTGCCCGCGATCGTCGTCGACGACGAACGGTCCGCCGCGCGCCGCGTGCAGAGCCTGTCGGTGGTGATCCCGGCGCGCAACGAGTCGCTGAACCTGCCGGGGCTGCTCGACGAGGTCAACGCCGCGCTCGCGGCCAGCGACGTGCCGTTCCGCGAGGTGATCGTCGTCGACGACGGCTCGAGCGACGACAGCGGCAAGATCGCGGCCGCGGCCGGCGCACGTGTCGTGCGGCACGCGCACGGGCTCGGTAACGGCGCCGCGGTCAAGCGCGGCATCCGCGAGGCCAAGGGCCAGTGGATCGTGATGCTCGACGGCGACGGCCAGCATCCGCCGGCGGAGCTCGCCGCGATGTTGTCGATGGTCGAGGGCTCGGGCTACGACATGGTGGTCGCCTCGCGCGGCGGCAGTGGCGGCAGCCTGCACCGCAACTTCGCCAACCAGGTCTACAACCGCCTCGCCAGCTACGTCTCGGGGTACCACATCCCCGACCTCACCAGCGGCTACCGGCTGCTGCGCGCCGACGTCGCCAAGGACCTCGTCTGGCTGCTGCCCAACACGTTCAGCTACCCGACGACGATCACGATGTCGATGCTGCGCGGCGGCTGGTCGGTGGGCTTCCATCCGTTTGCCGTGCGCCAACGCCAGGGCAAGAGCCACGTGCGCCTGTTCGCCGACGGCAGCCGCTTCTTCCTGATCATCCTGCGCATCGCGACGATGTTCGCGCCGTTGCGTGTGTTCCTGCCGGTGTCGATGGCGACCGCCGCGCTCGGCATCGGCTGGTACGCCTACACCTGGTTCACCGAAGGCCGTTTCACCAACATGGCGGTGCTGCTGCTCGGCCAGGCGACGCTGTTGTTCGCGCTGGGGCTGATCGCCGAGCAGATCGCGGCGCTGCGGTTCCAGGGGCTGTCGCGCAGCAGCGATCGGGGCGGCGCGTGAGCGACAGCGTGTTGTTCTGCGGGGCCTGGGACGAAGGCCCCGGTTACCCACGCACCACCAGCCTCAAGAACGTCGTCGCCGCGGCCGGCTACGCGGTGCGTTGTTGCCGCGTGCCCGCGCTCGGTCGCGACAAACAGCGCGTGTTGCGCCAGCCGTGGCGGTGGCCGCAGGCGGCGTGGCGGTCGCGCGCCGGCCGCCGACTGCTCTGTGAACGACTGCGAGCCGAGCTCGCGCGGGAGACGCCGCGCTGCGTCGTGGTGCCGTACCCGGGCCATCAGGTCGTAGGCGACGTGCGCCGCGCGACCACCGCGCCGATCGTGCTCGACCTGTTCCTGTCGGCGTACGACACGGTGATCGAGGATCGCCGTCTCGCCGAACCCGGTTCGCTGGCGGCCGCGTATCTGGCCGGCGTCGATCGCCGCGCCTGCGCGGCGGCCGACCTGGTGCTGCTCGATACACCCGAGAACGCGGCCTACGTCGCGTCGCTGACCGGTCTGCCCGCGGAACGTTTCGGCTGGTTGCCGGTCAACGACCCCGACGTGCCCGACCAGCCGGCGCCCTGGCGCGGCGCGCCCGGCGGCGTGCTGCAGCTGCTGTTCTTCGGCACCGGCGTGCCGTTGCACGGCCTGTCGACGCTGCTCGCGGCCGTGGCCAGCGTGCCGCGGGTGCATCTGACGCTCGTCGGCGGCACCGCCGCCGATCGCGTCGAAGCCCAGCGCCTGCTCGGCGATCGCCTGCGACTGCTGCCCGAGTTCGTCGACCGGCAGCGGATCGCGTCACTGCTCGACGAGTGCCAGCTGGTCGCCGGCGTGTTCGGCGACTCCGGCAAGGCGCAGCGAGTGGTCCCGTTCAAGGTCGTACACGCGCTCGGCGCGGGGCGGCCGGTGCTGACCGCCGATACGCCGGCCGTGTGCGGCTGGCTCGAAGGCAGCGGCGCGGTGTTCCTGACGCCGGCCGCGAACGTCGCCGCGCTCGCCGGCACGCTGCGCCGCCTGGTCAACGACCCGCAGCAGCTCTGTGATGCGGCGGCAGCCGCGCGCCCGGCCTACGACCGCACCTTCTCGCTGCACGCGTGCCGCGATCGGTGGCTGCAGCTCATGACCCATCTCGACGGCGTCGGCCTGGAGTGTGTCCGATGAGCCTGGATCGCGAACAGGTCGCGCGTCTGCACCGTTGGTCGCTGTTCGCGGTGGCCTTGGCGGCGCTGCTCGCCTACGGCAGCGCGCTGCTCGGCGACTTCGTGTTCGACGACGTGCACTCGGTGATCGGCAACGACGCCCTGCGCGATCTGTCCGGCATCGGGCGTTTGCTGACCGATCCCAGCGCCTTCAGCGGCACCGGCCAGCGCATGTACCGACCGGTGCTGCTGGTGTCGTTCGCGCTCAACATGGCGATCTCGCCGGCGGCGTGGTCGTTCAAGCTCGGCAACCTGCTGCTGCATGTCGGCGTCGCGCTGCTGGCCCTGGGCTGGCTGCGTCGCCTTGGCGTGCCGCTGCTGGCGCGCATGCTGGGTGCCGCCGTGTTCGCCGTGCATCCGCTCGCGAGCGAAGCGATCAACCTGACCTCGGCGCGCAGCGAACTGCTGCTCGTGTTCGGGCTGGTGATCGGCGCGCGCGGCCATCTGGCCTGGTTACGCGGCCGCACGCCGTGGCTCGGCATGCTGGGCATGATCACCGGCGCCGTGCTCGCCTGCGGCAGCAAGGAGACCGGCGTGGTGCTGCCGGCGTTGCTGTTTGCGCAAGCCTGGGTGGTGCGGCGTGCGCCGTGGACACGCCGTGAGTTCGTGCGGGTCGTGCGCGATCTGTTGCCCGTGATCGCACTGGTGCTCGTCTACCTGGTGCTGCGCAAGGTCCTGCTCGGGCAGGCGACCACGAACCTGCTCAACCGCAGTGGCGAGGACCCGACGCTGGGCTTCTCGCGCACGCTGACGACGCAGCTGGCGACGATGGGGCTGCTGTTGCCGCGCGGTCTGCTGCAGATGGTGGTGCCGGCCGGGCTGTCGTTCGACCCGCAGGTGTCGTTCCGCTTCTCGTTCTTCGATCCGCTGGTGCTCGCCGGCTGGCTCGGCGTGATCGCCGCAACCGCGCTGGCGCTGTGGCCCGGTCGCCGATCACGGTCGCGCCGCATCGGCGCCGTGTTCGCGTGGCTGACCGCGCTGCCGTGGATCGTGGTGCCGCTCAACATGCCGTTCGCCGAACACCGGCTCTACGGACCGCTGCTCGGTATGAGCCTCGTCGCCGCGCCGCTGCTGGGTGCCTTGCTGGAACGGTTGACGGTGTGTGCATCGGGGGCCGGGGCGCGGTCACCAACACCGCCGCGTTGGTTGCCGTTGCCGATCGCCGCGCTGCTGCTGACGTTCGCCGCGCACGCGACGCTGCGCACCCTCGACTACCGCGACGAGCGCCTGCTCTGGCAACACGAGATCGCCCAGCACCCGCTCGCCTGGCGCGCGTGGTGGGGGTTGGGCACGGCCCAGCAGCGCTACGGTCAGCCGCTCGCCGCGGTGGCGCCGCTGGCCCACGCGCACGCGTTGCTGCCGCGTCACTTCGATCTGCTGCGCAACTACGCCGAGGCGGTGCTGCGCTTGCCCGCCGGTCACGAGCAGCCATGGTTGGCGATGGTGTTGACGCAGAAGCTGCGCGAACGGGCGCCGCGAGATCCGTGGGCCCACGCGTTGTCCGCCGACGCCTGCATGCAGGCCGGTCGCGCCAGCGGTGAGCGCCAGTACTTCGAACAGGCCGAGCAGCTGGCGCTCGCGTGCCTGGAGTTCGCGCCGCCCAAAGCCCTGGTCTACCGGCTCGCCGCCAACGCCCGTCGCGCGCTCGGCGACCTGCAGGGTGCGCTCGCGCACCTCGACACGAGCATCGACAGCGGCTTCGACTACGTGCCGGTGCGCGCCGAGCGCGCGACGTTGTTGGGTCTGCTGGGCCGCACCGCCGAGGCGCGCCGCGAGCTGCGTTTGCTGCAGCAGCAGGCGCCGTTCGACCCCGCGGTGCAGCAGGCGATGCAGCTGCTGGCCTCGCCGGGACGTTAGGCGTTCGCCGCGGCGCCGAACAGCCGCACGCCGTTGGCATACGTCGCTGCAGCGGCGGCCTGCAGGCCGATGCCGCGCGCCTGCGCCAGCGCCGCGAGGGTCAGCAGCACGAACGCGGGCTCGTTGCGTTTGCCGCGATGCTGCTGCGGCGGCAGGAACGGCGCGTCGGTCTCGACGTGGATGCGATCGAGCGGCGCGAACTGCGCGACCTGCCGCAGCGCGTCGTTCTTGGGGTAGGTGAGCGGGCCCGCGAACGACAAGTCCAGGCCCAGGTCGAGCGCGCGCCGCGCCTCGCCCTGGCCACCCGAGAAGCAGTGCATCACGCCGCGGCCGCAGGGTTCGTCGTCGAGCACTTCGAACAACGGGGCGAATGCGTCGCGGCAATGGAAGATGACGGGCAGGTCGAGTTCACGCGCCAGCGCCAGGTGGCGGCGCAGCGACTCCTGCTGTCGGGCGAGCGGCGTGCGGTCGCGAAAGCAGTCGAGACCGGTCTCCCCGATCGCGGCGCAATCGGGGCGGCGCGCCAGTTCTTCGATCAACTGCCACTCGTCGTCGAGACGCGTGGCGTCGTTGGGGTGCAGTCCGGCGCTCCAGCGCACGCCGGGCAGCCGAGCCGCCAGTTCGCTCGCGGCGCGGCTGGTGGCGGCGTCGATGCCGACCACACAAAGGTCGGTGACACCGGCGGTACGGGCGCGACGGTGCTCTTCATCGGGCGGGACCTTGCCGTCGAGGCCGAGGTGGCAGTGGGTGTCGAAGACGCGCATCGCCGCGAACCTTAGGCGATCGGCAATCCTTGTTGCTACCCTGCGCAACGCGCACCCGTTCCGATTCCCCGATCCCTCGCGCATCCGATCCGCCATGCAAGCACCCGTCGTCATCGTCGTCTCTCTCATGGCCGCCACTGCTGCCGCCGTGGGCACCAGTCTGCTGCTGCGCCCGCAGGCGTCGGTGGCGCCATCCACGGCTGGGCTCGAGGCGCAGATCGCCGAACTGCAGCAGCAGGTGGCGTCGCTGCAGGACGCGGCGAGCACAACGCGTCGCGCGATGTCGGAGGCCGTGGCCAGCCCGGCCAGTGTCTTGCGCGCGGAGGTTCCGCAGGTGTCCGAGGCGCAGATCGCCGCTGCCGTCGAGGCCTACATGAGAAAGCAGGCTGGCGCGCCGAGCGACGCTCCCGCCGGTTTCGACCTGGATGCCGACTTCGACAAACTGGCCGACGCCAACTACTGGGAGAACCCCGACCTGTGGAAACGCGCCTTCGCCGCCGGCCGCATGGACGAGGTGATCGCCAAGTACGAAGCGCTCGCCAAGGCCGATCCGAAGAGCACCGCTGCGCAGATGCAGCTCGCCCAGGCTTGTATCGCCTACCTGCAGATGGACCCGAGCAAGTGGCAGCTGTCGATGAAGGCGGACAAGGCCTACGACAACGTGCTCGACCTCGACGAGAACCATTGGGAGGCGCGGTTCTCCAAGGCCGTGAGCTACACGTTCTGGCCCGACTTCATGGGCAAGAAGAAGCCGGCGATCGAACACTTCGAGATCCTCGTGCAGCAGCAAGAGCTGCAGCCCGTCGCCGACCATCAGGCGCAGACGTACCTGTTCTTGGGCAATCTGCTGGAGCAGAGTGATCCCGAACGCGCGCGGGAGATGTGGCAGCGCGGTGCCCGGCGCCATCCCAACGACACAGCGCTCAAGGAGAAGCTGGCCCAGTAGCCGCCGCGTCGGACTGCGCGCCGCCTACTTGCGCGTGGTCTTCTTGGTGGCCTTCTTGGCCGCCTTCTTGACCGCTGGCTTCGGGCTCGCCGCCTGCGGGCTCGCAGTCTTCTGCGCCGCCGGCTTCGTGGCCGGCAGGATCTTGGCCGAGCTGGTCTTGGCGGCGGCCTTCTTCGCCGGTCGCGGCAGCTCGAGTTTACGCCCGTGGCGCGCGGCGTAGTCACGCACGGCGTCCGGGTTGCTCGCGGCCAGCGCGGTCAGCACCCGATCGAGTTCTCGTTGGGTCGCGGCGTCGGTGTCGGCGAGCAGCGGCTCGACCAGCTTCTCGAAGCGCTCGAACAGCGTTTCATCGGCCGCCACGGCCTGCCGGATCGCGGCCGCGGCCGCGCGGCGCAGCGCCTTGCGTCCCGACTTGACGAAGCGCTCGAGGTCCTTCCAGAGCTTCTTGTTGCGCGTCACCAGGTCGCCGAGCGCGCCCTCGGCGAGCGGTCCGACCAGCGGCGCCGCAGTCTCGTCACCGAGCAACTTCTCGAGGAACGGCAGGTCGGCGGGCTCGAGCAGCGCCGCGCGCGTCGCGAGGATCTCGACGCCGACGGCACGCAGTTCGTGGATCTTGCTGGCCCACAGCGTGCGCACGAACGCGGTCATCTGCGCGCGGCCCATCTGGGGATAGGTCTCGACCAGCGCCAGGGCGGCGGCGCGCACCTCGCTGCTCGGGGCGCCGAGGCTCGTGATCTCGGGGCCGAGTTCGAGCTGCAGTTCCGCCGCGGCGACCGGAGAACCTACCGCGGTGAGCCGCTGCCGCAGCAGCGACTGCTCGCGTCCGAAGTTCATGCTCATACGTTGGGCTTACGCGTCAGGTATTCGATGAGGTCGAGCTTGGTGACGAGGCCGCGCACGACGCGGTCGTCGTCGACGACCAGCGCGACTTCACCGCGTTCGAAGATGGCCGGCAACTCGCTGGTGGGGGCGTGCGGCGCGATCGTCGACACCTTGCGCACCATCACTTCGGCGATCGAAGTCTTGGCGTTGGCGGCGCCTTCGACGAGCACCCGCAGCGCGTCGGCTTCGGTCAGGATGCCGGCGAGCTTGCCGTGGTCGGTGACCGGCACCTGCGAGAAGCCGCGTTCCTTGAACAGTGTCACGGCCTCGGCCAGCGGCGCCGCGATGTCGACGGTGACGACTTCACGCGGCGGCATCGCGCGCAGCAGCTCGCTGATCGTGCCGATCGCCCAGTCCTCCTCGAGGAAACCGTTCTCGCGCATCCAGCGATCGTCGACGAACTTGGTCAGGTAGTTGCGGATGCCGTCGGACAACACACACAGGATGCGCGCGCCCTTGGGGAAGTCCTTGGCGACCTGCATCGCCGCCCACACGGCCGAGCCGCACGAGCCACCGACCAGCAGGCCTTCCTGGCGGATCAGCTGCCGCGCGACGCGGAAGCTGTCCTTGTCGTTGCTCTTGACCCAGCGATCGACGAGGTCGAGGTCGAGCACGTCAGGGATGAAGTCGTAGCCGATGCCCTCGACCTTGTAGCTCTTGATCGGGCCCGGGCCGGCGAGGATCGAGCCCTCGGGGTCGACGCCGATGATCTGGCAGTCGGGGATGCGCTTCTTCACGGCGCGGGCGACGCCGGTGATGGTGCCGCCGGTGCCGGCCGTCATCACCACGGCGGCGAGGTTGTTGTCGGTCTGCTCGCAGATCTCGACGCCGGTGCCTTCTTCGTGGGCGAGCGGGTTGGACGGGTTGCCGTACTGGTCGAGGATGTGGGCGTTGGGGATCACGTCGCGCAGGCGGCGGGCGACGCCGATGTGGCTCTCGGGAGCGTCCCAGGCGGCTTCGGTGGGGGTGCGGATGATCTCGGCGCCGAGTGCTTCGAGCACCACCTGCTTCTCGCGCGACATCTTCTCCGGCATGGTGATGATCACCCGGTAACCGCGCACCGCGGCGGCCAGGGCCAGGCCGATGCCGGTGTTGCCCGAGGTCGGCTCGATCAGCGTGTCGCCGGGTTTGATCCGACCTGCCTTCTCGGCGTCGAGCAGCATGCGCACACCGATGCGGTCCTTGACCGAGCCGCCCGGATTCAGGAACTCACACTTGCCCAGCAGTTCCTGCGGCAGGTGGCGGGCGATGCGGGAGAGTCGGACGACGGGGGTGTTGCCGACGGTCGTCAGAATCGAATCGTGAATGCGACCCATGTCCCGCTGATTCAAGCAGGCCGGGCCGGTGAAGGGAAATGCGCGTTCTGGCCTTGTCCAACCGTTGTTCGATGCGCATCGTTGCTCGGCCCGTGAACGAGCCCGAGAAGCCAGCAGATCCGACCCCGCCGGTGTCCGCACCGGTTCCCGCCGCCGCCGAGTCGTCGCCGGCATCGCCGCGCCCTGACGCCGACGCACACTCTGATGCGGACACTGGTTCGTCTGCGCCCCGAGAGCAGGGTGCGTCCGGTGATGGTGATGCGAGCGGCGACGCTGAGCATGCCGGTGGTGAATCTGTCGGCGGTGACGATGCCGGTGGTGAACGTAAGCGCCGTCGCCGCCGCCGGCGCCGCAAGGGCCGCGGGGACGCCGAGGGTGGCGACGCGTCGCCAGGTGGCGAGGCCGCGACCGGCGAAGTCGCGCCTGCGGGTGAACGTCCGCCGCGCCCAGATCGCCAGCGCCCAGATCGCCAGCGTCCTGACCGGCAGCGCCCTGAACGGCAGCGTCACGAGGGCCAGCGCCCCGACCGTCAGCGCCCCGACAAGCGGCCGCGCCGTGATTCCAACCACCACGCCGTCGAAGCCGTGCGCGCGCTCGCCGAGATGGCGCAGGCGCTGCTGCGCATCGAAGGCGTCGAGCCATTGGCGATGCCGCGGTACCTCGACCTGAACCTGCGCGTGCCGATCGACGGTGGCAACGACATCCGCCACGCCGCGAGCACCGCCGTCGAACAGATCCTCAAGCGCGTGCGTGAGGTGCGTGAGCACGAGAAGGCGCTGCGTCCCGGCGCGGTCTACTGCTACTTCAACGGTTCGTCCGCCACCGAGGGCACGCGCCCGACCGAGCCGCGGCAGATCTTCGAAGGCTACAGCTCGACCGGCAAGCCGGTGTTCGCCGACTTCGTGACGATGGCGATCGAACGCAAAGACCCGGGCATCGATCGTCTGCTCGCCGGCGAGGAGCTGGTGCTGACGCGTGTCTCGATGGGGCGCGTGTTGCGCACCCAGCAGCTCGCCGAGTTCGGCGGTGAGTCGCCGGTCTATCGCATCCTCGGCCAGGTCGACGCCGGTCTGTTCAAGGTGCTCGGCGCCGCCGGCAAGTGCGCGTTCAGCTTCCAGCTGCTGCGCGGCACCACGCTCGAGGGCCGCATCCGTCTGCGTCTACACCCGGTCGGCGCGGTAGATCCGATGGACCTCGCCGATCCGGCGGTGATGCAGATCGTCAGCCGTTTCCAGCGGCGCCTCGACACCGAGGCGCTGCGGCTCGAGGGCCAGAGCAATCGCCTGGGGAGGGTCGCAGCGGAGAGCAGTGCGCCAGCCGAAGGCGGTAGTGCAGCAGGCAGTAGTGCAGCAGAAGGCAGTGGGGCTCAGGGCAACGGTGGCCAGATCGACGAGGAGTCGTTCGTGCGGCCGTTGCTCGAGGACTTCGCGCGGCAGCTCGAACATCGCTCGCGCAACACCGGCCGGCGCACGCAGCACGGCCTCGAGCGCAGCGAGACCGGGCAGCGCCCGACCTCACGCGCCTACCCCGACGCGGGTGAAGCCAGTGACGACTCGATCCTGTGGGACGTCGATCAGGCGACGATCATCGTGGTCGCGCCGAAGGGCCGCGTGCACGTGTTCACGCCGGACGGCAAGCACGTCACCTCGGTGACGATGCAGGGCGACGCGATCGGCCGCCGCCGCAACATGGGGCGGTGGCGTCTGGCCGAGCCCGAGGAACGCGGTGAGTTCCGCATCCACGTGCGCCGGCTGGTCGCGGCCGGCGAGGACCAGACCACGAGCGAGGCGCCGCTGGTGCCGCCGCCGGCAAGCGCGCAGTGAGTCGCCGGTGAGCTCTTCGCCGCTTTCCTCGCCGCCGCGCATCGGCATCGTCACCGTCAGCGATCGCGCCAGTCAGGGCGTGTACGCCGATGAATCCGGCCCGGCGATCGAGGCGGCGCTGCGCGACTACCTGAGCACGCCGTGCACGTTCGACGTGCGCTTGGTGGCCGACGAACGGGACGCGATCGCCGCGATCCTGCGCGACCTCGCCGATGCCGGCTGCTGCCTGATCTGCACCACGGGAGGTACCGGCCCGTCACCGCGCGACGTCACGCCCGAGGCGATCGCCGATGTCTGCACCAAGGAACTGCCCGGCTTCGGCGAGCAGATGCGCGCGGCGTCGCTGCGCGCCGGCGTGCCGACTGCGATCCTGTCGCGGCAGACGGCCGCGATCCTCGATCGCGCGCTGGTGGTGACGCTGCCCGGCAAGCCGGCTTCGATCCGCGTCTGCCTCGATGCCGTGTTCGCGGCGATTCCCTACTGCATCGATCTGATCGGCGGCCCGCGCCTGGAAGGCAACCCTGCGGTCGTCGCCGTGTTCCGCCCCAAAGGCAAGTGAACAACGATGACCGTGACCACCAAGGAACAGTTCGTCTCCCTGCTCAACCCCGTCGCCGAGGCGCTGCGCGCCGTCGACGTCGATGCCGGTGATGCCGCTGCCCAGGCCGAACGTGCCGCCGCGTTCACGGGCGCGGCGATCACCGCGCTGCGTGCCGCGGCCGTCGCCAACATCGACTCCGACTGGTTGCTGCCCAAGAGCGCGGGCGGCATCCGTTTCGGCCGCGTCGCCAAGGACCTGTCAGGCTTCGTCGTCGACGCGGTGCTCATGGACGTGCCCGGGCCGCGCCATCGCCATCCCAACGGCGAGATCGACCTGTGCTTCGCCACCGCCGGGGAACCGCGCTTCGACGGTCACCCCGAAGGCTGGGTCGTCTACGGCAAGGACACCACCCACGTGCCGACCGTCAGCGGGGGCACGATGCTGATCCTGTACTTCCTGCCGGGCGGCGCGATCGAATTCCTGGGCTGATCCGCGGCTTCAGCGGTACTTCGCGAGCAGCGTCCCGGCGTGTCTGGCGACCGACTCGGTCGACGCGCTGCGCAACGCTTCTTCGAAGAACGGCACCGCTGCCGCGCCCTGGATCGAATCGAGCGCGTCCAGGCACTTGTTCAGGAAGAGCGGGTCTTCGACGCGGCCCGGCGGGTTCTTGAACAGGCGCTCGATCGGCGCGATCGCCTGCTGCGACTTGATGCGGCCGAGCTCCTCGATGCACTCCTTGATGGTCGGCGCGTCGTGTTCGCTGCGGCCGATGACCATCAGCAGCGTGTCTTCCATCTTGGGGTCTTCGCTGCGGATGTAGTGCACGACGAAGTTGAAGAAGCCCGACGATCCGGCGGTCGCGTCCGGGATCGGCAGGTTGTAGGCGGCGGCGCGTTCGAGATTGATGCCGCGCGCCGACTCGGTCTCGAGGATCTGCCGCAGCAGTTGCTGGGCCAGGGGCCGGTCGTGTGCGATCAGGCGATCGGCGGCGTACCAGCGCAGGCGCGCGGAAGGCAGCAGCGTGCCCTGGAGCACCTGTTTGAGCAGTTCGGCGCCGGCCTTGGGGTCGACGCGCACCGCCGCTTCGAGCAGCCACTTGATTTCGTCGAAGTTCTGGTCGGCCTTGAGCTCGGCGATGCGGCCGCGGACGAACGGCCAGGCGTCGGGGCCGTGGGTTTGCAGAGCGCGCAGGATCGCCTCCATCTCATCCTGCGCGCTCTTGTAGTCCGGCGCCGTGGTGCGGGCGCTGGCCAGCATCGGCGCGTACGCCTTCAGCTTGGCGAGCAGGCCCTGCGGGCCCTTCTCGTCGGCGCGCTGTTCGAGTCGCAGGCGCGTGATCTCGGCGTAGATCTCGTCGAGCTTGTCGCGGCTTGCCTGCTCGGCCAACTCGAGTTGTCGCAGTTGGTTGGCCTGCCGCAAGACGGCGGTGGCCGTCGCCGCGAGGGCGACGACGCAAAGGCCGCACAGAGCCAGGGGCAGGCGGGAGGAGGGGGGCGCGGCGCGTTCGGTCATCGGGGACGAAGGTATTGACCGGATCCGCATTCGTCACCTGATGTTCGAAGTCGAACATCGGGCGTGCCGGAGTGCACCCGCTCTCGCCAGCGTGCGCTCGCGCGCAAGACCTCGGACCTGGCGCAGAAGTATCAATGCCATCGAGACTTGGGTCATCGCCTCGACCTGGCCGATGAGCCGCGGACGGTCGGCATGGAAATTGTGCGCGGTGCCGGTTGCGGCGGTCCGTGAAGGCCCGCTGCACGCAGCATGGCACGACAGGCCAGCCTTGCAGGCCAGGCTGCGGTATGGTTTCCTACACGACCCTCGCATCCCCGCCTGTGGCGCCACTTTGCCCTCCCGTGGTGTCGCGGTCAGGTTTCGACCCCTACCTCTTCGATACGAGGCCTACATGGCTCATTCTGCGGCACATCCGGCTCCGGCTCCCTCGATGACTCGTCTTGGCCAGGCGGCGCGTTCAAGCCAGGCGGCGGGTTTCGCACTACTCCTTTCTTTGTCGGGTTTTGCGGGGTTGGCCGTGCTTGCCGGGTGCAGCGGCAGCGGCGGCAGCACCGGCGGCGTGACGATCGGCGGCGCGATGGCCCTCTCCAACTGCAGTCTCGGCTGCAGTTCCACGGGGTGTCTGCGCACGGACATCGCGACGAACGAGATCATCCTGCTGCAGTTCACGGACAACGTCGACCCGTCGTCGGTGAATACGTCGAGCATCCAGTTCCGCACGGCGTCCGGTCAGCAGCCCGTCGGCGAGTTCTTCGTCAACGGCAACCAGGTCGAGTTCCTGCCAACCGTCCTGATCTCGGGGCAGCAGACGTTCTACGGTTTCGCGCCCGGCGAGACCTACACGATGACGATCGTCGGCGGCGAGGGCCAGAACGCCGTCGTGCGCAGCACCTCGGGCCGCGCGTTCGCAGAGCAGCTGTCGTGCACATTGGTGTCGAACCAGGGCATCATCGACCACAACGGCGTGGCGCCGCGCGCTTCGCTGCTGCAGCCGAACGCCTCGCAATTGCTCAGCGCGCCGCGCGACACCCTGATCCAGCTCGAGTTCAACGAGATCATCGACTCGACGCCGTTCACGTCGGGCAACAGCCCGGTGATCTTCACCGTGCGCCGCACGCGCGAAGCGCTCGGCGGTGGACGTGAGTGCGACGTCGGATCGCAGCCGCTGACGCTCGCCGGCAGCCAGCGACTCGACTACCAGCTCGACACTTCGGTGCTGACCTTCACGCCGGCGGCTGAGCTGCCGCCGAACGTCTGCATCGAGATCAACGTCACCAACGGCGTGGTCGACCTGTCCGGCAAGCCGGCACAGCCGCAGACGTTCCAGTTCCTCACCGAGGAAGTGCCGTTGGTGGAGGTGCCGCTCGCCGAGAACTTCGACAACGACCAGTTCCGCGACCCCGAGGCCTCCGCGGCGACCTGGGCCGGCGGCGTGGCGACGTTCGCCAAGATCGGCGGTGACGGTCGGCACGGCACGTTCTTCGTCGAACTCGGCCAGGACCTCGGCATCGTCAACGGCAAGCGCACCTACCGGATCAACACCGACAACACGGTGATCCCGGCCGAACAGTCGGTGACGGGCAGCCCGGTGGCGGTGACCGATGGCCGGTTCTACTTCGACACGATGGTGGTGCCGAGCGACGTGCGGGTGACGTTCGCCGGCAACAGCCCGCCGGTGTTCACCGTGGTCGGTCGCTTGCAGATCGACGGCGAACTCAACGTCGCCGGTCAATCGCTGACGACGCTGCCGACGAACGTCACGGTTCCCGGCCAGCTCGGCGCGTCCGGAGGCGTGTTCGGCGGCAGCGGTGGTCAGGGCGGTGACCGGTGCACGGGCCTCGGCGCCAACCCGAACAACAACGGCCGCAACGGCCAGTCGGCGCGCGTGCGCGGTGGCCACGGCTACGCGACGACGGCGACCAATACCTCGGGCAAGGGCTCGCAACTGTTTCCCGGTGACGGTCTGAGCACCAGCCTGGTCTTCGGTGGCACGGTGGTCGACTACACACCGTCGGCTGCGGCCGGTGGCAGCGGCGGTGGCCTGCGCGATGCCGGTGAAGACGGTCGCGTGGTGACCAACAACCACCCCGATCCGGGGCTCGTGAACGTGGTTTCGACCAGCGCGACGGCGACGACCATCACGGTCGCCTCGGCCAACTGGATGGTCAACCGCTACGCCGGTCGAGCCCTCAACGTCACCGGTGGAGTGGGCGCTCCTCAGGCCAACGTCGTGGTTTCGAACACCGCGAACACGATCACGGTCAGCACTGCCTGGACGACGGATCCGATCGCGAGCACGTTCTCGGTTGCGGACGGTCCCACTCCGCGTCTTGACGCGATGGGCCCGCCTTCGGTCGGTGGCGCGGCGATCCAGTTGTTCCCGTTTCCCCCGGCCACGGGCTCGCAGAAGAGCTCGGACCACTTCCTCGTCGGCGGCGCCGGCGGTGGTGGTGCGGGCAGCCACGCCTGTCTGACGATCTTCCTGGCGAAGGTCTGGTCGCCTGGCGGCGGCGGTGCCGGCGGCGGTGGCGCGATCGCGCTGCGTGCCGGCGACTCGCTGACGCTCGCTTCGACCGGCGCAGTGTTCGCCACCGGCGGCAGCGCCGCGAGCATCGCCGGCGTGACCTCGTCGTCGTCGCCGGCTCCGGGTGGGGGCGGCTCGGGTGGCTCGGTGGTGTTGCAGAGTGGGAGGGTGGCCAGCCTGTTGGGCCCGGTCGACGTGCGCGGTGGCAACGGCGGCGTCTGGAACCGCTCGGCCAACGGCAGCCCCAACCAGGTGCCGCACAGCGCGGCGGTCGAGATCCGCGGTGGCAACGGCTCGCCGGGTTTCGTGCGCTGCGAGATCCCGGGATCACCGACCACGGCGCTGCTGGCGACCATGCAGCCCGCTGCGATCGCCGACAACGTCGGCACGCTGACCGAGAAGGACGACTCCGTCGCGTTCCGTTCGAAGTTCTACTCGACCGGCCTGCTGTTCGGCCCTGAGTATGCGCGCTACGAGATCCACGCCACCGTCGATGGCGTGCCGATGGTGTTCAGCGACGACCCGGCCGTCTCGACCATTGCCGCGGCGCCCGGTGCGCCGATCCGGGCCCTGTGGCAGGCCGCCAACATCAACCTGCTCACCGGCCTGCCGGACGAGATCCGCCCGTGGCGCACCTCGGTGCGCTCCGTCGGCGGCCAGACCGGCATCGCCTCGGACGGCCTGAACGGCTTCCGGTGGCGGATCGTCCAGGACCGCACCGTCGCCCAGACGGTGACGATCGACCGCGTCGCGGTGTTCTACCGGGTGGCCGAGTAGGCCGATCTCACACCATACGACGCAGCAGTTTCCCCCAGGCAACAAGCAACTCCCGCGCCCTTCCAGCAACTACCGACCGCGAGCCCCAGGGGCTCCTGATTCCATGCGCAAGACTCTTTCCCTCGGCGTTCTCTCTGGCCTGCTCGTTCTCGGGCTGGCTGGTTGCTCCGGCAGTGGGTCCGGTTCGACTGCGTCCGTGAAGGTGCGCTGCGCCGACGGTTCGGCGTTCTGCCTGGTCAGTTGCGACCTTGGTTGCAGCGGCACCGGCTGTGCCGTCACCGAGATCGCCGAGAACCAGCGCCTGCGCTTCTCGTTCTCCGACGCGATCGACCCGTCTTCGGTCAACGCCGCAACGGTGTCGATCCGCACGGTGACCGGCGTGGCTCCGGATGGCGACCTGGTGGTCGGCACCAACGAACTCGCCTTCATCCCGCGCGTGCGAACGATCAACGGCGTCAGTTCGTTCGGTTTCCAGCGCAACGAGACCTACATCATCACGATGGCCGGCGGCGCGGGCACCAGCCAAGGCGTGCGCAGCGCCTCCGGCGACGCCTTGGGCCAGGAGTTCTCGTGCACGGTCGTTGCCTCGCGCGGCATCATCGACGCCGACCAGCAGCCGCCGCAGGTCGAGATGATCTCGCCTGTGGACCGGAACGCCGCGCCGCTCGATCCGACCGTGGTGCTGCGCTTCTCCGAACTGATCGACACCACGCCGTTGCAGGGCACGCTGACCAACGCCTCGCCGATCCGGCTGGTGCTGCGCAACGCCAACCCGGGCCCCAACGGCTTGATCTGTGACCGCGATGCGGCGGGCGTGGGCCTCGTGGCGCTGCCGCAGATCGCGACCGAGATCTACAGCGGCACGCCGGTGACCGTCGTCACGATCCGGCCGACGGTGCAGCTGCCCGGCGAGTCGTGCATCGAAGTCGTGGTGTCCGCCGACCTGCGCGACCTGTCCGGTCGTCAGGCCGTTCCGGCGACCTTCCAGTTCTTCACCGAACCCGGTGTTTCGACCCCGCTCACCTTCAACGAGACGTTCGCCGGCGCCGGCGGCCTCGACGTCCTCGTCTCCGGCGGCACCTGGCAGAACGGCGCCCGCCCGGCGCAGCTGGGTTTCGATGGTCGTCACGGCACCTTCCTGCCGTCGTTGGGCACGCAGGTCGGCTCGAGCACGTTCGAGTGGAGCGCTGACAACTTCGTGATCCCCTCGTCGCACTCGAGGACGGGGCTGCAATACACGATCACGGACGGCAAGTTCTACTTCACGGACTTCATCGTCCCGGAAGGCACCACGATCCGGTTCACCGGTTCGGTGCCGCCGCAGATCTGGGTGCGTGGGCAAGTCGACGTGCGCGGCACGCTGCTGCTCAACGCCGATCCGATGCCATTCTGGGTGCCGACCACGGGCCTGGCGGCCGGCCAGCGAGTCTCCGACTTCAACGCGCGCGGCTCGACCAGTTCGACGACGCCCTTCATCGTCGGTCAGGACGGCGGCGCCCCCGGCCCCGGCGGCGGCCGCGGCGGCAAGGGCGGCAACGAGTGCCAGGGCACTGGTCCGATCATCGTCGGCGGTGTGGTGCTGACCAACGGCGCCAACGGCCAGGATCTGCGCCTCCCGGCCGGCCACGCCTACGCCGTCCAGGCCATCGACACCGGCGGTCGCGGGTCGGTGATGCACCCCGCGACGGGTATCGCTGCGCCGAACTCGCCGCTGCTCGGCAGCGTCTACCGTGCGCATTTCGCGCCGGGCGGTAGCGGTGGTGGTTTCTCGCTCGCGGGTGGCGCTTCTTCGGTGACTCCGCTGGGTGTGTTGAGCATCGGCGGCGCACCCGCGCAGGGACTGCAGTTCAGTCTGTTGCCATTCCCGCCGGTGCCGCTGCCGTCGCCGAACTACTCGGCGATCGACCACTTCGTCGTCGGCGGTTCGGGTGGTGGCGGCGGCGCCACGCATGCCTTCGGCACGATCTACGTCGTTGGTGACGTCTATACCGCCGGCACCGGCGGCTCCGGTGGCGGCGGCGCGATGGCGCTGCGTGCCGGTGGTGACCTGTCCGTGTCCGGTGCCGCATCGCTCGAAGCCAAGGGCGGTGAGGGTGTGCTGATCACGGGCGACGATCGCAACACGCCCTCCGCGGACCAGAACTGGGGCGTCTCCTCCCCGGGTGGTGGTGGCTCGGGCGGCTCGTTCCTGCTGCAGGCCGCGGGCAACCTGGTGATGAACGGACTGATCAACACCAGCGGTGGCGCGGGAAGCCGCACGGGCAGCATCTCGAACCCGAGCATCAACGTGACCTCGCAGGCTGGCGCCGGGTCGCCTGGCTTCTACCGCCTCGAGGCCGGCGGTTCGCTGAGTGTCGGTTCGGCCGCCAACGTGCCGACCTACAACTCGAGTGTGCACTCGGGGACCCTGACCGATTCGGATCCGTATTCGGGGCAGACCTCGGTGTGGCGCTCGTCGGGCCGCATCTTCCCGCCGCAGTGGTTGCGCTACGAACTCGACGTCGACACCGACGGCAATGGCACGGTCGACATCACCTACACCGACACGGGCGAACCTGGCACGCAGAAGGCGAACGACCCGAACGGCCCGTTGATCATCATGTTCCAGGGCGCGGCGCTGCCGCAGTCCGGCACCGAGCCGATCCCCGGCACGATCGGTCCGTGGCGCGAAGGCGTCGGCACGGGCGGTGGCAGCGGCATCAACCAGGACTCGCCGCTCGGCTTCCGTTTCGACATGACGTTCAACCGCGCCATGTTCCCGAACTGCGTCGTGCGTGGCCTGCGCGTCTACGCGCGCACCTGATCGGGAACGTGCGGATGCTGGCGTGAGCGGCGGCGCGCTCGCCGCGCGGCGCATCTGGATCGATCCGACGCGATCGATCCCGAACGCCGAGATCGTCTGGGACGACGCCGGTCGCATCGTCGCGCTGCGGCGCGCGCGCGGCCGGGTGCGCGACCTGGCCGTGTTGCCCGGGCTGGTCGACGCCCACGCGCACGTACAGCTCGAGGCGTTGCCCGAGACCGCGCCCCGCGATTTCCTCGGTTGGGTCGGGGCGGTCATGGGACAGCGCGCGGCGATGACGCCAGCCGCGTTGCGGGCCGCAGCGAGCCGGCACGTGCGCGCCCTGCAGCGCGACGGGGTCACGGCGTTCGGCGAGATCGACTCGACCGGCCAGAGCCCGGGCGTGCTGCGCGCCGCCGGCGCGGCCGGTCGCTGCTACCAGGAGCTCACTGGCTTTCATCTGGCCGGCGCGGCGGCGCGCCGGCTGGTGCGGGATCGTTGGCTCGCCGGCGATGCCCGCAACGGCGCCGGCCTGTCGCCGCACGCGCCTTACTCGGCCTCGGCTGACCTGCTGCGCGCTGCGGCGCACCGTTGCCGCCACCTCTCGATCCACTGTGCCGAGGTGCCCGAAGAGCAGCAATTCTTGCGCACAGGCAAGGGGCCTTTCGCGGCTCTGCTCGCAGCCCTCGGTCGTTTGCCGGCGGGCTTCCACCCGCCTGGCGTCGGCGCCGTCCGATACCTGCAACAGCTCGGGGTGCTGCGGCCGGGCACCCATCTGGTGCATTGCCAGGAGCTTGAGAAGGGTGACCTGGCGCGGATCGCCGACTCGGGCGCGGCGATCGTCGTCTGCCCCGGCACGATCACCTGGTTCGGCCGCGAAGTGCCGCCGGTGGCACGCTGGCTGGCCGCCGGGGTGCCGATCGCGCTCGGTACCGACTCGCGCGCGAGCAACGCCAACTGGTCCTTGCGGCAGGAACTGCGCCTGCTCGGGTCGCTGTGCCCCCAGCTCTCCGACCGGCAATTGCTGGCGATCGCCACGACGCACGGTGCTCGGGCCCTGGGCAGACCCGGCCTCGGAAGGCTGCGCCGCGGCGGGCGCGCCGACCTGCTGGCCGTGCCGGCGTCCAGCGACGACGAAGCGGCGCTGCTCGCCGCCTTCGTGCGCGGCGAGCTGACGCCGACGCTGGTGTTGTCCGCGGGGCGGCGGATTCGTTGAGCCGGACTGCCTGGTTGCCTAGAGTCGTGGTGACAACCAGCCCGGTGGCGGTCGTTTCGACCGGTGCCCGTGTGGTCGCCGCCGCGGCCGCATCCAACGAAACGGCCAGGAAGCCGCCATTGACCACGATCCTCGAGTTCTTCGATCGCCACCGCAGCTTCCTGCTGACCGGTCATGAGAACCCCGACGGGGACTGCCTGGGCGCCGAGACGGCGCTGTTCCACCTGCTGGGTGCACTCGGCAAACAGGCTCACATCGTCAACCCCGACCCGATCGGCAAGTCGTTCGACTTCCTGCAGCGGCACACACCGTTTGCGTCGGCCCGCGCCGAGACCCCGCTGCCCGAGTTCGATTGCGCGGTCCTGCTCGACTGCTGCCAGCTGTCGCGCGTCGGCGCGCTCGGCCAACGTCTGCAGCAGAGTGGCGTGCCGATCGCGGTGATCGATCACCACGTGGGCAGCGAGAACGGCGATGGCACGGTCTGCTACGTCGACGCCACCGCCGCGGCGACCGGGGCCCTGGTGCGCCGCCTGTTCCGGCAGCTCGACGTGCCGCTGTCGCCGCCGGCAGCCGAGGGAGTGTTCTTGTCCTTGATCGCCGACACGGGGTGGTTCCGCTACTCCAACGCCGACGCCGAGGTCTTCGCCATGGCGAGCGAACTGGTCGCCGCGGGCGTCGACGTCAGCCTGATCTACGACAGCCTGTATCGCCGCCGGCACCCTCAGTCGACGGCGTTGCTGTGCGAAGCCCTGGCGACGCACCGGCTGCTGCTCGGCGGGCGACTGGCGCTCGCGGTGCTCGACCGGTCGTTGATGGATCGCGCCTCGCACATCGACTTCGACCCCGACCAGATCCTCGAACCGCTGCGCAGCACCGAAGGCGTCGAGGTCGTGGCGCTGTGCAAGGAGCGCTTCGACGGCACCGTCAAGGTCAGCCTGCGCGCCCGGCGCGACGTCGATGTGCAAGCGATCGCCGGTACCTGGGGTGGTGGTGGCCACAAGAAGGCGGCCGGGGCGACGCTGAAGATGAGCCTGAACGCGGCGGCCGCCGCGGTCGAACACGAGGTGTCACGCGCCCTACAGGCCCCTGGAACTTGAACGATGGCGGCGTTCGCGCTGATCTCCGACCTGCATGCCAACCTCGAAGCCGTCGAGGCGGTGTTCGCGCGCATCGACCAACTGGGGGTGCGTGAGGTCGCCTGTCTCGGTGACGTCGTCGGCTACGGCGCCGACCCGTTGCCGGTGGCCAAGCTGGTGTTGCAGCGCTGCAGTTGGTGCATCCAGGGCAACCACGACTGGGGCCTGTTCCACGAACTGGACGACTTCAACCCGCTGGCGCGCGAAGCCCTGTTGTTCAGCCGGCACATGCTGCGGCCCGGGTTCCTGCGGTTCGGTCGGCGCGCCGTCTGGGAGTTCCTGTCGCGGCTGCCGCAACGCATGGAGGCGCACGGGTTCCTGTTCTGCCATGGGTCGCCGCGCGACCCGGTGATGGAGTACGTGCTCAAGAGCGACGGCTTTCTCGAGCCCGAGAAGATGCACCAGATCTTCGCGCTCGTCGACCGCCCGTGTTTCGTCGGCCACACCCACTGGCCGGGGATGCATCGACCCGACTACCGCTTCCATCAGGCCACCGACGACCATCATCGGTTCCGCCTCGAGGGCCCCTGCATCGTCAACGTCGGCAGCGTCGGCCAGCCGCGCGACGGGGATCCGCGCGCCGCGTTCGCCGTCGTCGACGGCGACACCGTCGAGATCCATCGCGTGTCCTACGATTTCCGCCGCACCCAGGCGAAGATCCTCGCGGCGGGGTTGCACCCGGCGTTGGCCGAGCGCCTCGCCCGCGGCAAGTGACAGCGGAGGTGGCTGATGACCAGTGACATCGTCGTCGTTCTGTGCTCGGCGCCGGCGGCGGCACGGGCGCCCAAGCTCGGCGCCCACGAACTCGCCCGTGTGCTCGTGACCGAGGGCTTGTGTGCGTGTGTCAACGTCCTGCCCGGAGTCGAGTCCTACTATCGCTGGCAGGGTGCGGTCGAACACGGCAGCGAACTGCTGTTGGTGGCGAAGACCACCTTGCCCTACGTCGAAGCTCTGCAGGCCAGGTTGCTGGCCCTGCATCCCTACGATGTGCCGGAGGTTCTCGAACTGCCGGTCGCCGGTGGTGCCCACGCCTACCTCGACTGGCTGCGGGCCTCGGTCGGTGGGGCTTCGGCGGCGGACGCATGACCACGCCGCCCGTCGAGACCGTTCGCGTCGCCGAGCCCGTGAGCATGAGGCGGCTGGCGGCGGCGATCGCCATCGCCTTGCTGTGCGCCCTGTCCGGACGGTACCTGCCGCTGCCCGAGGGCACCGACCCCGGACCCGCGTGCCGGTTGTTGTTCGTCACCGCGCTCACGACCTCGTGCTGGCTGCTCTCGGTGATGCCGATCGCCGCGGCTTCGTTGTTGCCCCTGGCGCTGCTGCCGTTGGCGGCGGTGCAATCGACCGCTGAGGTGACTCGCGGCTACGGCAACCCGATCCTGTGGCTGTTCGGCGGTGGCTTCGTGCTGGCGATGGCGGTCGAACGCGCCGGCCTGCATCGACGCATCGCCCTGCGCATCGTCGCCGCGCTCGGGCCGTATCCGAGCCGCCTCGTGCTGGGTTTCTTCCTGGCCGCGACGATCGTCTCGATGTTCGTCAACAACACGGCGACGGCGCTGCTGCTGCTGCCGATCGGCACCGTGCTGGTCAAGCGCTCGCAGCAGCTCGGGGAACTGGCGCCGCGTGCCCAGGCGAACTTCGGCGCCGGCGTGATGTGCGCGATCGCCTTCGGCGCCTCGATCGGCGGCATGGCGACGCCGATCGGCACCGCGCCCAACGCGATCTTCTTCACCGCCCACGAGCCGCTCGTTGCGCAGGGCGCGCGGCCGGTGTCGTTCCTGCTCTGGGTGCTCGCTTTCGCCCCATTCGCGCTGCTGCTGTCGGTCGCGGCCAGCTTGCTGATGACCTTCGTGACGCTGCGGGTTCCCAGGCAACGTCTGCGCCGCGGCGACGAACTGCTCGTCGAAGCGCGCGCGTTGCCCAAGTGGAGCCCGGCCGAACGGCGCACGGCGCTGTTGTTCGGCATCGCCGTGCTGCTGTGGGCGACGCGCGGCGACCTGCAGCTGGGCGCCGGCGAGGTGTTGCATGGCTGGGCGCACTACCTGGTGCCGGCCGGCCAACGCGACACCTACATCGCCGACGGCTCGGTCGCGGTGCTGATGGCGATCCTGGCGTTCCTGGTGCCGACCGGCAGCGGTGATGGGCAGCGCCTCGTCGATTGGTCGATTGCGCAGAAGATGCCGTTCGACTTGTTGCTGCTGCTCGGTGGCGGCATCGCCCTGGCCAACGCGTTCGGGCCGACCGGGTTGTCGGCGGCGTTCGGCGAGCTGCTGCGGCCGTGGATCGGGTCGATGCACCCGGCACTGCTGCTGTTGGTGATGGTGTTGCTGATCACGGCGCTGTCCGAGGTCGCCAGCAACACTGCCTGCGCGACGATGCTGCTGCCGATCCTGCGCGACGGTGCGGTGGCGGCGCGCATCGATCCGCTGGTGTTGATGTTCCCGGCGGTGCTGGCGTCGTCGTGCGGCTTCATGCTGCCGATCGCGACGCCGCCCAACACGATCGTGTTCGCGTCGCGGCAGGTGACCTTCGGGCAGATGGCGCGTGCCGGCTGTGGCTTGGACTTGCTGGCTGCGGGCATGCTCGTGCCGTGGTTGTTCTGGTGGGCGCTGCCGATCCTCGGCGTCGACCCGTCGCAGCTGGGAGGGGGCAAATGAGTCGTGTGCGGGCCCTGTTGCTGGTCTGGCTCGGCGCGTTTTCTGCGTTCTTCTGCACCGCGCACGGCAACCTCGAGAGTGTGGACTCGGCGTTCACGATGCACGCGGCGCGGGCGCTGCTGCACCGCGGCGACTCTGGGCTGCGCGGACCCGCCCAGGAGCCGCAGTGGATCAGCGAGGCGGGCATCGCCTCTCACATCGCCGAGAGACTGCGCGAGGGTGAGCACACGTACGGCAAGGTCGGCACGAACGGGCTCACCTATGTGTGGTTCCCGATGGGGCACGTGTGGCTGATGGTGCCGAGCGTCGCGCTGGGTGACGCCGTGCAGGCGACGTTCCCCTCGCTCGAAGAACGGTTCCGCGCGGCCAGCAGCGCCTCGCCGGACAGCTACGTCTTCGGCGAGTTCGTGGCTTGCCACGCCGCGGTGGCCATGCTCCTGCCGCCGATGTTCGGCGCGACGTCGGTGTTGTTGCTGTTGCTGATCGCGCTGGCGCTCGGCGCCGCGCCACGCGATGCCGCGTGGTCGACGGCGGCGATCGCGCTGGCGACGCAGCTGTTCCCGCTCGGCAGCGAGACCCTGTCCGACGGACCTGGGATGTGTTTCCTGCTCGCCGCGCTCTACGCAACGGTGCGCGCGCAGCGCGGCACGGCGAACGTGCGCGTGTTGGTGTTCGGTGGTCTCGCCGCGGGCGCGGCGGTGCTGACCCGGTATCCGCACGGGCTGCTGGTGCCGCCGTTGCTGCTCACGATCGCGCTCGCGGGTCGGCGCCGCGGCCGACGCGCCGACGTCTTGTGGTTCGCGCTCGGTGGGTTGCCGTGCCTGCTGCTGCTCTTGACCGTCAACCACGCGCGCTTCGGCTCGATCTCGGACACCGGCTATCCGTCGGCGGGCTCGTGGTTCAACTACCCCGTCTACTTCGGGGTGCTCAAGCTGCTGATCGGCGCGGGCAAGGGCATCCTGTGGTTCTCGCCGATGCTGTGGCTGGCGTTGCCGGCGGCACTGCGGCGCGCGCGGGTGCCCGAGCTGCGCTGGCTCGCCTGGGTCCTGTTCGCGATCCCGATGCTGATGTTCGGCTCGACCAACGGCTGGCAGTCGGGGCAGTGCTGGGGCGCGCGTTACGTCACCCCGGGCGTGGTCGCGCTGTGTGCCTTGGTGTTGCCGCAGGCGATGCCGTGGCGAACGCATCGGCGCGTCTTCTTGCTGCTGCTCGCGGCCGGCGTGTTCGTGAGCTTGACCTCGGTGATCGCGCCGACGCGCGGCCACAACCAACTCGCGGGCCAGGCGGTCAGGGCGATGTACGACCGTGAGCTGGCCGACGCGCGTATCACCGAGGCCGCCCGCCAGAGCGTCGATCCGGCGGACCACTTCTTCTTCCTGCCGCGCTTCTCGCCGCTGCACGCGAACTGGACCTACGCCTGGAAGTCCTGGCGCGGCGACTTCGAGGACCAAGACGGCGCGCCCCGCGACGGCAGCGCCAACACCATCGAGCCGCTGTTCGGCATCGAGGCGATGCCCGGCCACGCGGAGCAGGGCTGGGCGCCGAGGAGGTGGGAGGACCGCGGCTTTCGCCACCTGTGGTGGGTGTTCTGGGGTGCGCTGCTGGGGGTTCCGGCCCTGCTCCTGCTGCTGCCGGCACTGGCCGTGGCCGCGTTCGCCAGCTGGCTGGGCTGGCGCACAGTGCTGGCGACTCCGGCAGCCGTCGAAATCCCCGACAGCCGGTAAAGCCGATGGCAGGGGCGGTTCGATAGAGCCGGCGGAGATCGAACCGGCCCGATGACCCTCAGCACCCTGACCCTGTCCTTCGCCCTGTTCCTGTGTCCGCAGGATCCCGGCGCCCGCTCCCTCGACATCGTCGAACTCAAGAACGGCGATCAACTCGAGGGCCGCGTCACCACGCAGCTCGACGGTTACGTCGAGATCGAGCTGCAAGCCGGCGCGACGATCGGTCTGAGCATGGCGCAGATCGCCTCGATCAAGCTCGGCGCCGGCGCGGCGGCCCGCGAGGGCAAGGGGCCGATGCAACCGCGCAGCGAGTGGTTCGTGCTCTACGACGGCGAGGGCAAGTCGGTCGGCTGGATGCAGGCCGGGGTCGCCGTGGCCAGCGACGGCACGCTGACGATCAGCGAGGAATACGAGTTCCAGCAGGCACACCGCCGTTACCAGGTGACCTCGTTGTGCAAGGCCGACACGCACTTCGTGCCGCAGAGCTGCTACTTCCGCGAACGAATCAGCGAACCGCTGCTCGGCGTGTCCTTGGTCACCGGAGAGAACGTCGGCCAGGCCGACCGCGTCGTCGACGAACGCATCATCGAGGGTGTGTGCCAGGTTGATCACCTGCGTGTGCAGCAACTCGACCACAGCGGCCGACGCGAGCGTGACCTGCCGTGGTCCGAACGGCATACCTTCCCGCTGCTGGCCCGCGCCATCGCGCGCCACACCGGCGCCGCGCTGCCGCAGACGACGATGTTCGACCCGGCCAACGACGAGATCGTCGTGCGCACGATCGACGCGGCCCGACCGCGCCGCATCACCTGGGACGGCAAGCCGCTCGAGATCACCGAGTTCGCCGAGTCGTCCGCGACCGGTCGCAACAGCGTCTGGCTCGACGCCACCGCGCAGACCCTGCGTCGCGAACTCGCCGGTCCGGCCCTGGTCGCCGTGCGCAGCGAAGCGGATTCGGCGCGTCGCCTCGCCGGCGGGGTCTCGATCCCCAGCTCGTTCGCCATCGAGGCCGGCGGCACGTTTGCATGCTGGCGCCCGAACCCGTGTTGGAACGTCGTCGAGGAGGTGCCGGCTGGCCGCCTCGTGCTCAGCGGCCCCGTGCCGAACGCGAGCATCGCGATCACGCGTCTCGATCACCTCGAGCCCGGCGCGTCGCTGGCCACTGCCGCCGACGCCGTCGGCAACTGGTTCCTGTTGCTGCACCCCGAACTGCGCTTCGAGAGCCGCAGTTCCACCCAGATCAAGGGCAAGGACGCGATCCGTCTGTGCGCGAACGGCAAACACCTGCGTGCTACCGTCGACGTCGTGCCCCAGGAGGAACGGTTCCTGATCCTGGTCTGCATCGCCGATCGGCAGGTCTGGGACGAACTGCAGCCCGATTTCGATTTCGTCACCCGCTCGATCGAACTCGATGCCCAGGCGATCGAGCCCAAGCTGCAGGGACCGGTCAAGGGGCAGCAGGCGCGTGAGCGCACGCCATCGGGGCGGGCCGCGGAGCTGACGGTTCCGGTCAGCAAGCCGCAGCCGGTGCGCAAGCCGCCGCTGGTGCGCGTTCCCGACGACGGCTGATGGGGTGCGGCGCGTCATGGCGCGCCGAACACGCGGTTGTCCTGACCGCGCAGTGCGGCGGCCTCGAACACGTCGACGTCTTCGATCGCGGCGCGGTCGTCGAGGTCGGCCAGGGTGCGGGCCAGACGCAGCAACCGCACGCGTCCCCGGCCGGTTTCGTGCCGTTGCCGCAGCACTTCGTCGACCAGGCGCAGAGTGCCCTCCGCTGCGTCGCAGGCCCGCAGCAGCGCATCGCCGTCCAGCCAGGCGTTGCCGCGGTCGAACTTGCGGTGGCCGCTCCTGGCGTGGTTGCGCCGTCGGTGGTGTTGCCGCGCACGGGCCGTGAGCACACGCTGTCGCCAGTGGTTGGTGTTCCCGTCAGGCTCGGGTGGGCCGCGCAACTCGGCGGGGTCGAGTGCCGGGACTTCGGCCCGCAGATCGATGCGGTCGAGCAACGGGCCGGACAACCGTGCCCGATAGCGCAACACCGCGGCCGGCGTGCAGCGGCACGGGCGATGGCGATGGCCGACGTAGCCGCACGGGCAGGGGTTCATGGCGGCGACCAGCAGGAACGACGCCGGCATGGTCACCGTGCGTTGGGCCCGTCCAACGGTGACGGTGCCGTCCTCGAGTGGCTGCCGCAGCGCCTCGAGCGCGTCGCGGCGGAACTCCGGCAGTTCGTCGAGGAACAGCACGCCGCAGTGCGCCAGGGTGACTTCACCGGGACGCACCTCGGCGCCGCCGCCGAGCAGGCTGGTGGTCGAGCTGGTGTGGTGCGGCGCTCGGAAGGGTCGCGTGTCGGCGTTCGGCAGGCACAGGCCCGCCGCGGCGTGCGTCTGCAGGATCTCGAGGCGCTCGGTTGGTGACGGTGGCGGCAACAGGCCCGGCAGGCGACGCAACAGCGCGCTCTTGCCGGTGCCGGGCGGTCCGACGAACAGCAGGTTGTGGCCCCCGGCCGCCGCGACCGCGAGAGCCCTCTTGGCTGTCGGCAGACCGCGCAGATCTGCGAGGTCGGGCACCGTCGTGGTGATCGGCGGATCGATCGTCGGTGTGGGTGGCAGGTCCCGGTGCCCGCCGAGCCAGTGGATCGCGTCGGCGAGGGTGGTGGTGGCGTGCACGGGCAACCCCTCGACCACCTGGCACAACGCCGCATCCTGCGGGCTACACAACAGGCCGCGGGCGCCCGCGGCGCGCGCAGCGAGCGCGACGCTGACCGCGCCGCGCGCCGGCAGCACGTGACCGCGCAGCGAGATCTCTCCAAACGCGAACAGGCCGCGGCAACGTTCGGGTGCGAACAGGCCGCCGGCGCCAGCCAGCGCGAGCGCCAACGGCAGGTCGAAGCCGCTGCCCTGCTTGCGCAGCGCCGCTGGCGCGAAGTTCACGGTGGTGATGCCGCGCGGCTGCGGCAGGCCGAGCGCGAAGAACGCCTGCAGCACGCGGTGGTAGGCCTCGCGCACGCAGGCGTCGACGAGGCCCAGCAAGCGCGGTGTGCCGTCGCTGGCGTGGCGCGTGGTCGCTTCGACGGCCACGGGCACGGCGTCGACGCCCAACACGAGCCCGCAGCCGATGGTGATGGTCGCTGTGTCCACATCGTGCCTTGTGGTGCGAATGGATCGGAAATGACACGCGCGCCGCGAAGTCGCCGTGATGCACAGGGCCGCGCGGGCACAGAGCAGGCGGAGAGATCCGTGGTCAAAGACGCGCACGATGCCCTGTTCCGCTTCACGTTCGCGCAGCCCGAGCACGCCGCAGCATTGTTGCGCTCGATCCTGCCGCGGCGGATCGCCAAGGCGATCGATTGGGCAACGCTGCGGCCGTTGCCCGGCACGCAGATCGATCGGCGCCTGCGTCGGCAACAGAGTGATCTGTTGTTCACGGCGCGCGCCGGTCGACGCACGGTGCGCATCTACGTGGTCTTCGAGCACAAGTCGCGCCATGAGTCCTGGGCGGTCGTGCAGATGCTCGGTTACGTGGTCGGTCTCTGGCGTGACCTGCTGCGCCGTCGGCCGCGCCTGCGCCGCCTGCCGCCCGTGATCCCCGTGTTGTTCCACCATGGCCCTCGTCGCTGGTCCGCAGCGACCGAGCTCGATGGTCTGTTCGACCTCGATGGCCTGTCGGCGGGCGCCAGCTCGTGGCTACGGACGCTGCAGCCGAAGTTCCGCATGGTCGTGTGCAGTCTCGCCGACTGCACGCATGATCAACTGCGCGCCATGTCGTTGACGCTGCTCGGCAAGGTGACCCTCGCGGCGTTGCAGCTCCTGCCCGGCGCGCCGGCCGAGCGAGTGCTCGAGGCGGTTGCCGACTGGGCGCTGCTGTTGCGCGAACTGCTGCGGGCACCATCGGGGGAGGAGGCCCTTGCTGCTCTGGCGAACTACGTTTTCATTACCACACCGGTCGATCACGAGGCGCTGATCGAAGTCGTTGCGACACGGGTGGGCGCCGAGGAGTCCAAGATCATGAAGACTGCAGCTGCGAGATTGCATGCGCTTGGCCGCGCCGAAGGCAAGGCAGAAGGCAAGGCCGAGGGCAAGGCAGAGGGCAAGGCAGAGGGCAAGGCAGAAGGCAAGGCCGAAGGACTGGCCGAGGGCTACGTCGCCGGGCGCGCCGAGCTGCTACTGCACCTGTTGTTGGCCAGGTTCGGCGAAGTGCCGGCCGCGATTCGGGATCGCATCCTCGCGGCATCCCTGTCGGAGCTCGATTGCTGGGCGCTGCGTTGCCTCGATGCGAACGCGCTCGAGCAGGTGTTCGCCGACGATGCCTGAGTGCGGCGGCTCGCTGGTCAGCCGTTCGGCCGTTCACCAATCGGTGGCAGCAGCTGCCGCAGCGAGCGCTGCGATCTCGTGCGCCACCTGCCGGGCATCCGCGATGGTCAGGTTCGGCACGCGGGTCGGCGACCCGCCGGCGACGTAGATCGTCAGCTCGGCGAGACCGAGCAGCAGCGCCAGCGGGCCTTGTTGCACGACCACGGCCTGCACCTTGGCGGTGGGCACGTAGGCGAGGTAACGACCGACGATGCCGTGGCGCAACGCGAAGAAGCGTGGACTCACGGCCAGGCCGAGGTTGCGGTAGGTCAGCACGCCGAGCACGAACCAGGTCGGCACGAGCAACAACGCGAACAACGCACCCGCACCCGACGACGACCAGAAGATCGCGACCGCCAGCCCGGCGAGGATCACACCCTGCAGGGTCGTGCGCAGCACCAGCCGCGGTGAGCCGCTCCGCCACGCGAACGCGGTGTTCTCGATACCCGGCAGCAGCGCCGGCAGGACCCCGTCGGTGACGGGCAGCCTGGCGAGTGGCACGACGACGTCCCAGCCGCCGGCGTTGTCTTCACCCTGGGCGCGGCTGCCGCCGGCCGAGTCGGCCTTGATCACGGCCAGACCGAGCAGGCGGCGCAGCCACGGTTGTTCGACGGTGACGCGCTGGATGCGTTCGAGGGGCAGGGTCTTGCTGCGCGTGGTCAAGAGGCCGAACCGCCGCTGCAGCACCGTGCCGCGCAGGGTCAGCGAGAAGCCGTGGAACTGCACGAGGTTGCCGAGTGTGGCCGTGGCGACGCCGAAGGCCATCACCGCCAACAGCAGGCTCGCGACCAGCGCCACCAGCACCAGCGGCGAGAACTGCGCCAGCCACTGTCGCGCCGAGCCGGCGAGGCCTTCGAGCTGGCTCGCGAAGCCGAGTTGTTGGGCCAGCTGCAGCGCGGCGAAACCCGTGACCACGAACGCCGAGAGGCGCAGGTCGGTGAGGCCCCGCAACAGCAGGTCGCTGGTGGTGCTGCGGTGCACCAGGTACTCGGGCTCGGGCGCGGCGGCAGCTTCGGCCGGCGGTGGCGGCGTGGGTTCCCCGGCGGCGGTCGTCACCGGCGTTGCCTGCAGGCGGTTGCGGCGCGCCTCGAGCAGCACTTCACGCAGGTGGTCCGCGTCAAGCCGCGACAGTGCGTCGAAGCGGGCTTCGACGCCGCGCCCCGAAGCCGTCTCGACGAGAACCACGGTCAGGCCGAGCAATCGGCGCAGGATCGTCGACTCGAAGCCGAGGTCCTGGATGCGATCGAGCGGGATGCGGCGCTCCTGGCGTTCGAGGATGCCTTCACGAATGCGCAGCTCGTCGCTGGTCAGCACGTACTCGAGGGTCAGGTAACGCGCCAACGAGGTGCCCAGACGGATCAAGAACAGCACGCCCGCGGCAACCAGCAGCCACAGGTGCTGCGTCACCAGCCCGAAGATGGCCAGGAACAGCACCTGCTGCACCGCGTCGAGGAGGCGCAGCAACAGCACCAGCGGATGCAGGTGGCCACGGGCCAGCACCGGCGCGGCGGCAGGCGGCGCAAAGCTCGGCTCGCCGGCTTCAGAGTCGTCCGTCACCGCGCATCTGCACGATGCGATCGCGCAGCTCCTGGGCTCGGGCCAGCGACAGACCGGGCACCCGGAACGATGAGCCCTCGTTGCCGGCGGTGAACACGATCAGCGTGGCCAGGCCGAACAGGCGCTCGATCGGGCCGCGCAGCAGGTCGACGTGTTGCATGCGCCGCACGGGTACGGCGCGTTCTTCCACGAACAGGATGCCGTAGCGCAGCAGCAGCAGGTCGCCCAGGAAGCCGTAGCGCCAGCGCGCGTAGGTCAACGGCGGCAGCAACAGCGCCATGGCGGCGAACCCCAGGCACGCGCCGAGCAGCACGTTCTCGTAGGTCGACGACCAACCGCTCCAGTGTTCGTGCAACAGCGGCCGTGCGACGAACCACAGCAGGCCGCCGAGGAACAGTGCGCCCAGACCGTCCGAGATCACCCAATAGCCGACGACCCGCGCCTGCAGGCGGTCGGTGGGAACGGGTGGGGGCGCGGCGTCCATGTCGCGAGCGTGTACGACCGGGCGCACGCTTGCAACAGAGGGCTTGCGGGTCCGATGCGGTCAGCCCAACGCCGCGTTCAGCGCACCGCGAAGGTGGCGACGACCTGCGCCAGCTGCGCGACCTGCGAAGTGGTCTCGGCGGCGGTGTTGGCGAGCGACTGCGAGTCTTCGGCGTTGCGCTGGGTGACGTTGTTGACCTCGTCGAGGCCGCGCGTGATCTGGGTGATGCCGCTGGACTGTTCGCGCGTACTGGTCGCGATCTGCTCCATCAGGCCGTTGACCTTGGCCGTGGTGCTGACGATCTCCCGCAGCACGCCATCGACCTCCTCGGAGATCTGGCTGCCGCGCTGCGCGCGCTGGCTCGCTTCGCTGATCAGCGTCGAAGTGTTCTTGGCGGCTTCGGCGCTGCGCTGCGCCAGGTTGCGCACCTCTTCGGCGACGACGGCGAAACCCTTGCCGGCTTCGCCGGCGCGCGCCGCTTCGACGGCCGCGTTGAGCGCCAGCAGGTTCGTCTGGAAGGCGATGTCGTCGATCACCTTGATGATGCGTGAGATCTCGTTGCTCGAGGTCTGGATCTGGCCCATCGCCTCGACCATGCGCTGCATCGCCGACGAACCCTTGGTCGCCGAGGTCTCCGCGCCGCGCGCCAGCTCGTTGGCCTGTTGGGCGTTGGTGGCGCTGCCCTGCACGACCTGAGCCATCTCTTCGAGTGCGGCGCTGATCTCCTGCATCGACGCGGACTGGTCCGAGGCGCCGCTGGCGACGTTCTGGCTGTTCTGGAAGAACCGCTCGACGCCTTCCTGGATCTGCTCGGTGCAGCGGGTGACGTCGGTCACCATGCCGCGCACCTTGGCGACGAACTCGTTGAGGCTGGTCGCCAGCTGGCCCGCTTCGCCCGGCGCGTTCGTATCGAAGGTGGTGTCGAGGTTGCCCTTGCCCATGGTCATCGCCTGCAGGCCGTCGAGCACCTTGCCGATGCCGGCGCCGCCGCGACCGCGGTAGAACGCCGCGCCGAGGCTGCCCACTGCGGCGAACCCACACAGCGACAGCAGCGCCAGATGGCCGGTGGGACCGAAGGCGGGCCACGCCACGGTCGTCGCGAGGGCGACCGGTGCGACTGCCGTTGCGGTGGGGACGAGAGCCGTGCGGAGCAGTTGCGTGACGTTCATTGGGCCTGACACCTGGTACCCGGGTATCGGCTCGTGGAGGGTCTGGCATTGAGGCCGGCGCCGCCGTGGTGCGCCGCTGGCCACATCGCCACCGGAGCGTAGACTCGGCGACCGATGAAGCCCGGAACGCTGCTGTCACCGCGCCTCGCCGCGGTTCTCCTGTGCGGTTCGTGGACGGGGTTGCTCGCGCAGGCCGGGCCGGCGACCGAACCCTCGTTCGCGCCGGCCATTCGCGCCGCGGTGACTGCCCAGCAACTGCGCGATCGCATCCCGGGCCTGTCGTGCGCGGTGGGCGTGGCGGGCGAAGTCGTGTTCGCCGAGGGCTTCGGCGTCGCCGACCTCGAGAACGACGTGCCGGCGACCGCCGCGACGGTCTACCGCCTGGCGTCGATCAGCAAACCGATCACCGCGGTGGCTGCGATGTTGTTGGTCGAGCAGGGCCGGTTGGACCTCGATGCCGACGTGCACACGTTGGTGGCGGCGTGGCCGCAAAAGCCCTGGCCGGTGACGACCCGGTTGCTGCTCGGTCACCAGGCCGGTGTGCGTCACTACAAGCCGCGCGAGGGTGAGGTCACCGAGCACTATGCGAGCCAGACCGCGGCGCTGGTGCGCTTCGCCGACGATCCGCTGCTGCACCAGCCGGGCACCGCCTATCGCTACAGCACGTTCGGCTTCAACCTGGTCGGGGCCGTGGTCGAACAGGCTTCGGGGCAGACTCTCGCCGCGTACGTGCACGAGCACATCGCGGCGCGCTGCGGTGCGGGGACGCTGCAGGACGACGACGTGCGCCGCATCGTCGTCGGCCGCGCCGCGGGCTACGTCCGGCGCGGCGACGCGCTGCACAACAGCGCCCTGATGGACAGCAGCTACAAGCTGGGCGGCGGTGGCTTCGTCTGCTCGGCGCCCGACCTGGTGCGCTTCGGCAACGCGCTGCTCGCGGGCCAGCTGCTGCGGCCGGCGACGCTCGAGACGATGTGGACCGCGGGCAAGCTGCAAGACGGCAAGGGCACCGGCTACGGGCTGGGGTTCGGTGTCGGTGAGCGCGACGGCCGGCGCGTGGTCTCACACTCGGGTGCCCAGTCCCAGGTCAGCACGATGCTCTACATGCTTCCGGAACAGCGCATCGTGGTGGTGGTGCTCGCGAATCTCGAAGGCGTCAAGCTGGCCGGGCTGGCTGCCGGGCTCGCCGCAACCGTGGCGGCATCGGGGCGAAATGCCACGAACGGTGGGCGCTGACTTCCCCCGATCGCACCCAGAGCCCACAATGGCCACCCCACGACCCCGCTGAACCGATGCACATCCGCACCTTCGCCCTGCTCCTTTCGTCGTTCCTGTTCGCCGCCTGCAGCCACCACCCGCTCGAAGGCGGGTTTTCGCAGCAGGTTTCGGGTGACGGCAAAGGCGCACACGCCGAGTTCGACGTCAGCAGCAACAAGTTCATGCTGCACACCGCGCCCGATGCCGAGGGCCACCACGATCACGTCGACGGTTCCTACACGTTCGACGCCGCCACCGGCGCGGTGACCGTGAACGCGGCGCTGATGGGCGACAAGAAACCCGCGGTCTGGACCGGCAAGCTCAGCGGCGACGATCTGGAGCTGAGCGCTGGCACCGACAAGTTGGTGTTCAAGCGCGGCGGCGCCGCGCACGGCCACTGATCATCGGTTGCCGCCCCGCCGAGCCCCTCTCGCAATCCCGGGCCGAGAACCTACGATCGGCGGCTGGCACTGTCCCAGACCCCCGCGAGCTGCCCCAGACCCCCGAATGAAAACCACGCCGCAATCGGACACGACGACGGAAGGCATCCGGATCCAGGCGATCGCCGAGTTCGTGCCGCACGAGTCGGAGCCGGGCAACGGCCGGTTCGTGTTCTCCTACCGGATCACGATGACCAACGTCAGCGAGCAGCCCGCCAAGCTGCTGTCGCGGCATTGGATCATCGTCGACGGCGAAGGCCGTCGCGAAGACGTGCGCGGTCGCGGCGTGATCGGCGAGTATCCGCGGCTGCTGCCGGGCGAGTCGTACAGCTACAAGAGCTTCTGCCCGCTGAGCACCAAGTGGGGCACGATGGAAGGCAGCTACACGTTCGAGCGTGAGGACGGCAACCGGTTCCTGGCGCGCATCGGGCGCTTCTTCCTGGTTCCGGGAGCGCCGCGCTTGACGGTGCAATCGCCTTCCGTCTAGGAAGGTGGTCGTGCCCAAGATCCTGCTCGGCGAACCGTCCCTGCCGTTGTCCACCCTGGTCGCGCTGAGCCGGCCCGGCTCGCGCATCGACCTCTCGCCCGCCGCGCGCAAGAACGTGCGCAACAGCCGCGCCGTCGTCGACCGCGCCGTCGCCACGGGCGCGACGATGTACGGCATCAACACCGGCTTCGGCAAACTCGCCGGCATGCGCATCGCCGACGATCAGCTCGCGCAGTTGCAGCGCAACCTGCTGCTCAGTCACGCGACCGGCGTCGGTGAGCCATTGCGCGTCGAACAGAGCCGCCTGGCCTTCGCGCTGCGCATCCACAACCTCGCGCTCGGTTACTCGGGCGTGCGCCCCGAACTGCTCGAACAGGCGATGGCGCTGTTCAACGAAGGCCTCACCCCGGTCGTGCCGTCGCAGGGTTCGGTGGGCGCGTCTGGCGACCTCGCGCCGCTGAGCCACATGGCACTGCCGCTGATCGGGTTCGGCGAGGTGCACCACGGCTACAAGGTGATCACCGGCAAGGCGGCGCTGGCCCGCATCGGCCGCCAGCCGCTGCAGCTGACCGAGAAGGAAGGGCTCGCGCTGATCAACGGCACGCAGATCATGACCGCGATCGGCTGCCTGTGCCTCGCGCAGGCGATCCTCGTCGCCAAGACTGCGGACATCGCCTGCGCGGCCACCGTAGAAGCGCTGCGCGGCAGCGAGAAGCCGTTCCAGGAGCGTGTGCACGCGGTGCGCCCGCACGCCGGCCAGGTGGCCACCGCCGCCAACCTGCGTGCGTTGTTGTCGGGCAGCAAGGTGATGGTCGATCACGCCGATTGCGCGCGCGTGCAGGACGCCTACTCGCTGCGCTGCGCGCCGCAGGTGCACGGCGCCAGCAAGGACGGCATCCGCTACGCGCTCGAGGTGCTGGTCACCGAGGCCAACTCGGTCACCGACAACCCGCTGGTGTTCCCCGGCGGCGACGTGATCAGCGGCGGCAACTTCCACGGCCAGCCGGTCAGCCAGGCGATGGACTTCCTCGCGATCGCGGTCAGCACCCTGGCCAACATCTCCGAGCGCCGCATCGAGCAGATGGTCAACCCCGACATCTCGGGCCTGCCGCCGTTCCTGGCGCGCAACCCGGGCCTCGAGAGCGGCTTCATGATCCCGCAGGTCGTGGCCGCGTCGCTGGCCAGCGAGAACAAGTCGCTCGCGCACCCGGCCAGCGTCGACACGATCCCGACGTCGGCGAACCGCGAGGACCACGTGTCGATGGGGGTGACCGCCGCGCGCCATGCCGAACGCGTCGTCGCGAACACCGCCAAGGTGCTCGGCATCGAGCTGCTGTGCGCGGCGCAGGGACTCGACCTCGCCGAGAAGCGTCTGCGGCCGGGCGTCGGCGTCGCGGCGGCGCACAAGGTGGTGCGCAAGAAGGTCGCGGCGCTCGAAGGGGATCGGTTCCTGGCGCCCGATCTGGCTGCGGCCGAGGTGCTGGTGCTCGATGGCAGTCTGGTGGCGGCGGTGGAGCGCAAGGCGGGGGTGCTCGCGGTCTGAGGGGCCTTGTTCGGGCGTTCGGGCCAGCGTTGCCAGCCCCCCTGGGCGCTGTCTATGTTGGCCCGATGACCGCATACCGAGCCCCGCGCGGCGCCGAGCGCACCTGTGCCAACTGGCAGATCGAAGCCGCCTACCGCATGGTGCAGAACAACCTCGACGCCGAGGTCGCCGAGGACCCTGAACACCTGATCGTCTACGGCGGGCTCGGCAAGGCGGCGCGCAACCCACAGGCCCTGCAGGGCATCCTGGCGACGCTGCGTCGGCTCACCCCGACGCAGACGATGCTGGTGCAGTCGGGCAAGTGCGTGGGGGTGTTCGAGACGCATGCCGATGCGCCGCGCGTGCTGCTCGCCAACAGCAACCTGGTCGGCGACTGGGCCAACTGGGACGAGTTCCGACGGCTCGACGCGCTCGGCCTGATCATGTACGGCCAGATGACCGCGGGCTCGTGGATCTACATCGGCAGCCAGGGCATCGTGCAGGGCACCTACGAGACGTTCGTCGCGGCCGGCAAACAGCACTACGGCAGCGATCTGAAGGGCAAGCTCGTGGTGACGGCGGGGCTCGGCGGCATGGGCGGCGCGCAGCCGCTCGCCGTGACCATGGCCGGCGGCGTCTGCCTCGCGGCCGACGTCGAGGGCTGGCGCATCGACAAGCGCCTTTCGACGAAGTACCTCGACGAACGCATCGACGACCCGGCGAAGGCCCTGCAGGCGGCGCTCGCCAAGAAGCAGGCGGGCGTGCCGTGGTCGATCGGCGTCTGCTGCAACGCCACCGAACTGCTGACGGTGATCCGCGACAGCCGCGTGGTGCCCGACATGCTGACCGACCAGACCTCGGCGCACGACATGCTGATCGGCTACGTGCCCGACGGCATGACCGTCGCCGCGGCCACCGAGCTGCGGCAGCGCGACCCCAAGGCCTACCTCGTCGAGTCGCGCCGTACTGTCGCCAAACACGTGGCGCTGATGCTCGACCTGCAGGAACGCGGCGCGATCACGTTCGACTACGGCAACAACATCCGCACCGAGGCGCGCGACGCCGGCGTCGCCGAGGCGTTCCGCATCAAGGGCTTCATCCCCGAGTACATCCGGCCGCTGTTCTGCGAGGGGCGCGGGCCGTTCCGCTGGGTCGCGCTCAGCGGCGATCCGAAGGACATCGCGCGCACCGACGCGCTGGCGCTGCAGATGTTCGGCGACAACCCGTCGCTGCGCACCTGGATCGAGAAGGCGCAGAAGCAGATCGCGTTCCAGGGGCTGCCGGCGCGCATCCTGTGGCTCGGCTACGGCGAGCGCGCGCGCTTCGGGCTGGCCGTCAACGAACTCGTCGCCAAGGGCGAGATCTCGGCGCCGATCGTGTTCGGCCGCGATCACCTCGACTGCGGCTCGGTGGCTTCGCCGTACCGCGAGACCGAAGCGATGAAGGACGGCAGCGACGCGATCGCCGACTGGCCGCTGCTCAACGCCATGCTCAACGTCGCGTCGGGCGCGACCTGGGTGTCGATCCACCACGGCGGCGGTGTCGGGATGGGCAAGTCGATCCACGCCGGTCAGGTGACCGTGGCCGACGGCACGCCGGCGGCGGCCGCGCGCATCCAGCGGGTGTTCACGTGTGACCCGGGCATCGGCGTCGCCCGCCACGCCGATTCGGGTTACGAGGCGGCGTCGGCGTTCGCGAAGCAGGCTGGCATCGATCTCGGCGGTGCGCGGTAGGCGGCGCCAGGTGGCGATGCGCCCGTCGCCGCCGGTGGTGACCCCCTGGCCTTGGTGATACAAAGGTCCGCTGTGAGCGGGCCGTCCGACTCACGAACGTCTCACTCGCGAACCGTCTCACTCCCGAACCCGCCGTGCGCCGGGCACAGTCGGCGGGGGGCACCTGCCGAAAAGACCGGGGGTTTCGCCCCGGGTCCCGTCCGTGTCCGGTCAACAGCCCGTCCAATCGTCATGTTCCGCCGCAAGAGGGTGACCGCCGAGGATCTCGACCGCACTGGTGGCAAGGACGACGTGATCGTCGTCGTCGACCAGACCGTCAATCCGTTCCTGGTGCTGTTCCACGAGCCCGCCGGTTATCGCGCCGAACAGATCCGCGGCCTGCGCAACCGGCTGCTGGCGATGAACCCCGACGGCGAACCCAAGACGCTGGTCGTGACCTCTGCGGTGCGCGAGGAGGGCAAGACCATCGCCGCGCTGAACCTGGCGATGGCGTTCGGCGAGCTCGAACGGCAGCCCGTGGTGCTCGTCGACGCCGACCTGCGTCGCCCGAGCTGCGAGCGTTACCTGAACCTCAACGCCGAGCCGGGCCTCAGCGACGTGCTGCTCGGTCGCATCCCGCTCGAGCGCGCCCTGCGTCCGGCCGGTTACCGCAACCTGATGTTCCTGGGCAGCGGCACGCCCGTCGCCAACCCGGCCGAGGTGCTCGGCGTGTCGCGTCTCGACGAGCTGTTCGAGCGGCTCAAGGAGCGCTTCCGCTACGTGATCATCGACACGCCGCCGGTGCTGCCGTCGACCGACGCCGGGGTGCTCGCGTCGCGCGCCGACGGCACGCTGCTGGTCGTGCGCCTCGAGCGTTCGCTCAAGAAGCAGACCAAGGAGGCGATGCGCGTCGTGCAGGACATGGGCGGCAACGTGCTCGGCACGTTCGTCACCGAGGTGCGCGGCCAGGATCCCGACCACGATCGCCGCCTGGCGTACGAGCCCCGCGACGTCGAGGAACTGTGACGACCGCCTAGGAGCAACGACGCGTGGCCAACTTCAAGGAGTCGCTCAAGCAGGCCGTGCGGCAGATGTCGTTCAAGACGTCCGTCGACAGCCTCAAGAAGCGCGGCGTCCAGGAAGTCAGCGTGCTCGGCATCGACCGCATCGTCGCGCTGGTCGAGCAGGCCGTGAGCCGCAGCCTGCGCACCCGCCTGGGTGGCATCGAGCGTGAGGCGGTCACCGACGCCACCAAGGCCGAGTTCCTGCGGCTCTTGCGCAGCAACGAGGATCTGCAGCGTCAGAAGAGCGAGATCGAGCGCCAGAAGGAGGCGGTCGAGGACGAACTCGACGCCCTGCGCCGCGAGCTCGGGGAACGGGAGCGGGACCTGCGGCAACGGCTGCAGGAAGGTGCGCTCGACGTGGCCGCCCGCTACGAGGGCGAGAACGCCGCGATCGCGGCGCGCGTCGGCGACGTACTGGCGGCGCTGCAGCGGCAGGGCGGCACCGACGTCGAGGGGCGCATCGTCGAGCTGGTCATCGAGTTGGTCTCGGGTGAACGCCAGGCGGCCGAGGTGGCGCGTTCGGCGTTGCGTGACCGCGAGGTCGAGAACCTGCAGCGGCGCATCCACAAGCTCAACGAGAGTCTGGGGCAGACCGAGAAACGGCTGCAGCAGGTCGCCGCCACGCGCCAGGTCGAGCAGGGCATCTCGTCGGTCTACCGCGAGGTGCAGGGCGTCGGCGCCGAGGACCAACATCAGGAGCGCAAGAAGGAGCTCATGGCCGAGATCTTCAAGGCCAACCTGGCACTGCAGCAGACGCTGCGCCAGCGGCGAGGTGGCTGACAGGGGGGCCGTCGCCTTCGCCGGCTTCGGCCTCGCGCCGTGCCGATCAGACAGTACAAAAGCGAAACCAAGATGACTGAATCAAACGACTCGGGCGCGACCCCGAAGAAGGACCACGGTGTCCTCTACATCGGCATGGATCTGGGCACCTCACGCACCTCGGTGTCGTCGAGCAACGGCGTGCGCGAGACCGTCTACTCGGTCGTCGGCTACCCCAAGGACGTGGTCGCCAAGAAGCTGCTGCAGAAGGACGTGCTCTACGGCAAGGAAGCGATCGACAAGCGCCTGTCGCTGAAGGTCTACAAGCCGCTCGAGAAGGGTGTGCTCAAGTACACCGGGGACGCCGCCCACGACGCCGAGATGAAGGCCAACCTCAAGGCGGCCCAGGACCTGATCGGCGAAGCGATCCGCCGCGCCAAGCCGCGCCAGGACGAACTCGTCTACTGCGTGATCGGCGCGCCGGCCGAGGCCTCGATCAAGAACCGCGAGGCGATCATCGAGGCTGCGCGTGCGCACGTCGATTCGGTGATGTTGTGCAGCGAACCGTTCGCGGTCGCCTACGGGCTGGACTGGCTCGAGGACGTGCTGGTCGTCGACATCGGCGCGGGCACCACCGACCTGTGCCGCATGCACGGCACGATGCCCGAGGAGGCCGACCAGGTGACCTTCGACATCGCCGGTGACGCGGTCGACGCCGCTTTGGCCAAGGCCGTCGAGAGCTCCTGCCCGGGGGCGCAGTTCACGATCCAGATGATCAAGGACATCAAGGAACGGCACGGCTTCGTCGGTGACGCGCCCGAACGGTGTCTGGTCGACCTGCCCGTCGACGGCAAACCGACCACCTTCGACCTCACCGATCAGATCCAGGGCGCCTGCGCGATCCTGATCGACCCGATCGTCAAGGGCATCCACAAGCTGATCGCGACCTTCGACCCCGAGTTCCAGATGAAGCTCAAGAGCCGCGTGCTGCTCGCGGGTGGTGGCTCGATGGTCAAGGGGCTCGACTCGGCGATCGAGAAGGCGATGAAGGAACGGCTCGGCGGCGGCAAGGTGATCCGCATCGAAGAGCCGATCTACGGGGGGGCGAACGGGGCGCTGAAGATCGCGCACGACATGCCCGCGGACTTCTGGGAGCAGCTCAAATGAGGCGTTGCAGCCGGTGAGCGCCTGCGGCGCTCACGGCTGAACGCGGGGTTGGGCGGGCGGGGCCGGCCAACGGGGGGCTGGAGCCGGCGAGCGCCGGCGGCGCTCGCGGCTCAGCGGCGGCGGGGCTGGTGGGGCGGTGCCCGCGGCGTCGTGGGGCAACGGCTGTGGCGCTGGTGGGTCAGCGGGGGAGGGCGAAGTCCCGGATCAGCAGGTCGCGCAGCTCGTGGAAGTTGCGGATCTCGTAGTCGGCCGCGGTGGCGCCTTCGTCCTTGCTGTGGCGGCCGCTGCGGCGCACGCGCACGGTGTGCCAACCTTCCTGGTTGCACGGGTCGATGTCGTGCGTGGGGTTGTCGCCGACGTACAGGCAGCGTTCGGGTTGCAGGTCCAGGCGGCGCAGGACGCGGCGGTAGAGGCGTGGGTTCGGTTTGCTGAAGCCGACCTGGTCGGTGAAGAAGATCGCCGACGGGGTCAAGAACTCGAGCACGCCGAGGCGGACGAGCTTCTCGGCCTGCTTGACGGTGATGCCGGCTGAGATCACGCCGCGGATCAGAGGGGTGGAAGTCAGCCAGCGCAGCACTTGGGGGATCTCTTCGTGCACGCGCAGCTCGCGCCACTTGGTGTCGTGGTAGGCGACGACGCCGGCGGCGACGATCACGGCGCGGTTGTGGCCGGTGATGGCCTCGGGGCCCAGGCGGTCGAGCACTTTGTCGAAGTGGTTGCCGTAGTTGCTCGAGAACTCGGCGATCACCTCGGTCAGTTCGCGGATCGCATCGTCGTGGGCAGCGTTCAGCCCGGCGTTCAGCATCGCGGTGATCGCCGCGTCGCGCGCGTGTTCGGCGAACACCGACGTCGAGAACAGCGTGTCGTCGATGTCGAAGAAGATGGCGTCGAGGGGCTTCACGACGGGCATGTTGTCGGCGATCTGCGCCGCCGGGGCAAGCGGGCAGGCTGGGCTGGAACGCAGCGCGGGCCGCCACGACGTGGTCGTGACGGCCCGCGCGGGAGATGGGGGCGCCCTGCGGCGCCTCATCCGGGCATCACTTGCCCATGCCGACCTTGGTGTCCTGCAGATCGGTGATCTGCGCGCGCACCATGACCATCAGGCTGCGGTTCTCGTCGACCGAGCCTTCCTGCTTGAAGAAGAACGAGATCAGCGGCAGGCGGGCCAGGATCGGCACCTCGGCGCGGCGCTCCTTGGTGAGCACCTGGCGCAGGCCGCCGAGCAGCACCGTGCCGCCGTCCGGCACCTTCACGGTGGTCGAGAAGTTCGTCACCGTGAGGTTGGGCAGCTGCAGGGTCACGGGCAGGGTCGAACCGGCGAGCGACGTGGTGAACGTCGGGATCGGGCGGGTCAGCTCGGCGACCGTGGGGTTGAGGTTCAGCGTCACGTACTTACGGTCGTGGTGCACGACCGGCTGCACGTCGAGCACGAAGCCGTCCTGGATCACGTCGACCTTGGGGTCGGCGATGAACGCCGCCTGGGCCACTTCGACGTCGAAGTCGCGCACGTAGGCGGTCTGGTTGATCACGGCCACGTGGCCGCGTTCGCGGTTGAGCACCGACAGGATCTGGCTGTTGACGATCTCGGCGTCCTGCTGCTTCTCGACGGCGCGCAGGATCACGTTGAGCTGCGTGTCGTCGATCAGGGTCCAGCCGGCGGTGAGGCCGCCGGTCGGGCTCAGCACGCGGCCGAGGTCCTGCGCGAAGTAGTTTTCGCTGCGGGCGCGCACGTCGCCGTCGCCGCCGTCGTTGAAGAACGCGCCGGCCAGCGGGTTGGCTGCCGGGTCGCCGGTGCCGCCGTTGTCCAGGCCGCGCGAGGCGTTGTTCTGCAGGCCGTTGGTGACGTCGTCGAGGGTGACGGTGTCGCCCTTGTTGCCCGAGCCGCCCAGGCCGCGGATGTCGACACCGACTTCCTGCAGGAAGTTGCGCGAGATCGTCAGGAACTTGCTGTCGATGGTGACGATCGGCGTCGCGAAGCGGCGCATGTCGTTGAGCACGAGCAGGATCCTCTCGTGCATCTCCGGGCTGGCCGTGACCGCGATGAAACCCGAGTCCTCGGCGCGCACTTCCACACCCTCGGTCTCCCAGTAGGCGGGGTCGGTCGCTTCCTTGAGGTTGTTGACGAGGTCGCCGATCTCGATGTAGGCGACCGGGTCTTCGCCTTCACCGCCGGTGCGCGGCACGTCGCCGGTGTCCTCACCGGGGATGTCGCGGATCGTCGGCGGCAGGAACTGCGTGCGCTTGAACACCAGATCCTTCACCGGGTAGATCTCGGTTTGGATGGTGCCGGCCGCCTGCGACTTGTTGCCGATCAGCACCACGCCGTTCTTGACCGTCCAGGCGAGGTTCTCGCTGCGGCCGACGATGTGGTTGAGGAAGTCACGCAGCGTGATCGAACCGACCAGCTCGATCACCACCTTGATGCTCTCGGTGCTGATGATCTCACGCGCTTCGGGCGTCGTGAGGATCTGCACGCCGGTGATCAGGTTGATGTTCTTGACCACGTCGAGGAACTCGCCGGTCTCCTCGGTGTAGGTCAGCTTGCCGACCTGCTCGGTGCGGACCTTGTCCCAGACCGCCTGGTCGATGGGATCGATCACGGCCTGGCGGCTCTTGCTGAAGCCGGTGCGGTTGTTGGCGCGTTCCCAGATCTCCGGGTTGAGCTCGAGGATCGAGGTCTGCGGGACCTTGAGCTCCTCGTCGGCCTCCAGCATCTGCCGGATCGCCTTGGCACGCTGCATGTAGTAGTCCTCGTTGACCACGTCGCGCGAGGCCTTGACCGAGGCGTTGTGCATCTCGTAGGCGATGGCGTTCTGCGGCTCGAGCTCCATCGCCTTGTAGGAGAGTTCCTGGGCGTAGCTGAAGCGCTTGGCCTCGAACGCGACCTGCGCCTGTTGCAGCAGGGCGTCGACCTGGGCGCGGCGGCGGGCTTCCTTGGCCTGGTACTCGGCGCGCAGGCGCTCGGCCAGCTCGGCGGTTTGTTGGGCCTGGCTGGCGCGCTGTTGCTCGTCGTAGGCCTTCTCGGCCTCGGCCTTGGTCGTGGCGACCTGGGCCGGCAGGTCCATCCAGTCGACCTGGTCCTTGAGTTCGATCGTCAGCGCGGCGAGGCGCAGCTCTTCGAGCGCACCGGCGAAGTTCTTGTCGGCCATCGCGGCCTTCGCCTTCTGCAGCTGCATCTCGACGTTGACGCGAGCGCGCTGTTCGCCGATCTGGCGCAGGCGCGCCATCTCTTCGGCGTAGGTGACGATCGTGCCGGCGGGTTCGCCGAGTTCGGCTTGCACCGCGGCGAGCTGCTGACGCACCAGATCGTCGTTCGGGTTGAGCTCCTTGGCGCGCAGCAACTCGAGCTTGGCGGCTTGCAGCTCACCCTTCGAGCGCAGGCTCTGGGCCGTGGCCAGGTAGTTGGCGATCAGTGCAGCGCGGCGTTCGCTCTGCACCTTGTCCATCTGACCTTGGGACACGGGGTCCTGAGTCGCGGGTTGGCCCGACTCCGGTTGACCCGCTTGCGGATTGCCGTCGTCGGGGTTGGCGGGAGTGGAGGAGTCGCTCGGCGTCGAGCAGGAGGTGCCGAGGATCGCAGCCGTCAGGGAAGCAGCGAGAAGGCGCGGATGTTCGAGAGCCATCGTTTCACGCTTGCAGGGCAAGAAGGGCAATAAGTGCCGGGCAGTTGGCACTCCTCTGCTGAAGTTGGCAAGCGACCGGCGGACGCATTCGACGGGAGGGCTCCGTCGCCGGCCGCCGGGAGCAGCGGACCGGATCCGGTCGAGAGGGACTTGTCAGCGACAGCGAGAGCGGACGAAACCAGCCGGATCCGAAAGCGGATGCGGCTGGTGGGGGGTGGAAGGTAGCAGGGCACAAGCTCCTTGCCAGCGCTTTTTTGCCTCGCTCGAGAGGCTTTGTGGCGGTTGCCGTGGCGCCGTAACGCGGCGCGCCCGGTGGCGGCCGCCGTCGGCAAGGTGCCGGCCGCCATCGGCAAGAACATCGGCAAGAACGGGTGGGCCAGAACGCCCGCGGCCCGGCGGTCCGCGAGGGACCGCCGGGCCGCGGCGGGATCAACTGGTCGCGATCTGCTGGTCGCGAGCTGCTTGTTGCTACTTCGCGCCTGGCGCCGGCCCGAGGCCACCGCCGAAGTTGATCTCCACGAAGCCCGCAGCGTTGCAGGCGTCGGCAGCCTTGGCGACGTCCTCGTAGTAGGTGCCCGGGTAGGCCTCGATGACGACCGCCATCAGCTTGCGCTGGCCGGTCTTCTCGTCGGGGATCATGCTCGCCGGGTCCTTGGCGATACGCGACAGTTCCTGTTCGACGTCCTTGATGTTGTAGAGGGGCTTGGGGCCGACCTCGTACTTGACCTTGTGGCCATCCAGCACGAACCGGTAGGGGCGATCGGTGTTGGGGTTGAGGATCCCGGCGGCGCCGTCCTTGTAGGTCTTGGTGCCCTTGGCCTCGACGTGGATCTTCAGCGACAGCTGCTCCTTGGGCGCGACGATGTCGTTGCTGCTGCCCTTGTCCTTGGGCAAGAACGCCGGCAGCTTCGACTCGAGCACTTTGAAGTCGATGCAGATGAAGAAGATGATCATGAGGAACACGACGTCGATCATCGGCGTCATGTCGGCCTTGTACTCCTCCTGGGCCATGTCGGAGACTTCGCTCAATTGCCACCTACCTTGAGCTTGGCGTTCTTCTCGCCGGTTTCCTTGTCCTGTTCGGACATCGCGAGTTCGACCTTCCAGAAGGCGATGTCAGGCATGCTGCACTGTTTCATGATTTCACCGATGTAGTTCCACTCGGTCCACTTGTCGGCGCGGATCAGGATCGGGTCGTCGATCAGCTTGATCATCCTGCCGCCGATCATCTCCTCGGTGAACTTCAGGGTCTTGTTCAACTCGCCGCTGCGGCGGATGTCGAGCAGCAGTTGCTTGATCAGCTTGATGTCGGACAGCTCCGGGTTGGTGGGGTCGTAGTGAACCACCTTCTCGAAGATCACGCTGCCGTTCTGCAGCACGTTGAGGATCGGCCGGTTGTCCGGCGGCTGGTCGTCGGGCTGTTGGAACTCAGCGCGCGGCAGGATCAGGTCCTCGAGACTCTTCTGGCTGAGGTCGATGACCAGCACGAAGAAGATCATCAGCAAGAAGACACAATCGATCATGGGCGTCATGTCCATCTCGATGTTCTCCCTGGCGATTTTTTGCATGTCCATGGCGGGTTCTCCTGGCAGAGGGCTCGGCGGAGCGTTGGAGGTCGGGCGGGCTCGTCAACTGCGCGATCCGTCGAACGGCGCTGCCGCGCGGCGGATCGGTCGTTTTTCGGCCTTCCCGCCGTGGATCAGCCCTTGGCGCGGAAGCGCTCGAAGAGGTCTTCGGCGATCGCGTTGATCTCGGTCGACGTCTTGATCACGCGGTTGCGCAGGATGAAGAACGCCACACCGACGGGGATCGCGACCGTGAGGCCGAGCATCGTCGTGATCAGCGCCATCTTGATGCCGCCCGCGAGCTGGGCCGGGCTGACCGAGCCGCCGGCGTCGGCGATCTTGCCGAACGTCACGAACATGCCGGTCACCGTGCCGAACAGTCCCATCATCGGCGCGATCGCCGAGATCAGCGACAGCCAGCCGACCTTCTGGAACAGCTTGACCGACTCCTCGGTCTGCATCTCGCGGATCGTGGTCTGCATCGTCTCGAACGAGTGGCCGAGCTTGGAGAGACCCGAGCCGACGACGTTGGTCAGGTAGTTCTTCTCCTGCTCACACAGCTCGACGGCGTCCTGGAAGTTCTCGCCGTCGAACAGCGCTTCGAGTTCGTCGATGATGTCGGGCGGCGCGAGCTTCTCGCGCTTGATCGTCATGAAGTTCTCGATGATCAACGCGACGGCGACGACCGACATCAACATGATGAGGTAGCCGATGATGCCAGCGTTCTCGTACGAGAAGATCTGGCCGATGATGCTGCCGCTCTTCGACTCGCCTTCCTGGGCGATGGCGGGCGACGACAACAGCAGGAGAACGCCGACCGAGAGGAGGCGGACGAAGGGCACTTGCTTGGTGATCATGGAGTTAGAGGACTCCTGAGGACGGTTCAGCAGAGGGGAAAGGGGGAGGCTTGGGACGCAGCGCCCGATGGTTCGCGACGGTGGACCTGTCGAGACACGACGTCCGAAGAGGGAGCGGGCGTGGCTCGTGATGGCGCGCGGGGCGGCGCGCACAGGTCCGGCCGAGGGCGGTCCAGCGGGGCAGCAGAGTTTGCAAGACGACTGCAGCACGGGAAAGTCCCCATGCGCAGAAAAAGAGCGGCGTCTGCAGCCCGAAGGCGGCAGACGAGGGTGATCACTTGGCGAGTTCGGCGCGCGCCAGACCGGCCCAGCGGGTCGCCGGGTAGCTGCTGGTCACGAGCTGGAAGTAGGCCTTGGCGCGGTCCTTGAAGGTGTCACCCTCGCGGTCCTGGCCGAGCGCCATCACACACAGACCGAGGTAGTAGTTGGCTTTGGCGGCGACCTGGCCGGTGCCGGCGTCGAGCACCGCGGCGTTGGCCAAGGCGATCTGCGCTCGGCGCAGTTCGTCGCTGCGGCCGTTGGCGAGCGCGTTGAGCAGGATGGCTTCGCCTTCACCGGCGTGGCCGGCCGCGGCCAGTTCGGCGGCGTCGCTGCGCTTGAGCGAGGCGAAGAACGACTCGGCCTTGGCGTAGTCCTTGTCGCCGATGTAGGTCTCGCCTTCGCCGACCTTCGCCAGCAGCTTGATCGTGCGCAGCTCCGCATCGTCGCCCGAGGGCTGGCTCAGCGCCGTGTCGGCCGCGGTGCTGGCCGACTGGAAGGTCGTGCGCGCGTCGCTGGACTTGCCGCCGTCGAGCAGCGCCTGGGCCAGCTCGAACTTGGCGCGTGCGCTCCACACCACACCAAAACCCTCACGGCTGGCGCGGTCGTCGAGTTCCTTGAGCGTGGTCGCCGCTTCGTCGGTCGCCCCGGCCAGGCGCTGCGCGCGACCGGCCAGCAGCTGCGCTTCGGGGATGCGCCAGTGGTTGGCGTTGCTCGACACCCAGGACTTGGCGCGCTCGGCGGCGTTGCGGGCCGCGTTCTGGTCGGTGCCGATGCCGGCGACGGCGGCCTTGATCTGGAAGAACTCGGCGTCGTGTTTGATCAGGTCGCGTTTGGCAGCGGTCGCGGCTTCGCCGAACAACTGCACGGCGTTGACGTAGTCGGCGCGTTCGAGCGCGGCGCGTGCGGCGACGAACGCGTCGGGCAGCTCGCCCCAGACGACGTCGAGGATCTGGTGGCCGGGCACCTCGACCGGCGTCTCGCCGCGCGTCGCCTTGATGCCGCTCAGCGAGAACTCGTTGATCTGCAGGCCGCGAAGGCGAGCGCCGTCCTTCTTGAGCACGACGTCGGCGGGCTTCTGGGCGGCCGCGAACGAACACAGGGCCGCGATCGACAGCGCCGCGAGCGAGAGTGCCGGGACCGGGGAGCGGTGGATGACGTGGGTCAGCATCGTTGGGCCTCGTCTCAGCGGTTGATCTGGAAGTAGTTGAAGAGCTTGAGGCCCTCGAGGCCGTAGCTCTTGAGGGTCTTGAAGTCGTCGGTCGCCTTGGCGATGCGATAGAACTTCGCGGCGATGTCCTTGAACTGGGTGTCCTTGACGCCGGCCTGCTTGGCGAACCAGTAACACTCCCAGTGGAAGCGGTACCAGTCGAGGCTGAACGGCTTGACGTCGGGCTGCCGCAGCGCCCACTGGCGATACTCGCCGTAGTACTTCTTGTAGGCCTCGTCGGGCTTGTCGAGCCCGGCGATGCGCACCGGCTGGCCCGCGTTGCTGAACTCGAACCAACCGCCCAGGCAGCGCGCGATCTGGCGCTTGAGCTCCCACTGCGTCGGGTTGGCGGCTTCGGCCGCGAGCAGCATCGGGTAGGCCTCCTCGAACTTCTGCTGCTGCAGCAGCGCCTCGCCGATCTTCGGCCGCACCACGAGGTCGACGACGCGTTTCACCGCGTCGGTGTTGTCGTCGCCGTAGACCGTCAGCGTCTTCTGCGCGACCTCGTCGACCTTCTTCCAGTCACCGAGTTCTTCGTAACCGATCAGCGTGTTGACCAGCACCGCGAGCTGCGGCTTGGGGGCGTTGCTGATGTAGTCCATGCCGAGCGCGACCAGCTTGCTGCGCACGGCGTCGGCTGCGGCCTTGGCGGCGTTGATCTGGCCCGAGTCAGCGTCCTTGGCGATCGCTTCGTCGAGCTCCTTGGCCAGCGCCTTCACCTGGTCCTGGTACTGCGAGAAGATCTCGGTCGCCAGGCGTGAGGCGCGCGGGCCGTCCTTGTCCTTGAGCTGGGCGTAGGCCTCTTCGGCCTTGCCGAGCTCGCCCAGGTCGGCGTGCATGCGACCGATCGATTCGAGCGCCGCGGGGATGTTCTCGCTGCCGGTCTTGGCGAAGTTCGACACGTAGGCCTTGAGCTGTTGCAGCGCTTCGGGGTACTTGGCGACCTGGCGCTCGAGCTTGAACTCCTCACTGCCGCGCGCTTCCCAGTAGCCCATCTGCGCGAGCGTGAACTCGGCTTCGGCGAGCGCGGCGGCGCGCGCCTGGGTCTTGCCCGATTCGCGCGCTTCGATCGGGTTGGCCTCGGCGAACTTCTTGTAGGCGTCGAGCGTCTTGCGCGCCGCGGCGAAGTCGGCCAGCGAGACCTGCGCCTTGGCGATGCGGATGCGCGCCAGCTCGTAGTAGAGGAAGTCGGGGGTGACCTTCTCGTACTCGGTGATCGCCTCCTGGTACTTCTTGTCGTTGAAGTTGTTGTTGGCGGTCTTCCAGAACAGCTTGCTGGCGCCGGCGACGCTGTACTCCGCGATCATGTTGCCGGCGCGCGCGTAGAGTTCGTCGAACGCGGGGTCGTTCTTGGTCTGGCGCTTGAGGTTGCCGACCGCGCGGTCGAGCGTGTCGGCGGTGTCGCTGGCGCGCGCCTCGTCGGTCTTGCCGAAGCGCGACAGGCCCTCGCTGAGCGCGAGCATCGACTCGAGATAACGATCGGTGTAGGCGAACGCGAAGCCGAGCATCTGGTAGGACTCCAGGCCCAGTTCCTGCGCCTCTTCGGCGCTCATCGCGCCGATCGCGCGGCGCAGCCCCTTGATCGAGGTCTCGTAGTTCTTGTTCTGGTACTCACCCTTGGCGACTTCGAACAGCAGTTTGCCGGAGACCAACGAGCTCTGCACCTTGAGGATGTCGCGCAGCACGGCCTTGGCCTTGACGCCGACGTAGTCGCTGGGGTGCTTGTCGTTGACGCGCTGCGCCATCGCCAGCGCGTCGGAGACCTTCTGGGCCTCACCGGATTCGGCGGCGAAACGCGCTTCGGCGAGCAGCACCAGGTGGCCCCAGCGCGGATCGACGACGTCGAACAGCTGGACTTGCTTCTCACCGAAGGTCGCCATGTGCTTGCGGAACTCTTCGAACAGCTTGCCGGTGTCGGGGTCGCCCTGCGCGGTCATCACCTCGCCGGTGCGCAGGTAGACCTCCTGCAGCATCTCGAACAGCAGACCCTGGACTTCGCCTGGCAGGTCGAGTTCGCCGTCGGCCGCCTGCTGCAGCGACGTCGCGATCTGTTCGATGGTGTCCTTGTAGAACGAGATCGCGTCGCCGATGTTGCCGCCGACCTCGTCGCACTGCGCGATCTCGAACAGGCCGCGCAAACCGATCGCGGTCTCCTCTCCGACCTTGAGCACCAGATCGGTCAGCTCGCTCTTGGCGCGTTCGATCAGCACCGCGCGGTCGGCCTTGACGGCGCGCGCCTGCTCGCGCATCAGCACACCCTTGCGCATCCACATCAGGTAGTACTCGATCTCCTTGGTCGAGTCCTTGGCCTGCGTGACCTGGGTGGCGAGGTTCTCCATCACCTTGCCGCACGCCTCGATACCGGCGCGGAACACGGTCGCGGCCTCTTCCTCGAGTTCCTTGACCTTGTCGGGCGCCTCTTCGCGCGCGATCTCGAGCTCCTCGATCAGGAACTGGCCGAACTCCTGCGAGGCGTCGGCGAGCGTGGCGCGCGCCTGCAGCTGGACCTCGGGGTCACCGGAGCTGTCGATCAGCTCCTTGGACTTGTCGATCGCCTCCTTGAACAGAGTGCGCTGCAGCGCGCGGTCGCTCTTGGCCTTGGCGCCGTAGTAGGAGATCTCGACCGCGAGCTGGGCGAGGCGGTCCTGCTCGCCGCTGCCGCGGAACTCGCCGCGCAGGCGGTCGGTTTCCTCCTTGGCGAGTTCGATGAATCGCATCTCGCGGGCCAGCGCGCGCACGAACACGATCTCGCGATCGAGCTTCTGCTGCTGCGCGAACAGCGTGGGGGAGAGGGATCCGAGAGCGAGCACCAGGGCGGCGGCGCCACCAAGGCGCGGGCGATTGCATCCGGTCACGATGAGACTCCGAGTTGGATGACCACGGCTTACGAAGGTCGATACCGGCCGCAGCGGCGACCGGCCGGACGGGGTGAACCCGTTCGTCTGGCAGGGTGTTCGAGACGCGCGACAGGGCATCGCCGCGGCGAATCGCAGAGGGGGAACGAAGAGTATAGCGACGCGTTCAGTCGTTCCAACTTCGAGGTTGACGGCGTGCGCGGCGATGACGCGGCGAGGGGGCGGCCGGTGCGGAACGACACATCCGAAACGACCGCGGCCGCGACACCTGCAAGGTGCCGCGGCCGCGGGTTGGGGTGGCCCGGTGGGGGGCGACTTCGCGCCTACTTCGCCGAGACGATGTCGCCGTTCGGCAGCTGCAGCGTGGTCGGTTCGCGCTCCTCCATGAGCACGATGCTGGCGCGCACCAGGATCAGGATCTTGCGGTTCTGCACCGAGGTGCCCTTGCGGCTGAACAGCCAGCTCAGGCCCGGCAGGTCGCCGAGCAGCGGCACCGTCGAGCGCAGGTTCTGGCGTTCGACGATGCGCATGCCACCCAGCATCATGGTGCCGCCGTCGGGCATCGTCACCGTGGTGCGGATGCGCTGCAGCGTCACTTCGGGCAGCTGGATCGAGATCGGCTGACCGACACCGAGCGTCGTCGTGAAGGTCGGGATCGGCAACTGCAGCGACATCACCGTCGGGCGCAGCTCCATGGTGATGAACTTCAGGTCGCTGTCGACGACCGGCCGCACGTCGAGGGCGACACCGTCGTGCACCGTGCCGATGGTCGGGTTCGCAACCGCAGCCGCCTGCGCGATTTCGACCTCGAAGTCGCGGATGTAGCTGATGTTGCGCAGGTAGTGCATGCTCGCGCGGGTGTTGTTGTAGACCAGCAGGCGCGGCGCCTCGATCTGCTCGCTGCGCTCCTGCTTGGCCACGGCGCGCAGCACGATCTCGACTTCGGTGTCGTCGAGGAAGGCGTATTGCACCGACAGGCCGCCGGCGTTGGTCAGGCCGCCGTTGCGGCCGCCGAGCGTCTGGTTGTAGAGGTTCTCGGTGCGGGCCATGAAGTCGCCGTCACCGCCGTCGTCGAAGAACACGCCGGGTTCGGTGCCGGTGCCGACCGGTCCGGGGGTCGCCGGGTTCTGCACCTGGCTCGGGCCGAAGTCGTCGAACCGCGCGTTCGGGCGCGGGGGCGACTCGAGGCCGCGGCCCGGCAAACCCTGGGACGCCTGGTTGCCCAGGCCACGCAGGTCGATGCCGACGTCTTCGAGGAAGCTGTCCTCGACCTTCAGGAAGCGCGACTCGACGTCGATCTGGATGCCGACGTGGCGGCGCAGGTCGTTGATCAGGCGGTTGAGTTCCTGGTGGGTTTCCTTGTCGGCGCGCACCCAGAGCACACCGGACTGAGCCGTCATCGTGAACGGGCTGCCGTCCCACTTGTCGGTGGCGACGGTGGCCTTGAGCAGGTCCTGCAGGCGGCCTTCGTCGACCACCGAGGGCTGCGGATCCTCTTCGTCCTCGCCGAACAGGGGGGTGTCGTCACCGGGCACCGGCAGGCGCAGGTTGGCGCCCGGCTTGCCCTTCACGCCCTGGACCAGGTCCTGCACCTTGTAGCTGCGCAGGATGATGTTGCCGATCGCCTTGTCGGGGCTGACCAGGTGCACGATGCCGTCGCGGATGCGGTAGGCGATGCCGGTCTGCGACTGGATCGCCTTGAGGGCGTCGCCGACCGACCGGCGCGTCAGCTTGAACTCGCTGAGCGTGGTCGTGCCGACGTCCATGTCCTTGACCGCCTGGCCCACGAAGAACGTCACCCCGGTGACCTGGGAGTAGTAGCTGGCCCAGTCCTCGACGGTCGCGCTCGCGAAGTTGTGCTCGAGCACGGTCTCGTCGAGCAGCTTGCGCACGGCCTGGTTCTCGACGCTGTCGATCTCGTCGGCCAGCGTGAAGGTGTCGGGCGCGCGCTGCGAGACCGTCGCCCAGCGGGTCGGATCGAAGATCACGGTCTCGGTCTGCGGCAGGTTGCTCTGCTGCAGCTCGAGGAACGTGTTGTTCCACTCGGTGCGCCAGCGTTCGCGCTGCACTTCCATCGCCGTGTTGTGGCGCGCGCGGTCAGCGAGGTCGCGCAGCGTCGTGCCGATCGGGTTGGTCGGGTCGAGCATCAGCGCCTGGTCGACGAGTTCGACGGTCTGCGCGTAGTCGCCCGCCTGGAACTTGACGTTGGCCTGCTCGAGGATGCGCTCGACGCGCAGTTCGCGGGCGATCTCCTGATCGCGCGAGAGGCGGTTGAGTTCGTCCTGCGACGCCTGCTTGGCGCGGTCGAACGAGTCCTTCTCGGCCTGCACCTTGGCCTCCTGCGCCGCCGCCAGCATCGCTTCGGCCTCCTTGCGCAGCGGGTCGTTGGCCTGCACGTAGTTCGAGAAGCGCAGCACCGTGACCGAGCGCTCGAAGCTGTCGATGGCGCGGCCGAATTGGCCTTGCTCCATGTGCGCGCGACCCAGGGTCAGGTCGTTCTGCACCAGCGCCCGCTCGCGTTCTTCGCGGATGCGGTCCTCGATGATCAGGTTGTCGAGCTGCGACTGGGCCAGCACCGTGGTGCTGTCGCCGAGGATCTGGTTGCAGCGCTGCAGGATGTCGCGCGCCTCGGTGTTGTTGATGTCGAGTTCGAGCGCGTAGGCCGCTTCGTTGCGCGCGTCTTCGAACAGGCGCAGGGCCAGCGAACGCTTGGCGTTCTCGACCGCCTTGGCGGCGAGCGCCTTGCTGCGGGCGCGCGGGTCCTGATCGCGGGGATCCTGACCCTGCTGAGAAGTGCCACGCTCGGAAGTGGTCGCGCTGGCATCGGCGGCGGTCGTCAACGCGGCGCCCGAGTCGGCGGCATCGCCGGCGTTACCGCCGTTCGTGTTGACTTCGACCAGATCCGAAGGAGTGCCCGAACAGGCGGCCAGTGCGAGCAGGGAGGATGCACAGAGGCCGCGGAGGCGCAGGGTTTGAACCTTGATCATGCTGAGAAGGCCTGCAAACAGGGCGAAGCGGGAAGAGTGGATACCTCTTGACCACCGGGCGAACGCCGCGAGAGCAGGGCGAACGACGCTGGGCGGACAGCGGAGGGAGGGGTCTTCGGGACGCAAACGGCCGCTCCGAGGGACGATCCGGAACGGCAGAGTCGGCGGACGGTAGCGGCCGTTCCCACTGGGGTCAAGGTCGCTTCCAAGGCTGTGGCAGACGCGATGTTCACGCGTCTTCGGTCACCGGTTCGGGCTTTTCCGGGCGACCGATGAGCACGTTGACGCGGATGATGTCGAGCCACGTCTCCTGCTTGCGCGATGGCTCGCGGAGCAGGTAGGACGGGTGCCAGGTGACGACCACGGGGATGCCCAGGTAGTCGAGCGGTTGGCCCCGCAGTGCGCCGACCGACTCGGTGCGGCCCAACAAGTTGTGCACGGCGATGCGCCCCAGGCAGACGATCACCTTGGGGCGCACCAGTTCCACCTGCCGGCGCAAGAACGGCAGGCACGCGCCGGCCTCGTCAGGGGTCGGGTCGCGGTTGTCGGGCGGCCGGCACTTGTTGACGTTGGCGATGTAGACCTCGTCGCGGCGCAAGCCCATGGCGCCGTTGATGATGCGCGTCAGGAGCTGGCCGGCTTTGCCGACGAACGGACGCCCGCTGCGGTCTTCGTTGAAGCCCGGGGCCTCACCGACGAACAGCACCTCGGCGCGGGGGTTGCCCTCGCCGAACACCGTGCGGGTGCGGCCCTCGTGCAGCCGGCACGCCGTGCAGGCGGCGACCTGCTGCTGCAGCTGCTGCAGCGCGATGGTGGTCGGGTCGGCGGGCGGGGTCTGGGGCGCGGCGGGCGCGGTCCCGCTGGCGCGGGTGCTCGACGGTGATCTTGCGGGGATGGGTGGTCTTGCGGGAACGGCTCGTGCCGGTGCCGCACGGGCGGCCGCGACTTCCTGGCCGCCCATTTCCTGGCCCGTCGTGTCGACCGTGTTGGTTTCGATGCCGTCGGCGACCGGAGCGACCGATGTCGCCAACGCCGTGCGCGGCAAGACGGTCCCCGGTGGCAAGACCAGATCGGCGCCGTACGCCTCGAGGGCGTGGCGAAGGTGCTGCTCGAGGTCTGCGCGCAGGTCGGCCACGGGGGCGCGGTTCTAGCCGACGGGGCGCGCGCCGGCCACAACGCGTGCCGTCATCACGGATCTGCGTTCGCACGTCCAAGACACCGCCCGCGTTGTTAGGCTGCCCGGCCGATGTTGCAGGCCGGTCCCGATTCTCCAGCCAGCGCGCCGACCCGGCCGATCTGGCACACCGTCGTATTCGTCGCGGCTGGCGTGCTGCTCGCCTACCTGCCCGCGGCGCTCGGCGCGGACTTCCTGGCGACGTTCGACGACAACTTCTTCTTCTTGCCGCCCGACAACGTCGTGTTCCGCGAGGGGCTCGGCGCGGTGCTCGACCCGCAGCGCACGATCGCCAACGTCTATCTGCCGGTTGCCCACGGCTCGCTGTGGATCGACTACTGGCTCGGCGGCGGCGCGCCGCTGCTGCCGCACCTGACGTCGCTGCTGTGGCACATCGGCGCGGTGGTGGTGTTCGTGCGGTTCGCGCTGGCGTGCGGGGTGGCCAGCGGGCCAGCCCATCTGGCCGGGGCCCTGTTCGCGCTGCATCCGGCGCTGGCCGAATCGGTGGCCTGGGTGTCGAGCCGCAAGGACCTGACCGCCGGCGTGTTCGTGTTCGCCGCGCTGTGGGCGGCGCGCGTCTACGCCAGGCGACCGCAGTCGGCGCTGCTGGTGTTGATGGCGCTGCTGCAGGGGCTGGCGATGTACGCCAAGGCGACCGCCGTGGTCACGCCGCTGTTGGCCGCGTGTGTGGTCGCGACCGCGGCATCGGGCGCGCGGCGCTGGCTCGCGCCGCTGGTGCTGCTGCTGGTCACGGTTCCCGCGGCCATACACCACCAGGCGATCGCGGCCGACCAGGGCACGCTGGCGGCGGCGTCCGTCGTCGACCGGCTCGCGCAGGCGCCCGGCGCGCTGCTGCATTACCTGGCCACGACGCTGTGGCCCGCGCACCTGAACGTGCTCTACCCCGAGGTGCAGACCCTCGAACGTTTCCGCGGCGCGTTGCCGTTGGCGAGCGCGGTGCTCGCGGCGCTGGTCGCGCTGGTGACCGTGTGCCTGTGGCGGTCGCGCTGGCGGCCGGTCGGCATCGCCGTGTCGTGCTTCGTCGTCGCGCTGCTGCCGTTCAACACCGCCTACCCGGCTTCGGCGATCGCCGCCGCCGACCGTTATCTGTACCTCGCGCTGCCGTTCCTGGCCTTGGCGCTGTCGCTGTCGCTGTGGCGGTGGTTGCCGTTGCCCTATGCGCGCGGCGTCGGCACCGTCTTGGTGGTGGTGATGGCGATCGCTGCCGGGCGCCGAGCGTTCGTCTTCGGCGACGACGAGCGCCTGTGGCAGGACAGTCTGGCGGTCGAGAACGGCAACGCCGTCGCCCACCTCAACCTCGTCAGCGCGTGGCAGCGCCGCGGGCCGACCGAACTGCAGACCCTGCGCAGCCACCTCGAACAGGCCGCGAAGGCGGCGCGGTATCCGGTGCACACCCTGCACGCCGAGCAGATGCTGGTGCGGGTCGCGATCGTCGACGGTGACTACGCCACGGCAGCGCACCACGCGCGCGCCGCGATCGCGGCCGCGCAGCAGCTGGTGGCCACCGAGGCCACACCGGCGCGGCAGCTGCAGGCGCGCAGCCTCCTGGTCGCCGCGCAACTGGCCGCGATCGAACCGCTGCAGCTCGCCCACGACAAGAACGGCGCCAACGCCTGTTACGAAGCCGCCAGGACCCTGGTGCCCGATCACCCCGAGGTGATCGCGTTCGGGATGATGCGCGAGCTCGAACGGGCGCTCGCCGAACTGCAGGCCGCGGCAGCCGACGGCGGGCCGCTGCGCCTTTCCGACGACGATCCCCGGCTGCTGGCGGCGGTGCAGCGGCTCGAACAGGCCCAGGCGGCCAGCCCGCAGTCGGCGAGCGTCTGCTGCGCGTTGGCGGAGTGGTACCGCGCCGCCGACCGCGCCCTGCCGGCGCTGCGTTGTTATCGCCAGGCGATCGCGGCCCAGCCCGATCGCAGCGAAGGTTGGCTCGGCGCCGCGCGGTTGTTGCGCGAACGCGACCAGTACGTCGAGGCCGAGGACTACGCGCGCCGCGGTCTGGAGCGGCGCGAGGACCCGGCCCTGCGTCAGGAACTGGCCCTGGCGCTGGTCGGGCAGGGGCGCCTCGACGACGCGATCCATCAACTCGAGGCGTATCTGCAGGTGGAACCCGACGATCGCGACGCCGCCAAGGTGCTCGCCAACGTGCTGGTGGTGCAGGCCTACGCGCGTCTGGGCAAGCAGGAAGCGACGCACGAACAGGTCCTGGCGATGGTCGAACGCGCCCTGGCGCTCAACCCCCAGGAGATGAAGGCGCACCTGGTGTTCGGTCGCGTGCGGCGGGAGCAGCGCCGGTTCGATGACGCCGTGCGCCACTTCGAGGCCGCGCACCGCCTGCTGCCCACGTTCGAAGAGGCCAAGGAGCTGCTGGTGCAGAGTCTCACCGACCTCGGCTACGAGCACCGCCTGCGCGGCGACGACGAAGCGGCGGCGACGGCGTGGTTGCGTTGCCGCGAGCTGAACCCGGCGAGCGTCGAGGGCACCGCGATCGGCATGCAGCTGCAGGCGATCTGGCGCAAGCGGGAGCAGAGCGGCATCGAACGGCTCAGCCGCGGCGACCTCACCGGCGCGATCGCCGACTTCCGCATGTGCCTGCGCATCGATCCGGCGCAGCGCTGGGCGGCGTGGTTGTTGGCGCAGGCGCTCTACCGTCAGCCGGACAGCGACCTCGTCGAACTGCAGCAGCTGTGTGCGTTGGCGATCGACTGGCAACGCGAGCACCAGCTCGACCGCAGCCAGCAGGTCTACCTGCTGGCCATGGTCCAGACGCGCGCGGGTGACGTCGATCGGGCGCGGCAGACGGCCGTCGACTACCTCGCGGCGCCCGATGCCGACGCGCGCGCCGATGTGCTCGCGGCGCTGCGCAAGCTCGCGGCGCGGTGAATCGCGGCAGACATGAATCGGGCGCAGACATCGAGTCGGGAGCAGACATCGAATCGGGCGCAGACATCCGCGGGCTCGACGTTGCGCGCGAGCGTGCACCTCGCTACCGTGCCGCGGCTGTCACTCGGTCGGTGACGGCGCGGCTCGGTCGGCCGCTGCACAAGTTCGGATGGGCGGTCGTGCAGGCGCGGTTCGCGCGAACGGTCCGTTCCTATTGATGTCTTTGAAGTCATTGCCCGGTCAGGGTGATGGGGGGTGTTTCGTGGCTCGCAAGGCAAGCGACATGATCATGCTGCTGAGTTCGCGCGGTAAGGCGCGGCGCAGCAAGTCGAGTCCGTCGTTCCTGGGCTCGTTGAGCCAGGTGGTCTCCGGACTGTTCGGCGGCGGCAAACAGTCGAGCAGTCGGTCCAGTCAGCGCAGCAGCTCGGCGGGGCAGGCGGTGCCCGGCTGGCTGGCGCTCGGCGCGGCGCTGCTGTGTTTTGGCGCCGGCTTCCTGGTCGGCGGCAAGTTCGGCGGCACGGAAGGGCCCGATGCGGGGTTGCGCGCGGCGGTCGACGACCGCAAGCCCGGTGTCATCGGCGAGGAAGAGTTCCGCAAGTACTCGGCGACTTCGTTCGTGGTCGCGGGGTATACCGACTCGGACGAGGCGGTTGCGCTCGACAAGGCGCGCGCGCTAGCGACCTACCTCCAGGGGGCCGGTTTGCCCAAGGCGCGTCCCTACTTGTTCAAAGGACCGAAGGCCACCCTGTGGACCGTCGTGGTCTACTACGACGGCGAAGCCGAAGCGAGTGTAACCAAGAGCCGTTTGCGGGCCCTGAAGGACGTTCCCGACGAGGCGTTCCGGCAACTGCGCAGTGAACTGCAGGAAAAAGCCCCAGAGGACTGGCCGAGGTTCATGCCGATCCAGTAGACTCCTCGCCCCATTTCGGCGGCTGGCCACCCCAGCGCCAGGGTGTTGGCCACGACGGCAACCGCGCGGGCCCGCGCCGCGACGCCGGGTGCCCTTGTCGTCAGTGATTTTTCGAGCGTAGGATCTTCCCAGTCATGTCGATTCACAGCAGTCTCAAGCTCTCGAGCGCCGGCGGCGGCCAGCGCAACGTCTGGACCCGCATGGAGCGCCTCGTCGCCCTCAAGAAGGCCGGCCGCTGGCAGGACGGCGAAGCCGTCGAGGGTCTGCCCAAGGTGCGCACGCGCTTCAAGGCCAAGGCCAAGCGCAAGAAGGAAGAGCCGGCCGCGGACGCTGCGGCGGACGCCAAGAAGAAGAAGTAGCCGGCGCGCGCGGCGCTCCTCGCCGCGGTGGGCCGATCGCCACGGCGCGCCGCCCGGCAGGGCCGCGATCCGGACCGTTGGCGTGAGCGCGCCCACTACACCCGTGTTAGACCCAGCAGGCATTCTCAGCGAACGCGTCAAAGGCATCGAGCCGAGCGGCATCCGCCGCATCTTCGAGCTGATGGCGACGATGCAGGATCCGATCAACCTGTCGATCGGTCAGCCGCACTACGAAGCGCCGCCCGAACTGATCGCCGCGGCGCACCGCGCGATGCAGCGCGGCGTCAACCGCTACACGGTGACGCAGGGCCTGCCCGAACTCAACGCGCTGATCCTCGCCGACATCGAGAAGCGCCACGGCGTGCGACCGCAGACCAGCCTGGTCACCGCCGGCGTCTCGGGCGGCCTGATGTTGGCGTTCCAGTGCCTGCTCAACCCCGGCGACGAGATCCTGCTGCCGGACCCGGGCTTCGTCATGTATCGCCACCTCGCCACGCTGTGCGGTGCGACGGTGCGGTACTACGATATCTACCCGCAGGGTGACGGGGAGCGGTTCGGCGTCGACCTCGAGCGTTTCGCCGAACTGTGCAGCGCGCGCACCAAGGTGGTGCTGGTCAACTCGCCGAGCAACCCGACCGGTGCGGTGCTGACCTGCGCGGAGATCGAAGGCATCGCCGCGATCGCCAATCGCAGTGGTGGCGCGGTCGGGGGCACGTGGGTGGTCAGCGACGAGATCTACGACTTCTTCACCTACGAGGGTGAATACACCTCGTTGGTCGGCAGTGCCGAACGCTGCATCCAGCTCGGCGGCTACAGCAAGACCTACGGCATCCCGGGTTGGCGCATGGGGTACGCGACCGGTCCGTCGAGTGTGCTCGAGGCGATGAAGACGCTGCAGCAGTTCTCCTTCGTCTGCGCACCCGCACCGTTCCAGCAGGCGTTGCTCGAGACCATCCCCACGATCGACCTGTCGTCGTATCGCGACGAGTATCGCCACAAGCGCGACTACGTCACCGCCGAGCTGCACCCGGCCTATGGGCTGCGCGCGCCCGAAGGCGCGTTCTACGCGTTCCCGCAGCTGCCGCGCACGGCGAGCGGCGCGGCGGTCGATCCCGACACGTTCTTGAACGCGGCGCTGGCCAAGAAGCTGTTGATCGTGCCGGGCAAGGCGTTTTCGGTCCGCGACACGCACTTCCGCCTCTCCTACGCGGCCGACGACGCGACCCTGGCCCGCGGCATCGACGCGCTCAACGAACTGGCGAACCAGTTCGCCTGATCCCAACCAGTTCACTTCAGAGCCCCTGGCTGCGATGGACCTCAAGCGCGCGTTGCAGCAGGTGCAGAAGGGCGCGACGCCCGTCGCCAGCAACAGCCCACGCGCCCCGCTGATCGAGATCTTCGACTCGTTCCAGGGTGAAGGGCGGTTCGTCGGCGCGCGCATGCTGTTCGTTCGCGTCGCGACGTGTCCGTTGCGCTGCCTGTATTGCGACACACCCAACAGTTACACCGCGCCGGCGCGGTTCCCGGTGCGTTTCGGGGTGCGTGAGGCGCAGGAAGCCAACCCGGTGCCCGCGGATCGTGCTGCCGAGCTGGTGCGGCAGGTAGCGGTGGCGCTGCCGGCGCCGGGGCGGCCGGTGCGCGTGAGCCTGACCGGCGGTGAGCCGTTGGTGTTCCCCGAGTTCGTCAAGGCCTTCGGCCGCGGTGTGCGTGAGCACGGCATGCGGCTGCACCTGGAGACCGCGGCGATCGACCCCGACGCGCTCGGCAAGTGCATCGACCAGGTCGACCACCTCAGCGCCGACTGGAAGTTGCCCGAGACGCTGGGACCCGCGGCGAGCCCGGCGGCGGTGTTGGCGCCGGGCGCCACCTTCGGCGACCGGCACCGGCGCTGCGTCGAGATCGCGGTGCGTCGCGGCGCCACCGTCGACGTCAAGATCGTGCTGACTCCGGCCGTGACCGATCCGAGCCTGGAGCTGGCCCTCGCCGAGCTGACGCCGCTGCGTGAGAAGATCGTGCTGGTGCTGCAGCCGGTGACGCCGTTCGGCGCGGTGACCCGGCCGTTGTCGCGCGACGACCTGCAGCGCCACGCGGCGGCGGCGCTGCGCGCCGGCTTCGACGTGCGCGTGTTGCCGCAGACACACAAGGTACTGCAGTTGCCTTGAGCCTCGTGCCAGTCGGCGCGCCGGTTCGGGTAGGCTTGCCGGCCATGATGGCGCGGTCGGTGGCAGTGTTCTCGATGTGGCTCGTGGGCCTGTCGCCGGTGAGCCTGGCCCAGGAAGGCGACGCGCAGGTGCCCAAGGTCGTCTGCCGCATGTGCGAGAGCCGCGGCTGCTTTCCGTGCACCAGACACGGCAAACAACTCGATCTCGAACTGCCCGAGAACGGCACGGTGTTCTGCAGCGTCGCGACGTCGTGCAAGGTCTGCAGCGGGTCGCTCGCGACCGACTGCAAGACCTGCAACAACGAGCCCGTGCAGACCGAACTCGAGCGGCGGCGGCAGCTGGCGCAGGAATGGCTCGCGGCGCGCAGGAAGGCCCTGCCCGAAGTCGAGGATCGCAAGGAGCTCGTGCACATCAAGACCGCGCACCTCGACCTCGCGTTCTCGATCAGGCCGACCACGGTCGGCAAGACCAAGGTCGACACGCACCCGCTGGCGCACCTGTTCGCCAGGCGCCTCGAGGAACTGCGTACGCTCTACATGACCACGTTCGAGGTGCCCGAGACCGATCTCACCGGGCGACTCGAGGTCTACATGTTCCGCGACGCACAGGACCACGCGCAGGTCGGGCCGCGCGTCACCGGCATCGGGTCGAGTCAGTCGACCGGCGTCAAGCTGATGGGCGTCGAGTGTGTGTTCTCGATGTGGCAGGACCTGCGGCAGATGCCCAACGACGAGGCGCTGCACCGCAACCTCGTGCACAACGTCACGCATCTGTTGCTCAGCAACACCAAGCCCGAACAGTTCCTCGGCAACCGCAAGGCCGGCTGGATCGACGAGGGTGTGGCGCACTGGTTCGAGGACAAGGTCACCGGCAAGTGCACCAACTTCTGCTTCGAAGAGGTGCTGATGCAGCCCGGGGCGGGCTTCAAAGGTGGCCACTGGCGCGCGCCGGTGCGGCGCATGGTCGACGCCGGCGAGGACAAGTCGTTCGCCGAGCTGTCGATCCTCAACACCGATCAACTCGTCTTCACCGACCACGCCCTGGCGTTCGCCTACGTCGACTTCCTGATCACCAGCAAGGGCGGGGCGAAGTTTCGTGATCTGGTCAAGCTCGCCAAGCGTGACCAGCCGATGCGTGAAGCACTACAGACTGTCTACGGTTTGAGTCCGCTGACGATCGTTGCTCCGTTCCGACAATGGGTGAAGGAAAACTACTCGCCGCTCGATCCGCGCTGATCGCGCTGACCTGCTTGTCCTCGCTGGCATCGGCCCGATGCCAGGGGTTGCTGTACCGCGAACGGTGGGGCTACCTGCACCTCGAGAACCGCCGCGCGGAACTGCAGCACGAACTGCAGGGTCGCGATGTGCGCACCCGCGCCCGCGTCGCCCAACTGCTGCTCGAGCCCGATCAGGGGGTGCCGTTCCGTCCGGTCGCTGCGGCGCTCGCCCATCTGCGCGGCGTGCCGCTGGACGACACCTTCCTGTTGCGCACGACGATGAGCGCATTCGTCCTGCCCGAAGTCGTCGATCCGGTCGGTGACAACGAGGTCTGTCGGCGCGCCAACGTGTCGCTGTATCTGCCGTTCACGCTGCCGCTGCCCGAGGGGCTCGGTTACGGCATCGAACTCGTCGACAAGGCGGGTGCGGTCGTGCATCGCGCCGGCATCTCCGAGCCGGTGCCGCTGGCCGACCTGCGCATGGCGCAGAAGACGATCGAGGTGCCGTGCGCCGAACTCGCCGACGGCAGCTACGAGCTGCGGCTGTTCGTGCTCGTCGCCGGGCAGATGCCCGGGCCCAAGGATCCCGTGCTGCGCTGGCCGCTGCACGTGCAGCGCGGTTTTGCGGCGCATGCCGTGGCGGCGATGGAACGCGCCAAGACCGCCGCTGCCGGGTTGGCGCCGCTGCCGCGGGCGCTGCTCGCCGGGTTGTCGCGGCAGGTGGCTCGCGCCTTCACGGGCGAACCGTTCGATGGTGGCAGCCGCGCCGTCGCCGAACTGCAGCGCCTCGACCAGGCACTCGCCAACGTCGACCGGGGCGTCCATGTGCTCGCTGGCATGACCGGGGACGTGGCGCTGGCGCTGCCGGCGGCGAAGGGGGACGTCGAGGCCGGGCTCGGTTGTGTGTTGCGCCTGCCGGCGACGGCGGTGTTCGACGCGGATGAGGCCCCGGCGGCGCGGCCGCTGGTGGTGGTCGCCAACGGTGCGCCTGCCTACGACACCCAGGGGCGGCGGCCCGGCGCACCGGTGACGCGAATGCCGACCTGGAGCAGCCTCGAACTGCCCGAGTTGGGCCGCGACGGCGACCTGCGGGTCGCGTTCCTCGAATCGCCTGGCGCCGAGCGCGACTTCTGCGCCGAACTGCAGGCCGCGTTGACGTCGCTGCGCGAGCTGTGGCACGCCGAAGCACAACCCGTGGTGCTGGTCTGCGAACGCGAAGCTGCGACCATCGTCGGCATCCAGTTCGCGAGGTTCGTGCCGCTGGTCGATGCCGCGGTGATGATCGGCGGCGGCGCGATGCCGGCGCCGGTGCTCGACGGCCTGGGCGCCGTATCGGTGCGTTACGCGCGGCTGTCCGGCATGGCGAGCAGCGAGGCGATCGAACGCACCGTCGCCTATGCCGAGCAGCGTCGTCAGGCCGGTGCACCGCTCGACTGCGGCTGGCTGACCGAGGCCGCGATGCCGTGGAGTGTGGGCATGCCATGCCTGGCCACGCCGGTGCGCGAGTTCGTGCGGCAGGTCGTGGCCAGAGGGCGTGCGCCGCGGTGAGCCGCGTTGTCCACGACCGCGCGCTGGGTCGCGTCCACTCCGTCAGGCGCGCCGGCGGTTGAGCACTACTGCGCGCCGCCGACCAGCTCGCGCACGATGCGCACCAGGTCGCGCGGCTTGACCGGCTTCTCGAGCCAGGTGCCCGGCTGCAACACGCCGTCGTCGATCGCTGCGGCCTGCCGCGAGCTGCCCGACACGACCACGATCGGCAGGTTCAGGTGGCCCTCGCCGCGCAACCGCTGCACCAGTTCGCCGCCCGACAGCGCCGGCAGGCTCATGTCGAGCACGATCAGGCTCGGCATCCGGTCGTGGAAGCGGCGCAGCGCCTGCAGGCCGTCGCGCGCGATTTCGACGACGTGACCGTCCCGGCTCAGCGCGCGCGCGAACACCTCGGCGGTCAGCGGTTCGTCCTCGACCAACAGGATGCGCGTGGTGCGTTCGGTGTGCACGCGGCGCGTCGTGTTCTGCGGCGTCGGCGCTTCCTTGGTGATGGTTGCGGGACGGGATGGTGGGGACAGCACTGCGGTGGACATCGGCGACTTCTCTCCTCGTCGCCGCTATCGGCGCGTCGGCTGCGGTGAATCCAGTGCGAATCAAGGCGTGCCGACGCGGCACAGCACCAGGGTCTGCTCGCCGACGAAGCGGCGCAACGCCTGCACCCGCACCGGTTGCCAACCGGCGGTCCGCAGCTCGGCCAGGAACGCGCGGCGCGACACGCTGCTGCGCCCCGATCGGTTCTTGCCGAACCACCTTCGCACACGCCGCCGCAGGTGTTGCAGACTGCACGCGTCGAAGAACGAAACGACCAGGACGCCGACACCGACGCGGCGCAGCTCACGCAGGATGTCGATCCGTTCGGCAGGTGTCGCGATGTGCTGCAGCAGTCGGTGGCAGAGCACGCCCGCGAAGCAACCGTCGGCGAACGGCAGGCGGTGCACGCTGGCGCACAATCGGGGCCGCGCGCCGGGGCACGCCGCGACCATCGCCGGGTCGCGGTCGACCTGCACCGCGTCGCCGGGCAGTTCGTCGGTCATGCGCCCGGCGCCCGACGGCACGTCGAGCCACGGTCCCGGTGGCGCCGCCGCCTGCCGCAGCAACGAGCGCAGCGCGTGACGTTCGCGGCGGTCGGTTCCGGCCCCCGAGCCGCTGCAGAAGCGCTCGTCGCGGTAGCGGCGCGCGTAGTCCGGCTCACGCAGGTAGGGGGTCTCGGTCACGGCGGCACCATACCAATCGATGCGCGTGGGTTCAGTCGGTGTCGTGATCCGGTCGATGGCAAGGCCTGGAGAACCCGCCCATGAGCGAGCACAGACCCTCGTCCATCGACAGCCGCCGCGACCCTCGTTACGACCTCGACCGTCAGGTCACGCTCGAGTTCGCAGCCGGCTCGATCGTCGGCCCCGGCGAGAACATCTCGCAGCAGGGTGTGTTCTTCACCACCGACGGCAAGCTGCCGGTGACGGTGCGCATCGCCGGCAGCGACGTCGTCGTGCAGGGTGAGCTGGTGCGCTACGAGACGATGGGCGATGGTCGCGTCGGCATCGCCGTGCGCTTTGCGACGCCGGAGCCCGAACTGCTCGGGGTGCCCGACGCTGGCGGCGGCGCGGGTGGCGCGTAGCATGGCGGCATGAGCCTGCGCGACCAGTTCAAGAAGGCGAACCTGATCTCCGACAAGGAAGCCAAGCGGCTCGCGCACGAGGCGCGCGTCGAGCGTTCGACCAAGGGGCGCGAGACGCTCGAGCAGGAGTCGGTGTTGCGGCAGCAGGAGATCGAGCGCCTGCAGAAGGAGGATCGCGAGCGGGTGCGCAAGGAGACCGAGCGGCTCGAGCGCGAGAAGAAGCAGCGTGAAGAGTGGGCCGCCGTCGAGGTGCTGCTCGCCGACGCGAAGAAGCCCGGGCCCGGCGCGGTGCGTTTCTACTTCGCCACCGAAGAGGGCTTCCTGCCGTGGCTCGAACTGTCGCCGCGCGAGGCCCAGGAACTGCGCGCCGGATCGCTGTGTGTGGTGCGCGTCGGCGCGACCAATACCCACACCTATCGGCTGCTGCCGCTCGAAGCGACCAAACGTGTCGCCCGTCTGCGGCCCGAGGTCGTGGCGCTGGCGCCGCGCGGCGTGCTGTAGCGCCCCGCGCGAACTTGCGCGGCCTGCTCGCGGCGCTGACGATGCGCCGCATGCCCCGAGCAGCTGCGGCGAAGACCTCACGCACGACTTCCAAGAGCAGGCCCAAGAGCGGGGCCGGCTACCTGCACGGCTACGCCGGCCACGAACAGGACCGCCTCTATCACCAGGCCGCGTTCCTCGCCGACGCGGTGCACGACCGTTTGCCGTTCCGTCGTTGTCGCCGTTTGCTCGAGGTCGGCTGCGGCGTCGCTGCGCAGACCGAGATCCTGCTGCGGCACTTTCCCGAACTGCACGTCACCGGCGTCGACCGCAGCAAGTCGAGCCTGTTGCGGGCGCGGCGGCACCTCGGCAGCCGCAGCTTCGCGAAGGGCCGGTTCACGCTGAGGCAGGCCGAGGTCGAGACGCTGCCGTTCGCCGGCGACGAGTTCGACGGCGCGTTCCTGTGCTGGATCCTCGAGCACGTCGACGACCCGGCGCGCACGCTCGCCGAGGTGCGGCGCGTGCTGCGACCAGGTGCGCCCGTGGTGGTCAACGAGGTGATGAACGCGACGTTCTTCCTCGACCCCTACAGCCCCAACACCCTGCGTTACTGGCGCCGTTTCAACGACACCCAGCTGGCGCTCGGCGGCGACCCGTTCGTCGGCGCCAAACTCGGCAACCTGCTGCTCAGCGCCGGCTACACCGACATCCACACCGAGGTGAAGACCTTCCACCTCGACAACCGCGCGCCAGCCGAACGCACCGAGTTCCTGGCCTACTGGACCGATCTGCTGCTCAGCGGGGCGCCGGCCCTGGCGAAGTCGGGCAAGGTCTCCAAGGAGATCGTCGCCGGCATGCGCAAGGAACTCGCGGTCGTCGCGCGCGACCCCGACGCGGTGTTCTTCTACAGCTTCGTGCAGGCGCGGGCGCGAGTCTGACGTCGCGCGGCTGCCCGCTCAGAACTCGATCTGCGCATCGTCGACGCCGAGCGCCTGGCGTCGCGACAACCGCAACCGACCGCGGTCGTCGGCGCCGAGCACGGTGACGATCATCTCCTCGCCTTCGCGGGCGATGTCCCCGGCGTGGCGCACGGGCTGGTTGTCGAGTTCTTCGATCGGCACCAGGCCCTCGTTGACGGCGTTGATCTTGACGAACGCGCCGAAGTCCTTCACGCCGGTGACGGTGCCGCGGTAACAGCGCCCGACGCGCAACACGCCGGCCGAGCGTTGGATCATCAGGATCGCGCGCTGCGCGCTGGTCTGGTCGGTGGCGTAGACGAGCACCTCGCCGCTGTCGTCGACCGACACCCGCGCGCCGCTGCTCTCGGTGATCGACTTGATGTTGGCGCCGCGTGCGCCGATCAGCGCGCCGACCGCGTCGGGCATGATCGCCAGCCTCGCCGCGCGCGGCACGAACCGCGACGGCGTGCCCGGCGCGGCGATCGTCTTGGCCATCTCGGTGAGGATGTGCAGGCGGCCGCGCCGCGCCTGTTCGAAGGCCAACGCCAGCACTTCGTCGGGCAGGCCGCCGAGTTTGTTGTCGAGCTGGATCGCGGTGATGCCGCGTTCGGTGCCGACGACCTTGAAGTCCATGTCGCCGAGGTGGTCCTCGTCGCCGAGGATGTCGCTGAGCACGGCGTGCCGGGTGCCGTCGCTGACCAGGCCCATGGCGATGCCGGCGACCGGGCGCGCCAGCGGCACCCCGGCGTGCAGCATCGCCATCGTGCCGCCGCACACCGTCGCCATCGACGAACTGCCGTTGCTCTCGGTGATTTCCGACTCCAGCCGCAGCGTGAACGGGAAGTCCGACTTGGCCGGCAGCAGCGGCATCAGCCCGCGCCGCGCCAACATGCCGTGGCCGATCTCGCGGCGACCGGGGCCGCGCAGCGGCCGGATCTCGCCGACCGAGTAGGGCGGGAAGTTGTAGTGCAGGATGAAGCGCGTGGTGGTGCCGTGGTCGGCGAGCGTGTCCAGACGCAGCGCGTCGTCGGGGCTGCCCAGCGTGCAGGTGACGATCGCCTGGGTCTCGCCGCGCGTGAACAGCGCGGAACCGTGGGCGCGCGGCAGCAGGCCGACTTCGCTCCAGATCGGCCGGATCTGGTCCTTGGCGCGGCCGTCGAGGCGGCGGCCGTCGGCGAGCAGCATCTCGCGCGTCTGGTTCCACACCGCCTCGCCGTAGGCGGTCTTGGCCAGGGGGCGATCGCCCTCGGGCAGCGCCTCGAGCCACCCGGCTTCGGCAGCCGCGATCGCCGCGCGCCGCTCGGTCTTGGTGTCGATGCGCAGCGCTGCGCGCAGCGCATCGAGCGTCGCGTCGGGCAGCACCGGCAGCGTCGCCGCCTCGGGCACCGGCCACTTCGGCTTGCCGCCGAGCTCGCGCAGCTCGTCGAACGCCTTGCGGCAGCGGCCGATCCACTCGGTCGCCTGCGCGATCGCCGCCACCGCGTCGGCTTCGTTGACCTCACGCGCCTCACCTTCGAGCATCACCAGGCCCTCGGGGCCGACCGCGACCGAGAACTCGAGGTCCTTGGCGTCGCTCGCGTTCTTGCCGCCGAACGCGAGCCACTGGTCGTTGACGCGCTGGATGCGCAGGCCGCCGGCGGGGCCCTTGGCCGGCACCGGGCTGATGTGCAGCGCCGCGCACGCGGCGAGGATCGCCAGGCTCTCGAGGTCGCTGGTCGGTTCGGCGCTGAGCACCTGCACCTGCAGCTGCACGTCGGCGCGGTAGGTCTCGGGGAACAGCGAACGCACGGTGCGGTCGATCAGTCGGCAGATCAGCACCTCGTGGTCGCTGATGCGGCCCTCGCGGCGTCCGAACCCGCCCGGGATGCGGCCGGCCGCGGCGTACTTCTCGCGGTACTCGACGGTCAGTGGAAAGAAGTCCTGCCCGGGTTTGGCTTCGCTGGCGGCCGTGACGGTCGCCAGCACGACGTTGTCGCCGCAGCGGGCGAGCACGGCGCCGTGCGCCTGGCGGGCGATGCGACCGGTTTCGAAGCTGATCTCGGTGCCGGCGATCTTGACGGTGGTGCGGTGCGCCGCGGGTTGCATGGTTGCCGATCTTGCCCGCCAGGGCGCCCGGGTCCAGCGCGGCAAGCCTACGAACCAAAGACCCTTGCGCACCCGGCAGCGGCAGGCGATAGTTCCGAACTGAGATCACGTCTCAAGAACTACAGGCCAGCCTTGCCCCCAGTGTCCGCACCTTCCGTTCCCGTCGCCGCCCTCTCGTCCCCGGTCCACCCCTGCCGGTTTGCGGCGAACCTGCGCCGCGGCGAGCTTGCCACGGTCGACGCGGTGACGGGTGGCGACGAACTCGCGGCGCGCCTGGACGCATGCGGTTTGTGGCCCGGCGCCCCGATCGAACTCCTGGCCGTGGCGCCGTTCGGTGATCCGCTGCTGTTCTGCGTGCACGGTTACCGCCTGGCGCTGCGCCGCAGCGAAGCCGAACGCGTGTCGGTGCGCGTCGTGGAGCCGCAGTCGTGAGCGCCGCGGTGGGCCACGAGGCCGTGATCGCGTCGCGCAAGGTGGCGCTGGTCGGCCGCGCCAACGCCGGCAAGACGTCGTTGTTGATGCATCTCACCGGCAGCCTGCAGCGGCCGTCGAACTTCCCGGGCACCTCGGTCGAGTGCATCACCAGCGAGACCGTGCACGGCGCGACGCGGCTGTGCATCCTCGACCTTCCCGGTATCGCTTCGCTGCGCGCGGTCAGCCGCGACGAGCAGGTGGCGCTCGAGTGCCTGGGCGCCGGCAGCAGTGTTGAACAGCATCCGGATCTGCTGTGTGCGGTGCTCGATGCCAGCAAGCTGCCGGTTGAGTTGCGCCTGCTGCAGCAGCTGCGCACGCTCGATCGACCGCTGGTCGTGGCGCTGACCAAACTCGACGTCGCGGCCGCCGAAGGCATGCCGGTCGACGTCGAACGGTTACAGCGAGCGCTCGGCCTGCCGCTGCTCGCGGTCAACGGCGCCGACGGCGCAGGTGTCGCTGAACTCAAGCAACTGCTGGCCGACGTCGCCTTGACGCCGCCGCCGCCGATCAGCGGGGTCGTTTCGACGCCCGTCGCCGAGCGGCCGCGCGGCCGCCGTTCGCGCACCGACCGTCTCGACGCGTTGTTGCTGCACCCGCTGCTCGGGCCGCTGCTGCTGATCGGCGTGCTGGTGTTCATGTTCCAGCTGGTGTTCACGGTCGCCGAGCCGTTCATCGGCTGGGTCGAGACCGCGCAGGGTTGGGTCGAGACCGGCGTCGCCGCGCTGGTTCCGGAAGGCATGCTGCGCAGCTTCCTGGTCGACGGCATGGTCAACGGCGTCGGCTCGGTGCTGGTGTTCGTGCCGCAGATCGCGCTGCTGATCGCGTTCGTCAGCGCCGTCGAGATGTCGGGTTACATGGCGCGCGCCGTGTTCCTGCTCGACCGGCTGCTGCGCAAGTTCGGTCTGTCGGGCAAGAGTTTCGTGCCGCTGACCAGCAGCTTCGCCTGCGCGATCCCGGGCATCCTCGGCGCGCGTATCCTCGAGAACGAACGCGATCGCCTGGCGACGATCCTGGTCGCGCCGCTGATGTCGTGCTCGGCGCGCCTGCCCGTCTACGTGGTGATGCTCGCGGCGTTCTTCCCCGCGGCGCAGGCCGGACTCCTGCTCCTGCTGCTGTATCTGCTGGGCATCGTCACGGCCGCCGTCGTCGCCAAGTTGCTGCGCAAGACGGTGCTCAAGGGCGGCACTTCGGTGCTGGCCATGGAACTGCCGGTCTACCAGCGGCCGCGGCTGCGCCTGGTCGCGGCGCACACCTGGGTCGCCGTGCGCAGCTTCCTGCGCACCGCCGGCACGGTGATCCTGGTGGCGACGGTGGTGGTCTGGGCGCTCGGCTACTTCCCGCGGCCGGCGGCGATCGCAGCATCGTTCGACGCACGACGCGCCGCCGTGGTGGCGGGGCCCGACGGCGACGAGGCGCGTGCGCGGCTCGACGCGCAGCAAGCGGGCGCCTACCTCGAACAGAGTTATCTGGCGAGCATCGGTCGCGCCGTGCAGCCAGTGTTCGCGCCGGCCGGATTCGACTGGAAGATCACCGTCGGTGTGCTCGCTGCGTTCCCGGCGCGCGAACTGGTGATCCCTACTCTCGGCACCCTCTACAGCCTGGGTGAGGTCGAGGCTTCGGCCGACGAAGCCGACATGCGCTTGCGCGATGCCCTGCGTGAGCAGAAGGGCCCCGACGGCAAACCCGGACTCAACAGCCTGATCGCGCTGGCGGTGATGGCGTTCTTCGCGTTGTGCAGCCAGTGCGTCGGCACGCTCGCGGCGATCCGGCGCGAGACCCATTCGTGGAAGTGGCCGCTGTTCACGTTCGGTTACATGACCACGTTGGCGTGGGTGGTCGCGGTCGGCATCTACCAGGTCGGTAGCTGGATGGGGTTCGGCGGCTAGGGTCTGGGCCCGGGCCAGCGGCGGACTCGATCGCCCAACCGCTCAGGCGCGCAGATGCAGCACCCCGGTGCTGTCGCCGAACGACTCTTCGCGCACCCCGACCGCGTGCAGCATGCCGAGCAGCAGGTTGCTCATCGGCACGTCTTCCCCGTAGCGACGGTACTCACCGTGCCTCACGTCGAAGGCGCCGCCGCCGGCGAGCAGCAGCGGCAGGTCGCGCGCGTTGTGGGTGGTGCTGCAGCAGCTGCCGTAGAGGGTGAGCGTGCTGTCGAGCAACGGGCCGTGTTCGTCGCGCGTCTGCGCCAGGCGCTCGAGGTAGTAGGCGAACTGCGTGGCGTGCCACTGGTCGTAGCGGCCCCACTCTTGCCAGTGCCCCTCGTGGGTGTCGTGGCTGATCGTGTGGTGGCCGCGTTTGATGCCGAGCGCGAGGTTGGGGAAGTTGTCGGCGAAGCCCATGCCGTCCTCGCGTCCGGTCATGAAGGTGATCACGCGCGTCAGGTCGGTCTGCAGGGCCAGCACCATCAGGTCGAACATCGAACGCAGGTACGCCTGAGGGTCGATGTGGGCGGCGGCGTCGAGCTGCAGGCCGCTGGCGTCGAACGGCTTCATCGGCACCGCGAGCCAGGCCTCGTTGCGGCGGATCTGCTCTTCGACGGAATTCAGCGACGACAGGTAGTCGTCGAGCTTGGCCTGGTCGTGTTTGCCCAGGCGCGCGTGCAGGCGTTTGCTGTCCTCGAGCACGAGGTCGACGATCTTCTTGCCCTGCGCGATGCTCTGCCGGCGCGTGGCGGTGTCGCCGCGGCCGGCGGCGCCGAAGTAACGTTCGAAGATCTGCCGCGGCCGGTGCTCGGACGGCATCGGTTTGCCGGCGAAGTCGAACGACAGGGTCGAGACGCGCGACTTGTAGCCGACGCCACCGTCGGTCGAGAGCACCAGTGACGGGAAGCGCGTCGCGCTCTCGAGGTGGTGGGCCGCGACCTGATCGACGGAGACGCGGTTCTTGTAGGTGTCGCCGCGCATGTCACCGGCGGTCAGCCAGGTGTCTCCCGCCATGTGGCCGAGCAGCTCGCGGCTCAACGGGTGGCTGAGTCCGCCGAACAACGACAGCTGCTCGCGGAACGGCGCCAGCGGCTGCAGCACCTTGGTGAACTGGTAGTCGCGCCCTTGGCCGCGCGGGAACCAGTTCCAGTCGCCGTCCTTGGCGTCGTCGGCGCCGGGCATCGCTGCGCCGTTGGGGAAGTAGACGAAGCAGATGCGCCGGGGCCGATCGTCGCGGTGGGCAGCCGCGCGCGGGGCCATCGCCTCGAGCCACGGCAGCGCGCAGGCCACGCCGGCGCCGCGCAGGAAAGTGCGTCGATCGATCGGCTCGTGGTGCACCATGGTTCTCTTCAGGGCCGTTGGAAGGAATCGCTGCCGACGATGTGGCGCACGATCGCGCGCAGACGATACCCGTCCTGCCGGCTCGCTGCCGTGATCCGCGTCAGTTCTTCGTCGTCGGCGAAGTTGAGGTCGCGGCCCAGGGCGTAGGCGAACAGGTGCTCGACGAAGGCGCGCGCCAGCACGTCGGCCTGCTCGTCGAGCAGCCAGCGTTTGAGCGCGTCGATGCCGTCGATCGCGGTGCCGTCGGGCAGCGTGGTGCTGGCGTCGACGGGCTTGCCGGCGCGGATCGTCTCGAACAGGCCGACCGCGTTGTAGTTCTCGAAGGCGAGCCCGTAGGGGTCGATGCCCTTGTGGCAGTCGCGGCACGAGGCGCTGTCGCGGTGACGTTCGAGCTGCTGCGCGAGCGTCAGGCCCGCGGCGCCCGGTTCGTTCGGGTCGAGCCGCGGCACGTTGGGTGGCGGTGGCGGCGGTTCGTCGCCGAGCAGTTGCTTCTTGAGCCAGACCGCACGTTTGATCGGGTGCGGCGAGCTGCCGTCGCTGTGGCCGGCGAGGAACGCGCCCTGCGACAGCAGACCGCCGCGCCGTTGCGCGGCGGTCACGGGCACGCGCCGGAACTGCGGCCCCGCGACGCCGGTGATGCCGTAGAACTCGGCGAGGTTCTGATTGAGCATCGTGAAGTCCGCGTCGACGAACTGCAGGATGCTCGCGTCGGTGCGCAGCACTTCGGCGACGAACCCGTAGGTCTCCTCGGCCATGTCGCGCTTGACGAACCGCGTGAACTTGGGGAAGCGGTCGACGTCGACGGCGATGTTCTCGAGCCGGTCGAGGCGCAGCCATTCGCGCGTGAACGACCGCACGAAACGCGCCGCGCGCGGGTCGTCGAGCAGCCGTTCGAGCTGCTGCGGCAACGACGCGCGCAGTTGGCCGGCCGCGGCGAGGTCCCCGAGGTCGCTGTCGGGCGGCGAGTTCCACAAGAAGAACGACAGGCGCGTCGCCAGCGCCGGTTCGGCGAGCAGCGCGGTGGCGGTGGCATGGTCCGCCGCGGTGTCCACCGGTTCTGCGAGGAACAGGAAGTTCGGTGAGCACAAAGCGGCGACCAGCACCTCCCGCACGGCGTCTTCGTAGCCGTCCCCGCCATCGGCCACGTCGCCGCGCAGCTCGCGCCAGAAGCCCAGGTATCGCTCGACCTCGCCTGCTGACACGGGCCGCCGGAACGCACGCGTGAGGAACCGTTCGAGCACCAGCCGCGTGTAGGCAACCTCATCGGGCGCTTCACCGCCGGGTCTTTCCGGTGCGTCGATGAAGATGTCGGTGTGCGATCTGGGCGGCCAGACCGGATGGTAGGGGGCTTCGACCTCGATCGAGCGCACCAGCAGCGGCGGGCCGGTTGCGCCGCGCGACTTGACCAGGTGGTCGTTGTAGAGGCCGATCAGCAGGAAGCCCGACAGGACCTCGTTGTCGCCGCTCTCGGGCTCGGGGATCGGCATGTTCTCGAGCCGATCGGTGAACTCGTAGGTCTGCCAGCCGTCGGTCGCGTGCACTTCCTGGGACTTGCCGAAGGTCGCGTAGACCATGCCGTCGTCGGTGCGGGTGCCTGCGTAGGCGCGGATCGCCGGCAGCTTGCCCGCGATCGCCGCGTTCAATTCGCCGACCTTGGCCGTGGTGCGCTGCACGAACGGGTGCTCGGGCGGCAGCGGCGAGAGCACGACGTGGCTGAAACCGACGAAGAACGGACCGCCGAGTTCGAGCGCGTGACTCCCGGCGCGCAGGTTGGCGACGCCGAGCGCCGTGATCGCGCGCGGTCGTTGGCGCTGCGCTTCGCTGAGTTCCGGTCGCAGATCGAGCCGGCGGTCGTCGATCGACAAGCGCACCGAAGGCATGCCGTCGGCGGCCACGACCGGATGCACGAGGTCGATCTGGAAGAAGCCGTCGTGCGGCAGTTCGAACTTCAGGCGGGCCTTGCTCGGCTGCGGCACGTCGACACTGAGCAGCGTGTCTTCCTGCAGGCGCACGTTCTCGCGCTGCTTGCTGTCCTTGGCGAGCAGCACGATCGAGCCGGCAACGCCACGCACCTCGCCATCCTCGCCGAAGCTGGCCAGCGTGGTCTTGCCGTCGGGCGAGACCAGCACCTGCTTGTGCGCGGTCGGGATCTGGCCGCGGCGGGCCGACACGCGCATCACGAACGGTCCCTGCTCCGGGAAGCAACGCTGCATCTCGAGCTTGAGGTTGGGGGAGGGGCCTTGCCACGAGCCCGGCGCCTTCTCGACGTGCGGCAGCGCCGAATAGAGCACGATGCCCTCGTCGACGACGGTGAAGCGATCCTCCGACGAACCGCGGAGCCCGACGCTGATCTTGCCGCGGACGCGATCCCACTCGGCCTGCTGGGCGGCATCGGCCGCGCGTAACGGCGTGCCGTCGACGCCCAGGATGTCGATGACGAAGTCGTTCCTGCTCAGCGGCACCGACTGGTAACCGCCAGTCTCCGCGGCGACCTTGCCGGCGCCGATACCGCGCCCGAACGTGATCCGGTAACGCGTCGGCGACGGCCGCGGGCCGGTGACGATCGCCTGCCCCAGTGCTTGCCGGGCGATCTGCTGGTAGTAGTCGAGGTGCAGTGGGGAGGCCTGCAGCACTTCACCGTTGTTGGAGAAGCCCAGCTTCGACTTGCCGTCGTCGGGCAACACCCGGCCGAAGTCGATCGGCACGCCGAGCAGGTCCTGCAGCGCGTTGGTGTATTGATCCTTGGTCAGGCGGCGCAGCACCGTGCGGCGTTCGCCGTGCAAACGCGCCGCGGCGTCGCGCAGTGAGGTGGTCATCCAGTCGACGATCACGCGGCGTTCGGCGTCGTTGGGCTGGTCCTCGTCTTCGGGCGGCATCTCGGCCCCGTTGATCATGTCCAGCGCCGATCGCCAGCCCTCGGCGTCGGCGCGGCCGGGCAGGCTGGGATCCAAGGTGTCGAGCCGCACGTCGCCCTTCTGCTTGTCGGGGCCGTGGCAGCCAAAGCAGTACCGCTGCAGCAGGGGCAACACCTTGGTTGTGAAGTCGGTGGTCGCGAAGTCGGTGGAGGCGAGGTCGGTCGCGGCCGGGGTCGTGGCCGCGGGGGGCTCTTGCGCGGCGATACCGCCCATCAGCGCCGACAGTACGACGACGAACGAGGCAGGAAGGTGCGTCGGTGCGGTGTTCAACGGCTGGGCTCCGGTGGCCGACGGCGCGACCAGGGTGCGACGATTGAACCAGGGCAGGGACCTGACGCAAGCCGCAGGCCCTGCGCTTCAGTCCAGGTCGAAGATGTTGCGCGGCCGCTCGTCCTTGTCCTTCTTCGCCTCCTCCTTGGCGCGCTGCAGTTCCTTCTCGAGCAGGTCCTTCTCCTTCTTCACCTGCTGCGCGGCGCTGCCCCAGATCTTGTCGAGCTGCTGCGACTGCTTCTTCTGTTCACCGAGCAGCGAGTCGAGGTCGCGGCCGCCCTTGGCTTCCTCGGGGCGGGCGGCGCGCGCCTTGCCGGAGCGCGTGTCGACCTCGATCGACTTGTTGCAGCAGGGGCAGGAGAAGGTGAAGACGGTCTGGGCCATGGTCGTGTGCGCTCCGCGCGCGAACCTACCACACCGGTCGTTGTCTTGAAGTTCTCGTCGGCCGGTCGCCGTCTAGAGCCCGCATCGCTATCGTGCTCGTGGTTCCGCGCCGTTGCGGATGCCCTTGCGAACTCCCGACGTCACCGCCCCGTTCCGCGCCCTCCTTGACCGCCGACGAAAAGCCGATCCGACCGGGAACCGGGCCAGCGCCGGTGCGTCTGCTGCGCGCTTCCATGCCGGCGCCACCTGCGGATCCACGCGGACCGAAGGTGTCGCCACCCGGCGGCATGGCACCCGGTGGCAAGGCGGTCGTCCCGCTCCACGGGTTGCCGCGCCAAGACACCGGGTTCGAAGCCGATCCCGCCCGCGACGCGATGCTCGCGGCCCAACAGGGTGACCTCGAGGCGTTCAAGACCCTGATGGTCATGTTCACGGATCGGGTGATGCGAGTGATGACGTCGGTGTTGCGCTGCGACCGGGCGACCGCGGAGGACCTCAGCCAGGAGGTGTTCCTGCGTGTGCACAAGGGCCTGCCGGGCTTCGATGGTGAGGTCCGGTTCGCGGTCTGGCTGCACAAGATCGCCATGAACGTCGCGATCAGCGAGTACCGCCGCCGCCGCGCCGCCAAGCGCGATCGCCGGACGCTGTCGATCGACGCGCCGGTGGCCGGCACCGATGACCTCTACATGACGCCGGCGGGGCGTGAGCTGGATCCGGGCGAGAACGCGCACCAACGCGAGTTCCTCGCCAAGGTGCGCGAGTGCGTGTTGCAGCTGCCCGACGAATTCCGGCAGCCCGTGGTGCTGCGCGACATGGAGTCGTTGTCGTACGAGGAGATCGCCGAGGTGCTCGCTCTGCCGCCCGGCACGGTGCGCTCGCGCATCCATCGCGGCCGGCTGTTGCTGCAGCAGATGCTCAAGGGGTTCGTGCAATGAGCGGTCACGACGAACGCGGCCAGCACGAGCAGGAGACCGACCAGCGCCTCGCCGACTGGGTCGACGGCACGATGAGTGATCGTGATCGCGAGCGCTTCGTCGCCGAGTTGCGGGTCAGCCCACGACTGCGTGCCGAACTCGCCGCGTACGAACGCACCGTCGCCTCGGTGCGGCAGGCCCTGCAGGAACCGCTGCCGCAGCGTGAGGTGGTCGCGTCGCGCGTCGCCGAACGCGTCCTGGCGCGGTTGCAGGCGGCGCCGGCGCCGACGCCTGCGGCAGCTCGGCCATGGACGGCGAGTCGCGTGTGGTTCGGAGTGGTAGCCGCCGCCGCGCTGCTCGCGTTCGCGGTCTGGCTCGATCGCTGGTCGGCATCGACGCGTCCCGGCGATGTCGATGTCGATCGGGTCGCGCAGGGTGGTGGGGCTGCGGCACCCGAAGCCGGCGCGGTGCAGCCCGAACTGTTGCGGCTGGGTGCCCCGGATGACGGTGATGGCGGGGCGGGCGCGGCGGCAGCCAAACATGGGGCGGAGGAAGAGAACTCCGTCACCCAGCCGACCGGTGTCGATCCGCTGCCGCACTTGCGCAGTGGCTTGCCGACCGACTTGCAGCCGCGCAGCGCCGAACCGGGGACCAGCGCCGAACCGGCCAACGAAGAGGTGGGGGTTGCGAAGTCGTCGAGGGCGGTGAATCTGGCGGACGCGAAGCCGGCCGAAGAGAAGCTCGTGGGCCGCGCCGCCGTTCCGCCGGCGGGAGCCGAGGGCGCCAAGGACCGCGAGGCCGCCAAGGAAACCGCGTTCGACTCGCAACAGTGGAACAGCGCGACGGGCCTCGGCGCGGCCGGATCGGCGCAGCCCAAGGCGCCGGAACTGCACAAGCAGTCAGCCGAGGTTGGGGATCAGCCGGTCAGCAAGAAGGCTGGCAGCAGTGAGGCTGGCAGCAGTGAGGCTGGCAGCAAGCCCGGTGACGCTCCCCTGCGTGAGCAAACCCCAGAGCCGGCGCCGTCTGCGGTGACGACCCAGCTCCCCGGCACCCAGTTGCCCGGAGCGACAGCGCCGCGCGGCCCCGCGGAGCGTGCCCGGGGCGTTCCTGGACGAAGCGCGCCGGATGCTGGTGCCGACGTGCTGCCGCAGGTGGTGCTGCGCTTGCCAGCCGCGGTGTTGCCGGTCGACGTGACGGAACGCGATCGCGATCAGGAACCCTCGAAGCGCGAACGAGCCGGCGACTCGGAGCAATACGCCAAGCGCCTGGAAGAGGCGCGGCGCAAAGGGGACGCCAAGGCGCAGGCCGAGGTCGATTCCCTGGCGTTCCTCGCGGCGCAGTTCGACAGCCTCGCTACTGAAGGCGCCGCGGCCCATGTGCGCAACCAGGACCGCAGCGGTGCTGCGGCAGACAAGTCGGCGGCAGACAAGTCGGCGGCAGACAGGCCGACCGCCGACAAGCAGACCCCGGACAAGACCGGCGATGGCGTCAGCACGACGGCCGACGAACTGGCCGACCGGCGGGGCCTGGCGAGGCTCGACGAACTGGCGCCGCGTGGCAAATGGACCCGCGTGGTGCCGACGCCGCGGCTCGACGACGCGAAGACCGGCAGCGACGACTTCTTTCTCGGCTCGGCTCGGCGCGCGGCGGCGGCACCGGAGGTCGAACGGGTCTGGGTCGTCGAGGGGACGCGCGAAGAGATCCAGGCTTTGCTGCGCGAGATCGCCGTGTTCGCCAAGGAGCAGCGCCTCGTGTTGACCCAGGGTGAAATCGCTGCCGCTGCGGTGCTGGGCCAGAACGGCGAGTCGCTGGCTTTCGTCGCACCTCCGGTCCCGGGGGGGCCCACGACCCCTTCCCCGTCAGGGCCCGCGGGCGGCAGAGCGGCCGGGCCCGTGACCGGAGCACCCGGCACGCCAGCGGCGCCGAGGCCAGGCGGCGGCCGCGGCACCGGTCCGGCAGGCCCGACGACCGGCGGG
>CAYMPV010000020.1:0-106050 GCA_964392305.1 uncultured candidatus Brocadiaceae bacterium
GCCAAAGATCAGACTCGCAGGGCCGCGAAACCACGCTTGGTCCCACGTGCGAGGGCGGGAGAAAGTAGCGACCTGTGGATCAAGGCGCAAGCAGCGTGTGGCGAATTTTTCTGCACAGAGCGCAAGCCCTTGACGGACAAGGCGATCTGGCGATTCACCGCTTCGCCAGAGACTCGATCCTGCCGGCCCTCTGCGGGTTTCCGGCGCGAATGCCCTCGAGCGCCGCTCCCGCGGGCAACGGCACCTCGACCGTGTCGATGAGACCGCCCTGCAGGGAGTGAGCCCTGACCCTGAGCACGCCATCGGCAACCTCCGCACCGCACCAGTGGTACTGCGACTGAAGCACCACTGCCAAGGGGTGCGGGCGAACCTCGTAGAGGCTCTTGCCGCCGCCCCCACTCACGATCAGGGGCAGTTGACCGGTCGCCGCATCCCCGAACCGCTGGTAGCAGTGATCGTGCCCGCTGAGGTAGAGGCTGACGCCGCGCGCCTGGAGCAGCGGCAGCATCGAAACGAGCAGATCGCCGCGATCTCGCTGCCGCGAACCGCTACGCATGGGGAAGTGGGTGGCGACGACGACCCAGGGCTCGGTGCACGTCGAGAGTTCCCGCTCGAGCAGCGCATACGCGGGGTGCTCCACGGTGAAGATCGTACCCCCGAGGTCAGGGTTGCAGTCGAGACCGATGACCCGGACGGGCCCTCGCGCGAACGAGAACAGGCGCCCATCACCGGTGACACCGGCATCGGGCAGATGGAAGTTGGCGAGGAACTGCACGCCATCGGCGTCCATGACGTCGTGGTTGCCCAGCACCGCGTAGACAGGGGCATGCCTGAGGGCCTCGCCGAACGGCCGGAAGAACCCGCTCGAGTAGTGGGCGTTCCAACCCCACGGGTAGACCACGTCCCCCAGATGGAGCAGGAAGTCCGGGCGAAAGGCTGCGATCCGCGCCCCGATCTCGGTGACCTCCGACCGGGTCGGCAGCCAGTGCCACCGCGCCGGCAGATACCAGAGCGGCGCCTTCTGCAGCCACACCCACCACGGCTGTCCACCGGAGTCCCCGACGAAGGCAAAGCGCACCGGCGCCGCATCGTCGTTCGGGGCGGTCCGGAAAGCGCCCGCGTCGCAGGGCTCGCCACCTGCCGTCAGCACCTCGTAGGAATACTGCTCACCCGGGCGCAGGCCGCTGACACGCAGAGCGTGGCGGCGACGCGGGCCGCCACCCGAGACGACCGCGACTTCGCCGCCCTGGTCATCGACGACGCGACACCGCAGTTCGACGGGGGTCGCCGTGACCATCGCCACCACCGCGGAGTCGGTCGTCACGTCTTGCAGGTAGGCGCTCGTCTGCAGCGGCGGATCGTCGCAAACCGGCAGCCACAGACAACCGAAGCCGAGCACCCAGAGCAGACGTCGAACGGAACGTGCGCGCACGGCCAAGTTGTAGTCCGTGCCTGGCGACGACGCCAACCGGCACGTCACCCGATCCTACGGCGCAGCCGACTCGTGCCTGGCGACGACCCGCGTGGTGATGCCGCCGCGCACGCGGAAGTCACCTGTCACGACCAGGCGACGCGGCCTGACCAGGGCCGCGAGGTCGTCGCAGATGTCGTTGGTCACCTTCTCGTGGAAAGCCCCCACCTCGCGGAAGCTCCACAGGTAGAGCTTCAGGCTCTTGAGCTCGATGCAGAGCTGGTCGGGCACATACTCGATGTGGATCGTCGCGAAGTCCGGCTGACCGGTCTTCGGACAGACGCAGGTGAACTCCGGGCACTCGAACGAGATCTCGTAGCCACGGTCCGGCTTGGGGTTGGGAAACGTGTCGAGGATCGAGGCGTCGTGCGGCCGGGGCGCGGTTGACATCGCGGCAGCGAAGCAGGAACGAGCGCGACTCTCAAGCTCCCGCGTCGCCCGCAGCCCCGTCGGCCGGCAGGCCGTGGACCACCGAACGACCCTGCTGCGATGAGAAGTCCATGCAAACCGGACCTTGCGCGTGATTGCAGCGACGCCGCGAACATGGACTGCAAGACGGTCCCTGTGCATGCATCGCGGCAGCGGCCGCTGGCGGACACGTTCGCCGCGGGTCCTGGGCTCCGAACAGCAGCACGGCACGGGCGCCCGCGGCGGCCAGCACGTGCGCCGCCCCCTGGTCCGGACCCAGCACGTCGGCACCGACGCGCGCCATCAAGACCCCCAAGGCAACCAGGCGCCGCAGTTCACCGAAGTCATGGCGCAGCACGGGTACGCCTGCCGGCAGCTCGAGGTGCGGCTCACCGGGCCCGACCAACAACACAGCAGGTTCGGGGCCGCGTGTGGCTTCGGCGGCGACGACCCATGGTCGCAACGCCCTGCAATCCGCGGGATCCGTGACGATGATGACGCGGAACGGCCGATCGGGCGCCACCCCGACGCCCCGCAGAGCCTCGGCCTCGGCTTCGACCTCGCGGTCGGCGGCGAACAGGCGCGGCACGGCGAATGGCACCTCGGGCGCCAATTGCCGCACCAATTGCCAGGCGACCCGCGCCGGATGGGCGACGCCAGCGATGGCCACGGTGTGATGCAACAACCACCGGCTGGTCGGCTCCTGTCGCGCCGCCGAAGCCGCCCCGAACGTGCGCCTGGCGCCGCTGCAGCGGGCGACGAAGGCGCTCTTCCAGTTGCCTTGCAGATCGAGCGCGAAGTCGAAGCGATGCCGCCGCAAGACGGCACGCAGTTCGCGGACCGCACGAAACCCGCCGCGACGATCGAAGGTGAACACTTCACTGACTGCATCGACACCAGCGAGCAGCGGCACGTTCGCCGTCTGCGTGACCAGCGCCAGCCGCCACTCTGGCCGCTGCCGATGCAACGCCTGGATCGCGCCGAGCCCCTGCACGAGATCGCCCATGGCCGACAGCCGGACGAACAGCACCGAGGTCACCGCGGCGCTCCGCTCCGTTCGCGCAGCACGAAGATCTCACCGGGAACGCACAGCCGCAGACGCTCCTCGTATTCCTTGGGCATCGGCGGCGGCGCATCACCTCGCTCGTGCAGCAGCCAACGCGCGGTCGGGAGCCGACGCGCCCTCTCGTCGCCGTCGGGCAGCAAGTCGGCGCCGAGCAGCAGAGGTGCCTCGATGTGCCCATGCGTCACCAAGTCCGTGCCGACGCCGGCGGCATCGAGTTCCTGGCGCAACAGCTTGCCTGCATCGGCGCGGGCGCGATCACTCTGGGGCCAGCGTTCGGCGCGATGCCAGCCCACCGTCCAACTGGCCACCACTGGCAGCACCAGACAGAAGGCCACCAGCTGCCGCGGAGTCTGCACCACCATGGGCGCGACCGCCGCCACCAGAGCGAACCCGGCGACGGCGATCCCCACTCCGGGCAGAAACGGAACGACGACGAGGCCCAGCGCACCGAAGACACCGATGCCGAGCAGCAGCCGGCGCGAAGTCGTGCCGAGTTGTCGTTCCTGAGCTGCGAAGTGGGCCACGGCGGGCGCCACCGCGAACGTGAACAGCAACACGTTGGGCAGGATGTAGCGCGTCGGCCGACCCGGAAAGAACGTCAGCAACACGATCGACAGCACCGCAGCCCCGCTGCACATCCGCAGCGTCAGGTCCGCCGCGTCCATGCGCGCATCACGCACGCCGCGCCATTCCCAGAAGCACCACATCACGAACGGCATCTGCACCAGGACCGCGCGCAACCAGAAGCCGGGAATCGAGGTGACGTGATCCCACGTGAACGTCCAGATGCGCCCGACGGTCTCCTCGTTCGCGACAGCCAGCATCTCACCCGGCGCGACGCGCAGGGCCCAGAGCGGTACGAAGTAGGCCAAGGGCACCGCCAGCAGCGCCGCGAAGTGGGGCACCGCGTGCCGCAGGCCGCGCCGGCGCCACCAGACCAGGTAGGCGCCGATGGCGAACAGGAAGTACGGCGGCCCCTTCTGCAGCAACGCGAGCCCGCCGAGCACTCCGGAGGCGAGCACGAGGCCGCGGCGATCGCGTGCGACGCCCGTGGCCAGGCACCACAGCGACATGCCGGTCAGGCTCGCGAACAGCGGATCGATCTCCGCGGAAGGCCACTGGGCAACCACCAGCGGCGCACACGCGACGCCGAGCGCCGCGGTCCAGGCCGCGCGTTCGCCGAACCAGCGCCGCATCAAGAACACGGCGAGCAGCGCCGCCGCCACCACCGAAACGACGGCCGGCAGCCGCATCGCCCAGACGTTGGTGCCGAAGACCTCCGCCATGCCGCCGAGCAGCCAGTAGTGCAGCGGCGGCTTGGCCCAGGTGGGCTCACCGCCGAGCGTGGGCACCAGCCAGTCGCCACTGCGGGCCATCTCCAGGGCGATCTGGATGCGCCGCCCTTCGGTGCCGTGGAAGTCGGGGATGCTCCACTGCGGCAGACAACCGACCACGACGAGCAGACAGAGGAGGAACGCGCGCAGCAGCACGCCGGCAGGCTATCGGGAGGTGCGCCTCGAGAGAACTTCCGCCGGCGCGATTCAGAGCGTCGGCGCGCCCGACGGCGGCATCGGCGGCAGTCTGCGCGCCTTGTGGATCAGATAGAGGTTGCGGGCGTAGATCGGCGGCCCACCGATGTTCGCCATGATGAATGGCCCCTCCATGCGGTAGATCGCGTAGGTGAGCGTCATCAACGCACCCAGCAGACTGATCCACCAGAACACCACGGGCATCACGCTCTGCTTCTTCTTCTCGCTGGCGAGCCACTGCACGTAGAAGCGCGAGCCGAAGACGATTTGCCCGCCGTAACCGAGGGCACTCCAGTACCAGGGGATCGTGTTCTCCACGCCGTCGACCAGGTTGGCGAGCATCACAGTTCCTCTCTCACGCGGTGCATGAGGATGCGGGTGCGCAGCCAGCGCATCGCGAAGCAGTCCCGCAACCCCTTCCAGATGCGATTGCCGATGCCGTACTTGGCAGTGCCGGCAGCGCGTTGACGATGGTTCACGTCACGTTCCTCGATGCGCCCCCCCATGTAGCGGACGAGCGTCGCCATGAAGCGGTGCATGCCGACGAAACGCGGCGCCCGAACGAAATAGTCGCGGCGGATCACCTTGATACCGCAGGCCGCGTCGCTGACGCGGTCGCCGGTCAGCCAATTGCGCGCGCCGTTGCCGACCTTCGACGAAATCCGCCGCACGAACGTGTCCCGACGGTGACGGCGCACCCCGAACACCGCATCGACAAGGCCCGACTCGACGCGAAGGAGCATCGCCGGGATGTCGCGCGGATCGTTCTGCATGTCCCCGTCCATCGTCGCGACCACCGGCGCGCGCGCTTGCTCCACTCCCGCGACCACGGCGGCGCTCTGACCGGAGTTGCGCTCCAGGCAGATGATGCGCAACCAGCTGGCGCCGTGTTCCTGCTTCCAACGCCGCATCACCTCGAGGCTGCGGTCCTTGCTGCCGTCGTCGACGAGCAGCGCCTCGAACGGACCGTGCGGCACCAGCACCTGCTCTACCTCGTCGAGCAGCATCGGCGCGACCTCTTCCTCGTTGTAGATCGGCACGACCAGCGAGAACCGGAGCGCGCCGGCATCACCCACGCCGTTCTCGCTCATGACCAGACCACCCTCAGACGCCCATCGACGACCACGCTGTCGCCACCGCGCGCGGCCAGGATCAGCGGATTGACTTCGACCTCCTGGATCTGCGGGAAATCGAGCACCAGCTGCTGCAGGCGCAACAGGACCTCGCCGCCGCGCCGGACATCGGCCGCCGGCGCGCCGCGGAACGCGCCGAGCAACGGCGCACCCTTGAGGCTGGCGAACATCTCCTCGGGAGCCTTGCCGTCGAGCGGACCGACACGGATCGCCACGTCGCGCAGCACCTCGACCTGGACGCCGCCGAGCCCGACCGCGAACAACGGGCCATAACGCACATCGCGAGTCATGCCGAGCAGGATCTCGCGGTGCCCCTTGGCGTGGGCCTGCACCTGCAACGTCACCGCGCCGAACTGCGCGCCGAGCCGCGTGAGCAGGTCCTGGGCGGCATCGTAGACCTCGTCGCCCGAACGCAGCCCCGTGCGCACCGCGCGGAACTCGCTCTTGTGCAGCAGGCCCGCGGCCTCGGCCTTGAGTACGACCGGGAAGCCGAGTTTGTGCGCAGCAGCAACGGCCGCGCCCGCGTCACGCACGCGGCGACTGGCGGCGAACGGCACGCCGTAGGCCGCCAGCACCTGCTCGGTCGCCGCCGCGGGCAGCCACTCCGTGCCACGGTTGGCCTTGAGAATGCGCGCCGCAGCAGCCTTGTCGACGCGCAGCGTCGGCACCCGGGTCGGCCGCCTCGCCAACCAACGGCTACGTCGCAACATCAGCCGCAGAGTCGTGGCGGCGTCTTCGGGATAACGGAACACGGGGATGCCGGCATCCTGCAGGATCGCCTGGGCCTCGTCACCACGTTGCCGCCCCATGACGCAGGCGAGCACTGGCTTCTTCAGCTCGCCGCATTCGTCCACGATCGCCTGGGCCACAGCGGCGGCATCGATCATCACCGGCGAAACGAACAAGACCACGAGACCGTCGACGGTGTGATCCCTGGCGACGATGCGCAGCGCGGCGCGGTAGCGCGCCGCGTCGGCCGAGGCGATCAGGTCGACGGGGTTGTGCACACTCGCCTCCGCAGGCAGGACCTTGCGCAAGGCCTTCTCCGTCGACGCGGCCAGCTTGCCCATCTCCATGCCCAGCCCGACGATCGCGTCGGTCGCGAGGATGCCGGGACCGCCGGCGTTGGTGACGATCGCCATGCGCGGACCCGCCGGCGGCGGCTGATGCAGCAACGCCTCCGCGAGCGCGAACATGTCGCGGAAGTTGTCGACGCGCAACACGCCGCACTGCTGGAGCAGGGTCTCCGCGGCGACGTCCGCACCGGCGATCGAGCCGGTGTGTGAACTCGCGGCCTGGGCGCCGGCGTCGCTGCGACCCGATTTCACGGCGATGATCGGCTTCTTGCGCGACACGGCGCGCGCCACCTGCACGAACTCCTGCGGCTCGCCGACGGTTTCGAGGTAGAGCAGGATGACCTTCACCTGGTCGTCTTCGCCCCAGTAGGCGACGAGGTCCGCGGCGGTGACGTCGACGCGGTTGCCGACCGACGCGAACATGGCCACACCGAGGCCGGCCTGGGCTGCGTCGGCGAGGATCGCCTCGCCGAGCGCACCCGACTGCGAGACCATCGCCACGGCACCGGGCGGCGGCGGCGTCGCCGCGAAGCTCGCGTTCAGTGCGAAAGCGGGCTCGGTGTTGATGATGCCCATGCAGTTCGGACCGATCACCCGCATCGAGTAGCGAGCGGCGATCTTGCGCAACTTCTCCTCGCGCTCGATGCCGACGCCGCCGATCTCGCGGAAACCGGCCGTCACCACGACGAGTCCCTTGACGCCCTTCTTGCCGCACTGCTCGGCAGCCGTCAGAACGGCATCGGGGGGAACCACCAGCACGGCGAGGTCCACGGGACCCGGGATCGCCTTGACACTGGCGTAGGCAGGCACCGAGTGCACCACCTCGGCCTTGGGGTTGACGGGGTAGACGGGCCCCTGGAAACCACCGGCGATCAAGTTCGCCACCACCTGTCTGCCGATGGAACCCTCACGCCTGCTGGCGCCGATCACCGCGACCGAGCGTGGCCGGAAGAGTCCATCGAGACCGCGAGTTCTTGCATCTGACATGTCGGAAACCGGACTGCAACAGCAGGGCAGACAAGCTAGCCAGACGGCCATGCGCAAGGAACGTGCTGATGCGCTTGCCCCGAAGATTGTTCCACCGATGATGCCGAACTCGTGACGCCGCCACTCCTCGCCGCGATGCGACCGCATCAGTGGGTCAAGAACCTGTTGGTGCTGGCGCCGCTGTTCTTCACCAAGCTCGTACTGGATGCGAACGCCTGGCTGCAGGCAGGCATGGCGTTCTTCTCGTTCTGCCTGGCGGCCAGTTCGATCTACCTGCTCAACGACATCGTCGATCGCCACGAGGATGCGTTGCATCCGCGCAAGAAGTTGCGGCCGATCGCGTCGGGGCGACTGCCGGTGGCCGTCGCCAAGGTGCAGTGGATCGTGGTGCTGGCTCTCGCCGGTGTGCTGGCGTGGTTCGTACCTGCTCACGCCGGCCACACGGCATTCTGGTGGTGGCCTGCGTCCTACCTCGTTCTCAACCTGCTCTACTCGTGCTGGCTCAAGCGTGTGGTCGTCGTCGACTGCATGTGCATCGCGCTGGGGTTCCAACTGCGTGTGCAAGCCGGCGCTGCAGCGATCGGCGTGCCCGCGTCCCACTGGCTGCTGCTCTGCACGTTCTTCTTCGCGTTGTTCCTGGCGTTCTGCAAACGGTACGAAGAGGTCGGCCGACAGACCGAGGCCGGCGGCCGCACCCGCGCGACCATGGACGACTACTCGGTGTCGTTCCTGAACATGATGATCGGCCCGCTGGCGGCGCTCAGCATCCTCAGCTACTCGCTCTACACCGTGAGCCCCGAGACCGTGCAGCGCCACGGCACCGACCGGCTGATGTACACGGTGCCGATCGTCACCTACGGCGTGTTCCGCTACCTCTTCCTCGTCTATCGCAGGAGCGAGGGCGGCGACCCGTCGCGACTCCTGTTCCGGGATGTCCCTCTACTGATATCTGGAGCGCTCTACGGTGGTCTGGTGCTCTACCTGCTGCAGTCGGTGAGCGCCGCGCACTGACGGGCGACGCCTCGGCAAGCCTGACGCAAGCGGTGGCGAGGACTGCTGCTAGGATGCCGCGCCGCTACCGATGACGGACCAGACCGAGCCCCTGCAACGCTTCATCGACGACCTGCAAGCCGGACGCACGATCGCGCTCTCCCCGGCGGATCTCGCCGATCCCGAGTTGCGCGCGAGGCTGCCGCAACTGCTCGAAGAACTGCAACGTGAGCATCCTGAGGCCCGGCGGCTCGAGGTGCGCGGCTACACCGTGCTGGGTGAGATCGCGCGCGGCGGCATGAGCACCGTCTATCTGGCGCGCCAGGATCTGCTCGGTCGCCACGTTGCGCTGAAGGTCGTGCCGAGCATTCTCGAGGGCGCAGCCCGATCGCGCGAACGCACGCTGCGCGAGGCCCGCGCGATGGCGAGTGTTTCACACCCCAACATCGTCGCCGTGCACGAGGTCATCGACACCGGCGAAGTGCTCGCAATGGCGATGGAATGGGTCGATGGCCTGACCCTGGCGCAGCTACTGCAGGCAATGCCACCGCACGAGACATCGGCGGACATCGGCACGATCGGTGAACAACTCGGCAAGGCCGTGCAGACCACGGGCGAGAACGCCACGGCGACGCGATGGTTCGTGCATGCCATGAGGGACGTCGCCCTCGCGGTGCAACGCGTGCACGACGCCGGCCTGCTGCACCTCGACATCAAGCCGTCGAACATCCTGGTGCGGCGCGACGGAACCCCGCTGCTCGCCGACTTCGGCGTGGTGCGCGAGATCGACCTGCTGCTGACCGGCACGCGCAGCTTCGCGGGCACGCCGATCTATGCCGCGCCCGAGCAGTTCCAGGTGCGTGGCTCGACCCTCACGCCGGCGGCCGACGTCTACAGCCTGGGCATGACCCTCTACGAGGCCCTCGCGCGCAAGCGCCCGATCGCGGAGGGCAGCCTGTCGCAGATCCTGCGCGACCTCGAGAACGGCCGCGTGCCGCGCCTGTCGTCGCGCTGCGCGGTCGACGCCGACCTCGAGAACATCGTGAACAAGGCGATCGACCCCGATCCGCGGCGCCGCTACGCCTCGGCCGCCGCGTTCGCCGCCGACCTCACCGCGTTCCTCGAGCACCGCCAGGTCAGCGCCAAGCCGTGGACCCGCGTCGAACGCGTGCGTCGCTGGGCGAAGGCCGAGCCGTGGCAGGCGATCGCGGTCGCCGTGATCGTCGCCACGGTCCCGGTCGCCGCCGGGCTCGGCATCAAGCTCCTCGTGGAACTGCCGCGCTACTCGGCGGCGCGCGCCCGGGAGGCCCGACAGCAGGCAATGTCCGTCGTGCACGAGGCCTTCCGGGACATCATCGTGCGCGGCAGCCGCACACGAACAGCGCTGCCACGCCTCGAACAAGCGAAGCTCCTCGCCCCCGACGACCCGACGGTGCTCGGCACGTGGGCGATCTTCGGGGCGGCGAACGACTTCGCCGCCGCCGAGCGGATCCTGGGCGACAACCCCGTCACCAAGAAGCACCTGAGTCTGCAGCTGCTTCGCGACCGGGCCGGCGCGCGCCGCATGACGTTCACGGACGCGGAGACCCGGCAACTGCTGAGCAGCCCCGACCCGGTCGACGTCGCGCTGGTCACGATGGACCGACTCGCGTGGCTGCAGTCTGGGGCCGACAAGGCGCTCGCGGACGAACTGCTGGCCTGGGTTGAGCGCGCGCGGCTCAACGCCAGGGACAACGACCCGCTGCTCATCGGGCTCACCGCCTGGCTCGCCGCCCGCATCGACGATCGCGAGAAGGCCGCGAACTGCATCGCGGCGCTCGAACGGCTGTGGCCGAACGACGTGTCGGTCCGGCTGTGGGTCCCGTTCGCGCAGGAGATGGTCGACGACAAGCCGGACCTCGAGCAGTTGCGGCGCCTCGTCGAGCTGTTCCCCGACTCCCTCGAGGCCAAGCGCAGGTTGCTCCAGTCGCTCGGCCCCGAACACGCCGACGAGATCGACCGATTGCTCGACGCGATGCCGCCGCAGTGGCGGCGGCGGATCGCGATGAAGCAGGCCCAAGACGAGGGGGATGACGAGGAGCTGCGCGTCTTGTGCGAGGAGCTCGGAAAGGACCCCGAGGAACAGCCGAGTGCGAAGGCGGTCCTGTTGGCGAGGTGCGCCCCCGAACTGGGCAAGCCGTTCGTGCGCGAGCTGTTGGCCAACGACGCACCGGACGGCGGCATGCTCACGAGCCTCGCCGGCCTGCTCTCCGACCCCGAGGACCGACGGCTCCTCGTCGCGAGCTTCGAACGCACGATGGCGGCGCAGCCGCCGCGCGACGTCAGGATCGTCTGGGCGCGGAGTTTCTTCGGTGCGCTGGGACAGCTGCAGGACGCCGCTCCCTACGTCGGCACCATCGACGACCTCGACGGGTTCTCGCCGGCGGTGCTCAGGTTCGGCATCGAGGCACTGCGTGAGGCTGGCAGGTGGGACGATCTCGAGCGCTTCGCGAAGGCGTTGTTCGCCCTCGCGGACAGCGACGACAACCGCTCGAGGGCCGCGTTCGACCTGGGCATCGCAGCGTCGCGCCGCGGCCATGACGACGAGGCGGCGCGCTGGTTCGACCAGCACCGCAAGCTCGCCGGCGGCCGCGTCTACACCGAGTGTTTCCAGGAACAGGCCCGGATCATGGCGAGCCCGGACACGCCGGCCGAGCGGCGCGATCCCGAGCGCGCCCTGCACCTGTGCGACAAGCTCGACGAAGGGCTCAGGATGAAGAAGCGGCCGCGCAGTCCGTGGTACGGCGCGATCCGCGCCGAGGTCGAGTTCGCGAACGGCCGCGTCGACGACGCCCTGCGCACCGCCCTCGAGGCGCTCGAGGCGCAGCGCGCCGGTCCGGCGGCGTGGCAGGCCGCGAAGATGATGGGCACCTGGACCGCCCCGGCCGACCTCGAGGCGCGGCTCGTCGCGGCGATCGAGCGCTACCGCGCTGCGCTCAAGTGAGTCGGGAGTGAGTTCGGGCCTGGACCCGACACACACGCACCACCGCGAGCAGCGAGAACCACGTGCTCCAGGTGACGTTGCCGATCGCGAGCAGCTTGTTGCCGAGGTCGCGACCGACGATGCCCTTCGAAGACATCGGCCCGAGCACGAACGCCAGCACCACCAGCATCCACAGCACGAGGTCGCGCGGGTTCTTGAGCAGCCGATCGGCGAGGAACGCCGCCGGGAAGATCCACACGCAGAAGTGCGACTTGCTGCTCTGCGGCGACAACAGCACCATGCCGCCGACGATCAGCGCCACCTCGGCGAGACCGTAGGTGCGCCGTTCCTGCTGCGGATCCGCGGCGTTGGCCTCGATCTTCGCGATCGCCAGCACACCCACGGCGATCGTGCCGACGACGCCGAGTTGCAGCAGCAGCGACAGCGCCTTGAACATGCCTGGTGACAACGCCGTGATCATCACGCCTTCGTCGACGAAGGCCCCCGGCGTCACCACTGGCGTGAACAGCCGGACCAGCGCGCCGGACAGGCTCTGGTTGAGGTAGCTGTGCGCGTTCCAGGCGCCCTCCGCCGAAGCGGTGCCGCCGACCTGCAGGCCGCTCAGGTTGATCTCGTACCACGCGACGAGCCATCCGCGCCCGTCGCCGCGCGGGAACAACAGGTCCGGCAGCAGCGACAGCCCGACCGCGGCGATCGCCACGCCGACGATCGCGAGCCAGCGGCGCCGCAGCACGAACAGTTCGAGGAACAGCAGCGGGGTCGCCTTGATCGCCGCGCCGCCGCCGGCCGCCAGCCCGCTGACCAGCCAGCCCCAGCGCCCGCCGCGACAACACCCCCACGCCGCGACCCAGGCGAGCAGCGCGATCATCAGATCGTGGCTCTGGTTCGACAGCACCGAGGCGATGTGGTGTCCGCCGAGCAGCAGCGTGAGCACCCAGAACAGCACCAGCCGCGGCGGCCGGTCGCCGACCGGCCCGCGTCGCGCCCAGCCGTGCAGCCAGCGCGCCAGCACGATCAGGATCACGAAGTTGACCGCGAACCACACCGGCGCGCGCCAGTTCGCGGGGATCGGCACCATCGGCACGAACGGCACCGCCGCGAACGGCGGATACGTGAACGGCTTGGCGTCGGCACCGCGGCGGTAGATCTCCTCGCCGGCCAGCATGCGCTCGGCGCCGGTCACGTAGACCGGTAGTTCCCGGTCGTTCTCCTTGGCCCGGAAACCGAAGTACCAGCCACCCGCGACCAGCACGGCCAACAGCACTGGCAGGATCCACAATCTCGAGCGCACCACCCCATCCTTATCCCGGCGAGCGCGGCGCGAGTCCACTTGGTCATCGTGAACCTTCGGTGTGGCAGGTCGTTGCGGTATCCTCCCCCGCCCTCCATTGGCCACGACCAAGCGCAAGCCCTCTTCCGACCGCCTCGGCGTCTGGCTCTTCGGCGCCTACGGTGGCCTCGCCACCACCGTCGTCACCGGCACCGCCGCCATCAACCGCGGGCTGCAAGCCCCTCGTGGCCTGGTCACCGACACGGACCTCGTCGACGGCATCGAACTGCAGCCGCTGGCGGGCCTGGTGTTCGGCGGCCACGAGATCCGCGCGGGCGACTTCGCCAGCTCCGCCGAGGAGATCCAGGCGGCGACCGGCACCCTGCCGTGGCCGTTGCTCGGCAAGCTGAACAAGGAACTGCGCGCCGCCAGCCAGAACGTGGTGCCTGGAGTGATGCCGAACGCCGGCGCCACCATCGACGCGTTGGTGCCCGGCAACGAGCGCGCAACCCGGGCGCGCAAGGGGGCATCACGCGCCACCCTGCGCCAGCAACTCGAACAGGTGCAAGCCGACATCCGCGCCTTCGCCAAGCAGCACCGGCTGCAGCGTGTCGTCTGCGTGAACCTCGTCTCCACGGAACCCGCGCTGCGCATGGGCGCCGCGCATCGTTCGTTGGCCGCGTTCGAGCGCGCGATCGATCGCAACGACGTCAAGGCGGTCCGCCCCTCGTCGCTCTACGCCTACGCCGCCGCGCTGCTCGGCTTGCCGCTGATCCACTTCACTCCGGGCAACGCGGCGCTGACGCCCGCGATCCGCCAGGCCTTCGCCGCGAGCGGCGCGCCTTACATGGGCTGTGACGGCAAGACCGGCGAGACCCTGGTCAAGTCGGCGCTCGCGCCGATGTTCCGCTACCGCAACCTGCGGGTGCTGTCGTGGCAGGGCTACAACATCCTCGGCGACCGCGACGGGCGCGTGCTCGCCGATCCCAAGAACAAGGCCACCAAGGTCGCCAGCAAGGACGGGCTGCTACCGGCAATCCTCGGCTACCCACTGCATTCGCACGTCGGCATCGACTACGTGCCGTCGCTGCACGACCTCAAGACCGCCTGGGACTTCGTGCACTTCGAGGGTTTCCTGGGCTTCAAGATGACGTTGCAGTTCGTGTGGCAAGGCTGCGATGCGATCCTGGCGGCGCCGCTGGTGCTCGACATGGTGCGCTTCGCCGACCTCGCGCAGCGCCGCGGTGAGGGTGGGCCGATGCCGCATCTGGCGTGTTTCTTCAAGCAGCCGCTCGACACGCGCGAGCACAACCTGCACCGCCAGTGGCAACTGCTCGTCGACTACTGCGACGCGGCGCGCCGCTCCGGCAAAGCGCCGACGAAGTCGCCGGGCAAGGCGCCGCGCAAGTCACCGCGATCCTGAGCATCGCCGCATGTGTGGCATCGTCGGCGCCAGGGACGAGTGGCTGCGGCACCGCGGCCTGGATCCCCGTCGCGCGCTGACCGCCAGCGTCGAACGCCTGCGTTGGCGCGGTCCCGACGGCGCCGGCGTGGTGCACATCGGCGGCTGGTGGCTCGGCTGTGCGCGCCTGGCGATCACGCAACGGCACAGCTCCCAGCCAGTGTTGCGCCGCGGCGGCCGCTACGCCGCCGTGCTCAACGGCGCGATCACCAACGCGCGTGAGTTGTGGGCCGAACTGTTGCCGCGCGCCGAACGCCGCCTCGAACCGCCCAACGACGCCTGGCTGCCGCTGCTCGCCGTCGAACGCGGCCGCCGCGACCTGCTCGCGCGCATGCGCGGCCATCACGCCTTCGCCGTCGTCGATGCCGAACGCGACGAACTGGTGATCGGTCAGGATCGCTTCGGCGAGAAGCCGCTGTTCTGCGTGCAGGAACGCGCTCAATCCGCGCCGGTCGCGTTCGCGTCGGTGCCCGCGGCCCTGGTGCCGCTCGGCGTCGACGCAGAAGTCCCGCCGGCCCGCGTCGCGCAGTGGTTTCGCTTCGGCTTCGCGGCGTGGCTGCCGCAGCGCGTGCGCCCCGCCGCGCGGCTCTTGCCCGCACCTGCGACCGCGCCTGCAACCCCGTCACCTGCAACCCAGTCGTCGACGACCCAGTCACCAACCGCCTCACTGCGGCAACGACTGCAGCAGAGCGTCGCCCGCTGCATCGACACCCGCGTGCCCGTCGGCCTGCAACTGTCGGGCGGACTCGACAGCAGCTGCCTCGCCGCGTGCCTCGCCGCCCTCGAGCAACCGGGGCTGCCGGCGTTCCAGTTCAAGGCCACCGATGAAGCCGATGACGAACGGCAGATGGCGCAGCTGGTCGCCGAGCACTGTGGGCTGCACCTGCACGCGGTCGATGGTGGGCCACAGGTGCTCGATGCCCTGCCCACGTTGACGGCTGCGGCCGGCATGCCGCTCGGCGACCCGTCGATCCTGGCGGTGCACGCGGTGGCGTTGCACGCTGCGGCAACCGGCGTGCGCGTGCTGCTCGGCGGCGAAGGTGCTGACGAACTGTTCGGTGGCTATCGGCGATATCGCGCCCTGCAACATCTGCCCCATCTGCCGTGGTTGCGCCGGCTGGCGCCGATGTGGTCCCACGGTTACGCCGGACGCTGGCTGCGCGCGGTGACGGCCGCTGACCCGGCGATCGCGCTGCTCGCGGTCACCCCTCCGGCCTTTGCCCGGACAGTACTGACGCCCGACCTCGCCCGGCGCCGGGTGTTCGACGACGGCGGCCGGTTGCCCGGCGACGACGGCCAGGAACGTCCGCCTCGGGAGCGCGCCCAAGCCGCCGATCTGCACGGTTACCTGCGTTGGGACCTGCTGCCCAAGGTCGACGTGGCGACGATGGCCGCCGCGGTCGAAAGCCGCTGTCCCTACCTCGAAGGCGACTTCGCCGCCTTCGGCCAGGGCCCGGGAACGATCGGCAAGGCGGCGCTGCGGTCGGCCTTCGCGGAAGTTCTCCCGGCGGCGATCATGAGCCAACCCAAACGCGGCTTCGCGCTGCCGCTCGACCGCTGGTTCCGCGGCGAACTGCCGTGGCTGGACCTGCTCGCCGACACCCGCACCCGACAGCGCGAACACCTTCGGCCAGGAGGAGTTGCAGATGTCGTGGACCGGCACCGCAGCGGTCGCGCCGACCTCGGTCATGGCCTCTACCTGCTGGTCGCCTACGAGCTGTTCTTGCGCACCCGTGACGCCGGATTCTCGGAGTCCTGCGGACCGGTTTGAGCCCTTGTGCGTAGACTGCGCCGTTCACCGTTCCCTCTGCAAATCCCGTCCTCGCGACGGCACACGAACCACGATGAAGACCTTCCTTACTCTCGCTCTCGCAGCGGCGCTCTGCGCCCCCGTCTCCGCCCAGAAGCAAGGTGGCACCAACCGCAACGCGCCAACCATCAAGCAGTCGATCACGTCCGGCAAGGCCGAGATGTCACTCGACTACACCTCCATCACGTGGGCCAGCGGCTCGACGATGGAGAAGATCATGAACAAGGAAACCGGTGCCGACAGCCGCAAGGGCGTCAACGCCAACGCCACCAAGGAGCCCCTCGCCACCTTCAAGACCTCGGTCGACGTCATGTGCGGCGACCTGCACCTGGCCGCCGGTGAGTACAAGGTCTTCTACACGATCGACGAAGACCTCAACTGGAGCATCAACTTCATGATGGGCGACAAGACCCACACCATGAAGCTCGAACTCGCCGACAGCGAACACGAGAGCAAGCGCCTGATGATGTGCCTGTACGCCGGTGAGAAGGCGGGCGCGGGCGTTTACGTCGCGTTCGGCAGCAAATCGGGCATGATCGAGTTCAAGCCGCACATGGCCGACAAGAAGTGAGCCGATCGCTCGTCGCGAGCAACTCGCGGCCTGCAGCAACCGCCTCGCCGGGCCTCGCCCGACGAGGCGGTTTCGTTGGTGCCCAACCTGCCCGCGACGTCCCGCGTCAGGCTGGCGGCAACATCGCCGTCAAGATCGCCGGCGTGAGCCCTTCCGCCTCCGGGAACAGTTCCTGCGCCCGCCGCATGGCCTCGGTCACCTCGCTCCACTGGTCCAGCAACGTCGCGGCGACCGACCGGTCGCCGAGATCACAGGCCAAGGCGAACGCCTGCAGCAGCAGCACCTCGTCCTCGGGCGAGGCCTGCAGCAGTTCCCGACAGGCCGCCAGGGCCCCCGCCGGATCGGTCTGCGGCACCGGCACGCCGCGCAAGGTGTAGGTCACCGGCCGCTCGGCCAGGCCGGGTAACCCGAACGCCTCACCTTCGGGCATGTGCGCCTGCACCACGGCCAGGATCTCGGCCATCGGCCCGGCGACGCGGCCCGCGGCGCGGATCCGCCGCTGTTCGCCGAACGCGCGCCAGGTCAGCTGCAGACTCGTCGCCACGCTGACGCCGCGCTCCCCCTGCACGGTGTCGATGCGGGTCACGCCGAGGCGATCGAGCCGCCGCGCCAGCGCCCGCACGGAGGTCGGCACCAGCCGATAGACCGCGAGACGATCGAACACGGGCAGCGTCGTGCCGCTGCCCGGGTCGCGGCACGACCGTGAGGCGCAGCCGTAGACCACCACGCCATCGCCGAGCACCCGCAACTGGCGCACGGTGTTGGCCACGCCGGCCTCGATCGCGACCTCCTCGACCACGAGTTCGAAGTCCGGCGGCGGCCAGGTCGAGGGAGCCAGGCTGGTGTCATGGCAAGCAGCCAGCCCGATCGACAGCACAACCGGGCCGAGCCTTTGCCAGGAACGTTGATGAGCCCATCGCACGGGGCCGTTATCCTAGGCAGCCGATGGTCCTCATCCACGAGAAGATCTCTGCTCTGCTGGAGCAGACCCGGCTCAAGAAGAGAGACCTGGCTAGGGCACTGGGGGTTTCACCACAAACCGCGACCGACATCTGCAAAGGACGGTCGGCGATCACGCTGCCGCACCTGCGGAACCTGGTGGCGTTCTTCGAACTTCGAGCCGACTTCTGGCTCGACGATTCGCGGCTGCTGCCTTCCGAGGCGGACCGCGCGATGAGCGCCAAAGCGAGTGGCTCACCTCTGGCTGGTGCCGTGCCGGTCGACTACGCCGATCGTCTGCTGCAGCGCCTCCGTTCCTTCGTCAGGCAACACCGCGCCGAGTTCCTGGCCGCGCATCCCGACCTCTCGGTCGAGGAGCAGCGCTGGCTGGGGTTGCTCGAAGACGGTTCGCCACAGGGATACGGCGGCGTCAACCAGGGCACGGTCGGCCGGATCGCGGAGACCTGAGCCCGGATCGCAGAGAGCCAGGTCGCCGCACCAGGTCGCCGCAGCAGCGCGCGGCTCCGGTAGGCAGACGCCATACGGATGACGTCGGCGTGACGTCTAGCCGATCGCAAACCGTTGCCGCAGGGGCACCTGTAGGCCAGCATTGCCGTATGGCACTGCCCAATTGGACCGTCTTCGGCGCCGCGTTGTTGCTGGCCGCCTGCGCCTCGTCACCATCCGAATCAGGCTCACCGCTGGTCGAGCCCACGTCGCTGACGATCGGCGCGGGACAACCCGTCGATTCGCTGCCCGGCGAGAAGCACCTGCGCAACGTGCGTCAGTTGACCTTCGACGGCGAGAACGCGGAGGCCTACTGGTCGAACGACGGCAAGCGGCTGATCCTGCAGCGGCGTACCAGCGGTATGCCGGCAGACCAGATCTACGTGCTCGACCTGACCAGCGGGGACATGCAGCAGGTCAGCAACGGTGGCCGCACCACCTGCAGCTACTTCCTGCAGGGCGACAAGCAGGTCGTCTACGCGTCGACGCATCACCACGGCGACGCGCCGCCGCCAGTCGCCAAGGCGACGGGCCGCGGCTACGTCTGGGCCGTGCATCGCGAATACGACCTGTTCGTCGCCGACGCCGACGGCAGCAACGTGAAGCAGATCACCGACGCACCGGGTTACGACGCCGAAGCGACCGTGTGTCCGGTGACCGGCACCCTGGTGTTCACGAGCGTGCGCGACGGCGATCTCGAACTCTACACCTGCGAACCCGACGGCAGCGACGTGCGCCGGATCACCAACCGCCCCGGCTACGACGGCGGCGCGTTCTTCTCGCACGACGGCACCAAGCTGGTGTTGCGCTCGGCATATCCCAAGAACGCCGAGCAGGCCGCCGATGACGCCAAGCTGCTCGGCGACGCGCTGGTGCGCCCGTCGAACATGGAGATCACCGTCTGCAACCGCGACGGCTCGGACTTCCGCCAGATCACCAAGAACGGCGCCGCCAACTTCGGCCCCTACTGGCTGCCCGACGACCGGCGCATCATCTTCTCGAGCAACTTCCGCGGCATGGAGATCATGGCCAAGACCGGCGACCACACCGCGGCACGCAACTTCGACCTGTTCGTCGTCAACGACGACGGCACCGGCATCGAGCAGATCACCGACAGCCCCGAGTTCGACGGCTTCCCGATGTTCTCGCCGGACGGCAAGTACCTGGTGTTCGCCAGCAATCGCTACGGCAAGAAGCAGGGCGACACCAACATCTTCGTCGCCGAGTGGGTCGACTGAAGGCGCGTCGCGAATCGGTGAGCTTCAACCGACATTGGCGGCAGGTTCACGGCCGTCGTCGATGCTGCGAGCATGGAAGACGACCTCTTCGTGGACGCAGCCTGCCCGGCCAGTGACCTGGCCGCGCGCCTGTTCGCCGAACTGACCCGGGCCGAGGGCGATCTGGCCCGGATCGAAGAACTGTTCGCCGCTGCCGTGGCCGTGGCCAGCGCGACGCACGCGGTGCCCTTCGGGCTGCACCGCGAACGCCTCGACCGCCAGCAGCACGTCACCGGCATCCGCGCCGTGCTCGCCGACCTGACCAACCTGTCGGGGGATCGCCATGCAGCCTCTGCCTGAAGCCGCCACGCACCCGGCGAGCCTGCGCCGCCTGCTCGGCCGGTTCCGCGACGAAGCAGACACGCTGGCCCGCGAACTCGACCAGATCGCAGACGACGTCGCGGCGATCGAACTCGAACTGGCGCGCCAACGCCTGTCCGGCAACCGGGACATCGAGGCCCTGCGTTCCCAGTGCGCCGACCTGCAGGAGCTGCACGATCACGTGGCCTGCGAACTTGCACACGCGCAGCTGGCGATCGCCGGCGCAGCGGCGGAACTCGACCGCCGCCTGGACCCGGCTCTGGCCGGCTGATCCGCCGCATTCGCGACGGCAAGTGTGCCGGCGATGGCCGACACACATCACTCGCCGTAGCCGAATCTGGCCAACACCTCGGCGAGCGCGGCATTGGCAGCGGCCTGCTGGTCGGCCGACAGGTCCTTGCGCCAACGTCCGATGCTCGCCTGCGGCGTCGCGCTGGTGCCGTGCGATGCGAACATCGCCCTGGCCTGCCCTTGCAGATAGGTGCGCACCTCGTCCGCCAGTTCGAGTCCGAGGAACTCGAACATCCGCCTGGACTCCGGCTCGACGTCGCCGACGAGATCTTCGTATCGCATCACCAGACTCTGTCTGCCTTCGAGCAGCCGGCAACTCTCGCGCAAGAACGTGTCCATGTGCCCCACGCGCGCTTCGAACGAAGCCTGCTGCCACGCCGCGGGCTGTTTGTCCTGGAACGCGTAGGTCGAAGCGACCATGTCGCGCGGATCGCGCACCAGCTGCACGAACGCGGCGTCGGGAAACCATTCGATCGCGAACTGCAGATCCGGCAGCGACATCACCTTGTCCCCGAACCACGTCGGATCCGCGTGATCCGCGGCGCGCCGGAACAGCTCGGCGACGAACGGGTGCATCACCGTCAGGAACGACTCGGCGACGGCGCGTGTGTATCGCTCGGGCAGGATGCCGGGTGTGCGCAGGTTCTCGCCGTCGTCGACCCAACGACCGGCCGGCGTGCTCGCCAGCAGGAACGCCTTGCGCAGGAACGTCACCCACGCCGCCTCGTTGGTCATCGCGATGCGCGGGTGACTGTCGAGCAGGGCCACCACGAACGTGGAGCCCGAACGCGGTGGGCAGACGACGAAGACGGGCCGGGCGGTCACGGTCGGCGGACGTTAGCACGGCACCCGGTCGCGACCAGCAACCGGTTGTCGATAGACTGCGATGCCCCACCGAGGCGCACCCGATGACCGCCCCACAGACGATCGACACGCCGCGGCTCGGGCTGGCCCGCTGGCGCGAACAAGACACCGAAGAGTTGCGCGCCGCGATCGACCGGAGCGACGACCACCTGCGGCCCTGGATCCCGTTCATGCGCGACGAACCGCGCTCGCTCGCCGACACCAGGCTCCGCGTCGCGCAGTTCGTCGAGTCCTTCGACACCGGGCTGCACTTCCGGTACGCCGTCCGCGAGCGTGACACACGCACCTTGGTCGGCGAGGTCATGCTGCTGACGCGCGGCGCACCGGGCACACTCGAGATCGGCTACTGGATGCACCGCGATCACTGCGGCCGCGGCTACGCCAAAGAAGCCACCGCGGTGCTGTTGCCGGTCGCGTTCGACGAACTGGGCGCTGCGCGTGTCGCGCTGGTCTGCGACGAACGCAACGTGCCGAGCCTCGCCGTCGCCCGGCACCTCGGCGTGCAGTTCGACGAGGTGCGCGAAGTGGTCGAGAACGACGTGACGGTGCGCCTCGCGACGTTCCTGCTGCCGCGCGAAACCTGGTTACAGCGCCGCGCCTGACGCCGTTCAGGCGGAGGCCGGCGCGACCTGGTGCAGGTGCACGTCGCGCTGCGGGAACGGGATCGTCAGGCCTTCCTGGTCGAAGCGCTCCTTGACCGCACGCGTGATCTCCCACAGCACGTCCCAGTAGTCGTCGCTCTTGACCCACGGGCGGACCAGGAAGTTGACCGACGAGTCGGCAAGTTCGCCGAGGGTGATCACCGGTGCGGGCTCGGCGAGCACCTTGGAGTGCGCCTTGACGACCTCCTCGAGCACGCGTTGCACCTTCTTCAGATCGTCGCCGTAGCCGCAGCCGAACTTCATGTCGATGCGCCGCGTCGTCTGGCCGGTGATGTTGGTGATCACGCCGCCCCAGATCGAATTGTTGGGCACGACCACGGTCTGGTTGTCAGCGAGCCGAAGCGTCGTCGACACCAGGGACATCTCGTCGACCTTGCCGGTGGTGCCGGCCACGGTGACCACCTGACCGATGTCGTACGGTCGGTAGACGAGGATCATGATCCCGGCCGCGAAGTTCGACAGCGTGCCCTGCAGCGCGAAGCCGATCACGAAGCCGGCCGCGCCGATCGCCGCGATGAACGGCCCGATTTCGATGCCGAGCTGGGACAGCGCGACGACGATGCCGATGAAGAACGTCAGCTTGCGCACCGTGTTGACGAAGAAGTCGCGCAGCAGTTCCGAAGTGCGCCGCATGCGCCCGAGCGCCTTCTCGACGATCCCGGCGAGGATCGCGGCGAGCACCTTGAACGCGATCAGCATCACCAAGAACTTGATCACGTTGAGGCCGAGCCGGATGCCGCCCTCCGGCGAGATCAACCAGTTGCTCAGGAAGGCCAACGTGCCCTGCAGGTCGTCGGTCTGGATCTGGAAGCTCGTCGAGGCGGTGATGTAGTCCTGGAACGGCTTGATCTCACCGCCGCGCGCGGCGAAGGCCGCGAGCACGATGTTCAGGCGATCGACGAGCCGGGTCTGGGTCGCGGTGCCCTCGGCGATCTGCGTGGTCAAGGCGTCGCGGGCCGCGCCTTCCGCCGATCGCAAGAGGATCTGTTGCTGGCTGAGCTCGACGTTCTTCGCGGCGAGCAGCGCCTGCCAGGCGTTGGCCTCGACCTCGACCTGCGCCTTCTGCAGCGGCTTGAGCTGCAGCTCGAGCACTTCGATCTCCACACCCGCCTTGCCAGCGGTCTGGGCGACGTAGTCGGCTTGGGCAACGGCGGGGATGACGACCAAGGCCACCACGGCGATGGCGGCGAGCAGGCGACGGAACATGGCTCCTCCTGAGCGGGTTGGCGAGTTGGGGAGCCGGTCATGGTGGACACGTGCGCACGCCAACGCAACCGCGAGCCGCAGCTCGGCGCGGAGCTTCACCGCGTCTTCTGGCAGGATCGCCGTGCGCCATGCTGAGCGTGAGCAGTGGACGAAGCGGCTCGAGAGGCGCCGGTTCGCTTTCCGGCCGGGCGCGGCGGCATACTGTCTCGACCCTGACCCTGACTCGAGAGCGATCAACCAATGTTCGACCGCAGGTCCGTGGCCGCGATGGCCTTCTTGCTGGTTCCCCCGGGGATGGCGCGAGCGCAAGCGGAGGGTGAACCCCTTCCCGACGCGGCGACGCTGACCCGGCAGTTCGAGGACGCGCAGCGCGAATGGACGCTCGCCCTGCGCGCCGCGCGCGCCGCGAAGGACGCCAAGGCCGAGGCCGAACTGCGGCGGCAATCGCCCGACGACGTGTTCGTGCCGAAGTTCGTCGCCGGAGCCGCGCTGCATGCCGGCGAGGAGGCGGCGGTGCCGTACCTCGCATGGCTCGTGTCGCGCGCGCCGTTCGAGCAGTCGAAGGCGGCGCTGACGACGTTGATGGATCATCACGTCGAGAGCCCGGGCATCCGCCTCGGGGTCGCGCGCATCGGCGGGCTCAAGACCCAGTACGGGATCGAGCAGTGCAAGCAGTGGCTCGACCGGGTGATCGAGAAGAACCGCGATGCTCACGTTCTGGCGCAGGCTCACTTCACGCGGGCGGCGATGTACGTGGGCACGCGCGCGGTGGCGACCGGCGATGCGCTGCGGCAGGCGGCGATCGCGGATCTGCAGGTGGCACTCCAGATGCTCGAGACAGTCGAGGACAGCCGATCACTGCGCGGTCTGGCCGAGAACCTGCTCGACGAAGCCTCGCGCCTCGAACCTGGCCTGCAAGCACCGGACATCGAGGGCGCAGACCTCGACGGCGTACCGTTCAAGCTCAGCGACTACCGCGGCAAGGTCGTCTTGCTGGACTTCTGGGGCGATTGGTGACCCCCCTGCCGGGCCATGTACCCGCACGAGCGGTCGCTCGTGGCAGACTGGAAGGACAAGCCGTTCGTCATCATCGGCGTCAACAGCGACAAGGATCTCGACAAGCTCAAGCCGCGACTCGAGGAGGAGCGGATCACGTGGCGCAGCTTCTGGAACGGAGAGAACGGCACGAACGGTCCGATCTCGAAGGCCTGGCACGTCAGCGGTTGGCCGACGGTCTACGTCATCGATCACGAGGGGGTCATCCGGCACAAGAGTCACGGCGGCAAGGCGATGGACGCCGCGTTGAAGGAGTGCGTCGAGGCGGCGGAGAAGGCGCGAGGCGCGGCCGGCAGGTGAACCTGCCGCTCGCGTGCCTCGCCGTGATGCTGTGCCTCGCGACCGCGGGTGCCGCACAGCAGCGCAGGCCGCTGTTCGCGACGGTCGTCGATGGTGCCGGTGAACCGATCGCCGGAGCCGAGGTCACCTGCGTGTTCTCACCCGATCTCGTCGCCATCGGCGACACCGACATCGCCACGGCCGTTGCCGATCAGCGCGGGCGCGCCCGCAACGCGGCGCGGGCGCATCTCAGGCTTGCGGCCCTTGATGCCCGACGCCGACTACGGCCAGGGGTGTCACCTTGGGCAACATCGCACGTCGTGGGCCTTGCGGCGTATGCATCGATGGAGCATCTTGATGCACATGCGAACAACCCTGAACATCGAAGACGGACTCTTGAAGCGAGCCCGTGAGCTGACCGGGGTCAAGGAGAAGACTGCGCTGGTCCGTCTGGGGCTCGAGGCGCTGATCGCGCTGCAGAGTGCTCGTCGCCTGGCCAAGCTCGGTGGCAGCGAGAAGAAGCTCAAGGCCCCCTCGCGGCGTCGCACGAGCGCCGCATGATCCTCGTCGACACCTCGGTCTGGGTGGACCACCTGCGACGAGGCAGTGAGCGGCTCTCCGCGTTGCTCGAGGAGGGCCGCGTTTTGTGCCATCCGTTCGCCATCGGAGAGATGGCCTGTGGGTCGCTCCGCAATCGCGCTGAGATCATCGCGCTGCTCGGTGAACTCGCGCAGGCGAGGACGGCGACCCACGGTGAGACCATGACCTTGGTCGACGAGCATCGTCTCGCTGGCCGCGGCATCGGCTGGATCGATGCACACCTCCTGGCGTCCGCGCGGCTCTCTGGGTGTGGGTTGTGGACCGCCGACAAGGCCCTGAAGCGCGCGGCCGAGGCCGTGGGCGTCGCCCACTGACGGCGCGTGCTCTGGGCGGGCAGCAACGCGGTGGCGGCGGAGAGGGAGAACAGGACAGGCGTGGCTCGCAGGATCGTTGGGTTCGCGGCCGAGGGCGAAGGGCGCAGCCGCTGGTGCTGCGCAGCGAGGATGTCGTCGAGATCGCCTACTGATCGAGGTGGCGAACGGCGCGTCGAGGTGGGCGCGCAGGTATTGCTGCGCCCTGCGGCGACCGCCGACGTCAGAAGGTGAAAGCCAACTGCAGCATCGCGCCGTAGCTCTGCGAGTCGACGTAGGTGCCGGCGACGTCGATGTGCACCACGTTGAACGGCGAGATACCGAGGCCCGCCGAATAGACCGGGTCGATGCTGTTCTCGAAGTCGGCCTGATAGCCGCCGCGGAGCTGCAGCCAGGTCAACAAGTCGACTTCGGCGCCCAGGTGGAACAGCTGCACATCGTCCTTGGTCGGCAGCGTGGGCGAGCTCTTGAAGCGTTCGGCGGAGACCAGATCGACGTCGGCCGTGAGGGTGGCGCCGGCGAAGCTGTAGGCCGCGCCGAGCGCGACCTGTGGGTTGATCTCGTACTCGAACTGGTCGCCGAGGATCAGTTCGGTGGTGTAGGTCTCGCCGATCAGGTTGCGACCCATGATGCCGATGACGAGTCCGGTGCCGCTGTCGAAGGCTGCGCCGACGTCGACGTTGAACGCGTCGTCGTCGTTGCGGTACTGACTGTCGTCGTAGTCGCCCGCGTCGAAGTTGGTGACGTTGACCGAGTAGTTGTAGGTGTCGACGCGCTGGTACTTGGGCGTGACGCCAACGGACAGTGCGGTCGGACCGAGCGAGAACTCGTGGGCCAGTGAGACGCCGACTTCACTGACGCCGACGCCGAGGATGCGCGCTTCGGAGCCGAACGTGCCCGGGATCGTGCCACCGCTCAGTGCCGCGAGGTCGGCCGGGTCGACGTTGACCAGTCCCTGCGCGTCGGTGTAGCTGTGTGCGTGCAGCGACCAGCCGAGTCCCTTGCCGGGCATCGCGAAGGCGAAGCCTCCGCCGAGATTGGCGTTGAGCGTGCGGCCGGACAGCGCGGCCAACTGCGCACCGAGCGCTTGGATTTCGCCGACCGTCGGCGTCGTGGCCGACAGGCGCTCGTACTCGTCGACGAACGAGTTGATGTCGTCCAACAAGCCGGATTCGTCGTTCAGCTGCACGCCGAGGGTCGGCAGCAGCAGGGCGAACGCAGCCGCATCGTCGACCCGCGTCAGCAAAGCCGGGTTGGCCCAGCCGGCGGCCAGCGAGTGCGATGAGGCGACACCCGCGCCGCCCATGGCGTTGTTGCGAGCTTCGAAGTACTGGGCAGTGGCGCTGCTGACGGCGAGCAGCAGCACGACACCGGCGCGTAAGGTTGGATGCAGCATGATCACTCCTCGATGACTCTGGGTGATGGTGGCCTGCTGCCACCGTGCCAGGAGATGCGGATTGCCGCCGCCCGCGTCGGGGGTGGCACCAGGAACCGCGACAGCTTGGCGCGGAGCCCGCAATGGCATCGGCGATTTGGGGCCCGCGTTTGAAGGTCGGTTCGGAAGAGCGGGCGGGTGGAGGTGTTGCGCGCCGCAGCGTGCCTTCCGCCTCACGGTCCTTGGTGTTCCAATGCCGCGGTGGCCAAGGAGATGTTCGCTCCCGATCCCGAGGCGCGGCAGTTCGCCCGCTCGTGCGTGCTGGTTGCGGTCACGCCGCTCACGCTGCTGGCGCCGGTCTGCGCGATCGATTTCGTGCAGGTGCGATGGCCGGCGACGGCCCAACTTGCCGAGGTGGCCACATTCGCGCTGATCGCCGCCAGTCCGTTCGTGTTCGTCTGGATGCACTGGCGCTGGCAGCTGCCCAACCGGTCGAGCCTCGCGCGCGCGTTCGTCACGGGCTTGCTCGCGACCTTCTTCGGCGTGCTGTTGGCGCTGACGGTGGGGACTTGGTTTCACGTGTGCATCGGTGGGCCGCTCTGACAGCTGCTGAACAGATGCGATACCGAAGGCACACGGCACCCGCCTCAGCGACCCCACCACGTGTCGACGACCGCGCCGAGCTGCTTCCTGAGCAGCGCCTTGGCCCGATGCACACGCACCTGCAGTGTGTTCTCGCTGGCGTCGCAGAGTTCGGCGATCGCCGCGTACGGCAGCCCCTCGACCAGGAACAGCACGAACGCCTCGCGCAGCAGGATCGGCAAGCGATCGATCGCCAGCGCCAGCTGCGTCGCCGACTCGCGGCGGACGATCGAACTGAGCGCCGATCGCGATCGGGCCGGAAGATCGTCGAGCCCCGCGTCGCCGACGTGCGCGCGCTGGACCTCGTCGCGCAGCCAATTGCGGCAGCGGTTGATGGTGATCGACAGCAGCCAGTTGCCGAAGCGTTCGGGTTGTTGCAGCTGGCCGATCTTCTCGAACGCCGAACGCAGGGCCTCCTGCACGATGTCGTCGGCCGCGACTGCGTCGCCAGACATCACGGTCAGGTAACGCAGCAGGCGTTCGCGGTGCAGCAGGACGAGTTGGTCGAACGACGCTCGGTCACCGCCCTGGGCACGGTGCACGAGGTCGGTTTCACTGCACGCCACCGCACACCTCCTGCAACCAACGTTCGTGCATCGGGCCGCTCGTGAGCTGAGACCATGGCGGCTGCGTCGCGTCCGGTTCGGCACCGGCGCGCAGCCGCAGCGCCATGGCTTCGAACGAGGCCGGGTCGACGTTGATTGCGTTCAGCAGCGTGTCGGCCTGCTCGGGGGACGCAAGGAAGTCGGTCGGGATCAGACGCAGGTCGAGGTCGCTGCCCTGTTGCAGCAGCGTCGCGAGCGAGACCGGCGGTGACTCCAGCAGCTTCCTCAGTTCCATCGCGGCCGGTGCATCGAGAACGTCGGCGCCGGCCAGCAGGGAGGACAAGCGCGACGACTCGTCGCGACCGAGCGGCGAGGATGCGGTGTGGGCGTGCCGCAAGCGCGCACCCGCGAACCAGATCGCCGCGGCCTCGCCCGCGCCCTGCAGCCAGGCCATCTCGGCGACGCTGCGCGCCCGTTCGTAGTCGGCGTCGCCGGCGAGGCCCGCAACCAGCAGTTCGACGAGCCACCGGTCGGGGCCCTCGGCGGGAAGGCGCCGCGCCAGATCGCGCAGCGCCGCGATGCGCCCGGCGCGAGGCGAGAGGCGGAGCGTGAGCAACGCCGCGACACCGGGCTCTGCGTCCGACAGTCGGGCGCCGACCGTGCGCAGGACCCGGCGATCGCGACAGACCGCGTGGGCCGCGATCAGCGCGAGCGTCGCGACGTGTTCGCGGTTGGTGCTGGCCGGCAACGCGAGCAGCGGCTGCAGCATCTGCCAGGCCTCGGCAGCATCACCGCGCGACAGCAGGCGCGCCGCGGCGGTCGCGGCGTCGACGGCCTCGGGTGCGTCTTCGTCTCGGCTCTCTCGGAACAGACGCCGGCGGCGCAACTCGTCGCAATCGCTCCAGAGTTCGGGCGCGTCGACCACGAGTGGCAAGACGCGGTAGGCACACAGCCAGGCCAGACAAGCCTGCGGCCGCGCGGCGGGGCCAGCAGGTTCGAGATCGGCGATGGCGGCATGGTACTCACCGTGTTGCAGGCGCATGCGACCGAGCGTCAGGCCCGAAGCCGGAGCCGCGTCGCGAACGGCGTCCCGATCCATCGTCGGGGCAGGTGCATCGCTCCACGCCGAGGCGCCGATCGCGCCGATCGCCGTCGCCGCGAGCAGGGCCGCTGCGATCCAGGGCCAGCGGCGAGGCGAACCTTCCACCGCGTCGGTATCGACCGCCGCGCGCAACGCCGCTGCAAACGCGCCGGCCGTTGGCCAGCGCTGGGTGCGTTCCTTGGCCAAGGCACGCTGCACGACCTCGTCGATCGCGATCGGCACCTCGGGCCGCGCGGTCGACGGCGGCCGCGGCACCAGCGATTCGACGAGCTTGAGCACCGCGAACACGTTGGCACCTTGGAATGGGTTGCTGCCGGTCAGCAGTTCGTAGGTCAACACGCCGAGCGCGTGAACGTCGCAGCGTTCGTCGACCTCGTCGCCGGCATCGAGCAGTTGTTCTGGCGCCATGTACTGCGGCGTGCCGACGATCTCGCCGGTGCGCGTCACGGGGGCGCCGCCGTCGCGCGCACGGGCGATCCCGAAATCGAGAACGCGCACACGACCGTCGTCGGCGCGCAGCACGTTCTCGGGCTTGATGTCGCGGTGCAGGACCCCGCAGGCGTGCGCGGCAACCAGCACGTCGGCGGTCTCGGCGCACAACCTCACCGCCTCCGCCACCGGTACGGGGCCATCGGCGAGCAGGTCGCGCAGGCTCCTGCCGCTGACGTGCTCGAGCACGAGGTACGGGCGATCGCCGAAGACGTCGCAATCGAGTACCCGCACGACGCCCGGGTGGTCCACGGCGGCCTGCAGGCGGGCCTCACGCGCGAACCGTTCGCGCAGAGCAGAGACGTCCTCGGCCTGCGGCGGCGGCATCAGCTTGATCGCGACCTTGGTGCCGAGTTCGGCATGGTGCGCGAGGTAGACCTCACCCATGCCGCCGGCCGCGAGCGGACGATCGAGCACGAAATCACCGAGCCGGGCAGGAACCGGCCGCTGCGCACAATGTGGGCACAGGTCCGGCAGCGCGCTGACATCCGCCAACGTGACCACACGACCGCAACCTGAGCATCGGATCTGCACGTTCAGATGTCGCGGAAACGATCGACGTAGCGGCTCAGCGTCGTGCTGTAGGCCTCGGCCATGGCGCGCACCCGCGCGACATCGACGTCGTCGTCGCTGCCGAACTGTGCCCGACTGAAACGCAGGGCGTTCTGCAGCGCCCGATCGGCGGCGGCCCACCGTCTGGCGGTCGACAACACCGCCATCTCGTGCATGCCTTCGGCCAGCACGGCGATCGTGTAGTTCTTGCGAACCTCCGGATCGCGCAGCAGCTCTTGCCGACCAGCGAGCACGGTGAGCGCTTCGTCGACCTCGACGTGCCTCTTCTCGCCCTTGGCACGGAACGACAGCTCGCCACGAACGGCAAGCCGCAGCTCGCCAGCCGATGACCGCGACCGCGCGCGGCAGACGACGAGCACGACGCCGGTTGCGCCGCGATTGAGGTTGGGAAGGTCGACCTCGAGTCGATCGCGGCTCTGCTTGAATTCGTGGCCGATGACCCGCACCAACTCGAGATCGCGCGGCAGCTCGACGTGCAGCGCGACCCGGCGGGCCACGGGGGCCACCAGGCCCTCGTGTTCTTCGACGAAGACCTTCTGCACGTCCTGGGCGTCGGCGACGTAGTGGAACAGGCCACGGCCGCCGCGTGCCAGCCGATCGAGCAGCGCGACGTCGAGGTTGCGGCCGACGCCGATGGTCGAGAGATCTACGTCCTCGGCGGTGAATGCGCCGGCGTCGGCGAGGATCCGCTCGGCATTCGTCTCGCCGCGGTTGGCGATGCCGTCGGTCAGCAGCAGCACGCGGTTGCTGGAGTCACGTGCGGCGTGGGCAGCGACCTCGCGCAGCCCGAGCATCAATCCACCGTGCAGGTTGGTCGCGCCGCCCGGCTCGATGGCGGCGATCGCGTCGCGCAGCCACCGGCCGTCGCCGAGCAGGCAACTGGCAGCGTCGAGCGTGGCCTCGCTGTCGTAGGTGATCAGCGCGACCCGATCTTGCGGCCGCAGGCGGCCGAGGAACGCTTCGAGCGCGCGCTTGACCTCGATGAGCTTGCCGGCCTCGGCCATCGAACCGCTGCGGTCGATGACGAGGCCGAGATTGAGCGGCGGCAGATCGCTGCGATCGTTGCCGGGGGCCGTCGTGTAGCCGAACTGCAGCACCACCTCGTCACCGGCGCCGACCGCTTCGTTGCCGAAGCGCAGCTGCAGCATGACGTCGTCATCGCCGCGCGGCAGCGGCAGCCGGTGGCGGTGGTAGTTGACGATGTCGGTGACCGCGACTTCGAGCGCGGTCGGCAACCGGCCGAGCGCGGCGGCCTCGCGGGTGCGGGCGTGACCAAACTCGGACTGCGCCGCCTGAGCGGGCAGCACGGACACGAAAGCGAGCAGGGAACAGGCGATCAGGCGCATTGGAGAGTCTCCTCGGGTCAGGAACGACCGAGTGACCCGGGAGCGCCCCAGACCTTACCGCAGACTCCCGATTCTTCCGCCGCGTCCACGATCGCCGCTTCCGGGACGCATGTAAGGTCCGGGCGAGCCACGGGTCTGTAGTGCGAGGACACACCATGAACTTCGCACCCGCACTTCTCGCCCTCTTCCTCGTTCCCCTGCTGCCCTCGGCACTGCCGGCCCAGGGGGGGCACCGCGACGTGCCCCCAGGGCGTGCCGTCGCGCAGGACAAACTGCTGTCGTTCGGCGCCGCGGACGCCTGGGACGTGATCGTCGTGCCAGGCGAGGTCTTGCACTGCACGGTCGACACCAGCCAGTTCGATCCCGTGCTCGCTCTCGTCGATCAGAATGGCGAACGGCTCGCGGTCGACGACGGCCGGGGTTCGCACAGCGAACTGCGCTACATGGCCAGGGCCGCGGGCAAGCTGCGCTTTTCGGTGCAGGGCTTCGAGGGCCGGGGTGGCGGCAACTACCGGTTCTGGCTCGAACGTTACCGCACCGAGGTGCTGACGCTCGGCACGACCATCGAACACGAGTTCGGCCCCGAACAGTGGTGGCACTACCGGGTCGCCGTGCACGCCGGTGACATGCTCGTGCCGACGGTCACGGGCGATGGCCACCTCGTCGCCGTGCTCGACGATGAGCAGGCTCAGCTGACCGACTACAACGGCGGCTACGCAGCGTCGCGCGACGGTGAGGTCACCTTGCGCGTAGAGGGCGGGCAGCGGTGTCTGGCGCGCACGCTCGTGCAAGTCGCGCGGCAGTTCGATCTGCCCGAGTCGGGTCGCCTCGACGGTGAGATCCCGGCGTTCGGCATGCACCACATCACCGTGCACCTGACGCCAGGCGCCTGGGCCTTCGACGTCGACTTCCCGGCGCGTGACCAACCGGTCGGCTTTCGCGAACGCGCTCCCGGGCGCGAGCCTCGTTTCGTCTGGACCGGCAACCTCGACAAGAACGGCCGCCATCGCCGGTGGCTCATCGTGCGCGAAGCGTTCGACGGCGAGCTCAACTTCCGCAACGCCCACGCTCTCCCCGCTGTGTACTCGGGCCGCTTCGTGCCGCTAGCGACGCCACTCGCCGCCGACACCGACTTCGCCGGCACGCTGCCGCTCGGCGAGGGCCTCGTCTACGACCTGCCCGCGTGCCCCGGGGATGTGATTGCGCTCGACCTCGCGTCCACGGCGTTCGACGCGCAGTTCGACCTGTGGAGTCCGCGCGGCCAGGTCTGGTCGTTCGACGACCGCAGCGCAACCGACCTGAACCCGCGGCACGACGGCTTCCTCGTCCACGAACCAGGCACGTGGCGTGTGCTCGTCTACTCACCGGGCGGTCACGGCAGCGGCGCGTTCCGCCTGCGCTGCGCCCGCCTCCCCGTCGAGACGATCGCGATCGGCGAGACGCGGCCGGTCGAACTGCACGGCGCCGACCGCTGGATGCGCCTCGCGATGGCTGAGCACGAGCCGATCTGGCTGTCCTTCACGAGTCGCACCTTCGATGCGTCACTCACGATCGTGGCGCCGGATGGGCGGGACCTCGGCACGTTCGAGGGCGGAGGCCTCGACGGCGACGTGCTCGCCGCGTTCCGGGCCGAGCGCGCCGGCACCTATACGGTTGTCCTGCGTGCGCGCAGCGGCCAGGGGCGAGGCGAGCTGCGGGTGATCTGCCCGTGAAGTGCATGCACGACAGTTCGTCAGCGACGACGCCTGCCCGACCACCGCGCATCGCCGCCTCCAACCCTCACCACATCTTGAACCAGGGTCGCCGCGAGCCGACAGTTCGCGCCATGCCGAGCAAGATCGACTGGTACTACCACCGCAAGGGTTGAACGAGCTGCAAGCGCTCCGACGCGTTCCTCACGAACGCCGGAGCGACCGTCCGTGAGACGGTCGACGCCAGCAAGCAGCGGTTCGGCCCCAAGGACCTCGCCGCGCTGTTCGCCGACGCGAACAAGGTCGTCGTCGCCAAGGGCAAGAAGGTCGTGACGTTCGAGCCGGGCAAGGCCGGCTTCGACGCGCAGGAGTTCGCGAAGGTCGTGATCGGGCCCTCGGGCAACCTGCGCGCGCCGACGATCCGCAGCGGCAAGACGTGGCTCGTCGGGTTCTCCGCAGAGGCATACGGCGAGCGCTTCGACAGCTGAGCACGCGCGCCACTGCTTACCTGGTCCCAGGCCGCGACGCTCGTCACGACGCGGCGATCGGCTCGGCCCGATGTGGGAGCCGGATGCGCAGCAAAGCGCCGCCGAGTTGCGGCGAGTCACCGACGCCCACGCTGCCGCCGAGCCCTTCGGTGCACGCGCGGACCGAGAACAAGCCCAGACCGTTGCCGTCGGACTTGGTCGTCGTCAAGCTCTCGAACAAGGTCGGCCACCGATCGCGCGGGATGCCCGGGCCTGAATCCTCGACGTCGATCTGCACGTAGTCGTCGTGTTCGGCGACCGTGACGACGACCCGGCCGCCGCGACCCGCCGCCTCCGCGGCGTTGAGCACGAGGTTGGAGACGATCTGATGAACGAGCAGCGGTCGCGTCTCGGCCGTCGCCGAACCCGAACTCGTCACCGTGATCGTGCAGCCGCGCAGGCTCTCGTGGCGGCGCAATCCGCGCACCGCATCGCGCACCATCGAATCGATGTCGAGGAACTCGGGTTCGCTGTCGTCGCTGCGCAGCGCCGCCGCGACGAGTCGCCGATTGAGATCCACGAGCCGATCGACCGCGGTCTGCAACCGCGCGATGCTGGCCGCGTCGAGGTTGCCGCCGCCGTCGCCGAGCATGTCCAATTCGCCGAGCAGGGTCGTCAGCACGTTGTTCGCATCGTGCGCAACCGACGCGGCCATCATGCCGGCGAAGATCTTGCCCTGGTTGGCGAGGATCACCCGTTCGCGCTTCGCCAGTTCGGCGGCGTCGTTCAGGATCCGCCGCATCGCGAACTGACCGGCGAAGAACACCAGCAGGGTCGTGACGATCACGAAGCCGATGCCCTTCATCTCCTCGAGGTGGCGCAGGTCCTCGACGCTGCTCGCGAAGTGGGCGGCGACACGCCCCGAATAGACGATGTACAGCGAAGACACGAGCCCATAGGCCAAGGCCATCGTCAGGGCGTACGTCGTGCTCTTCTCCATGCGCTTCGCCGCGAGCCAGCCGGTGTCAGACGGCAAGGATCCAAGACTGGTTCTGCGGAAGCAAGGCCCGGGAGTCCGGGAGCCCGTGCGACATCCCGCGTCGCGGTTCGAGTGGCTGTCGCCTTGCTCAGCGTGCCTTCGGCAGCCACAGGAACTCGATCTTCGTCCTCGGCGAGCCGCGCTGAAGGATGCGCACGCTCGCGCGGCCACCGTCCGCCGTGTGCACGTAGAAGTGTTCGCTCTTCGGATCGCGCACGTCGCTGTGCACGCGGGTGACCTTCCCGGGTTCGCCGATGCCCGTGAAGTCGCCGAACGCGAACGCCGCGGCCGGCTGCACCCCCGCGGCGCCCTCGAAACTCACGGATGCCGCCCCACCGGCGCTGCTGACGAACGCGAGGTCGCAGGGTTGACCGTTGGGCACCATGGCGCCCGTGCGGAACACGATGCCACCGTTCTGGGCCTCCAGCACCGCCGTTCCGTGAACCGCGTCGGGACCGAACGTATGCACGTGGATCGTCACGGGCTCGGACACGTCGCCGCCGCGCGACACGGCGCTCACGTCGATCGAATGCAGGGCGTCACGCGGCAGACCGGCGAGCCGAGCAGTCGTCTCCTGCGTGACGATCGGCGCACCGCCGTTCACGGCCACGCGGTAGTTCTCGGCGTCGGCAGCGGCCTGCCAGCGCAGCACCACGGCGCCGTTCTCGACGGAGGACTTCGCCTCGGTGATCGGTGGCTGCATGATGCGACGCCCGTCCGGAAGGAAGACGCTGTGCACACGCATCCCGCTGCGCAGATCGTCGCCGTCCATGGGCTCGAGCCACAACTTGCCGCAGCGACCGTCGGGCAATTCGATGGCCAGCACGTCGCGTTCGTCGAGACGGCCGTAGCTGGGCGGGTAGGGACCGGGAGGAAGAGCATGCGTCGCCCGATAGACGCCTTCGCCCGCACCGAGCTTGAGCACGCCACCACCCGGCACGTAGACGCCATACAGGTAGAACACGACCTCGGCGTCCTCGACCGCAACTTCACCGGTCGACAGCCGCAGGCCGCCGGTCGCGTCGTACCAGCGACCCGGGAACTCGGTGACCTGCCGAACCGCCGGCCGACGCGGCCCGTGCTGCACGACATCGGCAGGTAGCGACACCGCCGCGCCGATGAGGCCACGCACGCGGATCCGGTAGTTGCCCTTCGGATCGAGGCCCTCCAGCGCGATCGAACGTCCCTGCACCATGTGTTTGTCAACGCGTTCGCCGCTCACCTCGACGAGCCACCGCGACGCGACGCCGTCCCAGCTCACATGCAGCTTGTCGTCCTGCCAGTGGGTCTCGAGCCCGGTCGGCGGCGGCAGGAACACCGGATCCGCGGGGGGCACGACGACCCATCGCAACACGGCCGATGCCGTGCTGTAGGGGTCGGACACCGCGAGCGACACGCGCGCGACCCCGCGATCCGTCTTCACGAACAGCAGCAGGCTGTTGCTGTCCCGGCGCGTGATGCGCACCCGCTCCGTCGACCACGAGTCGGGATCGGGCGATGCGTCGCCGGTCATCGCGGGTTGGGCCCCGCGCAGCGCCTGCAGGAAGAACCCGGCACCGTCGCGATCGAACCGCAGGTCCGCCTCGAACACGCGCAGCTTCGCCACGGGCAGCACCGCGCCGCTATCGAGGTCGACGAGCCCGCCGGGCGGGATGATCTCGACGCGTTCCGTCGGCAGGTCATCGGGTTCCTGGGCGGGGATCAGGCTGGCCGTTGCGGCCAGGGCCGCGAGCAAGGCGAGCGTGGGCGAACTGTTCCTGGCAGGAATGGAGTGCATGCGTTGGCTGCTGATGGTGGTCGCGGCGGCGTTCTTCCCAGCATCGCATCGATTCGCGCCGGGTGTACGGGTGCCCCCAGCACAGACCCCGCCCACGGACCCGGCACCCCGCGTACGTCACCAGGTGCCGCCGCGGACGGGTTGACGCCGGCGGCGAGGACAAGGACGGTATCCGCCCCACTCCCTCCAAGGCCCAGGAAACGGCCCGGAGTCCCTGGCTCACCTTCCGCTTCTCGCAGGAGTCGACCATGCAGTTCCGCCGTCTCGCACCTCTCTCGCTGTTCGCTCTCGTCAGCGTCGCCAGCGCCCAGTTCATCCCCGGCGTCACGGCCACCTCGGGCATGGGAACGTTCTCGACCTACAACATCCAGAACCTCACGAACGGCGTCGGCCTGTCGTCGATGAGCGTGACCGCGACGCACTCCGCGACATGGCAGGACATGTGGATCAGCAACGCGATCACGACCGGGTGGCTGCAGTTCGACCTCGGCAGCGTGCAGCCGCTCAACCTCATCGCCGTCTGGAACTACAACTCGTCGATCAGCACGCAGCGCGGTGTCCAGCTCATGGACGTGTCGACCTCGACCGACGGCGTCAACTTCACGCCGCTGTCGCAGGAGACCGTGCCCCAGGCCAACGCGCAGCCGCTGTTGCCGCATCTGATCCAGGGCGGCGGCGTGCCGGCGCAATACGTGCGCTTCGACGTGCTGCAGAACTACGGCAACAACTACACCGGTCTGTCCGAGGTGCAGTTCGTCGCCGGCAGCGGCGCGAGCATCGGGTTGAACACGACTCTGGGTGACGGTTGCATCCGCTCCGCCGCCTCGTTCTACGAGTACTTCCCGACCGCCTCGGCGTTCGATCTCGCCAACAGCGGGTTCGCGATGATCCCGACCGGCTCGAGCTACATCGTCATCGCCGGAACGAGCACCTTCGTGCCGCCGTCGCCGAGTGCCACCACGGTGACGCTGGCCAACAACGGCCAGGCATCGGTCGCCCTGTCCGCGCCGTTCCCGTACGCCGGCGGCTCGACCTCGAGTCTGAACGTGTGCGCGAACGGTTACGTCGCGGTCGCCGCGGGCAACACGACGAGCGCGACGCCTGCCGCGGCCACGATGCTCAACGCGCCACAGACCGCCTGGTGGGCGTGGCACGACTACAACCCGGCGCTCGCCGGCAGCGGTCTCGTCAAGTTCGAGCAGATCGGCGCCATCGCCTACGTCACCTGGGATGGCGTCTGGGACAGCGGCGGCACCTCCGCCGCGAACGCGAGCACGTTCCAATTCCAGTTCGACACGGCGAGCGGCATCGTCGCCGTCGTGTTCCAGGGGATGAGCGGCCTCGGCAACGGCCACCTCGTCGGCTACTCACCCGGCGGGCCGAGCGTCGACCACGGCAGCACCGATCTGTCGGTCGCGCTGCCCGGCTCGCTGACGATCCAACCCGTCGACATCCTGCCGCTGACCCTGAGCGGCGCGACCCGTCCGGTCGTCGGCACGACGTGGACGCTGAACGTCACCCAAGTGCCCGCGACCGGCACGTTCGGCGCCGACGTGTGGGGCCTGACCGACCTGAACATCCCGGACCTCGGCTTCATGGGTGCGCCGGGCTGCCCCCACCGCGCGTCGCTCGACGTCATGAACCTGTGGTTCGTCACGGGGCCGACGCGCAGCTACTCGCTGGTGCTGCCGAACGACCCTGCGTTCGCGAACGTGCACATCTACACGCAGTCGGTCGTGCTGCAGCCGGGCGTCAACGCGATGTTCGGTGGCGCGATCACGTCGAACGGCATCGACGGCCGCATCGGCACTCTGTGAACATGCTGGATCGAGGGCGGGGACCACGAGCGCGAATGCGATCTTGACGGGCAGGTCGCCGACGAAGTGCTCACCTCGGCGTGGGTACGGTGGACCTCCCGTCTCGCGCCAGGCAACGATGTCGCGTCAATCGCGCCACCGGGCAGCTCATGGCCGCGCGATCTCGAGCAACGGCCGCGGATCGACCTTGAGCAGCCGCACGAGATCCAGCGTTGGCAACTTCGACACGTCGAACGTCCACGTCACGCGCGTTCCGTCGACCCGAGCGACGATTGCTCCCACGCAACGAAGCCAGGCCAACGCGATCTTCCCGTACTCCTGCAGCCCAGCAGGCGTCGCCCCGATCTCGTGCCACGTCGCGGAGAACATGTTGGGATAGCCCCAATCCGTCTCCAGCGATCGGGCCTTCTGCCAGTCACGCCAACGTTCGCACAACGCCGTCGCCGCTGCGTTCCCTCCGGCGTCGGCGACCGCGGACAGCGTGCCGTTCTCCGCGTCGTAACGGACCTCGAGCTCCGCCTGTCCCAGCCCCATCCATTCGGACAGGCGGCTTCGCGCCCCGACGACGGCCCAGATCGGCGTTGCCCGGTCATCGGCCCGGTGGATCCACCCGGCCCGGCGACTGCCTCGTTTGACGTCGGTGAGGTCACCCTGCCACGCTTCGAACTCGAGCGGCGTGCTGCGAAGGTGCCAGCCATCGAGCGAGGCCCGCACCTCGCCATCTTCGATGGAGACGGCATCGATGCCTGCTCCGCGCAGTCCGCTGGCGATCCGTTGCGGTTGGAAGACGCCGGCCAGGTGGAACCAGCACGAGTCGTCCGTGGCACTTCGCACGGCGAACAGGGCATGGTCCACGCGCCAGTTGCCGAACCGGGCGGCGAGCTCGCAGGGCAGTTGTCCCGGCTGGTCCATCCTGAGTTGCGCGGACAGGAACTCAGCGGGTGAGGTGGCCTCACCTTGGTCCGCGACCGTGGTACTCAGCAGCAGGTGTTGGAGTCGGCGCCAATCCGCGAGCAGCGGCGCCGGCGACGGCAAGGCCGCACAATGAAGCCCGAGTACGAGGTCGCAATCGTCCGGAAGGCGCGCCAAGGCTGCCTGCAGCCCGGCCGTTCCCCAACGATCCACCCGGTGCGCGACTGCTCGCGGCGCGTCGGGGACGAGGGTCTGCATTCCGCTCTGCGCGACGGCTTCGGCCGCCGCGGCGCGCGTGAAGGGGTCGCGCGCAGGGTCCAGGGAATACGCGACGAGCCCGCGGACGGCGGCATGGGTGCCGACGCTCTGCAGATGGCGCACCCGCAGGGGGTCGATCCGTGGGTCGGGCTCGATGCGTCGCATCTCGGCGAGGTCCATCGAGACCCGCACCCCCAACTTGTCGAGTCTGCGCCGCCACTCGTCGATCGCCGCGGCTCCGCCAGGCCCGTGCAGGAGGAGCGCGATCGCATCGAACGGCGGCGCGTTCCGGACTCCATCCAGGATGGACGGCGTGCCGTCCCACGCCGCGAACAGGCCGGGGAACATCGTCCTCCACTCGGCCGGCGGTCGCGGATCCTCACCCGCGCTGCCGCTCGGAGGCTCGCCGACGCGGACCTGCAGGAGCCCCGCCTCGGTCTCGCGCCACGCCAGGTCGACGATGTCCTGCGCGGGCAACGTCGCCAGCGACGTGACCAGGAGGGCGGCGAGGGCGCGGTTCATCGGTTCTCTTCGGCGATCATCGACAGCCCACAGCGGTCGCGGATCCAGCGCGCGAGCGTGGTCCTGCCCGTGGCACGGGCGCCGACGAGGTAGACCCGGAGCCGAGCGGTATCGGGTCGGCGTTGCCGGACCAGGGCGAACGGTAGGGGCGCCGGACGAGTGCGCAAGCACGGCGCGCGGAACGGGCTCGACCCGAGCGCACGCCTCGCGCAAACTCGCGCGCCGTCGTGTTCTCCTCCCGTCCTCGCCGTCCCCGAAGACGCCTGCGCAAGCTGCTGCTCGCGATCGTCGTGTTCGTGGTCGGGCTCGAGGTCATGTTGCAAGTGGCTGCGTTCGTGGTGAGCTTCACGCAGCCGGCAGCGCCGCAGGTGCAGGGTGCCGCCGTCGTCTGCCTGGGCGACAGCTACACCGCCGGCATCGGCGCGACCTCGCCGGACGCGAGTTATCCCGCGCAGCTGCAGGAGGTGCTCGCCGAACGCGGCTCGCCGGTGCGTGTCGCCAACGGCGGTTGTCCGGGCCAGGACAGCGCGTTCCTGCTGCGCCAGGTGCCCGCGCTGCTGCGTGGTCGTCCGCGCGTGCTGTGCGTGCTGATGGCGTTCAACGACACCTGGTCGCGGCCGGCGCGCGTTGCCGCCGACGACCTGTCGGCGCGCGAGGACTACGGCCGCTTCGCATGGCGCTGGCGGACGGGGCGACTGCTGGCGTTGTGCCTGCGCTTCCTGCCGAACTCCTGGCACCGGACCGGCGCGGACCTCGTCGCGGCCGCTGGGCCGGCGCCGACGGCCGATCCGGCTGCCGGGTTCGCGCTGCTCGAAGGACTCGGTCTGCTCGCGCGCGACGATCCATCGCCGACGTTCGCGCCACCGCAGCCGGCCGAGGTGCAGCGGCGCGTGCTCGAGGTCGAGCGGCAGCTGTTCGTAGTCGATGGCGGCGCGTTGGCGCTGGCTGAACGGCTCGCGACGGACTTGCCCGACGTCGCCGTCGCGCAGAAGACGCTCGCAGTGGCCGCGCACCTCGCCGGCAAATCGCAGCGGTGCGCGGCCGCGCTCGACGCGCTGTCCCGCCTGGCGGCGGGCGACGACGTCGCCGACGAGCAATTCGTGATCGCGCTGCTGGCCACGGCGCGGCCCGAGCAGGCGGCGGCGGCGGCGCGCGAGCACCTGCAACGACAACCGCACGCGGTGGTCGCCGCGCTCGTGCTGCAGGACGCGACCTACCAGCTCGGCCAGACCGATGCGTTCCTGCCCGCGGCACTACGCGCGCTGCGGCTCGGCGCGCGCTTGTTCCCAGGGCAGGCGGCGATGATCTGCCGTCATCTCGCGGTGGCGACCGCGTCCGCGCAGCCGCAGCGGGCCGCGGGGCTGCTCACGGCCGCGCTGCTGCTCGACGGCAACGTCGCGTTGACGCGCGCCAAGGTGCAGTCCGTGCGCGGGTCCGTCACCGGCGCGCACTGCGACGCAGCCATCGCGAACGTGCCTGCCCTCGCGGCCGACCAGCGCGACGCCGTGCGGGGCACGCTGCTGGCGGCGCTCGCCGACGAGGAGGCAACGGCCTGGGGCGCGACGCTCGAACACCACCTGCGCGAGGTCGGGCGCCTGTGCCGCGAACAGGGCACCGCGCTCGTGCTGCTCGGGTATCCCTTCCTGCACCCCGACCTCGAACGCATCCAGCGCGAGGTCGCCGCGCAGCTCGGCGTGCCGTTCGTGCCCGTGCGCGAACGCTTCGACGTCGAATTGCAGACGCGGGCGCGCGAGGAGCTGTTCGTGCCGAACGGCCACTGCAGCGACGCGGGCTATCGGCTGCTCGCCGAACTCGCCGCCGACGCGGTCGCGCCACTGTTGCGCCGCTGAGTCCGGGCGCAAGGGTCGAACGAGCTGCAAGCGCTCCGACGCGTTCCTCGCGAACGCCGGAGCAACCGTCCGTGAGACGGTTGTCGACGGCTGGCGCAGGACTACTTGGGCACCGTGTCCACGACCGCAGCGAAGATGCGACCCGTGAAAAGCCGGTTGCACGAGCGGCTAGCTGTCGGAGATCGTCAGTCCGCCCTACATCGAACGCAGCGCCGGTGTGAATCGGGGCGATGACGATGCGAACCGGCCATCGCCACCTCTAGAGTCACCAACAATCGACGAGACCGACCATGAACGAGCCAGCTGCTTCGGTATCCCGTCTCTTCGCGATCACCATCGGAACCTGCCTGCTGGCGACGGCGCAGGAATCGACCACGTCGCCGCCCACGACGCCACCTGCCGGAGCGTCTGCACCTTCGCTCGTCGCCCCGAGCGGAGTCGCGCCGCAACAAGTGCCGACGACCAAGTCGCAGGGCCTGCAGTGGACGGTCGGTGACTACACCGTCAAACTCGGCGGCTACGTCAAGCTCGACCTCATCCACGACTTCAACGAGATCGGCTCGACCGACTCGTTCGACCCGCGCACGATCGATCCAGCCGACACCGACGGCGTGAACACGCGGCTGCATGCGCGCCAGACGCGGTTCAACCTCGACATCCGCCGGCCGACGGACTACGGCGAATTGCGGGCGTTCTTCGAGGGCGACTTCTTCGGCAGCGGCAACTCGTTTCGCCTCCGCCATGCCTACGGATCGATCGGTGGCTGGCTCGCCGGCCAGACCTGGTCGACGTTCATGGACGAAGACGCGATGCCCGAGACGCTCGACTTCGAGACGCCGATCGCGTACCCGATGATCCGCCAGGCGATGATCCGCTACACGTGGGATCTCGGCGACGACAGCAAGATCGCCGTCGCCCTCGAGGATCCGGCTTCGAACCTGCTCGATCCGACGGCGCCCGGCGAGGCCGAGGAGGCGACCCCCGATCTGACGTCGCGCTGGCGTTGGGGCCACGGACTGGGCCACACGCAGCTCGGTTTGTTCCTCGGTCAGGCGCGCTACAACCGCGACGTCGGCCCCACCGACACCGAAGTGCTCTGGGGCGCCAATCTGTCGACCAAGCTCGCGATCGGCGAACGCGATCATCTGCTCGTGCAGGGGACCTACGGCCCCGGCGTCGGTCGTTATCGCGGTGGGATCACCGCCGCACCGGACGCGAACGACGAACTGGAGGCGGTCGAGGTCGCTGCCGGCATGATCGGTTACGAGCACCACTGGTCCGACCAGTGGCGCAGCACGCTGGTCTACAGCTACGTCACGGGCGACGTCCCCGGCGGCGCGCCGACCGACAGCGTCGAGGTGCTCGAGTATCTGGCAGCGAACCTGATCCATCAGTTCACCGACAGCGCGTGGGTGGGCGTCGAGTACCTGTACGGCGCTCGCGAGAACGTCGACGAGGCTCGCGGTGAAGCACACCGCGTCCAGTTCTCGTTCAAGGTCAGCTTCTGATCCGCGGCGGCTCTTCGCGCCGCAGCCCCCAAGGCAAGACGCACCGCCTGCTCGACCAACTGGGCCGCGGCCGCCGAACGTGCACGCGAACGGGCCACCCGGCGTGATCGCCCCGCAAACACCGTTCTGCTACCTTTCCCGGCCCCCCGCGCCCGCTGCCGGCGCGGCTTTCACCCAACCACCCCGCCGCGCCGCATTCCCCCTCCGGCAACCATGTCCGACGCCCCGAAGATCATCTACACGCACACCGACGAGGCCCCCGCGCTCGCCACCTACTCGTTCTTGCCGATCGTGCAGGCCTTCACCAAGGGCACCGGCATCGGCATCGAGACGCGCGACATCTCCCTCGCCGGCCGCATCCTGGCCGCTTTCGCCGACCGATTGCCGGCCGAGCAACGTGTCGCCGACGCCCTCGGTGAACTCGGCAAGCTCGCCGAGAAGCCCGAGGCGAACATCATCAAGCTGCCGAACGTGAGCGCGTCGATCCCGCAGCTCAAGGCCGCGATCGCCGAGCTGCAAGCCCAGGGCTACGGGCTGCCGGACTACCCCGAGGATGCCAAGGACGACACGCAGCGCGACGCCAAGAAGCGCTACGACAAGGTCAAGGGCAGCGCGGTCAACCCGGTGCTGCGCGAAGGCAACTCCGATCGCCGCGCGCCCGCGGCGGTGAAGGCCTATGCGCGCGCCAACCCGCACAAGATGGGCGCCTGGTCGGCAGACAGCCGCTGCCACGTGGCGCACATGAGTCGAGGCGACTTCTTCGCCAACGAGAAGTCCGTGACCGTCGGCGCGCCGACCAGTGTGACGATCGAGCACACCGCCACGGACGGCACCAAGACCAGGCTGGGCAACCCGATCGCGCTGCAGGCGCAGGAAGTGATCGACGCCACCTTCCTGAGCAAACGCGACCTGTGCGCGTTCCTGGCCGAACAGGTCGCGGCAGCCAGGCAGCAGGGTGTGCTGTTCTCGCTGCACCTCAAGGCGACGATGATGAAGGTCAGCGACCCGATCATCTTCGGCTACGGCGTGCAGGCCTACTTCGCCGACGTGTTCGCCAAACACGGCGCCACCTTCGCGCAACTGGGCGCCGACCCACGCAACGGTTTCGGCGACATCCTCAACAAGCTCGCGGCGCTGCCGGCGAGCGAGCGCGCGGCGATCGACGCCGACATCCAGGCCGCCTACGCCAACGGCCCGGGTCTGGCGATGGTCAACTCGGACAAGGGCATCACCAACCTGCACGTGCCCAGCGACGTGATCATCGACGCGTCGATGCCCGTGCTGATCCGCGACTCCGGCAAGATGTGGAACGCGGCCGGCAAGCTGCAGGACGCCGTGGCGGTGATCCCCGACCGTTGCTACGCGGGCGTCTACCAGGCGGTGATCGACGATTGCAAGGCGCACGGTGCGCTCGACCCCAAGACCATGGGCAGCGTGTCGAACGTCGGACTCATGGCCAAGAAGGCCGAGGAGTACGGCTCGCACGACAAGACCTTCGAGATCGCGCGGGAAGGCACGGTCCGCGTCGTCGACGCCGCGGGCAAGGTGCTGCTCGAACACCAGGTGTTGGCCGGCGACATCTGGCGCATGTGCCAGGTCCAGGACGCGCCGGTGCGCGACTGGGTCAAACTCGCCGTCAACCGCGCGCGCGCGACCGGCACGCCGGCGGTGTTCTGGCTCGACCGAAACCGCGCCCACGATGCGCAACTGCTCGCCAAGGTCGAGACCTACCTGGCCGAGCACGACACCACCGGGCTGCAGTTCCACATGATGTCGCCGGTCGAGGCGACCAGGTTCTCACTCGAACGCATCCGCCGCGGCGAGGACACGATCTCGGTCACCGGCAACGTGCTGCGCGACTACCTCACCGATCTGTTCCCGATCCTCGAGGTCGGCACCAGTGCCAAGATGTTGTCGATCGTGCCGCTGATGAACGGCGGCGGCCTGTTCGAGACCGGCGCCGGCGGCTCGGCGCCCAAACACGTGCAGCAGTTCCTCGAGGAGAACTACCTGCGCTGGGACTCGCTGGGCGAATTCCTGGCGCTGGCGGCCTCGTTCGAGCACATCGCCGAGCGCTACGGCAGCAGCGCCGCGCGCGTGCTCGGCAAGACCCTCGACGCGGCGAGTGCGCAGTACCTGCTGCAGGACAAGGGCCCGTCGCGCAAGGTCGGCGGCATCGACAATCGCGGCAGCCACTACTACCTGGCGACCTACTGGGCCAAGGCGTTGGCCGAGCAGAGTGACGACCAGGCGCTCGCCGCGCGCTTCGGACCGATCGCCACCGCGCTGGCGGACAACGAGGCGAAGATCGTCGCCGAGCTGGCCGCGGTGCAGGGCAAGCCGATCGACATCGGCGGTTATTACCAGCCCGATCCGGTGCGCACGGCGGCGGCGATGCGCCCGAGCGCGACGCTGAACAAGATCATCGACGGCGCGGCCAAGGCCTGAGTTCTCCATCCGTGAGGACACAGACTCCCGAGGCATCGAACGTGGGTGCGACCCGGCCTATCGCCGCTGAGCCGTGCGCCCTGGGCGCGTCGGCTCCAGCGAGGGCGGCCCCTGCCGCTTCCTCGCCCGTTCCTCAGTAGACCGTGATCTGCAGCGCGTTCGAAGTCACGAACGGCAGCGGCGCGAGCGATCCCGGATCGAGCACCGCGAGCTGCGGCGCGAAGTAGAAGCCCTGATACGCGGCACTGTTCGGCAGCGGGATGCCGAAGGACGTGTGCCCCGACGCCGTCGTCGCACGCACGTTGCCCGTGCCGGTCGTGCCGACCGCCGTGAACAACGCGTCGGTGCTCTGAAAGCAGCTCGCCGTGCCGGGGATCGGCACGCTCGGGAACTGCGGGATCATGCCGATCACCAGGAACGCCACCGAGCCAGCGGCGAAGCCGGTGCCTTCGACGCGGAATGCGGCGTTGCCGACCGCGGGCGGCTGGTTGGTGAACATCGTGCCGATCGAGTTGGTCGAGCTCGTGCACAAGGTGCCGAACGGGACCACGTTGGCCTGGTCGAGCAGACCGCAGTACAGACGCGACTTGAGCGCCGCGCTGCCGGCAGCGACCCAGGAACCGCCCGACAGACGCATGCTGGCCAACGTCGCGCCACCCGGCTCGATCGGCGGCGTCGACCAACCCGGTTCGGTGAACACCACCCAGTAGTTGGCGTTCGCCTGCAGCAACGCCACCGAGTCGAGGCTCGCACCCTGCCAGCTGATCGTCGGCTCGATGATCCAGGTGCCGCCGGCCAGGCGCGTGCCGGGCGTGCCGGCGGTGCTCTCGTCCCAGACCTCGACGGTCATGAAGGTGCCGACCTGAGTGGTGTAGTTGTTACCCGTGAACACCTGCAGGGCCTGGATGGCGAGCGGCGCGGCGGGCGTGATCTGCCACGCGTAGGTGTTGGGCGCGGCGGGTGAGTAGCTGTAGATCGCGTTGCTGACCGATGTGGTCAGGTCGTTGGTCGCGAAGCACGGCGGCGTCTGGGCGACGAGCGTGCTGACGAGGGAGAACGCGACAGCGAGGGGGACGAGCGTCTTCATGGTGATGGCAACGATGGGAAGGGTCAGGGTGCCGGCGAGGGAGCCGGCATGGGTGACAGACACGTGGCATTGACCGGAACCGCGCCGATTCTCGCGAGAATCCGCCGATCTTCGCCGCGCCGGTCAGTGCCGCAGCTGCTCGGCCAGCAGACGTTCCAAAGACGCCTGCAGCTGCTCGGCTTGCGCGCCGGCGGCATCACCCCACGCGACCCCGCGCCATTCGGGTTGCCACTGCAACCAACGCAGGCGCGTCAGGATCAGGCGGCGCGAGGCACCTCTGGCGACCATGGCCTCGCAGTTCGAGAGAGCCGTGCGCAAGAACTGCAGCGCGGCATCCTGCCAACGCTCGCGGTCCGGCGCATTCGCGGACCGCGCCGCCGCCGCCAGCGCCGCACGACCGCCGACCATGCACGGGCCGAACACGTCGTCCCCCACCGCCTGCGGCAACCAGGCCGACAGCTCCTCGACGCCCACCTCGACCTGGCCGGCGTGGCAACGCGCCAAGGCCCGGACGACGTCCGGCCAGCCGCTGCGTTCGTGCATCGGCGGCAGGCTGAGTGTCACCTCGACCGCGTCACGCGACGCCGCGTCAGGCAACGACCAGGCCAAGACACCGGAGCGTTCGATCTGGTCCCGCATGTGTCGCGCCAGGTCGCGCGCTCCCGCCAGGTCGCCGCGGTCCACGAGCACGTCGAGCAGTTCCCCACGCGGCTCGAGGGCGTCGGGCGCCAGCTCGCAGGCTGCGCGAAACGCCGCCTCGGCGACTTCACGTTCACCCTGGATGTGTGCAGTCCAGCCCAGCACGCGCTGCGCCGCGCTGTCCTTGGGCTGCTGTCGCGCGCATCGTTGCGCCATCTGCAGGCCCTGCGCCGGGTGACCGCTGAGCAGCAGGACCTCGGCGAACCAGCTGCGGGAATAGGCCGGATCGAGCTGCAGGGCGCGCCCGAGCACCACCCCGGCGCTGCCCCACTCGTCGCGCAGGAATGCGTGCGCGTAGGCGAGGTCGGCGAGCGCGTGCGGGTCGCGCGGTCGCACGGCCACCGCGGCCCGGCCCAGACCGAGGATCTCGTCGACCGGCGGCGTCGGCTGGCGCCCCAGGAACAGCGCCAGGTCGTGCAGGATCCAGAAGTCGTCGGGATGGCGTGCCAGCGCCGCGCGCAACACGTTCACGGCTTCGTCGCCGGCACCCAGATCGAACAGGCATTTGGCCAGCAGGTTCACGGTCGCCGCCGGCTCGTCGCTGAGCTGCGGCGAACCCGCCAGCTGCAGCAACTCCTCGCGATCGTCGGCGGCGAACGCGGCCCGCAACCGATCCCGGAACGGCTGCGGATCGGCGCGGCGCGCGATCGCGACGAGTTCTCGCCAACCGGGCATGACGTCGGGCAGGTTGCGCGCCACGCGCGCCCAGTCGTCGATGGCGCCGCAGATGGCGCCGGCGAGCGGACTGGCCTGGATGCGCGCCGCCAACTCGTCCGTCGGCGCGGCGAAGTGCAAGCCGAAGCGCGCGAACCCGCGGCGGTAGGCGTCGGCGACACCGTGGGCGCGCCGGTCGTCGGTGTAGTGCGGTCGCGTCGACTCGAGCCACACCAACAGCTCACGCAGCCGACGCGCTGCTGCCGCCTCGAGCTCGATCTGCTGCAACAAGCTGCCGACCAGTTCCTGTTCGCCCGCTGCGACGCCTCGCGACGCGGCCAGTTGTCCGGCCTGCCGCGCCGCCGCTTCGGCGACGTCCCAGTGGGCCGCTTCTCCGATCGGTTGTTCCCTGGCGCGATCGGCCGCTGCGCGCGCACGTTCGGTCGCCTGCGCGATCAATCGGTGCGTCTCGGCCTGCCGGTCGGAGCGATCCTGCTGCCACCACAACAGCGCCGCCGCGACGGCGATGACGGCGACCAGCAGCGCCGAGCCCAGCGACACCACGACGCGGCGCGAACGACCGACCTGATCGGCTCGCGCTTCGGCGGCGACCGCCTTGAGCTCGAGCTCGTAGGCTCGCTGTTCGGCGCTCTCGAGATAGGCGTCGATCTCGTCGCCGACGGCAGCAGCGTCCATCGGCCGCGCCCCCGGATCCGGGTTGAGGCAGCGCATGGCGAGATCGACGAGCGAGGCATCCGCGTCACAGGCCTGCAGCGCTGCCCGCGCGTCGTCCTGCTGACACTGCGTGGCCTGCAGGTAGGTTGCCGAACGCGTCTCACCCGAGTAGGGCGGCCTGCCGGTCAGGATCTCACACAGGATCGCGCCGAGGCCGAACACATCGGTGCGCGAGGTGATCGCGGCCTCGTCGCCACGCGCCTGCTCGGGAGCCATGTAGGCGGGTGTGCCGAGGATGTGCACGGCACCGCCCTGGCCAGCGCCTGCGGGCAGACGCGCCGCCACTTCCGGATCGATCGCGCGCGCGAACCCCCAGTCCATCACCTGCACCTCGCCGAACGCACCGACCATCACGTTGCTCGGCTTGAGGTCGCCGTGCACGACGCCCTGCGCGTGCACGAACGCCAAGGTCTGGCAGATCTTCGCGAACACCGGCAGCAAGCTGCGCCAGTTCGCGAACGGCTCGGCGCGCGCCGCCAGCAGATCGACGAGCGTATCGCCCTCCACGACCTTCATCGTGAAGTAGGGACGTCCGTCGGCGAGCACTCCGGCCTCGTGGATCGGCACGATGCCCGGATGCTGCAGCTGCGCGCAGATCTTCGCCTCGGCGGCGAAGCGCGCCACCATCTCCGGTTCGTCCGCGTGGCGACGCGACAGGATCTTGACCGCGAGTTCGCGCCCCAGCTGCCGGTCGGCAACGCGGTAGACGAGGCCGACGCCGCCGCGCCCGATCAGATCGACGACGGCGCGACCCGCCAGTTCGGTCGGATGTTCGCCGTCGACGTCCTCGAGCCGCGGCGGTGGTCCCAGCGGTGCGCCTGACGCAGGCTCGACCGAGCCGTCGCGCGCGCGTTGCCGCCGGATCACGGAGCTGAGCCCCTTGCCGAGGTAGTCGTCGTCGTCCTTGCGTTCGCTCACAGCGCTTCGACGACCTCACGGCAACGTTGTTCGAGTTCCTGCGGAGACAGTTCCGGGTGGTGTGTGGCCATCACCGTCATCAGCGCACGACGGAACCGGCTGCGGCCAGCGGCCAGCAGCCGGTAGACCTGCGCGACGTCGAGCTCTCCGATCTCCTCGGCGATGCGTTCACACGACATGCCGTCGACGTAGCGGCGGCCGAGCACGTCGAGGCGCCAGGTCGCCCAACGATCACCTTCGGCCTGCTGCCGCATCAGCGACCACGCCGCGTCGGTGATCATCTCGGCCCACACCCGGTCGAACGCGCCCGACGGCGATTCTTCGGTGTGGTCGACGACGAGTTCCTCCGTCTGCAGTTGCGTGGTGCGCTGGCGGCGCTGGCTGCGTTCGAGCTCGTGGGCGACGTTGCGCAGCACCCCGCGCAGGAACGGGCGGAAGCCGCCGGGGCGGTTGCGATCGAGCCGCGTCAACGGACCGTTCGGACTGAAGATGCGCAGGAACACCTCCTGGCTCGCGTCGGCGACGCGTTCGTGCTGCGGCGACACGCGCCAACGCGCCGCGAAGTAGCCGTTCACCAGCGGGCCGTAACGCGCCCCGAACTCCTCCTGGTCACGTGGCACGGCGGCGGCGGCGCCGAGCACGAGGGACCAGCGGGTCGAGTCGAAGCGCGTCATGGCGAGCGCGCACATGCTAACTCCGCGGTCGCCACCGGCCGCTACTTGCCACTGCCCATCGGCACCATCGGCGTCGCCTTCATCGAACGGGCGGGTTTCGCCGCGTCGCGCTTCTTCTGGTCGGCGGCGGCCTTCTCGAGCACTTCGCCATCGACCGTCACACCGGCCTTGGTCAGCGCCGCGTCGAGCAGCACCTCACCCGACTGATAGCCGACGACCTCCGCGACGATCTTGCCGGTGCGATCGATCACGAACTGATGCGGGATGCCACCGACGCCGTAGAGCGCACGCGACGCCCGCTCGGGCTTCTTGCCGGCCGCGTCGTGCGCGAACAGCACGTTGGGGTACTTGCTGCCGTGCGTCGCCACCCAGTCCGTGAACTCGTCGCGTTCGTCGCTCGTGCACGACGCGATCACCACGACGTCCTGGTCGGCGTAGTGCGCGGCCAGTTCCTGCACGTGCGGCAACGCCGCCTTGCACGGCCCGCACCACGTCGCCCAGAAGTCGAGCACGACCACCTTGCCGCGGTAGTTCGAGAGTTTGACGTCGTTGCCGTCCAGGTCCTGCATGACGAAGTCGGGCGCGGCGGTGCCGATGGCGATCGGCGTGACCGGTGCTTCGGGCGCGCGCGGCTTGGGCGCCACGAAGAACTCGGGACCCCACGCCTTGTTCGGTTGGTGCCGGTCCTCGAGCTTGACCCCGGCGTGTGTCAGCAGGTTGCCGAGGGCCTCCTTGCTCTGCATGAGGCCGAAGCCGCCGAGCAGACGCCCCTGGGCGTCGGCGGCGATCAGCGCCGGCATGCCCGGCCGCATGTTGCCGTGCCAGAACTTGGCGAGAACGGTCTTGGCGTCGAAGGCCGTGCGTTCCTCGGGCGAGGGCGCGGAGCCGGCGTGGATGAGTTTGCCGGCAGGATCGATGGCGATGCGGAAGTCGCTGTCGGCGCCGTGCTTCTCGCACCACTTGACGAGCTCCTCCGGCGCGGTGTTGACGAATGCGGCGACCACCTGCACGCCGTATGGCGCGTATTCCTCGGCCAACGCCTGCAGCTCCCGGCGCGGCATGATCTCGGCCCACGCGAACGCGATCACCACCGGCTTGCCGCGCAACGACGACAGCTGGAACTCCTTGCCGTCGGCGCCGAGCAGGGTCACGTCGGGCAACACCTCGCCGGCGTTGATCGAGCCGAACGCCGGCCAGAACGGCGGTCGTTTGGCCGCAGCGGCCGCCTGCGCCGCCTGCTCCTTGGCCGAGGCCGCGAGTTGTTCCTCACCCTTCTTGGCGAACGCGGCATCGACCGCGACACCGGCCCGCGCCAACGCCGCAGCCAGCCGCTGATCACCGTCCTCGAAGCCGACGATGGTCGCCGTGATCTTGCCGTCGCGGCCGATCACGAACTTCGTCGGCAGGCCGGCGACGTGGTAGAGCTTCTGCGACGCGCGCTCGTCGAAGGTGTCCGAGTCACGATCGTTGGGATCGCAGGTGAACACGACATTCGGATACTTCGCCGCGTTGTCGCGCACCCAGGCCGCGAACTTCTCGCGGCTGTCGCTGGTGCAGACCGCGAGCGTGACCACACCGTCTTGCCGATGCGCGGCCGACACTTCCTGGACGTGCGGCAGCGACGCCAGGCACGGCCCACACCAGGTGGCCCAGAAGTCGAGCACGATCACCTTGCCGCGGTGATCGGCGAGGCGGACTTCCTTGCCGTCGACGTCGATGCTGACGAAGTCCGGGGCGGTGGCGCCGGCCGCCAACGGGCCGTCCTTGCCTTGGCAAGGCAACGCGGAGGTGAAGAACGAGACGGAGACGGCGGCTGTCAGCAGCGACAGGGCTCGGCAGGAGGATCGGATCATGGTCGGAATCGGGGTCTTCGCCCGGCGCGGAAGGCGAAGGGCACCCGGCCCGTCGCACCGCACGCGGCGGCAGACGAGATTGACCGCGGCGCCCGTTGTTCTCGCCGGATTCTGCGCGAAAACCGGCTCACCACCACGACCCGACCTCCGGGCGGACCAGGCCCCGCAGTGTATGCATCTCGTCACGGACCGTAACCCGCGCGCTCCGGCCCCCTAATCTTCGCCGCACCCATGTTGCACCGCTTCCCCCTGCTGCTGCTGCTGCTCGCCGCGCCGTCGCTCGCGCAGGCGACCGTTCCCGAACCGATCGTTGTCGCTTCGCCCGTCGCTGCCGACCGCCTCGCCGAGATCCTCGCCAGGGACGCGCCGCACGACGTGGCCGAGCTCACCGCGCTGCAGACGCACGTGCAGGCACTGCTGCAGAAGGTCCTGCCGGCGACGGTGTCGTTGCCCGGTGCCAGCGGCATCCTGGTGCAACGCGACGACGGTTACTACGTGCTCTGCGCGGCCCACGTCACGCTGACCGCGGACAAGCGCATCACCTTCCGCCTGCCCGACGGCCGCCAGCTGCGCGGCACTTCGCTGGGCGCCAACCACGAGAGCGACGTCAGCCTGATCCGCGTCGACAGCGAGGGTGAGTTCCCGGCGGTCGAGATCGGTGAGTCGGGCACCCTGCAGCGCGGCGAGTGGGTGCTGATGCTCGGTCACCCGAGCGGCCTCAAACCCGGCCGCAACGCGCCGGCGCGCCTGGGTCGCGTGCTGCAGGTGCCGACCCGCGGCTACGTGGTCACCGACTGCACCATGCAGGCCGGCGACTCGGGTGGCCCGTTGTTCGACATGGAGGGTCGCGTCGTCGGCATCAACAGCCGCATCAACGAGAACCTCGCGGTCAACATGCACGCGCCGGTCGATGCGCTCGTCGAACACTGGACCGCACTGCAGCAGGGCCAGGTGACCGAGGCGCGGCAGCGCCAACGCGGCATGCGCACGGACTTCGGCGTGCCGCTGCAATACGGCGAAGGCTGCCCGGTGTTCGCAACGGTGCCCAAGGGCAGCGCGCAGGAAGCGGCCGGCTTGCGCAGCGGCGATCGCCTGCTCGAGATCGACGGCGAAGAAGTGCAGAGCCGCCGGTCGGTGTCCGCTGCCTTGCGCAGCAAGCAGCCGGGCGAGCAGATCAAGGTGCTGGTCGCTCGCGACGGCCAGGGACTCGAACTGCTGCTGCCGGTGGTGCGGGGGACGGGCCGATGAAGCGCCTGCCGATCACCATCGGGCTGCTCGCGCTGGCCGCGACCACCGCGTTGCCGGCACAACGGCCGCAGGGCATCACCCAGGGCCCGCAGATGCGCCTGGTCTTCGCGCCCGTGGTCGCCGCCGCGCGCCGCAGCGTGATCGAGGTCGCGGTCGCCGACAAGGTGCGTTGCCTGGGCACGGCGGTCGCACCCGAGTTGGTGCTCACCAAGTACAGCGAGTTGCACGGCGACGCCGCCGACGCCGGCGAGGGCACCACTGGCAAACGCCCGATCTGGACCTGTCGGCGCGGCGAACGGCAGTGGATCTGCGAACTGGTCGACTTCGATCAGCCCTCGGACCTGGCGCTGCTGCGCGCCGTCGGCGCCGACTTCACGCCGATCACCTGGGCGCAGGAAACGCCGGCGCCCGGCGCGTTCCTGGCCACCCCGGGCCCCAGCGAGAACCCGCTCGGCATCGGCATCCTCTCGACCGCGCCCTACGTGCACACGCGGCCGCGCGCGTTCCTCGGCGTGCGCTTCGCCAACCCGAACGGCGGCCCTGCCGAACTCGAGGAGACCGTGCAGAACGGCGCGGCTCGGGCCGCGGGCCTGCTGGCCAAGGACGTCGTCATCGGCATCGACGACACCGCCGTCGGCAGTGCGCAGGAGCTGCGCGAACAGCTGCAGCGCCGCCAGCCCGGCGACCAGATCAAGGTCAAGGTGCGCCGCGCCGACGCCGACCTGCTGTTCGCGGTCACACTGGGCAGCGACAGCACGGCGCCGCGATCCAACCAGGAAGGCATCTGGGGCCCGCTCAGCGACGTGCGCAGCGGCTTTGCCGAAGTGCTGCAACACGACACCGTGCTGCGGCCCGCCGACTGCGGCGGACCGGTCGTCGACCTTTCGGGCAAGGCCGTCGGCCTGAACATCGCGCGCGCGGGCCGCGTCGAGACCCTGGCGCTGCCGGCGGCGGCGGTGCAGGCCGCGTTGGCCCGGCTTCGGCAGGGCGGGCGGGACGCCGACCAGGGCAAGTAGGCGGCGGCCCCCGACAAACGCACGCATCAGCGTGGCCGGAAACGGCCGCACTCTGCGCCTTGACTGCGACACGGCCCGAGGCGGGTCGCGTTCCACCCCTCTACCGGGATCGCAGTCATGCACAGCTCTCTCCTCCGACTCACCGCACTCGCGGCCCTCGCCGCTTTCCTGCCCGCCCAGAACTGGCAACTGGCGACTCCGGCCAACGCCCCGTCGCCGCGCGAAGGCGCCAGCATGGCCTGGGACGCCGGCCGTCAGCTCACGGTCCTGTTCGGCGGTTACGAATGGGGCGCCGACGTGCACTTCGACGACCTCTGGGAATACGACGGCGACGACTGGACGCGGCGCCAGTTGACCACCGGCCCGGCCGCACGCCAGCGCGCCGGCATCTGTCATGACGAGCAACGTGGTGTGATCGTGCTGTTCGGCGGCGTGCACGTCGGCTGGAACAGCAGCACGTTCTTCGACGACACCTGGGAATACGACGGCACCACTTGGACACAGGTGATCACCGCCGCAGCGCCGACGCCGCGCTCGTGTCCGATGGCCTACGACCCCGCGCACGGCAAGGTGATCCTGCACGGCGGCATCGGCCAACAGGGCGCGCTCACCGACACGTGGGAATTCGACGGCTCGGTCTGGATCCAGCGCGCCCCGGCAACCACGCCGCCGCCGCGCTTCGACTGCGCGCTGGCGTTCGATCGCAACCGCGGCCGCATGGTGCTGCAGTCGAGCAACCTGCTCGGCACGCCGCTGCCGCTGCAGACCTGGGAATGGGACGGCAACAACTGGACCCTGGCCACCAACGCCACGCCGGCTCCCGCCTGTCCCGAGATGGCGATGGCCTACGATCGGCACCGCGGCGTGATCGTGCTCGTCGGCGCCGGCTACGGGGCCAACGCCGAGTCTTGGGAGTACGACGGCAGCAACTGGCGACTGGCGGCGACGCTGCCCCAGAACAGTCTGTCCGGCCACGCGCTCGCCTACGACGAACGGCGCGGCGCGATCGTCTCGTTCGGCGGCGAGGTCGCCAGCGGCATCTTCATCATCAGCACCGACGCGACGTGGGAGTTCGGCACGGTGGCGGACTGCACACCGCTCGGCACCGGCTGTGCGGCGACGGGCCCGGTGCCCGCGCTCGGTGCGACCAACGGCAGCACACCGCGTGCGGGCAGTTCGTTCGTGGGCGAGGTCAGCGGTCTCTCGCCGCAGACGCTGCCTCTGCTCGTGCTCGGTCTGTCGACCACGACCTGGGGCACGACCCCGCTGCCGATGTCACTGGGCGTGATCGGCCTGCCGGCGTGCTCGCTGCACACCAGCATCGACGTGGCGTTGCCGCTGCTCAATCAGGCAGGCCGCGCGACGTGGTCGCTGCCGATCCCGCCGTCGCCGTTCTGGCACGGCGTGAACATCTTCGCGCAGGCCGTCGTCACCGATGCGGCACTGCAGGCGCAATCGGTGACCAACGCCGTGCGCCTGTCGATCGGGCGGTGAGCCTGGCGTCACTTCGGCCGCAGGAAGCTGTCGGCGAGCGCTTCCCCGAGCGCGACGACGCCTGCCGTGGTGATCACGAGCTTCTGCTCCTGCCCCGGCAGATCGAACACCTTGACGTGGACCAGGTTCGCGTCGGCCGCGGCGAGCTTCTCGAGGTCGGCGGTCACGTCGATCTTGTTCAGACCCTCGTCGTCCGTCGGCCGTTGCTGACTCACGAACCACCTCAGCTCGGGAAGTTCGAGGTCCTTGCGGCTCTGGTTGACGATAGTCGCCAACCGCTCGATCGCCTGCCGTCGGTACGGGGCGAACGACATGTCGTTCTCGCCGAGGTGATAGAAGATGCCCGCGAGTTCGACCTCGTGGCCCGCGTCGGTGAGCTCGGTGATCGCGCTCCGCACGAACGCGACGAAACGCGGATACACATGGCGCGCCGCCGCCTCGCTGCCCTCGGGTGTCCAATCGACGATCTGCGAGCCGCTGTCGGTGAACTTCGCGATCGCGACGTTGTCCTTCAGTTTGCTCTGCAGCTTGGCGCCGAAGCTCAGCTCGGGACCGAACGTGTCGTACAGGCCCGCGGGCCCCAGCGGCTCCCAACCGTCCGAAACCCGGTAGCCGGCGGCGAGGTCGTACCGGAAGGCGATCTTCGCGTTGTCCTTGGCGAGCGACGACTGCCGCAGGGCCTTCAGATCCTGCACGAACGCGCGTTCCCCCTCCATGTTGCGGTGTCCCGCGAGCACGAACAGCGTGACCTTGCTGCCCTTCGCGTACGGCCAGCTGCGCAGCGGCCGCGCGACCGGCTGTTCCTTGCCGATGTTGTGCAGGTAGGCGGTGGCGTAGTTGACGCCGTGCTCGAGCTGGCCGAGCGTGCCGTAGTGGTAGTGCAGGCCGACGCCGCCGCCGATCTCGACGCCGACGTGTGAGGTCGGCACGTACTCCGCGAGCGGATCGGCCGTCGTCACCGCACGCTGACCTACGCTGATCGCGTACATGCTGCTGCGCAGGTCCATGCCCCAGATCGTCTTGGTGCACAGCTCGCCGATGTAGAAACGCAGCTCGGGCGCGCCCAGGTCGCGCCGCCAGCAGGCCAGGAAGTTCTTCAGGTTGGCGCCGTAGGCCGGCATCGCGTCCTTCTCGAACATGTCGTTCTCGCCCTGGTGCCACATGAACCCTTCGAGCCGGTAACGGATCTTGCGGCGGTCGAGGTCGGCGAGCGCGTCGCGCACCCACTGCAGCGCCAGCGGGTACATCTTGAAGCCGCGGGGTTCATCCGGGTTCCAATCGCCGGCCAGGTGCGTGCCGCCCGCCGCGACCTTGATGATCGCGATCGGCGCCTTGACGCGGCGCGTGACCTCGCGCGCGAAGCTGAGCTCGGGCCCGACGACGCCGTCGACGGGCTGCAGATCGACCCAGCCGTCCGACTTCAGCTTCTCCTCGCGGCCGATGCAGTAGGAGAACTTCACCTTCTTCTGCGGTTCGTCGAGGCCCGCGAACGGCGGAAAGCGCGCGATGTCCTTCACCTTGGAGTCCGAACCGACCATGTTCGACTGCCCGGCGAACACGAACACGCGCAGCGTCTTGTCGTCTTCCTGCGCGCGCAGGCGGCCGGCGCCGAGACCGGCGAGCAGCACGGCCAGGAACGCGAAGACGAAGAACCGCCGCGGGTGCGGCGCGATGACTTGCTCTCTTGGGGTGTGCATGGTGCGCGTTGCCAAGCTATTGCGCAGCCCGCCCACTCGTCTGGACAAACCCGCTTCCTCGGAGCGGCCGCATGCATCACAGTGAGCGGCATGAGCAAACCGCTCCAACTCGAGTTCCTGGCGGCAACGGACCGCGCCGCCAAGATGCCGCAGTCGCGCGCCGAGATCGTCTTCATCGGCCGCTCCAACGTCGGCAAGTCGTCGCTGCTCAACGCGCTTGGCGCCAAGTCCGTGGCCCCGGTCTCGAAGAGCCCCGGCCGCACGCAGACACTCGGTTGCTTCGCCGTCGGCAAGACCGGCGCGACCCTCGTCGACTGCCCGGGCTACGGCTTCGCCAAGGCGCCGAAGGCCGTGCGCGACGGCTGGTTGCCGATGATCTCCGAGTATCTGCTCGACCGCGAACCGTTGGTGATGGTGCTGCTGCTCGTCGACGGTGAGATCGGCCCGACCATCGACGACCGCAGCATGCTCAACTGGCTGCGTCAGAACGAACTGCCGGTCACGGTGGTCGCGACGAAACACGACAAGGTCAAACCGTCGCTGCGCGACAAGCGCCAACGTGAGCTCGCGTCGGGTTGTGGGCTGGCACCCGATCAGGTGTTGTGGGTCAGCGCCGCCAAGGGCAGCGGGCTGCCGGCGTTGCGTGAGTGCATTCACGAATGGCTGGCGTGAAGGGCGCCGGGTCGGACTCGTCGACGTCGGCAGCGCTGCTGCGCCTGGTGTGGGATGCGATTGACCCGACCCGCATCGGCGCGGGTTGACGCCCGCACACCGCTCCCGGATCGTTGTCCCCCCGATGAACCTCGCCGCTCCGTTCCTCCTCGCCGTGGCCGCCGCCACGGCACTCCCCGCCCAGGCGCCCACACCGACCGCGAAACAGTTCCTGCTCGACGACTACACCACCGTCGTGCACCTGGACATGAAGGCCGTGCGCGACACCGGGGTCTGGGACGAGATGGCGGCGTCGACCCTCAAGGTGTTGTGCGACATGCTCGACGACCAGTTCGGGTTCACGCTCGACCGGCTCGACCGCATCACCTCGGTGCAGGCGCCGCGACTCGAAGACGGCAAGGTCACCGGCAGCGACGAGATCGTCGCGGTGGAAGGCAACGACGATCTGGGTGAGCTCGCCGACGTCCGCAACGACCGCTTCACCGCGACGGCGATCGGCGACTTCGTGCTGCTCACCGACAAGTGGATGGACGGGGAAGCACTCGTCCAGGTGACCCCCAAGCTGCGCGTCTACGGCTCGCCCGCCACACTGCAACCCGTGCTCACGGGCAAGCCGCGCCGCGGTCTGCCGTCACCGGACGTGATGGCGTTCACCGCGGGCAGGAAACAACTCCTGTTCTTCGCCATCGGCGATCTGCGTCAACCGGACGGTGCGCGCGGCGTCGTCGAGCAGGCGCTGCCCGACGCGGGGTGGCCGCAGGACGACAAACCCATGTTCGCCTGCGTGCGTGTCCTGGCGACCGGCGACGCGGACGATCCGCACGTCACCGTCGAAGTGGTGCTGCGCCATGGCGCCGCGGGCCCGGGTCTCGCCGCGACCGAGAAGGCCGTGACCGCGGCGATCGCCAGACTGAGCAAGCTCAGCGAGGCCCGCATCATCTGGCCGCTGCTGAAGAAGATCGAACACGAACGCGACGGCAGCGACGCGGTCTATCGCGTGGATCTGGGTCGCGCCCGACACGTCGGCGGCATGCTCGCGACGCTGTCGCCGTTCATGCTCATCGCGACCAGCCAGGAACTGCAGGCAGCGCCGGCGCAGGAGGTGGTCCTGCAGGTCGAGGAGGTCGCTGAGCCGCCGCCACCGCCGGCGCCCGAGAAGAAGAAGGAGGAGGGTGGCGGCAAGTAGCCGCGGCGCAGCGAACGTCGCCGTGGCGCGGCCGCGCGGCCTGCCCGCTCCTACTTCGCCCGCACCTTCATGTAGAAGTTGCGATCCAGTTCGAACGTGTCGAGTTTGCCGCCGACCGCGATCGGAACGGGCTCGGTGCCGATCGTGACCCGGTGCTCCTTGCCGTTGATCACCACCACCACCGGCACGGCGAACCCCGGCACCACCTTCTCGAACCACACCGCGACCGCTTCGCCCTTGGCTTCGTAGACCAGCTCCGGGATGTCCGTCGTGCGCAGATACTGGTAGAACACCTTGCCGAACTCGAAGCCGCAGACACGGCTCATGTAGGCCTCGAACTCGGCGGTCGTGACCGTCTTGTGCCAGAACTCGCGGTTGAGCCCGCGCAGGCACTCACGCCACTTGGCGTCGTCGTTCAGCATGTGCCGCATCGTGTGCAGCATGTTGCCGCCCTTGTAGTACATGTCGCCCGAGCCCGACTTGTTGACGCCGTAGGTGCCGATGATCGGGCTGTCGTTGGCGATCAGCGCGCGGCAGCCGATCACGTAGTCCTGCGCCTCCGTGGCGGTGAAGTGGAACTCGACGAACAGGTTCTCGGCGTAGTTGGCGAAGCTCTCGTGGATCCACATGTCGGCGGCGTCGCGCATCGAGATGTTGTTGCCCCACCACTCGTGCGCCGACTCGTGCACGATGATGAAGTCGAACTTCATGCCGACGCCGGTGCGGCTCAGGTCGCGCCCCAGATAGCCGTTGCGGAAGCCGTTGCCGTAGGTCACCGAGCTCTGGTGTTCCATGCCGAGGTACGGCACGACGACGAGCTTGTAGCCGTCTTCGTAGAACGGGTACTTGCCGAACCAGTGCTCGAACGCGGCCAGCGTGCGCGGCACTTCGACGAACTGCTTCTTCGCCTGTTCCACCTGGTGCGCGAGCACCCAGTACTGCAGGTCGAGCTTGCCGCCCTCGCCGTCGTAGCTACCGTCCATCGACACGTAGTTGCCGATGTTCATGTTGACGCCGTAGTTGTTGATCGGATTGACGACGCGCCAATGGAACGTGCGCGTCTTGAAGACGGCGTTGCTCTTGATCTCGACGAGCCGACCGTTCGCCACGGCCGTCAGCGCTTCGGGCACCGTGATGCGGAAGTCCATGCCGCGGTCCGGCTCGTCGTAGCCGTGATCCTTGTTGGGCCACCAGATGCTCGCGCCGATGCCCTGGCACGTGGTGGCGATGAAGTCGTTGCCCTGCTCGTCCTTCTTCCACGACAGACCGCCGCTCCACGGCGGCCGCGTGCTGACGCGGGGTTTGCCTTCGTAATAGACCTCGACCTCAGCCTCAGTGCCGGCGGCCAGCGCCGCGGGGAACGTGACCCAGTAGACCTTGCCCTCGCGTTCGAACTTCAGGTCGGCACCCTGGTGCACGACGCGCACGACCGCGAGCGGTGGCTGCAGGTCGATCTGCATGCGGTCGCCCGCCTGCAGCACCTTGAAGGCGATCTTGTTGGTCCCGCCGATGGTCTTCGTGTCGGGAAACACACGCACTGACAGGTCGTAGTGTTGCACGTCCCACCAGGCGCGTTCGGGCGCGATCGAGCCGCGCAGCACGTCTTGGCGTTCGGCGCTCTCGGGCGCCGGACCCTGCTGTGCCGCGCAGACCGCGGCGAGGACGAACGGGAGGAGGACGTGGGTGCGAGACAGGCGTGGACTTTGCATGCGTTCGGGTCGCGAGAAGGGCGGCGCATCATAGGCGCAAGGTGTCGCCCGCGGCGAAAGCCCGCGCCGGCGCGAGTCGGTCACCGCCCCTTGCCCGCGGCCCGAGCCTTCCACTCCTCGATTTGCCGATCGTGCCCACGCCCAGGTTCGGCGCGTTCCCAGGCTCAGGCCACGAGCAGGAACCAGGGGACGAACGGGGTCCGGGGCATGGCGCCGAGATGGTGACGCGGCCACCAGCCCCGTCAACAGGCGTCACCGCAGCGTGAAGTCGACCGCGTCGCTGAGCTTGAGTTGCGCCAGGCACGGCCCGACGCCGACCGAGAAGCCCTGCGCCGTCAGTGTGAGCCCGACCAACGCGGGCACGTAGGGAACGGGCCAGGCGTAGGGCGAAGGCACGGTCACCGCATTGGTGACGCCGAACAGACAGCTCGGGCACGGGCCCAGCGCCGTCATCGGCATTGGGAAGCCGAGCATCAAGGCGCGGAACGGGTCGTTGCCGCCGAGCGAGAACTGCACCGACTCGCCGAACATCGGCCGGCCCGAGTAGTTGATCGGCAGGCCGCCACAGCCGCCGCTGCGCACGGTGAACACCTGACCCGACTGCGTGCCGCTGTAGACGTAGCCGACCACCGAGATCGCACTCGTGCCGCTGACGATGCCATAGGCGCGCGTGTTGCCCAGGCTGCTGCCGTATTGGCTGCAGATCGCCGGCGAGAAGGCATTGGGGCCGGTGGTCCACAGCGGACCGCGGCTCTCCTGCGCCAGCAGCTGCGTGCCGTCGACGGCGACGGTCGAGACGAACAGGTCGTTGCGACCAAGGCCCGGCGCCGCGTTCTGCACTTCGGTGTGGGTCACGACGAAGCGCAGGCCGTCGCTGTCGACCGCCGGTTCGTAGGCCATGCGGTTGGCGGGCACGCCGAGCACGCTGGACAGGTCCCAACGCTGGATCAGCGGCGCGTTCTGGTTGTCGGTGATCGCCGCGGCGTGCAGTCGGCCGACGTTGCTGAACGGATCGAAGTTGCGCTGCCAGGTCACCAGGAACGTGCGCCAGTTCGTGCCAGGCAGCTGCGCGGGAGTCGAGATGCGCGGCCGCGTGTCGTCGTTCGCCGAGGAATCCAGGAAGTAGGTCGGTACGACCTGCATTCCGTTCATGTCGATCACCGCCGCGACGATGTTGCCCGCGCCGCCGGCGCCGTACTGGTGCCAGACGATGCCGAAGCGCCCGCTGCCCGCCGACTTCGACACGCTCGGCGACTGGTCGTCATAGGGCCCCACGTTGATCGCGCTGACCGCTCCGAACACCCACATGCCGTCCGCCTGCAGGTGCCGCGCGACGATGTCACCGTTGCCGCCCGGCGGGTGGTACTCGTAGACCACCGTGAAGTAGGCTGGGCCCAGGCCCTGGTACGGATCGGCGCCGACGTCGGGCCGCATGCTGTCGCCCGGCAGGCCGCCCGACATCGTCTGGCGCTCGATGTCCTGCTGGTTGTGCAGGAAGCGGTAGGTGCCGATCGCCTCGTAACGACGGCCGATGATCCAGTGCGGCGACACGTTGTTGTAGTTCGCCTGCGCGACAACGAGGAACATGCCCTCGCGCGTCTTGCAGGCAACGCGCGGCGCACCCCAGTTGATGCTCGTGTAGTCGATCCAGAACGAGGCGCCGATCGGGTTGAACGACGAGTCGGTGCGCACCGCGGCGACGTCCCAGTCCGTGGCGCTGTAGGGCACGCGCCAGACCACGAGGTACTCGTCGACGAGCGCGTTGTAGGCCACATCGGGCTCCATGCGCTGGTCGGGCACCGAGGCGATGATGCGCGTGCCGAGCAGCGGGTCGACGACCAGCGGCAGTTGCGCGTTGGCGACGAAGTCGGCCGGCACGCACAGGCGGATGTGTCCGTCGCCGTACGCGATCGGCAACTCGCGGCGTTGCCCCGCGGCGTCGAACACGACCAGGCCGCGGTAGAAGACGTTGCCGCGCGGGCCTTCGAACGACACGCCACCGGCGATGTTGGTGCCGACCAGTTCGCTGTCGACGCGCAACACGATCTCGATCGCGCCGCGGCCCGCCGGCAGGCGATCGAACGCGAAGCTCTGCCGCAGCTGCTCGGTGGTCGCGTCGTAGACCTCGACGAGGTCCGCGCGGTTCACCGCGACCCGTGCTCCCGTCGTCTCGACGCCGCGCGCCACCTGGTCGAGTTCGGTCCCGCCGACGCGCACGCTCTGCAGGCTGAGCCGCAGCGGGAAGTTGCGTTCGGCGTCGGCGCCCAGGAACGGGATGAACGTGCAACCGTCCGCGTCGACGCTGGCCTTGTAGCGATCACCGCGGATCCAGACCGTCGGCTCGTCCGCGCGCGGGCGGTCGAGGTGCACGGTCCCGCTCGGCGGGGCGACAGGGACGCGAGCGTCCTGGCAAGGGAGAGAGAGCGCGCCCAGGGTCAAGGCGAGCAGGGGGATGGCGAGGTTCCTGGTGGGCATGCTCCCGACAGCGGCAGCCGCGCGCGAAGCGAACAGGGCCCATGCCGAAGCCCCAGGGCCCCCACCGGAAGACGCACGCGGACGGCTCGTGAGCCGCACCGCGCGTGCGCTCACTTCTGGTTGTTCAGCGGCTTGCCGGTCTTGGCGCCGCTCTCGCACTTCTTGCACAGGGTCTTGGCCTGTTCGAGATGAACGCGGAGGGTGTCACCGGCCTGCTTCAACGTCGGGCGCAGTTCGTCCGAGGCGTAGTTGCCGAACACCTCGACCATGATGATGGCCTGATCGTGCATGGCGACCTGCGCCTGCATGAAGCTCTGGTCGAAATCGGCGTCCGACTTCGACTCGAGCACCTTCGACTGCGCTTCGAGGCAACGCTTGCTCAGGTCGGTGATCAGCGCGATGTGGTCGAACCCGCCCTTCGCGACCGGCGACCGACCGGTGCTCGCATCCGCGGCTTCGTGCGGGCTCTTGTCGGCGCCATCCGTCTTCCTGTCGGCGACGGGCGCGCTGCCCACCTTCGCATCGGTACCGGTGAACGGCTGCAGCTTCGTGCCGAGCTGCGCATGGTCGTCGAGCATCTTCTGGGCGAACTGCTTGACCTCGACACTCTGTGCCTTGCGGACACCGATTCGCGCGATCGCGACCTGGTTGTTGCAGCCCGCCGACAACCAGCTGGCCAGCGTCTTGTCGGCCTCGTTGCGACTCTCATGGGCCTTGCCGGCCTGCGCGGTCGGCGGCCGGGTGGACGTCTCGGCCTGCGCACTCAGCGTGAGCACGGGCAGCAGCGCGACGAGACAGAAAGCGATCTTGGGATGAGACATGTGTTTGATCCTTGCTGGCGCGCGCGGAGGAGATCCTCCACACCGCCATGCGAGACTTGCGGCAAACGACCGGTTTGGCCGCTTCGCCGAAGACTCTCTTCAGCTCGATCTTGGGACACGGACGTGAGATCGGGCTGAAGCGCGCAGGAGAAGCGTCTGCGCGGTGCACCGGCCGCGAGGTCGAGCGGAACTCATGACGTCCTCACGAGCGCTTCAGCGCCGTCGACTAGTCGAGGCGGCTCACCGACCCGAATCGCTCGCAACCATGATGCACATCACCTGGAAAGACGTCGTCGCCAGCCTCGCGTCTCGCGGCGAAGGTCTGCCCTCGCCTGCTCCGGGGCTGCACGATCGCGTATTGCACCGCCTGTCGCTCGAAGGCCTCGTTGCGGACGCGACCGCGTCGCTGCGCGGCGCCCCGCAGCGACCCGATACACGCGCCAGTGTCGATGTCCCGATCGCCGCATCCGGTCCGGATGCCACGCTCGACTAGGGGGCTGGTACCGCAGTCGCCGCGCCAGGCCCCTCGTCGACGGCCTCCAAGAGCGCGTCCGGTGGCCAGAACCGCGGCAGCAGCACCTGGAACTCACAGCCGCCCTCCGACGTGTTCCGCAGGGTGATCGTGCCTTGATGGTGGTCGACGACGCGCTTCGCGATGGCGAGGCCGAACCCCGTTCCCATCGTCTTGGTCGGCCGGCCAGGCCCCTCGAAGAACCAGTCGAACACCGCCTCCTGCTGTTCGGTCGGGATACCCACGCCGTGGTCGCGCACGAGGATGCCCACCTTGTCGGCCTCGGAGTGCGTGGTCAGCTCCACCTGGGATCCCGCGGGGGAGAACCGCAGGGCGTTGCGCAGCAGGTTCTCGATCATGACCTCGAGCAACAAGGAATCGCCGAGCACCTCCGCGGTCGGATCGCCGTTGTCCGGCTTACCGAACACGGTCACCACCCCGACTCCGAGCTTCTTGCTGAGCTGGTTGCAGCGTGCAACGGCCGCGATCACGCAGTCGCCGACGAAGACGGGCACGTGGGTCGCGGTGTCCTCCTGCACGAACGGGTGCGCGAGCTCCAAGAAGCTCTCGACCAGGTCGGAAAGATGCCGGAGCTCGGATGCCATGCTCGCCGCGATGCCGCGCACCGCCGCCGGGTCTTCGCAGCGAAGAGCCAGCACTTCCGTCTCGCCGATCACGACCGACAGCGGCGTCTTGATCTCGTGGGCGATGTTGCCGACCAGGAGCCCCTGCATGCTGGCGAATTCGCGGATCCGGGCCTTGAGTCGCACGGCCTCGCCTCGGGCCCCGTCACGTTGCCCGATCGCTCGACGCCATTCGAACATGCACGCCGCCCCAGCCAGGAAGAAGGCGCCGATCGTCCACCAGACAGGGCTCGAGCACACGCCGATCATCGCGACCACGAGAGCCGCGGGCAGCAAGCCGTCGGCGCGCCGCCACGCGCCCGAAGCGGTCACGCGTCAGGCGCCGCCGGGCCTTTGATCTCGGGGTCGGCGAGGAAGCGATAGCCGCTACCGATGACGGTCTCGATGCGTCGCACCGGTCCCTTGTCGATCTTGCGGCGCAGACTGGAGACGTAGACGTCGATCACGTTGCTGCTTGGTTCGTAGTTCATGTCCCAGACGCTCTCGCTGATCATCGTCCTCGAGAGCAGCTTGCGGGGGTTGCGCATCAGGTATTCGAGCAGCGCGATCTCCTTGCTGGACATGCGGACTGGCACGTCCGCGATGTAGACCATGCGCTCGATGAGATTCAGCTTCAGGTCACCTGCCTGCAGGATTCCGCCCTCGACCGCATGCGAACGGCGCAACAAGCTGCGCAGGCGCGCCAGGAGTTCGTCGGTCTGGAACGGCTTGGTGAGGTAGTCGTCGGCACCGGCGTCGAGGCCGCGCACCTTGTCCGCGGTCGTCGCGAGCACCGACAGGATCATGATCGGAGCTTCGATCTTGTTGGCGCGCAGGCGACGGCAGAGTTCGATCCCGTCGCCATCGGGCAGCTTGACGTCCACGATGATCGCATCGTGACGGTCGGTGAACGCGACCTCGTCACCTTCTTCGGCGCCGCTGGCGATATCGATGCAATAGCCATGCTGCTCCAGGCAGACCTGGATGGTCTGCGACATCTTCTCGTTGTCTTCGATGAGCAGGATCCGCATTCAATCTTCCGAACGCCACACGACTGTAGTGATCGACGCGCCAGCAGTGCGCGTCGATCCCGGCATCTCGATCTCCCGCGCCAGATCGGCGCGCCTGGCGTCGAAACCTCATGAGGCTGCACGGCCAAGGACTTGCACCGGGCCGCGTCACCTGCAGCTTCAGCATTTGCGGAGCGCTGGGCACGGCCCCCGTGGTCACTTCTTCGCCCAGATAGTGTGTCCCTTCTCATCTCGCAAGACCGCAGTCTTGCCCTCGACCGCGATCGATCCGGCCACGAGCACCGTCTGGGTGCCGTACTTCACCGGCGATCCCGTGACCTCGACCACACGACCGGCACGCAGCCCGAGCTCGGCCTGGCTGGCGAAGCTGCTGGGAGCGGCGTAGACGATGCGATCCTGGCCATCGGTGCTGCGGATCCGCAGGCGCACACGCTCCTCTGGCTCGTCGCCGATCCAGACCGAACCGACCGTCAGGATCGTCGCGGTGACGCGCTCGGTGTTGTTCACGTCGTAGGCGTCGGCGTAGGGCACGGACCTGGTCGCCGATGCATCGACGGCGGTCACGTCACCGTCCGTCGCTTCTGACTTGGCGTCGATCCTGGCAGCCAACTCGAGGCCGCGCGCCGCCCAGAGGTTGTTGTTCAGCGCCGGGATCTTGCCGTCGACGAGCGCCATCGCCTCGAACTCGGCCTTCGAGCACTTCACGCGGAAGTTGCCCTTGTCGCGATCCATGGTCAGCGCCTTGGTCGGCAGCAGGACGAACTTCTCGCCGATGCCCAGCGTGCCGCCGAAGCTGATCAACGCGCCGTCGACGGTCGCGAACCTGGTGTCGATCACCAGGTCTTCGACCTCACCCAGGCGCTGCTTGTCCTGATCCACGACCGCCATGCCGATCAGCTTGCTGAGGCGACGATAGTAGAACGTCTTGCTCGCGGGCTTCTGCTCGACACCGGTCTTGCCTTCCGCACCGCTGCCCTTGGGTTCGGCCGCTCCCTCGGGAAGGGCCGGCTCACCGCGCGTGCGATAGTAGTCGTCGACCTGCCTTGCCCAGGTCGGGTCCGCCATGTCCGGCCACTTGCTGTGATCGAATCCAGGCGCCGCCTCCAGGGTCTTCTGGTCGAGGCCGAGCGTCGCGCGGGGCACATCGTCCACGCCGCGCTGACTGATCTCGATCAGGCGCCAGGGCATCGCGAAATACTTCTCGTCCATGCCCAGGAAGCCACCGAACGTGACGACCGCGTAGGCGACGTGTTCGTTGCGCGCGTCGAGCACGATCTCCAGGATCTCGCCCAGGTCTTGGTTCTTGGAGTTGGTGATCTTGCAGGAGATCAGCTGGCTTGCCTTGCAGCGTGCGCCACCCGGAAGGCCCACGTCGATCGCCGGCACCAGGGTGCCAGCGTCTTTCTCAGGGGCTTTCACAGGGGCTTTCTCAGGGGTCTGGGCAAAGAGACTGCTGACGGCAAGGCCGAGCAGGAACGGAGTCGCGAGGACGTGTCTCATGTGGGGTTTCGGGATCCTGACGCGGATGCGCGACCGGTCGGGCCGCGCGGTCATGGTCTCGCAGTCGAATCGGCCAGCCGAAGTGGCGTGGCGGACTCCACGAGCGAGGGGCGTTCTGGATTCCCGCGCTCCTTGTAGTGCGCACACCTGAGAGCCACGTGAACCGGCGATGAGATCCACGCGCGGCTGGTCGCCTGGTCGAACCCGGCGAGCGCTTCGCTGCCCGGTGTCACGCCGTGAGTCCCAGCGCCTGACGCCACGCCGCCCGCGCATCGCGCAGCAGCCGCATGAGGTCGGCCCGAGCACCCTCCGCCTCGACGCACATCCCGTGCTCTTCGTAGAACCGCTGCAGGTACAGTTGATCGCGGGCCAGACCCCGCAGACGTTGCGCGTCTTGGACGGCGACTGCGAGCTGCGGCACCAGGCTGCCCAGGTCGCGATCGGCATGCGCGCTCACGCACGCACCCGTCGTCCCACGAACAGCCCGACCAAGAACAGCACGAGGAAGACGACGAAGAGGATCTGGGCGATCGACGTCGCCGCACCAGCGATCCCGGTGAAGCCGAGAACGCCCGCGACGAGGGCCAAGACCAAGAAGGTTAGAGCAGCGTTGAGCATCGGGATCTCCTTTGACGAGGGCCGCAGACGCGCGGCCATGAACGGACCCTAGACTGCAGGAATGAGCCGAGCGTGAAATCGGCGTCACTTCCGACTCATGACCGACGGGGGCGCGTTACGGAAGGACCGGTACCGGCAGCACCACGGATGCCCTGGCGGTGCGCCGTCGCAGACGCACGACCATGACCAAGGCAGCGCCGATGAGAAAGAGCGGCAACGGCGCCGGCGTGATCGTCGCCGCGGCACCCGCGGGGTCGGCGGCCGAACCCGTCCCGTCGCCGCTTTCTCGCCCGTCGATCCACACACCCTGCTGGCATACATGAGCACAAGCGATCTCGCCCCCGGCCATGCCAGGGACGCCATCGGCGGCGGTGAAGACATTCAACAGAGCGCCGAGAAGGGCAGGCGCAGGACGGTTCGTGGACATCGGGGGAGGGCCAGACAGGGTGCAGCAGGTGGCCAGCGCGTCTGCGGCGCGACCTTGCGAGTTGCCCTTCCTAGAGCGAGGCGCTGAACAGCGAGTGAAGTGCGGGTGAATCCGGCCGCGGTGCGCGCGAAGCGCGGCGACCTCCGCTCGCATCGCGCCGGGTTCGTGACGGACCCAGGCTCAACTTCGCAACAGGTGGATCGAGGGACTTCTCATTCCGGAGCCGGCAGTTCGTGCCGCCACACGACGCCGCCGAGATCGACATTCGAGCGCGTGATCGATCACCGCCCCGCTACGATCGCCCTCCGCCCAAGGACGCCCCGCGTCCTTGGGCCCTGCTCGACAGGGCAACTCTTTGACTCACCAGCCGCGCCCGATTGCACCCCGCGCTCCCGAAACCGGGAGGGGTGCTGCACGCCCCATCGGCCTCGACTCCAGCCCGCTGCAGGGCGAACTGCTCGGCGTCGCCCGTCTGGAGGAACGCGCGCGGGCGCTCGCCGCAGGCTTCACGATCTCTCGCAATCCGCGGCGCGGCGCGCTGCATCTGCTGCGACGCCTGGCCGACGACCGGAAGGTGCTGCGCCTCGCCTACCACACGCTCGCGGGCGACGCCCGCCGCGGCGAAGCGATCGCGCCCGCGACGGAATGGCTGCTCGACAACTTCCACCTCGTCGAGAGCGAGATCCGCGAAGTCCGCCACAACCTGCCGCATCGCTACTACCGCGAACTCCCCAAGCTGGCCACGCGCGATCTGAGGGGCCACGCGCGCATCTACGCGATGGCTGTCGAGGTGCTCCGCTACAGCGACGCCAGGCTCGACGCGCACCGACTGACGCGCTTCATCTACGCATACCAGACGGTTGCGCCCCTGACGATCGGCGAGCTGTGGGCCTGGCCCAGCATGCTCCGGCTCGCCCTCCTCGAGCACCTCCGTCGGCTCACCGAGGAGATCGTCGAGGCGAGAGACGGACGCCACGCGGCGGACACCCACTTCGCCGCGTTCGAACGCGATCATGACCGCCCGCCACCGCTGCCGGAATCGTTCCACGTCGCGTTCGTCGCACAGCTGCTGCAGCGCATGCGTGAGTACGGCGCCGGGGCCGCAGAACTTCGCAAGCAGCTCGAGGAGCGCCTCGTCGCAGCCGGCACGACCGTGGAAGAGGCCGTACGCGCCGGCCACCAGCGGCTGGCGATGGGCAACCTCTCGATGGGCAACTCGATCACCAGCCTGCGGCTGTGCGCGACGATCGACTGGAACGACCACATCGAAGCCGTGAGCCTCATCGAGGGCATCCTGCAGCGAGATCCGCAGGGCACCTACTCCCGCATGGTCTTCACCAGCCGGGACCGCTATCGGCACGCGGTCGAAGAGCTGGCGGATCGCACGGGGGAAGCGCAGGTGCGTGTGGCCCTGCGGGCGATCGAGAGTGCCCGCCAGGAGGCCGAGAGGTGCGGTGCTGCGCGCGTGGCCGCACACGTCGGATACCACCTGATCGGCCCTGGACGCCGCGACCTCGAGCGTGATGTCGAGCACCGGGCACCGTGGTCGCAACGTCTGGGTCGACTGCTGTCCGGCCACGCGACCGCGTTCTATCTCGGTTCGCTGCTGTCGCTCACCGCGGCTGGCCTGGCGGTCTGCTTCGCCATCGCGGACGGCGGGCAGCAGCCGCCCTGGCTCCTGTTGCTGATCCTCGCCCTCGCGCTGGTGCCCGCCAGCGACCTCGCCACCTCGCTGCTGCAGATCCTCGTGCATCGCCTGGTCGCACCCAAGCCGTTGCCGCGTATCGATCTGACCACGGGGGTGCCGCCGGCGGCGCGCACCATGGTCATCGTGCCCACGTTGCTGACCTCGGTGGAGGGCGCGCAGCGACTGGTCGGCCAATTGCACGTGCACGCGCTTGGCAACATGGACCCGCACGTGCACTTCGCGCTCCTGACCGACTTCCCCGATGCGGCGCAGCAGGTGCTGGACGGCGAAGAGGCGGTGCTGGCCGCCGCGATCGCCGGGATCGACGCGCTCAACGCCCGCTACTCGCCCGACACCGAGGACCGATTCTTCCTGTTCCATCGTGCCCGCCAGTGGAACGCGAGCGAAGGCGTCTGGATGGGTTGGGAACGCAAGCGCGGCAAGATCTCGGAGTTCAACCGGCTGCTGCGCGGCGCTACCGACACCGGCTTCACCGTACAGGTCGGCGACACGTCGATCCTGCGATCGGTGCGCTACTGCCTCACCTTGGACAGCGACACCCGCCTGCCGCGCGACACGGCGTGCCAGCTCATCGGCGTGATCGAGCACCCGCTCAACCGACCGCAGTTCGATCCCCGCTCGCAGCGGGTCGTGGCGGGCTACGGCATCCTCCAACCGCGCGTCAGCGTCACCATGGCGAGCGCGGCCGGCTCGCTGTTCGCGCGCACCTACTCGGGGCACACGGGAGTCGATCCCTACAGCACGGCGGTTTCGGACACCTACCAGGACCTCTTCGCCGAGGGCAGTTTCGTCGGCAAGGGTCTCTACGACGTCGACGCGTTCACAGCGTCCCTCGCCGGCCGCGTCGGCGAGAACGCGATGCTATCCCACGACCTGTTCGAGGGCCTGTTCGCGCGCTGCGCGCTGGTGTCGGACGTCGAACTGGTCGACGACTTCCCGGCGAGCGTGCTCGCCCATGCCCGCCGGCAGCACCGCTGGGTCCGCGGCGACTGGCAGATCCTGATGGCGATGCTGCCCGTGGTGGCCACGGCGAACGGGCTCGCGCGCAACCCTCTGCCGCTGATCAGTCGTTGGAAGATCCTCGACAACCTGCGCCGCAGCGTGCTGGCGCCGACGCTGCTGATCCTGCTGCTGCTCGCGTGGACCTGCCTGCCGGGTTCGGCGCTCGCCTGGACGCTCGCGGTGTTGGCCGTGATCGGCTTTCCCCTGCTGCCGCCGATGCTCCATCTCCTCGGCGGGCCTCGGCCGCAACAGCCCTGGCGCGTCTTCCTCGCCGACGTCTGGGCCGAGCTGAAGACTGCTGGTGCGCACGCCCAACTGCAGACGACCCTGCTCGCCTACCACGCCGGCGAGATGGTACATGCGATCGCGCTGACGTTGGCGCGCATGGCGATCACCCAACGTCGGCTCCTGGAATGGGAGACGGCGGCGGCGACGGCGGCACGTTCGGCCGGTCTGTTGGCGCGCCGCGGTCCGGCGCTGTTCTTCCTCGAGATGTGGACGGGGCCCACGGTGGCTCTCGCGGGGTTCGTCGCGGTACTGTCGACGCGCCACGCGACGTTGCCGCTCGCCGCGCCGTTCTTGCTGGCCTGGTTGTTGTCGCCGCTGGTGGCCTGGTGGCTCAGCCGCACGGTCGTGCCACCGCGACTGGTGCTCGACGCGCGAGACGCCGCCCAACTACGAGTCGTCGCCCGCCGCACCTGGCACTACTTCGAGAACTTCGTCACGGCGGAAGACCACTGGCTGCCGCCCGACAACGCCCAGGCCGCACCCACGCTGCAGATCGCGCATCGCACCTCGCCGACGAACATCGGCATGAGCCTGCTGTCCACGCTCGCAGCCCACGACTTCGGCTACCTCACCACCGCGCAGCTCGTCACCCAGGTCGACCGCACGCTGCAGACCATGGGCCTGCTCGAGCTGCACCAGGGCCACCTCCTGAACTGGTACGACACGCGCACCCTGGCGCCGCTGTCGCCGCGCTACGTGTCGACGGTGGACAGCGGCAACCTGGCCTGCGCGCTGATGACCCTGTCCGCCGGCATGCGCGAGTTGGCGGAACCCGACGACGACCGCGCCGGCGAAGTCCTGGCGCGTCTCTGCGCGGGTGCCGCCGACACCGCAGCGGTTCTGGCAGATGCGCTGGTGCGCCTCGCCGCCGCGACGGACACGCGCGGATCGCTCGGCGCACGGTGCGCCACGGCAGTCGAGACGCTCGCCGACCTGATCACTGGGCTGCACTCCGCTCCGGGGAATCCCACGTTCGGCCCGACCGTCCGGGACCGCACGACCACGCTGCGCGAGGGCTTCGACCTGATCGCCACCGCCGCACCGCCCAGCGCACTCGCCGATGAGGTCCTGCACTGGTCGCAGGCGTTGCTCAGCTCGCTCAACACGCTGGCCAACCCGCCCCTCATGTCTCCCCAACTGCGTCAGCAGGCTCTCGATCTGGCTGAACGGTGCGAACGATTCGCCGACGGCATGCAGTGGCAGTTCCTGTTCGATGGGAAGCGCCGCGTGTTCGCCACCGGCTGCCGGCTCGCCGACGAGAACGGGCCCGATCGCCTGGACGCCTCGCACTACGACATGCTGGCTTCGGAGGCCCGGCTGGCCAGCTTCCTGGCGATCGCGCGCGGTCAGATCCCGCAGGAGAACTGGTTCCGCCTGTCGCGAGCCATCGTCGATGTCGAAGGCTGCACGACGCTGATGTCATGGAGCGGCTCGATGTTCGAGTATCTGATGCCGCGGTTGTTCCTGCGGGGTCTTCCCGAGACTCTGCTCGAGAACGCCTGCCAGGCCGCTGTGCAGGCGCAGATCCGTTACGGTGCGCGCCAGCACACGCCCTGGGGCATCTCCGAGTCCGCATACCATGTGCTCGGGCCACACGGCGACTACCAATACAAGGCGTTCGGCGTACCTGGTCTGGGCATGAAGCGCGGTCTGGCCGAGGACCTGGTCGTGGCCCCATACGCCACGGCGCTGGCGGCGCTCGTCGATCCCACCGCCGCCGCCGCCAACTTCCGCCGCCTCGCGAGCGAAGGCGCCGTCGGCCGCTACGGCTTCGTCGAGGCGCTCGACTACACCCCGCGCAAGACCCTGCCCAAGAACGAGACGCCACCGTCGGACGCGGGCCGCTTGCACGTCGTGCACGCCTGGTTCGCCCACCACCAGGGCATGACCATGGTCGCGCTCGCCAACGCCGCGCTCGGCGCGGGGATGGTGCGACGGTTCCACGCCGATCCGCGCGTGATCGCCACCGAGCCGCTGCTCCAGGAACGCGTGCCGCGGTTCCAACCGGTCGTGCGCTCTCGCCCGGAAGAACCGATCCGCACCGAACCGCTGGAACTCGGCGTCAATCCGCGACGCTTCCGGTCGCCGGACACGCTGCACCCCAGCGCGCACTTCCTCTCGAACGGCAACTACACCACCGTCGTGACCAACGCCGGCGGCGGGAACAGCACCTGGCGAGGCCTGGCGGTGACCCGGCGACGCGCCGATGCCGTCTGCGATCCGGGCAGTCAGTTCTTCTACCTGCGCGACGTGCGCAGCGGCCGCACCTGGTCCGCGACGCATCAGCCGCTCTGCCGTGAGGCCGATCGCTACGAAGTGACCTTCCGCGCCGACGAAGCGCTGTTCGTGCGCAGCGACGACGACATCGAGACGCGTCTGGAGATCACGGTCTCGCCCGAGGACGACGTGGAGGTGCGGCGCATCACCCTGGTCAACCATTCGGCGACGCTGCGCGAGATCGAGGTGACGAGCCTGGTCGAGATCGTGCTCGCTCCGGCCGCGGAGGACCTCTCCCATCCGGCCTTCCAGAAGCTGTTCCTCGAGACGGAATACCGCCCCGAGTGCACGGCACTGCTGTGCGGCCGGCGGCCGCGATCGGCCGGCGACCCGACGCCGTGGGCTGTGCACGCGCTGAGCGCCGAGAGCGGCGTGCACGGGGCCATCGAGTGGGAGACCGACCGGATGCAGTTCGTCGGCCGCGGCCGCACCGCCGAGAACCCACTGGCTCTCGACGGCCGCGCCCTGACGGGCACCACGGGCGCCGTGCTGGATCCGGTGCTCAGCCTTCGCCGCCGGGTGCGCATTCCGCCGGCCGGCAAGGTGCGCCTCGCGTTCGCGACCGGCGTCGCCACCAGCCGCACGGCCGCCATCGCGCTGGCCGAGAAGTACGACGCGTCGACCTCGGCGGCGCGCGCGTTCACCCTCGCGGCGACCCAGACGCGAATGCGGCTCAACCACCTGAGCATCACGAGCGAAGAGTCGCAGCTGTACGAGCGCCTCGCGTCGCGCGTGCTCTGGAGCGACCCGTCGCTTCGCGCGGCCCCTTCGTTCCTCGCCGCGAACACCCTCGGCCAATCGGGGCTCTGGACCCACGGCATCTCGGGCGACCTGCCGATCCTGATCGTGCGCGTCGTGAACTCCGAGAACCTGGCACTCGTGATGCAGGTGCTGCGGGCACAGGAGTACTGGCGCCTGATGGGTCTCACCGCCGACGTCGTCATCGTCAACGACTTCCCGCACAGCTACCTCGACGAGATGCAGGGTCAGCTCGCGAACCTGCTGGAGAAGGGTCCTTGGGCAGCCTGGCGCCAGCGCTCGGGTGGCGTGTTCCTGCTGCGCAAGGACGGCATGCCCGAGAGCGCCCAGGTGCTGCTGCTGGCTTCGGCTCGCGCGGTACTGAATGGTGAGCGCGGCGATCTCGCGGCACAACTGCTCCTGCACGACGCGGGCCCATCCTGGCCCGAGGCGTTGGCCCCACTAGCAGCGCCGTGGCCGGAGCTCGCCCAGGCGAGGTTCGAGGTGCCAGCGCCGACACTCACCCACGCAAACGGTCTGGGTGGATTCACGGCCGACGGACACGAGTACGCGATCGTGCTGCAAGGTGACGACGACACGCCGCTGCCATGGGTGAACGTCCTGGCCAACCAGCACTTCGGCAGCGTCGTCGGCGCCACCGGAGCGGCGTGGACCTGGTCGGGGAACAGCAGGGAGAACCGGCTGACGCCATTCGGCAACGACACGGTCGGCGAATGGAGCGGCGAGGCGACCTACCTGCGCGACGAGCACAGCGCGCAGACATGGGGCGCGACGCCAGGCCCTCTGCCACGGGCCCCTGGCTCCGGGCGTTGGGTCACGCGGCACGGCGCCGGGGTCACCAGCTACACACACCACGAGAACGGCATCACCTGTGAGGTGACGGTGTTCGTGCACGCGCGCGAGCCCGTGAAGTTCACTCGGATCATCCTTCACAACCCCGGCCCATCGGCTCGCCAGATCAGCGTGTTCGCCTACAACGAATGGGCACTGTGTCCGCCGCGCGCGGGCGAACACGCCTTCGTCGTCACCGAGCAGGACCCGACGACCGGCGCCGTGCTCGCCCGCAACGCCTACAACTCGGACTTTCCGGGCCGCGTCGCGTTCGCGCACGCCAGCCTGACGCCGAGCTCGGCGACCGGGGACCGGCGCGAGTTCCTCGGGCGCAACGGGTCGTTGCGGCGGCCTGCCGCGCTGACCCGCCGCACACTGGCCCACCGCTTCGGCGCCGGGCTGGATCCGTGCGCGGCCCTACAGGTCTGCATCGAGCTGCAACCTGGGCAGACGCGGGGTGTCGTACTGCTGCTCGGCCAGGGCGACGACCGCGCCCACGCGTTGGACCTGGCGACGAGATTCGGCACACTCGATGCGGCGCAGCAGGCGCTGGGGCAGGTGATGGCGCACTGGGACGACCTGCTCGGCGCCGTCCAGGTCACGACGCCCGACGACTCCTTCGACCTCGTCATGAATCGTTTCCTGCTCTACCAGACGGTGAGCTCCCGGCTCTGGGCACGCACCGGCTTCTTCCAGCCCGGTGGTGCCTACGGCTTCCGCGACCAGCTGCAAGACGTGATGGCGCTCGGCATCACGCGCCCGGATCTCTACCGCGAACACCTGCTGCGCTGTGCATCGCGTCAGTTCGTCGAGGGCGACGTGCAGCACTGGTGGCACGCGCACACCGGCCGCGGTCTGCGCAGTCGATGCTCCGACGATCTGTTGTGGCTGCCGTTCGCGGCGGTGCACTACATGCAGGTGTCAGGAGATCACGACGTACTCGACGTTTCGGTGCCGTTCCTGCGTGCCCCTGTGCTGGAACCAGGCGCCCAAGACTGCTACGGCGAGCCCGAGGTCTCGGACGAGGTCGGCACGCTCTACGAACACTGCGTGCGCGCCATCGAGAGCCGCCTCGCGGTCGGGGCGCACGGCCTGCCGTTGATCGGCGCCTGCGACTGGAACGACGGCATGAACCGCGTCGGTCACCTCGGACGCGGTGAGAGCGTCTGGTTGGGGTGGTTCCTGTCGCAGATCCTGCGGGACTTCGCCACGATCGCGCGACAGCGCGGCGACGCGCCGCGCGCCGACCGCTGGTGCGTCGAGCGCGAACGACTGCTCGCGATGCTCGAGACCACCTGGGACGGCGACTGGTATCGGCGCGCCTACTTCGACGACGGCACGCCCCTGGGCTCCGCCCAGTCGCAGGAGTGCCGCATCGATGCGGTCTCGCAGAGCTGGGCCGTGCTCAGCGGCGCCGCACCGCAGGAGCGCGCCGAACGCGCCATGGACTCGGTTCGCATGCACCTGGTGCGGCGTTCCGCGGGGCTGATCCAGCTGCTGGCGCCGCCCTTCGACGTGTCGACGCTCGAGCCCGGATACATCAAGGGCTATGTGCCGGGAGTGCGCGAGAACGGCGGGCAATACACGCATGCAGCGTTGTGGACGGTGATGGCGATCGCCAAGCTCGGCCACGGGGACGAGGCCGTGGAACTGTTCCACATGCTCAATCCGATCAACCACACGCGCACGCCGTCGGACGTCGTGCGTTACCGCGTCGAACCGTACGTGGTCGCAGCGGATGTCTACACGCACCCCGCCCACCTCGGTCGCGGCGGATGGACGTGGTACACGGGATCTGCCGCCTGGATGTATCGCCTCGGGCTCGAGTCGATCCTCGGCATCACGCGTCACGGCGACCGGCTGCAGGTCGCGCCGTGCATTCCGCGGACCTGGCCGGGCTTCACGGTGCGCTGGCGACACGGTCGCACCGTCTACACGATCGAGGTCCGCAACCCCGACCAGGTCACGGGCGGGATCGCCATGGTGGAGTTGGACGGTCTGCGGGTCGAAGCCGACGCGATCCCGCTGCGTGACGACGGCGACACGCACCGGCTCACGGTTGTGCTCGGCGATGCCTCATCGCACGCGAAACCCTAGTGTCCTGCGCCCAAGCGATGTGACCCGAGCGCTCCCCTCCTCGGCCTGGTGCCGTTCGCTGCAGAAGCAGCCGATCCCCTCCTCGCCACACGCCTGCCTGCGTCCATTGCGGCCGGCAGGCGCGGACTTCAGTTCTCTCCTCAGGCCTTGGGTTTGGGCTCGGCGCGGACCTTGCACGCCTTCTCCCACTCGGCGATCTCCTGCTCGACACGTTCCCTGGAATTGCCGTAGCTCTCCAGCAGCTTGCCGGCCAGGGCCTCGCGCTTGCCGGCGATGACGGTGAGGTCGTTGTCGGTGAGCTTTCCCCAGCGCTGCTTGGCGCGCCCCTTGTATTCCTGCCACTTGCCTTGGATCTGGTCCCAGTTCATTTTCGTTCTCCGGTTGAAGTAAGTGAAGATCGCGGAACACCACTTCGACCTGGCGCTCTGCACCGTCACCGATGCGTGTGCTTGCGAAGTCGTGACGTGCGTCGACGGTTCTCTCGAACGCCCGCGATCCTTCGCGATCTGCTCTACATCAGGCTGCTGAGAGCCGCCTGAAATGCGGATGCGCACTCCTTCATCACGCGTCGCTGCCGCTCTCGGTCCGCGCCCGCAGCGGTGCATCTGCCGCCGGCATGAAAGACATTTCATGCCGGCTTCAGCCCCAGATCAGCGGCGCCGTGCATTGTCGTCTCACGTCAGCGCAGCTCGACCGAGCCTCGCTGAACGAGAAGCGTGCAATGAACCCCAACCGCATCCCCGGCGTGATCCTGGTGGTCGTCGGCGTCCTGCTGCTCTACTTCGGGCTTCGCGCCACCGATTCGGTGGGCGAAGCGGTCACCGAGGGCCTGACGGGAAAATACACTGCCCGGACCCTCTGGCTCATCGTCGGTGGTGCAGCGGCGACGCTCGCCGGCACCATGCTGGCGTTCTTCAGCAACCGGAGAGCTTCCGCTTGACCGCTGCTCGGGCTAGCAACCACGCGCGAGCGCGGCAACCAGCACCCGCTGGCGGCGGCGATCGTACAGGACGCCGAACAGAACCGGCAGCCGCGATGTGTCGTACCTCGGCGCCCGCGATCGGCAGCGCGCTTCGCATCAGGCACGCCGATGCCTGATCGCCGCCCAGTACCCGTCACCTGCCTGTTCCTCGACGTCGCGCAGTGCTGTTCGTCGACAACACGGCGATGCACCTGGACGTCGCCACAGCGATCCGCGGCATCCTGCACACGGACAAGCTCTCTACCTGGGCGCAACCGGCCGAATTCGAGCTGTCCGAGGACGGGAGCCACGATGAAGTCGCCTGACCCGGCATCCTGACCATCAACGCCGCCCCTGACCCGACACTCGACTCCGCGCTATCCGACTACGAACCGCCGCCCGAGCGCCTCGATGCTGCCCGCGGCGATCAACTTCGCCTCCGCCCTTCGGATCCGCTCCTGAACACCGGGCGACTCGGTCTCGACGTAACGGAACAGGTACTCCGTGCTCTCGTCCCGCACCGGCAGGCCGGTCGCTGCGAGCAGCTGCCGCACCGCGTCGTGATCTTGCACACCATCAGGGTCCATTGGGCGAACGTCGATCGGCACGCGCTTTCCCAGCAGGCCCGCCACCAGCCAATGCCTGACGGGGAGCACTCGGGCCGCCGCCAATCCCGAGGTTACGCCGTGCAGCCACATCACGGTGACCGCGCTGACTGCCGCGAAGTCGAAGTCTTCGATCAACAACCGACCGCCGGGCCGAAGCTGCTGCACCGCGTGGCCGACGCTGTCGCCGATGTCGTCGCACTCGTGAAGCGATCGCGCGAAGACGACCGCGTCGAACAGGCCGTCGTGGAACTGCGGCCAGTGGGCGATCCGTGCATCCACACCACGGCGTCGACTCCTGCCGACTGCAGCAGCGTCTTCGTCGATCGCCACGACCGCGCAGCGACTGCCCTGCAGCGCCGCCGCGAGCTGACCATCACCGCAGCCGACTTCGAGTACCCGGCAAGCCCGCCGTGGCAGGTGCCGACGCACGAACGCCACGGTGTGCGCGATGCCTGCGGAATCAGTTGGGCGACGCGCCTGGCGGCAACTCCCGCCACTGCCATCCCACGCCTCCGCAGTGAGCTCGCGTGTCCGGCTCGGCGACGTCGCGACGCCGCCACGTCCAGGTGCGGGAACTGGCATGGCCGCACCGCCTAGTGCAAGTGATTCGGTGCGGGCTTGCCATCACGATGACTGGCACCCAACAGCACAGGTTGATTGCTTGGCAGCCCTGGGCCAAGGGTCGGCAATTCCACCGGCCGATCCAATACCACCGCGTCGGCTGTGCGCGGCACAGGCGCTGGGGTGCGCGGTCGGCCGATGATGGCCAGGGTGCGGACCAGATGCGTGGCGTCCTTCGAGGGCGCACCGTTGGCGCCGCCGTCGTCGACCCATCGCAGGAGATCGTTGCTGCACAACATGCCGATCACACGTTGCTGCGCGTCGATCACCGGCAGACGGTGAACGCCCCGGTCGCGCATCAGCATCTCCGCCTGCAACAGTGACTCCGTTGCCGCGATGCTGGCTACGTCCCTGGCCATGGCGTCGCTGACCAGCAGGTCTGCCAGCTTCTTGCCAGTGGTCAAGCCTGCCATGCAGATGTCGCGATCGGTGATCATGCCCTGCACACGCCCGGCCTCGTCGACGACGGGCACACTGCCGCAGTCGTTCCTCCAAAGCAGGCCGGCGGCCAGCGCCAAGCTGTCACTCGCGCAACAGCAGGCGGCGTTCTTCGTCATGTGTTCTGCGACGCTCATGGTTCGTTCCTCGTGGGCGAGTGGCAACTGCAGCCGCCGGCAACGTACGACACCTCGATGGACATCGCTGTCGTAGATGGGCGCTGTAGTCGAGCTGGCACGGGCGCGGTCACCGACCGAACGGCCTTGTGAGCAGTTCGGCGAGTTTGTCAGACATGGGTGCGGAAGGCAGCCGGCCCGTGCTTGCTCGGGATCCTTTCTAGCCCGGACGGATGAGTCCGACGTGAGCCGCGCATGAAAGCCAATTCACGACATGGCTCGGTGATGAAGCAGCGCCAGCTCTCGTCCCGGGTCGCTCAGACGTCGCCGAGCGCGCCCGTGCTGTCCGCGAACGAGTCGGTCTGCACCCCGAGCCGCTGCAGCATCGTCACGAACAGGTTCGCCAGCGGGATCTCCTCCTTGGAGAACTCGAGCTGCCAGGGTTCGGTGCCCCCGTCCCAGCCACCCGCATAGGCATTGGCCCCCGCGTAGTCGAGATACTGGCCGTGCGCGAACCCCATGCTGCTGCCGCCGAGCAGGATCAGCGGATAGTTGCGCGACAGGTGGAAGGCGCTCGACGCCGACCCGAACAGGACCAGCGTGTTGTCGAGCATGTTGCCGTCTCCACCGGGTTCGGGCGTCGCCTTCAACTTGCCGACGAAGCGGCCGAGCTCTTCGCTGAGGAAGCGGCAGTAGGTGCCGAAGTTCTTCCAGCCATCCGGCTTCTTGGTCTCGTGCGAGAGCTGGTGCGCCAGCGGGAACCCGACCGCGCGACCGAGGTGATCGCTGATGCCGATGCCGTTCTCGCGGCCGATCTGATAGGTCGCGACGCGCGTCGAGTCCGTCTGGAACGCCAGATGGATGAGCCCGTACATCGCCTGCAGATAGGTGCGCGAATCGTCGGGCGTGACGTCGAGTTCGAGGTGACCGGCGTCGACCTGGGGCAACGGGATGCTCACCCACCGCTTGGCCTTCTCGACCTTCAACTCGGTCTCGCGCACCGACTCGAGGTACTCGTCGAGCGCCTGCTGGTCGTTGCCGGACAGCTTGCCGCGCAGCGCCTTGGCGTCGCTGAGCAGATCGTCGAGCGCGCTCTGGTCGAGAGCGAGCCGGCGGGCCGCGTCGCCGTCGCTGGTCACGAACAGCGAGTCGAAGATCTTCTTCGGCCGGTGCGCCGCCGGGATCGCGCGGCCGTTGCGATCGAACGACAGGGTCTGCGCGCCGCGCGGCGTGCCGGTGCCGCCGTCCGTCGACATGACCAGCGAGGCGTAGCGGGTCTCTTCACCGACGTGCGCCGCGAACAGCTGATCGAGCGAGATCGAGTTCTTGTAGGGACCTCTGGGGCCGGTCGCCGCGCCGGTCAAGAACTGGTCGGCGTTCGAATGGCCGTGGATGCCGCGCGCGGCCGGGTGTGACAGTCCGGACAGGATCGTCAGGTCGTGGCGCAGCGGTTCGAGCGGCTCGAGGCATTTGGTGAAGGTGAACTCCCTGCCCTTGCCGTGCGGGAACCAGGCCCAGTCCTGGTACGCGGGATCCTCGGCGAGCGGCATCGGCACGCCGTCGGGAAAGTAGATGCAGGCGAAGCGCTTGGGCCGATCGCGGCGCGCGACGGGGCCGGCGGCCCGCGCGAAGGTCTCGAACCACGGCAGCGCGAGCGCGACCGCGGAACCCCGCAGGAACCGGCGCCGATCGAGCGATGCGATGTCGATGTTCATTGGCGGGGTCTCACTTCGACCGGAACAGCGCGCTGGTCGCAATGAGGGTGACCATGGTAGCAAGCCCGTCGCCGCGCTTGCGAGCCTCGGCGGTCATCTGGTCGATCGCCGCGTGATCCCCGAACGTCAGTGGCCGGCCCAGCGCGAAGGTCAGCAGCTTGCAGACCATCGCCCGCACGAACTGGTCCTGCCGGTTCTCGAGCAGGAAGCGCTTGAGCCCGTCCATGCCTTCGAGCTTCTGGTCGTTGAACAACACGCCCACCGCATCGACCGGCTGACCCTGCACCAAGGTCCGCCAACCGCCCACGGCGTCGTAGTTCTCGAACGCGATGCCCCACGGATCGATCTTCACGTGGCACGACATGCAGGCCGCGGCGTTGCGGTGGTTCTCGATGCGCTGCTTGAGAGTCAGCTTGGCGATCTCGGGGTCGGCGAGGTCGATCACCGGGACCGCGGCCGGCGGCGGCGGCGGCGGATCGTCGAGCAGGCGCTCGAGCATCCAGATGCCGCGCTTGAGCGGGTGCGAGTCCTTGCCGTCCGAGTTCATCGCCAACAGACCGGCCTGCGTCAGCAACCCGCCGCGGTGCTGCCCGGGCAACAGCTCGACGCGTCGGAACCGGTTGCCGATCACGTCGCGCGACCCGTAGTGCCGCGCGAGCCGTTCGTTGACCATCGCGAAGTCGGCGTGGAGGAACTCCAGCACGCTGTAGTCGTTGCGCAGGACCTCGTCGAAGAAGGCGATGGGCTCCTCGCGCATCGCTTCGTGCAAGGCCTCGTCGAATTCCGGGTAGGCCTTGCCGTCGACGTGCAGGTAGTCCAGCAGCGCCATGCCGAGCCATTGCCGCGTGAACTGTTTGACGAAGCGCCGCGACTTCGGATCGGCCAGCATGCGCGCGACCTGACCGCGCAGGGCCTCGACGGGCTGCAACTGCCCGGCCTTCGCCACGGCGAGCAGTTCGTCGTCGGGCACGCTGCACCACAAGAACATGGACAGCCGCGTGGCCAGTTCGAGATCGGTGAGCGGCGCATCGGCGTTCGCATCGGCCGCGTCCGGCGCCGGCCCCGACTCGACGAGATACAAGAAGTTCGGCGACGAGAGCACGGTCGCCGCCACTTCGATCACGGCCTGCTGCAAGCTGTCGCACGTCGGCCGCAGCTTCTCGAACAGCCGCATCTTCTGCTCGATCTCCGCAGCGCTCGCGTCGCGGCGCCACGCGCGCGCCATGAAGGCCGCGAGCACTTCTCGGGCGTAGACGAGTTCGTCCGTCGCGTTGGGACTGTCGAAGAAGATCCGCGTGTGCGAAGCCGGCGGCCATTGGTCGTGGGCCGGCGCCGTCACCTCGACATCTTCGACGTGGATGTCGCCGCCCGACACGGACGAGTTGACGAGCTTGAGATACTCGGAGGGACTCGGCAGATCGCCGAGCTTGGTGACCTCACGCACTCCGTTGCGCGGGTAGATCTGGCTCAGCGGCACGTCCCATTGGTAGACGCGCGGCGCCCCAGGCGCGGCGTCGACGACCAGGTCGTGCTCGCTGATGCGCACCGCAGCCTGCGAGTCGTTGCTCGCCTGCCAGCCGAACACCAGCTGCATGCTCGGCGCGGTACCGTCGTCGAGGGCGGCCCGCGACGCGCGCACGCGCACCCGCAGCGTGCCGTCGTCGGGGATCTGGTCGCCGAGCTCGACGATCAGTCCACGGCCCCGGGGAACGACGGCGACGACCTCGGCGGCCGCCGGCAACTCGACCAGCTGCGGAGCCGGCGCCCATGCGAACTTCGCACCGTAGTAGCCCCACGCCTGCGCGGCCATGCGCCCCGTCCGCCGATCGAGGTAGTGTGCGCCGTTCGGTCGGACCTCGTTGCGCCGGGCTTGTTGCGCCAGCTCGGCCTGCATCTTCTCGGGATCGGCCTCGTGCTTCTTGCGGATCTGTTCGAGCTGCGCGTCCTGCCGCGCCCACTCGACCGCCGCGGCGGCCTGCATCGAAACTCCCCAGAAGAGCGGCGCCGGGCGTTCGCCCACCACGGTCGCGAGTTTCAGCGCCTTGCGGGCGGAGTCCAGATAGGCCCTGAACTGGATGCCCGAGAGGTGCAGCACCTCGGAGCTGTTCTCAAAGCCGTCGGCCGACGTGGGGTCGGGCGGCAGGTCTTCGGCGAAGTCGTACGGCAGTCCGAGCAGGTCCTGCAGCGCGTACTCGTACTCGTAGCGCGCCATGCGCCGGAACGACGAATGCTCCTTCGTGCCGCGACGCACCGCCGAAGCCGTGTGGCTCTGATCTGCCAGCCACTCGATCACCTTGCTGCGATCCGCGTCGCTCAACTCAACCTCGTCCTCGGGCGGCATCTCGCCGTTGGTGAGCACACCGAGCACGTCGAGCCACCAGTCGACGTCGCTGCCGTGGAACAGATCCGGATTCAGCGTGTCGATGCGCACGTCGCCCTTCTGCTTGTCGGGTCCGTGACAGCGAACGCAGGCCCGCGTGAGGATCGGCTCGATGTCGCGCCGGAACGTCTGCAGGTCGGGTTCGGGCGCCGTGCCGACCACGCGCTTCGCCTCCTGCCTCTTGTAGCTCGAACGCGCGGCCCCTTGTGCCTTGAGCTCGGCGAACGACGGGGGAGGCGCGACACCGGTCTGACCGATGGCGACACCACACGTCGGGCCCAACAGGGCGACGAGGCAGCAGAGGAGTTGGCGCGAGGTGATGGGCATGGGAGCAGCGCATTCCCATTGCTGCGTCGCGCAGACCCGAGCAACGTGGGGATGTGCAGCAGGAAGGCGGGGGCGAACTCTAGCATGGGCACCGCCCGACGCCTGCAACGTGGGGCCAGCTGCTCGGGGAGTCCGCAACGGCTGCGCCGGAACGGCAACGGCTGCGCCGGAACGCAACGACCCGCCGGCGTTGCGCCAGCGGGTCGTGCGCGCACCCTCGTGGGCGCGGATCTTCGTGCGACCACCCCGCTCACGCAGGACGGCCGCATCGTCCCTCTCAGACGTCGAAGCGGTCGAGGTTCATGACCTTGTTCCACGCGGCGACGAAGTCGTCGACGAACTTCTGCTGCGCATCGTCGCAGGCGTAGACCTCGGCGATCGCACGCAGCTGCGAGTTGGAGCCGAACACCAGGTCGACCGAGGTGCCGGTCCACTTGACCTTGCCCGACGCGTCACGGCCTTCGTAGACCTGATCACCCGCCGCCGCCTTCTGCCACTTCGTGCCCATGTCGAGCAGGTTGACGAAGAAGTCGTTGGTCAGCGTGCCCGGGCGCGTCGTGAACACACCGTGCGACGACTTGCCCGAGTTGGCGTTCAGGACGCGCATGCCGCCGACCAGCACCGTCATCTCGGGCGCGGTCAGCTGCAGCTTCTGCGCGTGGTCCAACAGCAGCTCCGGCGCCGGGCGATCGGCGTTCTTGCCCAGGAAGTTGCGGAACCCGTCGGTCTTCGGCTCGAGCACCTCGAACGACTCGGCGTCGGTCATCTCCTGCGTCGCGTCGGTTCGACCCGGCGTGAACGGGACCTGCACGGCATGACCGGCCTTCTTGGCGGCGTCCTCGATCGCGGCGTTGCCACCGAGCACGATCAGGTCGGCGAGCGAGATCTTCTTGCCGCCCGACTGCGCCTTGTTGAAGTCCTGCTGGATGCTCTCCAGCTTCTTCAGCACCTGCGCCAGTTCGGCCGGCTGGTTGACCAACCAGTCCTTCTGCGGAGCGAGGCGGATGCGGGCGCCGTTGGCACCGCCGCGCAGGTCGGTGCCGCGGAACGTGGCGGCGGAGGCCCACGCCGTCCTCACCAGCTGCGCAGTCGTCAACCCCGAAGCGAGCAGCTTGCCCTTGAGATCCGCGACGTCCTGCGCTTCGACCAGCGGGTGATCGACCGCGGGCACCGGGTCCTGCCACAGCTGCGCCGGCGGAACTTCGGGGCCGAGCAGCCGCGAGACCGGCCCCATGTCGCGATGCGTGAGCTTGTACCAGGCCTTGGCGAAGGCGGCCTCGAACTCCTTGGGGTTGTCCTTGAAGCGCTTGCTGATCGGCCCGTAGATCGGGTCGAACCGCAGCGCGAGGTCCGTCGTGAGCATCACGACCGGATGGCCCTTGGTGGGATCGTGCGCGTCCGGGGTGGTGCGTGTCGTCTCACCCTCCTTGGGGATCCACTGCTGCGCGCCGGCCGGGCTCTTGGTGAGCTCCCACTCGTAGTCGAACAGGTTGTCGAAGTAGTCGTGCGACCACTTCACCGGCGTGTAGGTCCACGCACCTTCGAGGCCGCTGGTGATCGTGTCGGCGCCCTTGCCGGTGCCGTACGAGTTCTTCCAGCCGAGCCCCTGCTCCTCGAGGCTCGCGCCCTCGGGCTCGGGACCGACGTACTTGGCGGGGTTGGCCGCGCCGTGTGTCTTGCCCAGGGTGTGGCCGCCGGCGATCAGCGCCACCGTCTCCTCGTCGTTCATCGCCATGCGACCGAACGTCGTGCGGATCTCCTTGGCCGCGGCGAGCGGATCGGGGTTGCCGCCGGGGCCTTCGGGGTTGACGTAGATCAGGCCCATCTGCGACGCGGCGAGCGGGTTCTGCAGGCCGGTGCCCTCGGCGTGACGCTTGTCACCCATCCACTCGCTCTCGGGGCCCCAGTTGATGTCGATCTGCGGCTCCCAGACGTCCTCGCGACCGCCGGCGAAACCGAACGTCGCAAAGCCCATCGACTCGAGCGCGACGTTGCCGACGAGGATCGTGAGGTCCGCCCACGACAGGCTCTTGCCGTACTTCTGCTTGATCGGCCACAGCAGGCGGCGCGCCTTGTCGAGGTTGCCGTTGTCAGGCCAGCTGTTGAGCGGGGCGAAGCGGATGATGCCCTGGCCCGAACCGCCACGGCCGTCGGTCGTGCGGTAGGTGCCGGCGCTGTGCCAGGCGAGGCGGATCATCAGGCCGCCGTAGTGACCGTAGTCCGCCGGCCACCAGTCCTGCGACGTGGTCAGCACCTTGGCGATGTCCTGCTTGACCGCAGCGAGGTCGAGTTTGGCGAACTCAACCGCGTAGTCGAACTTCTCCCCCATCGGATTGCTCGCCGGCGAGTTCTGATCGAGGATCGCGAGGTTCAGCTGATTGGGCCACCAGTCGCCGTTGCCGAAGACTCCAGCCGCCGTGTTCCTGTGGGTGGGTCCCATCACCGGGCACTCGGCCATGCTCGCGGCGCCGTCGGCAGCCTTGGGCTCCTGGCCCTGCGCCGGCACCGAGCAGGCGCTGCTCATCGCCGAACAGGTCAAAGTGAGGGCAACCAGGCCGGCGGAGCTCTTGCCCCGGCGATGCGCGTGCCCGTTCGTGTGGTTCGTCATTCTCGTCTCCTGTGGTTTGCCGCAGCGAGGCGGCGGTTGGTCTTGGGTTTCGATTCGTCTTGGGTCAGGCTTCGGCGGCGGGCGTCGCAGCGATGCAGCTCGGGCACGTGCCCCAGAAGATCACTTCCGCCTCGTCGATCCTGAAGTCGGTGTCGGCCGCGGTCAGGCATGGCGCGACGCCGACCGTGCAGTCGACGTCCACCGTCTTGCCGCAGGTGCGGCAGATGACGTGGTGATGGTTGTCACCGACGCGTGGGTCGTAGAGGCTCGGTGACCCGGCGGGTTGCACGCGCCGGATCAGCCCCTTCTCGGTCAGCGCGCCGAGCGCGTCGTAGACCGCCTGCCGCGAGATCGTGCCGATCTCGGCACGCACCTCCTCGGCGACCGCATCGGCGGTGCAATGCGGGCGGCGCCGAACCGCGCGCAGAACGGCGAGGCGTTGAGCCGTGACCTGCAGGCCGTGGGCGCGCAGGAGGTTTGCAGGGTCGTTTTCCACGGGCCGACCATGTTCGAGCAATTCTGGACTCGATCAAGATCTTTGCTTGTGCCAGAATCCGTAGGTGCGGGTGAAAGGGGGCGTATCGCCTCCCGGAACGTGGACCAAGGGGCACTTTATCCATTATTATGACACGACTTATGTCGGTCTTTCCCAGGCCGACGGCGGGCCGGCGTGAACATCGCTGTCATCGCTGGGCCGGCCCGACCACATAGCGGGTGTGTCCGATTCTCCCCGCCCAGTGCTCCGCTACCGATCGGGCCGCCTGCTCGTCGAGCGGTGGCCCGATCAACTGCCGAGCCCGTTCGGCCTGCAGGCGCACGCCGGGCGTCTCGAGGGACCGGCGCGCCTGCGGTGGCGCGTGCGCAGCGTGCTGCAGGAACACTGCGTGCGGTTCGAGGACACCGTCTCGCCGAACCCCACCCCGCGGCGGGTTCCCGGCGTGCTCGACGGTGTTCGACCACTGGCGATCGCGGCCGCCCTGCGCCTCGCCGGTCATCGCGGCATCGTCGCCGGTGCGAGCGAACGCGATCGCGCCGCGCTCACCGCACATCTGTGCCGCACGCTCGGCGCTCCGACCCTCGTGATCGCCGCGGACAGCGCGGCCGAACACCGCTGGCGACGTTCGTTGCCCGTCGAGGTGCGCACGTGCGCGGCGGCGGCGCGTGAGATGCACTGGTTGGGCATGCGCCACGATCTGCTGGTCGTCGACGCGCCAGAACTGATGCCGCCGCTGCTCCTCGGCGCGGCGCTCGATGCCTCCGCAGCGCTGGCGCGCATCGCGTTCAGCGCCCGCGCCGAGTGGCGCCTGGTCGAGCCGCTGGCGGCACGCATCGGTTCGGTCGTGCATGTGGGGAGCGACGACGACGCGGCGGCAGTCGTCGAGTTGCGGGTGCCGTTGCCGGCCGAGCAGCTGCTTCGTCACGAAACAGCGTGGAGCACGTTCCTGGCCGCGTTCGACCGCTTCGCGGCCGCGCAACCGTCGGCCGGCTTCGGCACGTTCGTCGCCCAGGCGCGTCGCGACCCGCAACAGCGTCCGGCGCTGCTCGCCTGGCATCAGGCGCTCTCTCTCGCTGCGTGGCACGAACACAAGGCGACGCTCGTCGCCGAACTGCTGCAGCGACACCGCGGCCAGCGTGTGCTCGTGTTCACGCCCAGCCGCGCCGTCGCCTACGAACTGGCTTGTCGACACATGATCGCGGCGCTGACCGCCGAGTTGACGCGCAGCGAACGCGGCACCCTGCTCGACGGCTTCGCGAACGGGACGTTGCCCGCATTGGCCGGCCCACGACTGCTGGACCTGGGTCCCGCCGAAGGCAGCGCCGACGTCGCCATCATCATCGGCGGCGGTTTCGGCCGCGACCAACGCGCCGCGCGCGGCCGTCGCGTCGCGCCGGGCGGCATCGTCTACGAACTCGTTTCCCAGGACACGGTGGAGGTCGGTCGTGCGCACCGCTGGCGTGATCGCTCTCCCGCGCACGCGGCTGCCGTTCACCCTGGCTGACGGCGAGCTCGTCCCGGCGTGGCTCGGCGACCGCGACCGGCCGTGGCTGCGCGACCTGCTCGAACAGGCCGAGGCGTTCGTGGGCAGACCGCTCGCGGAATGGCACCAACAGGTGCAGCGCGGCGATCCCGATCCGCGCGCGGGACAGCGCCGGTTCGCGGCGGCGCATGTGCTGCACGTCTTGCTGCGGCAGTCGGCGCTCGCGCCGCGTCGGGCGGCGGCGCGCGCGGCGTTGTTCCGTCTCGCGGCGCGCGGTGTCGCTCGCGACCAGGCGCTCGCCGAGGTCGCGCACGACCACGGCATCACACCCGACGAACTGCTGAACACGCTCTACGACGACCTGCCCGCACGACGTCGCATGCACTGGCCCGATCCACCGCCGGAGCCGACGCGCCTGGCACTCGCGGCCAATCTGGCGATGGTCACGGGCCTGCTGCAGCATGCGCGTTCGGCCACGCTCGACCTGCACGGCGCCAGCCGCACCGTGCTCAAGACCGCCTGGCTGCGCGGCCTGGTGCCCGGTGTGCGCGCCGATCCGTTCACCGTCACCACGCTGTCGTGGCGCATCGACGATCACGTCGGCACACCCGCCGATCTCACCGCGCTCGTGCCGCTGCTGCCGTGGACACGCCGCTATCGCCTGCGCGCCCGCTGCGAACTGCCCAACGCACGCGGCGACCTGGTGCTGACGACCGGCGACCCGATCCTGCCCGGCGAGGAACCGCGTCGTTTCGACAGCGACCTCGAACGGCGCTTCGCGTGCGACTTCCGCCGCCTGCTGCCGGACTGGGAGCTGGTGCGCGAACCAGCGCCGCTCACGCTCGCGCACGGCATGGCCTTCCCCGACTTCGAACTGCGCCCACCACACCGCGGCGCCCCGTGGCTGCTCGAACTCGCCGGACTGCGCGATCGCACCGCTCTCGCCGCCAAGCTCGAACTGCTGCATCGATGCTCGCGTCTGATCTTGTGCCTGCCCGAACGCGAAGTGCCCGAAGCGGTGCGTGATCATCCGCGCGTCGTGCCGTTCTGCCGGCGAGTCGACGTCACCCGGGTGCGCGCGGCGATGACGAGCTGACTTCAGAGGCCGAACTCGTGGGGCGCGTCACCGACGCGGAGCTCGCGGTCGAAGGCGAAGGCCTGCACCCGGTGACCTGGGTGCTCGTCGAAGACGTACCGGATCCGCTCGGATCCAACCGTCCGAATCCCGCGCGGCATTCGCAGTCTTCCCCAGTGTTCAGCATTTCGCGAAATGCTAAGTCTGGATCAAGGTGCCAGTCTCTGTGACCATCGACCCTGTCCGCGTCTTCCGAGCGCTCGGCCATGAGACCCGTCTGCTGATCACGAAGGCGCTCGGCGAACGTGAACGCTGCGTCAACGACCTGCGTGAGTTGGCGGGAAGCTCCTGGAGCACCGTGTCACAGCACCTCGCGGTGCTGAAGAACGCCGGCATCGTGGACTGCACCAAACAAGGCAACCAGGTGATCTACCGCCTCGCGCTGCCCTGCGTGGCAACGTTCACGCAATGCCTCACGGCCGCCACCGCTGGCCAACGGGTCGAAGTGCGCACCTGCTGCAACTGAGAGGAGATCCATCGATGAGCCCCGAGGCGAAGCGCGAATGGAAGCGGCTACTGCTGTTCGTGGCGGTGTTCGCCGGCCTCTACTTCCTGCCCGTCGGGTCGCCGCGATTCGAAAGCGCCGTCGACGAGTCCCTGCATCTGGCGCACGACTACGCACGAGAACACGTCGTCCTGTGCCTGCTGCCCGCGTTCTGGATCGCCGGCGCGATCGCGGCGTTCGTGTCGCAGGCAGCCGTGATCCGCTACCTGGGCCCCAAAGCGAACCACACGGTCGCCTACGGCGTCGCGTCGGTCTCGGGAACGATCCTCGCCGTCTGCTCCTGCACCGTGCTGCCGCTGTTCGCCGGCATCTACCGCATGGGCGCCGGCCTCGGACCCGCCAGCGCGTTCCTGTACTCGGGGCCCGCGATCAACGTGTTGGCGATCGTGCTCACGGCGAAGATCCTCGGCCTCGAACTCGGCCTCGCGCGCGCGGTCGCCGCGGTGCTGTTCAGCATCGTGCTCGGCCTGCTGATGGCGTGGATCTTCCGTCGTGAGCAGCAGGAACGGACCGCGCAGATGGCGGACGTACCGGTGCCTGCGGCAACCAGGCCACTGTGGCAGACGGCCTCGTTCTTCGCCTCGATGGTCGCGGTGCTGGTGTTCGCCAACTGGGCCAACCCCAAGCAGCAAGACGGCTTTTTCGCCGCAGTCTTCGCCGTCAAATGGCCGCTGACCGCCGCGTTCGGGCTCGCGTTCGCCGCGATGGCGTGGCGTTGGATCGGCCTGCCCGGCAACCGCGTCCTGACGTCGGTCATTGCCGTCGGTGCGACCGCGCTCGCCTTCCCGAGCGCCCCCGAGCTCGCGATGCTGGTCGCCGTCGGCGGGCTTGCTGTCAGCACCGGCGGCCAGGGTGGCGAAGCCGGCGAGTGGTTCGATCAGACCTGGAGTTACGCGAAGTTGATCTTCCCGCTGCTGATCGGCGGTGTGCTCGCTGCGGGCTTCCTGTTGGGCCGCCCCGGTCACGAGGCCCTGATCCCGAACGAGTGGATCGCATCAGCCGTCGGCGGCAACTCGCTGCTCGCGACCCTGCTCGCCTCGCTCGCCGCGGCGCTGATGTACTTCGCGACCTTGACCGAGGTGCCGATCCTGCAGGGCCTGCTCGGCAGCGGCATGGGCAAGGGCCCCGCGCTGGCGCTGCTGCTCGCCGGACCGGCGCTGAGCCTGCCGAGCATGCTCGTCTTGTCCTCGATCCTCGGCTGGAAGAAGACCCTCACATTCGCCCTGCTCGTGGTCCTGTTGGCCACCGCCACCGGCTGGGTGTTCGGCATGGTGGCCACCTCTTGAGAACCGAACCATGCACAAGATCCAGATCCTGGGCACCGGCTGCGCCAAGTGCGAGAGCCTCACCAAGGCGGCCGTCGCCGCCGCCGATCAACTCGGCCTGAAATACGAACTCGAGAAGGTCACCGACTTCCTGAAGTTCGCCGACTTCGGGGTGATGGTCACTCCCGCTCTCGTCGTCGACGGCAAGGTGCTCGCCGCCGGCAAGGTGCCGAAACACGACGAACTCGTCAGCCTGTTGGGCAAGAACTAGAGGAGAGCGAACGTGAACGCCAAGTTCCTGATGCGCTGGATACTGCTCGCGATCGTGGTGGGCAGTGTCGTGTTCTACGTGGTGCAGCAGTCCGCGACCCGGGTCGGACAGACGAACGCGACACCGTCCCCGTCACCAGCCGCAACCGCAGCCGCAGTGGTGGTCACCTACTTCACCACGGATGTGCGCTGCGAATCCTGCCGCAAGATCGAGGCGCTGAGTCGGCAGGCGATCGAAGAGGGGTTCCCACAGGAGCTGGCCAGCGGCGCCGTCGTCTTCCGTGTGTTGAACACCGATCGTCAGGAGAACAAGCACTTCGTCGTCGACTACGAGATCGCCAACAAGACGGTGATCGTCAGCCATCAGGTCGACGGTCGCGAGACCGAGTGGGTCAACCGGCAGGACGTCTGGTTGCTGCTCGACGAACCCGATGAGTTCTTGAGCTACGTGCGCGAACCCGTGAAACGCTACCTGGGCAAGAGCTGAGCGCATGGACGGCATCCTGGCAGTGACCGGCAGCGGTCTGGCACTGGGTCTGCTCACCTCGGTGAGCCCGTGTCCGCTGGCGACCAACCTGGCAGCGACCGTGTGGTTGACCCGCCACGCGGCGTCGCGGCGCCGCGCGCTGCTCGGTGCGATCGCCTACACCGGCGGACGCGTGACCGCCTACGCGGCGATCGCAGCACTCCTGATCGTCGGTTCACTCGGCGCCCCGGCGGTATCCCGCGCGCTGCAGCAGTGGTTGCCGCCGTTCGTGGGCCCGCTGCTGGTGTTGACCGCAATGGTCCTGCTCGAACTGCTGCCGCTGCCGTGGGTGAGCAACGGCATGAGCCAAGGCACCGCCGAACGCCTCGCGAAGTGCGGCGTGGCCGGCGAGTTCCTGCTCGGTGTCGTGTTCGCGCTGACCTTCTGTCCGACCTCGGCAGCGCTGTTCTTCGGCAGCCTGCTACCACAGGCGCTGGCCGGTCCGACGGCCGCCCCGCCGGTCATCGCCTACGGCATCGGCACCGCGATCCCCATCGGCGTCTTCGCCGTGGCCGTCGCCGTCGGCGCGGGCTTCGCCACCAGTTTCGGGGCGAGCATCGTGCGCTGGCAGCCGCGCATCCTCGCGGTGTCGGGGGCTGCATTGCTGCTCATCGGGCTGTACCTCATCGCCCGCGACACGCTGCGGATCCTGCCCAGCTGACAACCGTGGAGTCCCGCAGGTCTCGCCAAGGCCATTCCCGCGTCGCAGCTTCGCGGGCGACCCACCTCAGAACAGCGGCATCAGGATCGGCGCCGGGCGCATGTCGCCATCGGTGCGCCCCGTCGGCAGCGGCACACCGAAGTCGTCGACGCGCACACCCTGCGCGTTCGGGAAACCGCGCCAGCCGAGGAAACGCTGCTTCTCGGCGCCCATCAACAGATTGCCGTTGCGCACCAGCAGGATGCCATCGTCGAGGTGCGTGTTGGTGCCGTCGGCGTTGTTGCCGAACGGCGTCAGCAGCTGGATCACGCCCATGCCGCCGAAGCCGCCGAGCGGCGCGCTGTCGTAGTTGCTGCCGAACGTGGGCGGGTTGGGCTGACCGTTCACCGGGTACTTGCGCTGCACGACCGGGGCGCCGAACGAACCCGTTCGGCAGACACCGCCGTCGGCGGACAGCACGAAGTCGTAGTCGTTGTTCGCGTAGGTCTCGCCCTTGACGAAGAGACCGATCGCCGTCGCGCTCGCGAGCACGAGCATGCCGCCCGAACCACCGCCGCCGCCGCCGCCCTTGTTGCACGAGCCGGCCTGTTCACCGCCGCCGCCGTTGCCGCCGTTCGCGGTGATGCGTCCCGTCGGGCCGACCACGATCGGGCCCTGCGCGGCGACGATCACGCAGCCGCCACCACCACCGCCGCCACCGCCCGATTGGTCGTTCGCGAACTGTGGATCGACGAGCGAGCAGCTGACGTTGAACGACATGTCACCGCCGCCGCCGCCGCCCTGACCACCCTGGAAGAACAGCAATTCGCCGCGGATCGCCTGGCCGAGATGCACGTTGACCGCGGTGCCGAGGAAGTCGTTGTCGGCGCGGCCGTCGACGAACGGCGTCAACCCTGCGCTGCCGCCGAGCAGGAAGCGGTTGGCCGATCCCGACACACCCAGACCGCCCTGCCCGCCGATGCCGAGCTGCTGCTGGAACCCCGTGCCGCCGGCGCTCACCGTCAGGTAGAACGGATCGCCGACCGTGGCGAACGCGCCGCCGCCGCCGCCCGAACCGCGCTCGAGTCCCGCGAGGCAGGCGATGCGTCCGCCGCCGCCGCCGACCGGCATGCCGAACGCATCACGCCCCACCCCGCCGAACAGGTCCCGCTGCGTGCTGCTCGGCGTGCCGTCGCCGCCGCGCCCGCCGCCGGGACCGCCGAGGCCACCGGCAACGGGGAAGTTGGCGGTGTTCAACGTCATCACCATCGCGCCGTCGAAGCCGTCGGCGCACAACTCGCCGTCGACGCGGAAGTGCCCGGTGACGATCCAGATCATCGGATTGGGCCCGACGCCGCGAACGCGCACACCCTGCGGGATGTCGACGTTGCGGAACTGGAAGATGCCGCCCGTGACGTTGAGCACAGGTCCTTGGACCGTCTGCACCTGCGTGAAGCCCGTGTCGAGCACGACCTCGGCCGCGGTCGGCCTGAAGTCGAACTGGGCCCGCACGGCAGCTGCGAGCAGAAGGGACGTGGACGTGAAGAGAACGGTGCGGATCGGGGCGTTCGCCATGGCGTGGCCTGGGAGGACGGAGACCTGGGGAGAACGGGAACCTGGGAAGGACGGGGGTGTGCTTAGCCCGCGGATGCGCCGGCGTAACCGTGGCGTTGGCAGGAGAGGTCGCGACGACGCCGGCCGCACGGCCGGACAGGTTCGATCGTCGGCGATCGGGCAAGGCGGCGCTCTCGGGTCGGGGACCGCGCCTCAACCGAAGGGCTCCGCAGGCTCGGCGGCGCGCATGCGGTAGCCGATGCCCGGTTCGGTCAACAGGAGGCTGGGCTGGGCCGGCTCGGGCTCGAGCTTCTGACGCAGTTGCCCCATGTACACCCGCAGGTACGCGACGTCGCCTTCGTGGTGCGGTCCCCAGATCTCGCGCAACAGCCACGAGTGCGTCAGCACCTTCCCGTTGTGGCGCGCGAGAGCCAGCAGCAGCCGGTACTCCGTGGGCGTGAGACGCACCTCTTGCCGTGCTCCCGCGACGGTGCGCGTCACGACGCGGCGCGAGGCGTCGAGACTCCAGGCATCACCGTCGTCGGCTCGCCACTGCCACACAGGCTCTGACGTCCCGCTCGCCGCGAGTTCCGCGTGACGCCAGGCCACCCGCAACCGGGCAAGCAGCTCCGGCACTCCGAACGGCTTGGTCAGGTAGTCGTCCGCGCCCGCGTCGAGAGCCTTCACCTTGTCTGCTTCCTGCCCGCGAGCGGACAGGACGACGATCGGCACGTTCGACCAACCGCGAAGCTCGCGCACGAGCTCCACACCATCACCGTCGGGCAGGCCGAGATCGAGCAGGATCATCTCCGGTGGCTTCGTCAGGCATTGCGCCCGCGCTTCCGCCAGCGTGCTCGCTTCGACCACCTCGTAGCCGTGCGGGCCCAGCACCGAACGCAGGAAACGGCGGATCGGCACCTCGTCGTCGACCACGAGGACCCGCACGTTCTGGTTTCGGTCGTCCTGGTCAGCCATTCGGGCGCTCCGGATCGTCGATCTCCGCCGCCTGGTCCACCACTGGCTGATCGTCGGGCACCGGCAATCGCAGCTGGAACGTCGAGCCACGGCCGGTCGAGGGAAGCAGAGTAGCGGAACCACCGTGCGCCTTCATGACAGCAGCACAGATCGGCAAACCCAACCCCATGCCGGCGCTGTTCTGCCCGCGCTCGAACCTGCCGAACACCTTCGCGCGGAGATCTTCCGGAATGCCGGGGCCATCGTCGGCGACCTCGATCGTGATCTCCTTCGCCGTCACCCTACCGCGAACGTGCACGGTGGTACCCGACGGTGTGTGTCGGGCGGCATTGTCCAACAGCAGGAAGATCGCCTGCTCGATCAACACCGGATCAGCTTGGATCAAAGGGAGGTCTCGGTCGACGTCGACGATCACGGAGTGCGCGTGCAGCACGTCGCGAGCCCTGCGCAACGCCGCGCCGACGATCTCTTCGACGCTCGTCCACTCGCGCCGCAGCGACATTCGCGGATCCTCGAGCCGCGTCGCGAACACCAGGTTGGCGATCAGGTCGTTGAGACGCTGAGCCTCCGTCGCGATGCCCGTGAGCAGTTCGCGGCGCACCAGCGGATCGGTCAGCGCTCCGTCGAGCAGGCTGCTGGCGGACCCGGTGATCGTCGCGAGCGGCGTTCGCAGATCGTGTGAGACGGACGCCAGGAGCGTGCTGCGCAACCGTTCGACATCGGCCTCATGCCGTGCACGTTGACGCTCCTCGGCCATGGCGATGCGTTCGAACGCCAGCGCCGCCTGCTCGACGAACGTGTCCGCCAGCAGGCGTTGTTTGGCGTCCGGGACGTCGGCCGAGGTTCGCGGGCGCAGGCCGACCACGGCTTCCTTGCCACGAGTCGAGCGCACCGGCAGGAACAGCGCCGCGGTGCCGGGCAGGTTCCTGGTGCCGATGCCGGCGGCCGTCCCGTGGTCCCAACACCATCTCGCGACCGCCAGCTTCTCCGATCCGAGCCAGTCCAAGCTGCCGTGCGAGGCGACGACTCCCGCGGACCCGATCGTCTCCGCGCCGACCGGTACGATCATGACCAGGTCCGCTCGCACGACGTCCCTGAGGTGGGCAATCGTGATGCGGCCGACTTCCTCGCCGGACTGCGCATCGGCCAGTTCTCTCGAGAACGAGTGCAGCGCCGTGACTTCCCTCTCCCGCTGGTACGCCGCCTGGGCGCGTTCCCGGACCGCCGCGACCAGCGAGCCGATGGTCAACGCGGCGAACAGCATGACACCGAAGGCGAGCAGATAGGAGGGCTCGACGATCGCGAAGGTGTACCGCGGCTCCGTCATCAGGAAGTTGAACGCGAGCGCGTTGGCCACAGCGACCAGGACCGCGGGCCAACGCCCGAACCGTTGCGCCGCGACCACGACTCCGAGCGTCAACAGCAGTGCCTCGACCGAGAGGTCGGGCGGCGCATACGAGACGCTCGCAGCGGCCACGGACACCGCGCTGCATCCGAGCGCACCGAGCATGCTGCGCCAGGCCACGTGGAGAGTCGGTCGCCCCGTCGGCGCCGGCACCTGTGGCGAATCCGCCTCCTCCGAGTCGTCGTGGATGACGTAGACGTCGGCGCCGGCGTTGCGGATGACGTCCATGGTGAACGATCCGAACACGAGCTCGTGGAGGCGAGTCCGACCCGTTCGGCCGACGACGATGCGGCTCACCTCGTGACGGTCGGCGAAGGCGACGACGGCGCTCGCGGCATCGTCGCTCTCGACCGAGGCGACGCGAGCGCCCAGCGACTCGGCGATGCGCAGGTTCTGCAGCACCCGCTCGTAGTCGCCTGCCGCGACGCGCCGCCCCGCGGGTTTCGCGACGTGCAGTGCGAACAACTCGCCGCGGAGCACGGCCGCCATGCGGTGAGCCGCGCGCACGAGACGGGCCGAGAACGGGCTCGGCCCCACGCAGACCAGGATGCGTTCGCTGCTCCTGCGAGCGCGCCGCCTGCCGCCGACGAACCGTTCCTCGCGCCGCCGCTGGTCGACGAGCTGCGCCGTCGTGCGCAACGCCAGCTCGCGCAGCGCGGCCAGATTGCCCTTCCTGAAGAAGGCCTCCGCGGCAGCTGTCGCCGCCTCGGGCACGTACACCTTGCCGGCGCGCAGCCGCTCGAGCAGGGCGTCGGGCGTCAGGTCGACGATCTCGACGTCGTCAGCCTCGTCGAGGATGTGGTCCGGCACGGTCTCGCGAACGTGCACGCCCGTGATCCGGGCGACGATGTCGTTGAGGCTCTCGACGTGCTGCACGTTCATCGTCGTGTAGACGTCGATCTTGGCGTCGAGGAGCGCGCGCACGTCCTGCCAACGCTTCGCGAAGCGGGAACCGGGCGCGTTGGTGTGGGCGAGTTCGTCGAGCAGCAACACGGCGGGCTTGCGCGCCAGCGCCGCCTCGAGGTCGAACTCGGTCAGGGTCGTGCCGCGATACTCGACCGTGCGCCGCGGCAGCTGCTCCAGCCCACTCAGCAGCTCCGCCGTCTCGCTGCGCCCGTGCGTCTCGACGAGGCCGACGACGACATCCGTTCCCGAAGCCCGCAGGCGTTGTGCCGCGGACAACATCGAGAACGTCTTGCCGACACCGGGGCACGCGCCGAACCAGACCTTGAGGCGCCCACGCTGCGCCTTCTGCTGCTCGCTGTGGAGCTGGGCGAGCAACTCGTCGGGGTCCGGCCGTTCGCCATCGAGGACATCCATTGCATTGCCGCCGAGTCGTGGTGCGCTCAGAACGTACCGTCGAGCGCGCAGTTGAGCACAAGGACGTTCACGATGCGCCCGCGAGTGAACGTCCCACCCGGCGCGAACGCGTGCCGTTCGACCAGCTCCGCGACCTCTGCCGCCGACCGGCCTCGCGCCGCGGCGACGCGGTCCACCTGGTAGAGGGCGGCCGCCTCGCTGATGTGCGGATCGAGACCACCGCCGGATGCGGCGGCGAGGTCGGCGGGCAGCGGGTTCGCTGCAGTCGCGCCATGCGCGGCGACGATCTGCCGCGCCCGCTCGGTCAGGTCGACGCTGGTCGGCGACTTGTTGCTGCCACCGGCGCCCGCGGCGTTGTAGCCGACCGCGGACGGCCGCGGCCAGAAGTAGCCGGGCTTCGTGAACTCCTGCGCGAGCAGCTCGCTGCCGATCACCGTGCCGTCGGCGCGTGTCAGCAGCGAACCGTTGGCGGTGTGCGGCGTCACGAGTTGGGCGAAACCCAGGACGAGCAGCGTGTAGCCGCCGACGCAGACGAGCAGCGTGGCGGCGGTCAGACGAAGACTGGTCACGATGGACTGCATGAGACGCTTCTCCTCACTTCATGAACTGCAGGTGTTCGGCGATCGGCCCGAGCGCGGCCGCCGGGAAGAACGTCAACGCACCGAGGAACAGGATCGTCGCGATCAACATCACGCCGAACGTCGGCGTGTCGACCGAGAGCGTTCCCGCGGACGACGCGGTCGCACGCTTCTGGGCCAGTGAACCCGCGATCGCCAACGGCAGCACGATCGGGATGAAGCGCGCGAGCAGCATGACGATCCCGGTCGCGAGGTTCCACGGCACCGTGTTGTCGCCGAGACCTTCGAAGCCCGAGCCGTTGTTGGCCGATGCCGAGCTGAACTCGTAGAGCATCTCGCAAAAGCCGTGCGCGCCGACGTTGTTCAGCGTCGTCGTTCCCCATGCAGTCGATGCGAACACCGCGGTGCCGCCGAGGATGAACAACGCGTGGGCGAACATCGCCAGCACGGCGAGTTTGACTTCTCGCACCTCCACACGGCGCTGCAGGTACTCCGGCGTGCGGCCGACCATCATGCCGGCGACGAACACCGCCAGCACGATGTAGATGAACATGTTGATCATGCCGACGCCGACGCCACCGAACGTCGCGTTGAGCCACATGCCGACCATCGACATCAGGCCTGTCAACGGGTTCAGGCTGTCGTGCATGCAGTTGACCGAACCGTTGCTCGTGCTCGTGGTCGCGACCGCCCACAGCGGCCCGGCAGCGGCGCCGAAACGCAGCTCCTTGCCTTCGAGGTTGCCGACATCCTGGGCGATCGGCAGGTCGGCGAACGCCTGCGTCGGCGCCGCTTCCCAGGCGATGGCGCCGCCCATCTTCGCGACGAGCAACGCCATCATCACCGCGAAGATCGCCGCGGCGTGACGCATGCGGCCGACGATGCGGCCGAACATCCACACCGACGCCATCGGCACGAGCAGGATCGAGACCGTGGCGAGCACGTTGGTGAAGAACGACGGGTTCTCGAACGGCTGGGTGCTGTTCGGACCGAAGAAGCCGCCGCCGTTGGTGCCCAGCTGTTTGATCGCCAGGAACGCCGCGACGGGTCCCCGGGCGATCACCTGCTCGACCCCCTCGAGGGTCGTCGCGTGAACGGCGCCCGACAGCGTCATCGGCACGCCGGCGACCACCAGGAGCAGCGCGCCGACGACCGCCAGCGGCAACATCACGAGGAAGGCCGCGCGCATCAGGTCGACGAAGAAGTTGCCGAGCTGCGGCCGCCCGCCCAGACCGCGCGCCATCGCGACGAGCGCGGCGAGTCCGACCGCCGGCGACACGAACTGCAGCCACATCAGCGCGCACAGCTGCGAGAGGTAGCTCATCGACACCTCACCCGAGTAGTGCTGCAGGTTGGTGTTCGACGTGAACGACGCCGCGGTGTTGAAGATCAGGCTGCCCTCGATCGCCTCCTTGCCGTCCGGGTTCAGTGGCAGCCATTGTTGGCAGGCCAGGAAGGCAAAGCCGACGACGAACATCACGACGTTGAAGGCCAACATCGTCAAGCAGTACTGTTTCCAGTCCTGCGGACGCGCGCACTGGCGGCCTCCCAGGAGTTGGAACCAGCGGTCGAATCGGCCGGCGGCTCCGGTCGACGAGGTCGGGTCCATCGCCCAGCGCATGTAGCGACCGAGCGGCCAGGACAGGGCAGCGGTGCCGCCGACGATCAGCAGTAAGAAGAGGATGGCGTCCATGGGGATTCGGGTTGCCGAGAGGTCACAGACGCTCGGCGGCGGCGGTCAGCAGGAACAGCAGCACGAACACGCAGAGTCCGAGCGACAGGAACAGCAGGTTGGCGATCATTGGAAAGCACCTCCTTCAGACGATGTGCAGTGTGGTCAGCAGCAGGTCCAGCAGCTTGATGCCGACGAACGGCGCGACGACACCGCCGAGGCCGTAGATCAGCAGGTTGCGCCGCAACACGACCGCGGCGCTCGCCGGCCGATGGCCGACGCCGCGCAGCGCCAGCGGGATCAGGACGACGATGATCAGCGCGTTGAACACCACCGCACTGAGGATCGCGCTCTGCGGCGAATGCAGCCCCATGACGTCCAGTGCGGCCAGCGGACCGGCCTCGCCTTCCGCGGCGTACACCGCGGCGAACATCGCCGGCAGGATCGCGAAGTACTTCGCGACGTCGTTGGCCATGCTGAACGTCGTCAGCGCGCCGCGCGTCATGATCAGCTGTTTGCCGATCTCGACGATGTCGAGCAGCTTCGTCGGGTTGCTGTCGAGATCGACCATGTTGCCGGCCTCGCGCGCGGCCTGCGTGCCGGTGTTCATCGCGACGCCGACGTCGGCCTGGGCCAGTGCCGGCGCGTCGTTCGTTCCGTCGCCCGTCATCGCGACCAGATGGCCCTTCGCCTGCTCTTCGCGGATGCGCGCCAGCTTCATCTCCGGTGTGGCCTGCGCGAGGAACGAGTCCACGCCGGCTTCCGCGGCGATCGCGGCGGCGGTGAGCGGATTGTCGCCGGTGATCATGACGGTGCGGATGCCCACGGCGCGCAGTTGCTCGAACCGCTGCCGGATGCCGCCCTTGACCACGTCCTTGAGCTGTACGACGCCGAGCATGCGCGCCCCGTCGGCGACCACGAGCGCCGTACCGCCGGTGCGAGAGACCTCGGCAGCGCTCGCCATCACGGCGGCGTCCGGCCGACCGCCCTGTTGCTCGACGAACGCGGCGATCGCCTCGACTGCACCCTTGCGGATGCGGCGCTGGACCGCGCCCGGCGCGCCGAAGTCGACGCCGCTCATGCGGGTCTCGGCGCTGAACGGGATGAACGTCGCGTGCGGCTCCGCGACCTCGCGACCGCGCAGTTCGTACTGCTTCTTCGCCAGCACGACGATGCTTCGACCCTCCGGGGTCTGATCGGCGAGCGACGCCAGCTGCGCCGCGTCGGCCAGTTGCCTGGCCTCGACACCAGGACCCGGCAGGAATGCCGTCGCCATGCGGTTGCCGAGGGTGATCGTGCCGGTCTTGTCGAGCAGCAGCACGTCGACGTCGCCGGCCGCTTCGACGGCGCGACCGCTCGTCGCCATCACGTTGCGTCGGATCAGGCGGTCGATGCCGCTGATGCCGATCGCGCTCAGCAGCGCGCCGATCGTCGTCGGGATCAGGCACACGAGCAACGCGACCAGCACCGGCATCGAGAACTCTGCCCCCGCGTACCGGCCGAACGGCTGCAGCGTCACGCAGACGAGCAGGAAGATCATCGTCAGCGCCGCGAGCAGCACCGTCAGCGCGACCTCGTTGGGCGTCTTCTGGCGGCGCGCACCCTCGACCATCGCGATCATGCGGTCGAGGAACCCCTGACCGCGCTCGGTCGTCACGCGCACGACGATGCGGTCGCTGAGCACTCGCGTTCCGCCGCTGACGGCGCAGCGGTCGCCGCCGCTCTCGCGGATGACCGGCGCGGACTCGCCCGTGATCGCCGACTCGTCGACGCTGGCGATGCCGTCGATGACGTCGCCGTCGGCCGGGATCGTCTCGCCGGCCTCGACGACGACGCGATCACCCTTCTTGAGCTCGGTCGCCGCGATGCGTTCCTCGCTGCCGTCGTCGCGCAGCCGCCGTCCGAAGGTGTCCGCGCGCGCGGCGCGCAGCGCGTTCGCCTGCGCCTGGCCGCGTCCTTCGGCCATCGCCTCGGCGAAGTTCGCGAACAGCACGGTGAACCACAGCCAGACCGCGAGCTGCAGCACGAACGACCATTGTTCGCCGGCGGTGAACACGCCGATGGTGGTCAGCACGGCGCCGGCCATCGTGACGAACATCACGGGGTTCTTCGCCATCACGCGCGGGTGCAGCTTGCCGAACACGCTGGCGATCGCTGGCCGGACCAGTTCTGCGGCGAACAGGGAAGTGGGTTGATGGTTCATGGCAGTCCGGTCAGAAGCGCTCCGGGCGAAGTACGGCGAGCAGCAGGTAGACGAAGCACGCGAAGGCGAGCAGGGCGAGCAACAGCCAGGTCATGGGTCACACCTCAGAAGAGGAAGCTGATGCCGACGCCGCCGAAGACGTCGTCGGCACGGGAGTCGAGGCCGAAACCGACGCGTGCGTCGATCGCGATGCGCGGCTCGAGTCGGTGCACGACGCCGAAGTCCATGCTTTGCGTCGCCTCCACACCGTTGGCAGGACGCCCCACGACGAACCATTCGGCGAAGTAGCTCGTGTCGGAGTCCGGATCGCCGAAGGTGGCGAAGAGCGAAGCCGCCGGCTGCGTGAAGCGGTCGCCGTCTTCGGTCGGGTAGGAGACGACGAAGTTGCCGCCGATGCCGAGCCAGGCGGGCAGCCGTTCACCCGCGTATCCCCACAGCAGTTTCAGCGTCGGATCCGCATGGCCAGAACTGAACGACTCGGAGCCGACGCCGAGCGTGGTCGCGGCCTCGAGCGTCAGCGCCGGCAGCCAGTCCGACTGTTCGGCGATCGGAACGAGAACGGCGAAGCCAGCGTCGGTCCCGCCATCGGCCCGACTGACTCCGCCGCCGGAATCGGACTCGCTCCATGCATAGCCACCCCACAGCAGCCTGGCTTCGACGGTGTCGCTGACGCGATACCGCACGACGACCTCTGGCCCGTTGTGGCGCGTCGTGTCGCCGTCGTCGCGGGCGGCGACCGTGTACCCCGTCTCGAGTTGCACGTGACCGACGGGGATCAAGCCGGGCGAATCGCTGAACGTCGGTCGGTTCGGCGAGATCGGCGGCAACTGATCGTCCTGTCGGCCGGACGCGGTGTTCAGTCCTGTGCAAGCCACCACCGCGACGGAGAGCAGCGGCGCGGCTAGGCGGTGCGCGAGACGTTGCGAGTTCATGGCGGACTTCGTAGTCCTCGCGCACGCCGCATGCGATCAGCGCTCGATCAGTACGGCGGCCGAAGGCATAAGCACCGCATAAGGGCGGCGCCCTGGCCGGGCCTCCATGCCGCAGTACGCGCGCATCCTGCACGATCGTCCTCCTTGTCGACGTGCGCGTGACCCCGTAAGGGGATCGCATGATCCCGTCCCCCATGCGAACGCCCGGTCGCGCCGCCTTGTTGCTCCTGTTCGCCGCGGGCGCCTGCGGCACGTCGACGCCATCCACGACCGAGCTCGCGCCTACCAACGCGACGGTCACGTTCGTCGTGCACGGTCCCGGCGGCGCGCTCGAACGCGAGGGAACGACGTGCCTCGTCGTGGCGAAGCCGGGCCTCGAGCCGCTGGACAACGGCACCGCCGGTGCGGTGGACGGGCGGCTGACGTTCCCCGCGGGCACGCGGGCACCGGCGGTCGTCGCGCGCTACTCCCTCTTGTTGACGCAGCACGGGTGGAGTGCCGGCAAGGACTTCGTCGCCGCGGACAATTCGCTGCACTTCTACGGCGTCACGGATGTCGGTGGTGGTTGTGCCGGTGCGGGGCTCGGCGTGCACGGGGCGACGGACAGTGATCGGGTGCCGTTTCGCGAAGTCGTGCCGGCGAGGAAGTGATCGCGGGGGGAGTTGTGCGGGGGGTGAGACCGCCAATCCCGACTCATCAGTTGCACAGATCAACGCAAGGCGCAGATTTCCGCAACCAACGCATCACCGATCATCAGCCGCGCACTCGGCCCCTGATCTCATCGAGCAGGCGATCCGCCAGGCAAGACAACGCCCGCCTGATCAGTGGCGAGGACAGCAGGACCCTCTCCAACCAACTTCGCAGGACGCGCAACGCACGCTCGTGACCGACCCTCGCTACGCAACTCCGGCCGCCTTCAAACAGGCGCTCGAACAGCGCCTCCGCCACGCATCGAGATCCGGATCACCTTGAGCCCGGCCCCATTCGAAGCAGGGCGCAGCCACCCGACCTCCTCGCACACTGGCCATGCCGCCGCAGGGAAGCTGGTCACTCACGGCATTCTTCGGAAGACCACGAAGAGTCGCCGTTCCTGGCGCCCGCCGGCTCGGCACAGAGTCCATGCCCTGTCGCCATACGTCCGACTGGCACGAGGAGCCCGACGTCAACGCCCAATTGGGCTCTCGACAACTGGTTAAGAGATGGTCGGAGCGAGAGGATTTGAACCTCCGACCCCCTGCACCCCATGCAGGTGCGCTACCAGGCTGCGCTACGCTCCG